>CAWGJN010000006.1:0-160000 GCA_963822925.1 uncultured Gemmatimonadales bacterium
AAAATCCACCGGGGGGCAACCCCCGTGCGAGTTCGACTCTCGCCCCGGGCATTTGACCTCAGTGCTTCCAGCACTTGCTCGAGAACACGAATTGAAGGACGCGAGTTAAGTTCAAGCCTGGACGATTTCCACACTCCTGGAGGGCTCATGAAGGCTCGTTGGTTCGTCCCTGCGTTCCTGCTCATGACCGTGGCTGTGCCCGCGCACGCGCAGTTCGCCATCCAACTCCTGGTTGGCCCGAACTGGTCGTCGATCAGTGAGGTCCCGACCGCAGCCGACGCGAGCAGTACCAGCAGTGACATCGGCTACTTCGTCGGTGGTAATATCCGTTTTGGCCACATGCTATATGTTGCGCCGGGGCTTGATTACCAGTACCAGAGCTTCAAGGTCGAATCCACCGTGCCTGCGATCAGCGACAACATCGGCCTCAGTTCCTTCATGATTCCGCTCGAAGTGGGCGTGAATCTCAACGCGAAGATCGTCGCGGTGCAGCTCGGCGTCGCCGGTACCGTGGCGTTCAACACCTCCGTCAGCGACAACGAGTTCGGTGTCAACAAGGATGATACGAACAACACGCGTTGGGGCTGGATGCTGACCGGCAGCGCCCGCATTCTCATGCTCGCCTTGAACCTGTCATGGCAGCAGGACTTCACCGAAACCTTCAAGAACGACCCTTCTGGCGGCAAGCTGAGCCAGTTCCGCGTGGGCATCGGCATCGGTTTCTGAACGGCGCGTTCCGTGTGGTTAGCCAGCAATACAAAGGGGCACCCGTGGGTGCCCCTTCTTTTGCCAGCAACCGATGCGGTCTAGATCTTCCCCCCGGCAACCGCCCCCACGATGTCGGATTGCGAAATGACTCCGACCAGCTTGCCATCCTCCTCTACAAACAATCGCTTCACGTCCGCATAGAGCATCTGACGCGCCGCCTCCTTGATGCTGGTGGCCGGTGTCACCGTAATGGGTCGCGGATTCATGAGCTCTGAGGCTCGCGTGTCCTCCAGCACGGCAATGCGACTGGCCCGGTCGCTCGCTTCCGCCTCCGCCTGAATGACATCCGAGCTGGACAGCACCCCGACCAGCCGGCCGTGTCGATCGACCACCGGAACGCCAGACACATGGGCGTCGGCCAGCGTGACGACGGCTTCCGCCACCGTGGAATCGGCAAAGACGCTACGAAGGTCGGTGTGCATCAGGTGGGCGACGAGCATGGGCACCTCGCTGAGGGACTGACGCAAGGAAACACCTGTCGCCTGAAGGGGTCGTGAAGCTGCCGTGTGGCAATCCATAGGTCGATCATCCCTGAACGGTTGTGCTTGCGGGCCTCAGTACGGCCTCGCATACTCACTGTGCCCCGTGCCCATATCCCCAGACAGCCTGCTCGCCCGTCTCAAGGCGGGTCTTCCTCCGCGATACGACGTGGAGGCTCATGTCGCCGATGGCGGCATGGGCCACGTATTCAAGGGTACCGACAGGAAACTCAATCGGGTTGTCGCCTTCAAGGTTCTGGCGCCCGACCTGGCTACGGCCGTCATGGCAGAGCGCTTCAAGCGCGAGGCCCGGCGGCTCGCGAAGCTGCACGCGGTGCCGAACATCGTGCAAGTGTATGATGCCGACACGACGCCCGACGGGCTGCTCTACTTCGTCATGGAGTTCGTGAACGGTTCGACGCTGCAGAAGGTACTCAAGGAAGAGGGCGCGCTGCCGCCAGCACGAGTGTGCAACATCGGTGTGCAGCTGCTCACCGCCCTCGAAGGTGCACATGCGCTGGGCATTACCCACCGGGACATCAAGCCGGCCAACATCTTCCTGCGGGGCAAGCAGGCACTCCTCGGTGACTTCGGCATCGCAAGCGCGGCGGACTCGGAGGAGACGACTCTGACCGGCGAGGGTGCCCGCATCGGAACGCTGGCGTACATGTCGCCGGAGCAGCTCCATGCCGATGCAGTTGGTCCCCGATCGGACCTGTTCTCCTTCGGGCTGGTCTTGCGGGAGTGCCTGACCGGGCAGGAGACGACGATCCAGACGCGCGAGGCCAGGGATGCCTGGGACGGCGTCCCGCGCGGAACCAAACCAGTGCTGGAACGGGCCCTGGCCAGGGATCCGCAGGCACGGTGGGAGAACGCCGTGGCATTCCGTGAGGCGCTCGAGGAAGCGATTCCCGCGACGACTCGGCATCGGCTGCCGCGAGCAGTCAGCGCGTTGTTGGCCGCCATCGGCTTCCTGTTCGCGGTGTTGGTGACCCTTGCCTTCGGCGACATCATACGGGCGTGGATTCGCGCGCAAGCCTGTCGCGTGGTGCACCTCTCCCATTGCGCGCCGCCGCTGCGAGTCAACGACCTCGCGATCCTGCCATTCGTCGCCCCTGAAGGAAGTGACGATGGATATACTCTCGCACTTCAAGTGGCACAGCGTCTCGAGGGGACCACCCGGATCAAGGTGGCGCCAGGAGCGCAGACTTCCGACTGGTGGGACTCGTTGCCGCCCCGGAAGAGAAGCACGCCGCCAACGTTTGCGCACTACTACACGGAGGCTGGTCTCACCCGGTCGGCGGCTGTCCTGGGTGTGAAGCTGGCCCTCGATTCTGCCGGACGGACCTACGAGCGGTTCTCGGTGACCGCCGATACCAGCGCAATGGACGCGCTTTCCTACTCGTTGGCTGATTCGATAGTGTGCCAGGGCCCGTTCAGACGGGATTGCGCGGATTTCCGGAGCTTTCTGTACCGACCTGCCGGAGACCAGGTGCGCGCGGAGTTCTTCGCCGGCAAGGAGGCGGTGCAGCGTGGCAACTGGGCCGCGGCGGAGGCTCACTTCCGGGAGGCACTGGACCGTGATTCCATGTTCATGTCCGCCGCATGGGAGCTGATGATTGCGAAGCGGATCCAGCGCAAGGACTTCAGTGCAGACCTGCGGTTCATCGCGAGAAACATCGACTCGCTGCCCCCGTTCTATCGCCGCCTCGCGATCGCATCGCTCACGCCGGACCTCAGAGAGCGTTTCCGCCTGTTTGAGGAGGAGGTACGTAATTCCAGGAGCGGGACGGCGTGGCTGTTGTATACCAACGAACTCTTCCACCGCGGTGCGCTGGTCGGTCGATCGCTGGAGGAGACCGTCGATACGCTGACGACGCTTGCCGCCACCGAGCCGGACATGAACCATTCGTCCACCTATGACATGGCCTGGTGGGGCGAACTGCGGCTCGGACGGGAGCGCCGGGCCTGGCAGGACCTGGAGCGACGTCAGGCTCTGGGCCCGCCGCCAGGTGATCGATACAAGGATTTTCAACGACTCGGCACATGGGCGCGCTTCTCGCCATGGAAGGCGAAGCTTGCACACCTTCTCTGGTTCCGCGCGCCCAGCGATGTGATGCTGAGTTCGCTGGCGGACTTCGCACGGCTCGGCAGCCTCATGGACATCCCCGCCGAGCAACTGGCGTTGGGCGGCATCCTGGCCGAGAAGGGGAAGGACGGCAGGCAGCGCGCGGCCGGACTGATCGGGATGGCCGGTGGATACCTGATGCTGGGGCAGCCCCATAAGGCGATGGTGCGCCTGGACTCTGCGTCCGACATGCTCGACACCCCGGAGATGCGGTTGCAGCAGCGTGAGTGGCCGGTACACCTCGCGGCGCTCGGGCTCTACTTCGATACTGCGCAGGTCAACTCGGCGCGCGCCTGGCTGGAGACTGCGCCGCTCGAAGGAAACGCGCGAGTGCGCGCGCTGTACGCCCTGGGACGCGATGCGCTGGCACGGGGCGACACAGTGCGCGCTGCCGAGGTACGCGACCGACTGCAGGTGCTTGGTACCGCATCCCCATCGGCGCGGCGGCACGCCGCGTTGCTCGGTGCGGAGGCCGCTGGGACAAGCGATCCGCGTGCCGCCCTTGACTCCAGCTCGGTCATCTACATCCGCGATACGACCCTTGTGCACCTGAGTCCGTTCGCCCGCGCAAACACCTACCTCAAGCGGGGGGAGTGGCAGTTAAAGCTCGGCGACCCCGACGCGGCGGACCGGGAGTGGCTCTGGTACGAGAGCAGCGACTTCGAAGGGTGGCCATCCGGCGCGCCGCAGGAAGGCGAGATGGATGCGATCCTGAGCGTGTATGCCCGCATGCTCCGGGGTGAGTTGCGGGCGAAGCGGTCCGACGTAGCAATCGCCTGTCACCACCTCGAGCGTGTTGAGCAGCTATGGTCTGAGGTCGAGCCCGGGCTGCGCCCATTGAAAGCCCGGGCCGAGCGTGCTGCGAAGATCGCCAAATGCCACTAGTCGCCTGCCGCGCGCTCGGGCCCGGTGGCCGTGAGCGTCGACGGCGTAGCCGGCCCCTCCGGAACTGCTCTGGCGAAAGCATCTCGCGCTGCTGCTCTACCTGCTGCGCTCGCCTCGACGCACGCGCGGCCGCGAGCACCTCATCGGCCTCCTCTGGGCCGACAGCGAGGAGGGCAAGGCGCGACACTCCCTCAATGAAGCGCTTCGCCACCTGCGGCGCGCGGGCGGTGATCTCGCCGTGGAGGCTGTGGCTGACCAGGTGCGCCTCGGCGAGCCGTTCACCATCGATGTCGACGAGTTCGAGGCGGCGGTGGCGACGAAGGACTGGTCGCGCGCGGCGTCCCTGGCGGCTGGCGAGTTCGCCGAGGGATTCGCGGTGGCGGGTGCGACCGCGTTCGAGGATTGGCTGGAAGCGGAGCGGCGGCACTGGCGTGCGCGGGGGGTGGATGTCCTCGGCGCATCGTGCGGAAGAGCTGCTCGCGCAGGGATCGACCACCCCCGCGATTGTGGTGGCTGAACAGGCGCTCGCGCTTGACCCGCTCTCCGAGCGGGCGGCGCGTGCCGTGATGCGGAGCCGTCTTCTGTCGGGCGACCGCCGTGGAGCGCTGGAATGCGGGCATCGGTTCGCGGCACGGCTCAAGTCGGAACTCGGCTTGGAGATGTCAGCAGAACTTCGGCATCTCCGTGACGTGGCGGACGCGCCGGTAGCGGAGTCGCGACCCGGCCGAATCGCGTCACAGGCGGAACGCACGCCTTTCGTGGGTCGCGAAAGCGACCTCACACGACTGCTGGAGGTATGGGCAGCATGTCGTGAGACTCGGCGTGCGGCCCTGTCGGTGGTAACCGGTGATCCGGGTGCCGGCATCTCCCGGCTGCTGGAGGAACTCGCGACAAGAGTGACCCTCGATGGTGGTTCCGTGGCGGGACTGCGGGCGGTGGACGCCGATCTCGACAGCGAGGGAAGCCTCATTCCCGGTCTTGCCACGGGAGGACTGCACGGTTTGCCAGGCGTGGCTGCCGCCGCTCCAGCCGCCCTCACCGTGTTTGCCCGACACTATCCACGGTGGGCGGAGCGCTATGCCGGTGCGGGGCAGGGCACTGATGATCTCGGGCTGGAGGCGGCGCTGGTCGAAGTGGTACGCGCCACCGCCGAGGAGCGGCCATTGCTGCTGCTCATCGATGATGCCCATCGGCTCGACGCGACCAGCCTCCGCCTTCTCCCGCGGCTGCTGCGCGCCATGGGCGACCTGCCCGTAATGGTGCTCCTGGGCGCCTCGAGCGACGCCACGAGTGCCGCGCTCGACGAATTGCGGAGGCTGGTCGGCACGATCCCGGGCGCCGCCGTGACGATAGGCCCGCTCTCGACGCGTGCTCTCCGAGATCTCGCGGCGGCACTCTTGCCGACCTACACCGACGGGGAACTCGAGCGGCTTGTGCGCCGGGTCGCGACCGATTCAGCGGGGCTGGCACTCCTCGCCGTGGAGATCCTGCGCGCCGTAAGCCGCGGGCTCGAACTGGACGGCGGCGGGAAGGCCTGGCCGGTCACCGCGCAGACGCTGGAACAGACACTGCCTTCGGAGCTGCCGGGCGCCGTCGTGGCGGCCCTTCGCATCAATGCGCGAAGGCTGAGCCGGACCGCCACTGAAGTACTCGCCGCCGCGTCCCTCGCCCCGGATCGGGTCTCGGCCGACCAGCTGGCGCACGCGACCAGGCTTGATCCGCGGGTTGTCGAGGAGGCACTGGACGAGCTGGAATGGCAGCGCTGGCTGGTGGCGGAAGGACGAGGCTACAGCTTCGTGGCGAGGCTCGTGCGACGGGTGCTGGCTGAGGATCTTCACACGCCTGGTCAGCGCCGGCGACTGCTCGAACGCATGGAGGGCTGGTCCGGCACCGCGAACTGAGCCGGCGCGAGGCATCGCAGCTTCCCGGTCAGTGTGGCGCGTTCGTTGTTGTTGGGTTGCTGTCCGTTTCCGCGATCATTTAGCTTCAACCGGATGACTTCATCCGCGGCGCCAGCCCCCGACACCGCACAGTTCGTCACCGCGGTGTGCCATCTCGACGCCGAGCTGGGACGCCTGACGTACCGCGGATATGATGTCAACGAGCTGGCGGAACATGCGACCTTCGAGCAGGTAGCCTACCTGCTCGTTGCTGGTGCGCTGCCGTCGAAGCGTGAATTATCGGCCTTCCGTCGCGCGTGGGTCGCGGGGCAGCGTCTGTCATCGGGAGAGCGTCGCTGGCTCCGCTCCGTGCCGCGCGAGGCCGACGAATTGGTGGTCCTCCGGACGGCGGTGAGCGGACTTCCACTCCTGGGTGACGCGCCCATTCTTGACGATCTGGCGGTTTCTCCCGAGGCTCTGCGATTGCTGGCGCGGGTTCCCTCGGTGAGCGCGGAGCGGTTGCGATTGCGGCGGGAGGGAGGGGCCAGTCCCGCCTGGGGTCGCCATGGTGTGGCGCACGGCTTCCTTCGCGTTGCCACCGGGGCGGAACCACCAGCTGAACTGGTGCGGGCATTCGACGCGGCGCTCATCCTCCGCGCCGATAACGAACTCAACCCCGGCACGTATGCTGCACGGGTTGCGGCGTCCACTGGTGCCGACCTCACGAGCTGCATCACGGCAGCCATCGGGGCACTGGCCGGACCGAAGCACAGCGGTCACACGCTGGCGGTGGCGAAATTGCTGGCCGAAGTGGACACTCCAGGGCGAGCCGAGACCGTGGTGGAAAAGGTGGTCCAGGGATCGCGGAAGCCAGCTGGATTCGGGCACCCGGTCTATCGAGGTGAGGATCCCCGAACCCCCACGGCGCGGGGGTTGGCCGGGATGGCCTGCGCCTCCACCGGAGCCATGGCGACCTTCGAACTGGCCCAGTCGGTGGAGGACGCGGTGGTTCGACTTACCGGGCTTCGCGCCAATGTCGATTACTATCTCACCGTGGTGTACCTCGCGGCGGGCCTTCCCCTCGCCGCTTTCGCCCCGGTTTTTGCCGTGGCCCGGACGTCCGGCTGGATCGCGCACGTGCTCGAGCAGTCGCGTGATCCCCAGCTGATCCGGCCCCGTGCCGTATATGCTGGACCTCGTGAGCAGCACATCCCGAACCTGCGGCGGCGCGTCGCCCGACCGTCGCCTACAGAACGCTGACCGCAGTACGAGAGGACCATGGCCTTCGAATCCCGCGTCGTCGCCGCCGATCCATCGCAGTACAAGACTCCGTTGCTGGCCGTGCTCGTACCGCGGGGTGACATCCCCGCCTCGCTGGCGACGCTCGACAAGGCCTCCGCTGGCGCACTTGCCCGGGCGTACCGGAGCGGGGATTTCACCGGGAAGCGGGACGACACGTTCCTGGCGTATGCCGACGCGCCGTTCAGCCGGGTGCTGCTGATCGGGGTAGGAAAGGCCGAGGAGAGCAGCATGACTGCGCTGCGGCGAGGCGCATCGGCTGCGGCCAAGCGCGGCCGCGCGCTCGGCGCGGGCACGGCGGCACTGCATGTGGCACCCGAGGCGCTTGGCAAGGTGGCCGTGAAGCAGGCGGCGCAGGCCGTCGCCGAGGGTCTGGCACAGGGCGCATGGCACTTCACCGAGCTCAAGCGGCCTGCCGAGGAGCCCAAGGCACCGCTCGAGCGGGTCGACGTGCTCGCGTCGGCGGACGCCGCCGCGTGGGAGGACGGCCATCGCATTGGTGCCGCCATCGGCGCCGGCCAGACGCTGGCGCGGGGACTCCAGATGCTGCCGTCCAACCAGCTCACCCCGACAGCGCTCGCCGTCGCCGCCCAGGACATCGGGAAGCGTCATGGGATCCCGGTCACCGTTCTCGACAAGGCGGCGATCGTGAAGGAGGGGATGGGCGCCCTGCTTGCCGTGGCCCAGGGCAGCGTGGAAGAGCCGCGATTCATAGTGCTCGACTATCAGGGAGCCCCGGGAGCCCCGGTGGTGCTGGTAGGCAAAGGTGTCACGTTCGACACCGGCGGGATCTCGATCAAGCCGGCACTCAACATGGAAGAAATGAAGTACGACATGTCGGGTGCGGCCGCGGTGCTCGGCACCTTCGAAATGCTGGGTCGGCTCAAGCCGAAGGTGCATGTGGTCGGTCTGGTTCCGTCCACCGAGAACATGCCCTCTGGTACTGCGATCAAGCCGGGCGATGTGGTGACCAGCCATCTGGGCAAGACCATCGAGATCATCAACACCGACGCGGAGGGACGGCTGATTCTCGCGGATGCGCTGTCGTATGCCCGGCGGCTCAGCCCATCCTGCGTCATCGACATCGCGACGCTCACTGGCGCCATCGTCGTGGCCCTCGGGCACACTGCCACGGGCCTGTTCGGCACTGATGAGGGTCTCATCAGCGAAGTCCGCGCAGCGAGTGAGCGGGCCGATGAGCGGGCATGGCCGCTGCCGCTATGGGATGATTACCGCGACCTCAACAAGTCGGATATCGCCGATGTGAAGAACAGCGGCGGCCGCCCGGGCGGCAGCATCTCGGCGGGCTGGTTCCTGCGCGAGTTCGTGGACGGGTTCCCATGGGCTCACCTGGACATCGCGGGCACTGCATACACGGAACGCGAGGACGCGACCCGGGTGAAAGGCCCAACCGGTACCGGAGTCCGGCTCTTCTCCGAGTTCGTCCTCGCGCGACAAGGCTGATCGCCCAGCGTGGCCGCGGAGCCGCACCGCCGTCTCCTGAGCCCGCGACTTGGTCTTGCCGCGCTGCTCATGCTGTGTGCCGGGCCGCTGCATGCGCAGGTGCAGCAGTATGCCGACAGCATCCGCGCCGACTCCATCCGAACCGATTCGCTGCGCGCTGATTCCGTGGCGCGCCGGCAGTCCATCCAGACCGAACGCTACCTCACCGCCACCGCAAAGAAGGACCTCTGGGTCCCGCCACTCCCCTTGATTGGCGCCGAGGGTCCCCGTGCGTCCGGTGCGCGGATCGTGTTCACCAGGGACTCGATGGACTGGGCCATGGCGCAGACGCTCGGGGATCTCGTCGCCCTGGTGCCCGGATCGTACCTGTGGCGCACGGGCTGGATCGGCACCGCGGCACTGCCCAACTATCACGCGCGGGGTGCCACCTCCGTTGAGTACTTCCTCGATGGCCTGCCATACGTCGCGGTGGGAGCCGACAGCGTGTCGGTCGATCCTTCCATCTTCGCCCTCAGCCTCCTCGAGCGGGTGGAAATTGAGCCCTGGCCCGGCTCGCTTCGTGTCTACCTCTATTCGCGCCGCTATGACCGGGTCGTACCACGCTCCCTGATCGGATTGGGCCGCGGCACCAACAGCCTCACGCGATTCCAGGCGCAACTGGAAAAACGCTCGGTGAGCAAGGTGAGTTTCGGCATCGCGGGCGACTACTACAACAGCGGAAGGGCGAACGGCGCGAGCGGGAGCTTCTACCTTAACACGCAGGCGTGGGCGCAACTCAGCTATGTGCCCTCGCCGCGCTTCGGCCTGGTGGCCCAATACATCACGTCGTCGCCCAAGCGGCATGACGAGGTGTCCTCCACTACCGGAGGCACGGTGCTTGGCACCGACGGTGGCCGGAGCGACCTCTTCCTCCGTGGCTTCCTGCGCAAGCGCGATGATGGCCTTGGATCGGGCATCGATCTGACCGTCGCGCGTACGGCGTTTGGCGGTGACACGGTGAACTTCGTGGAGCAGAGTGTCTGGTCGGTCACGGCCAACGGATCATGGCGCACACCTACATTGAGTGCCACGGCCTCAGTGGCATACCGGAGCCGCTGGACGATCCTGGACCTGGGGGCTACGGCGGGCTGGACGCCCTCGCCGCGTGTCGGTATCAACGCCAACGCGACGTACCAGCTGCTCTCGGCCAGTCGCTCGAGCGCCTGGGCCGGGGCCCAGCTGTCGGCAGTGCCATTCAGCCACGTCGTGTTGCGGGCAAGCGCGCGCGCCGGGTCGGTGGTGCAGGCGCCGAGCATCGAGGCAGACACCGCGCAATCGGTGCTCGAAGCTTCTGGGAGCCTGGGCTGGGAGAGCAAGCTGCTCGGTGTGGAACTCGGGATGGCGCGTACATCGGCCTTCAATCCTGTCGCGTACCAGGAAACCCAGCTGGTGGTAGCGACCATCGCGTCCTCCGAGGCCACCAACTGGTTCCAGGCACGCGGCCGAATCAATCCCACCAACTGGATCTCGGTCGAAGCATGGTATTCCAGTGCGACAGGCGTTGTCCCTGACGGCCAGCCGCCGGAACATGCGCGCGTCATGGGTACTGTGCGTTCCCGTTTCCTGCGCACCTTCCCGAGTGGCGCCTTTGACCTCAAGGCCTCGCTTGGCTTCGAACGCTGGAGCGGTGGCGTTCTCGGAACCGAGCCTGGCGGGTCGCCGCTGGTGCTACCGTCGCAGATGTACCTGGAGACGCTCATCGAGCTCAAGATCCAGAGCTTTGTGGTCTACTTTTCCCGCGCCAACCTGCTGTCCGAAATCCCGGGCTATGTGCCAGGTTTTCCGGTGACACCGCTCGCCACCACCTTCGGCGTTCGCTGGGGGTTCCTGAACTAGCTGAGGCCACGGGCCCCATCCTCAAGTCCTGCCGCTACTTGCAATCTTGGGCGACGCTACGGAGGTCTCGCCGACCGAGCCTACCAGCCAGTCGGGTTGGGCGCTATCTTTCCCCGCTTTCCCACGGATGGGGGCCGGGCTTGCCGCACAGCATGACGGGGTTCGGAGCGGCGGAGGGGGCGGTGGCCGGCGGACGCCTGCGGATCGAGATCCGCACGGTCAACCATCGGTTCTTCAACTTCGCGCCCAAGCTCCCGAATGAGTTGACGGCGATGGAAGGGGAGTTGCGCGAGCGGGTGCGCAAGGACCTCGATCGAGGGCATGTCGCGCTGTCGGCCCGGTGGACGGAATACCCTGAGCGCGAGGCGACGCTCGCCATCGATCTGCCTCGCGCCGAGGCTGCGGCGAGCCGGTTGCGGGAACTCAAGTCTGCGCTCAACCTCTCGGGAGAGGTGACGCTCGAGCTGGTGGCGCGACAGCCCGAAGTGCTCGTGAGTCGGAGCGGGGAAGCCACCGAGATCGCGTTTGCTGACGTAGAGCCGATCGTGGCGCGCGCGGCGGCGGAGTGCCGTGCGATGCGCGCGCGGGAGGGCGCGGCGCTCGGCGTCGACCTGCTGGCGCGGCTCGACGCGCTTGAGGCGAATGGTTCCATCGTGGCCGAACGGGCGCCGGGAAGACTGGCGCGGGAGCGCGATCGGCTGCAGGCCTCGGTGACCCAGCTGCTGGCGGGGCGTCCGTTCGATGACCAGCGACTGGCGCAGGAGATTGCGCTGCTGGCGGACAAACTGGATATCACTGAAGAGCTCGTCCGGTTCCGGCAGCACCTGGTGGCCTGCCGCGCCGCCATCGCGAGCGATCATCCGGCCGGCAAGCAGCTGGGGTTCCTGGCACAGGAGCTGGGGCGCGAAGTGAACACGATGGGCTCCAAGGCGAACGATGCGGTGATCCAGCAGGCGGTCATCGCCATGAAGGGAGAACTGGAGAAATTCCGCGAGCAACTCGAGAACCTCGAGTGACGCCCTTCATCCTGGTGCTGTCGTCGCCGTCCGGTGGCGGCAAGACCACGATCGCGCGGCAGCTGGTGACGAACCGGCGCGACCTCGGGTACTCGATCTCGGCCACGACGCGAGCCCCGCGCAACGGCGAGCGGGAGGGTGAGCATTACTACTTCGTGCCGCGCGATGAGTTCATGCGCAGGGTGAAGGCCGGCGCATTCCTCGAATGGGCGGAGTACAGTGGAAACCTCTACGGCACGCTGCGCGCCGAGATCGAGCGGATCCACGCCGCGGGCCACCATGCGGTGCTGGACATCGACCTGCAGGGCGCGCGGCAGTTGAGGGGCAACAGTACGGCGGCGGTGGAGGTGTTCGTGCTGCCGCCATCGGGAGTGTCGCTGGCCGATCGGCTCGTGCGGCGGAACACGGAAACGGCCGAGGCGCTCAGGCGCCGGCTGGAGCGGGCGGCGGACGAGATCCTCGCCGCGGGTGAGTACGACTACGTGATCGTGAATGACGATCTCGAGCATGCAGTGCAGCAGGTGGATGCCATCATCGAGGCCGAGTCGCGGCGCGCCCATCGCCTGGCCGACCTGTCGGGAACCTTGCAGGAACTCCGGCAGGCGGTGGAGACGGAAGCGCGGCGGCACCCGGCCGTGAACGCAGGATCGTAAGGAGGCAGTACATGCGGATCATCACCCCGACGGAAGTGGCGAAGCAGGCCGGCAACAAGTATCTCGGCGTGCTGGTGGCGGCGAAGTTCGCGCGCTACCTGAACGACTTCCCGAAGGACCATCTCCAGATGGAAGAGAAGCTCACCACACGCTCGCTCGAGGAGCTGGCCGAGGGAGACCTGAACTACAAGCTCGTCCGCCGCCGCCGCTCCGAGGCATGACGGTGTGGTCCGGCCGGCACGTCGTCCTCGGCGTGTCGGGCGGGATCGCCTGCTACAAGAGCTGCTATCTCGCCCGGCATCTCACCGAAGCCGGCGCGCGGGTCGATGTGGTGCTGACCCGTTCGGCGGCGGAATTCGTGCGGCCGGTGACGTTTGAAGCACTGACGGGCCGGCCTGTGCTGATGTCGCTGTGGGACCGCGACGCGGCGCTCCACCACGTGCGCTGGGGACAGCAGGCCGACCTCATTATCGTGGCGCCTGCCACTGCACAGCTGATAGCGCGCATGGCGCAGGGGCTGGCCGATGATGCGCTGACCAGCCTGCTGCTTGCGGCCACGGCGCCGGTGTTGCTCGCTCCCGCCATGAACGACGAAATGTTCGCCCATCCACAGACGCAGGTGAACCTGGCGCTGCTCGAGCGGCGCGGGGTCTCCGTCGTCGGTCCCGAGATCGGGTCACTGGCGGAAGGACCGTCGAATCGCCCGGGACGGATGAGCGAACCCGACGCCATCGCCGGGCATGCGGCGCGCCTCCTTCAGCGGAGCAGCCGGCTCGCGGGGAAGCGGATGGTGGTGACGGCCGGCCCCACGCGGGAGGCGATCGATCCCGTCCGCGTGGTCACCAACCGGAGCAGTGGCAAGATGGGATACCGGCTGGCAGAAGCGGCCTGGGAGCGGGGTGCGGAGGTGCAGCTCATCTCCGGTCCGGTGATGCTCGAACCACCGGTAGGCGTGCGAGTCATCCGCATCGACTCCACCGCCGAACTCGAGCAGGCGGTGCGTGAGGCGCTCCCAGCGGCAGATATCCTGGTGATGGCGGCGGCGCCGGCGGATTACCGACCGAGCGAATTCAGTGCCTCCAAACGCTCGCGCATCGACGGCACGCTGGCCATTCCCTTCGAACCCACGGCGGACATCCTCCGGGCCACGCGCGATGTGCGCCGGGCGGGGAGCGTGATCGTCGGCTTCGCGCTGGAGACCGGCGACGCACTCACCAAGGGCCGGCAGAAGCTCGAGCGCAAGGAACTCGACCTCATCGTGGTGAACGATGCGCTCGAGGCCGGCGCGGGAATGGAAGTGGACACCAACCGGGTCGCGATACTGGCGCGCGACGGCAGCAGCACCATCGTGCCGCTTGGCACCAAGCGTGAAGTGGCGGAAGCAATCCTCGATGCCGTCGAGGCGAGACTTGGGTGAGCGTGACGAACTCCGGCGCAGGTACATCGCCCAGCAGATCGAGCTCGGCGGCGTGGAGGTTGTGATGGCGGCACCCAAGGTGGCCAGGCTGGATGTTGCCCCAGCTGAGGGTGTGTCTCCAGCGAGGTGGCGGGAGGGCGCGCCCCCGGTTCCTGGCGCCGGGCTCACGGTGGTGACGGAACTTCCGGCAATATTGGGAGATGCGCTCAGCGATACCGCGAACCTGGACGCGGTCGCTGAACTGATCGCCGGCTGCAGGAAGTGCGCGTTGTGTGAGACGCGCTCGCAGACGGTGCCGGGGGAGGGGAATCCTCACGCTCGACTGATGCTGGTGGGCGAGGGACCGGGCGCGACCGAGGATCAGACGGGGCGGCCGTTCGTCGGGCAGGCGGGCCAGCTGCTCGACAAGATCCTCGAGGCGATCGAGTGCCCGCGGCCGAGCACCTTCATTGCGAATATCGTGAAGTGCCGCCCGCCGCAGAACCGCAAGCCGTTGCCCGACGAAATGGCGGCGTGCCTGCCGTACCTGCACCGCCAGATCGCGCTCGTGAAGCCGAAGGTGCTGATTGCCCTCGGGAGCACGGCGGCAGAAGGCATGCTTGGCGTGAAGAAGAGCCTCGGTGAGCTGCGGGGCAAGGTGCATCGCTGGAACGGCATCCCGCTGGTGGTGACGTACCACCCTGCGGCGCTGCTGCGGAATCCGAACTGGAAGAAGCCAACCTGGGATGATGTCCGAATCGCCCGCCAGCTCCTCGACAGCTGACACCTTCGCCGGGCGCTCCGCGCCCTGGAGCAACGACGCCGAGCAGGCCGTGCTCGGTGCCATGCTGCTCGATCAGGATGCTGCGCTTCAGGGCGCGCAGCTGCTCACCGACGAGATGTTCTACAAGGAGGCGCACCGCCGCCTCTACCGTGCCATGGTGGCCCTGACCGAGCGTCGCAGCGTGATCGACCATATCACGCTTCGCGACGAGCTGACCCGCCGGGGCGAGCTCGAGGGCATTGGCGGCTACGACTATATCGCCGAGCTCGCCGATGTCGTGCCCACCGCGGCCAACGTCGAGTATCACGCGCGCATCGTCCGCGAAAAGGCGATCCTCCGCCGGCTCATCGAGACGGCGACGGGGATCATCACCGAGGCGTATGCCGGGCACACCACGGCCAACGAACTGCTCGACGTGGCCGAGTCGCGGATTTTCCAGGTGAGCCAGCAGCGACGCGACGAGGGGTTCACCCGGCTCAAGGAAATGCTGTGGCCCACGATGGAGCGCATCGAAACGCTCCAGAAGAGCGGCAAATCGATTACCGGCGTGCCCAGCGGTTTCACAGACTTGGACAACCTGACGTCGGGGTTCCAGCCCTCCGAACTCTCGATCGTCGCGGCGCGCCCTTCCATGGGCAAGACGGCGTTCGTGCTCAACATCGCCACCCACGCCGCGGTCGAAGGCTTCGGGGTGGCGGTGTTCTCGCTCGAAATGTCCAAGGAAGCCCTGGTGCAGCGCATGCTCACGGCCGAAGCGCGGGTGGACAGTTCGCTGGTGCGGCGGGGCCTGTTGCGCGACTTCGACTTCACGAAGCTCGCCCGCTCGGCCGGCGTCCTGCAGAGCTGCCCGGTGTGGATCGACGACACCCCGGCACTGACGCTGCTGGAGATGCGCTCCAAGGCGCGCCGGCTCAAGGCCGACAGCGACATCCGCCTGATCGTGGTGGACTACCTCCAGCTGATGCGGAGCCCGGAGTACGCCGATAACAAAGTGCAGGAGATCTCCGACATTTCACGGTCTCTCAAGGGTCTGGCCAAGGAACTCGGTATCCCCGTGATCGCGCTGTCGCAGCTGTCGCGCGCTTCGGAACAACGAGGTGGTGATCGGAAGCCGATTCTCTCCGACCTGCGCGACTCCGGTGCCATCGAGCAGGACGCCGATCTTGTCATATTCATCCACCGGCCGGAGTACTACGACCGCGAGGACGAGACCAAGAAGGGCGTGGCCGAGGTCATGCTTTCCAAGCACCGGAACGGTCCCACGGGAGACATCCACCTGCGGTTCAACCGCGAATACACCCGGTTCGACAACCTCACGCAGCGCGAAGAGGGCGAGTAGTGGCTCGCGCGCGCTCCGTCTATCGCTGCACCGAGTGCGGCCACGAACACCCGAAGTGGGCGGGACGGTGCGAGGGCTGTGGGGCGTGGAACGCGGTTGCGGAGGAACCGGTCGCCGTCTCGGGAACGAAGGGCGGCAAGAATGCGAAGAGCGCGATGGGTGGAACCGCGTTCCCCGCGCCGCAGCGACTGAGGGATGTCTCGGCCACCCCGCTCGAGCGCTGGCGCACCGGGCTACCGGAACTCGACTTCGTGGTCGGTGGAGGATTCGTACCCGGATCACTGACGCTGATCGGCGGCGAGCCAGGCATCGGCAAGTCGACCCTGCTCCTGCAGGCGGCGGGGCGCCTGGAACAGTCGGGCCGGATCGTGCTGTACGCCAGCGGCGAGGAATCCACCGAGCAGCTGCAGCTGCGGGCCGAGCGGCTCGGCGGCGGCGCGGGAGCGGTTCACGCCATCGGAGAGACGCGCCTCGAGGCCATTCTGGAAGCGGCGGCTTCCATCAGTGCCGATGTGCTGGTGCTCGACTCCATCCAGACGGTCGCCACCGACTCGCTCGAGAGTGCGCCGGGCAACGTGGGCCAGGTTCGGGAGTGCGCCGGTATCCTGATGCGTTATGCCAAGGCGTCGGGTACGGCGGTGCTGGTCGTCGGCCACGTCACCAAAGGCGGCGGAATTGCGGGTCCCAAGACGCTGGAGCACATCGTGGACACGGTGCTCTACTTCGAGGGCGAGACCTCGCTCGACTACCGCCTGTTACGCGCCACCAAGAACCGGTTTGGCCCGGTCGACGAGCTGGGCGTGTTCACCATGTCCGAGCATGGATTGGTACCGGTAGCCAACCCGTCCGCCCTCTTCCTCGCGGCCCGTGCCGCCAACGTGAGTGGTAGCGCCGTCACGGCGCTGATGGAGGGCACGCGCCCGGTGCTGGTGGAGGTGCAGGCCCTCGCCGCGCGGGCGGGATACGGCACGCCGCAGCGGGTCGCGACCGGCTTCGACCCGCGCCGCCTCGCCGTGCTGCTGGCCGTGCTCGAGCGCCGCGCCGGGATCTCCTTCGCCGACCTGGACGTCTTCGTCCAGGCCACCGCGGGCGTGCGCCTGATCGAGCCAGGTGCGGACATGGCCATTGCGGCGGCGCTGCTCTCCAGCCTCAACAACCGGCCGGCGCCCGCCGATGCGCTCTTCCTGGGCGAGATCGGCCTCGGCGGCGAGATCCGGCCAACCGCAGGGCTCGAGCGACGCGTCGCCGAGGCGGCACGGCTCGGGTTCACCCGGGTGTTCGGCGCGACGCAGGTGAGCCTGACGACCGCGGGGGTGACGCTCGTCCGCCTCGATCACATCGGCGACCTGGCGCGTGCCCTCGCCGCGTGATGTCGGTGTCGTCATTGTCGCCGCGGGTCAGGGAACGCGGATCGGCGGTGGGACGCCCAAGCAATTCATCGAGATCGCGGGGGTGCCCATGCTCCTCCGATCGATCCGTCCCTTCGCGCGCCATCCGGACGTGGCGCACATCGCGGTGGTGCTGCGCGCCGGCGATGCCGCCGCTCCGCCGGCCTGGCTGTTGGCGCATGCCTCGGAAATGCTGTCGATTGTCGCTGGCGGTGCGGAGCGCAGCGACTCGGTAGCCGCGGGCCTCGCGGCGCTGCCTCCTGGTTGCGAGGTCGTGCTCGTACACGACGCCGCGCGACCGTTCATCGAAACGTCCCTCATCGATCGTGTCATTGCCGGCGCGCGCGCCGGCAATGGGACGGTACCGGCGCTTCCGGTCACCGACACGATCAAGGAAGTCGACGCCGCCGACCCGGAGCTCGTTGCGCGCACCATGCCGCGGGAACAGCTGCGCAGCGTCCAGACGCCGCAAGGCTTCCCTCGACGCATCCTCGAAGACGCCCACGCAAGCGCCAGGCGCGATGGCCGGAAGGGCACTGACGACGCGGCGCTGGTGGAGCAGGCGGGCGGCACGGTGCGGATCGTGGCAGGTGACCCGCACAACGTGAAGGTCACGACGACCGAAGACCTCGAGCTGACGGAATACCTGGCGCGGCGGGCGAGGTGATCCTTCCATTCCGCACCGAGGCCGATGCGCGGGCGGCAGCACCGATTGTGACGGAGCACCTCGCGGCCGGGCGGCTGCTCGCCTACCCGACGGAAACGGTGTACGGACTTGGCTCGGCGCCGAACCGCGAAGCCCTGGCCAGTCTGGCCCGCCTCAAGGGTCGCCCGCCGCGCAAGCCGTTCCTGCTCCTCGTGTCGAGCCGGCGCATGGCCGAGGACTATGGGCTCGTGTTCAATGCCTCGGCGCGCGCCATGGCCGACGTGTGCTGGCCCGGACCCCTGACACTGGTGTTGCCGGGTGGCGAAGGTCGCCTCCCGGCAGAACTGCGAGGCACCGAGGGAGGGATCGCGGTGCGGCATACCTCGCAACGAGAGGTGGCGATCGTGATCGGACTCATGGGTCACGCGCTCACGTCCACTTCCGCCAACCGGCCGGGGCACCCGACGGCGCCAGGGGTCGACGGCATCGTCGCCACGTTCGGCGAGGCGGAAGCCTCTGGTGAGTTGATGGTGCTGGATGGCGGTGTGCTGGGTAACGTGCCACCGTCCACGCTGGTCGATTGTACCGCGGTACTGCCGCGGATCATCCGTGACGGCGCCATTCCGCGCGCCGAGTTGCGGCGCATGGTCGGGAGACTCGCCCCGTGAATGTGCTGTTCGTCTGCACCGGCAACACCTGCCGCAGTCCCCTGGCCGAAGCCCTGATGCGCCGCCTCGTGGCGGAACGGCACATCGAGGGTATCACGGCCGGGTCCGCCGGCACCGGTGCGTGGGCGGGTGCCCCGGCGTCGGAAGGCAGTTACCTGGTGGCACTCGAGGATGGTGTGGACCTCTCCGCTCATCGCGCACGGTCGCTCACGCCCGAGCTCGCAGCCTCGGCCGACGTCATCCTCACGATGTCGCGCTCCCATCTGCAGCGCCTCAGCGACCTCGGTTACGGTGATCGCACGTTCCTGCTTGGCGAGTATGCCGGCCGCAGCGGTTCGGCCGCGGAGGTCGATGATCCTTACGGGGGCAGCCTCAGTGACTACCGGGACACTTATGTCCAGCTGAAGAACCTGCTCGGCGCCGTGGTCCAGCGTCTTGAGCGTGAGCGTATTCCGTGAGGGTAAGCGGGGGGACGCGGGTCTTCGCCATCCTGGGTGACCCGGTGGTACACTCGCTCTCGCCTGCGATGCAGAACGCCGCGTTCCAAGTCATGGGACTCAACGCGGTCTACGTGCCGTTGCGTTGCTCGGCTGCCGACCTGCCCGGGCTCATGGCATCACTGGCGAGGGCAGGCGGCGGCGGCAATGTCACGATCCCGTACAAGGCCGTGGCAGCGCGCGCCGCAGAACGTCCGTCGGCGTGGGTCCGCGCCATCGATGCGTGCAACACCTTCTGGAGCGACGGTGGGCCTGACGCCCCGGTGATCGGAGACAATACCGACATCGAGGGTATCCTCGCCGCACTCGACCGCCTGCGCGCGCCGGACGGTCCCTGGCTGCTGGCTGGCACCGGTGGTTCGGCGCGCGCGGTGGCCGCCGCCGCGCGAGAGCGCGGCGTGGCACTCGCGGTGACGTCCCGTGACGCCGGGCGGGCCGCGAGCTTTGCCGCGTGGGCACTGGAGTCGCTCGGGGTGTCGGCCGCGCCGCCGTCGGCGTGCCGCGTCCTCGTCAACGCGACACCACTGGGCCTTGATGCCGGAGATGCGGCCCCGATCCCGGCTGACATCGCGCCACACGCGGTCGTCGCACTCGACCTGGTCTATGCGCGAGGGGAGACTGGCTGGATCCAGCGCGCCCGCGAACGCGGTCTCGCCGCCGCCGACGGGCGCGAGATGCTGGTGCGCCAGGGGGCCGCCGCCTTTTCCCGCTGGTTTCCCGGAAAGCCCGCGCCGGTCGAGGTAATGCGCGCCGCCGTTCATGCCGCGCTGGGCTGATGCGCTTCCCGCAATGCGGGCGCTTGAACGGTTCCTGCTTCCGGGCGAATGCCTCCTTTGCCGCGCCGTGATGCCCGCGCGCGAATGGGACGGCCTCGTCTGTCCGCTCTGTCGGGCACGCTGGCACCCGGTGCCCCCACCGTGGTGCGCGCGCTGCGGCCAGCCTGGGCTGACTGACGTGGAGTGCCGCTTCTGCGCTGGCTGGCCGGAGGCCCTTGGCCGCGTGCGCAGTGCCGTCTGGCTCAAGGACTCGGCGCGCGAGGTGGTGCACCATCTCAAGTACAATGGGTGGCCCGGTGTGGCGACCGCCATGGCGCAGGCGATGCGCGCGCTCGAGCCGCTCGCCCGCGATGCGGTGCTGGTGCCCGTGCCGCTCTCACGCAGGCGCCTGAAACGCCGAGGTTACAACCAGGCAGCGGTGCTGGCGCGCGCACTGGCTGACGCCACCGGACTCGACGCCGGGCTGGACGTACTGCTCCGGGTGCGCGACACGCCCACGCAGACTACACTCGCGCCCGAGGCGCGTGCGGCGAACGTGGCAGGCGTCTTCATGGTTCCAGCGCAGGCCCAGGGTACATTTGTCCTCGTCGACGATGTGTGTACGACCGGTGCCACGCTGGCCGCGGCCGCAGTGGCGCTCTGCGGGGCAGGCGCGGTCCAGGTGGACGCCGTGACGTTCGCGCGGGCGCCGTTGCCGGTGGAATTTTCGGTGTGACGGGCATCTTGCCCGTCCGGGCTCACACAGGGAGAGAGTGATGGCGCTCAAGGTCGGGATCAACGGATTCGGTCGCATCGGACGCAACGTCGTGCGCGCGGCGAAACAGCAGGGCATGAAGGACATCGACTTCGTGGCGGTCAACGACATCACCGACACGGCGACGCTGGCCCACCTGCTCAAGTACGACTCGGTGCATGGCCGATTCAAGGGCACCGTGGAAGCGGCGGGTGATGCCCTGCTGGTGGACGGTGACCGGATGCGGGTGCTCTCGGAGAAGGATCCCGCCAAGCTCCCGTGGAAGGAGCTGGGCGTCGACATCGTGCTCGAATCGACCGGCCGCTTCACCGATCGCGACCAGGCGGCGAAGCACCTCGAGGCGGGAGCCCGCAAGGTGGTCATCTCCGCGCCGGCCAAGGGCGATGACATCACCATTGTCTACGGCGTCAACCACACGAAGTACGACCCGGCAAAGCATCATGTCATCTCCAACGCCAGCTGCACCACCAACTGCCTCGTGCCGGTCGTTCATGTGGTGCGGAACGAATTCGGCTTCGTGAACGGCTTCATGACCACCGTGCACTCGTACACCAATGACCAGCAGATTCTCGACCTGCCGCACAAGGACCTTCGCCGCGCCCGGGCCGCGGCAGTGTCGATCATCCCGACGAGCACCGGTGCCGCCAAGGCGACGAGCCTGGTGATCCCGGAACTGAAGGGGAAGCTCGACGGCGTGTCGCTGCGCGTGCCGACGCCCGATGTGTCGGTGGTCATGCTGTCCGCCACCGTGGAGCGGAGGGTCACCGCCGAGGAGGTGAACGCTGCCTTCACGAAGGCGGCGAACGGCGCGCTGAAGGGAGTGCTGGCCGTGAGCGACGAGCCGCTCGTATCAGTGGACTACATCGGCAACCTGATGTCGAGCACGATCGACCTGCTCAGCACGAACGTCGTGGACGGCACGCTGGTCAACATCACCTCATGGTACGACAACGAGATGGGCTACTCGGCCCGGTGCGTGGACCTCATGCGGTACCTCGGCTCCCGCTGATGAAGCGAGGTCTCCGCGGCATCGCTACCACCTCGTTCGAGAACCAGCGGGCCCTGGATGGCCAGCGGGCACTGGTACGGGTCGACTTCAACTGCCCCGTAAAGGATGGTGTGGTCACCGACAACACTCGGATCCGAGCGGCACTACCGACGATCCAGTTCCTGCGCGACCAGGGCGCCCGCGTAGTGCTCATGTCACACTTCGGGCGGCCCAAGAAGGGACCGTCAGCCGAGTTCTCGCTCGCCCCGGTGGTGCATGAGCTGGAAAAGCTCCTCGGCGCTCCAGTGGAGCTGATCACCGAGCCATTCACCGACGCCTCCATCACCGCGACCAAGCGCCTTCCTCGCGGCGGCGTGGCAGTGATCGAGAACACGAGATTCTTCCCCGGTGAGGAGGAGAACTCGGCAGAGTTGGCTCAGCAGTTCGCGCGGCTGGGTGACCTCTACGTAAACGACGCCTTCGGATCGGCGCACCGGGCGCACGCGAGCACCGAGGGCGTGGCCCGCGTGCTGAAGCCGGCGGTGATGGGCTTCCTCATGGAACAGGAACTCAAGTACCTGGGTGAGGCGCTGGACATGCCGAAACGGCCATTCGTTGCCGTTCTGGGCGGGGCCAAGATCTCGGGAAAGATCGACCTTATCGAGGCGTTGCTGCCGAAGGTGGACGAGATCCTCATCGGCGGTGCCATGGCCTGCACGTTCTTCCGTGCAATGGGTCTCGAGACCGGAAATTCGCTGGTCGAGGCAGAGCGGGTGGAGATGGCGCGCGATCTGATGAAGAAGGCGGGGAAGAAGCTGGTATTGCCGAGCGGGGCGGTGATCGCGCAGAAGCTGGAAGCAGGAGCGCCAACCCGCGCGGTGCCGCGGGACCACATTTCCCCCGGCTGGGCGATGCTCGATATCGATCCCGAGACGGAAGGTGATTTCGCCAGGCGGATTATCGGCGCCGGGACAGTGGTGTGGAATGGCCCGATGGGCGTCTTCGAGACGCCACCGTTCGACCACGGCACCCTCGCGGTGGCACGCGCGATGGCGGCGGCCACGGCCAGGGGCGCGGTGACGGTGGTGGGGGGTGGCGACTCGGCCGCGGCGGTGGCGGTGGCGGGTCTCGACGACAGGATGACGCACGTATCGACCGGTGGTGGCGCGGCCCTCGAATTCCTCGAGGGGAAAGTGCTGCCCGGGGTCGCTGCGCTGGACGACGCCTGATGCCCCGCCGGATCTTTGCGGCCAACTGGAAGATGCACCACGATCCGCTCGCGGCCGTGAGCTTCGCACTGCGATTCGAGGAGGTGTCGCCGCGGCAGGAAGGCCGCGACCTCTGGTTCTATCCTCCCTCGGTATCACTGGCTGCCGCGTCCGAGGCCTTCGGGCGGCGGCCCGACATCGCAGTCGGGGCGCAGAACGTCCACTGGGAGTCCAAAGGCGCGTTCACCGGCGAGGTGTCCCCGGTCATGGTGGCCGGGTGCGGGGGTCGCGGCGCGCTCGTGGGGCATTCGGAGCGCCGCCACATTTTCGGCGAAACCGATGCTGAGACCACCCGCAAGGTGAAAGCCCTGATCGCGCAGCGGCTCGTACCGATGTTGTGCGTAGGTGAGAAGCTGCAGGAGCGTGAGGCAGGCCATACCAACGAAGTCGTGCGCCGACAGCTCAAAGCCGTGCTGTCCGAGCTGAACGTCACCGAAGCTTCCGAATTGCTGATTGCATACGAGCCGGTGTGGGCGATCGGCACCGGCAGGGTAGCGCGCCCCCAGGACGCGGCCGAAGTCCACCGCGTCATCCGAGCCGTCTTTCATGAGCACCGGGTTCCGCGTGTTCCGGTGCTCTATGGCGGGTCTGTCAACCTCGCCAATGTGGCCGGATTGCTGGCGGAAGACGAGATCGACGGGGTACTCGTGGGGGGTGCCAGCCTGGAGCCGGATGGGTGGGCAGCGATCGTGGCGGCGGGAAGCTAGGTTCGTTGCCTCAAGCTTAACTGGTGACTAGGTTTAAGGGCTTTTTCACTCACTGGGACGGACAATGTACACGTTTCTGCTTGTACTCCTGATTCTCGATGCGCTCCTCCTCTCGGCGGTCGTGCTGCTGCAGGCAGGCCAGGGCGGCGGTCTGGCGACCATGGGTGGCGCGGGCACCGAGTCGGTTTTGGGCGGGCGTCAGGCGGTCACCATCCTGACCAAGCTGTCCTGGTGGTGTGGAGGGATCTTCCTTGCCCTCTCGCTCCTGCTGTCGGTGATGCACCGGAGCGCGGGAACGAGCGACCTGCAGCAACAGTTGCGTCAGTCCGCGCCTCCGACAAGCCAGGCGCCCGGAGGTCCATCACCGCTCCAGGGGATGACGCCGGCACCTGGCACGCCAGCGCCCGGCGCGACAGCTCCGGCTGCCACTCCGCCAGCGCCCGCAGCGGCGGCGCCGGCAACGCCCGCTCCCGCCACGAAGTGACGGGACAGCACTCGGAGTCGCCTCAAGAGTGACGGAGCGTACAGCGTTCGTCCTGCTCGAAGATGGAACGTGGTTCGCCGGCACGGCGCCACGCCCCATCATTCCCACCTTCGGTGAGGTGGTTTTCACCACCAACCTTACCGGTTATCAGGAAGCCTTCACCGACCCAAGCTTCCTCGGCCAGATCATCGTGATGACGGCACCGATGATCGGCAACTACGGCGTGAATTTCGAGGACATGGAGTCGCGGCGGCCGCAGGTGAGCGGCGTGGTGTGTCGCGAACTCTCCAGAAACTACTCCAGCTGGCGCGCGGAAATGGGCCTTGGTGAATGGCTTGCGGAGTCAAGCGTGCCGCTCATTGAGGGCGTCGATACCCGGAGGCTCACTCGCCATCTGCGGGAACTTGGAGCGATGCGGGGCGTGCTCGCCGAGGGTGCGGAGCCCACGGAGGAGCTGAAGCGGCAACTGCTGGCATCGCCGTCGATGGAAGGGCTCGACCTTGCCACACGGGCGACGGTGGAAGCAGTGCACGTCGAGGGCGAGGGTCCCCTCGTCGTGGCCTTCGACTATGGGATGAAGCGGAACATTGTCCGCATGCTGGTCGACCAGGGAATGAAGGTCGCCGTGGTGCCTGCGGAGAGCACCGCCGATCAGGTAAGAGCGATGAATCCCAAGGGTATCTTCCTGTCCAACGGCCCAGGCGATCCTGCCGCAGTGACTTACGCTTTCGCGACCATCCGGGAACTGGCACAGGACGGCATTCCCACCTTCGGTATCTGCCTGGGTCATCAGCTTATTGGCCTGGCCTTCGGGGGCCAGACGGTCAAGTTGCCCTATGGTCATCGGGGTGGGAATCACCCGGTCCGCGATCTGCTGACTGGGCATGTGCTTATCACCACGCAGAACCATGGCTTCGCGGTTTCAGGAGACGAAAACGGCATTCCGGGTGCCCCAGACCTCGAGGTTACGCACATAAATCTCAATGACGGCACCGTCGAGGGACTGCGCCATCGCGAGCTTCCGGTGTTCGCGGTGCAATATCATCCGGAAGCCGCGCCTGGTCCCCACGATGCCTACCCACATTTCGACCAGTTCCGCCGCGCGCTGCTCCGTTGAGGCCCCCAGGCCCCCAACCCCTTGACAGACAACACTTAAGCTCCTAGAATCGGCCTCATATGGGGCTGCTCAACCGAGCCTTCACGTTGCCTTTCCCGGGGGATGCATGACCAAAGCCGATCTTGTCGAGCAGGTCACGGCATCGATTGCCCGCACATCGGGCCCGATGATCTCGAAGAAGGACTGTGCTCGCGTCGTCGATGCATTTCTCGATGCCGTGAAGCATGCCCTTAAAGAGCAGCACAACATCGAGGTACGTGGTTTCGGTACTTTCAAGATCCGGAAGCGGAAGACGCGCATGGCGCGGAACCCGCGCACCGGCGAACCGGTCGAAGTTGCGGCACGACCGGTGCCGGTGTTCAAGCCCAGCAAGGAGTTGCGGGCTTTGGTGGCGGAGGATGGCGAGTTCATTCCCTCGTCGGAGCAGGGTGACGGGGTCGAGGAATAGGCGAGAGCGGCGCGAGTTGTAATCACTTCCATCGGGGCTGCACGAGAGTGCGGCCCCGCTTGCGTTACCTGCGGCCGTAAGTCGAGCTAGTTTGGGGATATGGCTATAACTGCAGTACGCATCAAGGTGCTTCTCTTCGCGCGGTTTGCCGAACTGCTTGGCGGTACGGAGCTGGAGCTGGAACTAAGCCCACCAGCCACTGTCCGCACAGTACTCGACAGTCTTCGGAAGCTCAGCGGCGGTGACCAGTTACCTCCTGCTCCACTGGTTGCCCGTAACCAGGTGCACGCGCAACTCGACACCATGCTTGAAGATGGCGATGAAGTGGCGGTGCTTCCGCCGCTGGCAGGAGGTTGACGATGGGCTATCTGATGGAACATGCGCTCGACGTGCGCCAGATCGCGGCGCGAGTGGTTCTTCCGGAGCACGGTGGGGTCGTGACGTTTGTCGGCGCCGTGCGGAACCACCATGCTGGCAGACCCGTTCTCCGCCTGGAGTACAGTGCCTACGCCCCGATGGCTGATGCCGAGTTCGCCAGGATTATCGCAGAAGCCGAGGAGCGATGGCCTGCCCGGGTCGCGGCGGAACACCGGACAGGTACGCTCGCGGTGGGTGATGTAGCGGTGGTGGTGGTGGCTGCCGCGTCACATCGTGACGCTGCATTCGATGCCTGCCGCTATGTCATTGAGGAACTCAAGCGTCGCGTCCCGATCTGGAAGCGGGAGCACTACGCCGATGGTACGGCCGGCTGGGTCGATCCGACTGCGGCCGCCGGTGTATCCTTCTAGCCCGATGACTCCGGCCCGAACCCCTGTCCGCGATCAGTTCGCCCGTCCGCTCGGCAGCCTGCGCCTGTCCGTCACCGACCGGTGCAACATGCGCTGTCGGTATTGCATGCCTGAGACCGAGTATGCCTGGTTGCCGCGGGCCTCGCTGCTGACGTTTGAGGAACTGGCCCGTATCACCCGGATCTTCGCGTCACTGGGCGTGCACAAGGTTCGCCTCACCGGTGGCGAACCATTGCTGCGTCACGATCTTCCGGTGCTGGTCCGCGAACTTGCGGCGCTGGACGGGGTGGACGACATCGCACTCACCACGAACGGGTTGCTGCTGCGGCGCTTCGCCCACGCGTTGAAGGAATCGGGTCTCGACCGGGTGACGATCAGCCTCGACACCCTGCGTCCTGAGCGCGCGCTCGAGTTCTCCCGCACGGTTCATCACGCCGACACCCTGGATGGCGTGCGGGCGGCTCGCGAGGCCGGCTTTGCCGGCCTCAAGCTCAATGCGGTGGTGATTCGCGGCTTCAACGACGACGAAATGGTGGACTTGCTCGAATTTGGCCGGGCCCATGGCGCCGAGGTGCGCTTCATCGAGTACATGGACGTAGGCGGGGCCACCCGATGGTCAATGGATGACGTGATATCGCGCGAACGCATGCTCCAGATCATCGGCCGCCGCTATGGGGCGGTGGAGACGCTCCATGATGGTGGTCCCGCTCCGGCCGAGCGTTTTCGCCTCCCGGACGGACTCACCTTCGGGATTGTCGCGTCGACCACGCAGCCCTTCTGCCGATCCTGCGACCGAAGCAGGGTCACCGCGGACGGGACCTGGCTGCTGTGCCTCTATGCCGACGAGGGGGTAGACCTGCGCGAGCCGCTCAGGAGTGGTGCGTCAGACGAGGAGATCGCGGTCCGCATCCGTGAGCGCTGGCGTGCACGCACGGACCGGGGCGCCGAGGCGAGGCTCGCCGATCCGGGCCGGGGAGTGCTGTACCAGGTCGAAGGACTCCGCGCCGATCCGCGGCGCGAGATGCACACCAGGGGCGGCTGATTGCCACCCTCGTCACCCTTGTCCCCACTTTCATGTCCCTGAACGTCGCCCTCATCGAACCGCGCATCCCGCCCAACACGGGAAACATCGCGCGCCTCTGCGCCGCCGCCGATACGCCGCTGCACCTGATCGGCCCGCTCGGTTTTTCGCTCGACGAGAAGGACGTGAAGCGCGCGGGGCTCGACTACTGGGACAAGACCGATCTCTGGGTACACGAGAACTGGTTTGCGTTTCGCGATGCGATCAGCCGTGACCGCTGCTTGTATTTCTCCGCAAATGCCGCGCAGGACTACCGTCAGGCGCCCTTCCAGCCGAACAGCGTCCTGATCTTCGGCAACGAGACTGACGGGTTGCCGGGGCGAATCCTGGAAAAGCACCCCGAGCGATGCTACCGGATCCCGATGCCGGGTGACGTGCGGAGCCTGAACCTCGCCAATGCCGTGAGCGTGGTGTTGTACGAGGGGCTCCGCAAGCTCGACATTGCTCTCCCAGCGGGCGCTGAGGTCGCGCCCGGCGACGGTCAGGTCGTGGCGGATACGCCGACGGAGAAGAAGGAATCGCGACGGGGTGGGAGGGGAAGGGGCCGCAGGACTTCACGCTAGAGAAAGGATCCAGATGATGTACGTGCCCGTGACGATACAACTGGGTGATGGCTCGGTGCTGCGTACTCGGGTCCTGGTGAAGGGTCCCGAATCGGTGATCGACCTGCCAGCCGCTTCCTCCAAGCCAAAGGCACTGCAGTTCAATGATTTCGAGGGCGTGCTGGCCACGGTGTCCGAGGTCTCGGGACCGAACTAGCGGGCGGGCCTGGAGCAGGCGTGCAGGCCCTCAGGGTCGCCGGCGCTGGAACCGACTCAGCCGCAGGTGCTCTTCGCGCTCGCGCTCGTCGAGTGTCCGCCGGAGGAGCGTGATGCGCTGGCCGAGATCCGGCCCGACCCGGCGCTCGAGGGTATTGACCTGCCGCGAGGTACGTGACACCGCCTCCCCGAGGCGCCGCAGCAGTGTCTCGCGATTGGCCGCATCGAGCAGCAGTTCGATCAGCAACTCGAACTCGGTGGCCGCGCTGACCGGTGCCGTGCCGGTACTTCCCGGCGGAGTGCCGCGGGCGGCGAGGCTCCGCTGTATCGGTGGCCGCTGCAACAGTTCCGAGATCGGAATGCCCCACACCTGCGCCGGCCGAATCTCCACGCTCAACTCCCTTGACGGCCATCCGATGACCCGCAGCCCGGTGGCTCCCTGGTCCGCGAGCGCAGCGAGCAGAGCCGGATAGGCGCGGGCCGCGCGGGCCGCGATGGACACGCGCTGATCAGCGGCAGGCCGTGCGATCCGGAACAGCTCAGCCACCAGAGCCTCGCGCTTCCGGCGCAGCAGGCCGACCCCCTTGTTGACTCGCTCGAGACGCCGCCGACTGCGGAGGAGATTTTGGCGGGTCGGCGCGCCGCCACGGGTCGTGCTCACGGCGCCACCCCGGCGGCGCGCGACTTCGCGGCCTGACGGGCATCCCAGGTCGCATCGCGAATGCGGAGCAGGTCATCTCGTGGCATCGACTCGATCAGCCGCCACCCGCGCGCGACGGTCTCCTCAATGGTGCGGCGGGTACCGCCCTGATTCACGAACTCGCGCTCGAATCGGTCGGCGAAGGTGAGGGCGCGTCGGTCCGCTTCGCCCAGGCCGGACTCGCCCACGATCGCCGCCATCAGGCGCGCGTCGCGTCCCTGAGTGTAGCTCGCGTACAGCTGGTCGGCCCACTCGCGGTGTTCGCGAACGGTGCGTCCCTCGCCGATGCCCGCATTCATCAGGCGCGAGAGCGATGGCAGCACGTCGATCGGCGGCGCCACTCCCTTCCGGTGCAACTCGCGGCTCAGCACGATCTGACCCTCGGTGATGTACCCCGTGAGGTCGGGAATCGGGTGCGTGATGTCGTCGTCGGGCATGGTGAGGATCGGGATCTGGGTCACGGACCCCGGCCGACCCTGCAGCATGCCGGCGCGCTCCAGCAGTGTCGCGAGGTCGGTGTACATGTAGCCCGGATACCCGCGACGGCCCGGGATCTCCTCCCGTGCGGTGGCGATCTCCCGGAGGGTCTCGCAATAGTTGCTCAGATCGGCCATCACCACGAGGACGTGAAGCCCGGCCTCGAAGGCGAGGAACTCTGCCTCGGCGAGGGCCACTCGCGGCGCGAGGATGCGCTCGATGCTCGGGTCTCTCGTCTCGTTCAGGAAGAGGACGCTGCGCTCCATGGCGCCACTGCGCTCGAGGCGATCGAGAAAGGTGCGCGTTTCGCGCGCCGTAATGCCGATGGCGCAGAAGATGGCGGCGAACGGCTCTCCGTGCGGTGCGCGGGCACCCTCCACGATCTGGGCCGCGAGTTCGAGCGCCGGAAGCCCGGGGCCGGAGAAGACCGGGAGCTTCTGGCCGCGCACCAGCGTGTTCATGCCGTCGATGGCGGAGATGCCGGTCTCGATGAAGTCCTCTGGCTTGAGCCGCCGGGCGGGGTTCATGGGCGCGCCCCAGATGGGACGGAGTGCCTCGCCCACCGGCGGGGGCAGGCCGTCGCGCGGGGCGCCCACGCCGTTGAACGCGCGTCCGAGGAGCTCATGCCCGACCGTGACCTGCGCGACGTCGCCACTGAGCGTGACGTCGGAGGTCGCGGGCGCCAGCCCGATGGTTTCCTCCAGCACCTGCACTACCGTGACTGCCTCGCCAGCGTCGATGACCTGCCCGCGGCGCGGCGCCTCGCCCGCCGTTTGAACGGTCACCCATTCGCCCAGGGCGGCCCGGTGCGTGTTCCGGAGGAAGAGCAGGGGGCCCGAAGCGCCGCTGGCGCCATGAAAGGTTCGGGGCAGGCCACTCATGGCACCGCCTCCGCGCCGAGGGACTCAATCAGCGTGCGTGCCGCGGCGACGCGCTCGCCTTGTTCGGAGGCCGGGGCCCCGCGCGCTGCCGCGAGTGCCCGGCGAATTGGGCCGAGATTGAGCCGCTCGAAGGGCAGGCCTCGCTGGATCGCGCCGAGCGCCCGCCGATGCAGTGTGACCGCGAGAGCCACGAGCTCGTAGGTCTTGGTGAGCGGCGACGACGCGTCGTTGGGGTCGTAAGCGCTCTGGCCGAGGATCAGCTCGCGAAAGATGCGCGCGCTCTCGAGGACGAGACGGTCGGCATCCTGCAATGCCTCGGGGCCGACGAGGCCGGCTATGTCGCGCAGTTCCTGGCCGCGTTGCAGCAGCTCGAGGACGGTGCGCCGGAGGTCGGGCCAGTCCGCCGACGTCGCTCGCACGAACCAGGGTGCCACCTGGTCGGCATACAGCGAATAACTCGTTTCCCAGTCGACCGCAGGAAACTGCCGCTGGTTGGCGAGCGAGGCATCGAGCGCCCACAGCGCACCAGCTACGCGGAGCGTGGCCTGGGTGACCGGCTCCGAGAGGTCGCCACCGGGCGGCGAGATGGCGGCGATGACGGTGAGGGAACCCTCGCGCGCCGGCCCGCCGAGTGCAGTGACCCGGCCGGCGCGTTCGTAGAACTGCCCCAGCCGGTTCGACAGGTAGGTCGGATAGCCTTCCTCGCCCGGCATTTCCGCGAGTCGCGCCGCGATCTCGCGCAGGGCTTCCGCCCAGCGCGACAGGCTGTCGGCCAGCAGCGCGACCCGGTATCCCATGTCGCGATAGTACTCCGCGATCGTGATCCCGACGTACACCGAGGCCTCCCGCGCCGCGACCGGCATGTTGGAGGTATTCACAACCATTACGGTGCGGTTCATGATGGCGTGGCCGGTGCGCGCGTCGATCAGGCGGGGGAACTCGCGCAGGACCTCCGACATCTCGTTGCCACGTTCACCGCAGCCGATGTAGACGACGATGTCGGCCTCGGCGTACTTGGCGAGGGATTGCTCGATGATCGTCTTGCCCGTGCCGAAACCGCCGGGCACCGCCACCGTACCTCCTTCGGCCGCCGGAAAAAGGAGGTCGAAGACACGCTGTCCCGTGACCAGCGGCCGGTCATCCGGGAGCCGGGAGCGGACGGGCCGGGGGCGACGCACCGGCCATTCGTGCGCCAGATGGAGCGGCGTGCCGTCCTCCAGGCTTCCGATGGCGTCCGTGACCGTGAAGCGACCGGCATCGAGTTGCGCGACGCGTCCGCCCATGCCCGGCGGAACGAGGATGCGATGCTCCAGCGTTCCGCGTTCGATCACGGTGCCGAGCACGTCGCCCTCGTGCACCTCGTCCCCAGACTGGCGCTGCGGCCGGAATTCCCAATGCGCGGTGGGATCGAGCGCCGGCGCCCGCGCGCCCGGCTGCACGAAGTCGCCGGTCAGTTCGGCGAGCCGCTCGAGCGGCCGGCCGACGCCGTCGAGGATGGAGCCCAGCAGGCCGGGGCCCAGCGGAAGGGTGAGCGCCCGCCCGCTGCGTTCCACCGGCTCACCCACCTCGAGTCCCGTGGTCTCTTCGTACACCTGCAGCGTGGCGACGTCGTCCCGCACACGGATCACCTCGCCGAGCAGGCCGCGATGCCCGACGCGCACCACTTCGTACAGCGATGCCTCGCGCAACGGTTTGGCCTCGGCGAGTGCGCCGGTGATGCGGGTCAGCACCGGCGCGGTCATGCGAGCTTCACCCGATATCCGATCGCCTGCCTGAGCAGCTCGGCAATGAATGCTTCCGGCCCTTCGGCACCCGGTTCCCATGATGGGCCGGGAAAGGGCACCACCATGGGGAGCGGTCGCCGCGAGAGCTCGTGACGGACCTCCTCTGAGACGGCATCGAAGATGTCGGCCTCCACCAGGATCACGCCAAGGCCCGTCTCATCTAACAGGGTCGCAATCTGCCGCGCGCCGTCGGCGGGGCTCGAGGCCTCCAGCGACGGCAGCCCGGCGAGCCGGAATCCCGCCGCGACGGCAGGTCGCGCGAGTACGTGCACCGAATAGCTCATACGATCTCCCCGGGTGCGGCGGTGCGGAGGCCGGGCGGGATGCCGAGCTCGATTCCCCAGAGGCACCGTCGAAGGGCCACGACCTGAGCGCGCAGCCGCAGCACGTAGGCGAGCACGGGCGCGGCACCGAGCGGCTCGAGACGAGCCTCCAGTGTGAGCGCATTGGCCCTGGCGCCGAGCAGCGCCTCGTCGAGGCGCGCGATATCACCGGCGTGCTGGAGCAGCATCGCGCCGACGCCGTCGGCCGCGAGCGGACCCGTGAGCTGCCGTGCCGCGGCCAGGGCGGAGCCGGCCTCCGCCGCGTTCTGGAACGCCGCGCGCGACAAGTGACGACCGCCACGCAGGAAGAAGTCGTCAGCCGGAAGCTCGGTGTCCGATCCCGCGAGCAGCAGCGCGGTCCGCGCATTGTCGAGGTCGATCGACTGTTTGACATAGCGGCGAAGGGTGCGGCCGCCCAGCCTGGCTGCCGCCTCCGCGCGCCGCGTGAACCACCGATCTACTTCGAGTTCGAGGCGCAGCACGTCGGGCTCGGTGACGGTGGCGGCAGCGGCCGACAGGAGGATGGACCCCAAGGGGTGATTCCAGGCGACCAGCAGGGCGGCAACGTCGGATACTCGGGGTTGCCTCGCCAACTCCGCCAGCGTCCGCTCCGGGAGTTGGGGCGTCGGTATCAGTCCGACGAGCCGTGCCTCGGCCGACACGCCCGCTGCCGCACCGCGAATCATCGCCCGCAACGAGCGGCGATCCTCGTCATCAAAGATCAAGCCCGGCGCGACGCTACGCTCGCCAAACCAACGAGCGAGGCGCTGGAGCTCGTTTGCGGCGGCGCGCCGGATGCCCAGCTCGATCGCCAGCGGTGCGAGTGGTCCTTCTTCCGGGATGGTGATGCCTGCTCCCTGGAGCAAGGCGACCATGGAGGCGAGATCGGGCGCGGCAGCCAGCGCGGACATGGCCTCGTCCGGTAGCAGGTGCGTGCCAAGGCCGCGGGCTCGGGCGTTCGGCGCTTCCCACCGGACCCTCATCGAAGCAGCTCCGCACGTCGCACGATGTCCATCGCGAGCCCGGGCCAGAGGCGATCGAGCACGCCCTCCAGCGTGGCGTCCACCTCGACGCTGTCATCGCTTGCCGCGACGCGGGAGCCGGTGGGCCGCGGGGTGACCCGGGCCGTGGCCGGGGCATCGCCCAGATACGTGAGCGCGCGTGCCACCAACACGGCAACGGCCGCCCGGCCCTGGATCGTGCCAGCGTGCTGCATGAGGTTGCGGCGCGCGCGGTCATGCACCCGCGCGAGCAGCTCGTGGTGCGCGAGCAGCCGGGTTCGCTCGGCGTCCCGTGTCGCGGTGACGAAGCTCCGCTCACCCTCCGCGCGAAGCACCCGCTCTCGAGCCGCCAGCGTCTGTTGCCGGCGTCTGGCAAGGTCGGCGGCGTGAACGGCGGTCAGGCGCTCCGCCTCGGCGCGCACGTCCGCCAGGCGGGCGTCAGCTCGCCCCATGGCTTCGCGTTCCAGCGTCTGCAGGAGGTCGGCGAGCGCCATGTCCGCTCAGCCCACGGGAGCAGCGCCGCCGCCCCGCAGCATGATGATGATGGCGACGACAAACCCCAGGATCACCATCGTCTCGGGAATCGCGATCATGATGATGACGGTCGTGCTCAATTCCGGCTTTTCCGCGAGACTCGCCGCGGCGGCGGGGCCGATGCGTGATTGCGCCCACGCTGTGGCAATGGCGGGAATTCCGATTGCCAGGGCGGCACTCAGCGCGATCCAGGCGAGCTCCATGGTTTCACTCCTGTGGTTAGGCAGTCGTTTCCGACTTCGGTGTCCAGTGACCCAGCGGGTGGTAGCGCACACCCCCCGGGCTGTAGAAGGTCCCGAAGAACTCCACGTAGTGCAGGCGGAGGGCGTGAATCGTCGGGGTGAAGAGGCTGAGGCCGAAGTTCACCAGATGGAACAACAGCGCGAACAGCGCGCCCACGACCACACTGCCCATCGCACCTACCATCTGGTTGGCGACAATGGCCAGCATGACCGACGCCGTGCCGAGGGCCATGATCCTGGCGTAGCTCAGGATGTGCCCGAAGGTGGAGAAGAGTTCGATCGGCGCAACGATCCCCTCGAGGATCACGATGATCGGGAAGATCACCAGCACCACCACGACCGCCGGGGTCAGGAAGGCGCGCGGGAGCGCCTTCAGCGCAGCGAGGATCGCGACCAGCACCACCACCACCATCAAGGCCGAGAGCCCCCGCCCGATGGCGGTCCGGGGATGGGCCGTCCGGGCGCTGGAGATGGCACCGAGCACAAGCCCGAGCACCATGTGCACGACGCCGATCGCCAGCGCCAGCATGAGGAACGACATGACCTCCTCGCCCCGGTCGAAGAGCACAGGCCGGAGCCCAAACCAGCGGCGCCCGAGATCGCCGAAGAACTCCCCGAAGCCGATGCCGAACGCGATCGAAAAGAGGGCACAGGCGCCCGCGATCCTGGCCACAGCGCGCTTGATGGAGTCGGGCTTCGACCCATGGTGGACGGCGAGGGCGCCGCCGGCGAGCAAGAGACCGTAACCGACATCCCCCAGGATGAGCCCGAAGAACATCGGGAAGAACACCGCGACGAATGGTGTGGGGTCCATCGTGCCGTACCGCGGCAGGGGCACGACGCGGGTCAGCATCTCGAACGGCCGGAAGAGCCGCGGATTGGAGAGCACCACCGGCGCGTCCTCGGCCCGCCACTGCTCCTGTCCGAGATGCTCGACCACGATGTCGGCGCCGAGACGGGTTGCCAGGGCTTCGCGGAGACGTGGTTCCACCGCCTCAGGCGCCCATCCGTCGATCACGAAGGCATGCTCGGTGACGCCGGTCTGGGCGAGGGTATCGTAGCGGGCGAGCAGGTCGTGAATCGTCGCCCTCGTGCCGGCCAGCGTCGCACCGTGGACGCGAGCCAGTTGCTGCAAACCAGAGCGCGCGCCGGCGAGATCACCGGGCAACTGCTCGATGCGCGCGAGCATACGCGGAATGGCATCGGCCAGCGTGCTGCCGTACCCATGGGGGACCGGGATCTCCTGCACCCTCGTCTCCGCGAGCAGGCGGTCGATCCGTTCGCTCCCCGAGCGCGGCACCAGCAGCAGCGCCGCGACCTCTCCGCTTGCCAGCGCTTGGGAGTAGAGCTCGAAGGTGTCACCCAGTGCCTGTCGCAAGGCGCTGCGAAGGGCGGGGAGGGCGCCGGCCTGTTCCCGGCGCAGCACAACGTGGTAGGCGATCAGGTCCGGCATGGTGCCGCGGGCCGCCTCCAGCGCCCGGAAGGCGGCGAAGAACGGGCGATACCGTTCGATGAGCGCGCGCTCTTCCTCAAGCCTGGTGAGGCGTTCAGTCTGTCCCTCCGCCTCCCGCCGCACCCGACGAGCAAGGCGTGCGTGGCTGGCGAGGCTCGGAACCGAGCTGTCGATGAGTGTGCCCTTCTGGGCACCGCATCCGATGCTCTCAAGCGCCGCGTCCACATCCTGCAGCACGCGGCCGAGCTGACGCTGGCGCCGGGCCTCGGAGGGCGACAGAGGTGTGGTGCGAAGCGGAGACTGCTCAGTGGGTGACGCGAAATGGAGCAGACCCGTGTCCTGCAGCGCCTCGATCGTGGCGGGGAGGCGCGCTCGCGGGCCGAGAATCCGCAGCTTGACCATCGGAAGGATCATGAATCCCGTTCCTCCGAAGCCGCGGCCAGCACCAGCGCGACGGCGTGCTCGGCGAGCACATGCACCGCAGCGTCATCGATCGCCCGGAACCGACCCGCCACCTCGCCTGCGGCCTGCCCGATGGCCTCGATCCGGGTGCGGCGCGCCGCCTCCAGTTCGGCATCCAGTTCCTTCAGCTCCACCTCGAGCCGGGCTGCGGACGCCGCCTCGGCGGCAACCCGCCGCGCCAGCGCGCCGGCCCGGATGCGCTCCACTTCGAGCTCGAGCGCCGTCGCTCGTTCGGCGAGCCGCGCTTCGAGGCCCAGGAGCTCGGCCAGTTCGCCCTGCTGGGCGACGCCTTCCGCGGGAGGAGCGTGCTTCGGTCCTGCCATGACTGCAGTATCCGCCCGGGGCACGGAAGGCCGTGTGAAGGAGTCTTGAGCATTTCTTCAGTTTGAATCCCGGGCGCTAACTCGCTACGTTTCCCGATCTTAGCACATTTCGAGTCTTCCTTCGCAAGGGTCGCAGCATGCTCCAGAAGGTGGCGGTTGTCGGTGCCGGCAACGTGGGCGCGACGGCAGCGCAGCGGCTGGCCGAAAAGAACCTTGCTCGCAGAGTGGTTCTCATCGACGTGATCGAGGGAGTGCCCCAGGGCAAGGCACTGGACCAGTACCAGTCCGGCCCGATCGAGGGCTTCGATACCCGGGTCATCGGCACCAACGGCTATGACGAGGCGGCGGGCGCCGAGGTGTTCGTCGTGACCGCCGGCATTGCGCGCAAGCCGGGGATGAGTCGCGACGACCTGGTGAAGACCAACGCCGGCATCGTGAAATCGGTGGGCGAGCAGATCAAGCGGGTGGCACCCAACGCCATCGTGGTGGTGGTGTCCAACCCCCTCGATGTGATGTGCTATGTAGCGATGAAGGCCACGGGTTTTCCGCGGGAGCGCGTGATCGGCATGGCGGGTGTGCTGGACACCGCGCGCTACCGGACGTTTCTCGCCGAGGCGATCGGGGTGTCGGTGGAAGACATCCAGGCCATGGTGCTGGGTGGGCATGGCGACACGATGGTGCCGTTGCCGTCATACACCACGGTGTCGGGGATCCCGGTGACCCAACTCATCGACCAGGCGAAGCTCGACGCGATCGTGGACCGGGCGCGCAACGGCGGGGCCGAGATCGTGGCGTTCCTCAAGACGGGATCGGCATACTACGCCCCCAGCGCTGCCGCGGTGCAGATGGTTGAAGCGATCGCACACGACAAGAAACGCATCCTGCCGTGCTCGGCATGGCTCACCGGCGAGTTCGGGCTCAAAGACGTGTTCTGCGGAGTACCGGTCAAGATCGGGCGCGCAGGGCTGGAGCAGATCATCGAGATCAAGCTGTCGGCCGATGAGCGCGCAGCGCTCGCCGCGTCCGCTGAAGCTGTGCGCAGCACGATGGTCACCCTCGAGGCCTGACCTGATGAACCGGCTCGCCGCATTCTGGGATTCCTCAGTCGGCAAGAAGGCGGTCATGGCGGTCACCGGCATCATCGGAGTGTTGTTCGTGGTTGGCCATATGGTGGGGAACCTGCAGGTATTCCAGGGCGCGGACCGGCTCAACGCCTACGGGCACCTGCTGCATGGCCCGCTCAACGAGCTGATCTGGGCCGCGCGGATAGTGCTGTTGCTCGCCCTGGTGCTGCACGTGATGGCGGCCTGGCAGCTTACCATGCGCAACCGCGCGGCGCGCCCGCTGGACTACGCCATCCGTACGCCCCAGGTGTCCACCCTGGCGTCGCGCACGCTCCGATGGGGTGGCGTGCTCCTGCTGGTCTTCATCATCTACCACCTGCTGGACCTTACCGTCGGCACCGTCAATCCTGCTTTCCAGGAGGGCAACGTCTACGCCAACCTGCTGGGATCGCTGCAGCGCCCGCTCATCGCAGTGTTCTACATCGTGGCGATGGCAGCGCTGGCCCTGCATCTCTATCACGGGGCATGGAGCAGCATGCGCACACTTGGCGTGTCCCAGGCGTCTGCGTCGCCGCTCAAGCGGCGGGCAGCGATCGTGATTGCGGTAGTCGTGGCGGTGGGCTTTGCCGTCGTTCCCCTGGCCGTGCTGCTCGGGATGGTCCGATGAAACAGCCTGGAGCTGCTGCATGGAGTTGAGCGCCAAGATTCCCGCGGGCCCGCTGGCGGACAAGTGGGAGAGGCACCAGTTCGACCTCAAGCTCGTGAACCCGGCCAACAAGCGGAAGTTCACAGTTATCGTGGTCGGCAGCGGCCTCGCCGGGGCGTCGGCGGCCGCGAGCATGAGCGAGCTGGGTTACAACGTGAAGTGCTTCTGCTTCCAGGACTCGCCCCGGCGGGCGCACTCGATCGCGGCGCAGGGCGGAATCAATGCCGCCAAGAACTACCAGAACGACGGCGACAGCGTCTGGCGGCTCTTCTACGATACGATCAAGGGCGGAGATTTCCGGGCACGGGAAGCGAACGTCTACCGGCTGGCCGAGATCAGCGTGCGCATCATCGACCAGTGTGTGGCGCAGGGAGTGCCGTTCGCGCGGGAGTACGGTGGTTTCCTGGCCAACCGCTCATTCGGCGGTGCCCAGGTGTCCCGCACGTTCTACGCGCGTGGCCAGACGGGTCAGCAGCTGCTGCTCGGCGCCTACCAGGCCCTGGAGAAGGAAGTGAGCCGGGGCGGGGTCGCCATGAACTCTCGCAGCGAGATGCTCGACATCGTGACGGTGGACGGCCGCGCGCGGGGCATCGTGACGCGCGACCTGGTAACCGGGCAGATCGAGTCCCACGTTGCCGACGCAGTGGTCCTCGCCACCGGGGGCTACGGCAACGTGTTCTATCTCTCCACCAACGCGCGCGGCTGCAACGTCACCGCCTCGTGGCGGGCGCACCGTCGCGGCGCCCTCTTCGCCAACCCGTGCTTCACCCAGATCCACCCGACCTGCATCCCCGTCAGCGGCGACTACCAGTCGAAGCTGACGCTGATGTCGGAGTCGCTCCGCAACGACGGGCGGGTGTGGGTGCCGCTGAAGGCGGGTCACCATCGCCCTCCGGGCGACATTCCCGAGGCCGAGCGCGACTACTACCTCGAACGGAAGTACCCGAGCTTCGGCAACCTGGCGCCGCGCGACATCGCGAGCCGGGCTGCGAAGGAAGTCTGCGACGAGGGCCGGGGAGTGGGCCCGGGCGGGCGGGGGGTGTATCTCGACTTCGCCGACGCGATCCGGCGCCTGGGTGAGGCGAAGATCGCGGAACGGTACGGCAACCTCTTCGACATGTACCAGCGGATCACGGACGAGAATCCGTACAAGGTGCCAATGCGCATCTATCCCGCGGTGCACTACACGATGGGTGGCCTCTGGGTGGATTACAACCTGATGAGCACCATCCCGGGACTGCACGTGCTGGGTGAGGCGAACTTCTCCGACCACGGGGCCAACCGCCTCGGCGCGAGCGCCCTCATGCAGGGCCTGGCCGACGGATACTTCGTCATCCCCCTCACGATCGGCGACTACCTGGCCACCGCGAAGCTGGCGCCGGTGGGTGCCGACCATCCCGAGTTCCGCCGGGTGGAGGAGGAGGTATCGGGCCGGGTCGCGCGACTGCTCGGCGCCAAGGGACGGCGCACCGCCGACTCGTTCCACCGCGAGCTGGGCAAGATCATGTGGGAGAAGTGCGGCATGGCGCGCTCGGCCGCCGGGCTCGAGGAGGCACTCTCCCGGATTCCCGAGCTGCGCGAGGAATTCTGGAGCGACGTGCTCGTGCCTGGCAGCGGCACCGCGCTCAATCAGTCCCTGGAACAGGCGGGCCGGGTCGCGGATTTCCTGGAGCTGGGCGAACTGATGTGCCGCGACGCGCTGGAGCGCGAAGAGTCATGCGGCGGCCACTTCCGCGTGGAGCACCAGACGGAGGACGGCGAGGCGAGGCGCGATGACTCGCATTTCTGCTATGCCGCGGCCTGGGAATGGACCGGCGAAAGCACGCCTCAGCGGCTCAATCGAGAGCCTCTTCATTTCGAAAACGTCACACTGTCGGCACGGTCGTACAAGTGAGCCACGAGTCCATGCAGATCACGCTCCGCGTGTGGCGGCAGGCGGGACCGTCGGCGGCCGGGTCGTTCGTGTCGTACGACGTGCCGGGGGTAAGCCCGGAGATGTCGTTCCTCGAGATGCTCGACGTCCTGAACGAGCGGCTGACCGGGCGCGGCGAACTGCCCATCGCATTCGATCATGACTGCCGCGAGGGCATCTGCGGCATGTGCGGCCTGATGATCAACGGGCTGGCACACGGGCCGGCCAAGGCCACCACCACCTGCCAGCTGCACATGCGCAGCTTCAGCACTGGCGATGTGATCACGGTGGAACCATGGCGGGCAACTGCCTTCCCGGTACTGACTGATTTGGTGGTCGACCGGCGGGCGCTCGATCGGATCATCGCGTCAGGTGGATTCATCACGGCGCCCACCGGCGGCGCACCCGATGGTAACGCGATCCCGGTGCCGAAGCCGGCATCCGATGGTGCGATGGACGCAGCCGCGTGCATCGGCTGTGGCGCCTGCGTGGCGGCCTGCCCCAACGGCTCAGCCTCGCTCTTCACTGCGGCCAAGGTGGCGCATCTCGGTCTGCTGCCACAGGGCCAGGCCGAACGGTTCCGTCGTGCGCTCTCCATGGTACGCCAGATGGACCTGGAGCATTTCGGGAGCTGCACCCTCTATGGAGAATGCCAGGCCGCGTGCCCCAAGGAGATCAGCATCGATACCATCACGCGCATGAACGGCGACTTCCTGCGCGCCGTGGCCCAGCCTCCCGTCCGGGAAGCCGCCACCAGCGACATCTGAGCGACCCCCCACCGGCGCGCGCCGTGTGCACCCCGCCATTTCGTTCGTCTCCCTTGGCGGAACCCACCCAATGTCCTTTACTCGGAGCGCCTGCGCGCTGGCCGTCGGTCTGGTCGCCGGGGCCGCGCCGGCCACCGCGCAACGGCTCCGAGGGCACGTCATGGGGCAGGCGCTCCCTTCGGTGATCACGGCAGGTGCCGTGCCGGGCGGCGGGTCGGCCACCGAAGTCACGGTGCTCCAGCCGCTGCTCATGGGGGATCTGGCGTGGGGTTCAGCACTGCGGGGACGGATGACCGTCGACTTCGAGGGCGTCACAATGCCGGCCGGTGAGCTGGCACTCGGAGGATGGGGTGAGGGATTCGTGGACCGTCGTCATCCGCACACGTACCTCCACGAGGTGATGGTCTGGGGCGCGACGCCACTCGGCAGCGTGGCGGCTGTGCCAGTAGCGGGAGGGCTCGCGGTGGGGAAGGGAATCGTGCCCTTCGGGACGGATGATCCGATGTCCCGCCCGTTCGTGCGTTTCCCGGTGAACCATCACCTCGCGCAAATTGTCGAGCGGGCAGAAATTGCGACGGGGTGGCGCCTTGGAGCGGTAGGGCTCGAGGGAGCCGTCTTCAATGGCGATGAGCCGGAGAACCCGGGCCAGTGGCCGGAGATGAGCCGCTTCGCCGATTCCTGGGCCGTACGGCTCACAGTGTGGCCGTTGCGCGGAGTCGAGGTGCAGGGTTCGTTCGCGTCGGTCAACTCGCCGGAGCACCGTGGTGGCGCCGGGCTCGATCAGGCGAAGTGGAGCGCGTCAGGGCGGTACCAGCGCCTGGTCGGCCGCACCGTCATCTACGGGCTGGTGGAATGGGCCCGCACCGAGGAGGGCGACAACGCGTTCGTGTTTGCCTCGGTACTGGCGGAAGGATCGGTCGTCGTCGGCCGACACAGGATCGGCTACCGGGTGGAACGCACCGGGCGACCGGAGGAAGAGCGGTACTTCGACAATCTCTACCGCTCCCCGCGGCCGCTGCTCGACAACAGCATTGTGGGGCAGACCCGCTGGACGCTGCACACCCTCAATTACGCGCTGCAGTTGTCGGTGGCGCATGGCAAGCTCGGGGTGCAGCCGTTCGTCGAAGTGACCGTGGGACAGGTGGGCGACGTCGGCACGGGGCTTTTCCAGGCAGCAGCACTGTACGGCACCAACGACGTGCGAGGGCTTACTGCCGGGATGCGCATCGATTTTGGCGGTATGATGGGAAGGATGGGCCGTTACGGGGTGGTGGCTGTACCCGATGAACAGATGATGGATGAAGTGCACGGACACACCCATTAGGAGGAAGACGCCATGAGAATGGCACTGGTGAAGTTGGCCCTGGCCACCGGCGTCGGGCTCGTGACGCTCGCTGCGTGTGGCTCGGCGAACGACGGCTTTGATGCCAGCGTGCCGACGACAGTCGAGTACGTGGCGGGCTCGGGCCAATCGAGCGATGTCGGCGAGCTGCTGCCCGAGTTGCTCACCATCAAGACCACGAACTTCGTCGGCGATCCGGTCGGCGGCGTGACCGTCGAGTGGTTCGTCGTGAGTGGCGGCGGATCGGTAAGCTCGGGATCGACCGTAACCGACATAAATGGCCTGGCGCAGGTTAGTTGGATCCTTGGCCCGATCGTCGGGCCGCAGAAAGTACAGGCGGTGGCCGACCTCACCGGCTCGCCGGTGACCTTTGCTGCCACGGCGCGGCAAGCGCCGCCCGATGGTGGTGGCGGCGGGGCAGAGGCGGCGCGCATCAGGTGATGCATCGCCTCCGTCGCTCGCTGCTCCTGGCCGGCATCGTTGCCGGAGCAGCCTGCGGCGGGGATGACGGCGGGGGCCCGGTCGTGCCCCCGCCACCGGACGAGAGCTTCACGGCCGCAGGCGGTGCGGGCCAGCGGGCGATCGCCGGCACCGCGCTCCCGGTACGCTACACGGTCGCCCTGACGGCCGACGATCAGCCGGTGGCCGGCGTCACGGTACGCTGGGCGCTGGAATCCGCGGGCGGCAGCCTTTCCGATCTCGCGAGCGTCACCGATGCCGCCGGCCGCGCATCAACACTTCACACGCTTGCCCCCGCTCCGGGCTACCAGACGGTGTCTGCCTCGCTCGACGACACGGGTATGACACCCGTGGACTTCACCACGGAGGCGATCGCCCCGTCGCCCGCGGTGCGTGTCGCCGAAGTGGCCATCCCTCCCGACTACGGTATCCATGACACCTTTGTTCGCGACGGACTCGCGTTCGTGTGCGCGTGGAACACCGGCCTCATCATCTACGACGTGGGAAATGGCATCCGCGGGGGCAGTCCCAGCGCCCCCGCGGAGGTCGCGACCATTGTGCCTCCCCGGGGTGCGGTCAGCGGCCTCACCGGCGCGATCCACAATGCATGGTGGTTCCACAATCCGGTGCGGAACGAGAAGCGCTATGTGTTCCTGGGGCAGGAAGGGCCCGGGGTGATTGGCGCTTCGTCCCGGGGGGACATCTACGCGGTGGACGTGTCCGACCTCGAGCACCCGGTGGTGGTTGCCAGCTTCGGGATGGCGGGCGCGGGCACGCACAACTTCTGGATGGACGAGGCGGCACAGGTGCTCTACGCCGCCTACTACAACGGCGGCGTGGTGGCGCTGGACGTATCTGGTACGCTATCGGGCGACCTTTCTTCGCGGCTCATTGCGCAGGTGCGTCCCGGCGGACCCGACAGCACGTACGTGTGGGGGGTGCAGCAGGCCAACGGCTGGATCTACGCCAGCGACATGGAAATGGGATTGTGGCGGCTCGCGCCGGCGTCGGGTGGCCTCGCGGTGCAGGGCGGTGGACGGAATGTGCTGGAGCGGTACACCTCCGACCTGTGGGTGCAGGGGGCGTTCGCCTTCACTGGGACATGGGGCGGGGTGGCGCGCCAGGACAGCCTCGGTCACCTGAATGCGGGGAATGCGCTCAAGGTCTGGTCGCTGATTGCATCGGGGGAGCCGTTCCTGACCGACTCATTGATCCTCCCGGATGTGGGCACGGTGAGCGATGTCGAGGTCGGGAGCAACGGCACGCGGTTGCTGCTGACGGCGGAGCGGGGGGAGGCGGGCGGGTTCTACATCTACGCGCTGGACGGAGGGGGTCACCCGACTTTCGTCGCATCGGCGGGGGAGACGGGCGGCCTGCACACGGGGACCTTCTTCAGTATCGGGGGGAGAGACTTCGTGTTCGCGGCGCGGAACCCGGGTGATCCGGCCCTGGTGGTGTACGACGTGACCGGAGCGCTACACTAGACGTCATCATTGCAACGCCGGCGCAGTTTCGGGCTGAAACATCGTGTGGGCACTAGTTGGACCCTCGTCTCCTACTTGCAACGCCCGAGGCACGGTAATCTGGGAGGGTGATGCCATGAGGCAGGCACTGGCGTTCGCTGGACTCGCGTTGGGTGCGGGCATCGCGATGGGCACGGCGTGCGGCTCGGCGATGGACGGATACGACCCCACCGTTCCGACCAATATCATCTATGTCGACGGCGCTGATCAGCGGGGTCGGGTGGGTACAGCGCTCCGCTATCCGTTTCTGGCCAGGATCACGAACCAGTTCGGTGGACCGGTGGCCGGCGTGCGGGTGGATTGGTACATCGTGGCGGGTCAGGGAAGCCTGTCGGACAGCACCTCGATCAGCGACAGCGAGGGGATGCTGTGCAACACCCTGAGGCTCGGGCTCCATGCGGAGAACATCCGCGTGCAGGCCGTGGTGCCCGTGGTGGCGCTGAGCGGGTCCCCCCTCTACTTCAATTCGACCGCCGTGTTGGTTGGAAAAGGGGAGGAGGAACCAGCGACGTGCGCACCTTGAGCGCGCACCCCAACCACTAGAGCCTCGGCAGCGTTACGCCACGCTGCGCCTGATATTTCCCCTTCTTGTCCGCATAGCTGGTTTCGCAGACGTCATCGTCGTCCGCCTCGAAGAACAATACCTGACAAATGCCCTCGTTTGCGTAGATCTTGGCGGGCAAGCGGGGTTGTATTGCTGATCTCAAGCGTTACATGACCTTCCCACTCGGGCTCGAACGGGGTCACGTTCGTGATGATGCCGCAGCGGGCATAGGTGGACTTGCCCACGCAGATGGTGAGCACGTTACGGGGGATCCTGAAATACTCTACCGATCGCGCCAGTGCGAAGCTGTTCGGTGGCACGACGCACACGTCGCCGGAAAACTCCACGAAGCTCTTGTCGTCAAAGTTCTTCGGGTCGACGATGGCGGACAGCGCGTTGGTGAAGATCTTGAACTCTGGCGCCACCCGCATGTCATAGCCGTACGAGGAGACCCCGTAGCTGATCGCCCCGGCCCGGACCTGGCCATCGGTGAAGGGCTCGATCATCCCGGTTTCGCGGGCCATCCGGCGAATCCAGCGGTCGGACTTTATGGACATGGTCAGGGGTAGGACGGGTTAGGGAACGATCATCGGACAGCGTTTGGGCGGTGCAATATAACCCCCGGAACCGCCGCCGCCGCGAGCGCTCGTAGAGTGTTTGCCTGTCGGTAGTTCGGGTTGAATTGACCGGTGCGGTCCGGTTAGCTTGAAGTACGCAAGTGAAAACATTCACGAGAGCTTCCTAATGCTCAGGCCCTTCGCACCGATCCTGCTCCTGATCGCGTTCGTGGTCGCCAATGCGATCCTGCTGATCGGGTTGTCGCACTTCCTCTCGTCGTCGCGCACCAACCCGGCCAAGAAGCAGCCGTACGAATCGGGGATGCCGGTCATCGGCGATGCCCGGCAGCGATTCTCGGTGAAGTTCTACCTCGTGGCCATGCTGTTCATCGTCTTCGACATCGAGACTGTCTTTCTCATTCCATGGGCGGTGGCTTTCCGCAGCCTCCCGGAATCGGCGGGCCTGCTCATGATCGAGATGTTCGCATTCATGCTGGTACTGGGCGCGGGCTACCTGTACATCTGGAAGCGGGGGGCGCTCCAATGGGACTGAGCGAGATCGAACCTGGAGCGGCAGGGTCGCCAGTGGTGTCGGCGGTGTCGCCCAACTTCATGACGACAAGCCTGGACTTCCTGGCCAACTGGGCGCGCACAGGGTCGTTGTGGCCCATGCCCTTTGGTACCGCCTGCTGCGCCATCGAGTTCATGGCCACGGCGGCGTCGCGTTATGACATCTCCCGCTTCGGCATGGAGCGGATGAGTTTTTCGCCACGGCAGGCGGACGTGCTGATCTGTGCCGGGCGGCTGCCGTTCAAGCTGGCGCCGGTGATCCGCCGGGTGTGGGACCAGATGCCCCAGCCCAAGTGGTCCATCTCGATGGGCGCCTGCGCGTCCTCCGGCGGGATCTTCGACAACTATGCCATGGTGCAGGGCATCGACACGATCATCCCGGTCGACGTGTACGTACCCGGTTGCCCCCCGAGGCCCGAGGGGCTGCTATACGGCATCATGCTTCTCATGAAGAAGATCAAGGGCGAGAGCTTTACCGACGACTTCCTCCGGCGCGAGCAGACCATCGGCGCCAACGGCCTCTACCTTCCGCCCGACCGTATTGACGAGCTGTCGGAGCCGTTCGGCAACTCCGTGTCGCAGACCCGCTCCACGTGAACGGGACGCTCTCCCCCTCGATTGCGCCGCTCCGGCAGGAATTCGGCGACGCGATCGAGCGTCACCTGGTTTCGTGCGGCGACACCATCGTTTACGCCTCGCGCGAACGCGTGCACGACGTGCTCGAATGGCTCAAGGAGACGCCGGGCCAGGGCTACAACTACCTCACCGACATTACCGCCGTCGACTACCGCGACCCGGAGCGGCCGCTCGAAGTGGTGTGGCAGCTGCGCGCGCTCGACCGTCCGGCGGACCTGCGTGTCAAGGTGGTCCTGGCCCCAGGCGGGCCGCTGGAGGTGCCGACGGTATGGGACCTCTGGCGGGGTGCCAACTGGCTCGAGCGAGAAGTCTACGACATGTTCGGCGTGCTGTTCATCGGCCATCCCGACCTGCGGCGGATCCTCATGTGGGAGACCTATGCTGAAGGGTACCCGCTGAGAAAGAGCTTCCCGCTCCGGGGTCACTTCAGCCGGTCGGAGCAGACCCGTCAGGCGCTGGCCGGTAACCCCGAGGCGCACTACTCCCTCGAGGAGCTGTCGATCGCCGAGGGGTACCAGAATCTTCCGCCCGATGTGCGGGAGCGGCTCAAGCAGGGCAAGCGGGGCTTCGTCGAATGAGCACGCGTACGGTGGACGTGTCGCTTGGCACTTCCGGGCTCGATGCCCGCGGGCGGCCGATCACGGTGCCGCTCGGCGTGGAACTGCAGGACACCGGGGAATTCGAGGTGCCCGGACACTTCGACGAGGCCTTCGGTGCCGAGCACATGCTGATCAACATCGGGCCGCAGCACCCCGCCACGCACGGCGTCCTCCGGCTGGTGCTCGAGCTTGACGGCGAGACGGTGCGCCGCTGCATCCCGCACATCGGTTACCTGCACTCGGGGTTCGAGAAGCTGGGCGAGTACCGGCAGTACAACCAGATCGTGCCACTCACGGACCGCACCGACTACCTGTCGCCGATGGCGAACAATGTCTGTCTGGCACTGGCGGTCGAGAAGCTGATGGATATCCGGATCACCGAGCGGTGCACCGTGCTGCGGGTGATCGCGTGCGAGATGAGCCGGATCATCTCGCATCTGGTGTGGCTGGGCACGACCGGTATCGACCTCGGCGCCTTCACCCCGTTCCTGTGGGCCTTCCAGGAGCGCGAGCGGATCTACAACCTGCAGGAATCGTGGACCGGGGCGCGGCTCACCACGAGCCTCACTCGCGTGGGCGGCATGATGGCCGACATTCCCGACGGCTGGGAGGCGGGGCTTCGCGACTTCTGCAGCACGTTCCCGAAGACGCTGGCCGAGGTCGACTCGATGTTCACCCGCAACTCGATCTGGTGCGGGCGGACCCAGGGCGTCGGCACAATCAACGCCGAGGACGCTATCAACTGCTCGCTCACCGGCCCCATGCTGCGGGCGAGCGGCGTCCCGTTCGACATGCGGAAGGATCGACCCTACCTGGGCTACGAGACGTACGATTTCGACGTGCCGGTGGGCGAGCATGGCGACAACTACGACCGGTATCTCGTGCGCATGGAAGAGATGCGCCAGGCGGTGCGGATCCTCGAGCAGGCACTGGCGCGACTCAGGCCCGGCCCGATCAACGTGGACGATCCGCGTATTGTGCTGCCGCCCAAGTCGCGCGCGATGAGTGACATGGAGGCGATGATCTTCCATTTCAAGCAGGTGATGGAGGGCATCAAGCCGCCGGCGGGCGAGGCCTACCTCGGCATCGAGAACCCGAAAGGGGAGTTGGGCTACTACTTCGTTTCCGATGGCACGGCCAAACCGGTGCGCTGGCGCATTCGTCCGCCGTCCTTCCTGAACCTTTCGGCGTTGCCGCGACTGTGCGAGGGCGCGCTGCTGTCCGACGTGATCGCGATCAACGCGAGCGTCGACATCGTCATGGGAGAGATCGACCGATGATCCATGCCGCACGGAATGCCGAGGGGACGATCGTGTCCCATGCACCGGTTTTCGTGGGTGAGGTGAAGGCGCAACTCGAGGCGCTCTTCCCCAAATACCCGACGAAGCAGGCGTGCCTGCTCCCGGCGCTCTGGATGGTACAGGAGGCGCGGGGCTGGATCTCCGAGGCGGCGATGGCCGAAGTAGGCGAGGTGCTGGGGGTGACCCCGGCCTACGTGAAGGGCGTCGTGACGTTCTATACCATGTACCACACCCACCCGGTGGGCCGGCATTTTATCCAGGTGTGCACCACGTCGCCCTGCGGCCTCTGTGGCGCTGAGGAAACGCTGCAGGCGGTCCTGCGCGAGTCGGGCTGCGCCGAGCTGGGGGCCACCAGCCCGGATGGTCGTTTCACGGCCGTCGAGGTGGAATGCCTCGGCGCGTGCGGGTTCGCTACGCCGATCATGGTGGACGATGACTTCATTGAGGGCGTGACCCCCGAGCGTGTTTCCGGCATCCTCGCCGCCTACAAGTAGGACAGAATAGCAGAACATGGGCTATCCACATCCGAGCCATCCCAAGGAAACCGTCGTCCTCTCGAAGTACTTCGGGGATCCCGGTGCGCGCACCTACACAGGATGGGTCGAGCGCGGCGGCTATGAGGGCCTGCGGAAGGCACTGGCGATGCCGCGTGCGGAGCTCATCGAGATGGTGAAACAATCGGGCCTGCGCGGCCGCGGCGGCGCCGGCTTCCCGACGGGGCTCAAGTGGTCGTTCATGCCGAAGGACGACGGCAAGCCGCACTACCTCGTGTGCAATGCGGATGAATCGGAACCGGGCACCTTCAAGGACCGGGAGCTCCTGCGCTGGACGCCGCACGCCGTGATCGAGGGCTGCGCTATCGCCGCGTACGCGATCCAGGCCGAGACGATCTACATCTACATCCGCGGGGAGTTCACCGAGCCGTGGCGCATCATGACGAAGGCGGTGGAAGAGGCCTACGCCAACGGCGCGCTGGGCGCGAACGCGTTCGGCAGCGGTACCCGCATCGACGTCGTGCTGCATCGGGGCGCGGGCGCGTACATCTGCGGCGAAGAGACCGCGATGATGAACTCGATCGAGGGGAAGCGGGGCAACCCGCGGATCAAGCCGCCGTTCCCGGCGCAGGCCGGCGTCTTCGGCATGCCGACCACGATCAACAACGTGGAGACGCTGTGCGTCGTCGCCGCACATCCTGATGCGCGGCGCGGAGTGGTACAAGGGCCTGTCGCTCAGCAATCCGAAGAGTACCGGCACCAAGCTCTATTCGGTGTGCGGTCACGTGCAGCGCCCAGGGAACTACGAAGTGACCATGGGGACGCCGATGCGTGACCTCATCTTCGAGATGGCCGGCGGCATGCGCCCCGGTCGCACGCTCAAGGCGGTAATCCCGGGCGGCTCGTCGGTGCCGATCATGTCGGCCGCCGAGGTGGAGGGCTGCCTGCTGGACTACGAGGGCATCCTGGAGAAGGGCTCGATGCTGGGCTCGGGCGGCGTCATCGTGATGGACGACAGCACCGACATGGTGCGGACGATCTGGCGCTACACCCGTTTCTACGCCCATGAGTCGTGCGCCCAGTGCACGCAGTGCCGCGAGGGCACCGCATGGACGACGAAGGTGCTGGAGCGGATCCTGTCAGGCCGTGGCAAGCAGGAAGACCTGCAGCTCCTGCTCGACCTTTCCGAGAACATGACCGGCAAGACGATCTGCGTGTTGAGCGACTCCTGTGCCGCGCCCGTGGTGAGCGGCATCCAGAAATTCCGCGAGGAATTCGACGCCTACATCGCGGGGGCGCGACGCCCCGTTCTCGCCGCCGTATGAGCTCGGACGTCACGGTCACCATCGACGGGATGCCGGTGACGGTTCCCGCCGGCACGATGATCATCGAGGCCGCCAAGCACGCCGGCGTGCTGGTACCGCACTACTGCTACCATCCGTCGCTGCCGTCGCCGGCGGTCTGCCGCATGTGCCTCGTGGAGGTGGAGAAGAGTCCCAAGCTCATGCCCGCCTGCGTGACGCAGGTGGCGGAGGGGCAGGTGGTGCACGTAGGCAGCGAGAAGGCGAAGGATGCGCGGCAGGGAGTGCTCGAGTTTCTCCTGATCAATCATCCCCTCGACTGTCCCATCTGCGACCAGGCGGGTGAGTGCGAGCTGCAGGATTACGTGTTCCAGGAGGGGCGGGGCAGCACCCGCTACGGCGAGTACGCGAAGCGCTTCAACCCGGTAGAAGAGTTCGGCCCGGATGTGCTCTACGTGCCCAACCGCTGCATCCTCTGTACCCGCTGCGTGCGCTTCATGGAGGACGTCGCGGAGACCCCGGTGCTCAACGTGTCCGAGCGGGGCGACCGGGCCTACATCGGCATCGCCCAGGAGCAGCTGCTCGACCATCCGTGGGCCGGCAACGTGGTGGACCTCTGCCCGGTGGGATCGCTGCTGTCGAAGGACTTCCTGCACAAGGCCCGGGCCTGGGATCTCGACAAGACGGCCAGCATCTGCCCCGGATGCACCCAGGGATGCAACATCAACATCGATACCCGCGACGACGTGGTGGTTCGTTTCCGCCCGCGTCCCAATCTCGAGGTGAATCGACACTTCATGTGCGACACCGGGCGACAGGACTACCGCCGGCTCAATCGTGGCGACCGGATCGAGGCGCCATTGGTGCGCGAGGGCGCGCGCCTCGTCGCGACCGACTGGGACACGGCGCTTGACCGGCTGGGACAGCTGCTGAAGAAGACCACCGGTTCAGTGGTGCTGCTCGCCTCGGGCCGTTTGAGCACCGAGTCACTTGGCCTGGTCCGCCAGCTGGTGGCCGGTCGCGACGTGGCCGCGGCGATCGGTGTACCGCATGGTGACGAGCAGCCGCTGGCCGGGATCCCGAACCTGGCCCTCCGTCGTGAACGGGTGCCCAACCTCCGTGGTGCCGAGCTGACGGGTTACGTCGCCGGCACCGAGCGGGCCCTCGCGTCGATCGCGCGCGCCGGGCTGGTGATGGTGCTCGATGCCGAGTTGACGTCCGACGAGGAGGCGCGCATTGGCGCGGCCGGTGGGGTGGTGGTGTGGATGGGTACCGTCGCCGGCGAATCGTACCGCAACGCGCAGCTGGTGCTGCCGCTGACGACCATGGCCGAGGAGAATGGCACCTACGTGAATCGCGATGGCCGGGTGCAGCTCTTCCAGCAGGCGAAAGGTGCGCCGGGCATGGCGAGACCGGCGTGGTGGGTGGCGGGTGAGGTGCTCGCGGGCCCGGGTCCCGACAGCGACGCGCCCGGGACCGGCGCGGAAGCCTTTGCCGCGCTCGGGCAGTACTACCCGGCGTTCGCCGGAATTACCCACGGGGACCTGGGTTTCACCGGGCGGGTGCTGCAGCCGGTGCTCGCAGGGGCCGCGCGATGACGCCCGAGCTCAAGGGCTTCGTCGTCGTCTCGGTGCTCAAGCTGCTCGTGATCTTCTCGATCACGATGGTGGCGGTGGCGTACATGACGCTGCTGGAGCGAAAGGTGTCGGCCTGGATGCAAAACCGGCTGGGCCCCAACCGCATCGGGCCGGGTGGATTGCTGCAGCCGGTGGCGGACGGGATCAAGAACCTCATCAAGGAAGAGACCTTCCCGTCGACGGCCAACGGCGCGCTCTTCTTCCTTGCGCCATGCATGGCGTTCGTACCGGCGCTGATCATCAGCAGCGTAATCCCATGGGCCGCGCCGCTGCCGCTCAGCTTCAACGTGACACTTCCCATCATCGGGCAGATCTCGCACTCGGGTACGACCCCGATTGCGATCACCGACCTGCCGGTCGGGTTCCTCTACGTCCTCGCGATCACGTCGCTCGGCGTATATGGCATCGCACTCGCCGGATGGTCGTCCAACAGCAAGTACAGCCTCATCGGCGGGCTCCGCGCCGCGGCGCAGATGGTGTCATACGAGGTGGCGATGGGACTGAGCGTGGTGCCGGTGCTCCTGCTGGCCGGCAATGTCTCGTTCAGCGCGCTGGTCGAGGCGCAGCACCGCACCTGGTACATCGTGCCGCTCTCCCTCGGCTTCATCCTCTTCTTCGTATCGGGCTTCGCGGAGACGAACCGGGCACCCTTCGACCTGCCCGAGGCCGAATCCGAACTGGTTGCGGGATATCACACCGAGTACAGCGCCTTCAAGTTCTCGATGTTCTTCATCGCCGAGTATGCCAACGTGCTGACATCGTGTGCCATGACGGTGTCGCTCTTCCTGGGCGGGTGGGACATCCCGTTCACCACCTGGGACGAGACGCCGGGCCTCTGGCAGACGCTGGCAACCGGCGTCGTGATGGCCGATCAAGACCTCGATGCTGATCTTCGTGGTGATGTGGGTGCGCTGGACCCTGCCGCGCTTCCGTTACGATCAGCTGATGGCTCTCGGCTGGAAGTTCATGCTTCCGGTGGCGCTCTGCTACATCGTGGTCGTCACGACCACACTCTACGTGCTGCAGGCCGTGCTGGGGTGGTCCTCACCCCGGGCCGTCCTGCTCGGGCTCGGTGGGGTGAGTTTCGTGCTGGTATTCCTCCTGGTCGTGGTGATCGACCGGGGCATCCTGCTCAAGGGCTCGGGTCCGCGGCGGTCCGAGCGCCCGCTCATCGCGGGGCGCCTGCGGCCGGCGGTGGTGCGAGGGGAGAGCTGATGGCAATCGGCGTCAAAGTGCTCCGCCGGCCGGAGCGCGAGATGAGCTACCTCCGGGCCACCCTGAAGGGAATGGCGCTCACGTTCCGGCACATGGGCCGGAAGGAATTCACCATGCAGTATCCCGAGGAGCGCAGCGTCGACGACAAGCGCGGCAGCTGGACCATTTCCAACCGCTGGCGTGGCACCCATCGCATGCTCACCGACGAGCAGGGACGCGCCAAGTGCGTGGCCTGCGGCTTGTGCCCGCAGATCTGCCCGGCCAATTGCATCAAGCTGATCCCGGGTGAGGACGAGGCGGGCAACCGCTATCCCCTCATCTACGAGATCGACGAGTTCCGCTGTGTCTTCTGTGGCTACTGCCAGGAGGTGTGCCCGGAGGAGGCGATCCACGTCGGGGTCCACTACGAAAACTCGGAGTACAGCCGCGAGCGCTTCGTGTACGACCTCGAGCGCCTCTGTTCGCAGACCCACCCGGTGTCGACCTTGTGGGATCCCGCCGACCCGAAGGGCGAATAGTGCACACCGTTTTCTGGATCTTCTTCGGTGCTGCGGTCGTATCGGCCGCGATGTGCGTCCTGCGGCGCAATCCCGTGAGCGCCGCCATGTGGCTCGTGGCGACGATGTTCTCGCTGGCCGGTATCTTCGTGATCCTCGACGCGCCGTTCCTGGCAGCCATCCAGGTGCTGGTCTACGCCGGCGCAGTCATGGTGCTGTTCCTGTTCGTCATCATGTTGCTCAACCTGGACGTCACCGCCACCGACCTGCGCGGATCGCTGAGCATCGGCGGTGCGGTGGCAGTGACCGGGCTCCTCGCGGTGGAGCTGGGCGCGCTGTGGGTGTACACGCCGGACCGGCTGGCGCAGGAATTCCTCCCGGCGGGTGCCACGGCGTTTCCGGGGGCCATTCCCGCGGGCGCGGCGTCCGGCAACGTCGTGCTCGATGTGGCGCGTCCGCTGTTCGATGCCTACCTCATTCCGTTCGAGGCGACCTCGGTGCTGCTGCTGGCGGCGGTGGTCGGGGCGGTCGTGCTCGCGAAGCGGAGAATCTGAATGGCACCTGACCTGCTCGGCCCGACGCTCGCCCTTTCCGGGATCCTCTTCAGCATCGGAGTCCTGGGTGCCCTGCTGCGGCGCAACGCCATCATCCTGTTCATGTGCGTGGAACTGATGCTCAACGCGGTCAACCTCGCCTTCGTGGCCTTTGCCCGGTACTACGGCTTCGGGGGCCACGTGCTGGTCTTCTTCGTGATGACGGTGGCGGCGGCTGAGGCGGCAGTGGGGCTGGCGATCATGCTCGCCCTTTTCCGTCACAACCAGACGCTGGACCTGCAGGACATCAATCTGCTCCACGGCTGATGCATCCAGCCCTGTTCTTCCTCCAGGCTGACGCCATGCCCGCTGGCGCCGGAGTTCCGTTCTGGCTGGTGCTCCTCCTGCCGCTCGCCGGGTTCCTGATCAACGCCACCATCGCGTTCGTCCGCCCGCAGGCAAAGGGGCTCGTCTCCGTGGTCGGACCCGGCGTGGTGCTGGGTGCGTTCGCCGTGGCGGTCGCGGCGTTCCTTCAGTTGCAGGCACCCGGCGCGCCCGAGGCGCTGACCGTGGGCCTCTGGCGGTGGATCGAAGCCGGCGACCTCGCGATCGACATTGCGTTCCGGCTGGATCACCTCTCGGCCCTGATGACACTGGTGGTCACGGGAGTGGGCGGGCTCATTCACCTGTTCAGCATCGGGTACATGAGGGCGGATGACGGTTACGCACGGTACTTCGCGTATCTCAACCTCTTCATCGTCTTCATGCTCGTGCTGGTACTGGGCAGCTCCATGCCCGTGATGTTCATCGGCTGGGAAGGCGTGGGGCTCTGTTCGTATCTGCTGATCGGCTTCTGGTACGGGGTGCAGGCGAATGCGGACGCCGGCAAGAAGGCGTTCATCATGAACCGGATCGGCGATTTCGGGTTCCTGATCGCGATGTTCCTGACGTGGCACGCGCTGGGAACCCTCGACTTCGCCGAGATTGCCGCGCGCGCGCCGCAGCTGCCCACCGACGGGGCGCTGGTCACGGCCATTGCGCTCTTCATTGCCCTGGGCTGCGCGGGCAAGTCGGCCCAGATCCCGCTGTATACCTGGCTGCCGGACGCCATGGCCGGCCCGACCCCGGTATCGGCCCTCATCCATGCCGCGACGATGGTAACCGCTGGCGTCTACCTCGTGGTGCGCAGTAACGGGATCTTCTCCCACGCGCCGACGGCAAGCCTGGTCGTCGCGGCCATTGGTGCTGCCACGGCCCTGTTCGCAGGCACCATCGGGCTCCGGCAGAACGACATCAAGAAGGTACTGGCCTTCTCGACCGTGTCGCAGCTCGGGCTCATGTTCCTTGCGGTCGGCAGCGGCGCGTACGTCGCCGGCATCTTCCACCTGGTTACGCACGCCTTCTTCAAGGCCGTGTTGTTCCTCGGCGCCGGCAGTGTCATCCACGCGATGCACCATGCCTATCACTCGACCCATCGGCACGACGACGCCCAGGACATGCGCAACATGGGCGGGCTGCGACGGTGGATGCCGTGGACCTCCGCGCTCATGTGGATCGCCACGCTGGCGATCGCCGGCATTCCGGTGTTCGCCGGCTTCTTCTCCAAGGACGAGATCCTCGCGTCCGTGTTCGGCCGTGGTGCGGGGCAGGGTGTGTTCTACCTGTTCTGGGGATTGGCGTCGCTCACCTCGCTGCTCACCGCGATCTACATGGGTCGCCTCATGGCGATGACGTTCATGGGCCAGAATCGCACCGGTGAGGCGGAACAGGCGGCGCTGCACGAGGCGCCCTGGATCATGACCGCCCCGCTGGCCGTCCTCGGGCTCCTGAGCCTCGCGGGCGGCGTGATCAACCTGCCGCACTTCGCGGGTGGACACGCCTGGCTGGAGCATTGGCTCGAGCCGGTGCTGGCGCCGTCCCGCGGGGTCGTGCCGCTCACGATGCCCGAAGGCTCCACCGAGGCGGCCCTGATCACCTTCGCGGTGCTGATCGGCATCGTGGGCCTCGTGGTTGGGGTGAAGGGAGTCCTGCGCGCGCCGATAGTGAGCCCGGCCGCGGCGGCGCCCGAGACCGGATTCCGCCGGGTGCTGAGTGCCCAGTACTACGTGGATGCGATCTACGACCGGATCATCGTGCGGCCCGTGCAGTGGTTTGCCCGGACGGTGCTGTGGAAGACCATCGACCAGTGGCTCGTGGACGGCGTGGCCGTCATGGGCAGCGCCCGGCTGCTCCAGGGCTTCGGCTGGCTGGGCAGCCGGTTCCAGACCGGGCAACTGGGACTCTACCTCCTCCTGTTCGTCGCCGGCGCCGTCTGGGTGCTGGGCGTCGTCCTGCAATAGCCCGGCATGCGCGCCTTCCTCGAGTCGATCGGCTACGCACACTGGATCCTCAGCGTGCTCCTCGTCCTTCCCATGGCGGGCGTCGCGCTCGTCATGCTGGCGCCGGAGCGCTGGGCCCGCTGGCTCACCCTGGTGGTGGCCATCGCCGAGTTTGTGCTCGCCCTCGGCCTCTGGTGGGCATTCGACCCCGCCAATGGAGCGATGCAGTTCGCCGTCACGCTTCCATGGCTCCCGGAGCTGGGCATCAGCTATCGCGTCGGTCTCGATGGGCTGTCACTGTTCATGGTCCTGCTGGCAACGGCGATGATGCCGCTCCTCGTGTGGGGCAGCTGGTTCGCGATCGACCAGAAGGTCCGTGGCTACTACGCGCTGCTGCTGGCCCTCAAGACGGGCATGATCGGCGTGTTCGTGTCCCTGGACCTGTTTCTCTTCTACTGCTTCTGGGAACTCCTCCTCATCCCGATGTACTTCCTCATCGGCACCTGGGGCAGCAGCAACCGGCTCTATGCAGCGACGAAGTTCGTGGTCTATACCTTCGCCGGCTCCATCCTGATGCTGGTGGCGGTCATCACGATGGTGGCGATTGTGGCGCGCGGCAGCGGCGAGACCTCCTTCGCGTACGACCACCTGGTGCGACACAGCGACCTGCTGGCGCCGTACGCTCCATGGCTCTTCAGCGCCTTTGCGCTCGCGTTCGCCGTAAAGGTGCCGATCTTCCCGTTTCACACCTGGCTGCCCGACGCCCACGTGGAGGCCCCGACGGCGGGCAGCGTGGACCTCGCCGTGATCCTGCTCAAGATGGGCACGTACGGCTTCCTGCGGTTCGCCATCCCCTTCTTCCCCGCGTTCGCGCTGAGCCGGCAGGTGGCGGCGGTGTTCGTGGCGCTGGCGGTCATCGGGATCGTCTATGCAGCCCTCGTCTCGATGGTGCAGCCCGACTTGAAGAAGCTGATCGCGTATTCGTCGGTGAGCCACCTGGGGTTCGTCATGCTGGGGATCTGGGGCGGGACGGTGGCCAGCGTGCAGGGCGCCATCATCGTCATGATCGCGCACGGCATCTCCACCGGCGCGCTGTTCTTCCTCGTCGGCATGCTGTACGAACGGCGGCATACGCGGCTCCTCGCCGATTATGGTGGCCTGGCTCGGGTGACGCCGAAGCTGGCGACCGCATTTGCCATCACGGCGTTCGCGTCGATTGGCCTCCCCGGCCTGAACGGCTTCATCGGCGAGTTCCTGGTCCTGCTCGGCAGCTTCGGGCGCTTCCCGGTCGCGGTAGGCATTGCAACGAGCGTCGTGGTCTTCTCGGCGGCCTACCTGCTCATGGCGGTGCAGCGGGTGTTCTTCAATCCGGTCACCATGCCGGAGAACCAGGCGCTGCACGATGCTACGCCGCGTGAGCTGGCCGTCCTCGTGCCACTGATCGCCGCGATGGTCTGGATGGGCCTGTACCCGCAACCCATCCTCCGCCGTACCGAGGCGGCCGCACGCCGCTACGTCGAGACCATCCGGCCGTACGTGCCGGCGCCTCGCGGGACAGTCACGGCGGTGGTGGTGGAACAGCCCTGATGCCCATCGACCTGCGGGACCCGTTTGGCGTCACGCTGGCGCTCCTGCCGGTGGTGCTTCTCACCACCTGGTCGCTCGTCGTGCTGCTCGTCGTGGCCTGGCGGCACGGCACGGAGGAGGACAGCCGCCTGGCCGGCTGGCTTTCCGTCGTGGGTGTGCTCGGCGCCGCGGCTGCGACAGTCTGGCTCTGGCTCTCGGGTGCCCGGAGCGCGGGACTGCCGCACATGGTGTATCTCGATGCGTACCGCTTCTTGAGCGAGTTGCTCATCCTCTTCATTGCCGGGGCCACCTGCCTGTTGTCACTCCGGTTCCTTGGCAAGCAGCGCCTGCTTGCACCGGAGTACTACGTCCTGGTGCTGTTCGCGACCATCGGCATGCAACTCATGGTCGCATCGGCCGACTTCATCCTCCTGTTCATCGGGCTCGAGGTGATGTCGATCTCGGTGTACGTGCTGGCTGGTTTCGACCGTTTCCGCCGCTCATCGGCGGAAGCGGCGCTCAAGTACTTCCTGGTGGGCGCGTTCGCCTCGGGGTTCCTGCTGTACGGCATCGCGCTCGTGTACGGTGCCACGGGTCAGACCAACTTCATCCTGATCGGCCGGGAGCTGGCCGGACACGAGACGTCGCTGCTGGCGCGCATGGGGCTGGCACTCCTCCTGGTCGGCTTCGCCTTCAAGACGGCGGCTGTGCCCTTTCACATGTGGGCACCCGACGTGTACGACGGAGCGCCCACGCCGGTGACCGGCTTCATGGCCACGGGCGTCAAGACGGCCGCGTTCGTGGCACTGGTTCGCGTGCTGGCCGACGCATTCCCCGCGTTCGCCGGGCTGTGGCAGCCAATCATCGCCGGACTGGCGGTGGCCTCGATGATCGTCGGTAACGTGGTCGCGCTGGCGCAGAGCTCGCTCAAGCGCATGCTGGCCTACAGCTCCATCGCGCATGCCGGCTACCTGCTGGTCGGCGTGTGGACCGCGACGGACCTGGGGCGCGCGGCTGTATTGCTCTATCTCATGGCGTACAGCATCACGTCCCTGGCCGCGTTCGGCATCATTACCGCCGTGGAACGGGTGGGGTCGCGCACGGTCATGCTCGAGGACGTGGAGGGCTTCTTCCGGGTCCGGCCCTGGGGCGCGCTCTCGATGGGCGTCTGCTTGTTGTCGCTGCTCGGATTTCCCGGCACCTTCGGGTTTATCGGCAAGTGGTATCTCATGACCGCCGCGATCGACCAGAACCAGCTGCTGCTGGCGGTGGTGATGGGAGTGGGAAGCCTCGTGTCACTGGGCTACTACCTGCCGGTCGTCATGGCGATGACGATGAAGCCGGAACGCACGCCGGATGCGCACCGCCAGGTGCTCTTCTCCCGCGCGGCCAAGGCGATCGTGGCGGCCGCGGTGATCGCGAACGTGCTGTTCGGAGTCTGGCCACGACCTGTGGTCGACCTGGCGCGCGCAGCCGCCGATCGCATGAGCGCCGAGGTAGCACGGGGCCCGGCGGGTGACCGGTGAATGTTCCCAAGGGGGTGTTCCGCCAGTATGACGTGCGCGGAATCGTCGATCGCGAGCTGACGCCGGCCTTCGCGCGAGCGCTGGGGCGTGCGTTTGCCAGCGCCGCGTGGGATGTGGCCGGGCATGCCCCGGTGCTGGCGGTGGGTCGCGATAACCGTCCTTCAGGACCGGCGCTCGCGGCGGGATTCCGGCAGGGCATCGTGGAAGCGGGGGGAACGGCAGTAGATGTGGGACTCGTGCCCACGCCGGCGCTCTATTTCGCCGTGCAGGAACTCGCGGTGGACGGCGGGTGCCAGGTGACGGGATCGCACAATCCGCCCGAGTTCAACGGCTTCAAGATGGTGCTCGCCCGCGGCTCGATGCATGGAGAGCAGATCGTCGCGTTGTGGGAGGCCATCGTGACCGAGCACTGGCGCACCGGCCGGGGCCGCGAAACCGCCGACTCGACGGTGCTCGCGCGCTACCGCGACGCCATCGTCGACCGGCATCGGCTCGAGCGGCCGGTCAGCGTCGTGGTGGATTGCGGCAACGGCGCCGGCAGCGTCATCGCGGTGGAGACGCTCCGGAAGCTGGGCGCCGAGGTGACGCCGCTCTTCTGCGAGTCGGACGGTACCTTCCCGAATCATCATCCCGATCCCACGGTGCCGGAGAACCTCCGCGACCTCCAGACGGAAGTGCGCCGGCACGGCACCGAACTGGGCATCGCGTTCGACGGCGACGCCGACCGCATTGGTGCCGTGGACGAGACCGGTGAGATCCTCTTTGGTGACCAGTTGCTCGTGCTCTACGGGCGCGACGCCGTGCGCCGGTTCGGACCGGGAACGCCGGTAGTGTTCGACGTGAAGTGCTCCGAGATACTGCCCCGGGCGCTGAGTGACGCCGGTGCCCGTCCGGAAATGTGGAAGACGGGCCATTCACTCATCAAGGCTCGCATGAAGGAGCTCCATGCGCCGCTTGCGGGTGAGATGAGCGGACACATGTTCTTCGGCGGTGACTACTTCGGCTTCGATGACGCGCTCTTCGCCGCGGCAAGGCTCCTGGAGATCGTGAGCCGTGGCCCGCGAGGCCTGTCTCCGCTCCTCGCGGACCTTCCGAAAACGTTCACGACGCCGGAACTTCGGGTCGACTGCCCCGACGACCTGAAGTTCGGCATCACGGAGCGCGCCGTGGCGCACTTCAGCGCCCGCTATCCCGTCAATACCATCGACGGCGTCCGCATGAGCTTTCCCAAGGGATGGGGACTGATCCGTTCGTCGAATACCCAGCCGATCCTCGTGCTCCGGTTCGAGGCAACCGAGCCCGCCGCCCTCGCGGCCTACCAGGCCGAAGTGATGGACTGGCTCGCGGAGCAGGGGGTCAGCGCATAGCGCGCCATGTCCAACGGCATGCGGCGCGCCCTGCTCGCCGCCGGCGTGCTGGCCCTGGTGCTCTTCGCCGGGCGCTGGACCGCATCCACGCTGGCGGATCGCTGGTGGGGCCTCGCGGTCTCCCCGGCCGCGGCGCAGTTCCTCACTGACGTCAACCTCCTGCGCTTGACCCTGGACCTCGCCGGCGTCGTCATCGCCACCGCCTGGTTCACCGGCAACCTCCTGGTGGTGTACCGCGCCATCGGCGGGGTCGAGGTCTCCCGGCAGATCGCCAATCTCGAGGTGCGGGAGGCACTAACCCAGCGCACGCTGCTCGCCGGCACCGTCGTCCTGGGCCTGATTCTCGGGCTCATCACTGGCGGCGACATCTCGCGCTACTGGCGGGTCATCGCGCTCGCCTGGCAAGGCGTGCAGTTCGACCTTACCGAGCCGGTGCTGGGTCATGATGCCGGACTGTACGTCGCCCAACTTCCGCTCTGGTCGCTTCTGCGCGGCTACGCCTTTGCACTGACGCTCACCGGGTTACTCGTAGTGGTGGTGCTCTACGCCGTCATCGGGGCGATCCGGTGGATCGACAGTCGGCCGGCCATCAGCGACCATGCGCGGCGGCACCTCGGCTGGCTGCTTGCCGCATTGGCACTCGTGCTTGGGTGGGGACTGCTGCTCGAGCCCTATGAGATGGTGAGCGGCGCCCTGGGCGAAGTGGGTACAAGACAGTTCCAGCTCGCCACCCTTACTTCTCCGGCCCTCGCCGGGACCGCGCTGATGGTGGCGATGGTCTCGCTGCTGTGGGCGGTACGTCCTTCCGTCGTCAAGCTCAACTTCCTGCTGCTCGCCGGCTGGGCAGTCCTCGGCATCGGGTGGATGCTCACGCGAATCGCGGTGGGTTCAATGGTGGTGCCAGGCGACGTGGCTCTTGGGGACATGGCCAGCCGCCGCTCGCTCGATGCCGCGGCGTACCATCTCGAATCCCTGCACGATTCCCTGGCAATGCCGTGGGCCGACGCGGGTACGCCGCCGGCCTGGCCGTCCCTCTGGCAGACCGAGCCCCTGGTGCGCATCGGTGATGCCGATTCGCTGCTGACTGCGGCGGCGGATCCCACCTGGATCATGACGCCCGGCGGCCGGCGCCCGGTCTGGCTGCTCCTCGTCACCACGCGCGATAGTGCCGCTTCACTTCGCGCCGTGGCCGACGACCGGACGTCCGCGACCGGCGGACCGCTGTTCTACCACGCCGATGATTCCGTCCCCGCGCCCGCGCCCGCGGCGCTCCTGCAGCTCTCCGGTCGCGCTGTCTACCCTGGCACCGCGCGAGTCGTGATTACCGACGACGTCCGCGGCGTGCCGGTGACCGGGCTGGTGCGCCGGGTGGCGCTCGCCTGGGCACTGCAGGAGCGCAGTCTCCTCGGCGCGCCGCCCGCGGATGCGTCAGTGGATTGGGCGCGTGCTCCGCAGCTCCGCCTCGCGAAGCTCGCGCCCTACGCCGAGTGGGCGCCGCCCGTGCCCCGGGTGGAGGGCGGACGCCTGTTGTGGATCTCAGACGGCTATCTGCTCGACGATCACTTTCCGCTGTCAACGCGCGCGCTGCTCGGAGGCAGGCGCATCGGCATGCTGCACGCGGCTTTCGTTGGCGTGGTGGAAGCAGAGGAGGGCGAGGCGCATGTCTACGTGCGACCTGACGCGGGTCCTGTGGCCGACGCCTGGACAAGACTCTCCGGCGGGGTGGTGGAGCCGTGGGAGGCACTGGCTGTGGCACTGCGGGTGATGCTGCCCTACCCGGCGGAACTGTTCCTCGTGCAGTCACGCGTACTGGAGAACGCGGAAACCGGTGTGCTGGCCGGACGCGCTGATTCCCTCCGCCTCACGCCGCTCGTGTCCAGCTTCTTCTGGATGCCTGCGGCGGCGGACGCGCCGGTCCGAACGGCGGAATATGTCCGCGCATCGACGGGGCAGCTGCAGACACTGCTTCTTGGTTCGAGTATGGAGGGCCGTCTTGGGATTGCACAGGTAGAGATCGACTCGAGCATCGGGCTGCCGGGTCCTGCCGCATTGGAGCAGCGCTGGGAACGCTTCGCCACGTTCGTGCAGGTGCTCGATTCCGTGCGAGCCGGCGGCGGAGTGCTGAGTACCGGAGGCATTCGCTACTGGGTCACCCCGGGCGCCGTGGGCGCGACGCAGGCCCGGTACGGTCCGCGCGGCGGCGGCGGCTCGTCGATCACCTGGGTGAGCGTGGCCAGCGGGCCACGCGTCGGCGCCGCCCGCACGTTCATCGAGGCCTGGACCAACCTTCGAGGTGTCACGGTACCGTCGCCGCCAGGGGCCATGCCCGGCGGTGCCCTGGTCGACGCGCGCCGCTGGTTCAGGGTCGCCGACTCGGCCTTCCGGCGCGGTGACTTCACCGCATTCGGGCGGGCCTTCGAGGAGCTTCGCGCCGTGCTCGAAGTGCCCCCAGTTGCCCCCACTGACCCGACTGGCCGTCACTAGCCACCTCCGCTTGCTCGGCCTTGGAGCGGGGGCTACCTTCGGGCCTGTTTTCCAGGTTTCCGGGGAGCGACCGTGAACATCCATGAATATCAGGCTCGTGCGCTGCTCAAGGCGGCTGGCGTGCCCATGCTGGACGGTGACGTCGCCTCGACGCCGCCCGTCGCCGAGGCCATTGCCCGGCGTGTTGGCGGCAAGGTGGTGGTGAAGGCGCAAGTACATGTCGGGGGCAGGGGCAAGGCCGGCGGCGTGAAGCTGGCGGCGACGCCCGGCGAGGCGGCGGACGCCGCCGAGCGCATCCTGGGCATGCAGATCAAGGGCCTCACCGTGCACAAGGTGCTCGTGGTGCCGGCCGCCGACATTGCCTCCGAGGCATATGTCGGCCTGATCATGGACCGCGAAACGCAGCGTCCGGTGTTCATGGTGAGTCCCGCCGGCGGCATCGACATCGAGGAAGTTGCCGCCAAGACGCCGGAGAAGATCCGCCGGCTGGCGGTCGATCCCACCTACGGTTTGCTCGCGCACCAGGCCCTGTCGCTCGCCTTCTTCCTGTACAAGGACTTCGCCCAGGTGAAGGCGGCGGCACAGATCATGGAACGACTTTACAACGTCTTCACCCACAACGGCTGTTCGCTTGCCGAGATCAACCCGCTCGTTACCACGCCGGACGGCAAGGTGCTCGCGCTTGATGCCAAGGTGGTGATCGACGACAACGAACTGTTCTGGCGCCCGGACCTTGAGGAGCTGCGCGACGAGTCGGAGGAGCCGCCTGCCGAGGCCGCGGCGCGACGCGCCAACCTGTCCTTCATCAAGCTGGACGGCAACGTCGGATGCGTCGTGAACGGGGCCGGGCTCGCAATGGCAACGATGGACCTGGTGAAGTACTACGGCGGGGAGCCGGCCAACTTTCTCGACATCGGCGGCAGTTCCAATCCCGAGAAGGTGGTGAACGCGCTCAAGATCATCACCACCGATCCAAACGTGAAGGCGATCCTCTTCAACATCTTCGGTGGCATCACCCGCACGGACGACGTGGCCAACGGCATCAAGACGGCACTGACGCAGTTCCCGGTCAAGGTGCCGATCGTCGTGCGCCTTACGGGCACCAACGAGGCCGAGGCCTTCAAGATTCTCCAGGGCATCGGCATGACGGCTCTCAGTGACATGGACGAGGCGGTGCGGCAGGTGGTCCGCGCCGCACAGGGGACAAAATGAGCGTCTTCGTCAACAAGTCGACGCGCGTGCTGGTGCAGGGCATCACCGGCCGGGAAGGGTCGTTCCACGCGCGGCAGATGCTGGAATACGGGACGCAGGTGGTCGGAGGGGTCACCCCCGGCAAGGGCGGCCAGACGTTCGAGCGCAAGGTGCCGGTATTCGACAGCGTTGCCGAGGCGGTGAACGCCACTGGGGCGGATTGTTCGGTGGTATACGTGCCGCCCACGGCCGCGGCGAGCGCGCTGTTCGAGGCGGCCGATGCCGGCATCGGCCTCATCGTGTGCATCACCGAGGGGATCCCGGTACAGCACGTCGCTCGTGCGATGCCGTATGTGCGCGCCCGCGGCGTGCGGCTCATCGGGCCGAATTGCCCGGGGCTCATCACGCCGGGTGAGTCAAAAGTCGGCATCATCCCCGGCGGCATCTGTCTCCCGGGCCGGGTGGGCATCGTGAGTCGCAGCGGTACACTCACCTATGAAATCGTGAATCACCTCACGAAGGCGGGCATCGGGCAGAGCACTTGCGTCGGCATCGGTGGCGATCCGCTCATCGGCACCAACTTCATCGACGTACTCCGCGCCTTCCAGGACGATCCCGGTACCGACGCCATTGTGATGATGGGCGAGATCGGTGGTACCGACGAACAGCAGGCCGCCGCCTTCATCAAGTCGCACGTGTCCAAGCCCGTGGTCGGCTTCATCGCCGGCCAGACGGCACCCAAGGGGAGACGGATGGGTCATGCCGGTGCCATCATCTCGGGTTCCTCCGGCACCGCCGAAGAAAAGCTGGCGTCTTTCGCGGCAGCCGGCATGGGGATCATGAAGCGTCCGATGGACGTGATCGAGCTGGTGAAAGAGCGACTCAAGTAGGCCAACGACGTGAACGGTGAACGGTGAACAGTGAACGGGAGCACCCCGATTCAGTTCCCGTTCACCGTTTACCGTTTACCGTTCACGCTTTATGGGATCTGAAATGTCTGAAATGGCTGCCAACCGCACGCTCGCCATCATCAAGCCCGACGCCATTGTCAGCGGCAAGGCAGGGCTCATCATCGCGCACCTGCAGAAAGAAGGCTTCGTCGTTCGCGCAGCCCGCCTGGTGCGCCTGTCGAAGGGTGAAGCAGGGGCATTCTACGCCATCCATGAAGGGCGCCCGTTCTATCCCGAGCTCGTCTCCTTCATGATGAGCGGACCCTGCATGCCCCTGGCCCTGGAACGGGGCGACGCGGTGGCTACCCTGCGAACGGTCATCGGGGCGACCGACCCCGCCGAGGCCGCGGCAGGCACGATTCGGAAGCTGTACGCCGAATCGAAGGGCAGGAATGCGATCCATGCATCTGACAGCGACGAGAACGCGGCCCGGGAGGTCGGTTTCTTCTTTACCGAAGGGGAGCTGGCTGGCCTCTGGGGGTGAGTCAAATGCCCTGCCTCGGCTTGACCTAAGTCCTTCTCCCACTTAGCTTCCGGGGCTATGCTTCGGGTCGATCTCCGGGATTTGAAACACGGGCCGGTGGCCACTACCGGGGCGCTCTCGCAGGATGATCCGGTTTTCGAAGGGCTCGACCTGTCCCTCGCAGGGCCGGTGCAGGTAGATGGCCGCATTCAGGCCAGCGGCGCAGGCGGCTACTTCTGGAAGGGCCACGTTCGCGGGCAGGTACAGGCACAGTGCCGTCGCTGCCTCTCGGATGTGGCTCTGTCGGTCGATAGTGATATCGGGCTGATGTTCAGCAGTGATCCCGATCTCCAGGATGACCCGTCGGTGCACGAGTTGCCGCCGTCGGCCACCCAGATCGACCTTGTCGAGTTCGTGCGGGAGGAACTCGCGCTGGCGGTACCGGGCTATCCACTGTGCCGGCCGAATTGCGCAGGACTCTGCCCCCGGTGCGGGGCTGATTTGAACGCGGGACCGTGCAGTTGCCCGGTTCCAGACCACGGATGAGGATGTCATGGCCGTACCGAAGCGCAGAACCTCGAAATCACGCAAGCGGCTCCGCCGGGGCCACCACACTGCGGCCGGCATACGGACGCAGGCCTGTCCCCGTTGTAGCTCGCCGCGCCTTCCGCACCGCGTGTGCGGGTCCTGCGGCTACTACGCCGGCAAGAAGCGGATCGAGGTAGAGGACAACTGACGGTGATCCGCGTCGCGCTGGACGCGATGGGCGGAGACCATGCGCCGCAGGCTGAGATCGAGGGTGCGCTCGCCGCATTAGCAACGCTTCCGGGCGAATTCACGATTCAGCTGGTAGGCCGTGTGGATGTGATCGAGGCGGAGTTGGCGCGGCATCCTGGTGCCGACCGGCGCCGCCTCGAGTGCATTGAGGCTCCCGACGTCGTGGGGATGGCTGAGAAGCCCATCGCCGCCATCCGGAAAAAGCCGAAGTCCAGCCTGATGGTCGGCCTCGGCCTCCAGAAGGCCGGGCAGTCCGACGCGTTCATCTCCGCCGGCAACACCGGCGCATCGCTGGCGGCCGCGACGGTGCTCCTCGGCTTGCACGAGGGCGTCATGCGGGCCACGGTGGCGACACCGTTTCCCACCGCCGATGAACCGGTGGTGGTGCTCGACGGTGGCGCCAATGTCGACTGCTCTCCGCGCGAGCTGGTGGGATTTGCCTACCTGGGGACGGTCTATGCGCGGGACGTGCTGGGCAAGGCTGCCCCGGTGGTGGGCCTGCTCAACGTCGGCGAGGAAGACGAGAAGGGTACGGCGATGGTGAAGGAGGCACACCTGCTCCTTAAGACCGCGCCGGGGCTCAACTACGTCGGAAACATCGAGGGCCGCGACATCGTGGCCGGTCACGTGAAGCACGGGCACATCGACGTGGTGGTGTGCGATGGTTTCGTAGGTAACATCGTGCTCAAGTTCTACGAATCGGTCGCGCGGCTGATCGTGCGGCTGGTCAAGCGGAACGCTCCCGAAATCCTCGAGCGCGATGACGTGCGCGAGGTGTTCCGTGTCCTCGACTACTCCGAGTACGGCGGCGCGCCACTTCTCGGCGTGAAGGGGATCTGCATCCTCTGCCACGGCGCGTCCACGTCCAACGCGATCAAGAACGCCATCCGGGTCGCGGTGCAGTCCGTCCAGGTGGGCCTGAGCCAGCACATCGGCGCTGAATTCGCGGCCATCGCCGCGCGCGGCGCATGAGCCGCGCCCCCGTGGCGGCCTTTCGGGGCCTTGGTGTCGCGGTTCCCGAAGGTGTCGTCACCAACGACGACCTGAGCCACACTCTCGATACATCCGACCAATGGATCGTGGAGCGGACCGGCATCCGCGAACGACGGGTGGCGCGCGCAGACGAGTCACTGACGCAGCTTACCGCCGAGGCCAGTCGCATGGCACTGGCTCGCGCGGGCATGAGCGCCGCCGACCTCGACGCCATCGTGTGCGCCACGGTGACGCCCGATCGGCGCATGCCGTCGCAGGCGTGCGACCTGCAGGCGGTGCTGGGCGCGAACCGGGCCGCCGCGTTCGACATTATCGCCGCGTGCCCGGGGTTCGTGTACGCGACCGGCGTGGCCGAGGGGCTTATCGCCACTGGCACCTACAAGAATGTCCTGGTGCTTGGAGCGGAGCGGCTTTCGACCATTACTGACTGGCAGGATCGTGGTACGGCGGTGCTCTTCGGCGACGGCGCGGGTGCGGCGGTCGTGACGCCGGCGAACGGCGACGGCCGCGGCATCCTGTCCACCTACCTGAAGTCCGATGGCCGGCTCGCCGAACTGCTCTACATCCCGGCGGGAGGCGGAATGAACCCGCTCACCTCCGAGAACGTGAATGACCGGGGCCAGTACATGAAGATGGCCGGCCGCGAGGTATTCAAGGCCGCGGTCAAGGCGATGGGCGAAGCCTGTGACGAGGCCCTGCGCCGCGCAGGCGTCACGGCCGAGGAGGTGGAGCTGTTCGTGCCGCACCAGGCCAACCTCCGGATCATCGAGGCAACAGCGAAGCACTCGAACATTCCGATGAGCAAGGTGATGGTGAATGTGGACCGCTACGGCAACACGTCCGCGGCGTCCATTCCGCTGGCACTGGCCCAGGCCGAGGAAGAGGGGCGGCTCAAGCCGGGCACGCTGATTCTGCTGGTCGCGTTCGGGGCGGGCTTCACCTGGGGAGCGACGGTCGTTCGGTGGTGACTGTGTTGTTGTGCCCCGGGCAGGGAGCCCAGAAGATCGGCATGGGTCGCGACCTCGCGGAACGGTTCCCGGCTGCGCGAGACACGTTCATGGCCATCGACGAGGCGCTGGGCGCGCCGCTCTCACGGCTCATGTGGGAGGGGCCGGAGGAGGAATTGACGCTCACGCACAACGCGCAGCCCGCCATCCTGGCCCATACCTGCGCGGTGCTGGCCGTCGTAGGTGCGAAGCTGGGTCGCGTCGTGGGCGCCGCCGGGCACAGCCTGGGTGAGTACAGCGCCTACGTCGCCGCGGGCTCGCTGACACCCGCTGATGCCGCGCGGATGGTGCGCCGTCGGGGCGAGCTGATGCTGGAGGCGGGCCGCGCACGGGCCGGTGCCATGGCCGCCGTGATCGGCCTCGGCGCGGCCGAGGTCACTGCCCTCTGCGCCGCGGCGTCAAACGAGCGGGAGATCGCGGTGCCGGCCAACCTCAATGCCCCCGACCAGACCGTGATCTCCGGCGATCGGGCCGCGGTGACCCGCGCGGGCGAGGCCTGCAAGGCAGCGGGCGCCAAGCGCGTACTCCCGCTCAAGGTGAGCGGGGCGTTCCACTCGCCGCTCATGGCGCCGGCGGTGCCCGGCCTCGCCGCCGCGCTCGATGCGGCGGCCTTCGCCGCTCCCCGCTTCCCGGTGGTGGCCAACTCGACCGCGTTGCCGGTGCGCGATGCCACGCGGGCGCGCGTGGTGCTCGCGGAGCAGGTGATCTCCCCGGTGCGCTGGGTGGAGTGCATGCAAACGTGTGCGGTGGACCACCCGCGCGCCCGGTTTCTCGAGATCGGCCCCGGCGGCGTGCTGAGCGGCCTCCTCAAGCGCATCGTGCCTGGCGCCGCCAGTCTCACGCTGGGCACGGCCGCCGAAGTCGAGAAGTTCCTCGTCGCATGAAGGCGATCGACCTGCGCGGAAGGGTGGCCTTCGTCACCGGGAGCACGCGGGGAATCGGGCTCGCGATCGCGAAGACGCTGCTCGAGTCCGGGGCGAAGGTGGCCATCGCCGGCCGCGATGCGTCCCGGGCGCAGGACGTGGCGGCGAGCCTCGGCGCCGGCACCATCGGGGTCGCGTGCGAGATCTCCGATGCCGGCCAGGTGGCGGAGGCCATCGCCGCCGTGGAGCAGGCGCTCGGCCCGATCGATATCTTGGTGAATAACGCCGGGCTCACCCGCGACAACATCCTGCTTCGGCTGAGCGAGGCCGACTGGGACGCGGTGCTGGATGCCAACCTGAAGGGGGCGTTCCTCACCATGCGCGCCGTGACCAAGGGCATGATGAAGCGGCGGAGCGGCCGCATCATCAACATCACCAGTATCGTGGGTATCATCGGCAACAAGGGCCAGGCCAACTACGCCGCGAGCAAGGCGGGCCTCATCGGCCTGACCAAGTCGGCGGCGAAGGAGTATGCGAGCCGAGGCATCCTGATCAACTGCGTCGCGCCTGGCTTCATCGATACCGACATGACCTCCGCCTTGCCTGAGGATGCACGGAAAGTCTTATTAGAGCAGATCGCGCTGGGCCGGCTGGGCTCGCCCGCCGACGTTGCGGGCGCGGTGCTCTTCCTGGCGTCCGACCTGGCGAGCTACATGACGGGGCAGGTGCTGGTGGTCGACGGTGGCATGGTCATCTGAGCGCGCTGCAGGAACTCATTTCTTCATCGAGGAACACATGGCCGACAGCAACGTGGAAGACAAGGTCAAGGACATCATCGTCGAGGAACTCGGCGTCGAGCGCGAGAAGCTCACCAGCGAGGCGAGCTTCATGGAAGACCTCGGGGCCGACAGCCTCGACACGGTCGAGCTCGTGATGGCCTTCGAGAAGGAGTTCGACATCGACATCCCGGACGAGGACGCGGAGAAGCTGCGCACCGTCGGTGACGCGATGAAATATCTCCACGACAAGATCGGCAAGTAATTGGCACGTCGCGTCGTCGTGACGGGCCTCGGGCTCGTCACCCCCGTTGGCAACACGGTAGAGGAAAGCTGGGCCAGCCTGCTCGAGGGCCGGCCCGGTGCCGGGCCGATCACGCGGTTCGACCCGTCGCGATTGAGCGTGCGCTTTGCCTGCGAGGTGAAGGGCTTCGATACGCTGCAGTACATCGACAAGAAGGAAGCCAAGCGCTACGATCTCTTCGCCCAGTATGCCATCGGGGCGGCGCACCAGGCGGTCATGCAGGCGCGCCTCACGGAAACGGCACCCGACAAGAACCGCGTCGGGGTGGTAATGGGCAGCGGCATCGGCGGAATGCAGACTTTCGAGGACAACTGCACCGCGTACGCGCTGAAGGGACCTGACCGCGTATCACCGTTCTTCGTGCCGATGTTCATCCCGAACATGGCCGGTGGGCTCGTGTCGATGCGCTATGGGTTCAAGGGACCCAATTTCGCGCCCGTCTCCGCCTGCGCCTCTTCCGCGCATGCCATCGGTGAATCATATCGCATGATCATGGACGGCATGGCCGACGCCATGGTCACGGGCGGCTCGGAGGCGTGCGTCACGGGACTCACGATCGCCGCGTTCTCGAACATGAAGGCGATGTCGACCCGCAATGACGATCCTGCCACCGCGAGCCGCCCGTTCGACCGCGACCGGGATGGTTTCGTGCTCGGCGATGGAGGGGCGTGCCTGATCCTCGAGAGCCTCGAGCACGCGGAGAAGCGCGGCGCCGAGATCCTCGGCGAGGTCTGCGGTTACGGGCTTTCGGGTGATGCCTATCACATGTCAGCCCCTGCTCCCGAGGGTGAGGGCGCACAGCGCGCCATGCGCATGTGCCTGGAGAGCGGCAGGATCGATCCGGCGGAAGTCGGGTACATCAACGCCCACGGCACATCCACCCCGCTCGGTGACATCGCCGAAACCCAGGCGGTGAAGGCGGTGTTCGGCACGCACGCCCGGGAGCTCATCTTCGGCTCCACCAAGTCGATGACCGGGCACCTGCTCGGCGGGGCGGGCGGGCTCGAGTGCGTCATCGCGCTCCTGGCCGTCACGCGGGGCGAAATCCCGCCCACGATCAACCAGTTCAACCAGGATCCCGAGTGCGACTTGGACTGTGCGCCCAACAAGATGGTCCGGCGCGAGTTCAAGGTGGCAGTGTCGAACGCATTCGGCTTCGGCGGGCACAATGCGGCCCTGGCGGTGAAGCGGTTTGAGGGTTAGGCGGGAAGCCACACGCAGCAGGGCGGAGCCCCGACGGTAACGACCGTGGGGGCCTTTTCTTGCTCTGGCGTCCCTCCGGGGCATATGCCATGTTAGCCGTGCACGTGCCGGGCGCGGGCGCGCACCGGCTGCTTACCGTCACTCCGCCAAGGAGGGACTCATGCGATCACTCGAGCTTGTGGTTCTGCTCACCGCTCTCGCGCCACTGACCGTTGCCGCACAGGGCCCGCCTCCCGAGACCGCCAAGCTGGGTTACTTCGAGGGCACGTGGGAGCTGGCGGGTGAGGACCAGAAGGGCCCGATGGGGCCGGGCGGAAAGACCAGCGGCACCGAGAAATGCGAATGGTTCGAAGGCCGCTTCGCGATGGTCTGCCGCGCCGACGTCATGACACCCGGTGGACCGGGCAAGTCGATGTCGACGTTCACCTACAACTCCGAAAAAAAGAAGTATTCCTTCGACGGTATCGACAGCTATGGTGCCGACATCAGCGCCACCTCGGTGATCACCTCGGGCGTGTGGCACTGGACAAGTTTTCCCATGAGCATGCCGGACGGCACGTACATCATCAAGTACGACGTTACCACACTCTCCGATCGCGAGTACACCTATACCTGGCGGTGGTCGAAGAACAAGGGCGCGTGGCATCCGGGTGGCGCCGGGCGCGGCAAGAAGAAGTAGGGGTCGTGTACGCCTGCCAGTGGCACCTCGTCGTTGCCTATGGCCGCCAGGCCGAGGCCGTGCGCATCATGACGGCGTGGGGCCGCGACAAGATGGCGCACTCCGAGTTCCGCCGGGCCCGCGCCACTCGGCTGATGGTGGGCCACATCGGCGAATCGGCCTCGCACATCATCGACGAGTATGTGTTCGATACGCTGGCTGACTTCGAGGCGGCACTCGCCGGCATGGGCCAGCCCGTGTTCAAGCCCCACTCCGATGCCCTCGCGCCGCTGATCGTGGCGGGCACGCAGGAGTGGAAGGTGTACCGGCTGCTGGGGTAGCCGTTGCACCGGCGTGCGTACTCTGGCAAATGCGGGCGGGCACGGTGTAGATTATGTGCGACGTTAGTGACGCTGCCACAAGGAGATAGCATGGCGCCGACCCTCGATCCAGGCCGGCTGCGCGACTCCGCCCTTCGCCCCATCGCCGAGAAGGTTCTCGAGGGCGCTCGGCTTTCGGCCGCAGACGCCCGGACGCTCTACAGCAGCACCGACCTTACCGGAGTGGGGCGGCTCGCCGACATGGCGAACCAGCGCCGGAACGGCGACCGGGTGTTCTTCTCGGCCAACCAGCACATCAACCCGACGAACATTTGTGTCCTGCGGAATACATGCACCTTTTGCTCCTTTGCGCGCATGCCTAAGGAGGATGGCGGGTACACTCGCTCGCTCGAGGAGGTATTCGCCGAGGCAGAGCAGGCGCGCGGCATGCCGACCAGGGAGTTCCATATCGTCGGCGGCCTCCACCCGAAGCTCCGGCTCAGCTACTACACCGATATGATCCGCGGGCTCAAGGAGCGATTCCCGCACGTGCACATCAAGGCACTGACGGCCGTCGAGATCGCTCACCTGGCGCGAATCGAGAAGGTCAGCGAGCGCGACGTGCTGATCGCAATGAAAGAAGCGGGCCTGACGAGCCTGCCGGGCGGCGGTGCAGAGGTGTTCAGCACCGCGGTCCGTGCCACGATCGCAGAACGGAAACTGACAGGCCAGGAGTGGCTCCGGGTGCACCGCGTGGCGCACGAACTCGGCATCCCGACCAATTGCACCATGCTCTATGGTCATGTCGAGACGACGGATGACCGGATCGAGCACCTGGGTATGCTCCGCGAGCTGCAGGATGAGAGCGGGGGATTCCTGACCTATATCCCCCTGGCATATCACCCGGACAACAACGAGCTCGGCGAAGAACTGGGACGTGTGGGCTCGGCCACGACCGGTTACGAGGATCTGCGCAACATTGCGGTGGGTCGCCTCTTCCTCGACAACATTCCCCACGTCAAGACACACTGGCCCATGGTGACGCCGTTCCTGTCACAGATCGCGCTGGCGTATGGATGCGACGACGTTGAAGGCACGGTCGTGTACGAGCGGATCTACCACGAGGCCGGTGCGCATACGGCCATGCACATGCCCTATGAGCAACTCGTGCGCATGATCAGCGGGGCGGGGAGGCGGCCGGTGGAGCGGAACAGCCTGTACGAGTCCGTCCGGGAAGACTTCACCGACCTGGCACCCGATGCGCCAGGATCGTTCGCAAACCCTCCCGTGGTACACGCCGCATGAGGCTCGGCCGCATCCCGTGGATCAACTGCTATCCCGTGTACGGCGCCATCGACCGGGGGATCGTCATGGCAGGTGCGGAGATCGTGACCGGCACGGCATCCGACCTCAACGACCTCATGGCGGCCGGTGAGCTGGACCTGAGCGTCGTGTCGGCGGTGGAGTACGCGCGGAACGCCGCGGCGTATCACCTTCTGCCCGATCTCGCGATCAGCTGTGACGGGCCTGTGCACAGCGTGCGGTTGTTCTCGCGCCGGCCGGTCACCGAGCTGGACCGCGCCACGGTGCTCCTGAGTTCGTCGTCGCGCACCTCGGTGCTGTTGCTGGAGATCCTGTGCCGCCACCGCTGGAATGTCGCACCGAGATTCGCGACTGTGCGCGCGGAAGCCACTGACCTCACGGCCCTGGCGCAGTTTCCCCACGACGCGGTCCTGGTCATCGGCGACGCGGCGCTGGTCCTGGCGTCGCGCGGCGTGTACCAGTACCAGGTGGACCTGGGCGAGGAGTGGAAGGACTGGACAGGCCTGCCGTTCGTGTTCGCGGTGTGGGCAGCGAGGCGCCGGGCCGACCAGGAGCTGATCCGGGAAACGCATGCAAGGCTCGTCGAGTCTCGCGACTGGGGTCTCGGCCATCTCGACCTCCTCGCCGACCAGGCGTGGGCCACCACCGGCATCGACCGGCAGGTATGCCGGGACTACCTCGGCGACCTCGACTACCGGTTCTCCTACCGGCACCTCGCGGGATTGACCGACTTCTTCCGACGGCTGGCGCAGGATGGGCTCGTGCCCGACGGCAGCCTGAGCTTTATCAGCGCAGCGTAGGATGACATGACCACCATCGACCGCACCACCGGCGAGTTCCGTTCGCTCGTTGAACTTTACCAGCAGGCTCCACTGCTCGAACTGGCCGAGCTTGCCGACGCCGAGCGTTGGAGGCATCACCCGGAACCGGTGGTGACATACATCATCGACCGGAATATCAACTACACGAACGTCTGCGTCGCCGACTGCGGTTTCTGCGCGTTCTATCGTCGGCCGAAGCACGATGAGGGCTATGTCCTGAGCTTTGAGCAGATCGGCCGCAAGATCGACGAGTGCAAGGCGCTTGGCGGTGTCCAGATACTGCTGCAGGGTGGGCACAACCCATACATCCCGTTCGAGTGGTACCTCGACCTGATGCGCTACATCAAGAAGCACCACCGCATCCACATCCACGGGTTCTCGCCCTCGGAGGTGGTGTTCTTCAGCGAGCGCTTCCGGATCCCGGTGCCCGACGTCGTGTGCCGGCTGCGTGAGGCCGGCCTCGACAGCATACCCGGTGGCGGCGGCGAGATCCTGGTGGACCGCATCCGGCAGCGCGTGGCGGCCAAGAAGGCGCAGACCGAGGAGTGGCTGGGAGTGCAGGAGGAGGCACATCGCCAGGGCATGAAGACTTCCGTGACGATGATGTATGGTCTGGGCGAATCCGACGAGGACCGGATCGAGCACCTGCTGCGCGTGCGCGAGCTCCAGGCCCGCAGCGGGGGGTTCACAGCGTTCATTTGCTGGCCGCTCCAGCCGGAAGGCACGCCGGAGATGTCGCACCAGCCGAAGACCGACGCGGTGACCTACCTGCGCACCCTGGCCATGAGTCGCATCGTGCTGACCAACGTGCCGAACCTCCAGTCCTCCTGGGTCACCATGGGCCACAAGGTGGGGCAGGTCGCTCTGCGCTACGGCGCCAACGACTACGGCAGCCTCATGATGGAGGAAAACGTCGTGTCGGCCGCCGGCACGACGTTCCGCACCACAGTGGGCGAGATCGAGCGGAACATCACCGATGCCGGGTTCAGCCCGAGGCGCCGCCGCCAGGACTATTCGCTGATCGAGCCGCAGCAGACCGTCGCGGCATGACACGTACGGGCATTGGTTACGACTCGCACCGGTTTGCGCCGGGTCGTCGGCTCGTGCTGGGTGGCATCATCATTCCTCATCCCGATGGCCTTGTGGGCCATTCCGATGCCGATGTCGTGGCCCACGCGCTCACGGATGCCATCCTCGGGGCGGCCGGCGCGGGAAGCATCGGCGTGCTCTTTCCAGACTCCGACCCCCGCTGGAAGGACGCCGACTCGATGGTCCTGCTCCGCGACGCGTACACTACCGTGCGCGAACGGGGGTACGCCTTCGTGCAGTGCGACATTACTGTGATTGCCGAGGCGCCGCGGATTGCCCCTCACGCGGCCGAGATGGCAGCACGCCTTGCCCAGGTGCTGGGCGCCGTGCCCGCGGACGTAAACGTCAAGGGCAAGACCAACGAGGGAATGGGATTCATTGGCCGGCGCGAGGGGATGGCGGCCATCGCGGTCGCGACGCTGGAGCGACGCTGATCGACGCCATCCTGGGCTGGCTCGCCTCGCTGCCTCCCACAGAGGTATACGCGGTCCTCGCCCTCCTGGCCTTTCTCGAGAGCATCGTCCCGATCGTGCCGGCCGACGTTGCAGTGGCCCTCGGCGCCTTCCTTTCACATGACGGCACGACCCGCCCCGTAACGGTGTTCCTTATCGCCTGGGCTTTCAATACGGCCGGCGCGATGCTGGTATACGCGCTGGTGCGTCGTTCCGGCCGTGGGTTCTTCGAGCTTCCGGTGGTGCGCCGCCTCATGGCACCCGAGGCCATTGCGGTAATCGAACGCGATTACCTTCGCCTCGGCCTTGTCGGGCTTCTGGTCGCACGCTTCCTTCCCGGCATTCGCGCCGTAGTGCCCCCATTTGCCGGAATGTTCAGGATTTCCGCCTGGCGTGTGCTGGTGGTGATCGCCCTCGCGTCAGGGGTGTGGTATGGCGCCATTACGTGGGTGGGCGCCGCGGTCGGCAGTGAATTCGACCGCGTGCAGGAACTCATCAAGACGATGAGCCGGACCACTGGAGTCATCGCGCTGGCGCTGGCCGGCGCCATCGCGCTCTTCGTCTACGCCCGGCGGCGGCGGCGCGAGGAACCGGTCATCACTGCGGTAAGAGCAGCACTCGGCACCGACGCTGATCCCGACGCCCCGGTCGACCCGCGGCACGCGGCTCAGCTCGTCATAGAGATCGCGTACGCCGACGCCGGACTCGATGCCGGCGAACGTTCCCGGGTCGAGCGCGACCTTCGGGAGCGGTGGGGACTTCGGACGCGTGAGGCATCTAACGGTTCCGAGACCACTGTGACTGAAGATGGGCGGCTCCGCCGCCTGGGCCAGCGGCTGGGCGGCGAGGTGGGACAGGAGCGCAGGCTCGCGCTCATCGAGCAGATGTGGCAGTCGCTGTTTGCCGACCGTGACATCGACCCGGCTCAGGAGTCGTGGCTGCTCGCTCGCGCCGGCGAGCTGCTTGGCCTTGGCGCTGATGAGGTGGCGCGGGTGCGAGCCGAGGCCGCAGCCGTCCACGCTCGCGAAGCATGAATCCGGAGCCGCCGCGAAGTGCTGACGAGCTGCGAGCCTTCTGGCTCGAAGGTTTCAGAGACTATCTCGCGCTCGAGGCAGGGCACAGCCAGCACACCGTGGAAAACTACGGGCGCGACCTACGACGGCTGACAGAATTTGCCCGGTCGAGAGGCGTGGTCTCGCCGGACAAGCTCACGCGTGGCCTCTTGCGTGACTTCGTGTTCCTTCTCAAGGACCTTGGGCTAAGTCCCGCCAGTATAAGGCGTTCCGTTTCCGCGACCCGGACTTACTTCAGCTTCATGATCGCGGAGGGCAGGCTGCGCGACGATCCCAGCGATCGCCTCGAGAGTCCGGCGCGCTGGCGGAAGCTGCCCGAGACGCTCTCCGTGCAGGAGATCGACGCCATGCTCACCGCGCCCGATGTGTCCGAGCCGCTGGCGTGGCGTGATCGCGTGCTGCTGGAGCTGGCGTATGGCGCCGGAATGCGGGTGTCCGAACTGTGCGGCCTGGGCCTGGCGGACCTGCTGATCCCCGAGGGACTTGTGCGGGTGTTCGGCAAGGGATCGAAGGAGCGACTCGTGCCGCTTGGGCGGACCGGTATCGGCGCGCTCTCCGTGTACTTGCACACGGTGAGGCCCGAGCTGGACCGGGGAAAGACTCAGGGAAGAGTATTGCTCAACGCGCGCGGCGGGCCATTGTCGCGCGTGGGCGCCTGGGGCATTGTGAAGCGGGCCGCCGAGAAAGCGGGGGTCAAGCGGCGGGTCTCGCCCCACACGCTGCGGCACAGCTTCGCGACACACCTGCTCGAGGGCGGTGCCGATCTCCGGGCCGTTCAGGAGATGCTCGGACATGCCGACCTCTCCACCACCCAGATCTACACGCACGTGGACCGCGAATACCTGCGCAGCGTGCACAAGCAGTTTCATCCTCGCGCATGAACGTCGCCCGCCGGCTGATCCTCGCGGCGGCCGCCGTCGTGCTCGCTGCCAGCTGCACGAAATACCATCCGCAACCACTTTCTCCTGAGACGAGTGCGGCCGCTTTCGGCCGCCGGACACTCGCCGATTCGGCGCTTACCGCGTTCCTCGCGGCATATGACTCCACGAACTCCACTGGCTGGGACGCTCAGCGCCTCGCCCTCACCGCGTGGTACTTCCGCCCCGATCTGGAGGTCCAGCGGCGTGCGTGGCGCACTGCACAGGCCGCCGAGGTCACTGCCGGCATGCGGCCACCGATCGGCGTCGCTGGGGCGGTGGAGCGCGCCGACAACTCCGGTCCCTTCGAGGCACCGTGGACCGTCACCCTCGGTCTCGTCTTCCGTATCGAGCTCGGCGGCAAGCGCGGCGCCCGCATCGCCGCCACACAGGCCCGCGCGCTGGTGGCCGAGCTGCAGGCGCGCGTCGTAGCGTGGAATATCGCCAGCGATGTTCGCTCCGCCGCGCTCTCGGTGGTGCAGGGAGACTCGAGCGTGGCCGGCTGGACCCGGCGCGTGGGACGGAGCCAGCAGGTGGCCGATCAGGTCGCGCGACTCTACCAGGCGGATGCCATCGGACAGTCCACCGTCGACCAGGCCGCATCCGAGGTGAAGCTCGCCGGCAGCGAGCTCGCCGTGTCGAACGCGCAAGTCATCGGCGCGCGCGCGAACCTGGCACAGCTCCTCGGTGTGCCGTCGGCCGTCATCGACACGCTCCGCATCGACGCTGCGGGCGCCATCGGCTGCGCCTGGACCGAGCAGAAGGCCCTCGAGGAGCTGCGTGCCCTCGCACTCCGCCGTCGCTATGAAATGGGTGTCGCCCTCGCCGAGTATGCCGTGGCCGAGGCCGACCTCAAGGTTGAGATAACGAAGCAGTATCCCGATCTCGAACTTGCACCCGGCTACTCCTGGGATCAGGGGCTGCACCGCTGGATCGCGGCACTGGCGCTCCCCAACCTCCTGCTCAACAAGAACAAGGGTCCCATCGGTGAGGCGATCGCGCGCCGCAATCAGGTGGCGAGTTCCGTCGAGTCCACTCAGCAAACCGTCCTGAGCCAGGTCGAGGTCGCATACTCCCAGTGCCGCGCCACCGCGCAGCAGCTGGAGGCGACGCAACAGCTGGTCGACGCGCTCCGCGCGCGTGAGCGCACCAGCCGGGCCGCCTACGAGCGTGGCGAGATCGGTCAGTTCGAGAGCATGGGATTGGCGCTCGCCGTCACCGACGCCCAGTCCTCGCTACAGGCGGTCCAGCTCCGCCGCGTTGTCACCGGAAGTGAACTCGAGCGCACGACCGGCATCTGGACTCCCGAGGTGCCCGGCTTGCCTGATCCATTGCTGCTGCCCTCTGCCACGTTCGTGGTTCAGGAGACTGCCCCATGAAACCGATCCGCTGGCTCGCCGGCGCAGCCGTCTTCGCGCTGCTGGCCTGGGCCCTCATCTTCGCCTACCGGAAAGGGAAGGAGGAGCGGCAGAATGAGGTGCAGCGCGAGGAGCCGGTCATCGCGCCCATCCGCGTGGCTGCCGACAGTCATGGCGTGGTCGTCCGTATCGACTCGGCGGAGCTGGAACGTCTCGGCATCAGGCTCGAGCTGGCACGCGCCGTCTCCACCGCGCCTACCGTGCAGCTGAGCGGCGTCATCGTCCCTGATTCCGCCCGCATCGCCTTCCTTCGCGCTCCGGTGGCAGGCCGGCTTGAGGCGACTGCCGGCACCCAGTGGCCCGAGCTCGCCGCTCGTGTCGCTGGCGGCACCATCATCGCACAGGTGGCCGACGCGCGGCCGCTCGCCATTCCGCGGAGTGGTGTCGTTACCCAGGTTGGCGCCCGTCCAGGCGAGATCGTACAGCCTGGACAGGTGCTGCTCGCCATCAGCGATCTCTCCCAGCCATTGGCGCGTATTGCGTGGACCGAGGGCGCGCCCGCGAATCCACCGTCACGGTTGGTTGTGCAGCCGCTCGACCGGAGCGGCCGTTCGGCCAGTGCGCAGCTTGTGGGGCCGGCGTTCGACGTTGACCCGGTCACACAGCGGCCCGCTTTCAACTACCGCATGTCGGGCACCTGGCCCGGGGTCGCGGCGGGGCTCCCCATCACCGCCTCGGTGCCCACCGGGCCCGCACTCGCCGGTGCGGTGGCCGTGCCCGCCTCGGCGACAGTGCAGTGGGAAGGCCTGCTCTGGGCCTTCGTCGAGCGCGCGCCCGGACAGTTCAGTCGCGTGCGCATCCCTACCACCACACCGTTGCCTGATGGCTGGGCGGTGCGGGGCGACATTGCACCCGGCGATCGCATCGTGACCATGGGCGCCGAGCAGCTCCTCTCCGAGGAGTTCCGCGCGCAGGTGCAGGTAGGTGATGAGGTCGCGGAGTGATGCACCACTGATGCTCGCCGCACTCGTTCGTTTCTCTGTCCGTCATCCGGGGATCGTCCTCGGACTCGCTGTCGTGCTCGTGGTGTACGGTGCGTCTCGCCTCTTCGCCGCACCGCTCGATGTCTTTCCCGAGTTCGCACCGCCGCAGGTCTCCATCCAGACCGAAGCCCCCGGCTTCGCCCCGGAGCAGGTGGAGATCCTCGTCACCAAGCCGATCGAGGACGTCATCAACGGTGTCGCGGGCATTGCGATCGTCCGCTCGCAATCGATCCAGGGCCTCTCCATCATCACCGCGGTGCTCGCCCCGGGCACCGACATCTTCCGCGCCCGCCAGGCCCTCGCCGAGCGGCTGGTCGAGGCGGCACCGCGCCTGCCGCGGTCGGTGCCGCCGCCGGTCATCAGCCCCCTCACGTCATCGTCGAGCACGGTGCTGGTCATCGGCTTCACCTCGAAGACGCGCTCGCTGCTGGAGCAGCGCACCGTGGTCGACTGGATGGTGCGCCCGCGCCTGCTCGCGACGCCCGGTATCGCCAAGGTCGCGTCTTTCGGTGGGGAAGTGCGCCAGCTGCAGGTGCAGGTCGATCCCGCCCGTCTCCGCGCGTACGGTGTGGGTCTCGCCGAGCTCACCGAGGCCGCCCGGCGCTCCACCGGCATCCGCGGCGGCGGCGTGCTCGACGGCCCCAACCAGCGGATCGTGGTGCGTTCCGAGGGGCAGTCGTTCACCCCGGAAGCAATCGGTCAGGTGGTGGTGCGCGAGCGTGAGGGTTCTGTGCTGCGCATCGACGACGTGGCCCACGTGGTGATCGCCGGCGCGCCCAAGTTCGGCGACGGTGCCATCAACGGAGAGCCCGCCATCGTCACCGTCGTGTCGGCCCAGCTCGGCGCCAACACCAAGCTGGTGGCAGGAGACGTCGAGGCGGCCCTCAAGTCTTTGGCGCCGGCCCTCGAGCGCGAGGGCATCAGCCTCCACGCCGACGTCTTCCGGCCCTCGACCTTCATCGACCTGGCGCTCCGCAACATCACCACCTCGCTCCTGCTCGGAGCGCTGCTGGTGTCCGTCATCCTGATGCTCTTCCTCGCCGACCTCCGCACCGCGGCGATCTCCCTCACCGCCATCCCGCTCTCGCTCCTCTCGGCGACCATCCTCCTCGAGGTGCTCGGCTTCTCCATCAACACGCTGACCCTGGGCGGCCTCGCCATCGCCCTGGGCGAAGTGGTGGATGACGCCATCATCGATGTGGAGAACATTGCCCGTCGCTTGAGGGCACAGGGCTCTGCGGTAGTCGGAGATATCGGCGAAGTGGTGGTGCGGGCATCGCTGGAAGTGCGCGGTAGCGTGGTCTACGCGACGTTCGTGGTAGCCCTCGTCTTTCTCCCTGTCCTGGCCCTCACTGGAGTGCAGGGCGCCCTGTTCCGTCCGCTGGCGCTGGCCTACATCTTCGCCAGCCTCGCGTCGCTCGTCGTGGCGCTCACGGTGACACCCGCGCTCTCCCGCGTCCTGCTCACTCGGCGCAACAGCCGCGACCACGAGTCCTGGGTGCTGCTCTACCTCAAGCGCGGGTATGCGAACCTGCTTTCCTCGCTCTTCAAGGAGCCGGTGGCGGTCTTCATCGCGACGGTCGTGCTGTGCGTTGGCGCCATCGCCACGCTCCCGTTCTTCGGGGCCACGTTCCTCCCCGAGTTCCGCGAGGGACACTACCTCATCCACATGTCGGCCGTCCCCGGCACCTCGCTCGAGGAATCGGTGCGGCTCGGCCGGATCGTCTCCGCCCGGCTGCTGGAGGACAAGCGAGTCCGTCTGGTGGCCCAGCGCGCTGGCCGTGCGGAGCTCTCCGAGGACACGTGGGGCACGCACTACACTGAGTTCGAGGTCGACCTGGTGCCGCTCACCGGCAAGGCGGCGGAGACCGTCCAGGATGACCTGCGTCGCACACTGGGGAACATTCCCGGCGTCAACTTCGCGATCCGTGGCTTCCTCGCCGAACGCATCGAGGAGACGCTGACAGGTTCCACCGCGCAGGTGGTGGTGAAGCTCTTCGGCGACGACCTCGACAGCCTCGATCTATCCGCGAGGCGCATGGCCGAGACCATCGGCCGGGTCCGCGGCGCCACTGACGTACAGTACGACCCGCCGCCGGTGGCCCCTGAGGTCACCGTGCGCCTCCGGCCCTTCGCGCTCGCCAGCGTCGGTCTCCGTCCCGATGACGCGCTCGAGGCGGTGGAGACGGCGACGCGCGGTGCGACGGTAGCCCAGGTCTTTGACGGCAGCCGCACCACCGATGTGGTGGTCATCCTCGATTCCGCTTCGCGCCGGCGCCCCGAGCAGTTGCGCCGCATTCCACTCACGAGCGTGAACGGCCGCATCGTCTCGCTCCAGTCGGTGGCCGATGTCGAGCGCACCACCGGCCGATATCTCGTGTCGCATCAGGGCACCCGCCGAGTCGTCACGGTCACCGCGAACGTTCAGGGCAGGGACGTGGCTGGCTTCGCAAGGGAGCTGGAGAACACGGCGCGGTCCTCCGTGAACCTCCCAGCCGGCATCTTCGCCGACTACGGTGGTACGGCAGCAGCGCAACGGAGCGCCCGGCGTGAGCTCCTGCTCAACTCGCTGCTCACCGGGCTTGGCATACTGATGTTGCTGGGACTGGCTTTCGGGGAAGTGGACCGGCTGTCGCTGGTGCTGCTCAACCTGCCGTTCGCGCTGGTGGGCGGCGTCCTCGCCGTCTTCGCGACCGGCGGTGTCCTCTCACTCGGCTCGCTGGTGGGATTCGTCACCCTCTTCGGCATCGCGACCCGCAATGCGGTCATGCTTCTTTCGCACTACGATCACCTGGTCAAGGTCGAGGGCGCCCCGTGGGGAATGGGAACAGCCCTCCGAGGTGCCATGGAGCGCCTTGGCCCGATCTTGATGACCGCGCTCGTCACCGCCATCGGCCTCCTCCCGCTGGCACTCGGCAGCGGCGACCCTGGCCGCGAGATCGAGGGACCTATGGCTACCGTCATTCTTGGCGGCCTCCTCACCTCCACGCTCCTCAGCCTCATCGTGCTCCCGGTGTTCGCGCTGCGTGTGTTGCGATTCTCGCCCTCTGGTGAACAGCTTTGAGCACTAAGCGCTTGAAGAGCCATTTATTCGGATGGTGAACCACTCGGCATCGGTACCGGCACCTCAATCCAGCACAGCCCTCGTTGACGCATCGATCTTCTCGAACCGCACCCCCAGCCACCTTACCATCCCCCAGCACTCCACGCTCAGCGCCACCCCGACCACGAGGGCGCACACCACCGGCATCCACACCCCACCTTCAGTCACCTGCCACAACCCGAACGCGAGCGCCACCGGGATCAGCGCCAAGCACTGCGAGAACCAGGATCGTCAGGGCACTGTTCGCCAGGTTCGTTCCCAGCGCCGTCGCCGTCCCCCGCCGCGCCGTCATCCGCGACCACGCCGGCAACAGGATCACCGCCGCATTCTGGAGAAGGATTCCCGTGAGCGACATCGGCCCAATCACCAGCAGCGCCGCCAGGAGCCACACGCTACGATGCTCGGCCGGGAGTGGCGGTTGATGGCTCCCGGCTGTCGCCACTGCACCCGCAAGCAGCAGCGCGATCACACCCGACGCCAGCATCAGCGCCGCGGCGCCACTCGACCCGAGGATCACCTCGTACCCACGCACCGGAAGCGTCCGCAGCAACGCGAGCATTCCCTGGTCCCGCCTCAAGTCATTCCGCACGAACTGCGGCCCCATCAGCAGCAGCAGAAGCGACCACATCAGCAGCATCCATCCCAGGAACTCGCTCGCCCCGGCGCGGCCCGCCGACTTGAGCCCGATCGGCAGCATCAGCACCGCGACCGCCGCGCCAACTGCCAGCAGGGCAGTGGACCTCCGAATGAGTGCCGTCACGTTCTTCCAGAAAAACGCACCCGCCGCCGAGCCACTCGGCGCGAGCATCCACAGTGGCGCTCCCTTCGGCGACGTGAGGGGATCCGGCTCCCGTTCCAGCTCGGGCCCCAGGCGTCTCACCCACAGGTAGTGCACCAGCAGGATCGCGAGCGCCGGCCACAACGTCGCGATCCAGTCGGCGAAGGAACCAGCGGTCAGCGGCCGGAGCAAAAGCACGAACGGCATCAGCACCGCACGCGCCCACGGGTTCACCACCAGCTCACCCAGAAAGGCCGTGAGACCCGGCGCCGATTCGCGGATCGCGCCCGACAGCACTACCGGCACCAGCGCCACCAGGCCGATACCGAACAACCCGAGTATGCGTCGTATCGCCGGATGAATCGCCGCGCTCGCCCGGCTCCTTGCCGCCCCGATGCGATGCAGCTGCAATGTCGTGAGCACCACCCAGAACGCCACCGCGCGCCGGCCGATCGTGTCCCAGTGCTGCCCGCCACTCGTCAGTGCAGTCCACATTACGGCGTTGCCCAGTGCCGTTGCCTGCAGCCGCATCAGCTTCACGTCCATCACCCGCGCCGTGCTGATCGGGGCGGGGAGCAGGAGCGCCCGTTCCGCAGCACTCAGCTCCACCAGCTTGGCGCCCGTCCCCAACAACCACGCGGAGATCACCAGTACCATCAAGCCCAGGGCACCCACAACCGCCGCGATCTGGGTGTCGTGCGTCCCGCCGCCGCCCTTCGGACTCAGCCATGCGAGGAACCCGAAATACCCGATCGCCGCGACCGCGGCGATGCGCGGGCCCGGTTTCGTGAATTCCGAAGCGATCCGCCGGGTCCGGTTCCATGCCGACCGGACCAGCAGGTAGCCGATCGCACCACTCATTCGGTGAGCAGGTCCAGCACCGCGTCCTCGAGTGTTCCCCCGAGCATGGATCCGCGCGCCGCGATCTCGCTCGGCGATCCCTCGGCGAGCGCCTTCCCATGAGCCAGCACGATCACCCGCGAACACAGCTCACTCACGACGCCCAGCAGGTGCGAACTCAGCAGCACGGCCGCCCCATCCGCCGCCTTCTTCCTGATCGCGTCCTTCATCCGCCGGATCCCCACCGGATCGAGTCCCGTCAGCGGCTCGTCCAGCAGCAGCACCTTGGGATCGTGGATGAACGCACACCCCAGCGCCAGCTTCTGTCTCATCCCCCGCGACAGCTCATCTGGCAGCGACGTTCTCCGCTCGGACAACTCCAGCTCGGCCAGAAGGGCAGGGAGGCGCTGTTCGATGTTGCCCACCCCGTAGAGCCTCCCGATAAACCGGAGGTGCTCCTCCACGCTCAGGTAGTCGAACAACGCAGGCTCGTCCGGCACGAAGCCGAGCAGCCGCTTCGCTTCGACCGGCCGCGTGGCCAGCTCGAGCCCCCCGATCCGGACCGTTCCGGCGTCCGGCCTGAGCACCCCCGCCACCGCCAGCAGAGTCGTGGTCTTCCCGGCTCCGTTGGCCCCGACCAGACCCACCACCTCGCCCCCCTCCACGCGGAAGGTCAGGCCGCCGACCGCGACCTGCTTCCCGAAGGACTTTGCCAGCCCCGATACCTCGAGCACCGATGACTCCCCTGGGCGTAAGGCCCTATCTTACAATGCAGTCCGTGATGAAACCTTATGCCTGGCTTCAACGTCTCTAAGTGCAACATGGATATCTGAGACAGGTGGGACAATGAGCAGATACTGGATGCGAATCATTCTGGGCGCCCTCGCGATCTTTCTGGTCGGGACGTCCATCTATTACGCCGCCCGGAGCGGCAAGCGACGGGTTCAGGCCATCGCCGAGAGCGACGCCCCCATCACCATTCCGCTCGCCTTCATCCCCTTCAAGGTCGACGGCAAGGAACTGGGTACGCTGAGCCGGCTCCAGATTCTCCGTAGCAGCCCCAAGCAGGTCGAGGCCGTGAACTTCCGCGTCAAGCTCGCCGACTCCATCGCCGACGAGCGCCTGGGTCAGTGCATCCTGCTGGCCGGCGAGAACGGCATGAACTTCCAGGTGAAGCACATCGACGCCAACGCGACCTTCTTCTGTGCCACGGCGAAGGACACCGTCGGGAAGAACCTTGCGCCACTGGGCAGCATCGAGACCCAGCGCGGCAACACCTACGTGCTGCTCTCCGGCGCCGACGCGCTGAAGAACTTCGATCACGACATCCATGCCAGCAACGACGCCCAGGCCGACTCAATCAGCGCCGTCTACGAGCGCATGGCCGACTCCATCCAGCAGGTGGCGGAGTCGATCGGTAACGCCGCCGAGCAGCGCGCCGATTCCATCCGCGCCATGGCCGAGGCCCGCGCTGACTCCGTCAGGTCGGGCGTACACGGCACGCCGAACCCGAATCCCACGCCCAACCCGGCACCGGTAAAGCCGAAGATCCGTGTCAAGGTGAACTGAGCGCGTGCTGCTGATCCTCGATAATTACGACAGCTTCACCTACAACATCGTGCAGTACGTCGGTGAGCTCGGGGTGTCGCCGGTGGTCTACCGGAACGACGCTCTCACCGCCGACGAAGCGATTGCGCTCGCACCCCAGGCGATCATCATCTCGCCCGGTCCCTGCACCCCGTCCGAAGCCGGCATCTCGGTACCGCTCGTCCGTGCTGCCGGCACCGCGGGGATCCCACTCCTCGGCGTCTGTCTCGGGCACCAGGCCATTGGCGAGGCCTTCGGCGCCACTGTGGTACGCGCCGACCGGCTGATGCACGGCAAGACCACCGATGTCGTCCACGACGGCAACGCCCTGTTCGAAGGACTGCCGTCGCCCCTCACCGTCATGCGCTACCACTCCCTCGTCATTGCCCCGGCCACCGTCACCCCTGAGCTCGAGGTCTGCGGCTGGTCGTCCGACCGTCCGGCGGGCCAGGAGATCATGGCGGTACGGCACCGCAGTCGACCGGTGCACGGCGTACAGTTCCACCCCGAGTCGGTCGGTACCCATCACGGGCGCACGCTCCTTTCCAACTTTCTCCGGATGGCTGGCTACGACGCGGCCGTTCCCGCTGGAACGTCCTCCTAACCTTCGGCAATACAGTAGGATAGGCTTTGTCAAGAGTCGCGTCGGAGGTCCGGCACGACTTTTGACTACCGACCCGGATCTATTTATGATGGGTCGATGCCCGTTCTCGGAGTTATTCCCGCCAGACTCGGGTCGACCCGTCTGCCCCGAAAGCCCCTGCAGCTGATTGGTGGGGTCCCCCTCGTTGTCCGCGTCGCCCAGCGCATCCTTGATGCCGCCGTCACCGATCTCCTCGTTATCGCGACCGATTCAGAGGAAATCGTGGCGGTCGCCCGTGATGCCGGTTTCGTCGCCATCCTGACCTCGCCGGAGCACGAAAGCGGCACCGATCGCGTGGCCGAAGTGGCCCGCCGCGCCGAATACGCAGGGTTCGACATCGTGGTGAACATCCAGGGCGACGAGCCTTTCCTGAGCGCCGCGGCCCTGGCCGGGGCGGTGGACATGGTCCGCGCCGGCTTCGACATCGGCACCGCGGCCGGCACCGTCATGGGTGATGCTGCCCAGAGCCCATCACTCGTGAAAGTGGTTTGCAGCGGCGATGGCCGCGCACTCTACTTCTCGCGCTCCGCCATTCCGTTCCATCGCGACGCCGGCTCCGCGGGCGACCGCCGCTACCACCAGCACATCGGCATCTACGCCTGCGCCCGGAGCGCGCTGCTCCAGTGGGCATCACTTCCGCCCACTCCCCTCGAGCTCGCCGAGCGGCTGGAACAGCTTCGAGCCCTCGAGAACGGCCTCACCATCGGGGTCGCATTGCTCGATGAAACCGCCCTGCCGGGCGTTGATACCCAAGAAGACCTGGAACGCGCCGACGCGCACTGGACCGCCACCGCACGAGGAGCCGCATGACCTCAGTCCCCAAGAACACCAAATTCATCTTCGTCACCGGCGGCGTCGTGTCGTCACTCGGCAAGGGGATTGCCGCGGCCTCGCTCGGGCGGTTGCTGGTGGAGCGCGGGCTGAGCGTGACGATGCAGAAGTTCGACCCGTACATCAACGTCGACCCGGGCACGATGTCGCCGTTTCAGCACGGCGAGGTGTTCGTCACCGACGACGGCGCCGAGACCGACCTCGACCTCGGCCACTACGAGCGCTACATCGACCGGTCGCTCTCCCAGCAGAACAACATCACGACGGGCCGCATCTACCAGACGGTGATCAACAAGGAGCGGCGTGGCGAGTACCTCGGCTCCACCGTCCAGGTTGTCCCCCACATCACCGACGAGATCAAGAACGCAATCCGGCGCACGGCACCGGGGCACGATGTCGTGATAACCGAGATCGGCGGCACAGTGGGTGACATCGAGTCGCTGCCGTTCCTGGAAGCGATCCGGCAGTTCCGTCAGGAAGTGGGTCGTGACAACGCCCTGTTCATGCACCTCACGCTCGTGCCGTATATCGCCGCCGCGGGCGAGCTCAAGACCAAGCCGACGCAGCACTCGGTGCGCGACCTCATGCAGATCGGAATCCAGCCCGACATTCTGGTGTGCCGCAGCGAGCAGCCGCTCTCGGCGGACATCAAGCGCAAGATTGCGCTGTTCTGCAACGTGGATTTCGAGTGCGTCATCGAGAGCCCCGACGTGCAGTCCATCTACGAGATCCCGCTCCGGTTCCGCGATCAGGGCATCGACCGCGTGGTGTGTGAGCGGCTGCGGCTCGAGACGAAGGATCCGGAGCTCGGCCCCTGGCGCACCATGGTGGAAACGATCCTCCGGCCCAAGGAACGGGTACGCATCGCGGTGGTGGGCAAGTACACCGATCTGCACGATGCCTACAAGTCGGTCCAGGAGGCGCTCATTCACGGCGGCATCTCAAACGATGCCGGCGTGCAGATCGACTGGCTCTCGAGCGACAACTTCACCGACCAGGCGGCCACGGGGCAGATCCTCCAGCACTACGATGGACTGTTGATCCCGGGCGGGTTCGGCGTGCGCGGCGTGGACGGAATGATCCAGGCGATCCAGTGGGCGAGGGATCACGACCTGCCGTTCTTCGGGATCTGTCTCGGCCTGCAGGTCGCGGTGGTCGAGTTTGCCCGCAACGTCTGCCGGCTCCCCGGCGCCAACAGCACGGAGTTCGAGCCCGAAGCGGAGTCGCCGGTCATCCACATGATGGCGTCGCAGCGTGACGTGGTGAACCTGGGGGGCACGATGCGCCTTGGCGCCTACACGGCGCGTCTCCGGCCGGGCTCCAAGGCCGCGTTGACCTACGGCACCAACGAGATCAGCGAGCGGCATCGCCACCGGCTCGAAGTGAACAACGCCTACCGCGACGTACTGGCCGAATTCGGCCTGCGCCTCTCGGGACAGTCTCCTGACGGGGGGTTGGTGGAGATGATCGAACTTCCCGATCATCCGTTCTTTCTCGGCTGCCAGTTCCATCCCGAGCTGAAGTCGCGGCCCAACCGTCCGCACCCGCTGTTCGCCGGTTTCGTGGGTGCGGCGCTCAGGCGGCGCACGCAGCAGCGTGCCGGGCAGGCGTCCCTCGCGGAAGTCAGCGCATCGTGAATCAGTGGAGCTTCCGCGAGTCGCCGTTCCTGATCGCGGGACCCTGCGTTGCCGAAGAGGGCGACGTGGTGCCGCGGACCGCAGAAGCTCTCGCCGCCCTGGCGATACGCCTCGGAATTCCGGTGTGCTTCAAGGCCAGTTTTGACAAGGCAAATCGCGCGAGGCTGGCAGGCGCGCGCGGCCCGGGGCTCGAGCGGGGACTCGAGGCGCTGGCCTCGGTGAAGCGCAGTGCCGGCCTCCCCGTGCTGACCGACATCCACGAGCCGGCCCAGGCCAGGGCGGCCGCCGAGGTCGCGGACGTGCTGCAGATCCCCGCGTTCCTTTGCCGGCAGACCGATCTGCTGGTGGCGGCAGGGAGCACCGGCCGACCGGTCAACGTGAAGAAAGGCCAGTGGATGGCGCCCGAGGCGATGACGGGTGCGGTGGAGAAGGTGCGTTCCGCCGGCAGCAGCGATGTGGCCCTCACCGAGCGCGGCACCTTCCTCGGCTACGGTGACCTGGTGGTGGACATGCGGAGCTTTCAGCGCATGGCGACGGCGGCCTCGGTGCCGGTCATCTACGACGCCACGCACAGTGTGCAGCAGCCAGGCCTGGGCGCCGGCGGCACGAGCGGCGGGCAGCGCGACGCGATCCCGCCGCTGCTGCGCGCCGCGGCCGCCGCGGGTGCGGACGGTTTCTTCATCGAGACGCATCCCGATCCTGCGAGCGCCCTGAGCGACGCCGCGACTCAGTGGCCGCTCGACCTGATGTACGAACTGTTGGCCCCGGTCCTCGACATCTGGGCCCGGGCCCGAGGGGTCGAGAGCGCCAGGCGGTGAAGGCGATCGACCCGCAGGTCGCACGCGGGATCCGCCTTGTGGTACTCGACGTCGATGGGGTGCTCACGGACAATGGCCTGTACGTGGGCATGTCCGGGGACGCGGCGGTCGAACTCAAGCGCTTCGACGTTCAGGACGGACTCGGCCTTCACCTGCTTCGCATCGCACGCATTCCGGTGGCGCTGCTGAGCGGACGGTTCTCCGCGGCAACTCGCATTCGTGCGGCCGATCTGGGCATTACCGACGTGATCCAGGATCCGTCGGCGAGCAAGGTCCCGCGACTGCAGGAGCTGCTGGATCAGCAACGCATCGGGTGGGGCGAGGTGCTGTATGCGGGTGATGACCTGGCCGACGTGCCGGTCCTGATGCGGGTAGGCCTGCCGGTGGCCGTGGCGAACGCCGTGGCGGAGGTGCGGGCCGTCTCCGCGAGGGTGACGGAGCGCTCTGGCGGAGCCGGCGCGGTCCGCGAACTGGTCGAGGCCCTCCTACGGGCTCGAGGAGAATGGGACCGTACCCTTGCCGAGTACTACCGTGAGCGCGGTGGCGACACCACCTGAATCCCTGCTGGCCGCCGGCCGGCGTGTCCTCGAGCTGGAGGCCGCCGAAGTGGCCGCCGCTGGGCGGCGGCTCGACGCCCGCTTTGCGCGGGCGGTCGAGTTGCTGGCGGTGCGCCGGGGACGGGTCATCGTGTCCGGTGTCGGCAAGTCAGGGCTCGTCGCGCGGAAACTGGCCGCGACGCTCACCTCCACCGGTACGCCGGCCACCTACCTGCATCCGGTGGACAGCCTGCACGGTGACCTCGGGATCGTGGGCAGCGAGGATGTTGCCATCGTGCTCAGCAAGAGCGGCGAATCGAGCGACCTCGATGGCCTGCTCGCATCGCTCGAGCGGAAGGGCGTGCCGATCATCGCCATCACCGGCGCGCCGGGTTCGTTCCTGGGACGGGTGGCCACGGCAGTGCTCGACGCCACGGTGAGCGAGGAAGCTTGCCCGCATGACCTCGCGCCCACGTCGAGCACCACGGTGGCCATGGCGCTCGGCGATGCCCTCGCCGTCGCGCTGCTGGTGGAAAAGGGGTTCCGGCCGCAGGACTTCGCCGAACTGCATCCCGGCGGGCGCCTCGGGCGCCGGCTGTTGGTGCGGGTGAGCGACGTGATGCTGCCGCCGCAGGGAATGGTGGAGCCCGAAACGCCAATGCGCGAGGTCATCGTGCAGCTGGCGCGGCATCGCGGTATCGCCCTGGTGAGCCGGGATGAGCACCTCCTCGGCGTCTTCACGGCCGGAGACCTGACCCGGCTGGCCGAGCGCGAGCGTGATTACTTCGCGTGGCCCGTGGAACAGGTCATGACCGACACGCCGCATAGCTGTGGGCCCGACGATCTCGGCGCCGCCGCGCTCGGGTTCATGGAGCGCAAGGGCATCATGGCGCTGCCGGTACTCGACGAGGATGTGATCGTGGGCGTGGTGCACCTGCACGACCTGATGCGGGCAGGCGCGGTATGAGCCACATCGCGCGGCGCTGGGCGCTGGCGGCACTCCTGGGCTGCACCGGCTTCGTGGCCTGCAACGAGAACGGCGCCAGGCCCAGCACGGTGGTCGCGGCCTCGGACTCGGCCGACCAGGTGCTCTATGGCTTCGTGCATTACCTCACGCGCAACGGCGTCCGCGAGGGACAGGTGGAGGCGGACACGGCGTTCTTCTACGACCCGACGCAGACCACGTTGCTCAAGAACATGAAGCTCGTCTTCATCGACAGTGCCGGAAACGAGAACGCGACCATCACCTCGCGGATCGGTACGTACAAATGGCAGACTGGCGACATGACGGCGGACAGCAATGTCGTGCTCCGGTCGCGTGACGGTCGGGTGCTCAAGAGCGAGCAGCTTGTCTATGACGCGGCGAAGAAGGAGCTGAAGACTCCGCTCGACTTCACGTTCGACAATGGCGACGATCACGTCCAGGGCAAGGGGTTCCGGTCCGACCTCAAGTTCGAGCACATCGTCGTCAACAAGCCGGTCGGCACCGTCTCGCAGGGGTTCCTCATTCCCGGCCAGGCGCCGCCGGACTCGACATGAGGAGAGTCTTCTTTGCGCTGCTCCTGCTCGCCGGTACCGCGGCGCAGCTCGCCGCCCAGGATACGAAGAAGTGCCGCTTCCGCATCACCTTCGTGGGTGACAGCGGGCGGCAGGTGCCCACCATTCAGGGTTCGGACTATTTCGCCGGCGGCGGGGTGATCATCGTCTGCGAAGGCACCTCGATCTCCATGAAGAGCGACAGCGTCGCCGCGTACGGTGGGGCCAGCGTGGTACAGTTCATCGGGAACGTGCACTACCGCGACTCGACCGTCACCATGGATGCCGACAACGGCACCTACTACAAGGACGGCGAACGGTGGGAGGCCCGGGGCAAGGTGCACACGGTGAACCTGGCCACCGGATCCACGATGGATGGTCCGAGCCTGGACTACCTGCGGGCGGTGAAGGGAGTGCGGGACACTGTCGAGACCTACTCTATCGGCCGCCCCACCATTCGCTACATCCCCAAGGACACGACGGGGGGCAAGGCGGAACCCTACGTCATCGTGGGCGACCGGGTCCGCCAGAAGGGCGAGAACCAGGTGTGGGCCGGGGGGAAGGTCACCATCGACCGCAGCGACCTGAGTGCACGGGGCGACTCGCTCTGGCTCCGCACTGGCAAGGATGGGCAGGGATCGATGATCGGCAGCCAGCCGACGCTCAAGGGATTCGGGAAGGATACCTTCGATCTTGCCGGGCAGCGGATCGACTTCACGCTCGACGAGAAGGATCTTACCGGCATCATCGCGATCGACAGCGCCCATGCGGTCACGGGCGACGTCGACCTGACCGGCGACACCGTTGCGATCGCGCTGAAGGAGAAGAAGGCCGAGCTCACGCGGGCATGGGGTCGTACGCGGCGGCCTGTGGGCCTGGCTGGCGACTACGAACTGCGGGGTGATTCTCTCGCCATCGACACGCCGAAGGGTATCCTCAGCGAGGTGCGTGCTTTCTTCCGGGCCTGGGCGGGCACCAAGCCTGATTCAGGCACGGGTGAGCGCGACTGGGTGGCGGGCGACACGGTCATCGTCAGTTTCGTCGAAACCGACTCCGCCGGAACAAAGAAGACCAAGGTGCGGCAACTCGAGGCAATGGATAGTGCCCGATCGTTCTATCGGGCGATTGAGAAGGGAAAGTCCGCCGACAGCGCGAAGAAGAGCCAACCGTCGCTCAACTATGCCCGGGCGGACCGCATCGTCGTGCGCATGGCGACGAGCGGCGACGAAGGCATGGAGCGGGTGGACCTCTTCGGCCATGTGGACGGGATTCAGCTCGAGCCAGGCGCGGCGAAGCCGCCCGCGGTGCCGACGCAGGGCGGCGCGCCCAACGCGACTCTTGGCGCTCCCGTGGCGCCCGTGGCACCGGTGGTACCCGCCGCGAGTGACAGTTCCGCCCCGGTCAGTCCGTCGCCGTGACGGCGCTCGAGGAACGCGCGGTGGTGGGTGCCGTCAGCACGGCATCGCTCGTGGAAGGGGTGGGTCTCAGCAAGAGCTTCCGAGGCCGGCGGGTGGTCGACGATGTCTCGGTATCATTGCGCCAAGGCGAGATCGTGGGGCTGCTGGGTCCCAACGGGGCGGGGAAGACCACGACGTTCTACCTGCTGGTCGGCCTGATTCGGGCGGAGACCGGGCGGGTGGTGCTCGACGGGACCGACATCAGCAAGTGGCCGATGTTCAGGCGGGCCCGCCACGGCATCGGCTACCTGTCGCAGGAGCCGTCGGTCTTCCGCAAGCTGACCGTCGAAGAGAATGTCCGGGCGATCCTCGAGCGGCGTGGACTCCCGCGGGCAGAACAGGCGGTGGTGCTCGAACGGATGCTCGAGGAGCTCTCTATCAGCCATCTGCGGCAGAACCCGGCGTATTCCCTCAGCGGCGGCGAGCGGCGGCGTCTGGAGATCACCCGGGCGCTGGTGAGCGAGCCGAAGTTCATGCTGCTCGATGAGCCGTTCGCCGGCGTGGACCCGATCGCGGTGCATGACATCCAGAGCATCGTCGCCGGCCTGCGGCACCGGGGCATCGGCGTGCTGATCACCGATCACAACGTCGAGCAGACGCTCGACATCGTCGACCGGGCCTACATCATGAGTGAGGGTCGCGTGGCGAAATCCGGCACGGTGAAGGAACTCGTGTGCGATGAGGAAATCGCGCGCCTCTACCTTGGTCCCACGCTTACGGCGCGTCTGCGGGCGCGCTGGGGGGGCTGTCCATGAGAACCGGGCTGTCACAACAGACCTCGATGCGCCAGGAGCTGCGGGTCAACCCGCGGCTCTACCAGGCCATGGACATGCTCTACATGCCCATGATGGACCTGCAGCAGCACCTGAAGCAGGAGCTGCTCGCCAATCCGTTCCTGGAGCTGCTGGAACCGGAGGAAGACGAGAACCCGGAGCAGGCCGATACCAAGCAGGAGAAGGAACAGCAGCAGAAGGATGATGAAGTGGACTGGGAGGAAATCCTCCTGAACGGCTTCGACGTGGGTGGCACGCGGGAGCAGTACGAGCAGCTGGAGTACACCGAACCGGTGACGGTCGAGGCGACCACGCTGGCCGATCACCTGCAGGACCAGTTGCAGATGCTCGACCTCACCCCCAGGCAGCAGCTGCTCGCGGAAGAGTTCGTCGGGAACATCAACGACGACGGCTACCTGGCGGCGTCACTCGAGGAAATTCTCGACTCGGTCAACAGCCTCATGGCCGCGCATCATGCCGCGCGCAACGGAGGCAGCAGCGACGAGGAGGAGGACGAGGAGGAGGGGTTCACCGAGATCCTGGAAGAGGCGCCCGATGCGCATCCGGCGCACGCCGCACCGGAAGAAGCCGCAGCGGCCCGTCCCTCGTGGGCCGACCTCCCGCCCGAGCTGCTCTACACCGTGGCCGACCTGGAGCAGATGCTGGCAATCATCCAGCGTCTGGACCCGCCCGGCATTGGGGCGCGCGACCTGCGCGAGTGCCTGCTGCTGCAGCTGCGCGAGGCCAAGGACGCGCCGGCCCTGACCCACCGGCTGGTGGACGAAGCCTTTCCCGACCTCATTGCCCACCGGTGGAATGACCTGGCGAAGCGCTTCGGCGTGGATCCGGGTGCGGTACAGCAGGCGGCCGACGAGCTGGCTCGATTCGACCCGAAGCCCGGCCTCAAGCACGCCGACAAGGGCGATTCGTACATCCTGCCCGACCTGGTGGTCGACAAGATCGATGGTCAGTACAAGGTCTTTCTGAATGACACCGGCGTGCCCCGGCTCCGGCTGAGCCGTTCCTACCAGGAGATTGCGCGCGACAAGAAGAAGCTGACGCCGGAGAACCGCGAGTTCATCGCGCAGAAGATGAACAGCGCCAACTGGATGATCCAGGCGATCGAGCAGAGGCGCCAGACCATGCTCAAGGTCATGAACTTCATCGTGGACCGGCAGCGCGACTTCTTCGAGAAAGGCGTTGAGTTCCTCAAGCCGCTCACGCTGCGCGAGGTGGCCGAGGTCATCAACATGCACGAATCCACGGTCAGCCGGGTCACGAACGAGAAGTACGTGCAGACGCCGCGCGGCGTGCTCCCGCTCAAGTTCTTCTTCTCCAGTGCCCTCTCCACCTCCTCCGGCGAGGATGCCAGTGCGCGGAGCATCCGGGCGAAGCTCGAGAAGATGGTGGCCGAGGAGGATCCCAAGAAGCCGCTTACCGACCAGCAGATCGTCCACCTGTTCCAGGAGCAGGGCATCCAGATCGCGCGCCGCACCGTGGCCAAGTACCGCGACCAGCTGGGCATCCTGCCGGCGCGGATGCGCAAGCGGGTATGACGTTCACACCGGCCACCCACGTGGACGTGAGCGTCCTCGTGCCGGCCAAGGACGAGGTCGAGAACCTGCCCGAATTCGCCCGGTTGTGTGACGAGGCGCTGCGGGGAGCGCCGTTCACAGCCGAGGTCGTCGTGGTGAACGACGGCAGTCGCGATGACAGCGCCGAGGTCCTCCGCGACCTCATGGCCCGCTACCCGTTTTTACGGGTAGTGAACCACCGGGTGCAGCGGGGCATTGCCGACGCGCTGCGGTCCGCGAGCGACGTGGCCCGCGGGGACGTGTTCGTGTTCTATCCCGCCGACCTCCAGTACCTCCCGGAGGACATTCCGGCGCTGGTGGCGCCAATCCTCGCCGGCCACGCCGACGTCGTGACCGGCACCAAGCAGGGCCAGTACGACAAGGCCTTCGTCTCCGGTGTGTACAATGGCCTCTGTCGCTGGCTTTTCGGCGTCACGGTCACGGACATGAATTCCGTGAAGGCATTCCGGCGACAGGTCATGGACCACGTGCCGCTCCGCCCCGACTGGCACCGCTACATGGTGGTGATCGCCGCCGTCGACGGGTTCCGGCTCGACTCGCGCCCGGTGCCGCTGCATCCACGGCGTCATGGCGTTTCCAAATTCAACTGGCGCCGCATACCGGTGGGCGTCATCGACCTCATTTCGGTGTGGTTCCAGCTGCGTTTCGGGCGGAAGCCGATGCTCTTCTTCGGGCTCGGTGGCGCGGTGCTGTTCCTTGTCGGCCTCCTGGCCGGCATCGCGGCGCTCGTGCTCCGGTTCGGGTTTGGCTACGGATTCCGGCCCCTGCTGAACCTGGTCGAGACGATGGTGATCTGCGGCGTGGTCCTTTTCGGATTCGGCTTCGTAGGGGAGCTGATCGCCGGCATGCGGGAGGAAAACCGCGCTCTCGTGCGGGAACTCGCGCGCCGGTCCCAGGGCGATCCGCGGGACTGACCGTGCGGGTCGTGTTCCTCACCCACAACTTCCCCAGGTTTCCGGGGGACGTCTCCGGGAACTTCCTGGTGCCGCTCGCGCACGGCTTGCAGGAGCGCGGGGTGGAGGTTGTGGTGGTGGCTCCGTCCGATGCGGGTGACGTTGGGCCTGCGCAGGTGGAGGGAATTCCCGTGCGCCGGGTTCGCTACGCCCAGCCGCAGAACGAGACGCTGGCGTATCGTGGTACCATGATCGACGCGGTCCGGATGCAGGGCGGACTTCGCGCGCTCTGCGGATTGTGGCGGGCCATGCGGCGGGCCGCCCAGGCGGAGCTCTCGGCTGGGGCGCATCTGGTGCATGCCCACTGGTGGGTGCCGGGTGGACTGGCCGCGCCGGTCGGTGCGCCGCTCGTTCTCACCATCCACGGCACCGACGCGCGCCTGCTGCAGCGGTCGCGCCTGGCCCGCACCGTGGCCCGGCCGCTCTTCCGGCGAGCCCGCGTGATCACCACCGTGTCGAATCCCATCGCCACCACCATTCAGGAATCGCTCGGCACCTTCATAGATCCCCAGCGGGTACAGCCAATGCCAGTGCCGCTGGCCGACGACCGATGGACCACCGGCGGTGCGGGACTCATGGTGGTATCGCGGCTCACACCACAGAAGCGGGTACACCTCGCGCTCGAGGCACTGGCTTGCCTGCGCGACCTCGATGTCCGGCTGCCTCTCACCATCATCGGCGACGGCCCGGAGCGCGCAACCCTGGAGCAGCGCGCCGTCGCGCTCGACCTCTCCACCCAGGTGACGTTCGCGGGAGGGCTGCCGCGCGCCCGGGTGCTCGACCTCCTGTGCCGTGCCGACCTCATGATCTTTCCTGCCGAGGGCGAGGGTTTCGGGTTGGTGGCGGCCGAAGCGCTGATGCGCGGTGTCCCGGTGGTGTCGTGCTGGGATGGGGGCGGGGTGCTCGACGTCGTGCCGGAGCACGGTGCTGGCCGCCTGGTCATCCCCTCCGGCGAGGCCATCGCGGATGCGGCGCTGGGGTTGCTGCAGGACCCCGATACGCCGAACCTGGCGCGACGAGCGGGGGCAGAATGGCGCCATAAGCTCTCGCCAGCCCGGGTGGCGGAGGTGTGCGAGGGATGGTACCGCGAGGCATTGCGCCGTGAATAAGGCGTGGAGAGTCGTGCGGTTGGTGCTCGGGGCAGGGCTGGTTGCTCTCGCGCTCCGGCAGCTCTGGCACGCCTGGACCGATGCACAAGCGGCACCCATCGAGTGGCACATCCGGCCGCTGCTGCTCCTCGGCAGCGCGCTCCTGACCTGGGCCATGTATGCAGTACTCATCCTGGCCTGGCGCGGACTCGTCACGGCTTGGGGCCAGTCCATGACCCTCCGCTCGGCCAGCCGCATCTGGATCGTGTCGAGCCTCGGCAAGTACCTGCCCGGCAAGGTCTGGGCAATAGCGGGGATGGCCGTGATGGCGGGACAGGTGGGAGTGGCCCCATGGGTTGCCACCGGCGCCGCGGTGCTCAACCAGGCGCTGTCGATTGCGGCTGGGGCAGTGGTGGTTGGCGTCACGGGGACGTCCCTGCTCGAGACGCAGTATCCCTGGATCCGCATGGCTCTCGCGATCCTGCTTGGTGCGAGCATCGCCGGGATCCTGTTCCTCATGTGGCCTGGTGCCGTGCAACGAGTGCTCGCCCTGGCGCGGGTCAAGGCAGGGAAGCCGGTGGCGCCCACCCCGCTCTCGCTCGCGCTGGCAGCGACGGCCAACATCGTGGCCTGGTGCGGTTACGGCGCGGCGCTGTGGGTCCTCGCGCATGCGGTACTCGATCAGGCGCCCACGCTCGCGCAATGCATCGGTGCGTTCGCCGCGTCGTACGTGGCGGGGCTGGTTGCGGTCGTGGCACCGGCGGGACTCGGCGTGCGCGAGAGCGTGTTCATCCTGATGTTGCAGGGGTCGCTGGGTGCGCCGGCGGCCGCGGCGCTGGCGATCGCGTCGCGGGTCATGTTGACGATCACCGAGGTGGGGGCCGCCGTACCCTTCCTCCTTACTTCGCGGGAGCATGTGCGTGTCGCACCCTGAGCAGTCGCCCCCCATCGGCTTCGAGCCGCGGCGCCCTCTCGTGGTCGCTACGCTGGTCTTCGTCGTAGCGATGCTGACGCTGTACTGGCCGATGCTGGCCGGAAAGTTCGTCTACGGCAGCGACCAGTTGGTCGCGGGCTATGCCTTCCGCCATTTCGGGGCGGAGTTCTTCAAGGCACATGGCCGGATCCCGGAATGGAATCCCTACATCTTTGGCGGCATGCCGTTCATCGCGGCAATGCACGGCGACATCTTCTATCCCTCCGCATGGCTGCGCTGGTTCCTCGCCGAGGACCTGGCCATGACGCTGGCCTACGCGGCGCACCTCGTGCTCGCGGGCCTTGGCATGTACGCATTGTTGCGCGCGCTCAAGGTGAGTTGGACTGGGTCGGTGGTGGCCGGCGTATCCTACGAGATGAGTGGCATCCTGGCCTCTCTGGTGAGCCCCGGCCACGACGGCAAGCTCTTCGTCTCGGCCCTGGCGCCATTCTTCTTCCTCGGCCTCCTGCGGGCGGTTCGTGACGGCAAGCTGAGCGGATACGGCTGGGTCGCCATCATCACGGGCCTATGCATGGTCAGCCCACACTACCAGCTCACGTACTACATGCTGGTGGCGGGGGGACTGTGGACGCTCTACCTCGTCTTCTGGGCCGAGGATCGCCGGCCAGGGCTGCGCTGGCCGGTGACGCTGGCGGCGAGTTTCGGCGCCGTGGTGCTGGGAATCGCGATGTCGGCGATCCAGGCGATGCCCTTCCTCAGCTACCTCCCGTATGCCGCCCGCGGTGCTAACCAGGGGTGGGAGTACGCCACCGGGTTCGCGTTTCCGGTGGAAGAACTCATGACCACCTTCCTGCCGCAGTTCAACGGCGTGCTGAATTCGTACTGGGGACAGAACTTCTTCAAACTGCACACCGAGTACGTCGGTGCCGTTGTCATCCTGCTGGCGATTCTCGGTCTGGGCGACCGGACTCACCCGCGCCTGAAGTGGGCGCTGCTGACAATCGGGGGATTGTTCCTGCTCATCGCCTTCGGAGGGCACACGCCTTTCTATCGGCTCTGGTACGAGGTGATGCCGCTGATGAAGAAGGTGCGAGCGCCGGGAATGGCATTCTACCTCGTAGCACTGGTGACCTGCGTGTTCGCGGGACTCGGCGTTGATCGGCTCCTCCGCGGCGGAGTGCCCAGGCGTACCGCGCTCGTCGGCGCCGCCGTGCTGGGCGTGATCGCGCTACTGGGGGCTGCTGGTGCGCTGCAGAGCATGGCCGAGTCGATCGCGAAGACAGAGATGGCGGCGCAGGTGACCGGAAATGCCGGGGCGTTGCAGGGCGGGGCCGTGCGCCTGCTCGCCGTGCTGCTCGCGGGTGGCGCGATTATCTGGGCGATCGCGGCCGGGCGCCTCAAGGGCGCCCCGGCCGCTGCGCTGCTGGTCCTCGTGACCGTGACCGACCTGTGGAGCGTGGACCGGTTGTTCTTCGACTGGAACCGGCCCGCCCGCGAACTGTTCGCGGACGATCCGCTCATCGCACGCATGCGCGAGGCGCCGGCACCGTTCCGGGTCATGAATGTGCCGGGCGCCCAGGGCGTGTACCAGGGATCGACCCTGATGGCGCACGACATCCAGCAGGTTTTCGGGTATCACGGCAACGAGGTGCGCTTCTACGACGAACTGTGGGGCGGCAAGAATATCTGGAGCAATGTCGGCAACCCGAATCTCTGGGACTTGCTCGCTGTCCGTTTCCTTCTTCTTCCGCAGGAACTCCCGGTCGCCGGTTTCCACCAGGTCGCTGGCCCAGTGGCTGTGGCCGGCGGTACTCCGGCGTATCTGCTCGAGCGCGACAGCGTGGCCCTCTATGCCCGGGTTGTGGGCGCCGCGGCCAAGGTGCCGGAGGCACAACTCGTACCGACCGTGCTCGACCAGCGCTTTCCCGTCAGGGACCTGGTTCTGTTCTCCGATACGGCGTCGGTACAACCGGCGGCGATTGCGGGGGGACAGCTGCCGCCCCGGCCGGCGATCGACGCGAAGGTGTCGCAATGGGAAGCGGGCCGCATGACGATCAGTCTGACAGGCCAGTCGCCCGCGCCCTCCTGGCTCCTGATCTCGGAGACATGGTATCCCGACTGGTCTGCTGCAGTGGACGGGAAGTCCGCTACGGTACTCCGCGCCGACAACGCGCTGCTGAGCGTGGAACTGCCGCCGGGGGCGAAAGAGGTTGCCTTCGTGTTCAGCTCGGCGTCCTACCGCACCGGAAAGATGATCACGCTGTTCGCGTCGCTCATCGCACTGGCACTGATCCTCATCCCGGCGTTCCGCTCTCGGAGGCAGGATGCCTGATCGCGCGCTCGTCATTATCCCCACCTACAACGAGCACGAGAATTTGCCCCAGATCGTTCCCGCCGTCCTGCTGCAGGACCAGCGGCTGGAGATCCTGGTGGTGGACGACAACTCACCCGACGGCACCGGCCAGCTCGCCGACGAGCTGGCCGCGCAGGAACCCCGGGTGCATGTGCTGCACCGAACGTCCAAGGACGGCTTGGGGCGGGCGTATATCGCCGGGTTCCAGTGGGCACTCGCGCACGGATTCGACTTCATCTTCGAGATGGATGCCGATTTCTCGCACGATCCCAAGTTCCTCCGTGACTTTCTGGTCGAGATCCAGAATGCGGATCTCGTGCTCGGATCCCGCTACAAGCAGGGGGTCAACGTCATCAACTGGCCGATCTCGCGGCTGCTCCTGTCCCTCGGCGCAAATGCCTATGCGCGATGGATCACGGGATTGCCGCTCAGCGACTCGACCGGGGGCTTCAAGTGCTTTCGCAGGGAGGTGCTCGAGGCCATCGATCTCGAGGCCGTCCGGTCGAACGGGTACGCCTTCCAGATCGAGATGAGCTTTCGCGCTTGGCGGAAGGGGTTCAGGCTGGTTGAGCTGCCGATTGTCTTCACCGACCGGGTGGAAGGCACAAGCAAGATGAGCAAGCGGATCGTGCGGGAGGCGATCTGGATGGTGTGGTGGCTGCGGCTGCAGGGAATGCTGGGGAAGATCTGAGGCTGGGGAAGGTCAGAAACCACTTGAAGGACGCACGCGTGCACTTCTACAAGATGACGGGGTCCGGCAACGATTTCGTCATGCTCGATGGGCGGGAGCATCAGCTATCCGACTGGCCGGCCGCGCGCATTGCCGCGGTCTGTGCGCGACAAACCGGTGTCGGAGCCGATGGACTCGTCCTGCTGACGCCGGAAGGTACCGGCCGGGTGGCAATGCGCTACTTCAATGCCGACGGATCGTTCGCGGCCATGTGTGGCAATGCAGCACTCTGCAGCACTCGCCTCGCTGCCCGCCTCGGCCTGGCGCCGGCGGCAGAAATGATCCTGGTCACGCCAGCCGGTGAGGTCATGAGCCGGTGCGCTGATTCAGGCACCGATGCAGAGATCAACCTGCCGGCGGTGGAGCCGCTGGTGCGTATCGACGGGATTTGCCGTGCCGGGGAACATCAGGCATGGCTCGGTCTCGTGGGCGTACCACACCTCATCGTCCTGGTCGATGACGTCGAGCGACTCGATGTAGTCGAGCGGGGCCGTCAGCTTCGATTCGATCCGGCCCTGGGACCGGAAGGTGCCAACGTGAACTTCATCAGCCCACCACCGGGAGCGGGCAAGCCCTGGTTGATCCGGACCTATGAGCGCGGGGTGGAGGGGGAGACCCTCGCCTGTGGCACCGGGACGGTTGCCGCGGCGCTCCTTCTGGTTCAGGTAGGTCGAACCCGGCTGCCTCTGACCTTCGCCAGCCGGAGCGGCCGCCTGCTGTCCGTACGGGCCACCCCCACCAGCGCGGGCGGGTTTGACGATGTCTGGCTTCAAGGCGAGGGACGCCTGGTGTTCGATGGTGTCTTGTTCCAGACGGACAGTCCCGACTGACATCCGTAGGGCCCCGGCGTGGACACCCGGGGAACCGCAGCAGCCAGCCGTTCAGCGAACCCAACCCCAACACCGCCGCCGAGTCATTCCTCTGCGGTTACAGCCAGCCCTTACTGTCGCAATACTGCCGCGTCGATGTCGCTGTCGCCGGGAATCGGACATGAAGGGAGATGGTATCTCCACATCGCCCTGGGGTTATCCTCATCTCGAGTTAACATAATACATCTTATACGACGTTTGATTGTGTCGTTGAAGTCCCAACGACCAACGCGTCGGGCGGCCAGTGATCTGTCCTCATGGATCGCATTAGGTTACACAGCCTATCAGATTGAACAACAACTACTTCCATTCGAGCTAATGCGGGCTAAGAAAAAGGCCAGATGCGCTGTGCATCTGGCCCAGGTTGCCAACCGGCCGGCGGCCGTCCCCTCGGCGGCTACTTCGCGCCGCTCGTCAACTCAGCCAGGCGAACCTGGGCCTCGTTGAGTGCCGGGGTCTTGCCGTAGGTGTCGATGACCTTCTGGTACGCCTTGATGGCGAGATCGGGCTTCCCGCCATCGCGGTAGGCGCGGCCAGCCTGGAGGAGGTAGTCGGCCTTGAGGTAATCGACCTGGGCCCCCGCCGAAGCCGCCTCATACGCCGCCGCGGCCTCCAGGGGCTTCTTGGTGTTCTCGAGCGCGACGCCCAGCAGGCCATAGGCCGGGACCCGGAATTCCATCGGTGGATTCTTTGCGATGAACTCCCGCAGGCCGACCACGGCGAGCTCGGTCTGCCCGTTCACCATTCGCACCTGGTTCAGAACCAGCATCGCTTCCACAGCCGAACGGGTCCCCGCATAGGTCTGGGTGACCTTCTGAAGCTCGCTGGCGGCCAACGGCAGGTTGCCCTGCTCCGCCGCCACGCGCGCCTGCTGCACCGCTCGGGAGGCGAAGGCTTCCTTGCGCGCAGCCGACGTCTTCCAGAACCAGCTCCCAGCTGCGACGACGACGACAGCACTGACGGCTGCCAGCACCAGGTTACGGCGCGCCGGGACCGCCCACCAATCGCTGGCGTCGCCTTTATGGGCCCGGGCTGGCGCCGTCACGGTATGGGAGGGCTTACTGGGTGGAGCCTGCATTGTCGTGGTCGCCACGGGTTGCCGAAGGTCAGTGGTCAGGGTCCTTCCGGCCGGAACGGTTCCGGGTCCGGGAGCTACAGCCTCTAAAATTAGCTGCCACAGGCGGTTGCGGTCAACGCGTGAAGTGGCAGCGCCCCGGCACGGCGCTATGCCTCGCAACCGGGTCAGAATGCCGATATGGGGGGAAAGGAACTGGCCGGAATCTCCCGCATTCCTTGACGACCGAGTACCCCCGGGCGGAATCGAACCGCCGGCCAACAGTTTAGGAAACTGCTGCTCTATCCAACTGAGCTACGGGGGCGTGCAGGAAAAATGTACACTCTGCCGGGCCTCCATTGGAGCTGGAAGGTGAATCGCAGGGACGCTGCAGCGGGTACGAGTAACGACCGGCGGCGTCCGCCGGGATCTGTGCAGTTCAGCCGGCCGATGGCGGCTACCACCCGACGCAGGAGGCAACCGCATGAGTCAAGCAGCCGGTATGAGTCGAAGGAACTTGCTCCTGGCAGGCGCAATGATCTTCTCGGCTGCCGTCTTCACCCTCAGTGCGTGCAGCAATGACGGAGATGGGTCTAACACCACGCCCTGCAACCTCGATACCGGTGCCTCGAGCATCTCCGGCAACCTCGCGGTGCACTACGAAGCCTCGACGACCGGCAACGGCACCTTGTCCTCGATCACGTATGCAACGGATGCCGGCAATGTCGTTGTGACCACCCCAACGCTTCCCTGGGAGACTGACATCACCCTCGCGACGGCGCAAGCGAGGCTCCGTGCCGTCGGAGATGTGAGCAGTGGGAGCATCCAGATCCAGTATCAGGCCGATGGCGGCCCGGGGAACGTCGAGCAGGGCGAGAATTCCTGCACTGCCGACTGACTACCCGCCCTGACGATGAGTCGCGCCCCGTGCGCGATTCATCGCCAGGGGTACACTATTGGCCATGACCCGCGCACCGGATGGTTGCCTTACCCTGACGCTGTTGCTCGACGTGGGCGAGCGAATCAACCTCGCCGTCGCCGAGTCGCGCGTGCGATCTGCCGGTGGCGAGGGTCGCCACCCCACCCTGCGCCGAAGTGAGGCGAGAGGCAGCGTCAGGATACCCGCTCCCCCACTGATCCTCGAGCTTCCCCCCGTCGAGACACCCGCGGCCCCGGCACTGCCAGCGGGCTGGACCGAGACCCTGCAGGCTGCAGTCTACGATTTCGGTGTGGTCAGCTGCCGCCGGCTCCTTACCTGGCCACCGACGGCCGCGTGGCCGGAGCTGGTTCCCATCATTGCCCGGCTGATTCATGAGGAAAACATGCAGCGGTGGGCGCAGCCGCTTGCCGTCGCCACGGAGTCTCTGCTCGGACCGGCCATTCATGAGCCCGATCGGAGCCTGGCGCGGGAGGAATACGCGATCCTCCGACTGGCCGCCGAGCCCCAGGGAGGGTTCGGCGAATCGGACATGTCCCGGCTGTTGCTGGGTGAGGAGCGTGCACTGGCGCCGGCGGCCCGCGAAGGGCTGCTGGGACGGGAATTCCGCTATACCCTGCTCGACCGCACGATCGTGGCATATGATGCGGCCCTGGTGATCGAGCCGGACCCGACCGACCACGACGTGGAGCTCCTGCTCGAGTTCGCCAACGCGCAGCTGCTGGAACTCGAGGTGTACGACGGCATCCTCGAGACCCGCTTGCCACAACTCGATGCGCGCGCCGCCTCCATGAGTGCCGGGCCCGGGGCGCTGCTCGCCCGCCGGCCGCAGCAGGTGGTAACCGAATTACACCGGTTGACCACCCGCACGTCGCGCCTGATCGAACAGGCGACGAATGCCCTGCGAATTACGGATGACATCTACCTGGCCCGGATCTACCGGGCTGCGCTGGACGTGATGAATGAGCCGGCGTGGAGGCAAAGCGTGGAGCGAAAGTTGATGCTGGCCCGCACCATGGCCGAGGCGCTGAACGATCTGGCCGTGACCGCACGGGCCCAGGCGCTCGAGATCATCATCATCCTGCTCATTCTCAGCGAACTGGTGCTTACCCTCCTGCGCCGGTCACCCTCGTAATTACCGCGCTAAATGGAAACCAGTGACACATGTGGGGCGCCGGACAACCGCTGGTGCCCGTTCAGTACGCCTATCTCCAGCAGGAAGGTCCAGCCGACGAGTTCGGCGCCGAGGCGCCGCACGAGCTTGCCCGCCGCCGCTGCTGTCCCGCCGGTCGCCAGGACATCGTCGGCGATAAGCACCCGGTCACCTGCCCCGCACGCGTCGCGATGGGCCTCGAGGCTGTCCTCGCCGTACTCGAGCGCATACTTCTCCGCCACCGATTCCCACGGCAGCTTGCCGGGTTTCCGAAGCGGAATGAATCCGGCACCGATGCGGGTCGCAAGCGGAGCTCCCAGGATGAATCCGCGCGCCTCGATGCCGACGACGTGAGTAACGCGCGCATCGCGAAAGGGAGCTGCCATCGCGTCCACCGTATCGGCAAACAGGCGCCCGTTGTGCAGAACTGGCGTGATGTCCTGGAAAATGATGCCGGGCTTCGGGTGATCGGGGATGGAGCGCAGGGTACGACGGACCTGGTCGGCGACGGCGCTGGACATGGTTACCGGGTGCTGAAGGTGGTGAACGACTCGGTGAACGTTGCGGGCTCTGCGGCGACACCGGTGACGCGCGCAGACCTCGGGCCGCGCGCCAGTGCCTTCTCGAACGCCTCCAGTGCGTCGGCATCCCCGTCGGCCAGCACTTCGACCCGGCCATCGGAAAGATTGGCGGCAAAGCCCACCAACCCGAGTCGTAGCGCCTCAGCCTGCGCAAAATAGCGGTAGCCGACACCCTGCACGCGCCCGCTCACGAGGTACCGGCGGGTCATGTCGACGGCTGACGACGCTGGCGCACAAACTCGAGGAGGATCGGGGCCATCGACAGCGCGATGATCGCGATCACGACGAAGCTGAAGTTCTGCTTCACCGCGGGCAGATTGCCGAACAGGTAGCCACCCACCACGAACAACCCCACCCAGAGCAGCGATCCGGCCAGGCTGAACACAATGAACCGCGCATACCGCATGTGGCCGATGCCCGCCACGAACGGGGCGAAGGTGCGAACAATCGGAACGAAGCGCGCCATGATGACCGTGTTGCCGCCGTGCTTGGCGTAGAACCGCTCGGTGCGCTCCAAGTACGCCTGCTTGATGAACCGGATGTTTCCGCTGAAGGCGCGCCGCCCGATGCGGTAGCCGATGAAATAGTTGACATTGTCGCCGAGAAATGCCGCGACGATGAACAGCGGAGCAAGAACCCGCACGTCCAGGCCTCCCAGCCCGGCGATGGCGCCCGCGGCGAACAACAGCGAGTCGCCCGGCAGGAATGGCGTCACCACGAGTCCCGTTTCACAGAACACGATGAGAAACAGGATGAGGTAGGTCCAGGTGCCGTACTGGGACGTGATCTCGGTGAGGTGCGCATCGAGATGCAGGAAGAAATCGAGGGCGGTCTGCAGGAATTCCATCAGGTCTCCGTCGTGTCAGCCGCGGAAGCCGTGCTCGCCGATCAGCGGCACAAAGCGCACGTCACCAAGCGTGGTGCTTTCGTACGAACCCTGGTCGCGACGTGTCACCAGGTGCAGCACCTGCTGCTCCCGGTCGCCGATGGGGATGACCAGGCGGCCGCCTACCGCCAGCTGCTCCAGCAGGGGCCGCGGAACCTCCGGGGACGCGGCGGCCACCACGATCGCGTCGTACGGCGCATACGGACGCCAGCCGAGCGTACCGTCACCCCCCATGATCGTGACGTTCTTGAGGCCGAGTTCGGCCATGATCTTCTGCGCTTCGCGGGTGAGCTCGGGCACCCGCTCGACGCTGAAGACCCGGTCAGCGAGCAGGGCCAGCAGTGCGGTCTGGTACCCCGACCCGGTGCCCACCTCAAGTACTTTCTCACGTCCGCTCAGGCCCAGCACTTCGATGTAACGCGCCTGCACCCACGGCTGGGAAATGGTCTGGCCGCCGCCAATGGGAAGCGCTGCATCCTCGTAGGCCCGGTGCTTGACGCTCTCGGGCACGAAGCGATGGCGCGGCACGAGGCTCACGGCGCGGAGCACGCCGAGGTCGTGAATGCCCTTGGACTGCAGCGTCTCCACCAGGCGCGTGCGGTAGCCCTGGTAGCTGTCGCCCCCGCTCAACCCTCCAGCGACCATCCCCTCACCGTTTCCAAAAGACCATAGTTCGTGAGGTCCATCTGCAGCGGCGTCACCGAGATGTAGCCCTCGTGAATCGCGGCGTGATCTGAGGTTATGCCTCCGGTCCAGGTGATGCTCCCGCCCCCGATCCAGAATATCTCCCGTCCCCACGGATCCTTCATCCGCATCAGCGATTCGGAGAAGTAGCGGCTTCCGAGGCTCGTCACCTTGAGACCTTTCGCCTCGCTCAAGGGGATGGGCGGGAAATTCACGTTGAGCAGTGTGCTTACCGGGAACTCGGCGAGGGTGGTCACGTGCCGTACCAGCCGCGCGAGCGCGTCGCGGTAGGTCGGCATGGCCTCGGGATTATGGCCCGCAAACGAGAGCGCCACGCCTGGTACGCCCAGCATCACGGCCTCCATCGCGGCCGAGACGGTTCCGGAGTAGAGGACGTCCTCGCCCATGTTGGGGCCGTGATTCACACCGGAGAAAACGAAGTCGGGGCGCTCGGGCATGAGCGCCTGCATGGCCAGCATGACACAGTCGGTGGGCGTACCATCGACCTGCCACGCGCCATCGGGCCGGCGCTGGGGACGGAGCGGACGATGCAGCGTCAGCGAATGGCTGGTGCCGCTCTGCTCCCGGTCCGGCGCCACCACAGTGACGGCCGCGACCTCACGACAGGCGTCGGCGAGCAGGGCGAGACCAGGAGCAAGGATGCCATCGTCGTTCGTGACGAGGATGTTCACTGCCCGCCGGCCACCTTCCGCCCGTCGATGAGGGCGAGCAGTTCGTCGAAGCCGGCCCGGAGGTCGCGCACCGTCTCGAGCTCGAGCGCGCGACGCGATTCGGCCCGCAAGGCGCCGGAACGGCGATACTGTTCCACCCGGTGGCGGGCTCCCTCGATGGTGTACTTGTCGGTGTAGAGCAGGTGCTTCACCAGGAGGATCAGTTCGATCTCGCGCGCCTTGTACACCCGATTGCCGGAGCGATTCTTGGCCGGGTTGAGGAAGCGGAACTGGCTCTCCCAGTACCGGAGCACGTGCGGCTTGAGATCAGTGAGGGTGCAGACCTCGCCGATGGAGAAGAATTCCTGCGTGGTGCCAATCGTTGTCACCGCCATTGTTCGGCCTTGAGCGTGCGCTCCATCAGGTTGCGGACGGCTTCAGCCGGCGATTGCCCCTCGAAGAGAATCGCGGCCACTTCGGTGGAAATCGGCAGTTCGACGCCCAGCTGCTGGCCGAGGGCCGAGGCCGCCTGGGCCGCATTGGCGCCCTCGGCCACGGTCCGGTGCCGGGCCCGGTAGGCCTCGTACGTTTCGCCCTTCGCGAGGGCGATGCCGAGCTGACGGTTGCGGCTCAGGTCGCCGGTGGCCGTGAGGATGAGATCGCCCATCCCGGCCAGCCCCGCGAAAGTGAGTGCATCGGCGCCGTGAGCTACGCCCAGACGGGTGATCTCGGCCAGGCCGCGGGTGAGCAGGGCCGCGCGCGCGTTGTTGCCAAGGCCCATGCCGTCGAGCACGCCCGCCGCGATGGCGATCACGTTCTTCAGGGCACCCCCGAGCTCGACTCCGACGACATCCGCATTGGAGTAGACCCGGAAGCGCGGCGTGGCGAAGGCGGCCTGCACCACTTCAGCCACGGCGGGATCGACCGAGCTCGCCACCACCGCCGTTGGGCGATCCTGATATACCTCGCGCGCGAAGCTCGGACCGGAAAGCACCGCCAGGCGGGCCTGTGGCAGCTCAGCGGCAATCACGTCGGACATGAGCGCGAGGGTATCGGTTTCCAGACCCTTGGTAGCGCTGACGATGATGGTACCCACAGGCACCGCGTCGCGCACCCGCCGGAGAACCGAGCGCAGCGCGTGGCTCGGAGCCACCGAGACGATCAGGTCCGCCCCCTGCACCGCCCCGGAGGCATCGCCGGTGGCGCGCAGGGCGGGCGCCAATGGCGAGTCGGGCAGGAACACCGGATTGACGTGCGAGGCATTGATGGCCTCGACGACATCGGGCTCGTATGCCCAGAGGATGACCTCTTCGCCCTTTCGCGCCAGCAAATTGGCCAGCGTGGTGCCCCAGCTTCCCGCGCCCAGGACGGCAATGCGCATCAGGTCGTCTCCGCGCGGCGGCCGAAGCGATTCTCGGTACCCGCCAGCAGGCGCCGGATATTGGCGCGATGAAACCAGATGATGGCCGCCGCTACCAGTGCATCGATCCACACGACTTCCCTGCGTCCCGGATACATGAAGTAGACCGCGAACGGCAGCCCCGCGGCGCCCACGATGCTGCCGAGTGACACGTAGCCGGTGAGCCAGACAATGAGGATCCAGGCAGCGGCGACCACGCCCACCGCCGCTGGCGTCAGGCCCAGCATCACTCCGGTGGCCGTGGCCACTCCCTTACCACCCTTGAAGCCGGCGAACACTGAATAGACATGGCCCACAATGGCGGCGATGCCCATCAGCAGCGCCGTCACCAGTGAAGGGGAAACCCGGGGCGCGAAAAAGAGCACCGGGATCGTGCCCTTGAGGATGTCCAGCAGCGCTACCGGGATCGCGTATTTCCACCCGAGCACACGGTAGACGTTGGTGGCGCCGAGATTCCGGCTGCCGTGTTCACGCAGGTCGATCTTCCGGAACAGCTTGCCGACGATGAGGCTGGTGGGGATCGCGCCCACGAGATACGAGAGCAGGAACCACGGCAGCGCGCCGACGGTCACCGACGCGAACCCCGGCTGGTGAACTTGAGCCTGAGGGGCGCGCCCTTGAAGCCCCATGCTTCGCGGAACCCGTTGATCAGATAGCGCTGGTAGCTCTCGTGAATGTCCAGTGGCCGGTTCGACACGATGGCGAACTCGGGCGGCGCAGTGCCGATCTGCGAGGCGTAAAGCAGCTTGACCTCCTCGCCGGCCTTCTGGGGGGGCGAGTTCCGGTCCAGCAGCTCGCCCAGCACCTTGTTCACTTCGGCGGTCGAAACGCGCTTCTCCCGCTCCGCCGCCACCTCGATGATGAGGTCGAGCAGCTTCCGCACGCGCTGGCCGGTGAGCGCGGACACGTACAGGAACGGCACCCACTCGAGGAAAGGGGCTTTCCCGATCAGCAGCTTCTCACCCCGGGCCGCGGTGTTGGTGTCCTTGTCCTCCACGAGGTCCCACTTGTTCACCAGGATGATGAGTCCGCAGCCCTGCTCCCATGCTTCGGTCGCGATGCGGAGGTCCTGGTTGTGCAGGCCGAGCTTCGCGTCGACGACCAGCACGCAGACGCTGGCGCGCTCGATGGCGCGCTGGGTGCGAAGAATCGAGTAGAATTCGAGGTCCTCGTCCACCTTCGCGCGACGACGAAGACCGGCGGTGTCGATGAACGTGAAGTGGCGGTCACCCAGTTCGAGATGCGAGTCGATGGCGTCACGCGTGGTGCCTGCCTCCGGCGCCACCACGTGCCGCTCCTCGCCAAGCAGCCGGTTGATGATCGACGACTTGCCCGCGTTCGGCCGGCCCACCACCGCCACCTTGATCGACTCAGCCGACTCTTCCTCTCCCTCCGGCAGCGACTCGACCAGCTTGTCGAGGAGATCGCCACTTCCCTTCCCCACGCCCGCCGAGGTGCCGACGGGATCGCCGAGACCCAGGCTGTAGAAGTCGTACTGCGCGGTCGCGCGCTCGAGGTCATCGAGCTTGTTCACCACCACGAGCACCGGCCGCCGCGACTTGCGCAGCCGCTCAGCGATGGCACCGTCGATCGGGTGCAGCCCCGCCTTGCCATCCACCACGAAAAGGATCAGGTCGGCCTCGTCGACGGCGGTCTCCACCTGCTGGCGGATCGCCTGGTCCATCGGCGCGTGGGAGTCGGGGACGAGTCCCCCCGTATCCACCAGCCAGAATTTCCGGCCGTTCCATTCGCCTTCACCGAAGTGGCGGTCGCGGGTCGTGCCTGCCTCGGCCGACACGATCGCCTTGCGGCCGCCCTGGATCCGGTTGAAGAGCGTGGACTTCCCCACGTTGGGACGGCCTACGATGGCCACGGTGGGCTGGCTCACGCGCTGACCTCCAGAGAGAGCGCATCGACGAAGTCGCGCGAGAGGCGCACTTCAACCGGTAGCGATGCGATCAGCTCCTCGATCGCGAGATTATCGATGAAAAGTCCGTCGTCGTTGATCGACTCGGCGGGCAGGAGCACCAGGTCGAAGTCAGCCCGCTCGCGCAGCGCGTCTCTCATCGCCGAGCCCGGGATCAGCCCTGCTGTGGTGACGGTAGTGCCGAACAGGGTGTTCTCCACCGGGATCAGCTCGAACCCGGCGCCGGTGATCTCGGCGAGGGGCGCGAGGACCTGGGGAAGCAGAGGGGCCATCGCGGTGCCGGTCACGACGCCCAGCCGCTTGCCTTGCCACCCGCCCAGCGACTCGGCCTCGCTTGCGATCTGGCGCTGCAGCCAGCGCACGGCGCCAACCCCATTCTCCACCTGTTCGAACCCGTCGTAGACCTCGGCGGGCGGCAGCTCGACCCCGGCACGCACATAGAGTTCATCGGCTCCAAACGCCCAGGAGACGCCGCGTTCGCGACGCGCGATGCCGGCGCGCGCCTCGATGATACCGATGGCGTCCTGGCACTCGCGTGCAGTCGGCTCGCGCACCAGCTTGTGCTTGCTGTACTCGGTGAGCCCGACAGGCACGACGGAGCAGCCGAGTACCTGGGGACCGAATTCATAGAGATCGCGCAGAGTCTGCTCCAGGACCAGCCCGTCATTGACCCCGGGCGACATGACGATCTGGGTGTGGAACTCGATGCCGTGCTCAGCGAACTGGCGCAACTGAGGGATGATCTCGGGCGCGGTCGGATTGCGCAGCAGGTATCGGCGGACCACCGGGTCGGTAGCGTGAACCGACACGTAGAGCGGCGACAGGCGGTACTCGATGATGCGGGCCACGTCGCGCGGCTTGAGGTTCGTAAGCGTCGCGAAATTGCCGTAGCGGAAGCTCAGCCGGTAGTCGTCATCCCGGATGTAGAGCACATCACGCAATCCTTGGGGATTGCCGTCCACGAAACAGAAGTCGCAGCGATTGGCGCAGCGGCGGATGCGAGGCGGCTCGAGTCCGAGGCCCATTGGCTCTTCCAACGGGCGCTCGATGTCGAACTCCAGCTCCTCGCCATCCGGCTGCCGCACGTGGAGGAGGAAGTTTTCCTCGGCGGTGAGGTACTCCCAATCGAGGAAATCATCGAGCTCCCGCCCGTTGACGCTGAGGAGCTCGCTCCCCGGTTCCAGCCCCAGTTCGGCGCCGATCGTACCGGGCTCCACGGCAGTAACGCGAATCATGGCGGGAAGATGGTGTCCTCCTTGCGTAAATGCAAGTTGCACAAGAGCTTCCATACCCACGCCTCAACTTTGTTAAGAGGCCACCGCGAGGAGGTTTTCCGCGACCGCTCCCATGCTTGTTGTGCTCGCGGCCGGACTCGGCTCCCGCTTCGGCGGAGACAAGCAATTCACGACGCTCGGCCCGCAGGGCGAGACATTGATGGACTACGCCATCCTCGACGCCGCCCGCGCCGGGATCGACCGCGCCATCCTGATCGTCCGGCCCGACGCACTGGATCTCCTCCCGGGTCTGCAGCGGCGCTACCACGGGTCCATGCATGTGACTGCGGTGGCACAGCGCCTCGAGGACTTGCCGCCCGGCACCGCACTGCCGTCGGGTCGGGTGCGACCATGGGGCACGGCGCACGCGATCCGGGCGGTCAGGGCATCGGTGGACGGCCCGTTCATCGTGGTGAATGGGGACGACTTCTACGGTGCGCACCCGTACCAGGCGCTGGTGGACGCGCGGCGGTGCGAGACCAGGGCCACTGCGGCGTGGCACCTGGCGGGATTCAGGATTCGCGACACCCTTTCACCCTCAGGGCCGGTCAACCGCGCGGTGTGCCATCTCGACGCCGACGGCACACTCAGCGGCCTCGATGAGGTGCGCGGAATCCACGCTGACGCTGATGGCGTGTTGCGAGGCGGCGCCCCGCTGCAGCGAATCATCCCAGACGATGCCGTGGTCTCGATGAACATGTGGGGCCTCACGGCAGAGATCTTCGACGTAATCGAGCAAGGTTTTGTGGAATTCCTGTCGCGCGCGGACCTGTCGCGTGACGAGTACTATCTGCCCGAGGCGGTTGCGCTCGCGATCACACACGGCCGCAAAGTCCAGGTCCTCCCGGCGGCGTCTCAATGGTGCGGCGTCACGTTCCCGGAGGACGCGCCAGCAGTCCGGAGCCACCTCTTCGACCTGGCGGCGCGCGGCGCGTACCCTTCCCCACTCTGGCCATGACAGAGCTCGCTACCGCCGAGCAGATGGTCAGGCGGTGGTTGACACTCGCCGATGCACTCGTGGTGCCGGCCGGGGGCGGCCACATCAACGCCTCATTCTTCGTTTCCGAGAGGGGTAGCGCGCCAGGCTGGCTGCTGCAGCGCGTCAACCGAACGGTCTTTCCGTCACCCTCCGGGGTGATGCGGAACATCGAGATAGTCCTGGCCGCCGCCGCTGACGGCACCGCCGCGATAGCACTGCCGTCACTGATGCGCACACCGGCCGGCGAGGCCTGGGTGCATGACACCGCTGGTGAACTGTGGCGCTGCTGGGCGGTAACGCCCGGCGTCAGGAGCACAACGAAGGTGACCGGCACTGCGGATGCGCGCGAGGCGGGCCGCGCCTTCGGCGCCTTCGCCCGCCTTGCCAGCACCCTCGACGCCTCGCAGCTCGCCGACACGATTCGCGGCTTTCATGACACCCGCGCGCGCCTGGCGCGGCTCGAGGCGTCCATTGCTCGCAATATCAGCGGCCGGGTCGGTCGTGCCCAGAAGGAGATCGCGCAGGCGCTGCACCATCGATCGCTGGCGCCACTTCTCGTGGAGCCGCTCCGGTCCGGTGTCCTCCCTGTGCGCGTCGCGCACAATGACGCCAAGATCGCGAACGTACTCTTCGACGCCACCACGGGACGGGCCGCGATGGTGATCGACCTCGATACCGTGATGCGGGGCACGCCACTTTTCGATTTTGGCGACCTGGTGCGCTCGAGCGTGAGCACGGCGCCGGAGGACAGCACCGATCTGCGGAACATCGAGGCGGAGCCAGGGCTCTATCACTCACTACTCGAGGGTTATCTCGAGGGCACCGCTGGATTGCTTTCGCCGACGGAGCGTTCGTTGCTGGAAACGGCGGGCCGGGTCATCACATGGGAACAGTCGCTGCGCTTCCTGACGGACTACCTGGACGGCGATGCCTACTTCGCCACGTCACACCCGGAACACAATCTGGAGCGGGCACGGGCGCAATTGGCACTGCTCGCGTCCCTGAACCGGCAGCGGGAGGCCTTTGAATGGGTCAGTCTGCAGTCGTAAGTCGTCAGTGGTCGGTGGTACTTGCGGCCCAGAGCCGGGGCAACAGGCGGGCCAGGAAGAACCCGCTCACCACGAAGACGGCAATCCACAGCGACGCCTGGGGCCATTTCCCATAGAGTATGCTTCCGGTCCCGAACATCGCCGCGTACACGAACAGGCAACCGAGCACCCAGCCGAGGAGGGACTGAGAGAGACTGTCCGGCGAGGGCCCCAGGCCCGTCGCGGTGCGCACCGCAGTCCAGCCGGGTCCCGCTGGCCGGACGCGTCGATAGAATGCTTCGAGGGTCGCCGCGTCCGTGGGCTTCGTGAGATAGGTGACGACCAGCCACACCACGGTGGTGCAGATCACAGTGGCGAGCAGTGATACGTGAGACGGCACGCCATGCCCGTTCTTTGCCGCGAGGAAGAAGCCGGTCGACACCACGAAAGAACTCACCATCGCCGCGATCTCGCTCCAGGCGCTGATGCGCCACCAGAACCACCGCAGCAGATAGATCAGTCCCGTCCCCGCGCCCACCGACAGCATCAGGTCGAACGCCTGTCGTGCCGTGTCGAGCACGAAAGTCAGGAGTGCCGCGACGATCATGAGGAGGCCGGTGACCAGTCGACCCACCGCGACATAGTGCTTCTCGCTGGCATCCTTCCGCAGGAAACGCCGGTAGAAGTCGTGCACCAGGTACGACGTGCCCCAGTTGAGGTGGGTCGATATCGTGGAGACGTAGGCCGCCAGCAACCCCGCCACCATCAACCCCAGCACCCCATGCGGCAGGAACTTGAGCATGGCGGAGTACGCCATGTCGTGCCCCAGGAGTTTCGGGTCGACGTAGGGGAAGGTCCGGCGAATGTCCTCGAGCGTCGGGAATACCAGCAGCGACGCCAGTGCGGTGATGATCCACGGCCAGGAGCGCAGTGCGTAGTTCGCCACGTTGAAGAACAGCGTGCCCGCCAGCGCATCCCGTTCCGACTTGGCCGCCAGCATCCGTTGCGCCACGTAGCTGCCGCCGCCCGGCTCCGAGCCCGGGTACCACACTGACCACCACTGCACGGTGAGCGGAATGATCAGCACTGACAGGGTGAGCCCCCAGTCGCCGAAGTCGGGTAAGAGCGAGAGTGTGCCCGGGTCGAGCTTGCTCACCAGGCCGGAAAGGCCACCCACTTCGGGCTGCTTGAGAGCGTAGTACGCCGCGGCGAACGACCCGCTCATCGCGATGCCGAACTGGATGAAATCCGTCACCAGCACGCCCCACAATCCCGACGTGGCGGCGAAGGCAATGTTGATGACGGCACACACGGCCAGCGTCTGCCACATCGGCCAGCCGAGCATGACATTGGCGATCTTGGCGGCGGCGAGGTTGACCGTGGCCATGATGACAGCGTTGAAGAAAAGGCCGAGATAGATGGCGCGGAAGCCGCGTACGAAGGACGCCGGTCCGCCGGCGTAACGCAGCTCGTAGAACTCGAGATCGGTGAGCACTCCAGAGCGGCGCCAAAGCCGGGCGTAGAAGAACACCGTCAGCATGCCGGTGAGCAGGAACGACCACCACGCCCAGTTGTTGGCGACACCATGCTCCCGGACCAGGTTCGTGACCAGGTTGGGTGTATCGGTGCTGAAGGTGGTGGCGACCATCGAGACCCCGATGAGCCACCAGGGTGCCGCGCGCCCGGATGTAAAGAACTCCGCCGTGCTGGAGCCGGCCCGCCGGGCCAGGACGATGGCGGGAATGAACGAGACGACGATGGACAGCACGACGATGAGCCAGTCGAGCGGCTGGAGTTCCATGGTCAGTCCGTCGGCAGGGAGCCGGAGAAAGGGGAAAAGGGAAGGCCGGTCGCGTTGCGACCGGCCTTCAAGCGGGCGACGGGGTTCGAACCCGCGACCCTCAGCTTGGGAAGCTGATGCTCTACCAACTGAGCTACACCCGCAACTGCCTCAAACCTAACGCGATGCCCTGAGGACAGGAATCCCTGCCCCGGACGCTGTGTCAACAATGTGCCAACAATTTCACGCCTGCCGCTCGAGCGGTTCATCAAGCACCCGGAGCATGGTCGTCCTGTCGGTCTGCATGTAGTGGCGCATCAACGTCTCGACCTGTATCCATCCCCCGCTGCCGTCACATCATCGAGCAAGAGGTGCTTCTGCCGGTCGCCCATCCCCGCCGGCAGGCAGGGGACCCGTCGTGCTTGGAACGCCAGCGCGTCTCTCGGCCTTCAGGAGCCACGGTGCCCGCTTCTAGCGCCACAACCCCTGCTTCCCGGCGGAATGCTCAGCATCATGGATCGCCCGTGCGCGCAACAGCAGGTTGAGCGTCAGCTTCCGCCTCTCGAGCGCGCAGCACGTGCACAATATGCTGAATGGAGGTGAGTGCCAGCAGCAACGCATAGAACGCCCCGACACAGAGAAGCAGGGCGACGAAGCCATACCCTCGCGTCAGGAGCACGCGCGACTGCCATGGCAACGTGAGGTGGTCCAGGGAAGGGGCGACCTCCACCGCTAGCGCCCCAAATAGTGTCAGCCCAGCTGCTCTTACGGGTCGCAGGAGCTGCGGAACCAGTCCTGATGCTCCCCCCGTACGGCCTTCCTCCGCGCGCTGCATGGCCACCCCGAACAGCATCCCGAACCAGAACGCAGAGATCGCTACGACCCCAATGGCGATGTCCCGCGCCACCAGCACCAAGGTGTTCACCTCACCAGGCGAAAGCATGGGCAGGAACAGCGCTGCCGTGAAAGCGGTGCCGACACCAATGGCCAGGACGATCCGACTCCGCCGCAGCGGCCGATTATCCTGCATTTGTGACGTCCTCCTCTTGCCGCGACTCGCCTCCGAAACCTAATTGGACGCGTTGGTTCAGCGGACGCGGGCGGCTCCTCCATGCCGTGTCGCCGGCCGGGGCGAGTCGGGCCAAAGCGAGGGGCGGCGTCTACCCAATCTGGTAAACGCCGCACTGTATCAACATCAACGAACCAGAGTCGCTCGAGTTGGTGTCACGGGACATCCGACCTCCGTGCTTGTCAACTACGGCGTCGCCGCTGGTCACTTCCCGCCCGCGGCCACCAGGAAGCTGCGCAGGTCGGCCTCGCTCACCGCTGGTTCCCCACCCGACACATTGTCCAGCTTGCCAGAGCGCATCCACCGCTCGAGCTGGTCCACCAGCGAGAAGAGGTGGTCGAACGAGTCGACAACGAACAACAACGGCTGGTAGCTGTCGATCTCGAAGTACTGGTTGATGACCCATTCAAGCTGGACCGGGTAGCGCTGCACCTCGGCCGAGTCGATGGCGTGGGCAATCTCTCCGTATGAACTGAGGAGGCCGCTGCCGTACACCTTGAGGCCCGTGCCGCTCCGCATGAGCCCGAACTCGACGGTGAACCAGAAGAACCTCGCCATCGCCTTGAAGATGCTCGTCATCCGCCGGATCTTGTCGCGTTCGTCCTTGATGCCCGCCACGATCTCGACCGCGGTATGGGCGCAGTCACCGAAGCGCACGAGCGTATCCGCGAACGCGCGGTCCGTATGCATCGGCACGTGGCCGGCGATATCATGGAAGATGTCGGGCTCGGGAAGGTAGTCGAGCATCCCGGCATCGCGGATCGTGATGGTGGTGGGAAACTCGCGATTACGCAGGCAGTCGAAGAAGAGGAACGACGGCACGTAGCCGCTGACCGGCTTGGCCTTGAAACCGGTGAGCGGGCTCAGGAACCGGTTGACATCCTCCAGCCGGGGCACCCGGCTGGAATCGAGGCAGAGGCTGCCGATGCCCTCGAGGAACCGTGGATTGGCGTAGCGCTGCCACCGGTCTTCCATGCGATGGTACAGCTGTCGCCACGCCTCGTGGTTGGCTTCGCTGTACAGCTCGTATGGCTGGTGGATGTACAGCTCGCCGTTCGCCTGGGCCTGCTCGATGAACGGGGCCCGGGTGGTCGTCAGACCACCCGGGGAGTTCGCCGCACCGGACGACGCGTTCATGCCCTTACCGGGTGATGGCAGGCGCTTCCCTACTTCTTGACCGAGTACTTGTAGCTGCTGATCCCCTCACCCTTGGCTTCGAAGGAAAAGTCCTTCGTCGCATCGGGCGCCAGCGGCTCGATGGCGACTTCCTGCGTCGCGACCGTCTTGCCGGACTTGTCGAGCATCTCGAAGACCAGCGTCACGGGAGCGGGCGGAATCGACTTGCCAGTCTTGGCGTCCATCGCCGCCAGTCCCTTGGCCGTGCCGCCCAGCGTCGCGCTGGCAGCCTTGAGGGTGAGCTCGGTGATCACCACCGTCATTGGAAGCTGCAGGACCCGCTCCGCGATGGCGTTCGCTTCCGTCGGCTTCTTGTCGAGCTGGTATCCTGCTCGCTGCAGCCGCAGAGCGTCCTGGTTGAGCGGCTCCGCCGCGACCAGCTTGGACGCCGAGGCCGCCAGCTGCGGTCCATCCTTCAGCGCCAGATAGCTGTTGGCCTGCGCCTGCAGCGCGCTCACGTTGGTGGGCTCGGCAGCCAGGACCTTGGTAAGCAGCGCCACCGCTCCCGCGTAGTCCTTCTGATTGTACAGACTGGTCGCCTGGGCGAGGTCGGTGTTGGCAGTCGGACCAGCGGCCGTCGTGCTGCCGGTCTGGGCGTCAATCGCCTGAGCCTTGTCGGTCTGGCCGGTGGCACGGTATGCGCGCGCCAGCGCCTTCTGGGCACTCGTGTCGGCGGGATTGGCTTTGAGGTACTGCTCAAGGAGCGGCACTGCCTCCGCCGCCTTGTTGCTGTTGATCAGCAGCACGGCCTTGGCGTACGCTGCACGGCTGCGCAGCTTCACTTCGTTCGTATCGGTGGACGTGCCGGCGGCAACCTGGGAGAAGTAAGCCAGGGCGCTGTCGTTCTGGCCGCGGTCGGCATAGATGACGCCGATGTAGTACGGCGGGAACGCCGCAGCGGGCCGGAAGGCGTGCGCCTCCTGTAAGGCCTTGAGCGCGGCCGTGGTATCGCCGCCCTGCAACGCAGAGACCCCGGCGTTGGCAATAGGTGCGTACGCGATGCTGCGCAGCCGGTCAACCTCGGCCTTGCAGTCGGGGGCCAGCTTCTCGGCACGCGCCAGCGCGGTATCAGCACCCGCCACATCGCCCTGAAAGAGGTCGACCCACCCCAATCCGAACCAGGCGGCGGGAGACTTGTCCTGGGCGTCGGTGGTGATGGCTTCGGTGATCACCCGGTTGGCCGAGGCGAGCAGCGGCTTCGGGTCGTTCTTCGACTCGATCGCCGACTTGAGGTAGGTGTAGCCGCTGGAGACGTTGAACTGCTTGCCCTTGTCCGCCGAGCACGCGGGGGGCCTGTACTTGCCGCCAGCTTGATCGAACATGGCCTTCGAGACCGCCACGTTCTGTGCGGCCGCGGGCATGACAGCCATCGTCACCAGGAACGCCGAAACCATCAGGGGCTTCATCATCACGCTTGCAACTCCGGGTTGAGAACCAGCATCTCTGGCAGTGCACGTAGCGGTCCAAATATCGCCCGCCCGACAGGAGACCGCAAACTCAAGCCCGATATAGCCATCCGGCGCCTGTGTTGAAGATCACAATGCGCGATTCGGGGCCTACTGTCCCCTTCTGGCACAGGTGTCTCACGGCGGCGAATGCCGCACCGCCCTCCGGCGAAACGTCGATGCCCTCCAGGCTCGACGCTGCGCGCGCCGCATCGCTCAGTCCCTCATCGGACACGGACACCGCACCGCCACCGCTCTCCCGAAGGGCCCGCAACATGAGGCGATCTCCGAGTGGCGAGGGCACGCGAAGGCCCGCGGCGACGGTCTGCGGATCCGCCCACGGTTCAGCATGGTCGGCGCCCGACTCAAACGCTCGCACCACTGGCGCACAGCCGGCGGCCTGCACCGAGAACAATCGCGGAGGAGTACCCTGCACCCACCCCGCGTCGATGAGCTCGTTGAAGGCCTTCCACATGCCGATGAGACCAGTGCCACCGCCCGTCGGATAGATGATGGCGTCCGGCATCGTCCACCCGAACTGCACGGCCAGCTCGAACGCCAAAGTCTTCTTCCCCTCGATCCGATAGGGCTCGCGCAATGTGGACACATTGTAGGCGTCGTGTTCCAAGCCCCAGGCGGCGGCAAGGCGACCGGCGTCACCGATATGGCCGTCGACGAGCTCCAGCTCCCCGCCGAAGACCCGCACCTGCTCCAGAATGACGCGCGGCGTCGTCCGGGGCGCAAACACCCGGGCCGTCACGCCTGCACGGCTGGCATAGGCGGCGAGTGCCACGCCCGCATTCCCGGCGGTAGGAATGACCAGCCGGGTGACGCCCGCCGCCACCGCGCGCGTCACTGCCGCGCTCAGTCCGCGCGCCTTGAACGATCCCGTGGGATTGATGCCCTCATCCTTGAGCCACAGGTCGTTGAGTCCCATCTGTGCCCCACTCCGCCTGAGGTGGAGCAGCGGCGTGTCCCCCTCACCCAGCGTCACCGGGTGCTCACCATCGGCCAAGGGCAGGAATGGCCGGAAACGCCACATCCCATGACCCCGCCTCACTTCGGCGCGCGCGGTGACCGTCGGAGCAGGACGCTCGTATCGTACCAGCCAGGGCTGGCCACAGATATCGCAGACGGTTGGCAATCCATCGGGCGCGCGCGTGTTGGCACACGCCGAGCAGGCGAGAATCCAGTCGAGGGTCATGTCAGCTGCCCTGGAGATGCTCGAGGATGCGTTCGGCGAGGCGCGTTGACACGCCCTCGACACTGGCGAGCTCCGAGACCGTCGCGGAACGCACGCCGGCAAGGCTTCCGAACCGCTCCAGCAGGAGGCGGCGGCGCTTGGCGCCGATGCCGCGGATGTTCAGCAACTCGGACGTGATCGTGCGCTCGGAGCGGCGCTTGCGGCTGTAGGCGACTCCGAACCTGTGCGCCTCGTCGCGGGCGCGCTGCAGCAGGCGGAGCGACGGACTGCGCCGCGGCAACCGGAGGCTCTCGGCACGCCCGGGGATGAACACTTCCTCCTCCTTTTTCGCCAGGCTCACGAAGAAGACCTCGCCCATGTCGAGCGCGCGCGCCGCGTCGAGCGCGGCTCCCAGCTGGCCCTTGCCCCCATCGATGACCATCAGGTCGGGAAGCGGAATGCCCTCGTCGCGGCGACGCGTGAGGTACCTCGTCACGACCTCGTGAATCGCCGCGAAATCATCCTGCTGCCCCAGCCCGCCGATGCGGAACTTGCGGTACTCGCTCTTGCGCGGCCGGCCTCCCTCGAACCAGACGAGGGACCCGACGGTATCGCGGCCGGCATTGTGACTGATGTCGACGCAGACCAGGCTCCTCGGCACCTTCTGCAGGCCGAGGTCGCGCCCCAGCGCGTACACCGGGTCCTCGGCCCGTTCCTCTGTTTCGAAAGACTCGATCCGCAGGCTCTCGAGCAGGTGCCGCGCATTCTGCTCGGCGAGTCCGAGCCACCGGTGCAGGATACCCCGCTGGGGCAGCGCCCAGTCGGTGCCCGGCTCCAGCTCTACGAGCAGATCGAGCTCGGCGGGTGGGAACGGCAGCACGACGCGGATCACGCGGGCATCGGTCGGGAGGTAGTAGCGCACGATGAATGCATTGAGGATCGCGGCATCCTCCTCGCCCTCGACGTTCTCAAGGAAGCGGTGCTCGCGGCCAAGCACCTTTCCGTCGCGCACGCGGAGAAGCACGGCCACTGCGTCGTCGCCGTCACGGGCAAAGCCGATCACGTCCGCATCACCGCTGCCCAGAATCTCGACCGCGGAGCTCTCCTCGAGCTTTTCCAGCCAGCGGAGCGCATCGCGGTGCTCGCTCGCATGCTCGAAATCCTCCCGCTCCGCGGCGACTGCCATCAGTTCCCTGACGCGCAGGCGAATGTCCTGGGTCCGTCCCTCCAGGAACGCGAGCACCTCCTCGATCATTCCACGGTAATCCTCCTGGGTCTGCCATCCGACGCACGGCGCCTTGCACCGCCCGATGTGATAGTCCAGGCAGGGCCGCTCCCGCCGCTCCCGGGGCAAGTCGTCACTGCAGCTGCGCACGGTGTAGATCCTCCGCACGATCGCCAAGGCGCGGCGCAGCTGGGACACATCGGTGAATGGACCGAAGTAGCGGGCGCCGGTCAGGTCCCGGCGGCGGGTCACCAGCACGCGCGGGAACGGCTCTCCGATGGTGACCGCGATCGAGGGATAGCTCTTGTCGTCCTTCAGCCGGACGTTGAAACGGGGGCGGTATTCCTTGATGAGGTTGTTCTCGAGCAGCAGGGACTGCGCCTCGGAGGCTGTCACCACGGTCTCGACGTCGGCAATGAGGCGGCGAAGCAGGATGTCCTTGGGGGCAGCAACGGGATCACTGGAGAAGTAGCTGCGCACGCGTGAGCTCAGGCGCTTCGCCTTGCCGACGTAAAGCACCTGACCCTGCGCATCCTTCCACAGATAGACGCCCGGACCATCGGGCAATGTCTCGAGCTTGCGCTGCAGTGCGTCCGGCCCTGCCTCGCCGCGCGTCCCATCCTTCACCGTCATGCCTGAAAGTTCGCCACTGCGGGCACCGGACGCCACCTGCTCAGTCCGGAGCCACCCTCAGCGACGGAACCGGAGGACGAAGGCACGAGCCTCGCGAATCCCGAGGAGGTGCGTGATGCCCACGTAGATGGCGGCGTAACAGCTCATCACGACGACAAACACAGGAATAGGGTGCTGCCGGGAAACCAGTTGCAGGACCAGCCACGCGCCAAGGGCGGCGATGGCCGCGGCACCCCAGAGACGTCCCAGAAGTCCCGGGTCCGTTACCGGAACGCCCACGACGCGCGAGAGCGACCGGCGCAGCAAGAGGAACTCGAGCCAGCCCGCGAGACTGCCGGCCAGCGCCAGGCCCGGTGCGCCCCAGGTCTCCTGGATCCCGTACAGGCGCGGGAGATAAACCGCGAGAAGAAACCCGAGCGCGATGCCGACCGCGACGCGGATGAGCGCGAACCGCATCGGGGTTCGAGTGTCCTGGATCGCGTAGAAGGTGGACGAGTACAGACGACCGAGGGTGCCAGGCAAGAGGCCGATACCGGCGCCCGCGAGGATGCGCCACACGTAGAAGCTGTCGGCCCGGTTGAAGCGACCGGTCTCGAACAGCGCGGCCGCCACCACCTGTCCCAGCGCCAGGAAGATGCCGCAGGTGGGAATGACGAAGAAGGAAATCTGCCGGAGCCCGGCCTCGAGCCGGGCACGCAGGTGTCCATTGCGCTCATCCTGGTCGGTGGACGCGCCCGACTCACCCGACATGCGCGGCAGCTCGGCCGCTGAGACCGACATGCCGAAGAGGCTCACTGGCAGCACGTAGAGGTTTTGGGCGTAACTCAGCGCCGCAACCGCACCACTCGGCAGGAGCGTCGCGATAAGCGTGTCGACATACGCGCTGATCTGGACGACGCCGCGGCTCAGGAATGCGGGAAAGAAGTTGCGCACCACAGTGCGAACGTGAGCCTTGGTGCCGCCAACGGTACCATGGATCCCCTTCAGCATGGCGGTCACCGTGGGAAGCTGCACCAGCACCTGCAGTGCCGCGCCGACGACTGACCCCCAGGCTGCGACAACCACCAGCTCGGCCTCACCGACGCGCCCGCCCCAGAAGAGGAGCGCCGCGATGATGGCGAGGTTCCAGACGACCGGCGCGGCGTAAGACAGGAAGAACTTGCCGTGGCTGTTGAGCACGCCCAGGCACCACGCGGACAGTACGAAGAGCCCGGCGCCGGGGAAGAAGATCCGGACGAGGCGGATGGTCAGTTCGCGCTTGGCGCCCTCGAATCCCGGCGCGATGAGGTCGATCAGGAATGGCGTCGCCAGCACGCCGAGCAACACCAGGATGCCGACCACGAGCGCGAGCAGGGCGCCCACGGCGCGCGCTACCTTCCGCGCCTCTACCTCATTGCCGGCACCAAGCAGCCGGGCGTACACCGGGATGAAGGACGCGGACAGCGCTCCTTCACCGAAGAGGTTCTGGAGCAGGTTCGGGATGCGGAACGCTGCGGCAAAGGCGTCAGCGGCATCGCCGACGCCGAGGAAGTGTCCCAGCGCTCGCATCCGGACGAGCCCGACGACACGGCTCGCCAGGATGCCCAGCGCCACCATCAGCGCCGAGCCGCGTCGTGCCGCAGGTCTGGCTGGGGGAGTGGTCAGGCGCTGGGTGGTGGTGGGAGGGTGCGTGGCGGCGCATCCTCGATGAGCCGCTGGAGGAACTGGTTCTCCTCCTTGAGCTCCTGCACCGCACGAGACAGGTCGTCCACGTCGCTCTCGAGGAGCTCTACCTTCTTCGCGAGCTCACCTATGCCCACGGGTTCCTGCGCCGGCCCTTCCAGGCGTCGCGCCAGCGCCCGCCCTATGGGCGAGTCGAAGACGATCCCCATGATGGGAATCATCAACGCGACGAGGAGCAGCAGGGCAATGATGGACATTGGTCCTCGAACCTAGGAGCGGGTCCCTACCCCTTCAAGGGCGCGACCATACCAGGACTCTGCCTCGGCCAGCACCGCATCGAGAAACCCCCGACCGTAGCGCGCCAGGAACGGAGCTACGGTAAAGACGCGCTCCTGCGGCTTGCCGTCCGGCCGCACCAGATTGCGCGCGCGAGTCACCTGGCTCAACTCCGTCTCGCTTCGCTTCTTCAGGTGCTGCACCAGCTTCTTCTCGATCTCGTCCACTCCGCGTACCGCGTTCCCACGCGCACCCTGCACAGTCTTCTCGAGAGTCGGGTCGATGCCGACGGCGGCGGCGGCCAGACTGCTGTATTCCTCCTCCAGCGCATTCCGCAGCCGGGCCACGGTCGAGGTGACTCCCTCCGGCAGCTGCGATCGCGCGATGCGACTCTCGATGACGCCATCGGGACCGAGCAGGTCTTCCGCGTTGAGGTTGAACTTTGCCATGACGCGTTGGACCCTGGGTTCGACCACAAGCCCTGACCACCGCGCCACCGGCAGCTGCCGGTCTACGCCGAGCGCGGCATAAACCGGCGCCGTAAGCGCGAGATAGCGCAGCTCCCCTGGTCCCGCGACATACGCCACCGTCGGCAGTACCGCACTCTCCACCACCGGCCGCAACAGCACGTTGGGAGAAAGCCGCTCGGGCTCCGCGGCCGCAATCGCCGCGAGCTCTGCCGTGCTGTACAATTCGCCGCCCCGCCGCGTGCGGAAGCCGTCGCCGGCGCGCACCAGACGGTCGCGCCCCTGTGCACCATCGAGAAAGACGAGCGCGGCGCCGTCACCAACCGCGACCCCGGGATCCTCACCCTGGTTCGCCAGCCGTGCGGCCAGCGGGATCAGCGGCGCCTCGATCGTTTGCGCCTGTGCCAGTGCACGCATCATGACCGGCGCCGCGAGCTGCTTGAGTGAACAGCATCCCGCATCCATGCAGACCACGCCGAGCGGGGCCACCAGTTCCGCGAGTGCCCCAGCATAGGCACCACCCACCGTGACCTCCGGGCGATAGTGTCGCTCCAGCCACGCCATCGTTTCGTCGGCGAAGCCGTCGCCCGGCAGGTCGGCCCTGAGCGCGGCGAGCGCCGCGAGAATGTCGGTGCCGAGTGGCTCGCGATACATCGGGGCCATGACCGCGTCAGCCGCGCGCTCGCGCAGCGTCACGTGCCGTATGCTGCCGTCGGCCGCCGGCCACGCCGCACGATTCGCCTCGGCGAAGTCGTGGTCGTCCGTCGCGAGCCAGAACACGGGCACCACGGGCCGCCGCCACTCCGCCTCGAGCCGCCGGGCCAGTGCCGCCACGGAGATCGCCTTGTAGATGGTGTAGAGCGGCCCGGTGAAGAGGCCCGGTTGCTGGCCGGTGGTCACGACCAGCGCATTCGGTTCGAGAAGGCGCGAGCGCGGATCCGGCTGTCCTGCCGGGCGCACCGCCGAATCGAGCAGGCGCGGGTCCACGCCTCCGGCGCGCGGCGAGGGCATCGGCACGTGCGGGCGCAAGGGCGTCGTAACGAGCTGGAAGGTCACGCCGCGCGTCCGATCAGCAGCGCGCGCGGTGCTCCATCGATACATCGCGCACCCTGGTAGTCGCCGAATCGCTGTTCGATCACGACGCCCGCGGCAGCGAGCATTGCCTCGAGCTCTGCCGCGTGGTACAGTCGCACCCGCTCGCTGAACTGCCGGCCATCCGCCAGATGAATCTCCTTGATCACGTACAGCTGGTCGGGCGAAAGGTATTTGCGCAGGCGGCTTCCCCGCTCCCCGGGCAGAAACGGTCCCGCCTGCGCCGCCACGTGCGACAGCACCTGCGCCGCGTTGAGGAAGTCGAGGACAAGCCACCCGCCGGGTCGCAGGGTGGACGCCATCCCCGCGAGGGTCTGCGCATGCTCGACGTCGCTCTCGAAGTAGCCGAAACTGGTGAAAAGACTGAGGCAGGCATCCATCGAGTGCGGGCGGATCGGCAGGCGTCGCATGTCGGCGCGCACCAGCGGTGCCGACGTCACCTCGCGCGCCCGCCGCAACAGCACACTCGAGAGGTCCAGCCCGATGGGTCGCAGCCCCACGCCTTCGAGGGCCGCGGCATGACGCCCGGGCCCGCACCCGACGTCGAGCACGCGCCAGCCTCCGGTCCACCCCGTGAAGCGCCCGATGAGCGAGACCAGCTGCTCCGCCTCTGCCGCATTGCGGTGAGGATAAAGCAGCAGGTAATCATCGTTGAACCAGGATTGAAACCATTCAGTCATTCGGATTCTTCAATGGGCTGCCGCCTGCCGCTCATTTGTGATAGGGCTCGCCACGGAGAATCGTCCACGCCCGGTATACCTGCTCCAGCACCACCACCCGCGCCAGTTCGTGCGGCAAAGTTAGCGGACCCAGGCTCCAGGCGAGATCCGCGGACTGCACCAGGTCAGCGGCGAGGCCGTTCGATCCCCCGATCAGCAGGCTTACGGGGCGGGCGGCGGTGCGCCAGCGATCGAGCTCCCCGGCCAGGGCCTCGCTGGTGAGGCCTTTCCCCACACGGTCGAGCACCACGAGACGGTTGCCCGCCGGCAGCTTCTCGCGCAGCCGGCTTGCCTCCTCCTTGAGCTGCACCGCCGGGGATGGCGCGCGAGACGCCTCGCGTACCTCGACCTCGGTGAGGTCCATGAAGCGCGCGACCCTCGCCGTGTAGTCATCGGCGAGGGCCCGGTATTCCGGCCGGAGACGGCCGACGGCGACGAGGGTGAGCTTCACCCGTTAAGCATACATGCCTCGCAGCCGGTGTACCGCGGCGACCCGCTCGATCGCCAGCATGTACGCCCCGGTCCGCATGTTGAGGGCGTGCGTGTCCGACATGGCCGCGACCTCGTCGAACGAGCGGACCATGATCTTCTCCAGCCGCTGGTTCACCGTTTCCTCGTCCCAGAAATAGCCGCCGCGGTCCTGGACCCATTCGAAGTAGCTCACGGTGACGCCTCCCGCATTGGCGAGGATGTCGGGAATGACGAAGACACCTTTCTCCTCGAGGATCTTGTCGGCGTTCGCGGTGGTGGGCCCGTTTGCCCCTTCGCAGATGACCTTCGCCTTGATACTCGCGGCGTTCTTGCTCGTAATGACGTTCTCGAGGGCAGCTGGGACCAGCACTTCGCAGTCGACGGTCAGCAGCTCCGCGTTGGTAATCCCCTCGCCCTTGGGATAACCGGTGAGGAACTTGCCATTGCGCACATGCGCGAGCACATCGTCGATGTCGAGGCCTTTCGCGTTCCAGATGCCGCCGGTCTTATCGCTGACCGCCACAATGGTGCAACCAGCCTGCTGCAGCAGCTGCGCGGTGATGGATCCGACATTGCCGAAGCCCTGTACCGCGACGCGTGCACCCTTGACGGGCAGGCCGAGCCGGGTCAGCGCCTTGAGGGTGACGATCGTGCACCCGCGGCCGGTGGCCTCACGCCGCCCGAGGGAGCCGCCCATCTCGATGGGCTTGCCGGTGACGACGGCGGTCACGGTGTGCCGCTTGTGCATGGAGTATGTGTCCATGACCCACGCCATCACGCGCTCATTGGTGTTCACATCGGGCGCGGGAACGTCCGAGTCGGGACCGAGTGTGTCGATGATCGCGGAGGTATAGCGGCGGGTGAGGCGTTCCAGCTCGGGCATCGACATGTGGGAGGGGTCGCAGATGACGCCGCCCTTGGCGCCACCAAAGGGAATATTCACCACCGCGCATTTCCAGGTCATCCACGCCGCCAGCGCCTTCACCTCGTCCAGCGACACGTTCATGTCGAAGCGGATGCCGCCCTTGGCGGGTCCGCGTGACGAATTGTGGATGACGCGATAGCCGGTGTACACCTCGACCTCGCCGTTGTCGCGGTGTACCGGCACGGCGACGATGATCTGTTTTTCCGGATGCCGCAGCACCTTGTACAGGCCGGGATCGAGACTGAGGCGCTGGGCGGCATAGTCGAACCGGGACATCATCGCCTCGAAGGGATTTTCCTCCGCGAGGAAGCGGTCCTTGTCCGGCGAGATGATGGGCTGGCCCCGATGGGTGGCGATGCTGGTCATGGAGTTCTCCGGCGCCGCAGCGCACGGCCTGGGTTAAAGGCGATCCACACTGTTGACGACGGCCTCGAGCGCGGCCACGATGCGATCGCCGGCGCGCTCCCACTCGAGGCCGAGCACGGCGACGAGCGGTTCCGGCACGCTGGCCGGCCAGCGATCACGCAGCTTCACCGCGTCCTTCTCCGTCATAACCACGTGATCCGCCCGACGCGCGGCGTGCGCAAGCCACGCAAGATCCTCGTCGCGGTAGTCATGATGGTCCTTCCAGGTGGCCACCTGTACCTGCGCACCTGCCGACTTGACCTGGGCCACGAACGCATCCGGATCGGCAATGCCGGCGGCGGCCACTACCCGGCGCCCCGATAGTTCGCTCGCGGCCACCCGGCGGCCCGACACGAGTCCCTCGAGGTGCCGCAGCCCAAGGTGCGCAATCGCAACCGGCCCCGCTACTCGACCCGACAGCTCGTCGGCGAGGGTCTCGGCCGCCTCGGGCGTGGCACGCTTCCGCGTAATGATCAACGCGTCGGCCCGGTCGAGGGCTTCCACCCCTTCCCGCCACGGTCCTGCGGGCACCGCCCAGCGCACGGCGCGGGTCGTTTCCGCAGCCACGACCGCCAGGTTGAGGTCGCGGCGGACGTCGAGCCGCTGGTAGGCATCGTCGAGCACGAGCACCTGGGCGCCCTGCGCCAGGGCCGCCTCGGCGCCTGCGACCCGGTCGGCATTCGCCACCACGATCGCCTCAGGCACGGAACGCCGGTGTACCAGGGTCTCGTCGCCGCCGTAGCCGCGGAGGAGAATCCCGGGTCGCAGGCCCTGCGCGGCATAGTGTCGCGCAATCCAGATGGCGATGGGCGTCTTGCCCGAGCCACCCACCGTCAAGTTGCCCACCGACACGGTGGGAAGCGGCAAGTCGTGAGTGGTGGCCCATCCGCGGCGGTACGCGGATTCACGGAGCTTCATCCCGGCCCGCCAGAGTGCTGAAGCCGGAATGAGTGGGACTCGGGCCAGACGGGCCTCCGGACGCCGACTGGTCCAGAGCCAGCGCAGGAACCTGTGGGTATCACCCCGCCGTCCCCCGATCACGCAGCTGCTCCTAGCAGGTTCAGTGCCCGCTCGGCCACTGCGGAGGCCTCCGAAACGCCCTCCGATCCAGGTCCCACCTGGATCGGCTCACCGTAGGCGACCCGGACCAGCGCACCAGGCTTGGGAATGGCAAAGCGGTCCCAGGAACGGAGGCGCCAGGCCTGCAGCGGCGTGGCGCGGACGGGCACGAGTGGCACCCCCGCATGCTGGGCTGCAAGGGCAGCTCCGGGCTTGAACACCCGGCGCGGGCCCCTTGGACCGTCCGGGGTGAACGTGACGCTGGTGCCCGCCTGCAACTCGCGCACGGCCTCCAGCAGCACGCGCGCCCCCCGGCGGCTGCTCGAGCCGCGGAGCGGCTTGTAGCCAAAACCCTCCGCGAGCCGCGCGGCGTACTCGCCGTCGCGCGAGCCGCTCACCACCACACCCATCCCGAATCCCCGCCCGTGCCACAGCAGCGGCAGGAGTTCCTCGTGCCAGCACGCCACGACCACTGCGGACCGTCCCGCCCGCACCGCGTCGGCCAGGTCGGACTGCGCCGGTAACTCGAAGCGCCACGTGCAGGCCAGGATCGAGATGACTGGCCGGGCCACGGCACGCACCTGTCCCGGTGTGAGGCGGATCTTCATGCGGCGAGCAAGGCAGTAGCCATGTCGGCGACGCGATCCGCCGCGCCAGGTGTTCCGAGGCGTGTGCGCACCAGGGCCAGGCCTTCTCGCTGAGCCACCGTGGCCGGGTGCGCCGGATCCAGCAAGGGTGCAATCGTGTCGGCCAGTCGGGCGACCGTGACGTCATCCTGGAGGATCTCGGGCACGACCTCGCGTCCGGCTACCAGGTTGACGAGACTCACCCATTCCACGGTCACCAGGCGCCGCGTCAGGAAGGCGGTGAGCGGGTTGACCCTGTACGGCACGATCATCGGTGTGTCGGCGAGGGCCGCCTCCAGGGTCGACGTGCCTGACTTCACGATCGCCGCGTCGGCCGCGGCCGCCACCGTGAGGGACGCACCGCGCACGAGCGCAAGCGCGTCGGCGCCGGGATACTCTCCCTGCTCGGTGGCCGCGACAATGACCCGTGAGGCCAGACGGCGATCGAGCAGCGTAAACGCGGCATCACGGAAGGAGGGCCAGAGCCGGCGGATCTCGCCGGACCGGCTCCCCGGAAACAGCGCCAGCACCCGCTCGCCCGCCGGAATGCCCAGGGACTCGCGGGCCGACGAACGCGACGGTGGCGCCCCCCGATCGAGCAGCGGATGGCCTACGTACTCCGCCTTCACGCCTACATCGCGGAAGAAAGCCTCTTCGAAGGGCAGGATCACCGCGAGCCGGTCTACCGCGGCGGCCAGCCGGCGCGCGCGCTGGGGCCGCCAGGCCCAGAGCTGCGGTGCGATGTAGTAGAGCACCGGAATGCCGGCACGGCGCGCGGCCTCGGCGACATGCAGGTGAAAACCGGGATAGTCGATGAGAATCACGAGATCGTAACCGGAACCAGCAAACGCGCGTTCCATCCGGCGCAGGAGCCGGTAATGGGCGGGCACCTTCTCGACGATCTCCACCATGCCAAAGGCGGCGAAGCCCTCCATGGAAAACCGTACGTTCGCGCCGGCTTCGGCCATGCGCGGTCCGCCGAACGCGTCAAGCGCGGCGGCCGGCATCCGCCGCCGCAGGGCCCTTACTACCGCCGCCCCGTGAAGATCGCCGGACGGCTCGCCCGCGGAAAGGAAGACGCGGGCGGTGGGCCGGTTCATCTTCCGCTGAGCAGGGACAGGGGCGTCGTGGTGACCGCATCAGTGACCCGGAGTGCCAGCGCCAGCGCCGCCCTGCCCTCCTCCCCGGTGATGACCGCCTCGCGGTCACCGCGCACGGCATGAATGAAACTGTGCAACTCGAGCGAGAGTGCATCGGCCTCGGGCGCGTTGAGCGGAATGAACTCCACGATGTCGGACAGCTCCTGCGCGACGCCGGGCCGCCACCCGTCGCGCAGGCGCATGAAGTCCCCGCGCCCGGTGGCGAGGTCGAGTGACAGGTACCCGTTGGCCTGGAAGATCCGGAGCCGCCGCACGCGATCGCGCGCCACCCGGGACGCCGTGACGTTGGCCACGACGCCACCCTGGAACTCCACGCGCGCGTTGGCCATGTCGAGATGGGGCGACAGCACCGCTACCCCCGAGGCGCGCACGTCGATCGCCTCGGCCCCGCCGGTCAGGTGCAGGATGAGGTCAAGGTCGTGAATCATCAGGTCGAGCACCACCGCGACGTCGGTGCCGCGTGGCTGGAACGATGCCAGGCGCTGGCTCTCGAGGTACAGCGGATGGTGCAGCAGGGGCTCCGCGGCACGGAGCGCCTGATTGAAACGCTCGATGTGGCCCACCTGCAGCTGCACATCCCGGCGCGCAGCCTCGGCGATCAGTTCATCCGCCTCCGCCACCGTGACCGCAAGAGGCTTCTCCATCAGCATGGGAACACCCCGGCGCAGCACCCGCAGGCCGACCTCCGCGTGATGCTGAGTGGGGACCGCCACCGTGACGGCACGCACCAGTCCCAGCATCTCGTCGAGGTCGTCGAACGCCCGACAGCCACATGCCGCCCCGACCTCCCGGGCCCGCGCCCGGTCGGTGTCGTATACACCGACGAGCAGCGCCTCCGGTGACGCCGCGAGATGGCGGGCGTGGTGCCGGCCAAGCGCGCCCACACCGATGACGCCGATGGGGAGCGCGGAAATCACGCGGGCACCCCTCGACCGGAGGACTCCACGAAAGAGAGGAATCGCTCCACTTCCGGCAGCGGGGGCACTTCTTCCCGCGCTCGCGCAATGGCACGGCTGAGGCTCAGGTCGGAGTTGAACACGATACGATAGGCACGTTTGAGGCTCGTGACTACCTCGGCACTGACGCCGGCGCGCTGCAAGCCGATGGTGTTGAGGCCGTAGAGCTCGATCGGGCTGCCGACCGCCTTGGTGAAGGGCGGGACATCCTGATTGACCGCGCGAACCGCCGCCGATGAAGGAGTACTCCCCGATGGTGACGAACTGATGGATGCCGTTGAGGCCGCTGATGATCGCGTGATCCTGCACGGTGACATGCCCGGCCATCTGCGTCGCGTTGGCGATCACCACGTGGTCGCCGAGCCGGCAGTCGTGGGCCACATGCACGTAGGTCATCAGGAAGCACCCCGCCCCGACTACTGTACGCCCCGTGGCGGTGGTGCCGCGGTTGATCGTGCAGTACTCCCGGATGGAGGTATCGGCACCGATCTCCGCCCACGTTTCCTCGCCGCGATACTTGGTATCCTGCGGATCACCGCCGACCAGGGTGCCCTCACCAATGCGAACTCCCGAGGCGAGACGGACTTGCTGCTGCAATGTGACGCGAGGCCCCAGAACGCAGTTGTCGCCAACCTCCACGCCGGGACCGACCAGCACCCAGGGCCCGACCTCGACCCCGACACCGAGCTCCGCGCCGGGATCGATGATCGCTGTGGGATGGATGCGGGTTGCGCTCACCGGTCGACCACGCGCGCGAGCATCTCCGCCTCGGTCGCCAGCTGGCCGTCGACGTAAGCCTCGCCCTTGAGTCGCCAGGTCCGGCCTCTGCCCTGCATGAGCGTCACCTCGAGCCGCAGCTGGTCGCCGGGGACGACCGGGCGCCGGAACTTCACGTTGTCGAGCGCCATGAAATACGCGATGTGCTTCGCCGGGTCGATCTGCTTGTCCATCAGCAGGACGCAGCCGGTCTGGGCCAGCGCCTCGACGATGAGCACACCGGGCATGATCGGGTGGCCGGGAAAGTGCCCCTGGAAGAAGGGCTCGTTGATGGTCACGTTCTTGATGCCCACCACGCGGCGCTGCTCCTCCACGTCGATGATGCGATCGACGAGGAGAAACGGGTACCGGTGCGGCAGGATCTCCATGATCTGGCTGATCTCGAGCACGTGCCCTCCCTGACGTTCCGCCGTACGAATCAGGCGCTGAGCCAGCGCCACATTCCCCTGATGACTGGGCCGCTCGGCGATGATGTGCGCCTGGAGCCGCCCACCGATCAACGCGATATCGCCGATGACATCGCCTGCCTTGTGGCGCACGAACTCGTCGGGCCAGCGCAGGGTGGTGCCCACTACGCCGTCGTCGGAGAGCAGGATGACGTTCTCGACGGCCCCTCCCAGGGCAAACCCGCGCGACCGGAGCTCGGCGACCTCACGCTCAAACCCGAAGGTGCGAGCCCCGGCGATCTCCCGCCCGAACGTTTCGGCGTCCACGGTCCACTCGCCCGTCTGCCGACCGATGACGGGGTGGTCCCACTCGACGCTTACCGTCAGCCGGAACTCATCTGCCGGCAGCACCCGGTAAGATGCACCGCCCTCGGTCAGGACAAAGCCCCGCCGCACGCGCCAGGACAGCGGGATACCAGGGAGCTCCACCACACCGGCCGACGCCAGCGCATCCAGCCAGGGCTCGAACGAGCCGTCGAGGATCGGGAGCTCGGGGCCGTCCACCTCCACCGCGATGTCGTCGAGACCCAGCGCGAACGCCGCCGCCAGGAGGTGCTCCACCGTGTAGATCGCTTCATCGCCCTCGCCCAGGCCCGTACGCCGTTCGGTGGCGCCGACCCGGTGGGGCCGCGCGGGAACGGCGGAGGACTTGCCATCCCGCTGCGCGAAGGTGATGCCTTGCCCCGACGGCGCGGGACGGCACACGACGCTGCTGGTGACGCCCGAGTGGAGCGCAACGCCCGTGAGCGTCGCCTCCCTGGCGAGGGTGCGCCTAGGCATCCTCGCGACGCTCCGCGACCAGTCGCTCGAGGTCCGCAATGATGGCGGGCAGGCGCACGGAGGCCGCCTGGACCCGCAGCGTCTCGCGGTGGTTTCGCGCCACGTACCCGCTCATGGTCGATCCCGGGGGCACGTCACGGAACACGCCCGTGCCGGCCCCGATGCGCGCACCATCGCCTATCACCACATGGTCGCCGATACCGGCACCCCCGCCGATGATGACAAAGCGCCCCAGCCGGGAGCTCCCGCCCACCAGCACGCCGCCGGCCAGAATGCAGTGCTCTCCTATGCGCACGTTGTGCCCGACATGCACCAGGTTGTCGAGCTTCGTACCCCGCTCGATGACAGTATCATCGATGCTGCCACGATCGATCGTGGTCAACGAACCGATCTCCACGTCGTCCGCGATGACGAGACTTCCCACGTGGGGGATGCGCTGATGTCCCTCGGCACTGCTGTGGAACCCGAAACCGGTGCCGCCCAGCACGGCGCCCGCCTTCACCACAACGCGGGAACCAATCTGCAACCGGGGTCCGCACACCACGTGCGACCCGAAGCGGCAGTCCGTACCGATGACCGTATCATCGTCGACCACGACTCCCGGGTCGAGCCGGGTACGCGCGCCGATGCGCACGCGAGCGCCAAGCACGACATAGGGCCCGATGGATACGTCCCCGGCAAGGTCGGCCCCGGCGCCAATCTGCGCGGTGGGATCGACGCCGGGCGAGGGCACGGGTTCGGGATACAGGGTGGCGACGACGGTCGCCAGGGCGCGGCCGGGATCCCGCACCACGATGGCTGTCGATAGGCCTGCCACTTCGGTGGCAAGATCCTCCGCGACCAACACGACGCCTGCGTGAGAGTTCTTCAACTCGGTCCGGTATGCAGCCGACACGACCAGCGACAGGTCCTCCGGTCCGGCGCGCTCGAGCGACGCGACGGACCGGATCAGCACCGATCCATTGCCAAGCAGGCGGCCGCCGACGATGTCGGCGACCGCCTGCGCGGTGAGCCCGGTGCTCGCCACGTGGGTCAGTTGGTGGCCTTGAGCTTCTCGATCACCCGGTCGGTGAGGTCCAGGGACCGGTCGGCCGCCACGATGTTGCCCGCCTGCGCACTCACGTCGAAGATGAACGCATAGCCTCCTTCCGAGCGCATCGATTCGATGACGGCGTTCACCTTCTGCTGCAGGGGAGCGAGCAGCTCCGATTCACGCTGCTGCGCCTTCTGCTGCAACTCCTGGGCGCGGGTCTCGAGTGCCGTGCGCTTGGTCTCGAGCTCGGTGCGCTTGGCCTGACGCTGGGTGGGGCTCAGCACCACCGACTGCTGCTCATACTCCGATGCCATCGAGTCGAGCGTTGCCTGGAGCTTCTGCAGCTCGGCGCGGTAGCCCTCACTCTCCTTGGTGAAGGTCTGCTCCGCCGTGGTCCAGCCCGGGGTGGACTGGAGAATCCGGCGCGCGTTTACGAAGGCGAGCTTCGTCGCGCCGGACGGGGCTGGGGCCGGGGCTGCTGGGGCCGGCTTCGTGGCCGGCTTCGCCTGTGCCTGAACGGGGGCCACCGCCATCGCCACCGCCACCAGCGCCCCAATGCCGCGCATCACCACACCTGCGAACCGCATGTCATGCTCCTGAGTGAGAAGGTTTACCGCTGCTAAAAGAAGTTGCCGAGCCGGAAATGGAGCTGCCAGCCTGGATCGGGCTGAAGCAACAGATTGGTCCGGTCAAACCCGTATCCGAGATCGATCCCGATCGGGCCAAGGGGCGATACCACGGCCACACCGAAGCCGGCACCGCGCATGAGCCGGGTCGGATCCCATTGGGCCGCGCTCCGGTAGTTATTGCCCGCATCGGCAAACAGGCTCACGTAGAGGAACTGGCTCACGCGCGCGCCGAGTGACAGGTTGAATGCCGCGGCCGACTTGCCGAAGGCATTCGGGCTGGCGCGATTGGTTGCCGCCAGCGGGTCATATCCGTTGGGAGTAATCGAGAACTCCGGATACCCGCGCAACGGAATACCGAACTGCACGCCGCCCATGGAGTACAGCTCCGTGAAGAACGGGCCGGCATCGCCGAAAATGAAACCAGAACGCGCGGCGAACGCGAGCACCAGCTGTACACCGCTCCCCAGCTGGGCCGGGTTGCCGCCGAGGACCCCCAGGGGAGCATAGAATCGGGCCTCCACGTCGAACTTCTGGAAGTTACCGGTGCCGCCCAGGATTCCTCCGTTCAACTCGCCGGAGAAGTTGAGGTACGTGCCCCCGGTCGCAAAGGGGAGTCCCACGCGGGTGTCCTTTACAATGGACGCACCAAGGGTGGATCTGGTGCACGAGATGCAGCTGTACCGGGCCCGGAGGGTGATCGACCCGCCGGTGTAGGAGATCTTCTGCAGACCGTAGTTCAGGAACAGCCGCGTGTACCGGGCACCGAGGAGCGGGAAGCCGAACTGGATGAGCCCGCCGGCCTGCGTCCTCCTTCCGAGGTCGCCGACCACATATCGGGAGCGCGTGTCGAAAACCGAAAGCGTACCCGATACCCGGGTTTCGCGGATGTTGGGATCGGTGTAGGACAGGTTCAGGTCCTGAATGTTCCGGCCGAACTGCCACTGCAGTTTGCCCCGCTTGCCCTGGCCGAAGAGGTTGGGCTCCTCGAGGCCGATGAACCCACCGATACCGGTGCCCTGCCCCAGCGACGCTCCGAAGTTGATGTTGCCGGTGTGCTTCTCCTCCACCCGGAAGGTGATGTCCACCTCCGTATGGGTCTCGGAGGGCACGACATCTGGCGCGGGCATCGGCTGCTGGAAAAACCCGAGGTTGGCGATGTTCTGCCAGGAGCGGATGAGCGCCTCACGACTGAACACCTGCCCCGGGTACAGGACGATCGCCTCGCGGATGACTCGCTCATGGGTAACGTCGTTGCCGACAATATTGATCTTGTTGACGGTTACGACGTTCCCCTCGCGAATGTTCCAGCGCAGGTCGACCACCGGCTGCCCGTCGGGACCCGTCCTCCGGATTTCCTCGGGCACCACCTGGGCGTAGATGTAGCCGGTGTTGGCGTAAAGGTTCTGGATCCCCTCGGTGGCCTTCTCCCACGCCGTACGATTGAAGGGCATCTTGAACTTGGGCGCACCGCCCGGCGCCACCGGTCCGAAGGGGTAGTACTGCATCAGTTCGTCGGTGGAATACTGCCGGTTGCCGATCATGTCGAAGGTACCCACGCTGTAGAGCAGCCCTTCATCGACGGTGAGCCGGAGCGTGGCCTTGGCGCGCTTCACGTCGGGGATGAGACTGTCGTCCACCACCTGGAAGTCGATGTATCCCTTGGAGGCGTACCAGGCCGGCAGGCGTTCGCGAATGTCACCCTCCAGCACGTCCTCGTCGTACGCACCCTTCTGCCACCACCAGAATCCTTCGGGCTGGGTGGCCATGTGCTTGATGATGTCGCCGTCCTTGTAGGCGCCCTTCTCTCCCTCGATCTCGACCATCGCCACCGCCACGCGCTCGCCTTCGACGATGGTATACGTGACGTCGACGCGGCCATCATAGGCTGTGATGGCCTGCACCGTCACGCTCGCGGAGTAGTAGCCGCGGTTGCGATAGAGCGAGTCGATGGCGAACTGGCCGTGGGCGATGGCCACCCGGTCCACCGGGCGATTGACGAGCAGCTTGACCTGGTCGCGGACGGTGCCGACGGGAATCTTGCTGGCGCCCACGACCGTCCAGCTGGCGAGGAGGGGGCGCTCGACCACGGTGATGACGAGGATGTTCTTTCCGTTCTCGAGGCGGGCGTCGATCTTCACGTCGTCGAAGCCGCCGGAGCGGTACACGGCCGCAATGGCCTTCTGGATGTCGCGCGGGCTGGGCCGCTGGCCCAATACCAGGCCCGTGGCCGAGATGATGAATGGAGCAGGGACACGCGAGGCGCCCACCACCTCGAAGCTGTCGATGGGCGGGGGCTGCGCCGGCGGGGCGCCGGGAACCTGCTGCGCGGTGAGCGGCGTTGCCGCCCACGCGAGCAGCGGCCACACCATCAGGAGGAGGAACCGGCGCATCCGCGACAGACAGACGGCGGCGCCCCCGAGGGGACGCCGCCGGGGCTGCGTCAAGCCTGGCTGCCCGAGCCCGTAAGGGCGCGGAAGGCGAGTTTGTCGCCCTCGGGGGCCACGTCGACCTCGATCTCGTCGCCGCGACCGAGTTCACCAAGGAGGATCCGCTCGCTGAGCGGGTCCTCGATGTAGCGCTGAATGGAGCGGCGTAGCGGCCGCGCACCGTAGTTCTTGTCGAAGCCGCGCTCGACCAGAAAGTCGAGGGCAGCCTGGGTGAGGCGGACCTCGTCGCCCAGTCGGCGCTGGACCTCGCGCATCAGGATCTTGACGATCTCCGCGATGTGCTCCTTCTCGAGCGGGTGGAAGACGATCACGTCGTCCAGCCGGTTGAGGAACTCGGGATTGAAGGTCTTCTGCATTTCATCGCGGACGGTTTCCTGCATCCGCTCGAAGCTCGCGCCGGCCGAGCCCCCGTGGAAGCCGAGCGACCGATTCTGCATGATGTCGCGCGCGCCAACGTTCGACGTCATGATGACGACGGTGTTCTTGAAGTCGATCAGCCGGCCGTAGTTGTCGGTGAGGTGTCCCTCATCGAGCACCTGGAGCAGGATGTTGAACACGTCGGGATGCGCCTTCTCGATTTCGTCGAGAAGGACCACCGAATACGGCTTCCGGCGCACGGTCTTGGTGAGCGTGCCCGAGTCTTCGTAGCCCACGTAGCCCGGCGGCGCGCCGATGAGGCGGGACACCGAGAATTTTTCCATGTACTCCGACATGTCCACGCGGATGAGCGCGGACGGATCGGCGAACAGGAACTTGGCCAGCGAACGGGCGAGTTCCGTCTTGCCCACACCGGTGGGCCCGCTGAAGATGAACGACCCGATGGGCCGCTTCGGGTCCTTGAGCCCCGCGCGGGAGCGCCGGATGGCGCGGGAGACGGCCTTGATGGCCTCGTCCTGGCCAACCACGGATGCGTGCAGCTCGTCCTCCATGCGGAGCAGGCGGGTAGCTTCCGCCTCCTGCAGACGGGTGACGGGAATACCGGTCCACCGGGACACGATGAAGGCGATGTTCTCCTCATCGATGACCGGGCGGCGGGTCTGCCGCTCGCGCTCCCACTCCTCCTGCTTGAGCCGGATCTGGTTCTGCAGGTCGCGCTCCTGGTCCCGGAGCGCGGCGGCGCGCTCGAAGTTCTGGTCGCGGACCGCCTCTTCCTTCTGCACGTTCACCTTCTCCAGCTGCGCCTTGAGCTCCGACACCTCGGCCGGAGGCACCTGCGACGCGAGGCGGGCGCGCGCGCCGGCCTCGTCGATGACGTCGATGGCCTTGTCGGGCAGGAACCGGTCGGTGATGTAGCGCTCGGACAGCTCCGCCGCCGCGACGAGCGTGGCATCCGGGATGCTGACCCGGTGATGGTCCTCGTACTTCTTGCGCAGGCCGCGCAGGATTTCCACCGTCTCCGGTATCGATGGCGGCTCGACGACGACGGTCTGGAAGCGCCGTTCGAGCGCGCCATCCTTCTCGATGTACTTGCGGTACTCGTTGAGCGTGGACGCACCGACGCACTGCAGCTCGCCGCGGGCCAGTGCGGGCTTCAGCATGTTGGACGCATCAATCGCGCCCTCCGCCGCCCCGGCACCCACGAGCGTGTGCAGCTCGTCGATGAACAGGATGATGTTCTTGTTCTGCGCGATCTCGTTCATGACGGCCTTGAGGCGCTCCTCGAACTGGCCGCGATACTTGGTGCCGGCGATGACCGCCGCCATGTCGAGTGACAGGACGCGGTGGTCGCGCAGGACGTCGGGGCAGAGCGCATTCGCGATCATGAGGGCCAGGCCCTCGACGATCGCCGTCTTGCCCACGCCCGGCTCACCGATGAGCACCGGGTTGTTCTTCTTGCGACGCGCCAGGATCTCCATGACCCGCTCGATTTCCTTGGCCCGCCCGATGGTGGGATCGAGCTGGCCCTCGGCCGCAAGCTGGGTGAGGTCACGGCAGAAGTGATCGAGCGCCGGTGTCTTGGACTTCTTCTCCGACTTGGGTGATGCGGCCGCGGCCTGCGCCGTGGCCGGCTGGCTCGCGGGCATGTCGCTTCCGAGGAGCCGCAGCGTCTCGGCGCGCGACTGCTCCAGGTTGACCCCGGCGTCGGTGAGGACCTGCGCGGCGATGCCCTTCTCCTCGCGCAGCAGACCGAGCAACAGGTGCTCGGTGCCCACGTAGGAGTGATTGAGCTCGCGCGCTTCGGTCATCGCCAGCTCGAGCACCTTCTTGGCGCGCGATGTGTACGGAAGGTCGGGACCGGCCGCTGCGGCCGCCTTACCCTTCTTGACGGTCTCCTCGATCTTCTGCTGAATTTCCTCGAGGTCGACGTTCAGGTTCTGCAGCACGGCCGCCGCCACGCCCTCACCCTCGCGGATGAGACCGAGCAGGATGTGTTCGGTGCCCACGTACTCGTGGTGCAGGCGCGCCGCTTCCTCGCGGGCCATCTGCAGCACCTTCCGAACGCGATCCGTGAAGTTGTAGCCGTTCATCTGGAATTTCCTGCCAGGAGTCTAGTTCGCTTCATCGCCGCCGACCGACCTCTTCCTCGAGAACCCGGCGCACGTGGGCTGCACGGCGCGCGGGGAGATCGGGATCACCGGGCGCCATCCCCTCCAACTGGGCGAGGTGCGCCGGCTGCGTGTTGATCAACAACTTGTTGAGCGGGTACATGCCGACGCCGGGGATGATGTTCATGCCCACGCCGAGCCGGACACCGCTGAGGAGGTTCATGGCCTCCTCGAAGGACATCGTGCGGGCGTAGCGCAGGAGCCCGAACGCGCGCCAGACCTTGTCCTCCGTGACAGTCGGCGCATTGCGGAGCAGCACATCGCGAGCCTGATCCTCGTACGCCATCACCTGCCGCACCATCTTGGCGAGGTGATCGAGCAGCTCGTGCTCCGACTTCCCGAGCGTCGTCTGGTTGGACAACTGGAAGAAGTTGCCGACGACCTCGCTTCCCTCGCCGTACAACCCGCGGTAGGTCAGACCGACCTGCGCCAGGCCCTGCAGGACCTTCGAGATTTCCTTGGTCAGGACGAGCCCCGGAAGGTGAATCAGCACCGAGGCACGGAGGCCTGTTCCGACGTTGGTCGGACACGAGGTAAGGTAACCGAATTCAGCATGAAATGCGAAGGGAAGTCGTTGTCCCAGTTCGGTGTCCAGACGTTTCACCTCGTCGTAGACTGCCGCCAGATTGAACCCCGAACAAAACCCCTGCAGCCGCAGGTGATCTTCCTCATTGACCATGACGCCGAGATGCCCCTGCAGCAGCAGACTGGCACCCGTGCGGACCCTCGCATCGGCCTCCAGACCGGCCAGTTCGCGGCTCACGAGGTGCCGTTCGTGCAGCAGCTGCCGGTCGGCGTGTTCCAGCCGGTCGAGGCGGAAGCGGACCGCCTGTTTCAGGGCAGGCGTGTCCGCGGCGGCAGTCTCCAGGTCGCGAAGCACGAGTTCCCGCTCACGATCGCTGTTCCGGCTGGTGAACGTGCGACCCGCGAGGTTGCGGGCCAGCCGCACGCGCGTGGAAAGCACCATGTGGCTGGCTGGCCCGCTCGCATCGAGCCAACCCACGCCGCCATCGGGCACCAGAGATAGGTCGATCACTCGACACCCTCCAAGGTGCGGAGCCGGTCGCGCAGTTCGGCCGCAAGCTCGAAGTCCTCGGCGGCGACGGCGGCCCGCAGCTGGTCACGGAGGGCAAGCGCGGGGTCTGCCGTGACGGAGAGCGCATCGGCAGGCATCTCACTCGTCACCGTGCCCGGGGCGAGGTAGCGGTCGCCCACATGGGTGGTGGACCCGTGGAGCCGGCGCAGGAGGTCGCGCAACTCGGCTCCGAAAGTGGCGTAACACTCGCCGCAACCCAGGCGGCCGGCCTCGCGGAAGTCCTGCAGCGTGGCGCCGCACCCGGGGCACGCCACACGCGTTCCGGTGCCGCGCGGTCCCGGGGACTTGCCCATGGCCGCGAGGAAGCTTCCGAGCGGCGTCTTGGGCAGGAGGGTGGAGCTCTCCACGCCACGTTCCGCGGCGCACCGTTCACAGAGGTGCTGGGTGGTCACCTGCTCATCCACGATCTGGGTGAGGTGCACGACCGCCTCGCGTTCCTTGCACTGGTCGCACTGCATCAGGGCATCGCCCCCGTCGCACTGGCCGGAACCAGCCGCCCCTCGTCGAGCGACAGGATCCGATCGGCGCGCTGTGACAGCAGAGTATTGTGGGTCACGACCACCACCGCCGTTTCATAGCTGCGTGCCAGTCCAGCGAAGAGGTCATGCAGCCGATCGGCATTGTGGGCATCCAGGTTTCCCGACGGCTCGTCGGCCAGCAGGAGCACCGGATCGTTGGCCAGGGCCCGGGCCACCGCCACCCGTTGCTGCTCCCCTCCGGAGAGGCGTCCCGGCTCGTGGGTCATCCGGCCCGCGAGTCCGACCTCTGCCAGCAGCTGCTCCGATCGTGCTCGGGCCGCCGCCTCGGCAGTGCCTGCAATGAGTTGCGGCAGCATGACGTTTTCGAGCGCGGTGAATTCCCGCAACAGGTGATGGAACTGGAACACGAACCCGATCTTCCTGCTTCGAAGCGCCGCCAGTTCATCACCGCCCAGCGCATGATACTCGCTGCCATCCAGTGATACCGTGCCACCGGTAGGCCGATCCAGCGCGCCGAGAAGGTGAAGCAGGGTGCTCTTCCCCGCCCCGCTCGCGCCCATGATGGCAACGAACTCACCCCGGGTGACGCTCAGGTCGGCGCTGGTCAGCACTTCGATGGGCTGCCCGTCACCGCCTTCGTACACCTTCCGGACTGCGCGCGCCTCGAGGAGTGTCATTCGTGCCTTATCGCCTCGACAGGCGTGAGCCGCGCCGCCGCCCGGGCCGGGAACACCGTCGCAACCACCGCGAGGAGGAAACTCGCAAGGATCACCACGAGCACATCGAACGGCTGCACGTGCACCGGAAGCCGGTCGATGAAGTAGACCGACGGGTCGATGCGCACCAGGCCCGACTGGTCCACGATGTAGGCAATCATCAGGCCGAGGGCGAGCCCGACGGAGGTGCCGACGGCACCGATCAACGCACCCTGGAGCAGGAAGATCCGCCCGATGGATCGGCCCGTGACCCCCATGGCCTGCAGGATCCCGATCTCGCGCGTCTTGTCGGTGACCACCATCGTGAGCGTGCCCACAATGTTGAACGCGGCGACGATCATGATGAAGAAAATCACAAGTCCCATGGCGATCTTCTCCAGCTGCAGCGCGCTGAAGAGTCCCTTGTTCTGGTCCTGCCAGTCCAGGGCGCGGAACGGGAACCCCAGCTTCTCCTCGAGCCGCTTCCCCACCTCCGGCGCCCGATCGGGATCGCGGAGCCGGATCTCGATGCCCGACACCGCCTCGCCCAGGCCGGCGAACTGCTGCGCCGCCGGGCGCGACATGATCACGAACTGGTTGTCGTACTGGAACATCCCGGTGTTGAAGATGCCGGTCACTTCGTACTGCCACAGGCGTGGCACCGCGATGCCCAGAGCCGCATTCACCTTCGGTGGCTTGGGCGGAATCAGGGTCACCACATCGCCCACCTGCACCCCGAACCGGTCCGCGAGCCGTTCTCCGAGAATCACGCCGCCATCTACTGAGGCGTTGGTCGTCTGGAAACGCAGGTCGCCGCGGATGATCTTCTCCGGGAGCGTGGTGACCGCCATCGATCCGGTATCGGCCTCGAACCCAAGGATGTTTACCGCCTCCGCATAGTCGCGCCCCGCCGTAAGGATGGACTGCGAAATGATCTCGGGCGCGGCGGCGATCACCTCGGGGTCCTGCAGGATGATCTCACGCGCCTTCTTCCAGTTGTCGATGCGCAGGCCGGAGCCATAAGTAAGAATGCGCAGGTGCGGATTGGCGACGAGGATGCGCTCCCGCAGGTCGTCTCGAAGTCCGTTCATTACGCCGAGCACCACCACGAGTGCCGCCACACCCACCATGACACCGCCGGTGGCGATCAGGGTGTTGAGGGACAGGAACCGTCCCTTGCGGCGTGATTGCAGGTAGCGGCGGGCGATGCGCCACTCCAGGCGAGGGGTGGTGAACGCCTTCGGAGGTGAGGACGCGAGGGCGTGTGGACGTGTGGCTGTGCCGCTCACGGGTCCGGCTCCGTTGCCGGGGACGTGCGTGCCTCCTCCTCCGGTCGCATGGCCGGGAACAGGATCACGTCGCGAATGCTGGACTGGTTGGTAAGGAGCATGACCAGGCGGTCGATGCCGAGCCCGAGACCCCCGGCGGGGGGCATGCCGTACTCCAGGGCACGCACGTAGTCGGCGTCATATACATGCGCCTCGTCGTCACCGGCGGCCCGCTGGGACACCTGGTCCTCGAAGCGTGCGCGCTGGTCGTCGGGGTCGTTGAGCTCGCTGAAGGCATTGGCGATCTCGCGGCCGCCGACGAAGAGCTCGAACCGCTCGGTGAGCGCCGGATCGCCGCGGTGCGGCTTGGCGAGCGGCGAGAGCACGCGCGGGTAATCCACCACAAAAGTGGGCTGCACCAGCGCCGGTTCGAGAAAGGTCTTGAACATCTCGTCCAGCAGCTTGCCACCTGACCACGTCGCGGCCTCGTCGCGGGCGACGCCCTGCTTGTGGAGGGCGGCACGCATCTCGGGCTCGGCCGCTTTCATTACGTCGACGCCGGAGGCCTCGCGGATGCCGTCGACGAAATGCACGCGGCGCCAGGGCCCGGTGAAGTCGTACGTGACACCTTCACCGGGGAGCGTGGGACCGCCGCTCACCTCGTGCACCAGGCCGGTAACCAGCTCCTCCAGCATCTCCATCATGTCGTGGTAGTCAGCATACGCCTGATACCACTCCACCATGGTGAACTCAGGATTGTGCGTCCGGTCCATTCCCTCGTTGCGGAAGTTGTGGCCGATCTCATAGACGCGCTCCAGACCCCCCACGAGCAGCCGTTTGAGGTAGAGCTCATCGGCGATGCGCAGGAAAAGCTGCTGGTCGAGGGCATTGTGCTGCGTGACGAACGGCCGCGCGGCCGCCCCGCCATAAATCGACTGCAGGATCGGGGTCTCAACCTCGAGATAACCGCGAGCGTCCAGGAAGCGCCGGATGTGGCTGATGACGCGGGCGCGGATGCGGAAGATCTCCCGCACCTCGGGGTGGACCGCGAGGTCGGCGTAGCGCTGCCGAAAGCGCACCTCCGGGTCCTCCAAACCGCCATAGACCTTCGTACCGTCCTCGGTCTGCTGCACCTTGCCACGCGGGAGCGGCCGCAGGCTCTTTGCCAGCAGCGTCAGCGACTCGACCCGAAGCGTGGTCTCGCCGGTGCGCGTGCGGAACAGCTTCCCGCTGACGCCCACGTGATCGTCGAGATCCAGGAGCTTCACCACGTCGAACGCTGCCCCAAGCGCATCCTGGCGAAAGTAGAGCTGCAGGCGGCCGGTCTCGTCCTCCACATGCGCGAACGCGGTCTTGCCCTGCGACCGGAAAGCGACGAGGCGGCCGGCGACCGTGGCGGCAGGTCCGTCATCGCCCATGGCAGGGTCGTAGGCCGCAAGTGCTTCGGCCGCCGTGTGAGTACGGGCAAAACGGTAGGCGTACGGCGCTATGCCCATTGCCTCGAGCGCGGCACGATTGTCCCGTCGGGCCGCCTCGACGTACGTGGGTTCGGTGCCGCTCGTCACGCTGCCTTGCTCCCAAACCGCTTCAGGTACGCCTGGATGAATTCGTCGAGGTCGCCGTCCATGACACGGTGCACGTCACCCAGCTTGAGCTCCGTGCGATGGTCGTTGACCATCGTGTACGGCTGGAACACATAGGAACGGATCTGGTTGCCCCACGAGTTGTCGGTCTTGGTGGCCTCGAGCTTCGCCTTCTCGGCCTCCTGCTCCTCCAGCTTCCTCTGGTAGAGCGCCGCCCGGAGCATCTTCATCGCCATCGCCTTGTTCTTGCCCTGGCTGCGCTCCTGCTGGCAGGCCACCACAATGCCGGTGGGCTCGTGGGTGAGGCGCACCGCCGAAGACGTCTTGTTGACGTGCTGCCCGCCGGCACCGGACGCCCGGTAGACGTCCATCTTGATGTCCTCGTCGCGCAAGTCGATCTCGATGGTGTCGTCGATATCAGGATAGACGAACACCGACGCGAAGGACGTGTGCCGGCGCGATTGAGAGTCGAACGGCGAGATGCGCACCAGGCGATGGACACCCTTTTCAGCCTTCAGGTAGCCGTAGGCGTACTGACCCTTTATCTCCAGTGACACCGACTTGATGCCTGCCTCCTCACCCGGAAGCAGGTCGAGCAGGGTCACCGTGAACCCGTGGCGCTCGGCCCACCGGTGATACATGCGCATGAGCATCTCGGCCCAGTCCTGCGATTCGGTGCCGCCGGCACCCGGATGAATCGTCAGGATGGCGTCGCGACCGTCGTCGGGGCCCTGGAGCATCGCCTGGAGTTCGAGTGCGCGCACGCCCTCATCGAGGCGAGCCACTTCGCCCTCCAGTTCCACCTGCATGCCCGCGTCCGGCTCTGCCTGGAGCAGGTCGGCGAGCCCGCGCGCCTCGCTGGCGCGGGAGTTGAGATCATCGAACGGACCGACCCAGTTCTTCAGCAGCTTCACTTCCTGCACCACGGTGCGCGCACGTTCCTGGTTGGCCCAGAACCCGGCGTCGCCCTGCTGGGACTCGAGCGTGCTCAGACGTTCCCGCTTGTTGTCCAGGTCAAAGGAAACCTCGGAGTTCGTGGAGACGCGTCTCCAGGTCGGACAGGCGATCGGTCAGGTCGGACATTGTATCCCTAAGTGGAAGTCAGGGGGAAAGTTAACAGGGTGGACAGGAACAGCGTGAACGGTGAAGGGTGAACGTCAAACGGGAGGCGAAGCGTCAGCTCCCCCTCCCGTTCACTGTTCACCGTTCACCGTTTTCCGCGGTCAGAAGATCGGGCTGCCATCTCCCAGGATCTCATTGAGCGCTTCCCGGAAGTACGGAGTGGAGTCGGCAAGCTCGCGACCGACTTGCTCGACGTACTCCTCCCAGCTCTTGGTGATCTCTTCCTTGAACGAATCCTTGATGGTGCCCGCCTTGAGCGCATCGCGGCGCTTGGCAGGATGGTACACCACCATGTCGGAGACGAGCGCCCGGGCCAGTCGACGGGCCTTGAGCGCGGGATCCTGAGACAGGAAGGGGTTACCGGCGCGCCCGCTGGCGGCGGGTCTCGGGGGGACCTTCGGTTGAGGCAGCGGCGTAGTTGCCGGCTTGGACTGCGGCGGCCGGGCCCCCGGAATCGCGGGAGGGATGATCGATCCCGCTTGCATCGGCCGCGGAGTCACCGGCGTGGCAGCGGGCGCAGGCGGCGGCGCGTGACGCACCTGCGGCGGCGCCGGTTCGGCCTTGGGCGCCTGGGGGATCGGTGCGGGCGGCGGGGGCGGTGGTGGCGGTGGGGCCATGCGGATCGGCGGTGCCGATTCGACCTGGGCACCCGCCACGGGAGTGACCGAGACCGGGAACACGGCGGCGCACACCGAACAGCGCGCGCGGACACCTCCGGTCGGGACCTTGGCGGGATCGACACGGAAGGTGGTGGAACAGCTCGGGCACTGGACGTTCATGCGCCCTCCTCGGCCGCCGTGCCTCGGCGGCGATCAACGACGAATACGGAACCCGGCAGGGTCTTGGCGTAGCTCTTCATCTCGGTGGCGAGCTCGCTCACCTGCGCAGGATGGGTGAACTTCCGGTTCCGGTTCGTGACGATCCCGATGGAGAGCGTCATGAGCGGAACCCGGTGCAGTTGCCCGCGCCGGTCCTTGCCGAAGAAATACCCTGCCCGCCGGTCCTGGTCACTGTACTGCAGCGGAATCAGGGTATCGAACACGTGCAGTATTTCGGTACAGACCAGGCTGATCTCGTGCGCCGGCACGATGAAGATGAAATCATCACCCCCAATGTGCCCCACGAAACCGCGCGCGCCAAGCAGGCCCTTGACGACGTCGTGAAGAAGCCGGGACAGCAGGTAGATGACCCGGTCGCCATCATAATAGCTGTAGCGATCGTTGTACTCCTTGAAGTGGTCGAGGTCGGCGTAGCAGACCGCGAACTCCTCACTGGTCTCGAGGCGGCGCCGTACGTCGCGCTCGATCTCGGTGGTGCCAGGCAGCCGGGTGGAGGGATGCACCGAAACGTCGCGCTCTGTGCGGGCGCGCATGGCTTCAATCCGCGCGCGCTGCTCTGCGGGCGAGAAGAATGCGGTGAGTACCTCATCGGTGCCCGCAGAAAACCACTCCCCGACAACATCACTGCGATGCTCGCCGGCAAGCGCCACCACCGGGACGATCGCGGTAAAGGCATCACCCTTGAGCCGACGTACCAGTCCCAGCCCCAGCTCCGTGGCGCGTTCAGCGTCCAGAAAGAGCACACACGGGTGCCCTCGGAGCACGATGGACTCGATCTCCTCCGCGACCGCGAGGGAGACCAGCGGGTAGGAGTGCTCCTGAGCCCACTGACGCACTAACGCTGGCACAGGGGCGCCATCGGGTGCGTAGAAGAGTATTGTGGGTCTGGTTCGCACCCTACTGGCCTCGTAAACTGATAATTGATAGTAACTTACGCAGCACAGAAGGGAGAGTCAAACCGTCCGCCTCCGCCGCCACCCATGGCACCGCCACCTAGATGTAAAAGGCGGCGACCGCAATCATCGCGTAGACTGCAAGTAGTTGCACCCCCTCGAACCAGTGCGATTCACCGTCCAGCGTCACAATCGACGTCACCAGCGTGGCAAGGAACAGGATCGCCACCTCGAACGGCTTGAACACCAGGTTCATCGGGTGTCCGAAGAACAGGCTGATGAACACGAGCAAAGGAGCGACAAGCAGTGCAATCTGTGTGCTCGACCCCAGGGCGATTTGAAGCGAAAGGTCGATCTGCCCCTTGCGGGCCACCATGACGGCAGTCGCATGCTCGGCGGCATTGCCGATCAGCGGGATGATGATCAGGCCAAGGAAGATCTGCGACAGCCCCAGATCGGCGGTCACTGCTTCGGTGGCGTGTACCAGGATCTCGGATTCGATCGCCACGCCCACCGTGGCGACGGCCAGCACCAGGATCGCGCGACCCACGCTCCACCGCTCGCCCTCGAGCAGGTGCGGTTCCCCGCCAATGAGCCGCTTGTGCGTCTTGAGCGTGAAGAGCAGCGACGCGGCGTAGGTGATGAGCAGCACGATCGCCACGCCTTCGGCGAGGTGCAGCCCGTCGATCCGCGCGCTCGGCTCGGGATGCGAATACTTGAAGAGCGCCGGCAGCACGAGGCTCACGATGGCGAGCACGAGCATGCCCGCGCTCATCCCTGCGTTCGTGCGGTTGAACTTGAGCTCCGACTGCTTCAGCCCGCCGGCCACGATCGAGAGGCCGAGGATGAGCAGCAGGTTGCCGAGGATGCTGCCGGTGATCGATGCCTTCACCAGGTCAACCAGGCCGGCCTGCAGCGCCACGATTGCGATGATGAGCTCGGCGGCATTGCCGAACGTCGCGTTGAGCAGGCCACCCATGGTGGGGCCCGAGCGCGCCGCGATCTGCTCCGTAGCCTCTCCCATGAAGCCGGCGAGCGGCAGTACGCCGAGACACGCCGAGACGAACACCAGGATCGGTGATGCGTGCAGGTAGTTCAGCACGATGCTCGCCGGCACCGCGAGCAGCAGCAGCAACCTGAACCATGAGACCTTCGGCTTCGGCTTCGGCGCGAGCTTCCCCACGGAGGGGGCACGGCGCTCGATCACCGGCTCGGCAGCCGGCTCCATGCTTCGTTCGAACTTCGGCTGACGCTCGCGTTCCGGCTTCTCGCGGCGCTGGCGGTCGGGACGCTCGGCTCGCTCCTGCCTCGTCGGCCGCTCCTGCTTTTCGCGGGGAGGCTTTTCCTGGCGCGGCTTGGTCGGTGCCGGCTCGGTGCCGCGCTCGGGCCGTGGCTGCGTTTCGCGCCGAGGCGGCACGGGCATGCCGGCGCGAGTCGCCACTTCGGCAATGACCGCATCGGCCTCGATGCCCTTGTCACCGAGAAATCGGGTGAGGGCGCCCCGCCGGTCGATGAGCGCCGCAAGCAGGAGCTTCGCCTCGAGTGGACCATCACCCGCGGCGCCCGCCTCGAGCAGGCGCCGCGCATGTGACGACAGCGGCACCCCTTCCGCCTGGGGTGCATCGCTCCGCACGCGCACGCGCTTCTGTCCGTTCTCGAGCATGGAAGTCAGGGCCTCGCGGTCGATGCCGGCAGCATCGAGGGATGACCGGGCCAGGTCGCTCGAGCGCAGGAGGCCGAGAAGCAGGTGCTCGGAGCCGATGAACTCGTGGCCGAGCCGCTCAGCTTCGGCACGCGCTTCACCCAGGACGCGTTCGGCGCCCTCGCTCAGTGGTTGTTCAGGCATGCGAAGGAGGGGATGAGGATGCCCGCGGTGTGCACCGTGGTCTCGTTGGAGATCACCGCGCCGGCAGCGGGTAGAGCGTCTCGTCGAGCGGTGTCGCCTCCTCGATGAGCATGATAGGAATGCCGTCCTCCACCCGGTAGACCAACCTGGACTGACGGCACACGAGCACCTCGGGCGGTCCCTCGTGATACTCGAGCGCCCCTTTGCACTTGGGGCAGACGAGGATGTCCAGCAATTCCTTGGGCAGGCTCATTTCTTCCTATCCGCGGGAGGGAAACCGAAGCGCTGCAGCTGCGCTTCATTCTTGCGCCAGCGTGGCGCGACTTTCACCCGGCACTCGAGATACACCTTCTGACCCAGCAAGGCCTCGAGGCGTGTCCGGGCATGACTGCCGATCTGCTTGATCATGGCGCCGTTCCGCCCGATGATCATGCCCTTCTGGGACTCGCGCTCGGCAAACAGTGATGCCCGAATGTACACCGGCTCCGCGGCCTCGCGGAACTCCTCGACCTCGGCCGTAAAGGAATACGGCAGTTCGTCGCCAAGAAGCTCGAACGCGGCTTCACGAAGGTACTCGACCACAAAGAAGCGGACCGGCTGGGTGCCCACGTCGTCGGGGTCATACTCGAATGGTGCCTCTGGAAGGAGGCTCCCCACCCGCGCGAGCAGGTGTTCGATCCCATCGCCCGATGCGGAGGAGACCGCGAGCGCCTCGCGCGCCAGCTCGCGACGGCGATCGGGGTGTACCAGATCGACCTTGGTGTACACGACCAGGACCGGGGCATGGAACTTCGCGTCCGGGCCGACCAGGCCCCGGAACGCCGGTGCGGGCGCGTCAGCGGCCGGATGCAGGTGGAGGATGACATCCATGCGCGGCAATGCGGCGAGGGCGAGCTCCCGCATGCGTTCCTGCATCAGATAGCTGGGATCGAGCAGACCGGGCAGGTCATGCCAGATGTACTGGACGTCGCCCTCGGTGCGCAGTCCCACGACCGGCAAACGTGTGGCCTGCGCCTTGGGGCTCACGATGGCGAGGTGGACGCCGACGAGACGGTTGAGGAGTGAGGACTTTCCGACGTTGGGTGCGCCGGCGAGGGCGATGTGGCCGGTTCTTGTCATGCGGGAAGTTAGCGGGGCCGCTGGACGATGTCTGGTGAAACCGCCGCCCATCGCCGGGCCGACCCACCGACCAGGGCCGTGGTGCCGGCGGAGGCGCAGTCGCCAGTTTCACAGAAACCGCTCGCCACGCCCCAAGAACGGCCCCGATGACCACACCGGCAATTCCACCGATGAGGGCGCCCTTTCCGGTGTTGTGCTTCCTGGTCCACGCCGCCGTCACGTCCGCGATCTCGATGGTCGTGGGCTCCCCGTTCTTCACGAGAAGCGATAGCGAGTCTCCGGTGACACCGGCGATCTGTCGCGCCCTTCCGGAAGCGACGCAAATGCCTCGCGGAATCGCGGTCCGGCAACGGAGTCCTGCTGCGCGACGAGCGGCGTGCCCACAACGACGAGCGCGGTTGCCACGATGAAACTGACCGAAAACGCGTGCATTGGATGGTCTCCCCTTCGAGTGTGCAGACGAACGGCATGAGGGTCATCGTGGGAGCACCCGTCATTGTGTCATGGCGGAAACCGCCGGGTCGCCGCTCACGGATCGCAGGTGATCTCGCCTTCTTCGGTCGGCTGCGGAAAGGTCGGTGGTGCAGGTGCCATGGTCGCTGTAGTACTGCTCCTCGGCCATCATGAGCTCACGCATACGTTGCTGGACCGGCGAGGCGGTGGCCTGCGCGACGGCAGGTGTCTCAACACCGAGGAGGAGCAGTGCGATGACGTACGGAGGTGCAACCGAGACTGAACGCATCAGAGTCACCAGGAGAAAGGAGTTGTTTGGAGTGAGCGCCGGGCACCGTACACCTGCCGTGATGACCCGACGCTGCTCCGCCTGCCTAGTACCCGATCACACCGAGCGTCCGATACTCACTCTGCCCCGCCACGAGATTGGCGGAGCCCTGCGCCTTGGCGCCGCCGCGTGCCTGGGCGAACTGCCCGGTCCCGCCGGTGAACCGCTCCCATCCCTCAAACGCCACGGCCGTCGGATCAGTCGGTGGGGCACCCGTCCCATCAAAGACGGAGTACAGCATGTCACCAGAAGCCACCGTGTAATGGAACTCGCCATGGAGGCTTTGACTTCCATCGGGGTTGAACACGACCTGTTGTATCGCCGACAGCGAGGCCGCCCCGAATTGCCGGAGCTTGCAGGGACCGGTGATGCTGATCGTGAACCGGGCCGGAATCGGCCGGCCGTCCGGCCCAAGGACCGGGTTCCCGTCCGGGCCAATGACGGGCACGAACTCGGTGATGACAAAGCTCGTGGCACAGCTCGACTGGTAAAGCCGGATGCGAAGGCCGTGCAGACTCGACAGCTGCACGCGCGCCCCACTGGCTGCATCCGCCAGCGCGGCTTCCTCTGTGGCACCGTTGCCGGTGTCCGTGGTGGGGCTTGCCTGTTCCGTGCTGCATGCTGCCGCAAGCAGAGCAAGGGCAAGCACTCGGGTGTGCCAGCGATGAGGCTTCAACATGGCTAGTTCCTTCATGAGGGTTCCCAACACTTCGAGCGTGCCTCCGTCCGCCATCGCGTTTGGCACCGCTACAAGATTCAACTGTGCCCATACCCTGCCCGTCCCTTGGGCGTGACCCGGCGCGCGAATCGGTGAGATCCGCCAGCGGAGGAACCTGAAAGCGAGGTGGGCACCGACGCGGCGATTGAGGAGGGACAGCTTGCCGACCTTCGCTGCGCTGGAGAGCGCGACATGGCCGGTTCTTTTCATGCGGAAAGGTGGTTGGGCAGGAACAGCGACGACGGAAGAACCAGCGGAGGAGGAATCGAATAGCTGAAGGAGCAACTACGGAAGAAGCAACTGCGGAAAAACCAGCGGCGCCGTTAGCGCCGTGTGCGCGCGGCGTGCAGAAGCGCGGCGCGGCGGAGGCGGCCGCGTTCGTGTGACGGGTCCGTGGGGGTGCTGGAGCCGCTCAGGTGCCAGGCGAGGGCGCGCACGGTGGGAAAGCTGAACATGTCGGTGAGGGCCACGTCGCGGCCCGTGGCCTGCCGGATCCGCTCACGGCAGATGATGGCGAGCAGCGACGTCCCACCCAGGTCGAAAAAGTTCTGCTCCCGCCCCACCGTCTTCGCGCCCAGCAGCTCGCACCAGAGGCCAGACACCAGACTTTCCAGCTCAGCATCGGCGGTGCCGGCCACCTCGAGTGGCGCGGCGGGCTCGGTCTTGCGTGAATACACCTCCGCCGGGACGCCGACGGCCGTCGCCCCCGCCGGCACGTCGTGCATCACAGCGGACCCCGCGCCCACGATGGCCCAGGCGCCGATAGTGACTTCCGGCAGGATCGAGGCGTTGGAACCCACATAGGCACCCTCACCCAGCACCACCCGTGCATTGAGGACGGCGTTGGGCGCGATGACGGCACAGGCGCCCACATGCGACTCGTGCCCCACCACGGCACCCATGAAGACGCACGCTCCGTCCTCCAGGATGACTTCGGGGCCAAGCGTGGCATTCTGATAGACGATCACGTCGCGCCCGACGGTCACGCCCGCAACATCCACGTCCGGGCTCACGAGGGCCACGAAGGGCACGCCGGTGGAAAGGATCCGGTCGCGCACGGCCCTGCGGCTGCGTGTAGCGCGCGCCACCAGATTCGCAACCTCCGAAATCGCTGGATCGGCGTCATGCAGCGCATCAACCGGCCCAACAACCGGTACGTCGAGACGCCAGGTCCCCTGCTTGGCGGGGTCATCGTCGAGGAGCACGATGCGATCCCACCGGGCGGTGCGGGCGTTGACCTGCTGTGCCAGGCGTACGCCTTCCGAGTTCCCCGCTCCGCACAGGTACAAGGTCCGCATGGTCAGGTGATCCGCTTGAGGTCGGGTCTGATCCGCTGGGCCGCACCAGTCATCCAGTCACTGCAGGTATGGCAGCGCGGTGGCAGCTCGTCAAACCGGTGCTGCAGGTGCAGCTCGCGATAGCCGCCGAGCCGGTGCCAGAGGGCCACGAGGGGGGTGTGCCAGGCATTACCGACACTCTCGTCGCCCTCGGTGTCGCCGGGGCAGCGCGGCACCCGGCCGTCCCAGAACACGTGCATCATCGTGAGGGCCCAGGGGCACGGGATGCGATCTTCCGCCGGCACGGAGAGGACCGTCTCGAACTTGCCGCCCCAACTCAGCTGGTTTCGCACCTTGAGGGTGGCGCCGCGTTCCAGCCAGTAGTCGGAGAACGACTGCAGCTCGTGGGCATTGTCGGCCATGGCGATGAACTGCACCTGGATCTCGGGTCCGTCGGCTTGCTGCCGCCGCATGGCGATGAGCCGCTCGACGTTGGCATAGACGATGTCCCGGTCACTGCCGACGCGCGCGGCCTCGTAGGTGGCCTTGGTGAAGCCGTCGATGCCAATCACGATGAGGTCGACGCCACTTTCGAGGAGGGAGGCGGCCACCGGCTCGGTCAGGAGGAGCCCGTTGGTGTTGACGTTGAGCGACTCGAGTCCGACCCAACTGCCGTAGCGCAGCATACGGCCGAGAAGGTCGGGCTCGAGCAAGGGCTCGCCACAGAAGGAGAACCAGCATTCGGTGCGAGGGGCGACGGCGGCGATCTGGTCGGCGAGGCGGCACCAGAGGGCCATGGGCATGACGCCCTTGGGACGGCACATCTGGGGGTGGTGGCACATCGAACAGCGGAGGTTGCAGTCAGCGCAGACCTCGACGGCGAACTTCCTGGGGAACGGAATCTCGTGCAGGGTACGGGCAATGACGGCGAGGTCGTTGGCGAGCATCGGCGGCATCTCTCCAGACAGCAGGGCGGCGCACGGCAAACAAGTCCCTGACGCACAATGCATGAAGCGGGTTAGGAGATGGTGAAAGCCGAGTGTACGGATCTTCAGACGAGTTGAAGGGGCGTCCGGAGGCACTGCAGGGCCTTGCAGCGACCGACGACGCCGGGGAGGCCCGCAAAGACATCGTGGACGACGTCGGTGGCCTCCGTGGGACCGCCAGTCAGTCGTGTCACGAGGCACTACGCGGGGGGTGGAAATGGAGAAGCCCGGCATCCTTTAGGGATCCGGGCTTCAGAGGCTGGCAACGGCCTACTCTCCCACGCCCTCTCGAGCGTAGTACCATCGGCGCTACAGGTCTTAACTACCGTGTTCGGAATGGGAACGGGTGTGGCCCCTGCGCGCTAGTCGCCAGCCGAATGTGTTGGGCCTCGCGGAGACGGCCCTACAATCGGCGGATCGGATGGTGTGTTTCGATGTGAGGAAACTGGAAGAGATCAAACTTCACGGGCGATTAGTAGCGCTCGACTGAAGGCCTCGCGGCCCGTACATCTGCGCCCTATCAACGTGGTAGTCTCCCACGGCCCTTCAGGGGGCTTAAGCCCCAGGAGTGTTCATCTTGGGAAGAGTTTCCCACTTAGATGCTTTCAGCGGTTATCTCCGCGCGACATCGCTACCGGGCGTTGCCCCTGGCGGGACAGCCCGTACACGAGCGGTCGCTTCGTCTCGGTCCTCTCGTACTAAAGACGACGTCCCTCAACACTCCCACGCCCACGACGGATACAGACCGAACTGTCTCACGACGTTCTGAACCCAGCTCATGTGCCACTTTAACCGGCGAACAGCCGGACCCTTGGGACCTTCTCCAGCCCCAGGATGTGACAAGCCGACATCGAGGTGCCAAACCGCGCCGTCGATGTGAACTCTCGGGCGCGATAAGCCTGTTATCCCCAGCGTACCTTTTATCCGATGAGCGATGACCCATCCACACGGGATCACCGGATCACTTACGCCGACTTTCGTCCCTGCTCGCGCCGTCGCGCTCGCAGTCAGGCGGGCTTCTGCGTATACACTCGTCGTGCGATTACCGACCGCACTGAGCCCACCATTGCGCGCCTCCGGTACTTTTTAGGAGGCGACCGCCCCAGTCAAACTACCCACCAGTCACGGTCCTCGGCGGTGTTGCCGCCTGAGTGAGAACGTTAGTAGAAGAAGGGTGGTATTTCACTGTTGCCTCCCTGCCGGCCAAAACCGACAGATCAACGGCTCCCACCTATGCTACGCAGCTTTTACCGACGTTCAATGACAGGTTGTAGTAAAGGTGCATGGGGTCTTTTTGTCCTGTCGCGGGTAATCGGAATCCTCACCGATACTGCTATTTCGCCGAGCTTACGGAAGAGACAGCACCCAAGTCGTTACTCCATTCGTGCAGGTCGGAACTTACCCGACAAGGAATTTCGCTACCTTAGGACCGTTATAGTTACGGCCGCCGTTTACCGGGGCTTCGGTTCATTGCTTCGCCTTGCGGCTGACAACTTGCCTTAACCTTCCGGCACCGGGCAGGAGTCAGTGTCTATACGTCGGCTTGGAAAATGCCTTAGCAGACACCTGTGTTTTTGCTAAACAGTCGCTTGGGTCGATTCTCTGCGGCCGGCCTGGGCTTGAGTTGTACACTCTCACCTACT
>CAWGJN010000006.1:165000-178166 GCA_963822925.1 uncultured Gemmatimonadales bacterium
AGGCATGCTTCCCGTCGGGCATGACCCACACTTCCTCGGTGGTGAAGCGGCTGCGCGGCAGGCGGCCAACCACCGTAAGCGGACGCCGGATGTCACGGGGCGCCAGCGTTACCGCGGCATCGACGCTCCGGCTGCCGAAGCTCGCGGTCACCAGGTAGGAGCCCGCCTCGTAGCCCACGAATGCTCCGGTCGCGTCCATCATGCCGTTACCGGGCGAGAAGCTCCAGGTCGGCGTGAGTCCCGAGATCACCGCCCCGTTCCGGTCGCGGGCGGTCACCTTGAACGGGATCACGTCACCCGTCTTCGCGTCCGACCGTGCCGGTGTGAGTTCGAGTGACGCGAGCGTATTCGCGATGACCTGGACGTTGACCTTCTGATCCACGCTCCCGGTGCGGGCCGAGATCACGGCCTTGCCGGGCGCCACGGCGGTGATGACGCCGTCGTCACCCACCTTCGCCACGGCCGGCGCGGAACTGCGCCAGGTGAACTTGTCATTCCGCTGGTCGCTCGCCGCGGAGTAACTGGTGGCGGTCATGCGAAGGCGCTGCCCCACCACCATCCGGCCCACCGCCGGTGCCACGTCGATCCGCGCCGCCGCACCCGGCACCATGCGGATGTCGACCTTCTCGACCACCGGCTTGGTGCCTGGCACGGAGGCGATCACCGACACGCCCAGCGCACCGGTCGAGCCGGACTCGATGAGGCCGGTGGTATCCACCTTTCCCTCGAAGCGGCCGCCGGCGGGCATGTACCGGTAGGTAACACCCTCGACCGGCTTGCCGGCGGCATCGAGGGCCACGGTGCGAAGGCGAATGGTGTCACCCGCCGTCATCGTGACCCGGGTACCGGGCGAGACCTGCAGCGAGGCGATTGGCGACGCCGCGAGCGCGGCCGGCGGGGCCGGTGGCGGCGGAGCCGTCGGAGCGGCCTGGGCGGCTGGCTGCTGCTGGAAGGCGGCGAGAAGGACGAGGGACAGGATCATAGGTGGCAATTCTGGGTTCGGAGTTGGAAATCGTGAATCGCGGATCGTGACCCACTACGGGATCCGGAGCCGTCTGGTTGCCGGATAGGGAAAGAAATCTACCACTTCGCCCGCGCGCTGGCGTTCCTGCATGGACCACCAGAACTCGGGGGCGAAAAGTGCCTCGTGCTGTGCCAGGAACGCGGCACCGAGGTCACCGGGAAGCATCAAGAAGTTGCGGAACTCCTCCGGAAAAATATCGCCCTCCCGTACCGCGAACCACGTCTCGGCGCTCATCTCCTCCTCGTGGGTGGCCGCGGCCGGCAGGCGCCGCACCCGGCAGTCGGTGAGGAGGCAGAGCTCATCGTAGTCGTAGAAGATCACGCGGCCATGGCGGGTCACGCCAAAGTTCTTGAGCAGCATGTCGCCGGGAAAAATATTGGCGGCGGCGAGGTCGCGGACCGCGTTGCCGTAGTCGACGATCGCCGAGAGAGACGCCGCAGGCGTGGCCGAGCGCAGATAGAGATTGAGGGGCGTGACCCGGCGCTCGGAGTACGCGTGACGGATGATGACGTCATCACCATCCACCATGACGGTTCGCTTGGCGACGCGGGCGAGCTCGTCGAGCAGTGCCGGCACGAAGTGGCTACGGCCAAACCGCAGGTGATAGAACTCCTGAGCGTCGGCCAGGCGGCCGACCCGATCGTGGGCAAATACGAGGTCGTAACGCGCGCGCACCTGGGCGTGGGTGACCGTCTTGGGCTGGTCGAATTGATCCTTGATGACCTTGAACACCACGTTGAGTGACGGCAGCGTGAAGACCGCCATGACCATGCCACGATCGCCCTCGGATACCTCGAAGCGCGCATCGGGTGTTTCGAGGTGGCGCATGAGGGTGCGATAGAAGACGGTTTTCCCGTGCTTGTGGTAGCCGATGGCGGTCCAAAGCTCGTCCTCGCGCTTCACCGGCATGATCGAGGCGAGAAACCCGATGACCGGGGCCGGGTGCTCCAGGTCGGCGTGAAAATAGGAACGGCTAAAGCCGAACACCGCGCTCGTTTCATCAGGGCTCGTAAGCACGGCATCGAGCGCCACGCCATGGGCTTCATGGGTGAGAGCCAGGACCAGCGGGACCAGACCGCGAGCGGAGCGGAGTCGGCCGATGACATACGCGCCCTTATTGCGGTAGAAGATGCCCGGGAGGATTTCAGCCGTGATGGGAAGGCCGGCTTCGGGCCAGCCATGCAGTTCCTGCAATTGCCGTACGATGGCGGCGGTGGCGCGGGTGACGTCCGCATCGCGGTCTTCCCAAGGGGCGCCAACGGGGCACCCGTCGAGAATGCGACGCAGCAGGTCCTCCGTGACGGTGTCGGCGAGGAGGGTGCGGTGCGCCGGGCCACTGATGGTCGGGCCATAGGGCAGGAGCGTCTCGGTGAACTCGCTGATGGAGTCGCTGCCGACGATCCCGAGGAGCCGGCGAGTCACCGAGTTGAAGAACGTGGCAGCCAGGTCAGCATCGGGCCAGCCGGAGACTTCCTGGCCGAAGGCGTCTCGCACCCGCGACCAGTGACCCCGCGGGTTGGGCGGGAGCACGCCCAGCTCCGCGACCAGGCGCTCGACCCAGCCCTGATAGGATGCCAGGCGCGCCGCCGCATCTTCCTGGCCACCCTGCCATTCGCGCCGGGCAAACCTTCCGCGAGCCCGGCGGGTCATGCCCCGGAATTCGACATGCCATGCGCTGAAGGCGGCGGCGATCCGCCGGGCGACCTGCTCGGAGACGCGCATCAGCCGACCGCTGATCCGGTTATTTTAGAGGCTCTTCCGTCCTCCAGCCCGTGGTGAATCATGAATGCCTCCTCACTTTCCTCCGCTCCATTCGCACCGCCCACCAGCGGCGACACCATCACCCAGGTTGATGGCCGGCTCAAGGTGCCGGACAACCCGATCGTGCCTTTCATCGAGGGCGACGGCACGGGACCGGACATCTGGCGCGCCTCGCAGCATGTCCTCGACGGGGCCGTGGGCAAGGCATACGGCAGCAAGCGCAAGATTGCATGGTACGAGGTCTTCGCCGGCGAGAAGGCGAAGGACCGCCTCGACAGCTGGCTTCCCGACGACACCATCAAGGCGATCGCGCATCACCTGGTGGCGATCAAGGGGCCGCTCACGACGCCGGTAGGAGGCGGCTTCCGCTCGCTCAATGTCGCACTGCGCCAGCAGCTCGACCTCTACGCCTGCGTGCGGCCGGTGCGCTGGTTTACCGGCGTGCCCTCACCCGTCAAGCAACCCGAGCTGGTAGACATGGTGATCTTCCGGGAGAACACGGAGGATATCTATGCCGGCATCGAGTACAAGGCCGGCACCGACGGAGCCAGGCGGCTGATCCGGTTCCTGATCGACGACCTCGGCGTCACCACGATCCGTTTTCCAGGGACGAGCTCGATCGGGATCAAGCCGATTTCAGAGGAAGGCACCAAGCGCCTGGTCCGGTCGGCGCTGCAATACGCATTGGCGCTCGGGCGGAAGAGCGTGACGCTGGTCCACAAGGGCAACATCATGAAGTACACCGAGGGCGGCTTCCGGGACTGGGGCTACGAGGTGGCGGTTCAGGAATTCGGTGCGGTGGAAATCGACGGTGGACCGTGGTGCCGGTTGCCGTCGGGACTGATCGTGAAGGACGTGATCGCGGATGCATTCCTGCAGCAGATCCTCACCCGCCCCGCGGAATACGATGTAATCGCCACCATGAACCTGAACGGAGACTACATCTCGGACGCGCTGGCGGCGCAAGTGGGTGGAATCGGCATCGCGCCGGGGGCCAACATCAACTACCTCACTGGGCATGCCATCTTCGAGGCGACGCACGGGACCGCGCCGAAGTATGCCAACCAGGACAAGGTGAACCCGGGCTCGGTGATTCTCTCAGGCGAGATGATGTTGCGCTACATGGGGTGGCACGAGGCGGCGGACCTGATCATCAAGGGGTTGGAGAAGACGATTGCGCAGAAGCGGGTGACCTACGACTTCGAACGGCTGATGCAGGGAGCAACGCTCCTGAGCTGCAGCGGATTTGGGAACGCCATCGTGGAGAACATGGGCTGACAGTCCAGGGTCAGCGTCATTCTCGACCCTGTACCTCAACCTTCGGCTTCGCCAGCAGCCGCTCGGCGAAGTCCACCCTCTCGGCGAGCTCCGCCACTTCGTGGCGGAGTGCCTCGAGTTCCTCCAGGACTTCACCGCTTACGCGCTCGCCCGACTCCAGCACTTCCGGATCCCAGCGCCGGACCAGCCGTCCATCCGAATCCCGGAACTGCCCGGCGCCGACCAGGATACAATCGTACAAGTACCAGATGCCGAGACCGCCAAGAGTGCAGGCCATCAGGATGCCGGAGTTGACCTTCCCGACATAGAAGCGGTGGGCGCCAAAAACGCCGAGGAACACGGCGAGGGCGAGCGCTACACCACGTGACTTGTCCGAACTATCCGAGCCTGGCATTCAGGTAACTCCGTGACGATAGTGGCGTACAAAGCCTGGTCGGGCGCCCCTACCAGCGCCAGAGAGCCGGCGCTAACCTTCGACAGGACCGAGAGATGCATTTCTCCCGGGCGCCCGTAGCTCAGTTGGATAGAGCGACAGCCTTCTAAGCTGTGGGTCGGAGGTTCGAATCCTCCCGGGCGCATGTCGACGCAAGTGCTCGCCTCAGACCATCGACGGAAACTATACCGCGGGGAGCCCCGCCGGACATACGACGTAACCGCGACCTCGGGCACCCAGTCCGGCAGCGCGGCGGTGACGGCGTCTCCGCCGCCGGGCGACATCTTGAGCCTGTGCGCCGGATGCGGCTAAATCAGGACGATCCTCGTACAGATTCAATTAGGAACAGCTAATAATTGTAACGAAACATAGGACGTTCGTCCTAACTCAATGCAAATCAATGCGTTGCGTGTGATTGTTACAAACAATCCTATTGCGGCCGTCTCCGAATCTTCACAATTTGGTTCCTGTCACGGGGCATCAGAGGCAGTCGGAAACCACACTTACCGGGCTGGACGGCCGGGTAAAGGGGAATCATGCGGAAGGTCACCCGAGCATTCGGAGTCGGACTCGCACTGCTTGCAGCGACTGTGAGCACTGCACGCGCCGAAACCTGGTACTACCCAGGCGGGTATGTGACCATCCAGTCGACCCCGACGGACTGGCTCGGCCAGACGCTCATCAGCACTTGCAACAGCAACCCTACGCAGTGCCTGGGTGCGCTCGAGAAGTACATCGGGCCCATAAAGACCAACGGCACTTTCAAGCTTGGACTGACCACGATTTCATACGGGCCGGTCACCACGACGCCCGAGCCGCTCACGATGGCACTGCTGGGAACCGGGCTCGCGGGCATTGGACTGGTAGCACGGCGGCGCAAGAACGCTGTCGGCGCGATCGCCTGAACGACGAGTCACGCAGCGCCAGAAAGCGGCCCCTCGCGGGGGGCCGCTTTTGTTTTCCAGTTCGGCTGGAAACCAGCACCCCACGGGGCGCGTAAAGGACCCATCCACTATCCTGTATCCTGCCCGTTCCCGATCATTCCGGAGAGTCTCGTGGTTCGCTCCCTGATTGCAATTATGTCGCTGGGCTTCGCCACTGTCTCGGTGCCCGCCGGCCCCCCTGCCAATGGCACGGAGGTGCTGCAGCGCATGTACGACGCCTACGCCGGCAAGTGGTACAAGACCCTGACCTTCGTGCAGAAGACCAGCTACCCGGACGCCCGGGTGGAAACGTGGTACGAGGCGGCGGCGATTCCCGGCAAGCTCCGGATCGACGTCGCGCCGCTCGACAGCATGAAGACCATCCTGTTCCGCTCCGATTCGATCTATCAGTACGACCAGGGCAAGATCAAGCTCTCGCGGGAGATGATCCATCCGCTGATGGTGCTGGGATTCGACGTGTACGCTCAGCCGGTCTCCGAGAGCGCCGCCAAGCTCAAGACCCTCGGTTTCGACCTCAATGGCGTACGGGAAGACACATGGCAGGGCCGGAAGTGCTGGGTGGTGGGAACGATCAAGCCCGATTCGCTCTCCCGGGAGTTCTGGGTGGACCAGGAGCGGCTGGTGTTCGTGAGGATGATCCAGAGTGGCCCCCGCAAGGACAACCCCGGCAAGCAGGACATCGGGGAGATCCAGTTCAACAAATATGAGAGGCTGGGCGGCGGCTGGATCGCGATCGAGGTGGCCTTCTACCACAATGGCGAACGGGTGCAGATGGAGGAGTACACTGATGTGAAGGCCGATCCGGTGCTCGAGGCGGGACTCTTCGAGCCGGGTCCGTGGAAGGCCCCGGCCTGGGTGGTTGTACCGCAAGTGCGTAACGCGGACTGACGACTGCGTGAGGGGTGAGGGGTACTAGGTTCTTTCGAACCCCTCACCAGGAGATTCCCTTGTCGATCAACTGGCGTACCGTTGCCGTCGCGGCCATCGCCGCTGCCCTCGCAGGAACCGCCACCAGCGTCGTCACCGCCCGCGCCCAGGGCACTTCGCAGTCCAGCGCCGGCATCATCGTGGCTGCGCCGGCCACCACGAGCAACAAGCCCTACGCGTACATCGTCACCGCCGATGGTGATGTCTTCCAGGTGGAGGACAACAACAGCGTGCAGTACAAGGGGAACCTGCAGGCGGTGAAGGCGAAGGCGACGAAGTAGGGCGGCAAGAAGTCAGGGCGGCAGCAGCGGCAGGTGAAAGCAAGGAATGCTTCCTCTTGCCGCTTCTGCCGCCCTGTCATCCTGCCGCTCGTCATCGGGGCGCCCGGATTTGAACCGGGGACCTCCTGCTCCCAAAGCAGGCGCGATACCAGGCTACCAAAGCAGGCGCGATACCAGGCTACGCTACGCCCCGTCCAGCGGGGCGAACATAGCATCCGACTGGCCGGTCTTTCCATGCCGGAAGCACGACCTCACGGTCTCTGCCCCGCCTCACTCTCGATCGTCAGCGTCTTCGCGCACGACTCGCACGACGTCGCCTTCGGAAACTTCATCGGGCCCACGTTGAGACCAAGCCAGTACTTCTGCGGGTGTAAGCAATGGGGACACGGCCCCTCGACCGTGCGTACCCGGAGTCCCGGCCTCAACTGCCACACCGCGATACCGAGGCAGGCCACCAGAATGCCGATGCCCGCCAGGTGGATCACCGGAATGGGAAGAAGAACAATCGCCACGACCAATCCGAGGCCCACGGTGCGAAGCGCTTTCAATACCCTCGCCGGCGTGGCAGACGCGCCGACCGTCGCTTCCCCGGTTGAGGTGGGACCCCCGGACCATGCCTGCAGCACGACGGGCAGGACATCGCCCTCACCATCCATCATTGCTCCCGGCCATTAGTTTTCGGACGTGACATGGCCCTCCCCTGCCCGCTCGTTGCGGGCGACTCTGTGCCTGATACTCGGTTTGTCCGGTCACGTTGCAGCGCAGGGCGTGGCCACCATGAGCCTGCCCGACAGTGTGACCAGCAGGTGGAGTGCCGGCGACTGGCAGCTCTTGCAGGATAAGGTGCGGTGGGCGGTCGCGCAGGGCCTCGACACCGTTCCAGCGGGTGAGGCGATTGCGCAGCTGGGCGAGAGTTTCGTGGGGACACCATACCGTGCCGGCACGCTCGAGGCGCCCGGCCCGGAGCATGTCATCGTCAACCTGCACGAACTCGATTGCGTCACCTTCGTCGAAACGGTGATCGCACTGGCGCGGTTCGTTCGGCAGGATGGCCTTGCGGCGCTCGGCGATTCCCTGGCAGCCCAGGCACGCTTTGAAGGTTACCTCCGCGACCTCCGCTACCGGGCAGGCGTAATAGCGGGCTACGCCAGCCGGCTGCACTACTTCTCGGATTGGCTGGGCTCGAACGCGGCCGAAGGACACATCGAGATCCTCACGCCGCAACTGGGCGGTGTGCCCGATGCCCGACCAGTCACCTTCATGACGAGCCATGCCGGTGCCTATCCCGCGCTGGCCGACAGCGCCACGCTGGCCGGCGTCCGGGTGGTCGAAGAGCAGCTCACCGCGGGCCCCGCACGCTACGTGCTTCCCAAGGACTCCATTGCCGCCATCGTGAATGACATCCGGAACGGCGACATCATTGCCGCAGCAACAACGGTGTCCGGACTGGACATTTCGCACACCGGGTTCGCCATCTGGAAGGACGGCGAGCTGCACCTGATGCATGCGCCGCTCACCGGCTCTCCGGTGGAGATTTCTCCGCTCCCGCTTGCCGAGCGAATCAAGGGCATTTCGAGCCAGTGGGGCATCATGGTCGCGCGGGTAGACGAAGGGTGGCTCCAGCCCGTGGGCATGGTCCCGGCCTCTACGCATCAGCATGCGCACTGACCCGCGCCCGCGCGGGGATCATGGGGCCGACCGCTCTCGCCCGCTGGAGCGCGTCGCGCTGCGGTTTACCGAGCTGAGCGAACGATGGCTACCCGACGCCTTCATCTTCGCGCTGCTGGCGACGGTGGTAGTGGTCGTCGCAGGCCTGACGGCGGGGGGCGCCTCGCCGGCAGGGATCGCAATGATCTGGGGCAAGGGCTTCTGGTCCCTGATCCCGTTCACCATGCAGATGGCACTGATCGTGATTACCGGAACCGTCGTGGCGACCGCGGCACCGGTACGACGGTTCATCGACATGCTGGCGGGGATTCCCGGCAACAACCGGTCAGCCGTGGTGTTCGTGGCGGTGACCGCGATGGTGACTTCGTGGTTCAACTGGGGCTTCAGCCTGGTGTTCTCCGCCGTGCTGGTGCGGGCGGTGGCGCGCCGGCTTCCGTCCGTCGATTACCGGACGCTCGCGGCGTGCTCGCTGCTGGGGCTCGGGAGCGTGTGGGCCCAGGGCCTGAGTGGATCGGCGGCACTACAGATGGCGACGCCAGGCATGCTGCCCGAGGGGATCCGGGAGGTCGTGGCGAGTGGTGGTGGCGCCGGTGTCTCACTGACCGACGGCATCATCCCCCTCAGCAGCACCATCTTCCTGTGGCAGTCCCTGCTCGCGGTGGCGATCGAGATCGTGGTCGTGGCCGTCCTCATCTGGTTTATCGTGCCTACCGGATCGCGCATCAGGACGGCGACCGACCTGGGTATCGACGTTCAGGAGCGGCAGGAAGCGACGGCGACCGGTACGCAGCCCCGGGATGCAGGAATCCCTCCGCCGGGAGAATGGCTGGAGCACCAGTGGTGGGTGAATGCGTCGGTGGTGCTGCTGGCGGGCACCTACCTGGTGCGTTCCGTGCTGGAAGCCCCGAGCATAGCGAGTGCCATCACGCTGGACCGCTTGAATCTCTTCTTCCTGACGCTCGGATTTCTCCTGCATCGCACGCCCGCCCGGTTGATGCAGGCCTTCCGCGACGCGGTCCCGCCCACCTGGGGGGTCATCCTCCAGTTCCCCTTCTACGGTGCCATCGCCGCGATCATCACCGACACGCACCTCAACGCAAGGATCGCCGGCGTATTTACGGCGGTCGCCACCAAGGCGACGTTCCCCGCCGTGATCGCCGCCTACAGCGCGGTGCTTGGCGTGTTCGTGCCCTCGGGTGGATCGAAGTGGGTGCTGGAGGCACCCTACGTCATGCAGGCCGCGCACAACCTGCACGTGCACCTGGGATGGATGGTCGCGGTTTACGACCTGGGGGAAGCGCTGGCGAACCTGGTACAGCCGTTCTGGATGCTGCCGGTACTGGCGCTGCTTGGGCTCAGGGCACGGGACGTAATGGGGGTGACGTTTACGGTGTTCGTGGTCCTCTTCCCGCTGGTGCTAGTGCTGGTGACAGTGCTGGGGCAGACGCTGGGGTATCCGCTATGACAGCAGCGGAGGAACCAGGAGCGTGAGGAGGAACTGCAACTGCGTGAGAAGGAACTGACACGGGTCACGCCTCCGCAAACTGAACGACGACCTTGATGTCGTCCGGTTGCCGCTGGAGGGCGCGCTTGAAGGCCGCCGCCGGCTCGCGCCGAGTGATAAGACGTGCGAGCCAGTGCCGATCCGCGCGGGCCAGCACCTGTCCCGCCTTGTACCAGTGCCGTTTGTTGGCGTTGACGCTGCCGACGATGACGTTGTTCCGGAGCACCATGGTCGCCGCGACGTCGGCCGTGGACAGCCCGGTGGTCCTGCCGCCGCTGCCCACTCCCGTGAGACACACGATGCCGCCGGCCCCGACGGCCTGGATCGAGTCCGCGATGACCTGCCCGACGCCGGTGCACTCGACGATCACGTCCGGCTCGAAGCCCACGTCCGCGACTGCTACCGGCATGATAGGTCGCCCCCAGGTCTCGCACGAGATCGGGCTTGGCTCCCGATTCGACCCGGTCGAGGACGTGGACCTCGAGGCCGTGCTGCTTGCCGACAAGGGCCGCGAGCAGACCGATCGGGCCGGCACCGGTCACGAGCACGGTCCGCGGCTCCCAGAACGCCCGCTGGCCGACGGCTCGGACCTGCTCCCACGCCTTGGCAACGACGGTGGTGGGCTCGAGCAGCACGCCCAGGAGACCGAGGGATCGGTCGATCTTCATGGCGTACTCGGGCTCGATTCGCCAGCGCTCGGACATGAACCCGTCGATCTCCTTGATGCCTCGCTCGGTGTACTGGCCATTCCGGCACATGTCCCACTCGCCCACGGCACAGTTGGCGCAAGGCACTGGGTCCGGACGGCGAACAATGCCGACCACGAGATCACCCTGCTGGAGCGCGCCGCTCGGGCCCGGGTCCACCACGCGGCCGAGGGACTCGTGTCCAAGCACAAGGCGGGTCTTGCCCCCGGGTGCCCAGCCATACTTGCCTTCCACGATTTCGACGTCGGTCCCGCATACGCCGACCGCGATGGCCTCCACGAGCACCGACCCGCCGGACACGTCCGGCTCCGGGATGTCTTCCAGGCGCGCGGTGTCGAGCTTGTGCGGCTCGACGGTGATGGCCTTCATGCCAGTTTCCCGCCCGGGGTCGCCTGGCTCCGTTCCTTGCGGACGAAATACAGATACGCGCCCACGCTCAGCCCGTTGATCACGATCGCCACCACGTTCCATATGACCACCGGTCGCGAGGCAATCAGCAGGCCGTAGTAGACCCAGGCGAATTGAAAGACGCACATGATCGCCGCCATCCTCGGATTCATGCCGGCGCCCGAGCGCCGCCTGAGCATGGCGAGCAGATCCGGCAGAGCGGCGAACGTGGTTCCGAAGCCCGCGACAAGGCCAACAACCTCAGACCGCTGAATTGTGGGCGAGATCAGGCTAGCGGTGTCATGTATGCCGAGGGACTGACAGCCCGCGAGCGCGGCCACGGCCGGCAGGAGCATACCGAGTGGCAGTCCCTTGAACCGACGCCTGGTCATGCTGGCACCCCCCCTTGCTTCGGCATTCGTTGTTTCCGCGCCTGATCATTTCCCGCAAGGACGGCCCTGCCCCCGGGTGCCGTACCGAACATCGTTCCCGACGCGCTCACCAGGAAGACGTGGCAATTCCACGGCCCCAGGTCGACGTACATCCCGGCGTCCCGCATCTCGTCTCCGCTGCGGTCGTAGCACGTCACCGGACAGCGCATCGGTGAGGTGCCATTGCCTTCCCCTGAACTCATCCCACGGCACGTGGACCAGCGCCTGGGCGGCATCTGGCCCCCAATTGATGACGATGAGACAGCGCTCGTCGCCCTTGACCCAGCACCAGGCCAGGATGTTCAGGCAGGTCTGGTTGTCGGGCCAGCCGCTCCGTTCACAGAGCAGCCATTCACCGCTCCGGAAAACCTCGCGATTGACCGCCTTCAACAGGCGCCCATAGAACGCCGCGAGGTCTTGATCGGCCGGCTCGGCGGGGCAGCGACCCAGGAAGACCGGCAGCCTCACCTTCCTGCCCTCGAACTGCCCCTCATACAGCAGCTTCGCGCCCGGGAGCGTGAGGATCGCCACGGCGGCTGCGCGATCCTTGCCTCCGCCGAAGGTGGCGGCGGCCCTGGGCTCGTCGTGGTTCTCGATGAAGCGGACCATCTTCGCCTGATAGGAACGATCGGCCAGGAGGTGCAGGCGCACGCTCTCGGCGTCCCCCTTTTCCATCCGGTCGTAGAGCTTCTTGTCGTAGCAGTAGTCAAAGCCCGTGCTGCTGCAGTTCCCACTCCAGGTCCCAGTAGGCCTCGGCGATGAACCTGAATTCCGGCCACTTCGCCTTCACCGCAGCGATCACCGTCTTCCAGTATTCGTCGACCGGCCTGGCTCCGGCGCGCGCCCCCCAGGTGCGCTCGAAGATCGGGTTCAAGGTGAGCATGGCCATGTCGCACCGGATGCCGTCACACTGTTTTCCGATCTCGACGATCGTCTCGATCACCGCCTGCCTCAATCCTGGCTGGAACGCGTTGAGCTGGAGCACGTCGGGCCACGCCGGGAAGAACGGATCGCGGCCGCGCGCGAACACCGATCCGCCCACCTCGACGAACGACGCCGGATCACTCGAGGCATCGTCTTCGCTTCCGCGAACGAAATACTCGGGATGTTTCCCGACCCACGGATGGTCGGGCGCGACGTGATTGGGGACGAAATCGAGGAGCAGCCGCAGCCCGCGTTCGCTGAGCTTGCGGCGCGCGGCGGCGAGCCCCTTCGGCCCGCCGAGGTGTTTGTCGACGAGGTAACGGCGCACGCAATACGGGGAGCCGACGTTGTCGGCTGCCGTGAAGTCGGGAAGGGCGCGCCGAAAGCCCTCGACGAGCTCCTGGTTCCGCATGGAGATGTCGATCCCGGCGGGGCTCCGTTCCCAGACGCCCATGAACCAGACGGCGTCAAAGCCCTGGGTGGCCAGGGCATCCCACTCCTGCTCCGGAACCGTGGCGAGGTCCACGGACTTCCCGCACTTCCGGCTCAGCTCACCGAGCCACACCCAGGTGTTGATCTCGTAGATCACGGGGTACTTTGGCCACGTGTTCATAGTGTCTTCTCCTCGACGCGGAACCACCACCGCTGGCGTCGTCAGTGTCCCGGACATCTCCGGCCTAGCGTGATGGCCGCCCCGCCCCCTGTTTGGCTCGAGGCGCTTCGCCTCCAGGTTTGGTGGCGGCGGCGCCCTGAACGAACGCAGCCTTCTTTCCCGCGGCCAGCGCACTCCCGGCATCCATGAGTCCGTAGAGCTCGATGAACTTGGCCACGAGCCCGGTCCAGCCGGTCTGATGGCTGGCGCCCAACCCGGCGCCGTTGTCTCCGTGGAAGTACTCG
>CAWGJN010000007.1:0-163288 GCA_963822925.1 uncultured Gemmatimonadales bacterium
TGAAGTAGGAGGAACGGCAAAGGCGTCAGGAGGAACTGCACCGCGGGTGATCGGCGAGCGGGATGGGATATAGCTTTCTCCCAACCCCACCGGAGTGACCGATGTCGATCAGGTCTGGGGCGCACCGTCGCCGCGGCGGCTGTCGCAGGCGCCGTTGCTGGGACCGCTATGTGGTTGGGCGCGGGCGCACAACCCGTCACAGCCGCAGGAAACATCATCGTCGTGGCACTGGCAACTGCGACCAACAAGCCGTACGCCGAGCATCGTGACGGCGGACGGGGACGTGGTCCAGTGGAGGACAACAACAGCGTGCAGTGCGGGACATGCAGGCGGTGAAGGCAAGGGCGACGAAAAAAGTCGACGGTCGTAGTCGTCGGAGTAGAAACGCCGCGAGAACGAGGCTCGCGGCGTTTCGTTTGTCTTCACGTCATCGGGGCGCCCGGATCGAACCGGGGACCTCCTGCTCCCAAAGCAGGCGCGATACCAGGCTACGCTACGCCCCGTGACTCCCGTATGGCACGGACAACATAGCGTCGTCATCCCCCTGCTGGTAGCAACGCGCCAGCTGGTTACGGCTTCAGGTCGAAGGTCAACCTGTTGATCCTCCCCGTGAACGCAAACGGGACGTCGTAGCGATACTCCACCATGGCCACGCCGGAGCGCGTATCCTGGCCTACGTCAAATGATTCGTCCTCCGGAAACGTGATCGGGGTGGTGTGCTCCATGGAGTTCCTGGCCACCTCCTTGCCGTCCACGGACAGTACGCCGGTGCCCCCCTTGCCAAGTTCTGGGCCGTCGGAGATGAAGTCGAAGACGATGGTGTGCTTGCCGGGGCCCAGCACGGGGCCTTCCCACGTCGTGCGCTTGAGGTCGAGCAGGTTGTAGAGGAACACCACCTTGCCCCGCCCGACTCCGCCCTTGCCCTTGCTAAGGAACAGGCCATATCCGCCGAAGCGCCCGCCATCGGTGACGATCATCCCTTCAGCCCCGCCCTTCGGGATCTCGACCTCGGCCGTAATCGTGTAGGACTTGCCCAGGATGCTCGGCGCACCGCTGTTGGGGACACCGGTGAGCGTTCCAGAATAGGTGAAGACGGTGCGTCCCTGCGTCAGGCTCGGGCGCGGTGTATTCCAGCGGGTGAGCGTCGAGTTGTCGAGCGGAAGCACGTCATACTTCTTCGCCTCGGCATAGAAGATGTCCTGCATCTCCTTCAACTTCGTCGGCATGGCGCCAGCCAGGTCGCTGGACTCGGTGGGATCCTCCATGACGTTGTAGAGTTCCCAGTTGTAACCAGTGATCACGTCGGGGGAGGCGCCGGAGCTCGGGGCCCAAGGGAGCGTTGCCGGAGTCGTCGCGGCGATCCACCCGTGGTCGTAGATCGCCCGATTGCCCTCCATCTCGAAGTACTGCGTCGTGTGTCGAGTTGGGGCAGCGGCATTCGCCTTGGTCCAGGTATAGGCCATACTCACGCCCTCAATCGGACGCTGTGCGACGCCGTTGATCGTGTCAGGCGCCGGGATGCCGGTGGCCTCCAGGATGGTGGGCACGATGTCGATGACATGAGCAAACTGGCGGCGGATGCCGCCCGGGTCCTGGATGTGGCCCGGCCACGACATGGCCACGCCCTGTGCGGTGCCGCCGAAGTGCGAGGCGACCTGCTTCACCCACTTGAACGGCGTGTCCATTGCCCATGCCCATTCGGCAGCGTAGTGCGGAAAGGTCTTGTCGGAACCCCAGAACGGGTAAAAGAGCAGCTGGGCCTTGACCGGTACCGGGATGCCGTTGAAGTAGGTGAACTCGTTCGGTGTGCCGTCGAGCATTCCCTCCGCGCTCGCACCGTTGTCGCCGCTGATGTAGATGATCAGGGTGTTGTCGAGTTGGCCCATGTCCTGTACCGCCTGGATGACGCGGCCGATCTCGTTGTCGGTGTACGCCAGGTATGCCCCATACACATCGGCCTGCTTGATGAAAAGCTTCTTCTCAGCCAGGCTGCGCGAATCCCATTCCGGCAGTTCCTTCGGCCAGGCGGTCAGTTGGGCGTTCGCGGGCATGATGCCCAGCCGCTTCTGGTTGGCAAAGATCGTGTCACGCAGCTTGTTCCAGCCGCCGTCGAAGAGATGCTTGTCGCTGATCTTCTTGATCCACTCCGGCGTCGGATGATGGGGGGCATGCGTGCCGCCCGGCACGTAGTAGACAAAGAACGGCTTCTCCGGCGCGATCTCCTTGAGCTGCTTCATGTACTGGATCGCCTCGTCGGCCATGGCCGTCGTCAGGTTCCAGCCGGGATTGCCCTGGAAGGGATAGATCGCCGTCGTGTTGCGGTACAGGTTCGGCGCCCACTGGCTGGCATCGCCGCCGACAAAGCCGTAGAAGTACTCGAAGCCCAGCCCGTTCGGCCACTGGTCGAACGGACCGGCCTGGGTCGAGTGGTATGAGGGCGTATTGTGGTCCTTGCCGAACCACGATGTCGCGTACCCGTTGTCCCTGAGGATCGTACCGATGGTGCCGTTTTCTTTACGTATGATCGAGTTATAGCCGGGGAAACCCGTCCCGATTTCGCCAACCACACCAAAGCCAGCCACGTGGTGATTGCGCCCGGTGATCAATGCCGCGCGCGTCGGCGAGCAGAGCGAGGTGGAGTGGAAGTTCGTGTACCGCAGCCCATTCTTCGCGATCCGGTCCAGTGCCGGCGTAGGAACGACGCCACCGAAGGTGCTGGGTGCGCCGAAGCCGGCGTCGTCGGTCATGATGAGGAGCACGTTGGGCGCGCCCTTCGGAGGCACCACCCGTGGGGCCCACCACGATTTCGATTCCGACGCCTTTTCCTTGATCACGCCGCCGAACTTCGGATCGGCAGGGGGAAGCCGCTTGCCGTCGAGAGTGGTGGTGGCGCCAGGCGAACCCGGCTCACCGGTGACCTGCTGCGCCAGGGAGTACGACGGATGGAACGAAATAGCGATGCCTGAAAGGACCAGCGCGACCACCAAACCGGCTGACTTCATACGACACGCCTCCCTGTTTGACGCCAGTTGACCCGCGTCCACCCACGAGCGGGCGCGGGCCAAGGTGTGAAACCCTCTGTGCAATATTTGGAGCTGCCAAGCAGCGAAGACTGTCGTCGAACTTCGCAAAGGCTGCGAATTGTTCCTGCCCGACTACTCTTGGACTGCGAAAATACCCACTCCAGCCGCAGGCTCCCAAAGCAGGCGCGATACCAGGCTACGCTACGCCCCGTCCAGCAGGGCGAACAATACAACCGACGGACCAGTCTTTCCATACACCCGCGGTACCGGTCATGGCGTCGGAGCGAGTTCCCCCTCGATCGTGAGGGCCTTGTTGCAGGACTCGCACGACGTCCCCTTCGGGAGCTTCATGGGCCCGAGGTTGAGGCCAGTCCAGTAGCGTTGCTGGTGTGCGCAGTGGGGACAGGGTCCCTCGACGGAGCCGACCCGGGGGCCGGGACGAAGGCGCCAGACGCCAAGCCCGATGCACGCAACGAACAAACCCACGCCGGCCAGGTGAATGATGGGAACGGGCAGGAGAACGATGGCGACGATGAGGCCAAATCCGACGAGCTTGAGCGCGGAGAAGGCACGCGAGCCCAGCGCCGGCCACGTCACGGCGGCCTTACCTTCCGATGTGGGTCCACCCGACCACCCCGACAGCACCACGGGAACAACTACCGTTTCCACGCAGCCTCCTTACCCCCGAGTCAGGCCGGAACCGTCGCGGAAGAGCGGCCACGAGTTAAGAGTCCAAGGTCGAGGGTGGGCGGTGAGCAGTGAACCGGCTCATTAGCTTCCAGCGTGCCCTTCCCCACCCGCTCCAGCGCTTTCGCGCTCGGCTTTTCCCTGATACTCGGCCCGATCGGCCGGGTTGCAGCGCAGTCCATTCTTGCCATGAGCCTGCCAGACAACGCGGTGACCGCGTGGAGCGCCGAGGACTGGCAGATCTTCCAGGACAAGGTGCGGTGGGCCGCCAGGGCAGGGCTCGACACCGTGCCGGCGGGCGAGGCGATCGCGCGACTGGGGGAGACCTTCGTGGGCACTCCCTACCGCGCCGGAACGCTGGAGGCGCCGGGGCCGGAGCACGTGGTGGTGAACCTGCACGAGCTCGACTGCGTCACGTTCGTGGAGACGGTGCTGGCGCTGACGCGATTCGTGCGGCAGGACGGCGTGGCGGCGCTCGGTGATTCGATGGCCGCGCGGGCGCGCTACGAGGGCTACCTGCGGGAGATCCGCTATCGCGCCGGGGTGATCGAGGGCTATGCGAGCCGGCTGCACTACTTCTCGGACTGGCTGGCCACGAATGCCACCGCGGGACACGTCGAGATCGTGACGGCCCAGCTGGGCGGCGTACCGGACACGCGACCGATCACCTTCATGACGAGTCATGCGAGCGCCTACCCTGCCCTGTCGGACAGCATGACGCTGGTGACCATCCAGATGGTGGAAGACCGGCTCAACGCGGGACCGCCGCGTTACGTGCTGCCCAAGGACTCGATCGCTGGAATCGTGAACGGTATCCGGGACGGGGACATCATCGCGGCCGCAACCACGGTGGCCGGTCTGGACGTGTCGCATACCGGGTTCGCCGTGTGGAAGGACGGGGCACTGCACCTGATGCATGCACCGCTCACGGGCTCGCCGGTGGAGATCTCTCCCCTGCCCCTCGCCGAGCGGATCGAGGGGATCACGAACCAGTGGGGGATCATGGTGGCACGCGTCGAGGAAATGTGGCTCTGGCCCGCGGGGCGACCGATGCCGCCGGCGCATCATCATGGGCAATGAGCCCCGACCAGCCACGCCCGCTCGAGCGCGTCGCGCTGCGGTTTACCGAGCTGAGCGAACGATGGCTACCCGACGCCTTCATCTTCGCGCTGCTGGCGACGGTGGTAGTGGTCGATCGCAGGCCTGACGGCGGGGGGTGCCTCGCCGGCAGGGATCGCAATGATCTGGGGCAAGGGCTTCTGGTCCCTGATCCCGTTCACCATGCAGATGGCACTGATCGTGATTACCGGAACCGTGGTGGCGACCGCGGCACCAGTACGACGGTTCATCGACTGCTGGCGGGGATCCCCGGCGAGCAACCGGTCAGCCGTGGTGTTCGTGGCGGTGACCGCGATGGTGACGTCGTGGTTCAACTGGGGCTTCAGCCTGGTGTTCTCGGCGGTGCTGGTGCGGGCGGTGGCGCGGCGGCTCCCGTCGGTCGATTACCGCACGCTCGCGGCGTGCTCGCTGCTCGGGCTCGGGAGTGTCTGGGCACAGGGCCTGAGTGGCTCGGCGGCACTGCAGATGGCGACGCCGGGCATGCTGCCCGAGGGGATCCGGGAGGTGGTGGCGAATGGGGGTGGTGCCGGGGTCACCGTGGCGGCGGGAATCATCCCGCTCCGCGACACGATCTTCCTGTGGCAGTCACTCGCTCGCGGTCGCGATCGAGATCGTGGTCGTGGCCGTCCTGATCTGGTTTATCGTACCGACCGGGTCGCGCATCAGAACGGCCGCCGACTTGGGATCGACGTCGAACAGCGTGAACGGCGACGGCGACCGGTGAACGGGAGACTGCAGGATTGCGCAGTCCGCCGGGAGAGTGGCTGGAGCATCAGTGGTGGGTGAATGCGTCGGTGGTGCTGCTGGCGGGCACTTACCTCATCCGCTCCGTGCTGGAAGCGCCCGAGCATCGCGAGTGCGATCACGCTGGACCGCTTGAATCTCTTCTTCCTGACGCTCGGGTTTCTGCTGCATCGCACGCCCGCGCGGCTGATGCAGGCCTTCCGCGACGCGGTGCCGCCCACATGGGGCGTGATCCTCCAGTTCCCGTTCTACGGCGCCATCGCGGCGATCATCACCGACACGCACCTCAACGCGAAGATCGCCGGCGTGTTCACGGCGGTCGCCACCAAGGCGACGTTCCCGGCCGTGATCGCCGCCTACAGCGCGGTGCTCGGCGTGTTCGTGCCGTCGGGTGGATCGAAGTGGGTGCTGGAGGCGCCCTACGTCATGCAGGCCGCGCACAACCTGCACGTGCACCTGGGATGGATGGTCGCGGTTTACGACCTGGGGGAAGCGCTGGCGAACCTGGTACAGCCGTTCTGGATGCTGCCGGTACTGGCGCTGCTTGGGCTCAGGGCGCGGGACGTGATGGGGGTGACGTTTACGGTGTTCGTGGTCCTCTTCCCGCTGGTGCTGGTGCTGGTGACAGTGCTGGGGCAGACGCTGGGGTATCCGCTATGACAGCAGCGGAGGAACCAGGAGCGTGAGGAGGAACTGCAACTGCGTGAGAAGGAACTGACACGGGTCACGCCTCCGCAAACTGAACGACGACCTTGATGTCGTCCGGTTGCCGCTGGAGGGCGCGCTTGAAGGCCGCCGCCGGCTCGCGCCGAGTGATGAGACGTGCAAGCCAGTGCCGATCCGCGCGGGCCAGCACCTGTCCCGCCTTGTACCAGTGCCGCTTGTTGGCGTTCACGCTGCCGACGATGACGTTGTTCCGGAGCACCATGGTCGCCGCGACGTCGGCCGTGGACAGCCCGGTGGTCCTGCCGCCGCTGCCCACGCCCGTGAGACACACGATCCCGCCGGCCCCGACGGCCCGGATCGAGTCCGCGATGACCTGCCCGACACCGGTGCACTCGACGATCACGTCCGGCTCGAAGTCGATGTCTGCGACGGTGCCGGCGTGATAGGTCGCCCCCAGGGCTCGCACGAGCTCCGGCTTGGGTCCCGATTCGACCAGGTCGAGGACGTGGACTTCGAGGCCGTGCTGCTTGCCGACAAGGGCCGCGAGTAGACCGATCGGGCCGGCACCGGTCACGAGCACGGTCCGCGGCTCCCAGAACGCCCGCTGGCCGACCGCTCGGACCTGCTCCCACGCCTTGGCAACGACGGTGGTGGGCTCGAGCAGCACGCCCAGGAGGCCGAGGGATCGGTCGATCTTCATGGCGTACTCGGGCTCGATTCGCCAGCGCTCGGACATGAACCCGTCGATCTCCTTGATGCCGCGCTCGGTGTACTGGCCGTTCCGGCACATGTCCCACTCGCCCACGGCACAGTTGGCGCAGGGCACTGGGTCCGGACGGCGAACAATGCCGACCACGAGATCACCCTGCTGGAGCGCGCCGCTCGGGCCCGGGTCCACCACGCGGCCGAGGGACTCGTGTCCAAGCACAAGGCGGGTCTTGCCCCCGGGTGCCCAGCCGTACTTGCCTTCCACGATTTCGACGTCGGTCCCGCATACGCCGACCGCGATGGCTTCCACGAGCACCGACCCGCCGGACACGTCCGGCTCCGGGATGTCTTCCAGGCGCGCGGTGTCGAGCTTGTGCGGCTCGACGGTGATGGCCTTCATGCCAGTTCCCCGCCCGGGGTCGCCTGGCTCCGTTCCTTGCGGACGAAATACAGATACGCGCCCACGCTCAGCCCGTTGATCACGATCGCCACCACGTTCCATATGACCACCGGTCGCGAGGCAATCAGCAGGCCGTAGTAGACCCAGGCGAATTGAAAGACGCACATGATCGCCGCCATCCTCGGATTCATGCCGGCGCCCGAGCGCCGCCTGAGCATGGCGAGCAGATCCGGCAGAGCGGCGAACGTGGTTCCGAAGCCCGCGACAAGGCCAACAACCTCAGACCGCTGAATTGTGGGCGAGATCAGGCTCGCGGTGTCATGTATGCCGAGGGCGTGACAGCCCTCGAGCGCGGCCACGGCCGGCAGGAGCATACCGAGTGGCAGTCCCTTGAACCGACGCCTGGTCATACTGGCACCCCCCCTTGCTTCGGCATTCGTTGTTTCCGCGCCTGATCATTTCCCGCAAGGACGGCCCTGCCCCCGGGTGCCGTACCGAACATCGTTCCCGACGCGCTCACCTGGAAGACGTGGCAATTCCACGGCCCCAGGTCGACGTACATCCCGGCGTCCCGCATCTCGTCTCCGCTGCGGTCGTAGCTGTCACCGGAGAGCGCATCGGTGAGCTGCCATTGCCTTCCCCTGAACTCATCCCACGGCACATGGACCAGCGCCTGGGCGGCATCCGGCCCCCAATTGATGACGATGAGGCAGCGCTCGTCGCCCTTGACCCAGCACCAGGCCAGGATGTTCAGGCAGGTCTGGTTGTCGGGCCAGCCGCTCCGTTCACAGAGCAGCCATTCACCGCTCCGGAAGACCTCGCGATTGACCGCCTTCAACAGGCGCCCATAGAACGCCGCGAGGTCTTGATCGGCCGGCTCGGCGGGGCAGCGACCCAGGAAGACCGGCAGCCTCACCTTCCTGCCCTCGAATTGCCCCTCATACAGCAGCTTCGCGCCCGGGAGCGTGAGGATCGCCACGGCGGCTGCGCGATCCTTGCCTCCGCCGAAGGTGGCGGCGGCCCTGGGCTCGTCGTGGTTCTCGATGAAGCGGACCATCTTCTCCTGGTAGGAACGATCGGCCAGGAGGTGCAGGCGCACGCTCTCGGCGTCCCCCTTTTCCATCCGGTCGTAGAGCTTCTTGTCGTAGCAGTAGTCAAACCCGTGCTGCTGCAGTTCCCACTCCAGGTCCCAGTAGGCCTCGGCGATGAACCTGAATTCCGGCCACTTCGCCTTCACCGCAGCGATCACCGTCTTCCAGTATTCGTCGACCGGCCTGGCTCCGGCGCGCGCCCCCCAGGTGCGCTCGAAGATCGCGTTCAGCACGAGCATCGCCATGTCGCACCGGATGCCGTCGCACTGTTTTCCGATCTCCACGATCGTCTCGATCACCGCCTGCCTCAGTCCCGGCTGGAACGCGTTGAGCTGGAGCACGTCGGGCCACGCCGGGAAAAAAGGGTCGCGGCCGCGCGCGAACACCGATCCACCCACCTCGACGAACGACGCCGGATCGCTCCGGGCATCGTCTTCACTTCCGCGAACGAAATACTCGGGATGTTCCCCGACCCACGGATGGTCGGGCGCCACGTGATTGGGGACGAAATCGAGGATCAGCCGCAGCCCGCGCTCGCGGAGCTTGCGTCGCGCGGCGGCGAGCCCCTTCGGCCCGCCGAGGTGCTTGTCGACGACGTAGCGGCGCACGCAATACGGGGAGCCGACGTTGTCGGCTGCCGTGAAGTCGGGAAGGGCTCGCCGAAAGCCCTCGACGAGCTCCTGGTTCCGCATGGAGATCTCGATCCCGGCGGGGCTCCGCTCCCAGACGCCCATGAACCAGACGGCGTCAAAGCCCTGGGCGGCCAGGGCATCCCACTCCTGCTCCGGAACCGTGGCGAGGTCCACGGACTTTCCGTACTTCCGGCTCAACTCACCGAGCCACACCCAGGTGTTGATCTCGTAGATCACGGGGTACTTCGGCCACGTGTTCATAGTGTCTTCTCCTCGACGCGGAACCACCACCGCTGGCGTCGTCAGTGTCCCGGACATCTCCGGCCTAGCGCGATGGCCGCCCCGCCCGCTGTTTGGCTCGAGGCGCTCCGCCTCCAGGCTTGGTGGCGGCGGCGCCCTGAACGAACGCAGCCTTCTTTCCCGCGGCCAGCGCACTCCCGGCATCCATGAGTCCGTAGAGCTCGATGAGCTTGGCCACGAGCCCGGTCCAGCCGGTCTGATGGCTGGCGCCCAACCCGGCGCCGTTGTCTCCGTGGAAGTACTCGAAAAAGAGGATGAGGTCGCGCCAGTGGGGGTCGGTCTGGAACTTCTCGATCCCGCCGTAGACCGGGCGCCGGCCATGCTCGTCGCGGGTGAACGTGCTGGCGAGCCGGTCGGCGATCTCCTTGCTCACCTCGAAGAGGTTCATCAGCTTCCCCGACCCTGTCGGGCATTCGATCTTGAAGTTGTCGCCGTAGTACAGGTAGAAGTTCTGCAGTGCCCGGATGATGAGCGCGTTTATCGGCATCCAGACCGGGCCCCGCCAGTTGGAGTTGCCGCCGAACATGCCGGTGTTCGACTCGGCCGGCAGGTAGTCCACCCTGTACTCCTGGCCGTCCACGTGGAGGACATACGGGTTCTGCTGGTGGAACTTCGAGATCGAGCGGATGCCGTGAGGGCCGAGGAACTCGTTCTCGTCGAGCATCCTGGTGAGGATCCGGCGGAGCCGCTCCGGGTTGACCAGGGCCAGGATTCCCCGCTCGGCCACGCCGAGATGACCCGGGCCGGTGGGGTGCATGGTGTTCCAAAGCTCGGGCATCCGGCGCAGCCGCTCCTGGATGCCAGCCATCGCCCTTGGGACGCTCTCCCGCTGCGCCTTCTCGATCACCGTGGTGGCACACAGTGGCAGGAGCCCCACCATGGAGCGCACCTTGAGCCGCGCGGCGCTGCCGTCGGGGAGCCGCAGGATGTCGTAGTAGAAGCCATCCTCATCGTCCCACATGCCGTCCGACCCGGGCCGGTTCATGGCGGCGGCGATGTAGTAGAAGTGCTCCCCGAACTTGAAGACCATGTCCTGGTAGGTGGGGTCGTGGGCGGCGAGCTCGATGGCGAGCTCCAGCATGTTCTGGCTGAAGAGGGCCATCCACGCCGTGCCGTCCGCCTGCTCGAGGTGGCCGCCGGTCGGAAGCGGGGCGCTGCGGTCGAACACGCCGATGTTGTCGAGGCCGAGGAAACCGCCCTCGAACACGTTCTTGCCGAAGCGGTCCTTGCGGTTGACCCACCAGGTGAAGTTCAGCAGGAGCTTGTTGAAGGTCGACCTGAGGAAGTCCAGGTCCACGTCGCCACGCAGGGCCTGCTCGGTGCGATGGAGGAACAGTGTCGCAAAGGCGTGGACCGGGGGGTTCACGTCGCTGAAGTTCCACTCGTACGCGGGCATCTGCCCGTTGGGGTGGAGGTAGGACCCCCGGAGCATCAGCTGCATCTGGTTCTTGGCGAAATCGGGGTCGACGATCGCAAGCGGGAGCGTGTGGAAGGCCAGGTCCCAGGCCGCGTACCAGGGATACTCCCACTTGTCGGGCATCGAGATGATGTCCTCGTTCAGCATGTGGAACCACTCCGAGTTCCTCGCGCTCTTGATACCCGGTATGGAGCGGGTTGGAGTTGTGCTCGTCCAGCCAGTTGTCGCCGTCGAAGAAGAAGAACTGCTTGCTCCAGAGCATGCCGGCGAGGGCCTGGCGCATGACGTTGGCCGCGTCTTCGCTCACCGAGGGCGGCGTGACCGACTTGTAGAACTCGTCGGCCTCGCGGAGCCTCTCGGCGAAGAGGTCGTCGAATGCCTTGCCGAACGGCTTGCCCTTCGGCGCCGCGGACGCGTTCGACAAGCCGCAGGCGAATCACCTTGCTCTGGCCGGCGCCGACTGTGCCCGTGTAGTGGGCCGCGACCTTGGTGCCCCGCTTGCCCGGGTTCACCGCATCATTGTTCCCCTTCACCACGCAGTCGTTGATGCCGTCCTTGACGTGAGGGCTCTCGTTCTTCTGCCCAGGGAAGAGCAGCTCGTGGTTCGTTTCGTTCTCGGTGAAGAGCAGCGGGACCTCGCCTTCGCAGGAGAGGGTGAATGCCCCGAGCACCGGATGGGTGACCGCGACCGCGCTCGTACCCTCCGCGCCCTCAACCTGCTCGAGGACCGGCTTGGCGGCGGCGCGGTTCGATTCGGCAATCCACGCTGACCAGTCGTTCCGGTACCAGAGCGTCGGCAGGAGATGCAGCTCGGCGGCGTCCGGTCCCCGGTTGACCGCGGTGATCTTCACCAGGATGTCTTCCGGGCCGGCCTTGGCGTACTCCACGAAGACGTCGAAGTAGCGGTCGTCGTTGAAGACGCCGGTGTCGAGGAGCTCGTACTCCATCTCCTCCCGCGTCCGCTTGCCGTTGGTCGTGACGAGATCGTCGTAGGGAAAGGCCGCCTGGGGGTACTTGTAGAGGTACTTCATGTACGAGTGGGTCGGCGTGCTGTCGAGGTAGAAGTAGTACTCCTTCACGTCCTCGCCGTGGTTCCCCTCACTGTTGGTGAGGCCGAACAGCCGCTCCTTGAGGATCGGGTCCTTCCCGTTCCAGAGGGCCAGGCTGAAGCAGAGCCGCTGCTTGTCATCGGAAATGCCGGCGATGCCGTCCTCGCCCCAGCGGTAGGCACGCGAGCGGGCTTGATCGTGGGTGAAGAAGTTCCAGGCGTCACCGTTCGGGCTGTAGTCCTCGCGCACCGTGCCCCACTGGCGCTCGCTGAGATAGGGCCCCCACTTCTTCCAATCGACCTTCTGCTCGCGGGCCTCATCGAGCCTGACGTGTTCAGCTGTGCCCATGGGTGCACCCTCTCGTGGCGGAAAAGGCAACTGGTGGCTGGCGGTCTGCCGGGGCACTGGGCGATCATGGCATCAACGCCACCGTGCCGACCGCTACCAGCGGAATAGTGCACAGCTTCCGGCGAGTCTGAGTAGCCTGACCAGGTGGCGTCGGGCGGGCGGTCAGGCTGTCGCGACACGGCTCGCGGCCGATCGAGCGCTCTCTCTTCCGCGCCTTGGCCAGCAGCTCCCCCTGGGCGTCCACCCGCTCCCAGGCGAACTCCTCGCGGCCGAAGTGTCCGTACGCGGCAGTCTTGAGGTAGACCGGCTCCCTCAGTCGCAGATGGTCGATGATTCCCGCGGGCGAGAGCGGAAAGACGTCGCGGACGACCGCCGACAGCACCTCGTCCGGAAGCGTGCCGGTGTCGTACGTGTTCACCATCACTGAGACCGGGTCGACCAGGCCGATGCAGTAGCCGAGCTGCAGCAGGCATTCGTCGGCGAGCCCGGCGGCGACCACGTTCTTGGCAACATAGCGCGCCATATACCCGGCCGAACGATCCACCTTGGTCGGGTCCTTGCCGCTGAAAGCCCCGCCGCCGTGCACAGCCCAGCCGCCATAGGTGTCCACGATGATCTTCCGCCCGGTGAGCCCGGTGTCCGCTTGCGGCCCGCCAATGAGGAACTTGCCTGTGCCGTTCACCGTGAACTTCGTCCGATCGTCGAGCAGGTCGCCGAGCACTGGGATGACGACCGCGTCGAACACCTGCTGCTTGGCCTCCTCGGTCATGAACCGGCCATCCGGGGTCACGACGTCCGGGGTGTGCTGGCAGGCCAGCACCACGTAGTCGACTCGCACCGGCTTGCCATCGCGATATTCGACCGTCACCTGCGACTTCCCGTCGGGACCAAGGAAGGGCAGCAGCTTCTGCTTGCGGACCTCGGCCAGCCGCATGGCCAGCCGGTGCGCCAGCATGATCGGCAGCGGCATCAACTCCGGGGTCTGGCGGCAGGCGTAACCGAACATCATCCCCTGATCGCCGGCACCGATCTGTCCTTCAGCGCGTCCCACCCCCTGCGCGATGTCGGGGGACTGGGGGTGGAACGACCGCAGGATGGCGCCGGTGTTGACGTCGTAGCCGTACAGGGGGGAGCTGTAGCCGATCTCGTTGCCGAGTTTCCGTACCAGTCCATCGACGTTGAACATCGCCGTCGTGGTGATCTCGCCCCCGATGATCATCATCCCCAGTGTCACGTAGGTGTTGCAGGCCACGCGCGCCATGGGATCCTGGCGCAGGCACTCGTCGAGCACGGCATCGGAGACCTGATCGCACAGCTTGTCAGGATGCCCTTCGGTCACCGACTCCGAGGTGAAGAACATGTTCTTTGGATACATGGGCATACGGCCAACTCCTATCTCAACCAGCCATCACGAAGGTTTTGTCATGTTCCCGCGGTCGCCGTTGCACTTCGGCCGAAGGCCTCGTCGATGATGGCCTGGAGGTGCTTGACCAAATCATCGGACGGCGTCTTGTAGTCGTCCAGCTGATACACCTTGCCCAGCAGCTCGTACTTGGCCAGGCCGAAGCGGTGATACGGCAGCAGCTCGTAGTCGATCACGTTCTTGTACGGCCGGATGAAGGCCAGGACCGCCCGGATGTGCTCCTCGTCGGCGTTGACGCCGGGAATCAGCGGCGTGCGAGCGATGAAGTCCACGTCAGGGAACGTCTCGTAGGCCTTCTTGAAATTCGCCAGGATCCGCTCGTTGCTCACCCCGGTCCACTTCTTGTGTCGCTCGGGAATCGTGAGCTTGTGGTCGTGGAGCATCGTGTCAACGTGGGGCAGCACCTTTTCCACATGAGACCAGGGTACGTTGCACGCCGTTTCGATCGCCGTATTGAAGCCGCGCTCGTGGGCTCCTTTGAGCAGCGCGGCACTGAAGTCCGGCTGCAGCAGGCATTCACCGCCGCTCAGGGTCATGCCGCCGCCCGTCGAGCGGTAGAAGGAGTCATCCTTCTCCACCTCGTCCAGCACCTCGGCCACCGTCATCTGATCCCCGTACATGGAGAGCGCTCCCGTCGGGCAGAGCGCTACCATCGCCTCGTCGCAGTCCGTCGCCAGCTCCCAGTTGACCCTGACCTTGTCGTCCTCGGCGCCCTCCACCACGTAGAACGCGCCTTCCGGGAAGGGAGCCCTCAGGCACACGCCGCACTCCTTCTTCCCCGCGCAGATCTTGGCGTCGTAGGCGAGCTCCGGCTTCGGGCGGATGCTTTCGGGATTGCTGCACCACTTGCAGCGCAATGAGCAGCCCTTCAGGAAGACGGTGGTGCGGATGCCCGGGCCGTCGTGGCTGCAGTAGCGCTGGATGTTCAGGACGATGCCGGTCGGGGCGGCCGGGTCCAGGGGCTTGCTCATGGTGCCCTCCCCAGGAAGATGCCCAGCGAACGGGCGATGTGGATCAACTCGCTTTCGGCCGGCACCGTTCTGACCCTGTTGATGGCGTCCTCCAGCGGCACGAACTTCATGTCCGGCGGGTCGAGGGCGACCATCGATCCGTAGCAGCCGGCTTGCACGGCCCGGACCGCGCCGGCGCCGTATGCCATCCCCAGCTGGCGGTCGACGGCCGTCGGGGCACCGCCGCGAGCCCAGGGGCCGAGGACGAGCGTGAAGGTCTCCTCGGCCAGCAACATCTGCAGTCCCTCTGCCACGGCCTCGGCCGCCTGCCCCGATCGACGGATGACGTGGTCACCTTCGTCGTCCGTGGCGAGCGGCGACAGCGAAGCCTTGAGCGGGTTGGGCTTCGCTGTCGCCACGCGCCTTCCTGACGACCTTCGCTCCCTCGGCCACCACCACGAGTCCGCACGGTCGCCGGGCCGTCACCTTGTCCCTGAGCTTTGTCGCGACTGCCTCGAGGTCCACCGGAATCTCCGGTATGAGCGCGACGTCGGCGCATACGGCGATGCCGGCCTGCAGCGCGAGCCATCCGGCATACTCGCCCAGGACCTCCACGACGCCGATCTTTCGCGCAGCCTGGGCAGCCTGGCGGACCCGGTCGAGCATTTCGATGGTGAAACTGAGCGCGCTGTTGAAGCCAAAGGAAACCATGGTGGCGGCGATGTCGTTCTCGATCGACCGAGGAATGCAGACCGCATTGAGCCCTTGGCGATGGAGCTTGTACACAATGCTCAGCCCCGGGCCACCCACGACGGGAATCAACGCATCGATTCCCTCCGCCTTCAGCGTTCTCAACAGTCGATCGGACATGTCCACTTCCTCAACCAGCATGTCCTCATTGACCGTGCGGACACTGAACGGATCCATCCGGACCGATTGGCCCAGGAGACCTCCGCCGGCCGGATCCAGGTTCTCAAGCAGCTGAGGGTTGAGCGTCACGAGTCCGCCATCGGGGTAGCGCTCCGGATGCAGCAATCCTTCAAACCCATCCCGGATGCCGACAACCTCCCATCCCAATTTGGCCGCCGCCAGAGCCACCCCCGTCACCACGGCATTCATCCCTGGGACGTAGCCGGCCCCCACATTGATGGCGATGCGTCTCTTATCCATGGTCATAGGGCGCCTCCCCTGTTAAGACCTGTTGGTTCTGTATCCACGACCTTCCCTCGTCTCGCGTCGCGGCGGCTCACCAGGAAGCTTCTGGTACGGCGCGACGAAACGCCGCGCCGTACCGATCAGGTTGTATCCCGGCACTAGTCGAACGTTTGCAGGGTGCGCTCGATGATCTCGTTCTGTACGCCCTACGTGCAGTCGGGTGAAGAAAGCGCTGAAGCCGGCCACCCGGACCACGAGGTCGCGGTAATTCTCGGGGTGCTTCTGGGCATCCCGGAGGATGCTCGGTGTTCAGCACGTTGAACTGGATGTGATAGCCGTCGTTGTCAAAATAGGTCTTGACAAGATTCAGCACGTTGTCCCGGCCCTTGCGGGTCTTGAGCTGATCAGGCGGGAGTTTCATGTTCATGTGCGTTGCGGTGAACTTGACGGCATCCGCACCTTTCGCCGCCGACATCACCAGCGCGGTCGGCCCGTGGGTATCGGTGCCGGGCATGGCCGACAGACTTCCATCCGTGAGCGCCACGCCGGCCTTCTTGCCGGTCGGCAACGCCCCGGTCACCCGACCCATTTGGTTGTGGAAACTCTTGGTGTAGCAGTCAAGTGTCGACTTGATGTCTCGGCTGAGGTAGTTGCCACCTCCATCGACGTTCTGGAAGGCATGGTAGAGGCTGTCGTACACCCTGCGGACCATCCTGTTCACCTCGGGAATGTCGTTGCCGTGCTTGGGAGCCTCGTAGCACAGCTTCCTGGACATTCTCGTACTCCCCCTCGAAGTTGGCGGCCAGGGCCTTCTTCAGCTCGGCCATGGTCAGCTTCTTCTCGTCGAAGACCAGGTGCTTCACCGCCATCAGGCCGTTCGCGGCGTCGACGCCTCCGACGGCGACATGGGCGACCGTGTAGTAGTTGGCCCCGCCATTCCAGCTCTCGAGGCCGCGCTCGATGCAACTTGCGGTGAGGACGGAGCGCCAGGTGACCGGCAGGTACTCGGCGCACAGGATGGTGCCTATCCAGGACTCGCGGCGGGCGACGTCCTCGCAGAACTGGAGCTGCTTCAGGAAAGCTGCGTACAGCTCTTCGAAGTCCTTGAAGGTCTCGGGATCTCCGGACTTGGGTCCGATCTGCACCTTGGTTCGGGGATCAAAGCCGTTGTTCATCGTCAGCTCGAGGACCTTCCCCAGGTTGGGCTGGGCTTCGACAGGGTGGCCGGTCTCGTAGGGGATGAAGCAGGGCACGCACCCGCCGATACACATGCGCCTTGCCTTTTCGATCGTGCAGCCCATCTCGGAGCCGCCGAAGAGATCGAGGGCCCGTTCCACCAGCAGGCTGCCGTTGATGAACTGGGGCATGCCGACACCGGTGCCGATCATGTCGAGGACCTTCTCCAGGAACCTGCCGCTCATCTTATCCGTGTAAATGCAAGTGAGCGGGGGTTGCGGCAGTTTCAGGTACGTGGCCGCATCGAGGATCAGGTAGTCCATCTCCGCGGTGGCGTCGTCGCCGGCTTCGGTGAACCCGCCGAGGGAGATGCTCTGCGCGAGGTCGGCGGAGTTCGACAGGTGCACCGTCTCTCCGTAGTAGTAGCCGACCTCGTTGAGCTTGATGAAGAGGTTCTGGAGCATGAAGATCGCCTGTTCGTCATCGACCAGGCCCGCCGCCTTGTCACGCTGATAGAACGGCTCCAGGTTCTGGCCCAGGTAGGCCTCCGAGTAGCCGCAACCCACCTGCTCGATCTCTGCTGAGATGTGACAGAGGAAGTGGCTCTGGATGGCTTCGCGCAGGTTCCGGGCGGGATGCTCGGGCACCCATTCGCAGGTCTCGGCGATGGCGATCAGCTCGGCCTTGCGGGCTGCGTTCTTCTCCTTCGCCGCCATCTCCCGGGCGAGCTCGGCGTACCGGTGAGCGAGCCGGATGACGGCCCGCATCGTGATCTTACAGGCTTCGTAGAAGTAGAACTTGGAGGCATTCGGCAGCCGAAATTCGAGGACCATCTGCCGCTCTTCCACTTCCTTGATCATGCTGGCCAGACCCTCGTTGTAGACCCGGGGGTAGTTCAGGTTGCCGCCGCCACCCGGCCAGGACAGGAACTCGGTGACAAGACCGGACTTATAGACCGGGTCCGGATCGAAGCCATACTTGATGATGAAGGCCTCATCGGCCCGCGGCCGCAGCGCCCACTTGCCCCAGTACTCGAGCGCCCACTGGTTCGCCTTCTTCTCTTCGGGGGTCTTGGACTTTTCAACAGTCCCCTCCGCCTTCATCCACTCCACGTTCCATTCGGGATACGTGTAGATCCCGTTGACGGAACTTGCCATGCTGCCGACGAAGAGGTTCTCGTCGATGTAGATCTTCTTCCTCTCGAGCAGCTGCTCGAAGAACTTGGCCCTGCGGATGATCTGCTGGTAGCCGGCCGTACCCTCGTAGACGTCGGCCATGATCACGGTCCGCTCGTTATCGATCGCCTGCGGCGTGGATACGTACTGTTCCTTCAGCCGGTCGATCCGCTCGCGTTCCACCTTGACGCGCGCAGTGCCTTCCGGGGTCGCGGCTGTCTTTGTCTTCGTGTGTTCCAGCGTGGCCGTCGCCATGGTGCGGTCTCCTAGTTAGGCGTAGAATGTCGGGTGCGGATTAGTTGCCAGTGACATCACGTGGCGGACAGCATCGCCCGGGCCAGCATGCCGCCGGCAATGGATCGGGCCTTGAAGCCATTCTGCAGCAGGATCCGCGTCGAGTAGGCGCGCTGGGCCGAGCGGCAGATGACGTGGATCTCGCGGTCCTTCGGCGGCTCGTCGATGCAGGCGCGGCACAGGAAGCGCCGCCCGCCACTCCGCCAACGATGATGACCTTCATGTGTCCGTTCCTTGACGGCGGGGCATCGCCCACGCGCTGTTTCGGTTGGGGCGCTAGCTGCCCGGCACACCCTCCGGCCCCACCGGAAGCAACATCTTCTCGGGCATGACCTCGTACGTCCATGGCAAGCCCGAGTTCTTCCAGCCATTCCTCATGCGTTTGCCGAGGAAGGCACTGCCGGAATCGGCCACTTCGTCCCCCTCCATGCCGTCGGTGACGTTATACACGTGCTTATAGCCGGCCTTAGCCAGCAGGTTGACCGCGGCAGCACTACGGCCCCCGGAACGACACATGACCAGGATGGTGTCATCGGGTCCGGCGATGGTCATTACCTGGGACGACGAATTCCGGGTTGGGCTTCATCGGGAAGTGGCGCTTGGCCGCATCCCACTGGAATGTCTGGCGAGCGAGCGGGGCGTTCCACGCCATGGCCGCATGGCCGATGAAGATGAACTCCTCGGGCGTGCGGACATCGAGGATCCTGATCACCGCCGGAGCGGCGAGCCACTTCTCGTATGCCTCTCGCGCAGTGACGTATAGGCCCAGGGTGGTCTGCTTTTCCTTGGGAAGGGGGAAGGTTGGGATTTCTCCCACCTGTCCATACGCTGAGGCTGGTGTCAGCAGCCACGCAATGGCAACCAGCGCCGCCACGATTCCGCGCACACCGCCCTGACTGCCCCTTGTGATGCCTGCTCCTGGCCGATCTGGACCATCCACGTGCCGCGGTTCCGGCCGCGCAGCAGCCCGATCCGTGCCTCTCGGAGGTGCCTTTGCGGCTGCGGTCGCAGACATGTTTCCTCCTCATGGTGACGGATCGCCGGAGTTGGTGATGCTCCCGAACCGCCCGTCGCCCATCGACGGCGCTTGGCACGATTTCTCCTCGCCGGCGCCGGGTCGACGGGTCGCGTGAATGGATAGCCCTCGGAATGGTACGAATCCCGGAAGCGCGGATGAGGTCTTCCTTAGAAAGGGGCGCCGGAGAAACCAGGAGAGGAGGCGGCAGGCGTTGGGAGTGAAGTGGAACTGAAACCGCGTGAGGAGGGACTGAAAGAGCGGAGGAAGCAACAGCTTGATGAGGAACGGCGACGGCGCGAGGGGTGAGGGGGCTATCCCCACGAGGCGATGAGCGCCTTGAGCGCCTTGCCACGGTGGCTGATCGCGTCCTTCTCCTCCGGGTTGGCCGCACCGAAGGACTTGCCGAGTTCTGCACTCAGGAACCGCGGATCGTAGCCGAAGCCGCCGGTGCCATCCGCCTCCTCCAGGATCATTCCGGGGCAGGTTCCCTCGAACACCGCAGGCGCGGCGTTCGGGGCGCTGAGATACACGATCACGCAGCGATAGCGGGCAGTGCGCTTCGTGGCGGGTGCGCCGGCCAGGCGGCGGCGGAGCTCGGCGTTGTTGGCGTCGGTGACCTCGACCTCGGTGCCGTCGACACCTCGTGTCCCGCGGCCTCGAGCAGGCGACGAAACTCGGCCTGCTTGCCCTCGCTGCGGGTGGCGGCGAGGAGCCTCGCCAGCCGAGCGTACGGCGCTGCAGCGCGAACAGCTCCCCGATGCCGCGCTCGGCATGCACCAGGAGGTGGTCGAACTCCTCGCGGGAGAACGTGCCGTGCTCCGCCGTGCCCTGCAGCTCCACGAAGCGATTGGGCTCGAGGAGGACGATGTTGGCGTCGACGCCGGTGTCGAGGAGCTCGTATTCCATCTCCTCCCGGGTCCGCCTGCCATTGGTCGTGACGAGGTCGTCGTAGGGAAAGGCCGCCTGGGGGTACTTGTAGAGGTACTTCATGTACGAGTGGGTCGGCGTGCTGTCGAGGTAGAAGTAGTACTCCTTCACGTCCTCGCCGTGGTTCCCCTCACCGTTGGTGAGGCCGAACAGCCGCTCTTTGAGGATCGGTCCTTCCCGTTCCAGAGGGCCAGGCACGGACTGTCCCCCACTGGCGCTCACTGAGATAGGGCCCCCACTTCCTCCAGGGGGCCTTCTGCTCACGGGCCTCATCGAGCCTGACGTGTTCGGCTGTGCTCATGGGTAGACCCTCTTTTGCGATTGGCTGTCATCGGGTGGCGCTAACGCCGACCTCAAGCGAAGGGCGTGCAGGATCCACCTCATCGGGCTGCGCAACAGGAGATACGGCACCACGGCGAGAACAAGGGTCACGATCAATGCCTGCCCCGGGTAGAACGCCCGGAACACCAGGATCTGGTAGACGGTGTCTATCGCGAAGCCCACGATGAGTACCCTTCCCAGATCCCTCCGCCAGGACCGCCGAAGCCGCTTCCGCTCCTCCCCATGTGCCGTCAGCATTGCCAATATGAACGACCGTCGTCCCTCCCGGGCGTCCCGCAGGCCGGCACGGATGGCGACGCTGGCCGCCACGATCGGCATGATCACCAGCCGGAAGTGCAAGGGCCCGTGGACCCGTCCAAGCAACTCAGCGAAGCTCTGCCTGAGCAACTCCTGGATCGCATCCATGACTCACTCCCTCCGCTACGGCGGCGCCGGCAACACTCGACCCGGCCACCGCCGTCACACGAGCATGGCGCGTGACATCATGCCGCCCGAGAGATCCCGAGCCCTGAACCCGTGCTGCAGCAGGACGCGTGTCGCCGTGTAGGCGCGCTGGCCGGAGCGGCAGATGACGAGGATGTCCCGATCGCGAGGCAACTCGCCAAGGCGCGAACGGAGCTGCCCCATCGGGATGTTGACCGCGCCCGGCACGGACTCGACCGCCAGTTCCGCCGGCTCGCGCACATCGAGCAGGAAGGTGCCGTTCGTGCCCGCCCAGTGGGCGAGCGGCATGTCGCCTCGCAGGACGTCCGCTGCCACCATGCCGGCAAAGTTGACGGGATCCTTCGCGCTGCCGAACTGGGGCGCATAGCAGAGCTCGGCTTCTTCCAGGTCGTAGATCGTGGCACCCATCTGGATGGCCATGGCCAACGCGCTGACGCGCTTGTCCACCGCCGGTCCGTCCAGGCCGAGCGCCTGGACCCCGAGCAGACGTCCATCGGACTTGCGGAAGATGACCTTCAGCTCGAGCGGCATCGCGCCGGGGTAGTAGCCGGCATGCGAGTTCGGGAACAGGTAGATCTTCTCGTAGTCCTTGTCGCCGCGCTCCAGCAGCGTCCTCTCGTTGACACCGGTCCAGGCCGCCGCACCCCCGAAGAGCCCGACGATTGCGGTCCCCTGCACGCCGCGGAAGCGCGAATCCCGTACCCGCGATCACATCGGCCGCGATCCGGCCCTGCCGGTTCGCCGGCCCGGCCAGCGCCAGGAGGCTCCACTGGCCGGTCACGACATCCCTGACCTCCACGGCATCGCCGACCGCGAAGATGTGCGGGTCGCTCGTGCGCATGTGCTCGTCGACACGGATTCCCCCGCGTTCGCCGATGGCGAGCCCGGCCGCCCTGGCCAGTGCCGTGTCCGGGCGCACGCCGAGCGCGAGGATAACGATGTCGGCCGGATACACCTTCCCGCCCTTTGTCTGTACCTCGAGGATGCTGTTGTCCCGTTGCGCGAAGGCGGCCACGCCGTCGTTGAGCGCCAGATGGACGCCGTGCCGCACCAGGTGGGCCCCGACGATGCGGGCGAGTTCCCGGTCGAGCGGGGCCAGCACCTGGTCGAGCAGCTCGACGAGCGTCACGTCGAACCCAATGTGGACCAGGTTCTCGGCCATCTCGAGACCGATGAACCCGCCGCCCACCACCACCGCCCGCCGCACGGGCTTGACCGCCTGGATGCCGGAGTAGTTGAACATCCCCGTGAGGAACGACGTGCCGCGCTCCACCCACTCGCGGATGGCCCGTGCATCCGGCACGGTCCTCACCTGGAATATCCCGGGGAGGTCGATGCCCGGCAGCGGCGGACGGATCGACGCCGCGCCGGGGGCCAGCACCAGCGCGTCGTAGGGCTCGGTGATGACCTCGCCGGTCGCGACGTTCCGCAGGTCCACGGTCTTCGCCTTCGACGCGATCGCGACCGCCTCACAGTTCGTGCGGACGTCGATCGCGAACTGCTCGCGGAACAGCCTTTCGTTCGCGACCAGCAGGCTCGCCTCCTGCGGTATCACGCCCCCGACGTGGTAGGGGAGCCCGCAGTTGGCATACGACACGTAGGGACCGCGCTCTACCATGAGAATCTCGGCGTTCTCGTCCAGCCGCCGGAGCCGAGCTGCACAGGAGGCGCCACCGGCCACCCCGCCGACGATGATGACCTTCTTTCGCGCATTTCCGTTACGCCGTGACACAATGACCTCCATACCTTTACCCGAAGGGGCCGGCATTGCGCAGGATGTTCACGAACATCAGAGCACCCAGCAGCGTAAGGAGGCAGGCCACCACGAACAATGAGCGCAAGTCCCAGGTTACGCGGCGCATGCGTTGTGAGCCCACCGCTCGGCGCCGGACGAACCGATCACGCAATGAAGATCAGCACGCATTCCGTACGAATCCCGGAAGAGTGTATGAGGGTTTGCTTACGACGACGGCAACGGGTGATCGAGGCTAACGAACGGGGTGAGCGGGGAGCGGAAGACGAGTCCTAGGTCACGGATTGGATGAAGGATTTCAAGGCCTTGCCGCGATGACTGATGGCATCCTTCTCGGCGGCAGTCGCAGAACCGAACGATTTGCCGATTTCGGCACTCAGGAACAGTGGATCGTAGCCGAACCCGCCGGTACCGTCCGGTTCCTCCAGTATCCGGCCAGGACAACTTCCCTCGAACACCGCCGGTGCCGCAGTGGGGGAACTGAAATAGACGATGACGCAACGGTAACGGGCGGTTCTCTTAGTGGCGGGAGCGCCGGCGAGGCGGCGGAGGAGTTCCGCATTGTTGGCGGCCGAGACCTGCGCTTCGGTTCCGTCGACCCCGGCCCAGCGCTTGGAGCGGACACCGGGAGCCCCACCGAGCGCGATGACTTCGAGACCCGAGTCATCGGCGATGGTGGGCATGCCGCTCAGCGTCGCGAAGTACTCCGCCTTCCTGCGCGCGTTTCCCCCGAAGGTCGATTCCACCTCCAGGCCATCCTCGAGTTCCGGCCGCAGCATGATGCCGGCGTCATCGGGGAAGATCACCTCATGCCCGGCCGCTTCGAGCAGACGGCGGAACTCCTCCTGCTTGCCCCTGCTGCGGGTGGCCGCCAGCAATCTCACCAGCCGAGTGCCTCGCGCTGCGCTCCGAACAACTCGCTGATCCCGCGCTCCGCGTGACCGAGCAGAACATCCAATTCGTTCCGCGAAAAGCTCCCGTGCTCCGCCGTGCCCTGCAGCTCCACGAACCGGTTCGGCTCCAGCAGCACCACGTTGGCATCGACCCCTGCATCACGATCCTCGAGATACGCCAGGTCGAGCCTCGGCTCGCCCTCGCAGATGCCGACCGACACCGCCGCCACCAGTGTTCCGAACGGGTCCGCCACTGAATGGCGGGCCGCCAGCCAGGCGCAGGCATCGGCCAGCGCCACGCAGCCGCCGGTGATGCTCGCGGTACGAGTACCGCCGTCAGCCTGGAGCACATCGCAGTCGACCTTGATCGTGAACTCGCCGAAGGCAAAGGTGCCCATCGCGGCGCGCAGGGAGCGCCCGATCAGCCGCTGGATCTCCTGAGTCCGCCCACCGGGGCCCTGGCGTTCACGGCTGGTCCGCTCCACCGTGGCGCGGGGAAGCATGGAGTACTCGGCCGTGACCCAGCCTTCGCCGGTGCCGCGCTTGTGCGGCGGAGCGCCGGTTTCCACCGACGCGGTGCAGTGCACCAGAGTACCGCCCATCCGGATGAGGCAGGAACCTTCGGCGTAGGGATTGGCACCCCGCTCGAGCGCAACGGGGCGAAGTTGATCATTCGCACGACCATCAGGACGAGGCACGCACACGCTCCAGCAGCTGAGTGGTTGACTGGCCAGGAATAATCGGGATGCGGACGACGCGACCACCGCGGGATTCGACGAAGTCGGCGCCGGCGATGTGTTCGCGGGGATAGTCGGCGCCCTTCACGAGGACGTCAGGCGTCAGCTCGGCGATGAGGACGTCGGGCGTATCCTCGGCGAAGAGCACGACGACATCCACGGCGGCAAGAGCGGCGAGAACGCGGGCGCGGGCGTCCTCGGCGTTCACTGGGCGATCATGTCCCTTTCCCAGTCGCCGCACGGACGCATCGGTATTGAGGCCCACGATGAGCGCGCTGCCGAGGGCTCGCGCGGTCTCGAGGAGGGCGATATGCCCGGGGTGCAGCAGGTCGAACACACCATTGGTGAAGACGATGGTGCCGCGCTGGGCCTCACGCCACGCGCGCGCTTCCGAACGGGTCATCCGCTTCACGGCAGTGTCCATCGCGCGTCCCGGCTCGCGCCCGGCCGCGGTCAGATGCCCTCTTCGGCCCGCGGCTTGAGCTGGAAGGTGTGCTTGAACAGCGGCAGGTCCACGCTGTCGGCGTACTCGGTTTCGATGACGATCTTCCGCGGCCGGCCGCCTCGGGAAATGTTGAACTTGAACTTGACGTCGGGGTAGATGTCATCCGACGCCTCGTTGAGCCGGCGCCGAATGACGTCATCAGCGAGGCTCGGCGCCAGCCGCGCCTGCGACTTCATGGCGTCCTGGAGCTGATAGAACTTCCAGTAGATCTGCCCGATGTGATACCCGTAGTAGAGCAACGCGGCGAAGATCAGCAGCGAGAAGAGGCACCCGATGGTGCCGGCACCACGACGGTTCCTGAGCAACGTCACCATTGGGACTGCGCTCCCTCGACGATATTCACCGTGAGCCGATCCAACGCCTTCGTTCGGCCAGCCTGTTCATTGCCAGGATCATAGTCGCCCTCGGTGGTCAGTCCCTGACGCTGCCAGAGGGCCTTCTCCGTGTGCTGGTCGAGGATCTCCACATTGACAGTCAATTGGACGAGCCGCCGCGTGACGGTGACCTGACGCTGCGCTGGGTCGGTCGAGCCCTGAAAGGCAACCGGCAGGTCGGGCTCGTACCGGGTAATCGTGCCGTGCACGACGGCGTCCGCTTGCGCCTCAGAGGCTTCGCGCAACCCGAGCCGGTTGGTAACCGCCTCGCGAACAGCCTGGTATACCTGCTGCTGCAGGGCCGGTTCGGCCGTAAGGTTGTCGAACGGTATGATCGCCACCGTCTTGATTCCCGGCGGCAGGCCGCCGCCGGCGAATCCATAACATCCGAGCAGGGCTACAAGGCTAAGACTCGTCGCGAACCCACGTGTCGGGCTTGAAGGTCGCAGGAGCGGTGCTCTCCGTGAAAGTGAGATCGAGCCGGGCCGAGGTTCCGGGGACGATCAAGGTTGCCTTGAGCGGAACACCATCGGTGCCGAAAGTGGTCTCGCTGCGTCCCAGCACCGCGCCGTCCTTCCGCACCAGAGCCACCAGGCTCGGAGTGGCGCCGCCAGTTCGGACATACTCGACGGTGTCTGCTTCCGTGGCATACGACCACGCTGTGACATCTGCTGACTCATACCCATTGAGCGTGGCGCCGACCGCAGGGGGCCGGGTGAATCCAAGCATGCTCCACATCAGCCGGAAATCCGGAACGATGCGCTTGATGGCATCGGGACCCTTGATCCACTCGGTCGAATCGCCATTGACCATCGCCGCGCCCTTGCCCATCCCAAACGGCCCCTGCATATCGAGCCGCAAGGAATCGGGCGCTGCAATTCGCGCGGCACCGCGTCCACCGACTTTCCCTTTCGGATCCTTGAACTTGAACTTGAACTTGAGGTGACGATTGCCGTCGGGTGAACCGGTTGCCACCCATCCAGCCACCTGCTCGGATGTTGCAGGGCCCATGCCCGCCGGAAGAGCCGTGGGCGCCACCTTCCCGATGCCGCCGCCAGCGCAGCCACCAGCAATGAGCGCAAGATAGAGAAGGAGGGCGAGACGGTCAAGCGGAAACCGTTGTGGGATCATGGTTTATGAGCGGCACTCATTGATGCACCGACCGGATGGCGTCGCCTTGAACAATCCTCTGCAGCGTCCCCTGCCCGTTCACCATCCGGCCGAAGACCGTGTACGTGCCGTCGAGGTGTGGTTGCGGGCTCAGGTTGATGAACCACTGGGACCCGCCAGTGTCGGGGCCGGAGAGCGCCATGCCGATGACCGCGCTCAAGTACCGGTTCATGTTGATCTCGTCGCGAATGGCGTAGCCCGGGCCGCCGTTGCCGTCGCCGCGTGGATCGCCGTCCTGGGCCACGAAGTTGGGCACGACGCGATGGAAACGCGCGCGGTCGAAATAACGGGCTTGCACCAGGCGAAGATAGTTGGCCACAGTAAGTGGTGCGTCGGATGCAAAGAGCTCGAGCTCAATTGTGCCCTTCTGGTCGACTTCGATGAAGACGTGCGGCAGCCGATCGGGACTGAGCGGCAGCATGAAGCGCCGCACGATGTCGCGATAGTCCTGCGGGTTCCTGCCCGTATTGATGGGCGAGACCGGGCCCCACTGCGCGGCCATCTCGGGCCAGTTGTCCAGGGCCCAGGCGCGCAGCAGGTAGTTACCCTGCCGGGGAACAGCCTTGACGAATTCAGACTGTACGGCGACGCGGCCGGCATCCGAACCCTTGGACACTGCCAGCAGCGCATCGAGCGCCGCAACGGCAGCGTCAGTGGCTGAATCGGATTGCGCCCGGCGAAACATGGCGACCAGGGCCGGCACGTCACCGGGGCTCGCCGCCCGGGCGATTGCCTGCGCGGCGCCGGCGCGGACCATGAAGTCATTACTCGTGAGCAGGGGTCGCGCCCGGGACACCAGGATGGTGTCCTCAGTCGGCGCGCTGGCATTCCACGCCTGGAGCGCAGCTGCCACCACGCGTGCATCGTTATCCGCGAGGAACGGCAGCGGACCATCGACGGGGAATGCAATGGCGGCGGCCTCGGCTGCGATAGCGCGCTCGCGCCAGTCGTTGGCCTGCGCAAAGGGTGGGAGCGCCTTGCGCAACGCGCCGCTGTCCGCCCGGGCAAGGGCCAGCAGGGCCTCGCGCCGCATGGCGTAGCCCTTCCTGGCATCGAGGGTCCGTTCGAGGGCCGTGACCGCCTCCGCGCCTCCCAGTGCCCCGAGCGTGGTGACAGCCTCGATTGCGACATTCGGCAACGGGTCGTTGAGCAACCTGGCGGCGTCGCTGCTGTACTGCGGCAGCTGGAACGTGCCGAGGGAGCGAAGCGCGTTGGTACGGACGCCGGCATCCTCATCGGCGAGCGCGCGTGCGAGCAGGCCAGCCACCGCCTTGCGGTCGAGTCCGCCGGAATCGGCCCAGGTGCGATTGAGCGCGCGCGCCGCCATGGCACGCGCGATGGGCAACTTGTCCTGGAGCGCGCTGCTGACCGGACCGCCTGCGAGCCGTGCCGAGCGGCGCAGACGGCCCACCGAATAGATGGCGCGCCAGCGCGCGTCGCCGCTGGTGTCGGACAGGAATGGGACGATCGCGGAAATGGGTGCCTCTGGTCCGAGCCGCCATGCCTCGAACACGAACTGCCGGAGCGCAAGCAGGGTGTCAGGCGTGAGGATAGGCGCGCGCCCGCTCAACGCGTCGGAAAAAAACTCCGCGGCTTCGCGGCCACCGATACGCGCGAGCGCGGTGATGACCTCCCGGGTTGTCGCGACGTCAGTGCCGGGCGCTACCGTAAGGATGCGTATGAGCGGTGCCACAGCCGTGGTATCACGCAGCAGTCCCAGGGCGAAGGCGGCCGAAGGACGCACATTGTCCTCGGAATCCTCCAGCAGCGTCAGCAGGAGGGGCAGACCCTGCGTATCGCCGATGCGGCCGATGGCGAGCGCGGTGCGGGAGCGTACCACGGTGTCGGCGAAAGTGACACCGCGTCGCAACACGGGGTCATTCCACTGACGGGCATCCTCAGTGGCGAGGACGGGCGCCAGGGCCTCGACGGAGGCGTTGTCCTGCGCCTGCGCGCAGGGCGCGATCAGGAGCACCAGCAGAGCGAGCCCCGCGAAAATACGCATCAGTCGATCCGGACCGGGTCGGGGGTGGGAAGCAGCCAGGAGGCCACGTCATTCGGGAGCCGGGCAGTCCGCATGGCCGCGTCGAGCACGAACATCGTCGTGGTAGCAGTGACCAGCAACTCGCCGTCGGATATACGATCGACTGCATACGCGAAGACGACCTTGCGGGAGGCAACTTCGCGAACCCAGCAGCGGACCCGTACCTCGTCATCGTAGCGGGCCCCCCTGAGGTAGCGCACGCTGAGCCCGGCCACGACCATGCGGAAACCGCGCTCTTCGAGCTCGCGGTAGCTCATGCCGGTGAGGCGCAGGTGCTCGCAGCGGGCGACGTCGAGCCAGACCAGGTAGCGGGCGTGGTACACGACACCCATCTGGTCGATCTCGGAGTAGTTGACCCGGTGGGTGGTTTCGGAGATGGAGGGCAAGAATGCCTTCAGTAGTCAGTCACCAGTTGTCAGTCATCAGTCGTCAGTGAGTCATCAGCCATCACAGAACATTACTGCGAATGGGGCCGTCGGCGCCCGGGAGGGCGTGGGCCCCGTGTTACACTGTGGCGGCGCGCTCCCAGGCGAGGCTGGCCAGCTGCGGCAACCAAGAGTTCTCGCCCAACTGAAATACTCGACAGGGGCTCTCGAGGTGGTCGTGATCGGTGACGATCGCGATCCAGTTGCCGGCACCGGGCAGTGACCACCGCGATCAGTCCCTCCCTGGCCGTCGTCAGGAGGCTCCGTCCGAGCTCGCCGCGATGCACCTCGAGCTTCGGCAGAGCCTCGCGCCGGTAGCCCTCGGTGAGCACGAGGTCCACGTGCCCGAGGAAGGCCGTGCTCAACTCGGCCACGGTGTGGTCGTGGTCTGCATCGCGCACCATGCCGATGCGCGCCGGGCGACGAGATGAGCGTGGTGTGCGCGCCCGCCTGCTTGTGCCGCCAGGAGTCCTTGCCCTCGCGGTCCATCTCGAAGCCATGCACGTCGTGCTTCACGGTTCCGACCCGGATACCACGCCGCACCAGCGCGGGCACGACGCGCTCGATGAGCGTCGTCTTCCCCGCCCCGGTCACTCCCACCACGGACAGCAACGCCGGCACGCTCACGCCCACCGCACCGCCGTCACGTCGAGGACGTCCACCTCGTCGCCCGCCGATGCGCCGCCCTCCGGCGTGATCGCCACGGCCGGATCGGGGAGCATGCGCGACCGTGCACCCCGCGCCCGGATCTCCGGACCTTTCTCGGCCTGGACGACCTCGCAACCGAGAACCTTCGTCCATCCCGGCTCGGCCCGAAGCGCCTCGCGAAGCACGACACGCCGGCGCGGGAACGGCTCGGGAGAACGCCCGGCCATTGCGAGCAGCCCGGGAAGCGCGAGGTGCAGCAGCGCGGACTCGAAGGACGGCGGCCCGCCCGGCAGGCAGAACACCGGCCTGCCGGCGATGAGCACCAGGGCGGCGGCCTTGCCCGGTCCGAGGCGGACGCGATGGAAGACGACGTCGCCGCCCAGATCCGCGGCCGCGCGCACGGTGAGGTCCCGCTCGCTGCCCCACGCTCCACCGGCGGTGAGGACCGCATCGGCGCGGGCGAGCGCGGCCGACATTGCATCGCGCAGGGCGTCAGGAGCATCCGGGATCACCGCCGCATCGACCTCCATGCCGAAGCGGCGCAGCCAACCGGAGGCGAGCACGAGATTGGACGCGTATACCTGACCGTCTCGCAGCTCCGTGCCGGGCAGCACCACCTCGTCGCCGGTGGAGAGCACCATGACTCGCGGACGCGGTATGACCTCAACCTCGCGCACGCCGGCGGCCGCGAGGAGCGCGAGGTGCCCCGGCGAGAGAAGGTCGCCAGCTCGCCCCACGATCTGACCCCGCGCGACGTCGGCTCCCCGTGGCAGCACCTGCTCACCGGGCCGCGGGGACCGGCGCACGAGGATGATGTCGCCCCGAACCTCGCTCGCTTCGACTGCAACCACCGCGTCCGCGCCGGGCGGCAGCACCGCGCCGGTCGTCACTTCGACCGCCTGCCCCGGGCCGACCGGTGGCGCGTCCCCACCGGCGACCGCCCGCCCCACCCCGCGCAGCGTGACGGGATGCTCCTCGCCGGCCCCGGCCGCATCCTCGCTGCGCAGCGCCACGCCGTCGCGCAGGCAGGTCGCCGCCGACGGCGCATCCACCTGAGCCCGCACTTCGGCGGCGAGCACGTGATCAAGGGCACCGAGCAGCGGTCGCCGCACCAGCGCCAGGGGGCGTACCGCCGTCAGCACCATGCTGCGCGCTTCGGCCAGGCCGATCCGCACCTTCACGTCGCTCCTCCCCTCCGGGTCGCCGAAGTGTCCCGGGTGTTCACGTACGAAACCCGCAACGCGGGCGCGTAACGGGCAAGGGAGCTCCGGTGTCACGGTCAAGGGCGCCCTCGTTGCGTTCAATATGCCACCGGGCAGGACGCCGCCGCTCCTACGGTCCGGCCACGCTGATCATGTGGCTGACCTGTCCCGCCTGCACCAGGACCCATCGCAGCGAGAATCCACCGACCAGCACCAGCACGGCCGGGATGATCGTGTGCGGGATACGATGGGCGAGCTGCAGCATCTGGAGCACGAGCGGAATCAGGATGCCGATGGCAATCACGTTGACCCAGAAGATGATCGCGAACTTGCCGTGGAGGAGGAGGTCTACCGGCGCCGTGAAACGGCCAAGTAGTCAGGAGTTAAGAGTCAGGCGCCAGAACGTTATCTTTGCCGCGTGCTAGCGACTACTCTCGTCGTCGTCGCCGATGCGCATTTGGGCGCTGCCCCGCCGGGCGTATCGGACGCGTTCCTCCGCTTCCTGGCGGAGGTGCCGTCGCACGGCGACGCGCTCCTCATCAACGGCGACCTGTTCGACTTCTGGTTCTGCTATCGCCATGTCATGCCGCGGCACGGCTTCCGGGTGGCGGCGGCGCTCGCCGAGCTGCGAAAACGCGTTCCAATCGCGATCGTGGGCGGCAATCACGATCGGTGGGGTGACGACTTCTGGGAGCGTGACCTGGGCGCGCTCTATCATCCGCGCGAACTGCGCTTCAGGATCGGCACCCGCGACACACTGGCGATCCATGGTGATGGCCTGACCGACACGCGCCGATCGGCGCGGCTGCTCAACGCGATCCTGGGGAGCGATGGTGCGCTCGGCGCGTTTCGCATGCTTCATCCCGACCTGGCATACCGATTGGTGCTCCGGATGCAACCGGTGATGGGCGAAAACGACCGGGGTGCGTCGACCCGTGCAAAAGCCTTTGCGCAGCAGGAAGCCTGGGCCCGGGGGCGGCTCACGCGGGAACCCGACGTCGGGCTCGTGATCATGGCACATACACACCATGCCGCGATGTCAGAGCTCGCCCCTGGCAAGCACTACCTCAATCCAGGAGCGTGGTTCGATGGTTTCCGCTATGCCGTAGCCACAGAGACCGGCGCAGAACTCCAGAGCTTCAGGGGCTGAGGTCCACCACCTCGGCCTCGGCGAGGCGGTCGCCGAGGAAGCGTCCGCCCACGGCGAGAAAGCGGGCGGCATCATCACTCACGGCAAATCGGTGGGTGGGCCTCGCCCCGGCCGGCGCCTCGATTTCCCTCTCCTTGAGCACGTCCGCCAGTGCAAGCGCCGTCTCGGCGGCGCTGTCAATCAGCGACACGCCTGGACCCATCACCCGGTGCAGCAGCGGCTTGAGCAGCGGGTAGTGGGTGCACCCGAGCACCAGTGCGCCGGCGCCCGCCTGCCGCACCGGTTCCAGGTATTCCTCTCCGATCAACTCCGTGGCCGGATGATCGAACCAGCCCTCTTCGACCAGGGGAACGAAGAGCGGGCAGGCGCGCTGCACGACCTGGGCACCGGGCTCGAGCGCGTGAATGGCGCGGACGTATGCACCGCTCGCGACCGTGCCGGCGGTGCCGATGACCCCGATGCCGCGTCCATTCGCGGCGCGTACCGCGGCGCGCGCACCCGGCTCGATCACGCCGATCACCGGGACGGGCGACGCGGCGCGGAGCGCGTCGAGCGCATGCGCGGTGCTGGTGTTGCAGGCGATCACGACTGCCTTGACGTTCTGCGCGAGGAGCCAGTGAAGGATCTCGAGGCTGTAGCGCCGCACCGTCTCGGGTGACTTGGGGCCGTAGGGCACGCGCGCCGTGTCGCCGAAATAGATGGTCGACTCGTGCGGGAGACGCTCATAGATCGCATGCACGACCGTGAGGCCCCCCAGGCCGGAGTCGAACACGCCGATGGGGAGCTGGTTCACGGCACTCGCACCGGGAAGGAGACGCTCGCGGCCACGCCGCCGCCCCGCACCGGCTTGAGCGCCAGATCGCCGGGAAAATCCCAGAGGTGCGCGGAAACGTAGGCCTCGAGGCCGGAAATGAGGTGGTTCACGGCCATGATGACGAGCCAGTCCTCGCGTTCCTGGGTCTTGTTGGAGACGGCGGCAGTGTCGACGGCGTTGGTGTACTGGAGCTCACTGTTGGTCTTGAGGACCATGCCGAGGGAGACGCCCTCGACGGCGATAAAGATACCGGCCGCGATGCCGCGACCGAGCTTCGCCTGTCCCCAGCCGGGCAGCAGTAGCGACCGCCACAGGGCGCCACCGGGTCCGACGGGTGGCTTGCGGTCCACCGAGTCGACGACCCGCGAGGGTGCGAGTGCCTGGGAGCGAGAGGGGATGGCGGTGGAGTCGGCGCGACCAGCCGCGGCAGTCGTATCCGCCTTGGCAGTGGTGTCGGGCGCCGGCGCAACGATGACAGAATCCTGCGCGGCCAGCGGAGCCGATACCGTCCCCAATAGCGCCCACGCAAGGAGGGCGATCGGGAGAAGGTCAGCTCGCGGCATGGAGCGGAGTCTATATGGGACACCCGCCCTAGGCCATGTATCGGCACCCCGACAACCGAACCTTTCCCGCAGCTTGTCGCCCACGATTTCTTCCTCGATATTCGCCCAGCGCACGGGATCTCATCTGGGGCCGAGCTCATGGCGACGAAGCGGGTCATCGCATTCACCATGCACGACCATGAGCAGGCCGCCGCCGCCGCGGCCATGCCCACGGGCGAGGCCACAGAGGGGTTCGTCCTGGGGGAACTGGACGATACCGAGATCGAGCGACTTCGCGGACAAGGCCTGGTCGTACAGGAAGTAGAGACAGCCAGAACCCAACCGGTCCCAGCGGTTCCATTTCCGCGCACCTTCTCAGCCGTGGAGACCGTGCTCCCGGTCGGGACGTCAGGGGAGGTCTACCGCCTGACGCTAACGGGGCCGCTCATGCCCTCCTGGCGCGCGAACTTCGACCGGCTCGGTGTCGAGGTGCTTGAAGCCTTGGCGGGGTACGCACTAAAGGTGCGGATTCCGCCCGGCGCATTGGGCGCCGTAAGCCAGTTGCCGTTTCTTGTCACGCCCCCACAGCCCATTGGTGCAGTAAGTGCCGCCTTGCCGGTGTTCGGGGCAAGCCGCGGGCTGCTTCCGCCACGCGATCTTACCGTGCGTCCATTCGATGTGCTGCTGCTGGCCGACGCGGCGCTCGAACCGTTTCTCGGGTGGCTCAAGTCGCGCCAAGTAACCATCGGGCCAGCGCGTGGCCGAAAGGTGCGCCTCTACCTGGCGGAAGGCAGTTCGCTCGTGGACGAGATTCGCGGTCTGGTGGATTGGGTGGATCGGATCGAAGTGTACGTGGCGCCGCAGCTTCACAATGACTTCGCTCGCGTCCGACTGGGCATCGACACCACTCCAGGTTCGGCGCCCGCGTTCCCGTTCGAGGGCGATGGCGAGCTCGTGGCCGTCGCCGATACCGGCCTCGATGATTCACATCCGGACTTCGCATCGCGAATCGTCGGCTTGATCGCGCTCGGACGGCCGCCATCGGAGACCTCGGACCCGCACGGACATGGCACCCATGTCGCCGGATCGGTGCTGGGGGACGGCGCATCATCGGCAGGAAAGATCCGGGGCGCGGCCCCGAAGGCGCGACTCTTCTTCCAGTCGTTGCTCGATCCGAATGGAGGTCTCGAGGGGCTGCCGTTCCTGCTGGGCGATCTCTTCGAGGCTGCCTATCAGGCGGGCGCGCGAATCCACAACAACAGCTGGGGCGCCGCGACGTCATCGGCCTACCGGGTGACGAGCAGCGAGGTGGACGAGTTTGTGCACCGTCGCAAGGACATGCTGATCGTGATCTCCGCAGGCAACGATGGCTCTGCCGCGGATCCCGGAATCGGAACGCGAAACTCGGCCCGGGGGTTTGTCGACTGGCTCAGCATTGGCTCCCCGGCGACGTGCAAGAACGCGCTGACGGTGGGCGCGAGTCGCAGTGGCCGCGTTACCGGCGGATTCGCCGGTCTGCACTACAGCGATCTCTGGCCCGACAACTTTCCTGACGCCCCCGTCGGCAGCATGCTCGTCTCCTCAGATCCCGAGGGCATCGGTGCCTTCAGCAGCCGGGGGCCGTGCGACGACTACCGGATCAAGCCCGATGTTGTCGCTCCCGGCACCGATATCATTTCCTGCAAGTCGAGTCGTGCGCCGCTGCGCAATTTCTGGGGACCGGATCCGGTGAACCCGCACTATGCCTACATGGGCGGCACGAGCATGGCCGCACCACTCGTATCCGGTTGTGCGGCGCTGGCACGCGAGTACTACGTCAAGATTCGTACTCACGAGCCAAGCGCGGCACTGCTGAAAGCCACACTGATCAACGGCACGAAACGACTCAGCGGCCTCGATGCGGTGGCCGACTACCCGGATCTCCCGAACTACCACCAGGGATTCGGAATGGTGAGCATGCCGTCCTCGGTGCCCACGCCGCTTGATCCGTCGCTCGTATTGGAGTTCTTCGACAACTGGAATGACACGAGCACGCACTTCTCCCTGACTGGTCGCCGGATCCGCTTTCAGATCGACACGGGAGCGCCGGGTGCCCTGCGACTGTGCCTCGTTTACACGGACCCGCCCGGTCGGGGAGTGCAGAACAATCTTGACCTGCTCGTCGACGTCCCGGGACAGGTTCGCAAGCGGTTTGGCAATGAGCGGGTGCCGCGCGGGTTCAACGGACCGGATCCGAACAACAACGTGGAGGCGCTGCGCATTGATGACGCGCCGGCCGGTACCTACGTCATCCAGGTCACGGCAACCAACATCCTGAAGCCGCCACAGGATTTCGCGCTCGTCGTCACGGGCCGCCTCACTTCCCCACTCCGGAGGATCTAGCGTGTTCCGCTTCCATGTGGTCCAGGCGGAGTACGGCGACGCGCTCCTCCTCGAGTATGGCACCGCAAACTCGCCCCGGTTCATCCTGATCGATGGCGGCCCGCCCGGCACCTATGAGAGCCACCTCCGGAGTGTACTCGCCGAAGTTCGGCGGATCGCCCCGACACTCGACCTCGCCGTCCTGAGCCACGTCGACAACGATCACGTGACTGGCCTGCTCGACTACTTCGCGGAGCTGCAGGCGTCAGCCCGACAGACCTGCCACGCCCCGACGCGCTCTGGCACAACGCGTTCGCGGATGCGATCGACCCCGACGGTACGATTCGTCCCCGCCTCGCGGCGCTCCTCACCACGACCCGTGCCGCTGCCATGCCCGCGACTGCGCTGGCCGTGAACGGCATCAGCGAGGGGCGGACACTTCGCGTCCGCGCGGCCGCAGCAGGCATTCCAGTCAATCCGACCGTCCCGACGGGCCTGATCACGGTTGATGCGCTTGTTGATGAGGTCCGTTTTGGCAACCTGTCCCTGCGCGTGGTGGGACCGACCAAGGCGAACCTCGCGAAACTGCAGAAGCAATGGAAGGACTGGCTCAAGAAGCACGAGGACGAGCTCGACCAGGACGCGCCGATGGTGCTAGCCAACTCCGACCAGTCCGTTCCGAACTTGAGCAGCATCATGCTCTTCGCGCGGGCCGACGAACGAACGATACTTCTCACGGGAGATGGACGAAGCGATCACCTGCTGCAGGGGCTCGAGGCCGCCGAGCTGCTCGACGAGGACGGCAATCTGCACGTGGATGTGCTCAAACTGGCCCACCACGGAAGCGAGCGCGACGTGACCAAGGCGTTTTTCACGCGGGTCACGGCGGATATCTACGTAGCATCGGCCAATGGTCGCGATGGCAACCCGGACCTGAATACCCTTGTGTGGATCGTTGAGGCTGCGAAGGCCCAGGGGCGGCGTTTTGAACTGGTGGTCACCAATAACACACCATCCGTGCAGCAACTGGTCAAGCGCCATCCTCCGCAGCAGTCTTCCTACACGCTCACGGTGCTGCCCACCGCTCGCGACGCACACGTGCTCGAGCTTTCAGGCTGAGCGCCTGTCGATCAACCAACTGCGCCGATGGTGATGTTGATCTTGGTGCCGCAATTCACTCGAGCCCCGGCCGCAGGCGATTGACTGGTAATGGTGCGACCACTCTCCTGCACCCGCACTGCTCCCATGGTCAGGTTGGCGCTCGCCAGCACGCTCCGGGCCCGCTTCTCGGTGAGACCGACCAGGGGTGGAACCTGGCACATGGCAGGCGCCGTTGCCCGTCTCGCGATCGTAAGCGACACCGTTGTGCCGGGCCGAACCAAGCTGCCGGCTTTCGGCTTCATGCCGGTCACCGACCCCTCTTCCGCATCGGCGTTGACCGCGCTCGTTGTGTCGCCCAGGCTGAGCCCTGCCGCCGCTAGAGTGCGTGCAGCGACGGTCACCGACTGGCCGAGCACGCTCGGAACCAACGCAGACTCCTCCTCGACCTCGAGCTGGATTGTGCCGCCCACCCGCCACTCTCTTCCCTCCGGCGGCGATGTCGCCACCACGGTGCCGACTGGTGAAAGCCGGGTCATCACGGTTCTGCTCGTTACCTGAAATCCCTGCCCTTCAAGCTCCGCCCGCGCGGCAGCTTCGCTGAGACCGACGACGTTCGGCACGATATGACGCAGCGTACCCGCGATCTCGGCGATCCGGCTTCGAATCCGCTGGATGGTGTTCTTGTCGAGTGGCTGCACGCGCCCGATCTCCAGTGAATCCATCGAGCCCGCCTGGCCGGCAACGAACACGACGGTATCGCGCCACCGCGCGTTGCGGGGAGAGACCCGTACCCGGCCCTCCAGAACGGCGACGGCCATCCGGCCCCGAGCAGGCACTTCCACAACGAACTCAGTGCCCTCGGCTGCGGCGGCGCCGATCTCGGTCCGGACAGTAAGCGCCTCCCGCACCTGTTCGAGCGACCTGACGAGGACCCGGCCGATCCGCACGAAGATCGACGGATTCTCGATCGTGATGTCCGTGCCCGGATCCATGATGATCTCGTAGCCGGCGGCCAGTTGCAGCACGACGATGCCATCAGCGCTGGTCGCCAGCGAGTCGCCTTTGTTGATGGACATGTTCTGGCTGATCGGCACCGGGCCACCCTCGCGGGTCACAGACACGACGCCCAGGTCAGTCGGCCCCGCAAGCCGGGGAGAGGGCTCGGCGTCTACGAGTACTCCATCCAGCCGCGCGAAGGATGGAGTGCACGCGATGAGTCCAGCCAGCACGAGAGTCCAGGGCCATCGTGTGATGCTTGCCGTCATCGCACCATCCACCTGCGTAGCAAGGAAACCACCGTAAAAGCCAGCAGCAACGCTGCCGCCGGGTACACGATGTCGACCAAAGTTCGCCCGACTCGGTAGCCAATCGCGGAGATGAGCACGAAGACGCCAAGGGCCCCTACGACCAGCGCTGCATCGACGAGTGGGCGACCGCGACCTTTTCGAAACACGATCCACCACCCCACCGCGGCGCCCACGGCAATGAGCCCCAGCTGCATCAACCCGCCCAGCGGGCGGACCTCAGCGTCGCTCAGGATGGTGGCGATCGCGTCGGCATGACGCTCCACCCCGTAGCGTACGTCCGTTTTCAGGCCGATCTGCCGGCTGCTCCGCTCTGCCTCCACCGCAGCCCCGACCAGGACGATCCGGCCTCGCGCCCAACTGAGGTCCGCTGCATCCGCTGCCAGCACCGCCTCGTAGTCGAACCTTCGCACCGGATCGCGCCACTCAGCCGTCGGCGCCCTCGCGGTGAGCAGCTCGCCGTATCGGCTTCCTGCCGTGAACATCGGGCAGTCGGGGTAATCTTCGCGCACGGTGACCATCCGGGTCGCCCTGACGTGGTCCACTACAGTCCCGGCGGAGTCAACCAACTGCGCGCCTGCCTGATCAAGATCGGCGATCACTCGGGTCCCGTTCGCCTTCGCGACAGCTATCAGCGCAAGCGAGGGCACCACGCCACCGCCCTCGCGCGGCGCCCAAAACACGGGCAGGATGCCGGAGAACCTCGCATCGTTCTCTCCCAGGCAAACGACGCCGATCGATGCGGCTCTTGCCAGCTCCTTCACCGCCTTCGGCCCACCATCCGCGAATGCTTTCGCTCCGAACACAACTTCCGTCCCACGTTCGCGGGCCCTCATGAAGGCCGAAGCAAGAATCGAGTCGTCCGCTGGCCGCGGTTCATGGAAGTAGAGATCCAGCACCACGACCCGCGCACCGGCGTCAGCAAGGCGTTCCACCAGCGCCGCGTGACGCTGCCGCCACGTGCCATCGATCTCCTTCTGTGTGGTCACGATCGCGATCCTGTTCACCGCGAGCGATCCCCCGAGCGGATCACCGAACCACACCGGTGATGCGGCCACAAGCCACGTGAGTGGCAGCCGATTGAGCAGGTTAATTGCGAAGCCGAGGACAACCAGAAGTGCCACCGTCGCCCCGGCAATCAGGCTCCGGTTTCGAAGTCGGAGTCGCCGTCTCGCACGGTCGAGTTCGTCCCCCTGCTGGGCGAGCTGTTCCCGGATCTGCGGATCCGCGGGCACCTCACCCGTAATCCGCATGACCCGGTTCAGGCTGCTCTCGTGCTCCCTTACCAGCGCGGCGTCTCGATTGGCACCGTGCAGCGAAAGACTGTCACGCAGGATGTTGCCGGTGACGACGCGAAACAGGATGCCCTCGTCGTAGCGCATGAAGAGTGCGGGTACGCCGAATGCGCGCTGCCCACCGAACTGGATGTCGAGCGCGCTCCTCGCGGAGGAAATGGCGTAGTCCACACTGCCCCGCCCAGCCCCAGCGAACAGGGCCCCGTAGAACGCCTTCGCAAAGCAGAGCGCCTCGTCGTCGCGGATCGGAAACTGCATTGCCACGACAGCCGGGACGCCGGCGGCCACAATGCGCGGTGCCATACCCACGAAGGCCACGGTAGCCGAGAGGGCAGCGCCCTGGCAGGAATTGAGCACCACCAGCTTCAGCGACAGGTGGTTGCGGAGGACCTTGCCGAAGGTCTCATGATCCACGTGCTGCGGTTCGCCAAGATCCGGTCCGCTGAAGCGGAGCGTGGCCTGGTCGTCGTGAAAGTCGCCATGGCCAGCGAAGTGAAGGATGTCGTACGGCTCCTTCGTCAGGCGCTCCTGGAGATCGTCGAGCGTCACGATGCCTCGTAGCGGCTCCCCCAGCGTCACCGTACGGGGCATCGAGCCGACCGCCTGCTTCAAAATCTCGAGCTCGCGATCGACGGCGAGGTCGTCGACCGCAGGCATCACGGGCAGGAGGCGGAGGGGTAGCGTCGCTTCGGTGCGGCGGAGCGGAATGCCGATCTCGAGAAAGCGGACGATCGGTGTCTGGACGTGCGTGGCGAGGAAGCTGGTCGTCTACCTGCCGGTAGAGGAACTCCCACGGTATCGCGGCAACATCGGGGTTGGCTTCGTCGAGTTGCAGCCGAATTCGCACCCCGTCTTCGGTCCCTCCAACCGCGCCGAGGGTACGGTCGAGCAATGTCTGCAGCTTTTCGTCGGTACGAGTGCGGAACAGGAAGGCGAACAGTTGTCGCCCCAGCGCCTTGAGGGCGGCCTCATCGATGCGGGCGTTGGCGATCGTGTCCCGGTCGATGGGAATCGTTGCAAGATCGACGGCTGCCTCATCGCGGAAGTCGCCCTGGCTCGACTTCCCCTGCACGATGTAGCCACCCGCCGCCTGGCGTTCAACCCACAGGTCAAGGTTCTGGTATCGCATGCGCGAGTTCAGGACCCGCGGCGGGTGGGATTCGGTGAGGAACGAGTTGATTCGAGCCGCACGATCTGGTCCGCCTCGATCGACAAGGTGTCGTCCGAAGCGGCAAGGGGATCAAGCCGGCCCAGACTCTTCAGGCGGTCGAGCCATGCCTCCGCCGCCAGCGGTGCCTTGTGCTCGTCGTACAGCGAGAACCACGGCAGGCCATGCGCGGAATAGTCCGCGGCCGAGATCGGGCTCGGCGGCGGCGGGCTGCCGGTGATGTCGCCGAACGCCTCGCTGTTCACCAGATACACATCGAGATCGACGAACGCCCCTCCACGCCACGACTCGGGACCGTACTCGTCGCGGTAGAGGCGTTGGGTGATTCGGCCACCAGCAGCGAAGCCCAACTCGAGCCCCGCCATCGGAATGCCCTCGGCGATAGTGCGCTCTGGCTCGCGTTCCGGAAACCGGCCCGGGACGGGCTCGAACACCCGTGCTCGGAGAGAGGCAGGGTCTGTCGCACCAAGCTGTTCTGCCACCGTGTATGAAACCCCGAGCGGCGCCGCCACGAACTGGCGAACGTGCTCCGCATCGAGCCTGAAGCCGTCCAGCCAGGGTTGGTCTGGAACGACGAGGTAGTCCTGCTGGTCGTCGCTCAGGCTTCCGGTCCACGGCTGGCCGGTGACGACATTCACCCCGCCACATGCAATCGCTACGGCATTGGGCCGCCACCACGCGCCGTCGAAACCCAGCCACAGGGCTTCACGCTGATGCAGGGGGATGAATACGGCTGGGCGTTGAGTCCACGAGGAAGGAACGCGCGAGGCATATGATGTGGCTGAGAAGATCGGTAGGCGACCAAGGCCTGGAGGCAGCGGATAGGACTTCGCATCGTCCGGGACACGAAGCGTTCGATTGAACGCCATGGAAAACCAGTCGCCGATCCGGACGCGGCCGTCCACGATTCGCCAGGCCGGTGGACTGGACGATGACTCCGTGGGTTGGGATTCCGGATGTGGTGGCAATTTCGCCTCGGCGCACGATGCACGCGCGAACGGTCAGCGGGCAGACCTCGCGGCGCGGTCAGCCCTGCCGTAAGATCTGGATCGCGTGGTGCGGGCACAAGCGGGGAACTGCTCCACGACATAGGCCGCCTGGCCCATGGGTCCCGGACGAGGGCCGGGACGTCGAACGTGCTCTGAGTGTCCGGCTGGGCTTACCCTCAACGCCTCAAGGGGTACGTTATAGGAATCGTCGGCCGACCCAGTTGGCTCGCGATGATTGGCCCGTACGGATCCGAACGGGGCGAACCCGCGGGTTCGACACGAGAACGGAGGCTGATCGATGATGGAGGCACTTCACCGCTTCTACCAGGAAATCTGGCGGGTCCGTTGGGCCCTGATCATCTCGACCGTGGTGCTTCTCGCCAAGGCATTCGGTTGGCTGCCGCCGGGCCACCCCCTCGCCGTGATCCTGACCAAAGCCTCGAACGTGACGCTCGGATTCATTCTCGCGCACGTGCTCAGGCAGCAGACCTTCCCGTATATCAACCTCAAGCTGATGCTCCAGGAGAAGGATCCCGCGTTCGGGGCCACCTTCATCGGCATCGCGCTGCTGTACGCAGCCATCATCTACTCCGTGGCACTGGGCCTGTGACCCGCGGCGTCATCGGGGCCACCCTCGTGCTGGCGCTACTCAGCGGGTGTCGCCGCACGGTCAAGCCCGAAGAGCCGAACGCAGAGCTGAATGCGACGCCAGTCGCCGAGCCGACGCCGACCATGGAGGAACCCCCGACGACGACACCCCCGCCGGAGGAGCCCGTGAGCCAGGGTGAGATGCCCACGGAAATTCCTCGCGAGGCCCTCGCCTACCGGGACAATTTCATCCGCATCTGGCGCTTCTACTTTGCGCTGGCGGAGTCGCCGACGATCGGCTTTGCCCAGGTCCACCAGGAGAGTGCGTGGAAGGCCGATGCCAGGAGTGTGTACGCCTCGGGGCTGGCCCAGTTCACCCCAGCCACCGCAGCCGACTACTCGCGTATCCTGCCGGCCGAAGTGCAGGCAACTTGCCCCCACAAGACGGGTTGCCCGACCGATCCCAACTGGGCACTTCATGCGCTCTCCCTCTACGACTACAACCTGCATCGCAGCCACGCCTGGGCCGAAACGCCGGACGATCGCTGGCGGCTGGCCTTAGCGGCCTACAATGGGGGAGCAGGCTGGATCATCCGGGAACGTGCCCGAGCGAACAACTCGGCGCGCTGGTCGGACATCGCCGATGCCTGCATGCGCCGGGCTGACTTCTGCAAGGAGAACCGCGAGTACCCCGTCAGGATACTGGAAAGACTGGCGACCACTCTATCAACGCTGGTTGGGGCTATGACTCATCGGCTCTTGCTTCTCGTTGCCGCACTCCCGGTGCTCGGCTGCGCGACACCCTACGCCAAGCTGGACGGCGTGCTCGCGGGCACCTCCCCGGTACCGGCGGGTGGACCCGCGCGGGTGACGCTCGTGCACGACGGCGAGACCAGGCCCGCCGCGGTCCAGCAGAGCGTGTTGAAGGGCGATTCGCTGCAGACGCTGGCCGACGGGGTGGCCCTCCTCACGCTCCGGGCGGGGTATGAGGTGATCGTCGAGCCCGGCACGGAGCTGAGTATCGAGAATCCGTCCATCTTTGTCACGGTCGGCAAACTCATTGTAAAGGCGATCAAGCGAACGAACGAGACCTTCAGGCTGAACACCAGATTCGTGAGCGCAGCAGTCGAGGGTACCGTGTTCGTCTTCGAGGTGACGCGGGATGATGTAGTCCGACTCTCGGTAGTGGAGGGAGCCGTCCTTGTGAGCCCTCACAACAACAGCTGGGCAGCCGTGACCTATCACGCCGGGGAGGTAGTCGTCTTTCATGCCGGGGCACCACCCGCGCCGGCGCAGCCGCTCAGTCCGTCGCAGACCCAGACCGTGCTCCAGCGGTTGCAGGAGGTGGAAAAGGCAGCCGGGTACCAAACAGGTGAGCCGTGGTCCCGCTTCAAGCCGCTATGGCAAAAGCCGGTCTTCTATGTCCCGGCTGCGCTGGTCGTTGCTGGTGCGGCGACGGCGGTGATAGTGCTGACAGGCGACGGATCTCACCAAGGCACTGTGACCGTTCAGGTCCCCCTCTGCCCCGGAGACTGCTAGGAGCGTCGTATGCGAACCTACCCGGTGAGATCCGTGGGTTTCCTTCTCGCGCTTGGCGCGCTTGGTGCCTTGGCATGCGACCAGGGTATGACGGATTCGGCCCAGCATTCCCGGGTCGTGCTCGACCTTCGGCCGGTACTGGGTGTATTGGGAGGTGACTTCGTCTCGGTACTCGACACGGCTCGTCTCACGATCACATCCGACGGACAACAGCAAACAATGACGAGCTTGTTTGGAACCGGTGATTCAGAGACCACCTTTGATGTGTCGCTGAAATCGGGGCCTGCGACGTTCATCTTCGACGCGATCAGTACGAATGGGACACCGCTCTATCGCGGCCAGGCAACCAGCACGATCGATGGGGACGGCTTCGCGGTGACCATCACGCCTCAGGCCGACACTGCGGTGATGGTGGTGTACCCAAGGCGTCCGACATTTGACACGATCACAGTTGTATACAACGACGTCGATCATCCGGCCCTTAGAGCAACGCTGAATGTCCGCAACCCGGGGTCAGCCACATTGAATTGGCATGTCGCTTCGATCCCGCCGCTGCCGACGGGATTTATCGCCATTACTTGCGCGGTGCCGAGTCGCCAGGCCGACTGTCTGCGAGGATGTCACCTGGACGGCCACGACCGACGAGGTCATCCTTGTAACCTTCATAATGTCGACGAGCACGACATCCCTTCCGGCCCAGAACATCAGGTTCTTCTCGGACGTAGGGGAGCTCACGGTGGTGACGGCGCCTTTCGCAGCTGGGATACCTTGAGGCGAATCTCCTGACCGAGCCTGCCGTTTCAGGGTTCGGTGGCATAGGCCCATAGCTCGATGATGGTCGCGGCGTAGATCCATCCGAAGAAACCCTGCACCGCCGACGTCTTGGGTGGCCGAAGATAGGCCGTGTCCCGCACACCCGTGGCCTTGAGGATTGCGCCGATGGTGATGGTGAACAGGATTTGCACCAGTCCGTTGATGATGTAGTTCGCTACCACGAAGGGAAGGAAGAGCGGACCGAACACCCGGGCCTGCAGGACGTGAACCTTCTCATGGTTGCCCGCGCCTCCCAGATTCACGGTACCAATTGTCTGTAGTACATCCACCCCGAACCCCGAGCTGCCCCTCGCCTTGTAGGAGATCCAGTTCTGATCCTGGCTGAGCGCACGCGACGGTGTGCCGAAGAAAATGTAGATCAGGTTGCCCAGGACGAATCCCACAAAGGTGTTGGGCAGACTCCAGGTGAGGTCGAGAATCAACGCGCCCACGCCCCGCGGCTGCGAGATATCGTATGAGAAGAGGAGTCCCGTCATCAGGCCGTACGCGACACCGAAGCCCATCCCCAGCAGCAGCACGGTGCCCGGGCCGACTGGCTGACCGGCCGCCATGTTGACGATGCTCACGAACGTCCCGGCGATCAGCGGCGCCGTCACGAGCGTGCCCAAGACTCGCGTTGTGTCGGTCATGTTGCCCTCCCGGGTTTGGCTCTATCCGGTGTCTCCTTTGATCATCATATTGGTCACGTCCCGATCGCCGAGGCTCTGATGGATGCCATCCGTCGACCGCTGGTCGTCGCCGCTGCCATCCTGATCGTCGTTGCGTTCGCCGTCGAACTCGGCTCGCGGCTGTGGATCGCTCGCGCCATGGGCATTCCGCCCGACACCCCCCGCCCGGGCCTCGGAATTCCCAGCCTGGCGGCGGTCGATGCGCTCCTCGCCATGAGCCTGGCGATTATCGCCTCGGCCGCCGTTGGCGTGTCGCCACACGCGCTCGCCCGCGCGAGTGGCTGCGTCACCACGATCGTGTCCTTTCTGACCCTCCTGGCGAGCCTGGCGATGGTGTTCGTGGCGCTCGGGCTCCTGCTGCTCATGCTTGGCCTGGTGGTGGCGACCCCGTTCGGTACGGCCGTCTACATGGCCGTCTTCGGGAGCTTCAGGCGCGCGCCTGCTGCCATCACCCTCGGGATTCTGATGACCCTGAAGCTCGTGGGGGCCCTGCTGGCCTTCCTGGGCAACCAGCACATCCTGAAGAGCAAGAGCCTCGTGCTGATGTTCCTGACCTCGCTCGGGCTCACACTGGTGCTGGCGTATCTCCACGGCCTTCCGCCCCGCTTTCTCGTCAGCATCACCGACGCCATCGGCGCCATCATCGCCTTCGTCTTCGCTATCATCTGGTCGATCGCCTACCTAGTGGGCGGCATCGTCGGGCTGGTGGGCAACCTCCAGCGGCACGGGCGGGAATCCGAGGAACGCTAGCGGACCCGCAGCGCACATCCTGCGGGCGCAGGCGGACTACACCTGAAGTACAAGAATGCCGGGTCTCTCGCGACAGTAAAGCTGGCCTCGTCACGCAGCTTGTCGAGCTTGACTTTGCCTAATCCCGCGACACAGCTGTCGAGTTTCGCACGGGAGAATGCATAGCAGAGTTCGACCGTGCCGCCGGCTGGCCGCAGCTTGAACCCGCTCGGCCGCCCCGGACCTGTATCGATCAGCCCATAGCATTCGGTCGCGATACGGACCTCGGGCCACTGGACACAGGGGCCCTTCATCCGGTTGGAGTCCAGCTTCGATCGCATCCATCCGGTCGCACCGTCGAGCCGCTTGACGCCGGGACCGGCCGTGTAGCTGTTCGGGGGATCGCCCAACCCCTGCTGGTCCTGATAGGCGCCGGCACCCAGCGCCATGAACGCCACGACACCGATCAGAACCAGGACCAGGATGATGACCTTCGGGTTTCCCATTTCAGAGCATCACTCCACTAGAAGTGTGACGCCTCAGTGTGTGGCCTTCCAAACGTCGATCTTGCGAACGAGAGCTGGGTCCAGGATCATTGTGCACTTGGGTCCAGCGCAAGGTTTTGTCGGGCTATAAGCGTAGATAATCAAGTCGACCTTTGCGCCGGCGCGGAGCTTCGTACCCTCGGGCGGGCTGGTGCCGGAGATCGTCTGGTTCTGGCCCACATTCGGCGTGTACACACCGCTGTTGTTCCCGAGCACTAGGCCCGCCTGCTTGAGTCGCTCTATGGCGACCGCAACCGGCTGATTGGCCACCTGGGGCACCACCACAGCAGGACGGTTAACCACGATAGTGGCAACCTTGAGACTATCGCCCGGAATCTTGCCCTTGGCCTCCGGTACTTGCCGTATCACCAGGTTTGTATCGGCGCCCGGATCCGCGAGAGTGTCAACAATCGCGACCGAGTCGAAACCCGCTTTCTTGAGCTTCGACGAGGCCGACTCAGGCGACATTCTCACCACGTTCGGAACGCCCTTCTTGCCTACTATGCGCCAGATGCCGACTCCCGCGCCGATGATTACGACCGCCGCAACCAGCCAGACCCACCACGGTATGCCGCCTCCATTTTCCTTCTTGATGATGACATCAGGCGTGACCTTGATGGCCACCGTCTGCCCCTCGACTTTCGTGTCATCCGGGGCCAGCACGTCGCGCACGGTGGCCCTGAACTGGACGTCCTGCGCCACTGCGTCCGCCGGCACCGCGACCTTGAACTCGAAGTTCACGGTGGCGGACGGATCGGCCTCGTAGCGGCGCTGGGCCTCGGACGCAGGAAGCGGGAGGAGCCACTTGGCCGCAGTGGCCGGAGTCAACGTTCCTTCGATCAGCCCCATCACCGGCTTTCCGGTCTTGTTGCTGACCACCACCATGATGCTTCCTGTCACCCCAGGCTTGAGTGGCAAGCTCGTCGGCTTTGTCGTTACATCGAACGCGGCCATAGTCGGCTCCAAGTCGTAGAGAGTTCGGCGGTCAACCGCCGATCACGTGGGTCAGCGTCAATATCCCGAGCAGCGCCAGGATGCCGCCGACAACCCCGACTGCGACACGCGTAGCCATGGGCATCCCGGAGGCGGGACTCCCGACCGCAGGGTAGTCGGATGGCACCGGCACAATCTTCCAGTTGAAGATGGCAGCCAGGATCAGGACGACGCCGACGGCGAGGCCGAAAACAGCGAGAATTGTGCGCATGTGGCCCTCCAATTAAATGCCATCGACCAGTGCCACCTCATGGGTGAGATGCACTGGTTTCTCGTACCGAACGATGAGTTCCACGAGCCGTCGGCTGGACGCCTCGGTCCGCGGAACCTGCACGACGAGGTGGAACGGCCGCGTCACGGCGGGGTCGCCCATGGCGTCGCGCACCTTGATCGCGGGCACGCCGGTCGCCACCTGAAGCATGATCTCGAGTCCTGCCGGCGTCCCTCGCCGTTTCGCGAAGAAGGGCGCCATGGCAATGAGCCTGCGCAGGCGATCTGGAGGAATCCCGTCCCCGTCGGCCCGCTCCTGAACCACCAGCCAGCCGAGGTCTACCCAGGTGGCGAGGTACGGAAGCATGGCAGTGGGAGCCCCGAACGGGTCGAAGTATCGCTCGAGCTGGGCCAGCCTCCGATCGACCGGATCCAGCATCGCGACCATTGCCTCGCAAAGCGCCTCGAGCGGACTTCGCGGCCATATCGTTCGCCGAATGACGTCGGGAAGAAACCGGAGCACGTGACCCTGATCCATCAGCCCTCACCTCCCGCTTCGTCCTCCGCCACCACTTCCACCTCGTGACGGCCGGAGCAGAACAACCAGGTTGGTGGCAGAGTGACGACCTCGCGGAGTCCAGCAGCGAATTTCGAACGGTCGGTGACAGCCTCGTAGTGCTGTTCCGGCGCCACCGCCCGAAATACCCCCCGCTTCGTACCGACAAGGATCCGATCCTGCTCGGGACTCGAGGTCGACTTGTCCACCGCGATGGTCTGCGCGGGGAAGAAAAGCCGCTTCTCATCCTGCACTGTCTCGTCGCGAATGGGGAGGCCGCAGTCAAGCGATGGCCGCTGCCACTGTCCGCCGGTCGTGGGCTCGAGCCACAGCACCCCATGGGAGTATGACCCCGCCACGACTCGGCCGTGTCGGGTGAATCCGAACGAGAGGCAGCTTCCTGCCTCGCCCCACCCCAGGGTGAACTCGATCCATCCCTCCGCGGCGGGCTCGAGGTCCAGCTCGTACCGCGCCGCACCAGCATCGGGGTCCGCATACCCGGCCCAGAGAAACGAGCGAATGCCGTCGCTCTGGATCGCGAGCTCGTTGATGCTCTGGGTCAGTCCGAGCGGCACGAACGAGCCCGTGGCGCCGGCCTTGCGCGAGAGGAACACACCGTTCCGGTCGTTCGTCGCCACCGCCACAAAGGTGAGGCCGCTGCCGGCTCTGAACTGCACCACCGACGTGAGCCCCCGGTCCCACTTGCCGTCCACTTCCACCGGCACGGGGCTCGCATGGCCATCGAGCAGAAACTCCAGAAGTCCCTTATCGGTGGCGAAGTAAAGCAGCGGCATGCCCTCGCGATCGGACCAGGCCACGTCCCGCGCCGCGCTTTCGGCATAGCCGATCCGCTCCCAGGTCTCGCCGCAATCGCGGGACAGATAGGTGCGCCGCCCATCACCCACCCCGACCTGAACAACGGCGGCCACGTAGCCCGGATGGTAGGGGCTCGCCCGCACGATGAGCACCGTCTCGGCCTGATCCGCGGGGCCACCAGGGAACTCCTTCACCAGCTCCCAGCCATCCCCCGTATTGACGGTTCGGTAGATGGTGTTCGAGGAGCCTGCGAAGCAGGTGCGCGGCTGGTGGGCATCGAGGCCCAGGCTCACGACCTCGCCCGCAGGCATCAGATCAGGCACCAGCTCGACCCCGTTCACATACAGGACGCCGGGCTCTGCGCGTACCGTGCCCTCGACGTCGTAGCGACGCAGCGAGCGGCCATGGGCCCATCCATCGTCCCACGGCGACCGGGGCAGCGGGGTGATGAGCTGCTCGAGCCGCTTGAGGATCCGCGACCGCACTGCCACCCGATCCTCCTGCCTCGACACCACCGCCTGCAGCGTGATGCTGATCGGTTTGTAGTGAGTCCAGTGAACCACGGACTGGCTGCCGAGCGGGCGAGCGGCGTCGAGCGCGCGCTGAACCTTCGCTATCTCACCCGCCGTTTCCTGCTGAGTCAGATCTTCGAGCGAATGATGCGAGGCATCCGGCATCGTAGGCACCACGAGCGTCTCTACTACCCCGGCAGGCGCGTGCCGCCAGACATCCGCCTGGGTGAATGCCTTGGCCCGTGCGATGCCTCCGGTCCTCCGGGCCACCGTCTCGTAGTCTCGCGCGGTCACGGCGCGCTGCAGACGATGAAAATCGGTAGGGCCCCGAACGAGCATGGCGTCGAGTGATTCTGCTTCGCGGCCGCCGGTTGCGGGCTCGGTATTGGTGACGCTGATGCCGGCGATACGGTCCTTGAGCGTCGTGAGTGTCTCGGGCCGCAGGTTCCCCTGGGCCCCACCCCCGGTCCGGTAACTCAAGCGGATTTCGCGGCCCTGGGGAGGGACCGCGCCGAACAGACCATCCCCGAACTTCATCTCCCCGCGATCATCGGTGATCTCGGCGGCCGGCGAGAAACGGATTGTGCCACTCAGGCGGTCCACCACATACACCCGCTCACCGGAACGGGCCTCGGCGAAGTTGGCTACCTCCCGCCATATGCGAAATGTCTTGCCGTCGAACTGGACAGCGCGCGCCTCAGGCGGCAACGGGTCGGTCTCTTCCACTGCGACGACAAGATCCAGGTGATCGTCCATTGGCGCCACGATGGGAGGTCGCCGGACGGACACCTCAAGACCCGGCGCGCCGGTACCTTTTCCTGCCAGTTCTCCATCGATCTGCTCGCCGTGAAACGCGAGCGTCGTGACCTCGCGATCCTCATTGTCCAGTCGTGCCGGATGCATCGTCGTGAATACGACATTCTCCGCGGCAACCCTGGTGCCGCGCGGAATGTCGATCGGCCCCGATTTCTCCGAGCGGCGGAACACCAGCGTCGCAGTTGCAGCGGACGGGGGGAGCTGCCTCACATCCAGAAGCTCGAGGAATGCGCGGTATTGCTTGTCCGGAACCCGATTGAGCCGATAGAGCAGCGTCTGCGTCAGGTAGGCAAACACCTCCGCGAGGGCGATGCCGGGATCGGATGGCGAGAAGTCGGTCCACTCGGGGCACGTGGCCTTGATCCGCTCGATCGCATCGGCACGGAGCTGGCCAAAACTCCGATCGTCCAGTCGCGGAGGGACGGACCGCCTCATGCCCCGCCACCATAGAGATCGAGCTGAACCGCGAGCCGGTCCTCCTCCCCGGTCGAGCGGACCCGGTATTCAAGATTGATGTCGAGACGGGTTTCGTCTTCGGAGTTTCGGGTGGCGTCCACCCGCAGATGGTCCACTCGCGGCTCCCACTGAGCCACCGCACGCCGGACGTAGTGCATCGCCAGTCCTGCCGTGGTGTCGTCATTCGGCCAGAACACCAGCTTGTACAGCTCGCATCCGTAGGTCGGACGCATCACTCGTTCACCTGGCCGGGTCGAGAAGAGGAGCAGGAGTGCCTGCCGCACGGCCGCCCGATCAGCAATGGTTTCGAGCGCCCCGCGGCGGTTGGGCGTGAATCCGCCCGCCGCGCCCGTGATCGGTGCGTCGAACCCGGGCACCAGGAACCGGACACCCCGCCAGGCGGACTTCGTCATGCGTCGGCCCCTACCAACTGCTGGGCCGGATCGTACACGCGGTAGTTGGTCTGCGGATTCGCCAGCGTGAGGCCGACCACACTGCTCAGGCACACGGCGTGGCCGTCGATCTTCAGCCAGGTGGAGTATCCCGAAGTCACCTTGAGCGTGGTGGAACAGGGAAGAAATTCGGGCGGCTTCATGATGCAGCCGCTCATCGGCCGGCCCTCGGGGTCGGGCTCGACCAGCACCCGGCGGCGCCCGATCGTGACCCAGCTCTGCAGTGGGGAAAACCCGGTGACCCTTCCCGTACCGCTGTGGTCGCAGCGAAGCTTGGCGTCTTCGATGAGCCAGAGCATCAGGACTCCGTCCTCTGGAAGTCGACTGCCTTTGCCTTGATCGCTATTGTCTTGCCGGGAGCCGAGATCTCGAGGTCGGTGGCGGAGTGAATGGTGAACTGCTTCCGCCCGAGGGTCACCGCACTTCCGTTCGGGATTGCCAGCCGGATCCGGTGATTCGCCTCATCGAGTTCGATACGCTGCCCTTCCTGTGTCCGCCAGGTGTACCGCCGGACCTCGCCGTCCACGACGCCGAAATCGGGCGGGTCGTCCCCGGAATACAGGCCACCCAGCACCACGCCGGCAGCCATGTCGCCGCTCGGGAACAGGACCAGGACCTCGTCTCCTTTCCTCGGCAGCGCAAGCAGACCGGCACGGTTTCCCAGAGCAGGCAGGAGTACGCGCAACCACTCGCTCTCGACCGAGCGAATGGTCGGAAAGGAGACCGCCACGCGACCTCGCTCGTCAGGGTCATCCACCCGCTCCACTATTCCCGGCGCCACCAACGTTACCAATGATTCCGGGAGCGCTGGCGGCGGTGCCGTGCTGAAGGAGGTGAGGTACCCGTGCTCCGCGTCCATGGTGTGGACGGCCTCGGTGACCTGATAGTCGCCGGTGAATGCCAGCGCGACGCGCGCGATGCGCAGGGTCGCACCGGGACGGATTCCGGCATGCCCCGCCGCGACGCCCCGCAACACGACCTGGCTTGCCACCGCCCGGTCGAGTGCGGATTGGGCTGCCGCGCGAGCAAATGCCCCGTCGCCGGCAACGATGTTGGCCAGCGTTCTCCTGGGTTCGCCGCCCAGGTCGCCCACCGGGACACGAGCCCCCGCAGTTCGCGCCGATCTCGCGTCGGTGGCCAGTTCCTCGAAGCGCACGCCCGTGGTTGGATCCCATCCCACCGTTGCAATTGATTCGACCGCGTCGTCACCATTGATCTCGAAGCGGGCTTCAAACAGCTCGTCACCTAGCCGTAGCTCGATGCCGTCCCCGCTCCCGCCACCCAACGACAACAGCTCCAGTGAGTCGGCCGTCGCAACGAAGTAGAGACCCGCCGTCTGAGTGGCCTCGGTCAGGAGCGCCAGGTCGGATTGGCGCCATTGCACGATCTGTCGCCGTGGAGGCCCGCTGTCGCGTACGTTAACCGTGAGCCCTGTAGCCTCAGTCAACTGACGCGCGAGGTCACCCGGATCGAGCTCGGCGAAGCCACGCAGTGATTGCCGCTTCCTCAGCCGGTGAAGCGGATCGTACGCCCGGACGCGAACCTCCAGTCCTCCGTCCGGACCGTAACTGAGTTCCGCGGCGGTCACGTCGCCCTGGAAAATGGTGGTTCGATCGGGATCCCCCCTTACCGCCACAGACAGGCCAACCAGCAGCGCGGCCCTGTTGGCCAGATCGCCGTCGGCGCCCCGAAACGTCAACTCGAGCTGTGCCGGCATGGAAAGGCGCTGGCGAACCGTGATAGCGGCCAGGAGGTTGGCGTCGGACTCGCTGAGCGGAGCGCCCGCCAACTCCACCTCGAGGAGGCTCAGTGGTGTGGCCGCCTTCACGCCATACCCCGCGGGAGCGGCGGGATCTGGAGGGCCTGGCCGGGCACGAGCCTCCAGAGATCGTCGATGTCGTTGAATTCCGCGATGTAATGCTCGGTGTCCGGTGTGCCGTGGCACTGCTGGGCCACGATGAAGAGCGGTTCAGTTGCGCCGGTCCCGTCACCGATCAGGTCGTGAAACTGGATATCCTCCTGGTCGACCTCCGTGGGCCAGTCGGCCCAAGGCTCGGTGGCCACGGGTTCCGGCGTCGGTTCGGGTGTGACTGTCTGTTCCAGCGTCCGGATCATGCGAAGTCGCAGCCAGGAACGCCGCGGAGTGCCCGTCTGCGTGAAGTACTCGAGTCGCTCCGCTACCGCGACAATGACCCCCGGCACGTTCCAGCTTTTTCCCCAGACGAGTCGTACCTGGGGGGGCCGACCATACTCACCCTCACGAGGCTGATTCTCTGCCATGAGCCAGAGCGGTTCGGTCAGACTCCGGACGCTTTCGGGGGGAACTGGTTGGACAAGTGATACATCGAAAAGCAGGTCGAGCAGCAGCTCGGTCATGCCACCCCCGGTGAACAGCAGCGGGCTGTCCGCCAATCCCGCCCCGGCCAACGGACCACCGATCGAGAACCTGGGACGCACCCCTGCCACCCGGCGCATCACGACCGTGGCCGGGTTGAGAAGACACGGGATTCTCTCGCCGGTGTCCTCGATCAGGAAAGCCGCTCGCTCCATGAGGAGCCCGCCTGTTCCGCCCTCAGGCGGTCCTGGCGTACCGACTCCTGGAGCAGGCGCTGGATCGGATTCGTCTGCCATAGCTGCCATCCCCATTCGGGAAGCGCGGGCCAGCTACCCGTATTTGCCGGATCGTCCCATTCAGAGTCGCTGTTCGTCCCGCGCTGATGCTCAGGCGTCTCCCTGCTCCACTTCACCGGGAGGAAGCTCGTGGCCAACCGTCCGTCCTCCGACCGGGCACGCTCTTGCTGCTTCCCGATCGATGCCGGGCTCGATTCACGCTCGAACCTTGCCGGCTGCGCATTCGATCGAGCCGCAGCTCCTTCCCAAGCTGCAGAAGCGCGAACGCTACTGGTCCCAAGTCTCTCGTCGGTCGGATGCGGCGCCTGATGCGAGTAGGCCGAATCCACTGGGACCGCCACCACCACTGATGGAGCACGCGAGTGCGAAGAAGTCGGCATTGCCTGCGCCGCGGGCGCGTTCTCCTGCCGACGAGCGGGCTCAGGGGACCTGATGAGCGGCGCGGACGGGCGCTTCAGCGGCGCGGGCACGGGCGGGGTTGGCGCTGGTTTCCCCAACGCGGGTCCCGATGTGGGAATCGCGGCCTTCTGATGACCCGGTCGCGACGGTATCGCAGATTCGAGCCTTGCGGTTGCCTTTCCAACTCCGGTCGCGCCGGTATCAATGACTGGAGCAGTCGGGTGCCGAGTGTGCCGGGGTCCATCTGACGCCGTCTGTGCCGGCTGCACGGGGACCACTGGCGGTCGCCGATGCATCGCGTGGCGCATGACGAGGCGGTCACGGGCCAGCAGCCAGGGCGCGCGCGCGCGGACCGTAGCAAGCCAGTGTGCAGGAGGACCGCCTTCCGGACCAGCCTCCTGAGTGACAGCCACTGGCGTTTCAGCCGGCGTTGGCTGCCCTTCGACTCCGCGGGCTAACAGCCAGTCGGCGGCACGGCTCAGCGCCCGACCAGCCGCCAGAGCGAGTCGTTGAAGGAGTGCCATCGTCAGGCCCGCTCCAACGTCTCATAGACGAGGGTGAGTTCCTCGATCGCCGCCTCATGCCCGAGGGCATCCAGAGGCGCGCCAACCCACGACGAGGGCCAGGCGTTGAGGAGATTGAAGCGGACCGCTTCGGTGACCCCATCCTGGGCGAGCACGACGATGGAGACATTTCGCCGCTGCACCGCCCCCCGGACGGCGGAGTCGAGCCACAGCCACAGCTCTTTCGACGCCGTGAGGCCGTAGCGAAGCGTCACATCCGCGTACTCCACGCGACCCGGCAGCCGGTGCACCACCTGGCTGATCCCACCTTCCCTGTACTTGATGGCTTCCACACGGACTCCCAAGCCACTGCACTGCGTGAAGTGTCCTTCCGTTACTCCCTGGATCACCAGTTTGAAGTTGTATGCGCCGTAAGGGTCCTTGAACGCGCCGGGAGCAGCGCCGGGCGCCGGTTGTGCGGGTGCTTGAGCGGGCGATGTCATGGTATCCTCGGTAGTCAGGCTTCGATTTCAACGCCGCCGGAATACTGTCCGATGCGGAAGATGATGAACTCCGCCGGTTTTACCGGCGCGATGCCAATGACGATCACGACCCGTCCCTGGTCAATCGAGTCCTGCGGGTTGGTCTCCGCGTCGCACTGGACGAAGAACGCTTCCTGCGGCGTCCGTCCCATGAGCGCGCCATCGCGCCACACTGTCCGCAGAAAGGCGCCGACGTCTCGCTTGATATCCTGCCACAGCGGCTGGTCGTTCGGCTCGAAGACCACCCACCGGGTTCCCCGAGCAATCGATTCCTCGATCATGTTGAACAGCCGCCGCACGTTCAGGTAGCGCCACTCGCTCGCCTCCGCCGCAACGGTACGAGCGCCCCACACCCTGATTCCCTCGGTCGGGAACCACCGGATGCAATTGACCCCCGCAGGATTGAGCTGCTCCTGCTCGGCGCGAGTAACCCGATAGGTGACGTCGAGCGCACCCCGGATGGTTTCGTTGGCTGGAGCTTTGTGAACCCCGCGGGTGGAGTCGGTCCGCGCCCAGATCCCCGCCATGTGTCCCGAGGGCGCCATGTCCACCAGCTCGCCCTTCGTCGACAGGGGATCGATTGCCCGGATCCGCGGGAAGTAGAAGGCACCGAATCCAGAATCCGATTGCCGCGGGCGAAGCCCTCCGCCGGCGACCCCTTTCACCTTGGGCTCGGCCACCTTCGTCAGCAGCTCGATCTTGGGCACGTCCTTTGGTGGGTCGAGCACTGCCACCCGATCCTTCAGCTTTTCGCAGTGGGTCAGCAGCGCGTCGTAGCTGGCCGCATCGGCATAGCCAGGGGCGGCAACGATCGCCACTTCGTCGAGGGATTCGAGGGCTGCCAGTCCTTCCAGGAGCGTCTTTTCCTTGCCGAGGTTGACGACCAGGCAGCGGCTCCCTCCATTCTGGAAGAACCCGAAAACCGCCTGCGACAGGTCCGTGCTGCAATCCTTCGGGTTGGCCGGCGCGAACTCGCGCAGGAACTCGGACCAATTGTTCACGGCGCGCGGATCGCCGATGAAGGCTGCCTCCAGAGGAGCGAGACCGAGGAAGGCGGCCGTGCTGGTCCCAACCGCACCGATGGGACGCGGACCCGTGCTGATCTCTTCGACGTAGATGTCTGGAGCGAAGTAGTTGGGCATGGGTCACGACTCCGGCAGAGGGACAGAAATCACGAGCGGCTTGCTCGAGGGCGACTTGGCCCGCACCTTCAGCCTGACGCCCTTGGCCGTAACGACTAGCACGGGAGCCGGCGGGCCCACGGGGACGCCCAGGAGCACGAAGTCGCCCCGGTGGTCCGAGTAAGTTGTGAGCCCGGCGTTGACGACCTCGATTCTGGCACCCGCGATTGGCACCTCGCCCGGGCCGCTCACCCGGCCGCTGATCGTGCGTGTGTGCGACCACTGTGTCACCACCGGTCGCCGGACCAGTGGCGCCGCATGGACCGGCCGGTGCCGCTCGAGCATCTCGCGCACGACAAGCGCCGGCCGCGCCTCGACGCCGAGCGCATGCCAGAGGTCGATCGCGGGGCCGTCGCGCTCGAGCTCAGGCACGCCCCGGTCGAGGGCCGCGAACCCCAGCGCGACTATCAGCCGATCGGCCGCCGATTGGTCTGGAGCGCTCGCAGTGACCAGAAAGCGGGCGCGCAGAAGAAGGGATGGGGGATCACGCGAGGACGCGCGAGCAGTCGCGGCGGGAGTGATGCCAAGGAGCGTAAGGTGGATCTCGGGAGCAGACTCGCTACCAGGCTCGGCAGCTATCGGCCCGAACGCGACCGCGATCTCGCCGAGCGCCGGCCTTATCCACTCGGTGACGAGTGTTTCCTCTGCTGCACCAAGCGGATCGCTCTCCGTGCCGGAGATTGCAAACGCGTCCCGGTCGCCCGCCGCCGTCTCACCCATCGCTGCCACCTGGTTGTCGTCCCGTCACGGACGAGCGCCAACAGCCTTCGAGGCTTTGAACCCTTCAATACCCGATATAGGGGCCGCTGGACGGAGCCGCAAGAGTGGATAAGGCCCGACGCGCACGCGCGGAAGGGCTCCTGAAGTCTTGCTGTGGGTGACGGCGACTCCAATATTCTCTCGTGCAGGTCGTTCTCTCTCCTGATCGAACTGACACGAGGTGCAGATGGGCAACATGCGCCTACAGGTTCACGGCATGGGGCTGGACCTCCGGGGCCGGCGGCTCTTTCCTGCTGAGGACGGCGAGAGCTTCACCACCCACCTTATTGAAGCCCTGGATACCAATGGTCCCCGGGCGCAGCAGCAGCGTCACGTCGACGACGCGAGCCTGGTGTTCCGGGGCGAGCAGCAGGCCGAAGTGATCGACGTGGGCAATGTGGCCAGCGCCGGATGGACCTTTCTCGTGAACCGCGATGATCCCAGGCGGGAGCAAATCGTTGCCGCGCTGGCTCCGCTTGCCGAGCAGCGGAAGATGAGTGATCCAGCCAAGCCCCTCCTCTACGTAACCTGCGATCCCATAGACTGGGGCACGTGGCTCGCGGACAGCTACTTTGCCCTCAGACTCCAGGCCAAAAGGGCGCCCCGCTACGTGCTCATCGTGGGAGGCCCCGATCAAGTGCCATTCGGGCTCCAGTCCCTGCTCGACACCGTTGCCAATGTCGGCCGCATCGATCTTCCTACCGTTGATCAGCTCGCCTGCTACGTCGCGAAACTGCTGCGACTTGAGTTGGCCGCCGATCCTGTGGTGAGCCGGGAGGCCGTCGTGTTTGCCCCCGATGGCGGCCCTAACGATCCCACCCACTTCAGCCGTCAGTACATGGCCGAACCCATCGCCGATCTCATGGCGAACGATCTCAAGCTGTCCACGACGAAGATCCTCGGTGATCAGGCGACGAAGGGCGCGCTCGTCTCAGCACTGAACGACAGGAAACCCGCGCTGGTCTACACGGCGTCTCACGGACTTGGAGCCGTCAACGAGCCATTCGACGTTCAGACCCGCTACAACGGCTCGATATGTTGCCAGTCCCAGGGCGCGCTCACGCTCGACGGCCTGTTCGGCGCGGAGGACGTTCCCCCCGACGACAAGCCCTTCTTGGAGGGTGCGGTGTTCTTTCAGTTCGCCTGCTACGGCTACGGGACGCCAGCCGTGAGCGAGTACGCCCACTGGCTCGACCAACCTGGCAAGGAGACCAGGAACGCCGACCATGACTTCGTGGCCGCGCTTCCAAAGCGGCTTCTGGCTCACCCGAAAGGGCCGATCGCATTCATCGGGCACCTGGACACCGCCTTCCTGCATGGGTTCGCCGATGCGGGTGCACCCGAGATCCTTACGCGCTGGCACAACCGCATCGAGCCGTTCGTGAGCGCAGTCCGGATGCTGCTTGGGGTACAGGCCGCTGGGCTCGCAATGCAGTCAATGAACGAGCGCTACAATTCGCTCAACTCGATCCTCGCCAACGTCTATGACCGGATCCAGCAGGGCAAGATGCAGTGGACCGAGACGAGCCAGGCGAACTTCCTCGATACCTGGATCACACGCGGCGACGCAAAGAACTACATGGTATTCGGCGACCCTGGGGTTGCTCTGCGACTGCCCGCGGCGTGAACGGAACGGCCGCCGGGTCCACATCGCCGAAGTACCCCGGGGCGGAACGAAGCAACATCCCGCCACGGGGTCACCTGGCTGGATGCCGCACCCTACTTGGGGTACTGGTCCTTGATGTACTTGCTATCTGTCGCTGAGAGCTGGGTGTTCGAAGGGAAGGTCATCCCGTCGAGCGTCCAACTCTTGGGAAAAGCATAGAGCATGATCGACTTTGAGTCGAACGCCGTGAAGTTCGTTTGATCCTTCGCGTAGGTCGCGAACATGTTGTGGTCAATCGTCGGCTTGTCCCAGTTGTTCGGCGGCCCGCTGAGGTCACGATACACCTGGTCCTTGTTCCACTTGATCGCGTTGGCCGGATTCTGGTGCTCGTGGATGCAGCCGAGGGCATGCCCGAACTCGTGGAGCACGACGCGCTGATACTCCGAGTCCGGTGTCTTGAGGTTGAAGCCTTGAAAGTTCATGGTCGGCTGGGTCTTCGGAAAGTACTCTGCCACCAGCGCATCGGTGCCGATCGCCGACCAATATCCGACCTGCTTGAAGGAGATGCGAATCTCGGCATCCGGGTCGTTCCCGAACTCGAACAGCACGTTGGCAAAGTTCAACCATTGCTTCGCCACCGCTGCGACTTTCGCCTGGACGGCCGGGTCGCCATCCAGGAAGCGGATCCTCAGCTTCCGGCCGTTCTTCCACTTCTTCTGCCGTTGCAGGGCGAGCTCCGGCGCGGTGCCCTGTTCGAGCTTCTCGGCGCTCTTGGCCGCTGCCTTGAGATGGTCGGGGATCACTCGATCGATGCAAACGTCGAGCACGCCCTCTGGGGCGAGAACTTGTTCTGGCATGACTGCCTCCTGAAGAGTGGAACGCTCGTGACACCTCGCAGGAGCCTCTTCAATTGCGCCGGGGTCGATCGCCGTGGCTCCCTGTCGGCGGTCGGAGCGATCGGGCCCAAGCCGTTGGTCCGGTCGAGACGGCGCTCGTGGCCAAAGATCGAGCACTCTCGTAGCAGGTCCCGAAGGACCGAGACCCTGTGTCACTGCCGAGGCCGGCGTCCGGGTACCGGCGCTGGGTCAGTGATCCGCTCCGCAGCTCGGATTGACCACGTCGCTGATCATATCAGTCACTGGCCCGGCGCGCCATGCGGGTTGTGAAGATCGTATGTATGGGACGATCGACCCACGGGCCGAGAATCGCGGGCCACGACGCTAGTATCAGTAGTCACTAACCGGTGGGCTAGCCGCCGAGAATCTGGATCGATGCCGACGCGACACCGAAGGACATCAAGGAGATCGTCTTGCTGGCGGCCAGTCGCCTTGGCGTCGCTCGCGGCGCTGCTGGTGCCGAACGGAGTGGCGGTGCTCGATCCGCGAGGACAGGAGCACACTGAGGAAATGATCGGGGAACGACCTTCGATTCGCGACTTCGAGGAAGTTGGGAGGACAATCAGTTGACCGAGACTCGAGTGGACGGAGCGCCTGGCGGCGCGGCGCCGGCAGGAACGCCCCCGGACAAAGGCGCTCCACCAAGTGAGCAAGCGGCTATTCCGCCGACAAAACGGTGGTTTGACCAGGACTTTGCGGAGGGAGCCGAAGGAACAGCGACCATCGAAACCTGCTTCGGCAAGGTATCGAGGCAGGAACTCGAGGACGTCCTCACCACCTTGCGTCAGCACGCTCAGGACAACGGCAAAGAGGCCAGCACCGCACTGAGACAGCTCTGCCTCGGAGGTCTTGCCGTCGCCTGGCTCTATAAGGTCGCAGGCCCTGACGCGGCAGGCGCTATCGAGCTTTCCCCCGATTTGCTGTGGCCAGTGTTCCTGTTGATCGCGGGACTCGCCGCCGATGCATTCTATTGGGGTGTGAACGCCGTCTACTGGGGCCTCGACAAGCGTTTCCATTTGCGCTACAAACTCGGGCGGTTTGACGATCTCGGCATGTCGTTTCTCACGCAGACGGAGTTCGTGCATGGGATCCCGGCGATCCGCCCGCGTTTTGCTCCGTATCTCATCGGCCTTGAGGTCGTATTCACGATTTCTGGGCTCGTGTTGTTGCTTCGATTCCTGGTGTCTCGAACGCTGTTTTGAGTGTTCGCCGCCTGCCGCCAGACAAACGATGACCCCGTAGCGCTTCAGTCCGGTTTCCCCGCCCTCCGTGAGCTGATGCCATGGATGTGCCGACGCCGGATACCGTCACATATGCAAGTGCGAACAGGTCGAGTCACTGGGGGGTGGATTGACGGGAAAGACCCGATTGTGGGAGCTAGCGATTTCGGCCCGCCAGCTCACCGCCGATGTGTCGAAGGCCTTCCGCGATACCGTCAGCGAGGCGCGCTGCTTGACCTTTGCTTGATCGGCTCGCACGAGAATCCGGACGTCTCTACCAGTCCGGAGGAATCGATGCGAGTCCCTGCCCTGCTATTCCTGCTCGCCAGTGCCTGCTCCGCGGCCTCGGCGCCACCCGAGATGCCACCGCGATGAACTTCATCCCCAGCCCCCGGATGGCGCGGATCTATGTCTTCCGCCCCCAGCCGTTTTATCGGATCGGCCGCCATGCTCCCGATTGCGGTGGACAGCGCCATGATTGGCAAGGCGTCGTCCGGGACCTTTCTGATGCTGGAAGTGGAACCGGGGCAGCACCGGGTGAGTGCTCCGACGCTGGAAACGAGAGTGCCGCCGTCGTGGAGGCGGAGGCAGATAGCGTCTACATCTTCAAGGTCTGGCCGAAGATGGGAATCCTGGTCGCCCAGGCAGGGATCGAGCGGATGGACCTGGTTCAGGGCGCGGCGGCAGTGCGCGGTGCGCGAATGGTCGTCACCACGTGGCCCCGGACTCCGATGATAGACGACGGAGTTCGGGCGGACGGACCGGGCACCCAAGGAGTACCGTGAGCGGCGCAGTTCACCCGGCACGGCTAGTATGATGAGCAGCCACAACAGGAGACTTCCTGAAGATCTGGATCGATGCGGACGCAACGCCAAGGGACGTGAAGGAGATCGTCTTTCGGGCCGCAAAGCGCCTCGGGGTTCCGGTGATTCTCGTCGCCAACCAGCCGCTGCGTCCCCCGGCCAACAACCCACTGGTGACCGCGGTGTGGGTGGATGGTGGTGCCGACGTAGCTGACCGTCACATCGCCGGGGAAGCCGCGCGAGGCGATCTGGTCGTGACGCAGGACGTGCCCCTGGCCGCGCTGCTCGTGCCCAACGGCGTCACCGTGCTCGATCCGCGGGGCGACGAACACACGAGCGAAACCATCGGAGAACGCCTCTCCATTCGTGACTTCATGGAGCAGGCACGGATCGCCGGGGTGGTGACCGGCGGTCCGCCGCCATTTGGCCCCGGCGACAAGCAGGCGTTCGCGGGCTCGCTGGACCGGGCGCTCACCCGGCTGTTGCGTCGACGCTGAGATCGGAGCACAGATCCGTCACTGACAGTTGCATGCCGTCGTCCAGTCACAGGCCGCACGGCGCCGAGGGGGCATGGGGTCGATCACGGTAGCAGGATTTCTTGGACTGGCCCTCCTGGGTCTGCTTCTCCTCGGAGCGGGAGTCTATCGGCGCGCGCGACCACTGATCGCTGCAGGTAGCGCGATCCTGCTCGCGCTGGGTGGCGCCTGGTTATTCGGGCTTCCCGGCGCTGCTGCCGGCCTGATCGCGCTGCCACTCGCCCGAGGGCGTAACACTTAGCAGGAGGGAAGGAGAGGAAACGGGGTATCAGAGAAGCAGAGCGCGTCAGCTCTGCCGGAGGCTCTGATGACCTTGCCGGCAATTCACCGCCATGCCTGGTTGACACTCGTCGTGCTGGGCGCGTCGAGCGGCGCCGTGCAGCAGCCCGAACGCCGGGTCGAACCCGCCGCAATTCCGGTGCGCTATTCCGAGGGCATGGTGCATGGCTTCCTCAAGCTGGAGACCGCCGACGGGAAGCTGCTCGCGCACGGGGACCTGCTCCAGGTTCCGAAGGACCGCGGCATCGAGAGCAGGATGGTCTTTCACTTCGCCGATTCCTCAGTGTTCGAGGAAAAGGTGACCTTCACCCAGCACGGCGTGTTCTCCATGCAGGACTATCATCTCGTGCAGCGCGGGCCTGCCTTCGACCGGGACCTGGACGTGACCTTGTCGCAATCAGGGCAGTACACGGTCAAGACCAGGTCGCACAAGGACGGCGAGACGGACCAGTCCTCGGGTGTACTTACGCTGCCGCCCGATGTGTACAATGGGATGGTGATTACCATCGCCAAGAACATGGTACCGGGTGATACCCAGACGGTTCACATCGTTGCCTTTACTCCGAAGCCGCGCCTCATCGGCCTCGAGCTGGCACCCACCGGCACCGCGCGTGTCATGCTCGGCGGGCACTCTGAGAAAGCCGTGCACTACGAGCTCAAACCAAAACTTGGCACCTTCGTGAAGGTGATGGCGTCCATCCTCGGCAAGGCGCCGCCAGATAGTGATGCCTGGATCGTCACGGACGGCGTGCCCGCCTTCGTCCGATTCGAGGGACCGATGTACTTGGGACCCGTCTGGCGGCTGAGCCTCGCAAGCCCGACATGGCCTCAATGAGACACTCCGCCGTCGTCCTGGTACTTGTCGCGGCTCTGGCGTGTGCGCGCACTCCCGATGCCCGACAGGCGGAGCCACCCGCGGTCTGGGCAGACCCATCTCCCCACCAGGTGTTGTTCGTTCAGGTGTCGCCGGGGGTATCGCTCGAAGTGCTGGACTGGGGCGGCTCCGGTCCTCCGCTCGTCTTCCTCTCGGGGCTCCAGGACGTGGCCCACGGGTTCGACGATTTCGCCCCGGCGTTTACCGATCAGTATCGCGTCCTGGCCATTACGCGTCGCGGATATGGCGCATCGAGCCAGACGGCGACGGGCTACGACCTTGCCACCCGAGTGTCCGACCTGGACGCAGTGCTCGACTCACTCCGACTGGGTCCGGGTCGCCCTGGTTGGCCACTCCATCGCGGGTGATGAACTCACGGGGCTCGCGGTGGCGCACCCGGACCGCGTGACCCGCCTGGTGTACCTGGACGCGGCCTATGACCACAGCGGCATCGTGGAGCTGCTCTCCGGCAGCCCCTCCCCGCCGCCGATGCTCGCCGCGGACTCGGCATCTCCAGCGGCAGTACAGGCCTATCTGATGCGCTCCTATGGCATGCGCATCCCCGAAGCGCAGCTGAGGGCGATCGGACGCTACGACGCGCGCGATCGGCTCGTGGGCGATGTGACGCCAACCGCCATCGACTCGATGATGCTCGCGGGATGTGGACACCCCGTATACCGGGCCGTGCGTACGCCTGCGCTCGTGATCAACGCGGTGATCGACTCGATGCCACAGGTATTTCCGGCCTGGCAGACCTACGATGCAGCGAACCAGGAGGCCGCGATCCGGTTCACGGCGAAATTGCAGCAGTGGGGCAGCACGCGGGCGGCGCAGGTGGAGCGCGAGCTGAAGGGGGCACAGGTTCTCGCGCTCCACGGCGCCAACCACTACGTGTTCGATTCCAATTCCGCCGAGGTCACCTCGGCGATGCGCGCGTTTCTCGCTGCGAACAGTTCCTAGCCACTCCCCAGCCGATCACGGCACACCGGTATCGAAGGTGATCTTTCCGCCACGCTGGAGAATCCTGACGACGCGACGGAGCTGCATCACATGCGACTCATCAATGGCACCGGGATGGCCGCGGCCCTCCTTTTCCTCCAGCAACCTGGTCTCATCAAGGAGATGACCCCCATGCAGGCGACAGGGACTTTCGCTGTGAAGGTGGTTCCGCTCCCCGCCGACGACAATGTCGATACCGGGGGCTTCGGCCGGCTCTCGATCGACAAGACGTTCAGTGGCGGGCTCTCCGGCACCAGCAAGGGCCAGATGGTAGGAGCGTTCACCGCAGTGGAGGGATCCGCCGGTTACGTGGCGCTGGAGCGGGTCACCGGGTCGCTGAACGGGAAGAAGGGCAGCTTCGTCCTGCAGCACAACGGCACCATGAAGCAGGGAGTCTCCACGATGATCGTGACCGTGGTGCCCGACTCGGGGACGGAGGAACTGACGGGATTGTCGGGTACGATGGAGATCATCATCGAGGGAAAGGTCCACTCCTACATTCTCGAGTACACTCTCTAGCCCGTTATCGTCCGTTGGGGGCACGTCCTGGCGCGGGGCCAGCCGGCGCTCGAGAAGCGGCGGCTGGCGGGAGCGTGTAGGAATCGAACCTACCGGACCTCGCAGAGCGACGTCCGTCGCGGTTTTGAAGACCGGCCGAGACACCAGCCCCGATCCGCCCCCGGCGACAAGTTAGCGGGGCCCGTTGGTTAGGGCGATTGACCCCAGTGGCGGAGGGCGGCTCGGCGCATTTACGTACAAGCTCCATGATGCGACTGATCGGGTGGTCCTGCCGGGCCGGCCTCGTTGCCGGGCTCATGTCGTGTACTGCGGCAGCAGAACGTCCGGCTGCCGACGGGGCGGCGGCACGCGCGGAAGTCGAAGCGGCAATGCAGCGCTATCAGGTCGCGGCTCGTTCAGTAGATGCCGATTCCGTCTCCGCGTTCTATACCTCTACCGCCATACTGTTCGAGCCTGGCATTTCCCCGATCCAGACCCGGGACTCGATCCGGGCCTTCATGGCCTCGTTCCCTGGCGTGAGAGTCGAGATAGCGACGGCAACCGCCGATACCATCGAGGTCCACGGTGCCACGGCGCTTTACTGGGGCTCGTATTTCGAGAAGCTGGACTTCCCTGGCCAGCCGTTGAGCGAGCAGCACGGAAAGTTCGTAGCGGAGTGGGTGCGGCAGGGCGATGGGAGCTGGCAGATTCAGCGGATGTACCGGATACCCCTGCCAGCGGCAATGCAATAACCTGCGCTCCCGGGTGGAATTGTTGCGGCCGCTCCGCAACAGTGATGCGGGGGTGTCAGCCCCGGATTTCCCGCAGGATTGCGAATCCGCTCAAGCCGAGGATGGCAGCCAGGCCGATAATGACGGTGATGAGGGAATCGGCGGTGGCACGGCGGACGAGCCATTCCAGCGGATTTACACCGCGCCCCAACTCGTCGACGGACCATCCCTTCACCCGACCCTCGATGATGCGACGACCGAGCCCGACGCACTGGCTATACGCCTCTGCCTCGGTCGCGTGGTGTTCGCTGAGGCTGAAGGACCGGGAGTGTCCGTTGCGACGGATGTCCACGTCGACCGTCCAGCGGCCGGACTCAGCCAGCTGGTAGTGACGTGGAACAATGTCAAAGCCTCTGTAACGCACCGCGGACATGCCCGGGGTATGAGCAAGCCGTGTGCCGGTCGGGAGGGTGCGCCCGCCAGTGGTGGGCGCAAGCGCAGTTCTGTCACGGAGCCAGCCATGATCAGAAAACTCAAGTCAGGTGAATACCGCCTGTACTCGGTCAAGAAAAACCCAAAGACCGGCAAACGCCGGAATCTGGGAACGTTCAAGACACGCGCAGCCGCAGAGAAGCATGAGCGCGAAGTCCAGTACTTCAAGCGGCACTAGCGAGCGCAGTGAATCAGTGCCTTGGCGCGCCTGCGCGCACCCACCAGGACGAGCGCCACACCAATCATGGCGATGCCACCGGACCACTCCGGCATCGAGTGCCGGACCGGCGCCATCCTGATGGTAGCCTCGACAATGTCATGGCCCATGGGTGCCGGGGTGCTCAAGCCAGCGAGCAGGACCAGCGCACCGAGCCCGAGGACGACGAGGCCCGAACCACCTAGCCTGGTCGAGCCGCGCGAGTTGAGCCAATCGGCGGCGCGGCTCACGAGCCAGTGACCGTCAGCGGTCCCGTCAGTGTGATCGTTAGCGGGGTCCCCGCGATTACAACGACGTCGCGGCTCGCGGTCTGGATCGCGACCACCGTACCGCCAGCAGCGCCCACGGCACCCCCGATGATGGCGCCTTTCGTATTCCCGCCAATGATGCGACCGGCCACGGCACCCACAGCCGTGCCTACCGCGACCTTCTCCACCTCACCCACCGACACGCCGCGGCCCTTGAGCGAATGGGACAGGGACGTGACCTGGCCATCCAGCGGATAGCGCTGGCCCCGGACCGTGACGCCAGCTACCTGAAGCGTCAGTGTGCCATCCTCCTGGCTTCGATTCTTCGCCGGCGTAATCTCTCCGATGGTGAGTTCGAGCACCGATCCTGCTGGAATGACGATACGGCCAGACGCGTCCTTGGTGTCGGCGTCGACCGTGGTGCGTACCGTCTCACCGGCCTTGCTGCTTCGAGACGTGATGGTCTCGCTCATCGTTGCGTCGATCGTACCGCCACTGGCAAGCGTCCGGGATGCAACACGCGCGCTGCTGCCGCTGGACGCACCTTCCGGCTTCTTCCCTGCCAATTCCTGACTCCCCTGGCCACAGGCCAGGATCGCCATCGCGGCGAGTCCTGCAAAAATCGACCTTGTCATGGGTGCTTCACTTCCCGTGCTACTGCACAGATCTACCGAGGGCAGCGCCTCGCGCCGACAGCGAAGACACCGTCTTCTTCACCGCGATTGCACAGTAAGCCCCTCGCTGAGAACTGCCAATCGCTCGTTGGATGGAGGGAGGTGCGGGAACGGGTGCCGCTCTCGGCGGGGCAGGAAGAACGACGGCAGTGCTAGCGCAGCGGCTTCCGGGATATCTCGCCCGTATGGGAAAATGCGGCCACCTCGAGGCGGCTGTGGAGCGCCAGTTTCTCGAGCACGTTGTGGACATGGCTCTTGACGGTGTGCACCGCGATGTGGAGCCGGGAAGAGATCTCCTTGTTGCTGAGACCTTCGCCCAGGAGGTCGATGACCTGCCGCTCGCGGTTGGTGAGCCGAACCGAATCGAGCACCTTCGTCTTGTTCCCCGCGGGCACGTTCCGCGCAATCTGCGCGAAGAGCGAGTTGGTCAGCGCCTGTGGAAGCACCTCGGCGCCGGCAGCCACGGCACGGATGGTGGCGAAGAAGTCCTCGAAGGACGCGTCCTTCATGATGAAGCCGGAGGCGCCCGCGCGCACGTAATCGGCAACGTCTTCCTGCAGCGGCAGGAGGCCCATGACGATCACCCGGGCCGAGGGCACCTCGGAACGGACCGTCAGCGTGAGGTTCAGGCTGTCATGGTCCTCGAGGCCGAAATCGAGGAGCACCACGTCGGGCTTTGCCTCGCGCACCTTCTGCAGCGCCTCGTCGGCGTCGGCCGAGGCCGCGAGCACCTTGAAGCCCGGCTGGGTGTGGATCATCGCCGTCAGGCCCTCGCGCAGCAGGCGATTGTCGTCGATGAGCACGAGCGCGATGGGGGGCTTGTGGTTGTCGTCTGCCGAGCCGCTTACGGGCGAGTCGTGCTTGCGCGCGACCGGCGCGCGGGCAGCAGGCTTGCGGGCCGCGCGCTTCACGGCAGCACGCGACAGTGACGAGTCCGGGCTACGCCGGGCACGCCTGGGAATGGAGAACTGTTTGGGGATGCGTTGGAGCGGCTATACGCGCCCATGAGGGCACCTTCCCTACCTTGGTGCCGACTCGATATGCGGTGATTCCGGATCCAGATGAAGTTCGCCATTTCCGTCACCGCCAGATAAGTATATACTACAGCGCTACATACTGCTAGGCTCCATCCCAGAGCCGGCATCGTCCAGCAGAAGGAAGTGCATGGTAAGGCTCAAGATTCACGCCATCATGAAGACACGGGGTATCTCCGCCTACGCCCTCAGCAAGGGCACCAACCTGAGTTATCCCAGCGCGTACCGGCTGTCCCGCGCCGGCGGCAGCTTCGGACGGCTGCACGCCGAAACCCTGGATGCCCTGTGCAACTTCTTTCACTTGCAACCAGGGAAGCTGCTGGTGTGGGTGCCCTGACGTCAGGAACCGCCCTGCAGGAACAGTCAAAAGGGGAAGGGGCGCCGGGCCCCTTCCCCTTTTTTCATGGTGCGTTGTGGATCAGGCCGCCGCGGCCCCGTCGCGCCCGGCCAGCCGCAGGTAGGTCGACCGCAGCTTGCTGCCGACCACATCCCAGCTGTAGGTGCGCTCGGCGGTGGCGCGTCCGTTGCTTCCGAGACGTGCCGCACAGTCAGGATCGGACATGACGCGCGCCATGGCCTGCACGAAGGTGGCGGGGTCATCGGCGAGAAGCACGTTCTCGCCATCCACCGCGTCCAGGCCCTCGCAGGCGATGCGGGTGGCTACCACCGGCGTGCCCATGGCCCACGCGTCGAGAATCTTGAGCCTCGTGCCGCTCCCCATCCTGAGGGGTGCGATGAAGCAGGCCGACGACAGGACGTGCGGCCTGATGTCGTCCACGTACCCGGTGAACTGGATCTCGGGCTGGCCGAACTCGACCCGCTGCTCGTCGGTAACCCGGCCTATCCACTTGACCCCGCCGTTGACGCCCGCTGCCCGCATCGCAGGAAGAATATCGGAGGTGAACCACTCCAGTCCATCGAGGTTCGGGAACCAGGTAGTTCCGCCGACGAACACGCAGCCGGCACGGCGGCCCGCGGCCGCCGGCCGGAAGTAGTCGTCGTCCACGCCGTTGGGAACCACGGTGACGCTGGCGCGCGGCGCGATCTCCTGGAGCCACTGCGCGTCCACCGGTGAGACCGCAAGGTTCATGTCGAACCGAGGGAGGAGCTTCGCCTCCGCACGCGCCAGCAGCCGAGCCTGATGCCGGATGTACGCGGCCCGTACACCGCGTTCACGATCGGCTCGCCGCTGGAGCAGCACCGACTCGGCGTTGTGGTGGTTGCAGGCGATGGGCAGGGAGCGCACCAAGGGGACAAACCGCAGGAGGTCGAGGCTGTCGATGTGCACCAAGGCGGGTGCGGGACCAGCCCTGCTCGACGGGAAATACCTTGCAGCTGGCGAAACGCCCAATGGCTTCAAGACGCTCACCGATTGGAATGTCGACCAGGGCGGGGTCCATGCGATCAACGCACAGCGCGATGATGTCGAAGTCGCGCGCCAGCTGGCGGAGCACGTTGTTGGCGCGAATCGCTGCCCCATTGTGCGGGGGCCAGGGAAGCCGATGAGACAGGAACAGCAGTGTTGGTCGGGTCAATGGACTCATCTGTTGCGATATCGTACGGCAGCCGAGGCGCGGCCCTCGTGGGCCCGCGCAATGTTGTACAGAGGGAGGTGTAGGAAGTTGCGTGCACTGGTCAGGGGGCACAACCAGTTTCCAACGGAGCGTGACCAGGCTCGCGGAGACTAGATCGAAGGGGTGATGGATCTACTCCCCAATGCGTGCTACTACCTCGATCTCCACGCGCACATTCCGGGGCAACCCGCTCACGGCCACGGTCGAGCGCGCCGGGCGATGCTCCCCGAAGTGGCGTCCATAGATCTCGTTCATTGCGGCGAAGTCGGCCATGTCCACCAGGAACACTGTCGTCTTGACCACCCGCGACAGGTCGGAGCCGGCGGCCCCCAGCACAGCCGCCAGATTGTGCATTACCCGGTCTGTCTGCTCAGCCACGCTGCCGGGCACGACCTGCATGGTGACGGGATCGAGCGCGATCTGGCCGGCGGTGAACACGAACCCTCCCGACACGACGGCCTGGCTGTAGGGGCCGATGGCGGCCGGCGCATCATCGGTATGTACTGGACTCGGCATTAGAACAATCCCTCAATGGTGCCGTCCGGGAGAACGCGGATGTTCTCGGCGGACGGGGTCTTTGACAGTCCGGGCATGGTCATGATGTCGCCGGCGAGTGCCACGACGAAGCCGGCACCCGCTGATACATACGCATCGCGTACCGTGAGGCGGTAGCCCGTAGGGCGGCCGAGCTTGGCAGCGTCGTCGCTGAAGGAGTACTGGGTCTTGGCCATGCACACCGGGGTGTTCCCGAATCCCATCGACTCGATCTGCTCGATGGCCTTGCTGGCCGCCGGGGAGTAGTCGACGCCATCGGCACCGTAGATACCCTTCGCGATCACCTCGATCTTCGCCTTGATGGGCTGATTCACGTCGTAGAGGGGCTTGAAGGCCGACTTCCTCTCCTCGAGAATGGCGAGCACCTCCCTGCCCACCGCCTCCCCGCCCTCGCCGCCCTTCGCCCAGACCTCGCTCAGCGCCCCTCGCGCCCCCCAGGACTTTACCGCGTCGAGCACGGTCTTCAGCTCCTCGTCGGTGTCGGACGTGAAGCGGTTCAGCGCCACGACGGCGGGAACGCCAAACTTCTGAATGTTCTTGACGTGGGCCTCGAGGTTGACGAGGCCTTTCGTGAGTGCGGCGACATCGGGCGTGCCCAGATTCTCCTTCTTTACGCCACCATGCATCTTGAGGGCCCGCACCGTGGCGACAATGACGGCCGCCTCGGGGTTGAGCCCGCCGAACCGGCACTTGATGTCGAAGAATTTTTCCGCACCCAGGTCGGCACCAAAACCAGCCTCGGTCAGGACAATATCGCCCAGGGCAAGGCCAAGTTTCGTGGCCACGATGGAATTACACCCGTGGGCGATGTTGCCGAAGGGCCCGCCATGCACCAGCGCGGGCCCGCCTTCCAGGGTCTGCACCAGGTTGGGCAGCATCGCGTCCTTGAGCAGGAGCGTCATGGCGCCGGCGGCCTTGAGCTGGCCGGCCGTGATGGGCTTCCGGTCGCGGGTCAGGCCGACCACGATGCGGCTGATGCGAGCCTCGAGATCCTGCAGGTCGGTGGAGAGACAGAGGATCGCCATGATCTCGCTGCCGGGCACGATGACGAATCGCTCCTCGCGTACCGGGCCGGCATTGATCCCGCCCAGGCTCACGATCATCGACCGCAACGCGCGATCGTTCATGTCGATGGTGCGGGGCCAGGTGATGCGACGCGGGTCGAGGCCAAGCGCGTTGCCGTGATGCATGTGATTGTCGAGCATCGCGGAGAGGAGGTTGTGCGCCGATGTGATGGCGTGGAAGTCGCCGGTGAAGTGCAGGTTGATTTCGTCCATCGGGATCACCTGCGCGTAGCCGCCGCCGGCTGCGCCGCCCTTCACCCCGAACACCGGTCCAAGGGATGGCTCGCGAATGCATACCACCACCTTCTTCCCAAGCCGCCGAAGAGCCTGGGCCACGCCGATGGTGACGGTGCTCTTACCCTCGCCCGCCGGGGTGGGGTTGATACCGGTAACGAGGACGAGACGGCCCGTGGGCTTGCGCTTGGCGATGGCTTCAGGAGTGATCTTCGCCTTGGTCTTCCCATAGGGAAGGATCTCGTCGGCGGTGAGGCCGATTTCGGCCGCCACATCGGCGATCGGGCGCATCTGCTTCTGCGCGGCCTGAGCGATCTCGATATCAGAGGGGACGGCCAAGAAAACCTCCGTGCCAAAGCGTGAGCGGTGAGCGACCGGCCTACGTGATTGCGTTCAACCGGGTGCCGAACAGGGTCATGGCATTCTTCGAGGTGGCTGCGATCAGTTCGGCGGCGTCGATACCCCTGACCACCGCGATGCGTTCCGCGGTGTGCCGTATCATGCCGGGCTCATTGCGCTTGCCGCGATAAGGCACCGGGGCCAGATAGGGGCCGTCGGTTTCGATCAGGAGGCGATCCAGCGGCACGGCGCGAATCGCGTCGTCCAGCGCCCAGTTCCGGAACGTGACCATGCCGCTGAACGACAGATAGTGCCCCAGATCGAGCCCGGCCCGCAAGAGGACGGGGCCGCTCGAGAACGAATGGAGCACGACCGGGGTGCGCGCCTCACGTCGGAGAATGGCGGCGACATCATCGTCAGCCTCGCGGGCATGGATGATGACCGGCCGCGCGGTATCGGCAGCGAGCGCCAACTGCGCGCGGAAGGCCGCGTGCTGCAGTTCCCGCGGCGAATGATCGTAGTGGTAATCGAGGCCCATCTCACCCGCGGCCACCACCCGCGCGTCGGCGAGGGTCCGGGCCAGCCAGTCGGCCGCCTCCGGAGACCAGCCCTTCGCGTCGTGCGGGTGTACTCCGGCGGTGGCCGAAAGCCGCGGGTCGCTGCCCGCAAGCTCCAGCGCCGCCGCTGCAGCCACCGGCGATTCACCGATGACCACGATATGACGTACTCCAGCCTCCCATGCCCGCTGCAGCACCTGCCCCCGGTCGGCGTCGTACGCCTCGGAGGCCAGGTGGCAGTGGGTGTCGATCAGGCGGTCACCTTCGCCCGCACCGGCGCGCTCGGTGTCGGGCCGCCAGCACTGACCTTGGTGCCGCGCGCCGCCGGGCCAGGCCACTTGTGCTCGATCCAGAGGAGCACAGGCGCCGCGATGAACACCGACGAGAACGTGCCGGTGAACACGCCGAAGAACATCACCAGCGAGAACGGGCGGATCACTTCGCCACCGAAGATGGCGAGCGCGAGCAGCGTCGCCAGTGTGGTGAGGTGAGTCAGCACGCTCCGTGGCAGCGTCTCGTTGATGCTTCGGTTGAGGATCTCGACAAAGCCCGAGCGCTGGTACTTCTTCAGATTCTCGCGGACACGGTCGAAGATGATAATCGTGTCATTGAGCGAATAGCCGACCATCGTGAGCACCGCCGCGACCACCACCAGGCTCACCTCGAGGCGCATGACGGCAATGAATGCGAGCGTCGCAAGTATGTCGTGTGCCGTGGCGATGATGGCCGCGAGGCCGAATCGCCATTCAAAGCGGATGGCGAGGTAGATCAGCACGAACAGGAAGGACGTGAGCACCGCGAGCAATGCCTGAGTGCGGAGCTCACCACCTACCTTCGGACTCACCGCCGCCACCCGGCCCACGGTGTACTTGCCCTCGCCCAGGGTCGCATTGAGCGCCGTCTTGACCGCCTGCGCGGTCGCGTCGGTAGTCCCCACCCCCTCACCCACCCGTGCACGGATGACGAAGTTGCCGGGCGAGCCGAACTGCTGGATCTCAGCGCCCTTGATGCCCTGTGCGTCGAGGGCGGCGCGGAGCGTACCCGCTTGCGTGGTAGGCGCCGTGGCGATCTGCACCATGGTGCCGCCCGTGAACTCGATGCTGTAATCGAAGCCCTTCACCGAGAGGAAGAGCAGGCCGGGAATGAGCACCGCGGCGGTGACGCCGTAGGCCCACTTCCGCATGTGGATGAAGTCGTAATTGGCGTCGGCAAAGAAGGTCACCTTGCCGATGCTCAGGTGATCCATGGTCGGGGTGCGCTGCAACCACAGCATGTAGAAGGTGCGGGTGACGAATACCGCGGTGAACAGCGACGCCAGGATACCCACGATCAGGGTGACGGCGAAACCCTTCACCGGCCCGGTGCCGAACTGGAATAGCAGGAAGGCGGTAATCACCGTCGCCAGGCTCGAGTCGGTGATGGCCGGGAGCGCGTGCTTGAAGCCCTCATCGATCGACAGCCGCACCGTCTTGCCGTGCCGCAGTTCCTCGCGGATGCGCTCGAAGATCAGCACGTTCGCATCGACCGCAATACCGATGGAGAGCACGATGCCGGCGAGGCCCGGGAGCGTCAGCGTGGCGTCGAGCATGGCCAGCGTGCCCATCGTATACAGCAGGTAGAGGCCGAGCGCCGCGACCGCCAGGAGGCCGCTGAGCGCGTAGTAGCCCACCATGATCAGGATGACGAGCAGCGTGCCGATCGCGCCGGCGAGGAGGCCGGCCTTGATCGAGTCGGCGCCGAGGCTCGCGCCCACCTGCCCGGACTCGACGATGGCGAGCGGGATGGGAAGCGCGCCGGCCTTGAGCGTCAGGGCCAGGTCCTGGGCTTCCTGCAGCGTCTTGCCACCCAGAGTGATGCGGCCGTTGCGCTCGATACGGCTCTGGATCACCGGCGGGCGGCCCTGCACGCGTCCGTCGAGCACGATGGCCATGAAGTCGCCCACGTGGCGACCAGTGCCCTCGCCGAACTTGCGGCCGCCGGCCCGGTCGAGCTCGAACGTCACCTGCGGGCCGTTGGTGAGCGGATCGAGCTCGGCACGGGCATCAACCAGGTTGGCACCAGTGACGAGCGACTGGTCTTCCACCACATAGAACGGCCGCACGAACTCGCCGCCCACGCTCTCCTTGCTGGCCGACCACTTGATCTCGACGCCGCGCGGCAGGAGGCGTTTTACCTCCGGCAGGCTCAGCAGGCTGTCGACCCGCGGAAACGCGGTCTCGGCCACCAGATACTCGCCCGGAGTACCCTGTGAGGGCCGCACCAGTCCGGCGAGGATTGCGCCGCCAGCAGTGCTGTCAGCCGCCTTCTTGGCGGAATCGCCGCCCAGCAACTGCGACACCGCGGACGGGCCCGCCTGGGCCGCGCCGGAGGTCGAGACGCCCATCGCTCGCAGCTGCCGGTCCATCGAGGGAAGCGCGCGATCGAGGGCTCCGGTCTTGTCGGTGATGCGGAACTCGAGGAACGCGCTCTTCTGCACGATCGCGCGGGCGCGTTCCGGGTCGGCGACGCCGGCGAGCTCGACGACGATGCGGTCATCGCCCACCTTCTGGATGAGCGGCTCGGTGACCCCGAACTCATCGATGCGCTTCCGCAGGACGGTGAGGGCCAGGTCGATGTCCTTCTTGGGGTCCGCCGAGACCTGCTTCGACTGGTCGAGTTCGAGGGCGAGGTGCATGCCGCCCTGGAGGTCGAGCCCGTACTTGATGGGCTTGCGGAGGATGGTGGTGTCACGCATGACACCATCGGCCCCCAGTTCGCGCACCGTCTGCTTCCGGGGAATGAGGGCAAGGATGGCGGCGACGACGAGGACGCCGACAAGGATCAGGCGATTTCGCAGGGTCAGGAACATCGTCCACTCAGGCAGCTGGGCGTGCGCGTGGCACGCGTCGGGTGAATCATGCGGGATCGTCCAGCGCCGCGAGCGCCGCGGCGTGATCCCGTTCGAGTTGGCGAGTGAGCTCTGCCGGGGACGCGAACTGGCGGACCTCGCGCAGCCGCGCCACCCACTCCAGTCGTACCCACTCGCCGTACAAGTCCGCATCGACGCCGAAGAGGTGCGCTTCGAGCGTGCGCTGGTCGTCGCCAAACGTGGGGCGTGGCCCCTGGTTCATCATCCCGCCGACCCGTCCGCCGCGCCACTCCACCCGCACGGCATACACGCCGTCGGGCGGCAGCTGCTTCCTCGCCGAGACGCCGGTGAGGTTGATCGTCGGCACTCCGAGCGTTCGCCCGCGCCCAGCCCCGGGTCCCACTTGCGCCATCAGGTCGTAGCGCCGTCCCAGCATGCTCGCGGCGGTGGCCAGGTCACCAGCGACCAGGCACTGACGGATCGCGCTGCTGGAGACCCGGATACCCTCGACTTCGACCTGGGGCACCACGGCAACTTCGAACCCGTCGGTCTGACCGATGCGGCGGAGGGTATCGGCATCACCGCTCCGGCCCCTGCCGAATCCGTGATCGTATCCGATGACCAGTTCCTTCATGCCGCAGCGCGCCACCAGGATGTCCCGGACGAACTGCTCCGGGGGCAGCGCGGCCAGTGCCTCGTCGAACCGCAACACCAGGGCGTGCCGGACGCCGCACGCCGCCATGACCGCCCGCCGCTCCACTTCAGTGGTGAGCCGAAGCGGCGCCCGATCGGGCCGCACCACCTCGACCGGATGCGGATCGAACGTGACCACTACGCACGCGCGCCCCGCCGCCTCCGCACGCCGTGCCGTCTCGCCGAGCACAGCGTGGTGCGCCCGATGGACCCCATCGAAGGTGCCGACGGTGACAGTGGCGCCCTCGGCGCCCAGGCCGAATTCACCCACCCAGCACCACCACGGGTCGCAACTGGTCGTCGACCGCTTCCGCCACCGCCACCAGCTCCTCCCCGTGAACCAGTGCTACCGTGGCATCGACACCCTCGGGACGGGGGATGGCGCGACCGTGTGCGACCATGGCCCTCGATGCGTCGTCGAGCGGCACCGTCCGCATGTGGCGCAGCACCGCAATTGGCGGCTGCAACCACGTGGGACCGTCGATGCCGTCGAGCGGCAGCGCCTCGCTCACGGAGAGCGCGCCGATCGCCTCCCGCCGGAGCGCCACGAGGTGCGCCCCCAGGCCCAGCGACTCGCCCACGTCACGCGCAATGGCCCTGACGTAGGTGCCGGGGCTCACCGTAACGCGGAACTCGGCGTCGGGGGCGCTCCACGTCAGGAGCTCGAGCGCGTAGACTGTCACCTCGACCGGCGGCAGCTCAACCTCCACACCCCGGCGCGCCAGGCGATGGCTGCGCTCGCCCGCCACATGCTTGGCGGAAAAGGCGGGCGGCCGCTGCTGCTGCCTCCCCACCATGGCGTCGAGCGCCGAGCGGACCTGCGCCTCACCAGGCCACGCGGCCGGGACCATACCGCCCACCGGCACGCCCGTCAGGTCGTCGGTATCGGTCCGGACCCCGAGCCGCAGGGTGGCCCGGTAGGTCTTGGGCTGCCCCTCGACAAACCGCGCCAGTCGCGTTGCCCGACCCACGAGCGTCACGAGCAGCCCGGTCGCGAACGGATCAAGCGTGCCGGTGTGCCCCACTGCCCTGGTGCCCAGGACCCGCCGCAGGCGCGCCACCACATCATGCGAGGTGATGCCCGGTGGCTTGTCCACCAGCAGCGCCCCGATCAGCTCGGCTCCTCTGCCGGCGGGGATTCGCGCCGCACGGCCTCGAGCAGTTCGTTGATCCGCGCCGCGTGCTCCAGCCCCCGATCGAGCTCGAAATGGAGCTCAGGCACCACCCGCGTGGTGAGGGCTTTCGCCACCTTGCTCCGGAAGAACCCGGCGGCGCTGCGAAGTCCCTCGAGCGCGCGCTGCCGTTCCGGTTCGGTGCCGGGCACGGCCACCATCACCTTTGCGTGGGAGAGTTCGTTGGTGACCTGCACGTGCGTCACCGTCACGAATCCCACCCGCGGATCGCGCACCTCGCGCAACAAGGCGTCGGTTACCACCTGGCGGATCGTCTCGCCGACCTGCTCGGGACGCCGCGAGCTACCCTTCATCGCCATGTCACCACCGTGTCGAGGATCCGCACTCCGTCCGTCTCCTCGATCAGCCGGTCGGCGGCGCGCAACTCACCCTCGACCACCGACCGATCGCTTCCAATCGCCGCGCAGGCCAGCGCGGCGCGCTGCCACAGGTCCTGATGATCGACCTCGGCCACCGACAGGTTCACGCGCCGCAAGGCCACCACCAGGGGCTTGAGTACGCTGCGCTTGTCCTTCAGGGAGGCGCAGCCCTCCAGGTGCAGGTCCCAGGTCGAGACAGCGACGTGCAAACCCGGCTCCTAGTTCGCGCCGGCAGCCGCCGACGCCTGGAGCGTCCGCTTCACTTCATCCATGCGGAACGCCTCGATCCGGTCCCCGACCTTGAGGTCGTTGAAGTTCTCGATCGACAGGCCGCACTCCAGTCCTTCACGCACTTCCTTCACGTCGTCCTTGAACCGCTTGAGGCTCGCGAGCTGCCCGGTGTACACCACCACGCCATCGCGGATGACGCGCGCCTTGCCGGTGCGCTGCATCGTGCCGCTCTTCACCATGCAGCCCGCGACCGTACCGATCTTGCTGACCTTGAACAGGTCGAGCACCTCGGCTTCGCCCAGGATCGTTTCCTTCTCCTCGGGCTTGAGCAGGCCCTCGAGGGCGTTGCGCACGTCTTCCACCGCCTCGTAAATGATGCGATACGTGCGCACGTCGACCGATTCCCGTTCCGCCGCCGTGCGGGCGTTCGAGTCGGGCCGCACGTGGAAGCCCAGGATGATGGCGCCGGATGCCTTCGCGAGCAGGACATCACTTTCGGTGATGGCGCCCACACCGCGGTGAATCACCTCCACCCGCACCTCGCTGGTGCTCAGCTGCGCCAGCGCATCGGCGAGCGCTTCCGCCGGTCCGCCCTGGTCCGCCTTGATGATGATGCGGAGCTGCGTGACCGCGCCCTCCTTGAGCTGCCGGCTGAAGTCCTCGAGGCTCGAGGCTTTCTGGGTACGCCGGCTCTGGGCCTCGCGCTCGAGCCGCTGGCGGCGCTGCGCGATGTCACGAGCTTCGACGGCGTCGGCCACGACACCGAACGAGTCGCCGGCAGAGGGCACGCCCTCGAAACCGAGGATCTGCACCGGATAGGACGGACCGACCTCCTTCACCTGACGCCCGCGCTCGTCGAAGAGCGCGCGCACCCGGCCGGAGAACTTGCCGCAGATGAAGTTGTCGCCGACATGCAGCGTGCCCTTCTGGACCAGGATCGTGGCGAGCGGGCCCTTGCCTGGGTCGAGCGTCGCCTCGAGCACGGTGCCGTGCACCTTGGCGCCGGCATTGGCCTTGAGGTCCAGGATTTCCGCTTGCAGCAGGATCTGCTCGAGCAGGTGCTCGATGCCGATCCCCTTCTTCGCCGAAACTTCGGCCGAGAGGGTGTTGCCGCCGAACTCCTCGAGCACCACGTTGTGCTGCAGGAGGTCCTGCTTCACCTTCGGCACGTTGGCCGACGGCAGGTCGATCTTGTTGATGGCCACGATGATCGGCACGCCCGCGTTGCGAGCGTGGCTGATCGCCTCGATGGTCTGGGGCATGACCTGGTCGTCGGCCGCCACCACGAGGACGACGATGTCGGTGACCTGCGCGCCGCGGGCACGCATGGCCGTGAAAGCCTGGTGACCCGGGGTGTCGAGGAACGTGACGGAGCGGCCGTCCGGCAGGTCGACGTGATAAGCGCCGATGTGCTGGGTAATGCCGCCCGCCTCGCCCGCCACGACGTTGGCCTTCCGGATGTGGTCGAGCAGCGACGTCTTGCCGTGGTCGACGTGACCCATGATCGTCACCACCGGCGGACGCGGCACCATGTCCTCAGCCTTGTCGGCCTCCTCCACGATCCCTTCCTCGGCGGCGTACGCATCTTCCTTGACTGCCAGGAAGCCGAACTCGGACGCGATCAGCTCGATCTGGTCGAAGTCGAGCCGCTGGTTCACCGTCACCATCAGGCCCAGTTCCTTGAAGGCAAACTGGACGATCTGCGTGGCGGGGATCTTCATCAAGCCCGCGAGTTCGCTCACCGAGATGAACTCGTTGACGTGAATAAGGGTCTTCTCCCGCTCCTTCTCCTCGGCCATTTCGCCGGCGCGGAGCTGCTGATAGCTGGGACCATCGGCGCGGCGCACCTTCTTGCCCGCCCCACCCTTCAGGCCCTGCAGCGTCTTCTCGATGTTCGCCTGCACCGCATCACGGTCGACCTGCGAGCGGCGGCCCTTCTTGCCCTTCTTGCCCGGGCGTCCACCTGCGCCACCCTGGCTCTCGCCCGAGCTTGGCGTCGCCGCAGGCGGACCACCGCTGCCGCCGCGGCTCGGGGCGGGACGCTCCGAGCTGAAGCTGCTGCTGAACACCGGCTTCGGCCCGCGCGGACGATCGCCGGGCGTGCGCGATTGGCCGCGATCGGCCTGCTGGGCCGGCGCCGGACGCTGCACGCGGGGCGGAATGAACGGCGCCCGGACCGGCGGCGCGGCACTGTCCGTGGGAACCGCCGGCGTCGGTGGGGCCCGGAAGGACGGCGCGATCGGCGGCGGGGTCTCTTCCTCCACCTCGAGCTCGGCCGGTGGCAGGTCCTTGAAGAGCTGACGGGCCCGCTCCTCGAGCGAGAGCGACGGCGCGACTGGCTCGGGCTCGGCGGCAGCGCGCTCGAGCTCGAACATCGCGACCCGCTTCTCCTCTTCCTCGCGCTCGGCCTGATGCTGCGCCTCGACCTGGGCCACTTCGGCGGCGGTGCGCCGGCGCTTGGTGGGCTTCGACGCATCTGCCGCCGGTGCGGGCACCTCGGCGGGCGCCTCCGTGGCGGTCTTCGCCTTGCGGCGGGTCTTCTTCGGCTTCTCCTCCTCGTGCTGCTTCCGCTTCTCCCTCTCCCAGCGGACGCGCACGGCCGAGACCTGATCACCCTCGAGCGCAGACATGTGGCTGCGCACAAAGATGTTCATGTCCTTGAGCATCGCGAGCAGCTGCTCGGATGAGACGCCGAACTCAGCGGCGAGATCATGCACTCGACTCTTGACCACTCACTCCTCCATTACTGGCCCGCCGACCCGGCGCTCATTACGCCCATGGCCAGCGCGCGATCACGAACTCCAACCGCCTGTACCGGCGGCCGGCCCAGCGCCCGGCCGAGTTCATCGGCGACGGGTCCCACGATCACCGGCAGTCCCTTGCCCCGAGCCAGCCGGGTGACTTTCTCCTCGGCACGCGGGCCAGCGTCGCTCGAGATGACAACGAGGAAGCACTTGCCCGCCTGCAATGCGGTGCGAACCGCGTCCACCCCTACCACGAGATTTCCGGCCCGACGCCCCAGGCCCAGGAGGCCCAGGAGCGGTGCCGTCACGCCGAGGGCGCCTCGTCAGGAGTTTCCTCGGCGGTGAGCTCCTGCAGGAACGCCATGAGCTGCTCGGTCAGCTCGGGCGTCATACCGGCAAGCTTGCCGGCGTCCTCCTGTTCGAGATCGAGCACGTCGCTCAACGTGTTGTAACCGGCAGCGCCCAATACCGTGACGAGGTCGGGCGAGAGGCCCTTCAACTCGGTGAGCGGCACCTTGGTCGCGGCTTCGTCTTCCGGCGGCAGCGGGGCGAACAGCGGACCCTCACCACCGCGCTCGAGCCACTCACGGCTCGAATAGAGATCGATCTTCCAGCCGGTCAGCTCCGACGCAAGTCGCACGTTCTGACCATTGCGACCGATCGCGAGCGACAGCTGGTCTTCGTCCACCACGGCCTGGATGGTCTTGGCCTCGGGCACCGCGAACACCTTGGCGACGCGAGCGGGTGCGAGGGCGAGGCGCGCAAACCGCTCCGGATCAGGTGACCATGGTACGATGTCGATGCGCTCGCCTCCGAGCTCGTTCACCACCGACTGCACCCGCGAGCCCTTGAGGCCGACGCACGCACCGACCGGGTCAATCGCGTCATCACGCGATACCACGGCCACCTTGGTGCGGCTGCCCACTTCGCGGGCAATGGCGCGGATGTCGACCACGCCCTGCTGCACCTCTGGCACCTCGAGCTTGAACAGCGCCTTCACGAAGAGAGGGTCGCCCCGGGACAGGATCAGGCGCGGGCCCTTCGGGGTCTCCTCGAGTCGCTTCAACACCGCCCGGATGGTGTCACCCTGATGGAAGTGCTCGCGGTGATTCTGCTCACGATACGGAATGATTGCTTCCGCCTCGCGGAACTTGTTCAGCATGATGACCAGCTTGCCGCGTTCGATCTGCTGCACCTCGCCGCTGAGCAGATCGCCGACCTTGCTGGCGAACTCGTCGCGAATTCGCATGCGCTCGCCCTCGCGGACGCGCTGGATGATCCGCTGCTTGGCCGCCTGCACGGCCAGGCGCCCGAACGCCTCGAACGGCACGTCCTCTTCCAGCATGTCCCCGACCTGGAAATCCGCGTCCTCATAGCGGGCTTCCTCGAGCGGGATTTGCCAGGACGGGTCCTCCACCACCTCCACCACTTGACGAAGGCGCACGATGCGGATGGAACCCTGCAACTCATCAACGCTCAGCTCGAACTTCACGTTCGGGCCGTACCGGCGTACCAGGGCCGCCTGGATTCCGTCACGCAGCATGTCGAGCAGCTCCGCGCGGTCGAGCTGCTTGGCGGAGGTGAGTTCGCGAAAGGCGGCAAGGACTTCGGGTGAACCAGCCATGTGTCGATCTCCAGAGGTCGTCGCAGCGCGTCCTGCGCGCTGCTAGCGATTCTTCTTCTTAGCCTGGGGCGCCGGCCAGTCGTACACCAGCGTGGCGCTCCGGATATCCCTGAGCCGGATCGTGACCTCCTCGCCGGTGGGGAGGCGAAGCATCACGCTGTCATCGGTCGGAACCGCGAGGATCTCGGCCCTCGGCCGACCCGGCATTCGCGCCACGTGAACGGTGACGCGGCGGCCTATGTATCGCCGCCAATGATCAGGGAACCGGACCGGCCGTTCGATTCCAGGCGACGAGACCTCGAGCACGTAGCGCGGCCCGACCAGCGCCGCCGCCTCGAGTGCCCGTTCGATCGCCCGGCTGAGCCGGGCACACTCTTCGGTGGTGATGCCGTGACCGGGCGTGGCGTCAGGCCGGTCGGCGCGGATACTGAGGACCGGTCGGGCCGGTGTTCCGGTGCGGCGGAGGTCGACCAACTCGAATCCGGCGCCCTCGACCTGGCTGAGCACGAGATCGAGGAGCGGATCGATGGTCATGCTTCCCCCGGCGAGTCGAAAAAAAACGTGGGGGAACCTCCCCCACGTCGTCGGCGGACTACCCTTCGACATCCCGCACCAAACTGCCCCAACAGGATGTGAAGATAGCCCTTGAATTGGGGAGGAGCAAGGTGGATCAACGTGCATCCGTGTGGCAACGGCGTGACGAGTACAGAGCGAAGGGCCTTACGGGAGCGCCCCAAGATAGGCGACCATCCGACCGTCTTTGCCTCCCGACTTGCGGTGCGAGAAGAACTTGTCGTTGTCTCTTGAGCTGCACCATTCCGATACTGTAATATCCGAAATACCAATTTTCCGCCCCTGCTCTGCCAACACCGCGCGAAGGTCCACGTGCCAAGGGCCGTTCCCGTCCGTGGGCATCGCGAGCCCATCCATGACCTCAGAACCTACTTCATATTCCTCGCCTGAAATACCTACGCCACAATGCATTATGATATCAAATGGCTCACAGCGCACACGGCTGGACAAGATTTCCACACCACGCTCCAGGATGCGAGCCGCAGTGCCGCGCCAACCGGCGTGCAGTAGCGCAATGCCGCCGTGACGAGGAGCCGCGATATAGACCGGGATACAATCCGCGACGGTGACGGTGAGCATCAGGCCCGACTTGTCGGTGGCGTGACCATCGACCCCATCAAGCAGAGTCCAGCCAAACCCGACCTCGTGCCAGGCCACCCGGTCTCCATGGACCTGGTGCCCCAGCGCGGTGGAACCCAGGCAGCGCTCGACACCGCGGAGTTCCTTCCAGCGAGTCATGACTTCGCCAACCGGCTGGGAGGACCAGAGGCCGAGGTCAAAGGGCGCGGGTCCCGTCCCCCGCCCTGTAATCCCCGCCACCAGACCATGCCTGGCCCGCCAGCCGGGAACCTCGAAGCGGGGCACGGCACCTTCGACCGGGACCTCCCGGAGCGTGGCGACCGCCGACTCAGCCATCAATCGTCCAGCCGCTCGATATCGGCGCCAAGGGCGCGAAGGCGTTCATCGATCTTTTCGTAACCGCGCTCGATCTGGCCCACGTTGTGGATGGTGCTGGTACCTTCGGCAGCGAGGGCGGCCAGCACCATGGCCATCCCGGCGCGAATGTCGGGCGACTCCACCGTTCCGCCCTTGAGTGGCGAGGGCCCGGAGATGACCGCGCGGTGGGGATCACAAAGAACGATCCGGGCGCCCATGCCGATGAGCTTGTCCACGAAGAAGAGCCGGGACTCGAACATCTTCTCGAAGACGAGAAGCATGCCCTCGCATTGCGTGGCGGCCACGATGGTGGTCGACATGGTGTCGGCGGGGAAGGCCGGCCAGGGGCCATCCTCCAGCTTCGGAACGTGCCCACCGAGATCGGGGCGTACGCGACGCTCCTGGTTGGGATCGACGAACAGCGTGTGCCCGTCGAGTCGCGGACGGATGCCGAGCCGCTCGAAACCGAGCAACGTGGCCCGGAGGTCGTCACCTCGGACGCCCTCGATGGTGATATCGCCGTTGGTGACCGCGGCGAGTCCGATGAAGCTGCCGATCTCGATGTGATCGGGCCCGATCGCGTAACGGGAGCCGGTGAGAGGTCGTCCTCCCTCGATGGTATACACATTCGAGCCGATGCCCTCGATCTGCGCCCCCAGGGCAATCAGGAAGAGGGCAAGGTCTTGTACATGAGGTTCGGCAGCCGCATTGCGAAGGACGGTGCGTCCCTTCGCCGCCACGGCAGCCATCAGGGCATTCTCGGTGCCGGTGACGCTGGGTTCGTCGAGGAAGATGTCGGTGCCGATGAGGGCTTTTGCCTCGACGGTATAGTCGGCTCCGACATTGACGAAGGCGCCCAGGTGCTCGAGGGCCAGGAAGTGGGTGTCGACGCGACGGCGCCCGATGACGTCGCCTCCAGGCGGCGGCAGCGTGACGCGGCCGAAGCGGGCCAGCATGGGGCCGGCGAGCAGGATCGAGGCGCGGATCCTGGCGCAGAGTCGCGGGTCGAGCGGTTTGGCCTGGACACCCTTGGTGTCGACGCGCACGGCGTTGGGACCAAACCATTCGACCGTGGCGCCGAGGTGGGAGAGCAATTCGAGCATGCTTTCCACATCCTTGATGCGGGGCACGTTCTCGAGTTCGCAGGGGCCTTCCGCAAGCAGTGTGGCGGCGAGGATGGGCAGGGCGGCGTTCTTGTTTCCTGCCGGGCGGATCGTGCCCTTGAGCGCACGCCCGCCGCGGACCTTGTATCGAAGTGGCATGCGGGAACAGTACCCGCGTGTCCTTGGGCGTCAAGCACACGCGCCACTTGCGGTTAAACGACGGAAGTCGATGTTTAGGCATGCTGCTTCAAGTGCAGGACACGCCGGCCTGGGTCGGGCCGACCATGGCGATTTCGCTCGCCATCATTGCCCTCGCCTTCGCGATCATCGGCTTCGTGATTGCCGCCCTCGGCCTCGCTCTCTCGCGACAACTCAAGGACCTGCGGGGTCAGATGGCGGGCGTGCAGGACGACCTGCAGCGCACTATGAAATCGATCCGGAAGGGTGCCAAGGACATCCGCGGGGTCACCGCCCTGGTGCACGACCAGGTGGCAGGTTTCGCCAGTACTGGTGAGGAACTGCGGGGTAAGGTGCTGGATGCCGCGGATCATGTGGAAACGCGATTGCACGACCTGGAGGCGCTGTACGACGTGGTCTATGAGGAAGTGGCAGATACCGCTCTTGACGTCGCGGCGGGCGTCCGCACGTTCAAGCGCAACCCGCTCCTGCGGACCGTGCGACGGTTCCTGAGCCGCGGACGGTGACGTTTCGGGTCTTTCTTGCGCTGGGCGCGATCGCGCTCGTGGCCGTGTGCTTTCCCGAATCGGCGCATGCGTGGACGCCGGGAACGCATGTATACCTCGGCGAATCTCTGCTCGCCAACCTGCACCTCCTTCCGGCCGCAACGGCGGAATTGCTCCGGGCCTTCCCGTTCGATTTCCTCTACGGCAACATCGCGGCTGATTCTTCCATCGCGAAGAAGTACGCCCCGGTGGGACGCCACTGCCACTACTGGCACGTGGGACAGGAAATCCATGACGAGGCACGAAACGACGCTCTTCGCGCGTTCGGGCTCGGGTACCTGTGCCATCTCGCCGCCGACACCGTGGCGCACAACTATTTCGTGCCGAGACAGCTGGTGCTGACGGCCAGCACGGCGGCCGTGGGGCATGCGTACTGGGAGAGCCGGGTCGAAACGCATCTTGGCGCCGCCTACGCTCGCGCCGCGAAGGACCTGATCCAGATGGATACCGGCCTGGCGGACCGGCACCTGGCACAGATCATCTCACCCACGCTGTTCAGCGTGGGGACCAACCGGCGGTTGTTCAAGGGCCTGGTGCATCTGGCGGAGACGCGGGGATTCCAGAGCGGACTCAAGGCCGCGGTTGGGCGGAGCCGGTGGTCGCTCACTGATGTCGACGTGGAGCGGCACCTGGGGCTTTCCTACGATTACATGATCGACCTGCTGGCCAGCGAGAAGCCGGTTCCGCGTCAGCTCGATCCATCGGGAGAGCAGCCGCTGCACGTGGCGAAGACCGTGCGTCGGCAGGTGCTGCAGGGTGGAGTGCGTACCCGCGCCGGTCGCCTGCTCGACGCGGCGGAGGAGCATTTCGGGTTGCCGGGGACGAAACTGACGTGGTGGCCGGAGCGGGTCCGGCCCCTGCCGTGGAAGACGCCTGCGCCGGCGCGAGAACGGAGGCGGGCGCAGGCCTGAATTGATCTTCCGCGACTAGGTGCGGAGCTTTTCCTGCAGCACCGGCTGAACCGCCTTGGGATCGGCCTTTCCGCCGCTCTTCTTCATCACCTGTCCCACCAGAAATCCGATCAGCTTCGCCTCACCGCTCCTGAACCGGGCCACTTCCCCCGGGTGCGCAGCGATGACTTGGTCGACCCACGTGCCTAGCTGACCGGTATCGCTAACCTGCACCAGGCCCAGCCGGTTCGCGATGTCGCGCGGCGCGTCGGTCGTGGTGACGAGTTCTGCGTACACCGCCTTGGCGGCCTGTTTGCTGACGGTACCGTCCTTCACCAGTGCCACCAGGGCCGCAAGACGGTCGGGCGTCACCGGGAAGGTGCCGCTTTCGTTGTAGACGGTGAGCACCGTCTCCAGGATCCAGTCGGCGGCGGCCTTCGACTCAGCACCAGCCTTCACGGTCTTCTCAAAGAAGTCGGCAACCGGTTGCTCGAGCGTGAGGGTTGCCGCGTGATATGCCGGCAATCCGTGCTCGCGGGCAAATCGTTCACGCTTGGCATCGGGCAACTCAGGCAAGGTGGCCCGCTGTTCCTCGATCCAGGACGGCTCCAGGACCAGCGGCGGGAGGTCGGGATCGGGGAAGTAGCGGTAATCGTGGCTCTCTTCCTTGGAGCGCAGTGCCTTGGTGGTGCCGGTGTTCGCGTTGAACAGGCGCGTCTCCTGCGCGATCCGTTCGCCAGCCTCAAGGGCCGCGATCTGCCTGGCACGCTCCACCTCAATGGCACGTTCGACGTTGGCGAAGCTGTTGAGGTTCTTCACCTCGGTCTTGGTGCCGAGCTTCGGGTCGCCCGCCTTGCGGACGGAAACGTTCGCGTCGACTCGCAGGCTGCCCTTCTCCATACTGCATTCGGAGATGCCTGCATAGACCAGCAATTGCCGCAGCAGCGTGAGGTAGGCGCGGGCCTCGGCGGCACTCCGCATGTCAGGCTCGCTCACGATCTCGGCGAGCGGTACCCCGGCCCGGTTCAGGTCGACCGCGGTGCGCCCCGGAAGGCGATCGTGCAGCGACTTGCCGGCGTCTTCCTCCAGGTGCAATCGGGTAACCCCGATCCTGATACGTCCGCGCTCAGGCGATTCAACGATGACCGCTCCCTTCGTGGCGAGCGGCTCCTCGAACTGGGAGATCTGATAGCCCTTGGGCAGGTCGGGATAGAAATAGTGCTTCCGGGCGAAGATGCTCACGGGATGCACCGTGCACCCGAGCGCCAGCGCCGCGCGCGTGCCGAGCCGGACCGCCTCGGCGTTCGGGACGGGCAACGCACCAGGCAGACCCAGGGTGTAGGGATCAACCAGGGTGTTGGGCGGCTCGCCATACGAGTTGGCGGCGGCGCAGAACATCTTCGTGTTCGTGCCGAGTTGCACGTGCACTTCGAGACCGATGACGCATTCCCAGGTCATCAGCGCACCTCGTCGGTGGCGCTTACGACCCGCTCGAGCACCTGGGCGGCGGCGAGCATGCGCTGCTCCTGGAACATCGGCGCAATGAGCTGGGCGCCGACGGGGAGCCCCTCGCTTCGGCCCACCGGGATGCTCACAGCTGGCAAGCCGGCAAGATTGACGGCGCACACGAAGATGTCGGCGTAGTACATCGCGACCGGATCGCTGGCTTTCTCGCCCGCCTTGAAGGCCGGCGTCGGTGTCGTGGGCGTGAGGAGCAGGTCGACGCCACTCGCGAACACCTTCTGAAAATCACTCGCGATGAGCGCGCGCACCGCCTGGGCCTTGCCGTAATACGCATCGTAGTAGCCGGCACTCAGCACGTACGTGCCGACGAGGATCCGGCGACGGACCTCGGGACCGAAGCCTTCACCCCGCGTGCGACGGTACATGTCGGCGACATCATCGCCGTCCCGGAGCCGCCGCAGCCCGTACCGTACCCCGTCGAAGCGGGCCAGGTTGGATGCCGCCTCGGCAGGGGCCACGATGTAGTACGTGGGCACCGCATACTTCGAGTGTGGCAACGATACCTCGCGTACCTCGGCACCCTGTGCCCGCACGGCGGCGATGGTACGATCGAGTGCCGCACGGACACCCGCGTCGAGGTCGGCCGGGTAGTACTCCCGCGGCAGGCCAACGACGAGGTTCTTCAGGTCGGGCAGCTCGCCGGGAGCCAGGGGGAGCGCCGGTTCGCGCGACGTCGTGGCATCGAGTGGATCGTGCCCGCTCATGACACCGAGCACGGCGGCGGCGTTGGCCACGTTGTTGCCGAAGACGGAAATGCAATCGAGCGACGACCCGAAGGCGACGAGGCCATAGCGGCTCACGCGCCCGTAGGTGGGCTTGATCCCGACGACGCCGCAGAAACTCGCCGGCTGACGCACCGACCCGCCGGTCTCGGAGCCGAGCGCGGTGGGCACCACGCCCGCCGCCACCAGGGCTGCAGACCCGCCGCTCGAGCCCCCGGGCACGCGGGAATGATCGATCGGGTTCATCACGCGGCCAAAAGCGCTGTTCTCGGTGGATGAGCCCATCGCGAACTCGTCCATGTTTGCCTTGCATGCCATCATGGCGCCGGCGGCGCGGAGGCGCTCGACTGCCGTGGCGTTGAACGGACTCACATAGCCCTCGAGGATCTTCGAGGCGCAGGTGCTGGGCTGCTCAATGGTGACGATGTTGTCCTTGAGCGCGATCGGCATGGCGTGGAGCGGCATCGGCGCCGGCATGGCATCGACTCGCGCCGCCTCGCGCTCGAGCAGTTCTGCCGACCAGTCGAGCGTGGCGTTGATCCCGCTGGCGTCGGTCTCGGCAAGACGGGCAGCCACTTCGCGCGCGACGGCGGCCGCCTTCATGCCTCGTCCATCGCGGTGTGACGCGGCACGCTGAAGAACCCTCCAATAAACTCGGAGGCGGTTTCTGACGGGGGATGTGCCAGCGACTGCGGCGCCACCACGTCGGCGCGCAGCTCCGCCTGGGCCGGCCCTGCGTTGAAGGGCGGGGCCTTCCCTGCCACGCTTACTTCATTCAGTTGCTCGACCATCGCAACGATGCTCTGCAGCTGCTCCACCAGTCGGGGGAGCTCGGCCTCCGGCACTTCCAGCGCCGACAGCCTGGCCACATGCAGCACGTCCTCCCGCGTGATACCGCTCATGCTCCCTCCCAATCGCGTTCGAGACCGGCGTATGCCACGAGCAGCTGCTTGACGCCGACCGATTCGTCATCAAAGGCTACCGACACTTTGAGGTCACGGCCGGTCCCGATGAGTCCCTGGATCCTTCCGCTCCCGAAACGACGGTGCCGGACCCGTTCGCCCTTCACGTAGCGGGGGGCATCCTGGGACGCTTCCTCGGCCGCGGGCGCCGACGACGCGCTGCGGCCGGGCGACAGGAAGCTCTCGTCCGCGTCGTCCCGGGCGCGCTGGCGTCCCCAGCCGCTGTAGCGCCCGGCAGTCATGCCGCCACCCTGGCGGCCCACGGAAAATACCAGCGCACTCCGCTGTTCCTCCACTACCTCGGGCGGCACCGCGTCGAGGAGCTTGGAACGAATCGAGTGCCGCAGTTCTCCTCCCCGACGGCGGGTCTGGGCCCAGGTGAGGTACAACTTGTCCCGTGCCCGGGTGAGGCCGACATAGCACAGGCGGCGTTCTTCCTCGAGACCGCCGGGCTGCTCTTCTGCGCGCGCCAGCGGGAAGAGACCGTGCTCGAGGCCGGACAGCACCACGAGTGGCCATTCGAGGCCCTTTGCGGTATGCAGCGTCATGAGGGTCACGCCGTCCTCGGCACCGGCAATAGAATCGTTGCCGGAGAGGAGGGCCGCCTCGGTCAGGAACTTCTCCAGTGGCGTGGAAGCGTCATCCGTACCCACCTCCTCCGACCAGTTTGCGGCGCTCGCCACCAGTTCGCGCACGTTCTCCCAGCGATCGGCGCCCTCGGGACCCTCGGCCATGAGCGCCTGCTCATACTTGATCGCTTCGATGAGCCGTTCCAGCATGTCCGCAGGCGGCAAGCTCTGGCTCAGCACGGTGAGGGAGTCGATGAGCTTCGCGAACGTGAGCAATGCCGCACGCACGTTGGGACGGAGTTCAGGCGCGCGATCCGCGGCGCGGGCCACCGCCAGCAACGGTTGCTTCCACGACGAGGCGACCTCGGTGAGCGTCGCCAGGCTGGTATCTCCCAGCCCGCGACGCGGCACGGCGACGGCGCGGAGAAACGCCGCGTCATCACGCGGATTGGCGATGAGCCGCAGGTACGCGAGCAGGTCCTTCACCTCGCGCCGGTCGTAGAAACTGATCGCGCCAATGAGGCGATAGGGCATGCCCGCGCGGCGGAACGCCTCTTCCATGGCGCGCGATTGTGAGTTGGTGCGATAGAGCACGGCCATGTCGCGCGGCTCGAAATCATTTGACTGCCGCCGGCGCGCGAGTTCGCGCACCACCCACTCGGCCTCGTCACGCTCATCGGCCGCGGTGAGGAGCGTGATCTGTTCCCCGCCCCGGCGCCGAGTCACCAGCGTCTTGCCCATCCGCCCGCGGTTCTCGGCGATGACGGCATTGGCGGCGTCGAGCACGACCTGCGATGACCGGTAGTTCTCCTCCAGCCGCACCACTTTCGTCCCGGGGAAATCCTCCTGGAACTGGCGCATGTTCTTCACGTCGGCACCGCGCCAGCCGTAGATCGACTGGTCGTCGTCGCCCACCACCATCACGTTGCCGTGCCCGCCGAGGGCACGAACCATCTCGTACTGGGCGCGGTTGGTATCCTGGAACTCGTCCACCAGCACGAATGCAAAGCGATCGCGCCAGGCGGCGAGCCGGTCAGGATGCTCGCGAAAGAGCGTGAGGGGATGCAGCATGAGGTCGTCGAAGTCCATCGCGTTCGCATCGCGCATGGCGGGACCGAGTGCGGCAAAGACCTCGGCGGCCACCTTGGCGAGGCGATCGAACGGGCTCGAGGCAGCAAGGTCCTCGGGTGACTGCATCCTGTTTTTCGCAGCGGAGATGACCGACGCAACGGCGCGGGGCGTGAACGTCTTGGTCGAGTGTCCCTTCTGCTCCAGCAGACGGCGCACGAGCGCCTCCCGATCGTCCTCGTCGTAGATCGTGAACGCCCTGGTGAAGCCCAGCAGCTCGGCCTCGCGACGCAGGAGGCGGGCGGAGAGGCTGTGGAAGGTCCCGACCCAGAGACCGGATGGGTCGCGGCCAAGCATGCGCCCAACCCGGCCCTTCATCTCGCCGGCGGCCTTGTTCGTGAACGTGACGGCGAAGATGCGCTGCACCGGCACGCCATGCTGCTCGATGAGGTTTACGATGCGGGCGGTGAGGACACGGGTCTTGCCCGAGCCGGCTCCGGCGAGCACGAGCATCGGGCCGTGGACGTGTTCCACGGCCTCGCGCTGGGCGGGATTCAGTCCTTCGAGCCACTCCATGACCAACTAGACCTCCTGATCGGCGAGCGGAATGCGAATCACGAACGCCGTGGTATCGGACAGGGGGTCGAGTTCGATCCTGCCGTGATGTGCGTCCTCGATGACACGACGAGCAAGGGCGAGACCGATGCCCCAGCCGCGTTCCTTGGTGGTGATGCCGGGCTCGAAGATGGAGCGGCGGATCTCGCGCGGTACGCCGGGTCCATTGTCGACCACGCGCAGCTCGCCCGATCCATGCGCCACGTCTGCATGGATGGTAATCGTGCCCCCACGCCCCTGGAGCGCATCAATTGCGTTCTTCACCAGCGCCTCGAGCGCCCACTCCAGCAGCACGGGATCGCCCTTCACCATCGGTCCGGCGCCGGCGGCCTCGACCCGGAGGTCAATCGGATTGGCGTGCCTGGGCAACCGGGGCCGGAAGTAACCAGCCACACGGTCGGCCAGCGCGCCGAGGCCGATGGGCTCACTGCGGGGCGCATTGCCGATGCGTTCGAAGCGCTGGGCCACCCGGTCCAGCCGTTCGGTGTCGGCCAGGAGGTGGTCGGCGAGGCCCACGGGCGGCGTGGGCCGCGACCGCAGCGTCTCGATCCATCCGTGGAGGCTCATGAGCGGCGTGCCGAGCTGATGCGCGGCCTCGCGGGCCATGGCGACCCATACGCGATCGCGCTGGGAATCGATCGCGGCGCGATAGGCAAAGATCGCGATACCGATGATGAACCCGATGGTGACGGCCTCGAAGACCACCAGCGTCGTGATGATGCGCCCGGCCGGCATGCCACCGTAGTGGATGGTGCCGACCAGGGAATCAACGACCGGAGGGTTCCGTGCATCGAGCCGGGCCGCGTATTCGCGCAACCGGGGATCGTCGATAGTCGCCGGAAACGGCACGTTGTCGAACGCCGTGACCCGGCCGGTCTTGTCGGTGACGACCAGCGGCATGCCGAGTTCCTTCACGTGCTCACCGAGCCGGAGGAGCGCACTGGCCTCGGCGCCGGGCCGCGGATCGTTGAGGCCGGTGAAGACGCCCGCATACAGCCGGGATGCGCTTTGGGCCTCACGGCGGAAGTGGCGCACCACGAACAAGCTGGTCGCGACGCTGAGCAGCACGAGGAGGGTGACGAGCACCACGACCAGCATAGGCGCGAAGCGCCGGATACCCCTGCTAGGCACGGGCGACGAGCCGGTCGGTCCCGAGGTACGGCGCGAGGGCGCCGGGGATCCTTACCGAACCGTCTGCTCTCTGATTGTTCTCGAGCAGGGCGATGATCGTCCGGGGAAAGGCGAGCCCCGATGCATTGAGCGTATGCACGAATTCAGGCTTGGCACCGGCCGAGGGCCGGAAGCGGATGCCGGCGCGCCGCGCCTGGAAATCCGTGAAGGTGCTGGCGCTCGACACCTCGAGCCAGGTGTCGACCCCCGCGGCCCACACCTCGAGATCCCAGGTCCGGGCGCTGTGGAAACCGGTATCACCCGCCGCCAGCGCCACTCGCCGGTAGGGCAGCTCGAGCCGCTCGAGCACCGTCTCGGCCTGGCGCGTAATGAGCTCATGTTGAGCCTCGGTCTCCTCGGGGCGGCACAGCCGCACGAGCTCGACCTTGTCGAACTGGTGTACCCGGATGAGTCCGCGGGTATCCTTGCCGGCGGCACCAGCCTCACGGCGGAAGCAGGGCGTCCAGGCGCAGACGGCCACCGGCAGCGCCGCCGCTTCGAGGATGGTGTCGCGAAACATGTTGGTAAGCGGCACCTCGCTCGTGGGGATGAGGTAGAGGCCGTCCGCATCGATGGTGTAGAGCTCATCGCCGAACTTGGGCAGCTGCCCGGTGCCCTGCATCGAGGCACGGTTCACCAGGTACGGCGGAGCGACCTCCTCGTATCCATGCTCGGAGGTATGGAGGTCGAGCATGAAATTGGCCAGCGCGCGTCCGAGCCGCGCTCCCATTCCGCGCAGGATCGGGAAGCCGGAGCCGGTCACCTTGGCGCCGGTGGCAAGGTCGAGAATGCCCAGCGCCTCGCCCAGGTCCCAGTGCGGTTTCGGGGTGAAGTCGAACTTCGGGATGTCTCCCCAGGTACGTACAACGCGGTTCGCGCTGGCGTCCCCCTCGGGCACGTCGGCCAGGAGGAAATTGGGAACGGTGAGCAGCTCAGGCTCGAGCGTCTCATCCACGACACGCAGGTCGGCATCGAGCGTCTTCACCGCGTCCGCCGATACCTTGAGCGCTGCGAGGAGATCGTCGGCAGGCGTACCCGCACGCTTCCGCTTTGCCACTTCCTCCGTGGCCGCGTTGCGCTCGGCCTTGAGCGTCTCGACACGCACGAGGATTTCGCGCCGCCGCCGGTCGAGGTCGAGGATCCGGTCGAGCGCCGCGGTGGCCGAAGGATCGAGCCGACGTGCCAAGGCGGCCCGGGTTCCGTCGGGATCCTGGCGCAGTCGCTTGATGTCGATCACGCTAGTTCCTCGGCAATCCCGGCTCGAGACCCAGATATCCGCAGTTGTTGTCCACCAGGTAGCGGAACGTGACCGACCGCGCGTCGGGATCGACGGCAAGGACTTCGATCTTGCCATACATCGGCATGGACAGGGTAGTGCAGACCACGCGTGACCGGGCGTAATAGCTGGTGCCCACGACGACATTCACGGTATCGTCGACGACGTAACTGTCTCCCGTCACGGCGGTGCGGATCGAATCGAAGCCAAGCGGGGTGGATAGCAGGCCGGGATTCACGCCCGACACGGCCCCGAGCCCGAGCAGGTCGATCGGCAGGAACACCGCCTTGCCGGAATTGTCGATGTTGAACGCGAAATCGAACGCGGCGCTCTGGTCGGTGCGCACCGCGATCCGGTCGGGAACGGAAAACCCGCTCGGATCGGTGATGGCGGTACCGTCCAGCGCCCAGACCGTGGTGGTGTCTACCAGGTTGGCGTCGGTCGGTTCGGGCAGGTCCGTGCTGCTGGAGCAGGCGGCGACAATGACGGCACAGAACAGCGTGCAAAACAGCGGGATGACCCTCTGGAATCGGTGCATGGCGGGGAAGCTTAGGCCTCGTCCGGAGGGTGGTCAACCCGTGGATTTTTCTTGACTTCGCCCATGACGCTCCGTAGAATGCCGAGCGTTTCTCCCCTGCAGCGAAATGAGCCTTGCATGAGCAGCTTGAGCGACGTCGTTCGCGCGCTGGCCGACCGTCCGGGCGTCGAGGCGGTGGTCGTCGCCTCCATGGACGGTTTGCCGATCGCGCACGAGGCGCGCGGGTCCACCGATCCCGATGCGGTCGCCGCCCTGGCGGCCACCGCCATCCGTCACGCCAGCCGGCTCTCCGATGGTTCGGCGCTGGGCGAAGTCCAGACCATTGCGCTCGAGGGCGAACAAGGAACGCTGCTGCTGGTGCCGGCCGCACCCGGAAGCTGGCTCCTCGTGGTGGTCGAGCCTGATGCGAACTTCGGCCAGGTGCTTTACGACCTTCGCCGGCATCGCAATGCGCTCGCGACGCTCCTGTGAACTGGGGCGTCATCCTCGCCGGCGGTTCCGGCACCCGCTTCTGGCCACTCAGTACACCCAGCCGACCGAAGCAACTGCTCCCATTGACCGGCCCCGGCTCGACCGCGGAGGCGGCGGTGGAGCGCCTGGAAGGGTTCATCCCCCGCGAGCGGATCCTGGTGGTGACCGGCCCTGCCTTGGCCGAGCCGCTGCGAGAGCGGCTGGCCCTGCCCCGGGCCAACATCCTGGTCGAGCCGCGCGCCGCATCCACCGCTCCCGCCCTGGTCTGGGCCACCCTCGAGGCGCACCGGCGCGATCCCGAGGCGGCCGTGCTCTCGATGCATGCCGACTGGTGGATCGGTGAGCCGGATGTGTTCCGCCAGACTGCCGACCTGGCCATCCGTACCGCACGGGCGCACGACCGGTTGGTTACCGTGGGCATGGTGCCTACGCGCCCGGAAACCGGCTACGGCTACATCGTGCCTGGCGCCCCTCTCGATGCCGATGCCACAACCGTGGAGCGATTCCAGGAAAAGCCCGATGCCGCGACTGCGCTCGACCTCATGGCGGCGGGGGCCCTGTGGAACAGCGGACTGTTCGCCTGGACTGCCGAGCGACTGGCCGCCGAAGTCCGGGCGCATACACCCGAGATGGCGCCGTGGCTCGATCGCGTTGCGGCCGGTGACGTGGCTGGCTTCTTCAAGAACCTCACGCCGGTTTCCATCGACGTCGGTGTGCTGGAGCGGAGTCACGCGGTGGCCATGGTGCGCGGCGCGTTCCGCTGGGACGACGTGGGCACGTGGGATGCGCTCGGACGCATCCGCGAGCGCGATGCGCGCGGCAACGTGACGGTCGGTGCCGTGTCGGTGTACAACGCCTCCGACTGCATCGTCTGGACCGACGACGAGCCGATCGTGGTCAGCGACGTGAGCGACCTGGTCGTGGTGCGCGCGAACGGGCGCATCCTGGTGACGCACCGCCGGCGCGCGGCCGAGCTCAAGCAGTTGCTCGACGCCCTCCCGGCAGAGATCCGCGACCTGCCGTGACCGCCCCTCTGGTGCTGCTCGAGCCCGATGATGCCATCGCCTGGGCACCCTTTCACGGTGCGCGCCCCATCTGCGAGTTGCGAGCCGGCCTCTGGCGCATCCGCGACCGCTGGGAAGCCACGCTCGGTGTTGCCACCAGCGCGATCCTGGGCGAATCGACGCTCGGATTCAGCGAGATCGACGCGCCCGAGTCGCGCGCGGTCGAGGGCGCGCGCGGGCCGCTCATTATCGCACGGAGTGATTTCGCGCCCGCGGGCACCCGCATGTCGCTGGGTCCTGAGGTGCGACGACTCACCGCCGACGGTATCACGGTGGCATGGATCATCCCGGAGGGCGAGACGTGGCATGCCGACCTCCTGGGCCCATCGCAGGACATCGACGGCATCCTGCTGCGCGGCTCCTTCGACCTGATCACGGCGCTGGAACAGCTGCTGGAGCACGACTGCGCCGACTTCCTCACGGGCCCGACCGATCCACTGCCGCCCCAGACCATCGTCCTGGGCGACGCGTCGCGCGTGCGCTCGTCGGGCGCGGAGGTGGAGCCGGGCGTCGTATTCGACGTGCGTCACGGCGTGGTGGTGATCGATCACGGCGCCGAGGTACGCAGCGGCAGCCGGCTCGAGGGACCATGCTACGTCGGTCCCGGAGCGCGGGTGCTGGGCGGGTTCATCAGGGACTCAATTCTTGGCCCGCGGTCAGTCGTCCGCGGCGAGGTCAGCGCCGCCATCTTCAACGGGTATGCCAACAAGGGGCATGACGGCTTCGTCGGTCATAGCGTCATCGGCCACTGGGTCAATCTCGGTGCCGGTACCACCACCTCGAACCTCAAGAACACGTACGGCACGGTGCGACTTTCGGTGGCCGGGCGCACAGTAGACACCGGCCGTCAGTTCCTGGGGAGCCTCATCGGCGACCACGCCAAGACCGCGATCGGCACCATGCTGCCGACGGGCACGGTTGTGGGTGCCGGCGCCAACGTGTTCGGCGACGGCCTCGGCAAGTACGTCCCGCCATTCTCCTGGGGCGCCAGCGGCGACGTACAGCTCACCGAGGACGGCTTCCTGCGCATTGCGGAGCGAGTCATGCCTCGCCGCGACGTGGCGGTGACGACCGAGCGTCGCGCATCGCTCATCTCGATCTTCCGCCGGCTGTCCTCACGGTGACGACGACCCTCATCGCGCTCGGCTCCGGCTCCCGGGGCAATTGCTTTGCCCTGGACTGCCAAGGGGCCATCCTGCTCATCGATGCCGGTTTCAGCGCCAAGGAAATCACCCGGCGGGCAGAGCGTGCCGGACTCGACCTCGACGGCCTCGTAGGCGTGGCGCTGACGCACGAGCATGGTGACCATGCCGCGGGAGCGCTCCGCCTGGCAGCGCGACACGGCGCGCCGGTGCTGACGTCACCAGGAACCTGGCGAGCTCTCGCGAAAGCGGGAGATGAGGGAGCGACCCATCGCGCCATCGGAAGCGCGCTTCGGGTCGAAGTGGGACCCTTCACCGTCTGGGGGGCTCCAATCGCGCATGACGCGGCGGAGCCGCTGGCAGTCGCCGTGGAGTCACTTGACGGGGTGAAGATCGGGGTCGCCTACGACCTGGGCCGGCCCACCGCGGCGGTGCGGCTCCTGCTCCGTGAACTGACGGCGGTGATTCTCGAAGCCAACCATGACGAAGTCCTGCTCCGGACCAGCGGATATCCTCCGTCGGTGCAGCAGCGGATCGCCGGGTCGGCGGGTCACCTGTCCAACCGCGCGGCGGCCGACCTTCTGGTGGAGGCACTGCATCCCGGGCTCGGCACAGTGTTGCTGGCGCACCTGAGTGAGCGATGCAACAGCGAGGAACTGGCGCGCACCACCGTCGAGACGGCCCTGAGGCGGAAGGGATACAAGGGCGACGTGCACGCCGCCCGGCAGGACGATCCCGTCGGCCCGCTGCGGCTCCTGCGATGTGAGGGCGCGCAGATGACCTTCGCGATCTAGTCGCGAAGGCCGGTCATCACGAGTCCGGGTCGGTGGGGATCTTCACCGAATCGGGTCGTGCGGTTGGTGGACCAACCCGCTTCAGGGTAACCGGCTCATCGAGCTCCTCGCCCGAGAGCTTCATCTTGTCACCCTTGAGGTCGATGGTGTAGGTCTCCCATTCGCCGCCGAGCAGGATGCGGATCTCAGTCGGGGATGGCCAGCGCCAGCGCACTGTCTCCTTGCCCCAGCTGGCACTCGAGTCGGCCCGGATAATGACCTGCTGGGGACCATCCTTCGTCTTCACCTTGGCAACCCAGGTGCCGGTGATACCAGCTTGCTGGGCCGACAGGGCAGCCGGAATGAGCAGCGCCATCGGGACCAGCAGGTACTTCGCACCCATGGAACCTCCTCGCATTTTGTTACACGGCCCGACACATGCGTAAACTTAGCGCTGGCCCGGCCGGCAACTAGGGGGTATTCCGGACAGGCACGACCTACTGGAGGCAGGGATGTTCGAGTCACGTCACCGCGGTAGCGGTGGAAACAGTGCCAACCGATGGTTGCTGGTGGCTGGTGCGGGCCTCGTAATCCTGGCCTTTGTTGCGCGGATGCTGCTCGATATCGGGCACACCAGGGTTTCGGATCTCGCGGCGGTCATGCGGCCGGATACCACCGCATCTCCGGGCGCACCGACGATCGACACGGCGCCGGCGGTGTCGACGACTGCGATCGACACACCAGCTGTTCCACCCCCGCCCGGGACGTCAACACTGGGGACGGTTTCGCCACCTGTCCTCAAGCCGGACACGATCACTCGCGCGGCGCCCAACCCTCCGCCCGCGCCTCCCGTTCCCGCAGCCGGCGGCGGCTATTCCGTGCAGATCGGCGCGTTCGGATCGGAGCCCAACGCCACCAAGCTGGCCACCCGCGCCTCCGCCCTCGGATACACCACGGAGGTCATCCCGCCCGCGCGCGGCGGAACCTCCCTGTACCTGGTACAGGTCCGAGGCCTCTCGGGTGCGTCCGAGGCGCGGCTTGCGGCGGATTCACTGACGCGCACACTTGGGGTTAAATCCGTCGTCGTCTCGCCCGGCAAATAGGGAGGTATTGCGTGCCCCGCGTCGTCGTTCCCTCGGAATCGGAAGAAAGGGCTGCGGACTATTCGCAACGACGGCGGAGGACCGCTTTCGGTCTGCTTCTGGTGCTGGCCTTCCTCGCGGCCGCGGCCTTCGGGGTGAGGTTCTGGGGGCAGCGGTCACAGCGATTGAGCGCGGATACGGTCTTCGTTTCGGCGCCGGCATGGCCCAAGGCCGAGCCCAGACAGGCTTCGCCGAGGGCGCCGCAGCCGAACAAGGAGTTTCTGCTGGTGGTGGGGGCCTACGCCGACAAGAAGGCCGCGGAGGCCCTCGCCGATCGCCTGATCGGTTTGACATGGCCGGTGAGCGTCGTGGTGCCAGTGAGCGCCACCGATTCACTCAATAAGGTGATCGTGAGCGGCATCGCCGACCGGTCGGTGGCACGTCGCGTCGCCGATTCGCTGGGCTCCGCGCTGGGCATGCGGGTCATGATCATCGAGCCGATGGGGGCGCGGACGAAGTAGGCGGCCGCCGTTCTGGCGTCAGCTGCAGATCGGAGCGCTGCTCCTCTCGCACGATGACGGTGTTCGCGGGCGGCTTGACCTGGATGTCCACCCGCCGGTCGAGGGCGTAGCGTTCGCGACGACTGTTTCCTTCAGCAGTCGGTGCCGACGCACCCATCGGCACGACGCTGATTCGCGCGGGGGTGATCCCCTTCGACACGAGATACTCCCGGACTGCCTCGCCCCGCCTGGTCGAAAGTCGCCGATTGTACGACGCCGTACCAACCGGGTCGGAATAGGCGTCGAGTTGGATCTCCGCATCGGGCAGCGCCGCCAGCTCGGCAGCGACCGAGCCGAGGATGTCGCGTGAGGCCGGGCTCAGCGTCGCGCGATCGAAGGCGAAATGCACCTGGGCCGGGATAGTGACGGTGTCAGGTGCCGGCGCGAGGGGAACCGGCGGTGGCGCTTCCGGTCCTGCCTGCTTCGTGTCGGCCGGTTCTGCCGTACACGTCGCAATGAGGCGCTTGATCTTGTCGACCAGGGCCTCGACTTCCGCTACGACCGGTCCCGAACAGGAGACGCCTCCCGCCCGACCCTCCTCTACGGCCAGCAGGAGCTTCACCTGGGCGCGCGCGATCTCCGATTCCGCGCAGCGATTGACGTCCGCACTCTTCAGCGAATCAAGGCGCGCCCAGGCGCCGGGGGCAAGCATCTCGGCACCGACCGGCTCGCTCACCTTTTCGTACCAGGTCTGGCCACTCTCGAGGCGCTGGATGATAGCGACCGCCTGCACGAACGAAGTGTCGAGCACGGGCGACCGATTCGCGCGATCGTATTCGCTCCCCACGAACTCGAGCAGCGCGACCGCGCGCGCCCGCCCGTAGCCGTCGTCGCGGTCCTCCGGCAACGCCTCGGCCCGGGCGAGCCACGTCTGGATGAGCCCGCGATCGCGCGCGATCGCCTCGTCGGTAATCCGCTTCTTCTGCGGCAGCAGGCGGTCCTGCGACTGCGCTGAAAGTGAACCCACCATGAGTACCAGAGCCGCGAGCAGCGCGACGGTGCGCTTCATGGTGCCGTCGCCTCCGTCTTCCTGAGGCCGGGCAGGATAGACTCGTCAAACTTGAAGTCGAGCCGCAGGTACCCACCCTGAAGGGTGTAGTCGGTCTCGCGCAGGTCCTGGTCCTTGAATCCGAAGAGGTTGTAGCCAGCAGCCAGGCGCAGGTTGTTGATGAGCCGCCGTCCGAGTTCGCCGCCCACCCCGTAGCGCAGACTGCGGAACGCGCCGCCCCACATCATGCTCCCCTGCAGTCCCACGTCCCAGTTGTGGTCGAGGTCGTAGATGCCGCGCAGCTGCCCCAGCTGGGTTGCCGTCTTCGACAGGAAGGCGTCGTCCTGCCGGAGCCACTTGGCGGCATACTGCGCCGAGAGCGTGAGCGGCAGGATCGGCTGGTAGTTGAGCTGGGCGACCGCGATGTCGAGCTGCCGCGAGGAGAGCTCGCCGTCCGTACCGGTGCGAAGGCGCTCTACCCCGTGCTCCACCCGGGCGAGGCCGTTCCACTTGTTCTCGTCAGTCTGGCGCCAGGCCAGGCCCAGTTGCCCGCGCGTCCGCAGCTGGTCCAGAGGCAGCGCGTTCCAGAATCCACGACCGAGAAAGGTCCAGTCGCGGGTCAGCTTGCGGGCGTAGCCCAATGTCGCGAGAAAATTGTCGCCGCTCGTGGCGTTCCGGTATTCCGCCCGCAGCGTGCCTTTCCACAGCGGGCTCCGAGTGTATTCCACCCCGGCCGTCACTGCGGTAGCCTCGGCGCCCTCGGCGCCCTTGATCGGGTTTACTCGCTCAAAGGAGGCGTCGACCCTCACCCCGGGTGCCACCTGCCACCGGTTGCGGAGACCAATCGTTGCCTCGGCCTCACGACCGGAGAAGGCATCACGCGCGCGGTACTCGCTGAAGAACTGCCCGTCGCGGAAATAGGCCAGGTCAAAGCCAACCACCGCCTGCGCCAGTCGCTGTGCCCCATTGAGCGCATACGGCCCCGCAAAGGAGGAGAGCATCTCATAGCGGCCATACAACCGGAGTCGCGGGAATATCCAGTACTCGGCGGCAAGCGCGGCCCGCCGCTGGTCGGTGTTCACCACGTCCTGTTCGAAGTCGATGGACGCGCTTCCCCGGCGGTTCGGAAGCGTGCCGGTAACCTTCACTCCGATCGCATTGGTCTCGTTCGGCGTGGCGCCCGGGGTAATCGCCGTTGCCGTGTCGACCGGCGCCGTCGTCTCCTCGGCCCAGCGGTAGCCGACCTCGGCACGGAACATCCGCGAGATCACGCGCTCGTACGCCAGCAGCGCGCCCTTCCGCCGTCCGCCGTTCACCCGGTCCTCGCTCAGGAGCGCCTCGGCCCGCACACCGTTCTTCTGGTCGATCTGCATCGACGCGCGGGCGCCGAACTGGAGCTGCCCTGCCCCGAAGGTGGCGGATGGGTTGGAGAAGGTGGTCGAGCTCATGGCACCGAAGACGTTGGCGCCGAACCGGCCCGACTGGTGACGCAGCTCGAACCGCCCCGCCGAGCCATCGCCCAGCGAGTCGGTGTTGGTAATGGCCCCTTCCGCCACCAGTTGGGTGTTCCGGCCGAGCCTCGCGCTGCCGTTCGCGGTGTAGATCTGCCGCGCATTGTACGGGTTGTCGTCCTGGATCACCGCACCGCCCACCTCCGCGAAGGAGCTGACCCGCACCTGCGCATCCGCGCCGTACGTCCACGACTGCGGCGCGTCCTGCGGCTCCACCTCGTACGTGACCCGCATCGACACCGGATTGAGCTCGGCGTCGAGGCTCGGCAGCGGCTGCCGCAGCAGGATCCGCCCGGTGAACGGCTCCACCGTGTAGTCGGTGAAGCGCTGCAGCGGAACGATCTTGAGCACCCGCTCCGGCTGGTTGCGGTCGCGTGTCAGGATGTCGATCCGCTCACTGTTAATCCGCGCGTTGCCCTGGGACAGCTGGTACGGGCCGGAGATGCCCATGCCGCGCAGCTCGTCCACCACCTGGGTGATCCGCGTGTGCGCCGCGAAGGCGTTGGCCTGCACCGTCTTGTTCTCGAAGTGCTGCACCGCGCCGGTCAGGCTGCGCAGGTAGCCGCCCAGCTGCCGCGCCTGTGACGGCGACGACGTCTGGTAGTCGCCGTAGAGGAAGTAGTTCCGGTCCTTGTCGATCCGGACGTACAGCCGGTCGAACGACTGCGCGCCGTAGTCCTTCACCGACGCGTCGCCGTACACTGGATAGAACTCGTCCGGCTGGATGTCCTGCATGTAGCGCTTGCCCGGGTCCTGCTCGGTATCGAAGGCGAGTGTCAGGAGATAGCTCCCCTTCACCTTGCCCTGCAGGTAGAGCGCCGCGCGCGCGGCGGCCCGGTCGAGCCCGCTGTCGCCCGAGATGGAGATGTCCTTCAGCTCCTGCTCGAAGCCGTCCTGCGGCGTTGCGGGCACCAGGGCGCCCTTGGCGAGCGAGCGCAGGTCGACGCGTCCCTCCACGATGCCGACTGCGGTGAGCGGACGCTCTACCGGGAGGAAGGCCACACGCCCGGTCTGGACCATCGCACCACTGGTGGCGCGGATCTCACCCACGCCCTCCCGCGGCGATGCGGCCAGCATGAAGTCGCCCTGCCCGTCATGCAGCTGCGTCTGTACCCCGGGCTGCGTAGCGTCGAGGTCCTCGACGAGCCAGCGTCCCAACGTGGTCTCCAGCGTCACAGTAGTCGGCGTCGTGATCACGTTGCCGTCCGCGGCCACGATCTTCACCTGAACCGGCACCGACGTCTGACCGTCGGCAGGGATCCCCTGCGCCGGCACCATCATCTCGAGACGCGAATCAGTCGGGCGCGCCAGGCGTTCCGGCTGGTCGGCCTGCGGCAGCCGCAACACCGGCGACGCGGCGCCCTCGACCGTAACCGGCGACGCCAAGCCGCCGAGCAGCGGCTGGTACACCGAGCCGGGCACCGTCTGGGCGGTGGGCACCAGGGAGTCGGCCACCAGCACCATCGGGGTCGTGTCGGGGATCGCAGCAACGACTTCGCCCCGGTTCCGCCGCGCGATTACCGCCGCGAGCACCGACGGATTGCCGCTCACCTCGACGAAGTCGCCGCGGGCAAACTCACTGTTGCGCAGGTCGACGAACCGGGTCCAGCCATCGCCGGCATTGCGGGAGGAGACGGCCGCCAGCTTCGATCCCGGCGGGAGCGTGGTCACATCCACCTTGAGCACGTGCACCCGCGGGGCCAGGCCGTAGAAGTTGAACTTGCCTTCCACGTCCGTCACCGTCGACGTCCCGTCCTCGAGGATGATCCGCACGCCGGGGATTCCGATATCGCGCGATCCCTGCACGCGGTCGGGGTTGCAGGCGCAATCGACAAAGATCTTGCCGGCGATGATGCCGCGGTCGGAGAAGACGCCTCCGGTCACCTGCACCTTCGCCGTGGCGGTATTCGACGCAACGCCGGTGAGCGTGCTCAGAGCCTGCGCCCGGTTGAGGCCGTCGCCGGCCGTCGCGCCGGGGCCCAGGTAGACGCGGTACGTCACCGTGGCTGTCCCGTTGCCGTCTACCGTCCCGATCGGGAAGCCGAGCGTGGGCCCTGGCGCGCCCGCCGGATCAGGCACTGCGATACCGTTCACTCGCGCCGTGCCCGGCTGGTAAGCAAAGCCGAGCGGCAACTGGTCGTTGAAGACCACGGCCGGCACCGGCTGCGTCGACTGGTTCTCTACCGTCAGCGTATAGTCCACCACGTCGCCGATCTCGGCGGTGGTGGATCCCGCGGCCTTTTCGGCGACCAGCGGGCTCTGCGCCACTACCGCCGTGGCGATACTCGAGGCGTTGTTGCCACCCGAGACGGTGTCACCCGGTGTCGCGACCGCGACGGAGTTCGTCACCGACGGCGCCGCCGCCGGCAGTACGTCCACGTTGAGGGTGATCGCGCTCGAGGCCCCGGCCGCCAGCGGTCCCGCCGCCGTACAGGTCACGATCGATCCCGTTGCGCCACAGCTCCACCCTGGCCCGTCGGCTGACGAAAACCGCAGCGGGGCGGGGAGCGTGTCCACGACCGTGATCGCGCCGACGCTCGGCGCATTGCCGACGTTGCGTACCGTCAATGTGTAGCTGCCGACGGTCCCGATCCGGAACTCCGGCAGCGAAGCCTTCGTTACCGCGAGATCCACCGGCTCGATGGTCGTCAACACCTGCGCCGATGGCGCCGAGCCGTTGTTATTGCCCGGAACCGGATCGAGTGTCGTCGCGGTACTTGCGACGATGTTGGTGAGGGAACCCAGCAGCGGCGCCCGGACCTGCAGCGAATAGGTCACCGTCTGGCCCGCGGTCAGCGACGCGATCACCGGCCACTGCACCGCGGTTCCGTTCAGGGCGCCACCATTCGACGCCGCGACGAACGCCGCGCCGGCAGGGAGCGGGTCCGTCACCATCACCGCCGAGGCCGGGCTCGGCCCGAGATTGGTAACGCTGATGGTGTAGTTGACGAGGTCGCCGGCGTTCACCCGTGCCGGGCCCGTCTTGCTGGTGGCAACGTCAGCCTGCTCGGTCACTGCGGTGGTGACGCGACTGGCGGGATCGGCGCCGTTGTTGTTGGCCGGCACCGGATCCGTGGTCGACGATGCGCTCGCAGCGATGTTGAGCAGTATGCCGGTGGGTGGGGCCGTGACCGTCACGTCGACGCTCTGGCTTGACCCGCTGGCCAGGCTCGAGATCGCGGGCCAGCTCACCACGTTCCCGCTCACGGTGCCGCCACCCGTGGCGCTCACGAAAGTGACCGTCGCGGGAAGTGTGTCGGTCACGACCACGCTCACAGCAGCGCTCGGTCCCTGGTTTCGCGTGGTCAGGGTGTAGCTGAACTGCGCCGCGGCGTTCACCGTCGCGGGGCCGGTCTTGGTCGTCACCACGTCGGCCCGCTCCTGCACCACGGTCGTGACCCGTGCGGCCGCACTGGAGCCGTTGTTGTTGGCCGGGTCGCTGTCCAGCGTCGTCGATCTGCTGGCCACGATGTTGAGCAGGCTGCCGGTGACCGGTGCGGTGACGGTCACGCTGTACGACTGGCTCGCGCCGTTCGCCAGGTTCGCGACGGCGGGCCAGGTGATCACGTTTCCGCTGAGCGTGCCGCCGCCGGTCGCCGAGACGAAGGCGACGCCGGCTGGCAGTGTGTCGGTCACCACCACGCTCGACGCCACCGATGGTCCAAGGTTCTGCACACTGATCGCGTAGCTGAAGTTCGTCGCAGCGATCACCGTGGCCGGGCCCGTCTTGGCAGTGACGACGTCCGCCACCTCGATCACCCCCGTGGTGACCCGGCTGCCGGGGGCGGATCCATCATTGTTCGCGGGGCTGGGATCCGCGGTGGTGGAAGTGCTGGCCGCGATATTGAGCAGCGTGCCAGTCGCCGGGGCTGTCACCGTCACGGCGTAACCCTGGCCGGCACCACCGGCGAGCGAGGCGATCGCGGGCCAGGTAACCACATTGCCGCTCACCGTGCCGCCACCGGTCGCGCTCACGAAGGTGACGCCCGCTGGCAGCGTGTCGGTCACCACGACTGCCGAGGCGGTGCTGGGCCCGCTGTTGGCTACCGTGAGCGTGTAGGAAAAGCTCTGGGCTGCAGGCACCGTCGCCGGACCGGTCTTGGTCGTGGCGACGTCGGCCTGTTCGATCACGGTGGTCGTGACCCGGGCACCGGGCGCTGAGCCGTTGTTGTTTGATGGATCAGGGTCGCCAGTCGACGACGTGCTGGCCACGATGTTGGTCAGCACTCCGGTGGGTGGCGCCGTCACCGTCACCGAATAGGCCTGTGACGCCCCCGTCGCAAGCGTCGCGATCGCGGGCCAGGTCACCACACTTCCGCTCAGCGAGCCGCCGCCGGTGGCGCTGACGAAGGTGACGCCCGCCGGCAACGTGTCCATCACGACCACATTCGCTGCGGCGCTTGGACCGCTGTTCGTCACTGCGACGGCGTAGCTGAAGTTCTGCGCCGCGCTGACCGTCGACGGGCCGGACTTGGTGGCGGCGACGTCGGCCTGCTCGATCACGGTGGTGGTGACCCGCGCACCTGGCGCGGAGCCGTCGTTGTTCAGTGGATTGGGATCACCGGTCGTGGAGGTGCTCGCGGCGATGTTGAGCAGCGTCCCTGTCGACGGCGCCGTCACGGTCACCGTGTAGCCCTGGCTGGCGCCGCTCGCGAGGGTCGCGATCGCTGGCCAGGTCACGACATTGCCGCTCACCGTGCCGCCGCCGGTGGCGCTGACGAAGGTGACGCCGGCCGGCAACGTGTCCATCACCACCACATTCGCCGCGGCGCTCGGTCCGCCGTTCGTCACCGCAAGCGCATAGCTGAAGTTCTGCGCCGCATTCACCGTCGCCGGGCCCGTCTTCGTGGTCGCGACATCCGCCTGTTCGATGACTGTGGTGGTGACCCGGCTCCCCGGCAATGAGCCGTCGTTGTTTGCCGGGACGGGATCGGGCGTGGCCGAGGTGCTCGCGGCGATGTCGAGCAACGTGCCCGCCGCCGGCGCCGCTACCGTGACGCTGTACGCCTGGCTGGCTCCGCTCGCGAGCGAGGCAATCGCTGGCCAGGTCACCACGTTGCCGCTCACGGTGCCTCCGCCGGTGGCGCTGACGAAGGTCACCGACGCCGGCAGCGTGTCGGTCAGGACTACGCTGGCGGCCGCGCTCGGGCCACTGTTCGCCACGTTGATGCTGTACGTCACAGGCTGTGCAGCATTTACGGTGGCGGGGCCGGTCTTCGTGGTGGCGATATCAGCCTGGTTGAGCACGGTCGTCACTACCCGGCTCGCCGGCAGGGACCCGTTGTTGTTGGCCGGACTCAGGTCGGCGCTGGCCGCGATGCTGGCCACGACGTTCGTGAACACACCCGCCGCTGGAACGGTGACGGTGACGCTGTATGCCTGGCTCGCACCGCTCGCCAGCGATGCAATCGCGGGCCAGGTCACCACGTTGCCTGCGAGCGTACCGCCGCCCGTCGCACTCACGAAAGTGAGGCCCACCGGCAACGTGTCCGTCACCATCACGCCCAGGGCGTTCACCGGCCCCGAGTTCTGCACCGTGATGGCATAGCTGAAGCTGCTGCCGAGTATCGCCGACGCCGGACCGGACTTGATAGCAACGACGTCGGTCGCGCTGACCGTTGTCGTGACGCGAGCCGCAGCGGCCGAACCGTTGTTGTTGGCGGGGTTGGGATCGGTGGTGGCCGACGAGCTCGCCGAGATGTTGAGCAGGGTGCCCGATGCCGGCGCCGTGACGGTCACGGTGCGGACCGTCGACGCCCCGTTCGCCAGGCTCGCTACCGCAGGCCAGGTTACGACATTCCCCGCCCCGAGCACGCCGGCGTTGGACGCGCTGACGAAGGTCACCGTCGCGGGCAGCGTATCACGGATCACCACGTTGGGCGCCGCATTGGGACCCAGATTCTGAGTCGTGAGCGTGTACGTGATGCTCCCACCCGGGGCGACCGTGGCCGGGCCAGTCTTGGTGGTGACGAGGTCAGCGGCGTTCACCACCGTCGTAACCCGCGCCGCCGCGAGCGAGCCGTTGTTGTTGGCCAGTGCCGGGTCGGTTGTGCCCGACGTACTGGCCGCGATGTTGAGGAGTGTGCCGCTGGCCGGTGCCGTCACGGTGACGGTGCGCGTGGTCGTGGCGCCATTCGCCAGGCTCGCGACCACCGGCCAGGTTACCACGTTCCCCGCGCCGAGGACGCCACCATTCGACGCGCTCGTAAAGGTGACGGCAGCAGGCAGCGTGTCGACGATGACCACGTTGGGCGCGGCGTTGGGACCGGCGTTCCGCACCGTGAGCGTGTAGCTGTAGCTCGCACCGCTGGCGACGTTCGCCGGGCCGATCTTGGTGGTTACGACGTCCGCTACCTGGATCACGGTGCTGACCCGCGCCCCGGCGGCCGACCCGTTGTTGTTGGCCGGCGTTGGATCGGTCGACGTCGAAGTGCTGGCCGCAATGTCGAGGAGCGTACCGCTGGCCGGCGCGGTGACCGTGACCGTGCGTGTGGCCGTCGCCCCGTTGGCCAGCGTCGCGATCGCAGGCCAGGTCACTACGTTGCCCGCGCCCAGCGTGCCGCCGTTCGAGGCGCTCACGAAGGTGACCGTGGCCGGCAACGTGTCGGTCAGGACGATGCCGACAGCCGTGCCGGCTCCGGCGTTCCGTACCGTGAGCGTGTAGGTGATGGACGCCCCGCCATTTGCAGTGGCGGGCCCGGTCTTGGTCGTCACCACATCGGCGGTGTTCACGACCGTGGTTACCCGTGCGCCCGGCGCCGAAGCGTTGTTGTTCAGCGGGTTGGGATCGGTCGAGGTCGACGTACTGGCCGCGACGTTGAGCAGGGTGCCGCTGGCCGGCGAGGTCACCGTCACGGTACGCGTGGTCGTCGCGGCATTGGCGAGCGTCACGATGGCAGGCCAGGTCACGACGTTCCCTGCCCCGAGGACGCCACCGTTCGTGGCACTCACGAAGGTCACGCTCGCCGGCAGTGTATCCATCAGGACGATCCCGCTCGCCTGGCCCGGGCCGTTGTTCCGCACCGTGATCGTATAGGTGTAGTTCGTCGCTGCGTTCACCGTGGCGGGACCGGTCTTGGTGGTCGCCACATCGGCTCCATTCACCGTGGTCGTCACCCGCGCGCCCGCCGCGGACCCGTCGTTGTTGACCGGGGTCGGGTCGGCTGTCGTGGAGGTGCTGGCCGCAAGGTTGAGCAACGTCCCGGTGGCCGGCGAGGTCACGGTCACGCTGCGCGCCACCGTCGCCCCGCTGTTGATCGTTGCGATCGATGGCCAGGTCACCACGTTCCCCGCGCCGAGGACGCCGCCGTTGGTGGCGCTCACGAAGGTCGCCGCGGCCGGAAGCGTGTCGCGCATCACGACAGCCGCCGCCGTACTCGGCCCGTTGTTCCGCGCGGTGAGCGTGTAGGTGTAGTTGGTGAGCGCATTCACCGTGGCCGGCCCGGTCTTCGTGGTCGCGACGTCTGCGTTCGCGATCACCGCCGTGTTCACGATCGCTGCGGGGTTGGTATTGCTGTTGTTGGCCGGCACCGGATCGGTCGTCGTGCTGGTGCTGTAAGCCATGTTCCGGAGTGTCAGCGGTACTGCCGGGTTGGCCGGCGCTGTCCAGGTCACCACATAAACCTGCGAAGCGCCGGGTGCGAGCGACGCGATGGCGGGAAAGGTGATGAGCCGCCCGACCTGCGTCCCGGCCGGCACTGCGCTCACGAACGATCCCGCGGCCGGCAGACTATCACGCACGATCACGGAGGCCGCCGCGTTGGGGCTCGCGTTGGTAACCGTTATGGTGTAGCTGAAGGTCTGGTTCGCGTTGACCGTGGCGGGGCCGGTCTTCGTCACCTGCACGTCCGCCACGGCGGTCACCGTCGTGGTGACCCTCGCAGCAGCTGCTGAGCCGTTGTTATTGCCTGGCGTGGGGTCGACTGTCGTGCTCCTGCCCGCCGCGATGTTGAGCAGGACGCCGCTGCCGGGCGCCGTCACCGTCACGGTGAAGTTCTGGGTCGCGCCGTTTGCCAGGCTCGCGATGGTGGGCCAGGTGACGACGTTGCCTGTGAGCGTGCCGCCACCTGTGGCGCTTACGAACGTCGCCGTCGCTGGCAACGTGTCCGTCACCACCACGTTCGCCGCGGCGCCCGGGCCGCCGTTGGTGGTGGTCACGGTATATGAGAAACTGGCGCCTGCCGAGACGGTCGCCGGCCCTGTCTTGGTCACCGCGAGGTTGGCCGACTGGGCGGCCAGTGGTGCCACCGTCGTGAGCATGCACGTCGCGAATGCGCCGAACAAGATTCCGGTGCGTCGCGATTCCGCCCCACGCTTGTCGTGTCGTGCCGCCACTTGCGTGCTGCCTCCGTGCCAGTTCCGCCACACCATTCGTTCCGACGAATGCCGCCGTCACGCCACCTGCAGGAGACCCTAAGTCTGCCAATGTCGGTGTCTTGAAGCGTGATATACAGTCAATAAGCATGCCTGACTCCTGGTTTGGACATGACGGCATAAGCTATTGCAAACAAATATTTTAATGTATAACACGGCAGTATGTTGCACTAATAAGACAGCTGTGGAGAAATGGATCGCGTGATCGTCGTGCAGCTTGCTGCAGCTGGTCCGGAACGGAAACGAAAAGAGTCCGCCTCCATAGCGGACCGCACCCGTGACCGGCGGGTGAGTTATCGTGGCCACTCCACGCCGGACGGCAATTCGAACAACCCGTCCGCGCACTGACCTCGTTACGCTCGAGACATAGCGCCTGATCGGCGCCCTCGTCGCGAGACACAAGGTCGGCATTGGCGGCAAGGCGGCCGGGCAGCCGGCGTGGGGACCGGATGGGCGGATCGCCAATCACTCCAGTGGGACCTGCAGCACCACGCAGTGCTCGCTCCTCACGGCGAATCAACGCCGACGGGACCGGCAAGAACTACATCTCGACCACCTTCACCGACGTCTCCGAACCCGCCTGGCGTCCATGAAGCGGAAAGGGCCCCGGCTTCCGCCGGGGCCCTCTCTTTGTTCCTGACTCTCAACCCTTAGTACATCCCGCCCATGCCGCCGCCCGGAGGACCACCGGCCTGAGCCGGCTTGTCTTCCTTCTTCTCCACCACCACGCACTCCGTGGTGAGGAGCAGGCCGGCGATCGACGCGGCGTTCTGCAGCGCCGTGCGGGTCACCTTCGTCGGGTCGATGACACCCGACTTGATCAGGTCCTCGTACTGGTCGGTCGCGGCATTGTAGCCGAAGGCCTTGTCCTTGGACTCCCGGATACGCGCCACCACGATCGACCCCTCGGCGCCCGCGTTCTGGGCAATCATGCGGACCGGCTCCTCGAGCGCGCGCCGGACAATCTCCACCCCGATCTTCTCGTCCTCGGTCAGCCCCTTCACCTTGTCGAGCGCGGCCTGCGACCGAAGCAGCGCGACACCGCCACCCGGCACGATGCCCTCTTCGACCGCCGCGCGCGTCGCGTGCAGCGCGTCCTCGACCCGGGCCTTCTTCTCCTTCATCTCGGTCTCGGTCGCAGCACCGACATTGATCACCGCTACACCGCCGGCCAGCTTCGCCAGGCGCTCCTGCAACTTCTCGCGGTCGTAGTCCGACGTGGACTTCTCGATCGCTGCCCGGATCTCACCGATGCGCCCCTGGATGCCATCCTGCTTGCCCTTGCCATCCACCAGCGTGGTGTTGTCCTTGTCGACCACGACCCGCTTGGCGCGGCCCAGGTCGTTCAGCGTCGCGTTCTCGAGCTTGAAGCCGACTTCTTCCGAGATCACCTGGCCGTTGGTCAGAATCGCCACGTCGCGCAGCATTTCCTTGCGGCGGTCGCCGAAGCCCGGGGCCTTCACAGCCGCGACCTTGAGCGTGCCACGCAGCTTGTTGACCACCAGCGTCGCGAGCGCCTCGCCCTCGATGTCTTCCGCGATGATGAGCAGCGGCTTGCCCGACTGCGCCGTCTTCTCCAGCACCGGGAGCAGCTCCTTCATCGACGAGATCTTCTTGTCATGGATGAGGATGTAGGGATCCTCGAGGACCGCCTCCATCTTCTCCGGGTCCGTCACGAAGTAGGGCGACAGGTAGCCACGGTCGAACTGCATGCCCTCGACCGTCTCCAGCGTGGTCTCGAGGCCCTTCGCCTCCTCAACCGTGATTACGCCATCCTTGCCAACCTTCTCCATCGCATCGGCGATCAGGTTGCCGATTTCCTTGTCGTTGTTGGCGGAGATGCTGCCGACCTGCGCGATCTCCTTCTTGCCGGCGCTCGGGACCGACATCGCCTTGAGCTCGCCAACGACAATCTCGACCGCCTTCTCGATGCCCCGCTTGAGCTCCATCGGGTTCGCCCCGGCCGTCACGTTCTTCAGGCCTTCGCGGAAGATCGCCTGCGCCAGCACGGTCGCCGTGGTGGTGCCGTCGCCCGCCAGGTCACTCGTCTTGGTCGCGACTTCCTTCACCATCTGCGCGCCCATGTTCTCGATCGGATCGGAAAGCTCGACTTCCTTCGCCACCGTGACGCCGTCCTTGGTGACGGTCGGCGAGCCGAACTTCTTGTCGATCACGACGTTCCGGCCCTTCGGTCCGAGCGTGACCTTCACCGCCTCGGCCAACTGGTCGACGCCCCGCTTGAGCTTCGCCCGGGCTTCGGTGTCAAAAAGCAGTTCCTTTGCAGCCATGTTCTTCAGTCTCCTGTGAGGATTCCAGCTCAGCTAATCTTCGCGAGCACGTCCGACGCCTTGATGATGATGACTTCGTCACCATCGAGCGTGAACGGTGTGCCGCTGTACTTGCCGTAGATCACCTTGTCGCCAACCTTGAGATCCATCGCTACACGGGCACCCTTCTCGAACCGGCCCGGCCCGACGGCGATCACTTCGCCCTGGGTCGGCTTTTCCTTCGCCGTATCCGGGATGTACAGCCCGCCGCGCATCGACTCCGCCTCATCGGACGGCTGGATCACCACCCGGTCCTCCAGTGGCTGAAGCTTGAGCGTCGGCTTTCCCTTCGTCGCAGTCGCCATCACCTGCCTCCTGATGCTTGGTGTAACTGATTGATTTGAAACAATTTGGCACTCTTGATAGCTGAGTGCCAAGCTTGGGGCGTAAGATAAGGCGCCCCACCTGTCCGTCAAGCGCCTTCGCGTCGTCGAGGTGCAACCTCAGTGCCGGTAGATCGAGTCAGATTGGCAGGATTTCGGACTCGATTGTCAGTCGCGCGCGTCAAGAGGACCGCATGCACGAGGCCCCTGAGCAATGAAGCCCAGGGGCCTCCTCATACATGACCGTGAACCGCCGGCGTTTTCGTGGCTCGTGACCCCTAGCGCCACTGGCCTACGGGCCCAGCACACGGGGAGCTCTCGTCCCTCCGTCCCCGCCCGCATTCGGACTGCTTGAGCGCCCAGCCGGCGACCGCGCGGCCAAGGCGCAACCCCGTCTCGTTGTCGAAGCGATAGTGGATGCCGGCGTACAGGCGGGACATCGCCGCCTGCTCCGCGAGGCCATGGAGCCGCTTCGCTTCGCGGGGGAAATACGCGGCCAGGATTTTCGCCATCGCAGCCGAAAGGGCGGCATGATTCGATGGATACGACGGGAAGTTGGGCAGGCCGACGGCCAGCCTGATGCCGGGATCGGCCTGGGTGGGACGGATGAACCACCAGGTGTACTTGGCGTCGTGGGACGCGATGATGGCGTCGAACCCCACCATGTTCAACAGGGCAAACACGCTCGCCGCGTCATGCTCATCCAGGTGATACTGCGCGGCGAGCCGCGCCGCTTCCGCGTTCCAGTAGCCGGGTGGGGCGTAGGTGCCCACCGGAAGGGCCCAGAACTTTGCGATCGAGTCCTGTTGCGGCGTCCTCGTGTCGGAGATCTGGCGCACTTCGGCAAGTGCGGCGAGATACTCTTGCGAGCCGAAGACCGGAGGAGGTGACGGCCGAAACTGGCTGCCCGAGCTGAGGAAATAGGGCCGAGCCTGCCCGAAGAGGACGCCGACCGGGGGCGCCGGCGGCACTGACGTGCTGAACCAGAGACCCGGACCGCTGGGCACGGTTCCGCTCCACGGGGTAAAGAAGTTGTCGGTCTTCGCACGCTCCACCACGCGCTGACCCGCGTCGCGGCCAAGCGCCTCACCCTGGTCTGCGTGTGAGCCTTGCCCACCAGCGGCGGCCTGCAGGCTGTCGACCAGTGCTTCCAGCGCATTGGCCTCCGCAGGATAGAGATATGTCAGCGCCACCGCGGACGCGCCATTCACTGCTTCACGGACCCGGACACGGACATTCCCCGCCCGCGATCGCCGCGCCGCCGTGACCGCCTGGTATTCCGCCACGCTCAGCACAGCGTACGCTCGAAGAGCCTGGAAGGTGTTCGAGTTGTACTTGATGACGAGGTTGCGGGCGACGCTGTTCCAGAAGATGGTGGTCCCGCCCCGGGGCTCGCGATCGTCGAAGCGGTAGTTCTCGCCGACCGTTTCCTGGCTCGTCTCCGGTGGGGTGGCCGGATCAGAGCAGGCAGCCAGCATCAGGGTAAAGGCCGAAAGAGCGGTAGCCGGACGTCGCATGGGAGCACTCGTGGTGATGGTGTGCTCCCATGATGAGAATCTTCCGTTCCCCCACCGTTCCCATGCCCTGACGGGGAGTCTAGCTGCTCGGTCCGCACGTCACTGCGATCGCGATTGTCGTGTCGGCCTGACCAACGGCAAACGATTGAGGAACGCCAGTTGCCCGGCAGTTCTTTGCCACACCATCCAGACGAAGAAGGTAGCTCCGGGGAATGACATGCACCCCAACGGCGCGGCCGTTGGTCGGCACGGCGAACGAATAGAGCGTACGGAACCCCCTCCCGAAAAAGTCAAAGCCCAGCCTGACGGTGTAGCCATCGGTGTCGAGCTCTACCCCCGTCGTGCTGACTGACGCCCCGACGTTCGGCAGTGCACGGCAGTTCACCTCGAAATGGACCATGGTCGTATCGCGGCCTGTCACCTGCGCTGCCTGGGTGGAAGATCCGGTGGTGCCACAGTTGGACTGGATTCCCCGCAACGCCGCAGTGTGCGCGCCGACCGGCACGTCGGTGAATGTCGCTGACCCGGAGTTGTCGAATGCTGCCTCGCGGCTATTGTCGAGGCCAGCGGAAAGACCCTGGAGTGATTGGCGGTCGACTCCGCCAATGCTCACGGAGACCTTGACCGTTCCCTTGGTCGGGCCGCAGTCCACCCGGAAAGCGAGCGGCACCGTCGAATCAGGGACGAGCGTAACCGCCGTCGGATTGCCGGGATCAGCAGTGCAGTTCGCCGCGAGCCCGGACAGTCCGAGCGTGGTCTGGCCTGCGGCATAGACCTTCAGGACGCTGATGCCCGCGACTGGGATCAGCCATGAAGAATTGTTGCCGAACTTGATGGTGTAGCCATCGCGATCGAGTTCAGCGCCCGTGGTAACGGTGGTCACCCGTACGATCGCCGCGGGACGGCAGGACACGGCGAAAGAAGCGGTGGCAACCGTTCCGGGACGCACGTCCACTGTCATCGGGTTTTCCCCCGACACCGTGCAGTTGAGAGGAAGACTTGACAGGAGGATCTGATACGAGCCCGGTGACAGGCCCTCACGCGTAATGGAGTCGTTGTGGGCGATCACCCCACCCGGCTTGTCTCCAATCGTCAGGTAGTAGCCAGTCCCATTGACGGGGGTTCCCGCGGTGCTGACCGCGACCTTGAGGCCGCCGCTGTCCGCGGGGTCCGGGGGATTCGCCGACCCGGACGAATCGCACCCTGCGATCGCAACGGCAAGTTGGAGAATGGCCGGGACAATGGTTGGATGGCGTCGCATGAGGTCTCCTGGTGAAGGTCTGTCTCCACCCTGGAGTTCCCCCGTTCCCCCAGCGTTCCTACCGCCGCCGGAGGCTCGCTTCGGCCCGATCCAGCAGCGCGATCGCTCCCTGCCTGGTCGCCACGTCGATGGCGTCCCCGATGGCCTTCCGCACCTCCGGAGTCGGCGCCTGCGCCGCCGCCAGCAGTTCCCCTCGCAGCCGTAGGAGCTCCGCATCCCAGAACAACTGGCCCGACGCCCGCGCCACGGCGGCGCCTTCGTCCAGGGACTCCAACCCTTTCTCCACCTGGCCGGCAGCGAGGTATAGCTGGGCCAGGAGTCCGCGGTCGTAGGGGATGGCAAGCCGGTAACCGCGATCATTCCACGCCGATGCGGCGCAGCGCATCACTTCGATGCCATGGTCGAGATGGCCCTCGCGTCCCAGCAGGTACCCATCGAGTGCCTGGCTCATGATCGACCAGCCGGTGAGGGCGTACTGCCCCGCCACGTCATTCGCCCGGTCGATCTCGCGCCGCGCAGCGGCCTCGTCCCCCATGTCGATGAGTGTGCGGGCAGCGAAGTGACGGAGATATGCCTGGGTGTGCGGATGTGTGAGTGTCTCGGCCCGGGACCGCGCCTCATTCAGGACCGTCCGGCCCTCCTCCTGCCGACCCACCAGCCACAATGCCTGAGCCAGCCTCACCCCGCATATCGGGCCGGGGTCCTGGCCGAAGGTGTCGAGATGCTCGGGTGCGTGTTCCGGCCTGTACGCTGACAGCGCTGCCTCGAGATGCTCCACCGCCTCGGCCGGAGCGCCCCTCCAATACGCCGTGACGCCACTGACATACCGCGCCTCCACCGCCAATCGCCTGTTCCCGGTGCTGATGGCGGACTCGTGCAGCCCTTGCCCGATCGCTGCCGCTTCCGCGATCTCTCCCTTCATGACCAGCGCGATCGCGAGGGTTCGGAGTGCCGCCGGTCCCGGCATGACGCCGGCACGCGCGCAGAGTGCCCGCACCGCGCCATACTCCGCGAGCATGCGTGGACCGGAAAACATCTCGAGTCCCACCAGGGCGACGCACAAGGCAGTGCGCAGCTCGATCTCCTGGGCCAGGCGGGCACTCGACTCCGGCAGGCGCCGGACCAGCTCGATCGCCTTCTCCAGGTGAAACACTCCTTCCGTGCCGGCACTCAGCGCGAGCGCATGCTGCGCAGCAACCCGATAGTAGGGAACGGCACCCTCGATCAATCCCGCCTCCTCCAGGTGCCGCGCGATCGTGGCAGCAGATCCGGAGGCTCCTGCCGCCGACGTGATCTGGGAACTGGCGATCCGGTGATGGAACAGCTGACGACGTGCCGATGCGAGCCCGTTGTACGCGACTTCGCGAATGCTGTCGTGGGTGAAGTCATAGGTATCGCCGGCTTGTTCGCGGACCAGCCGCCGCTCGAGCAACTCATCGAGCGCCGCCACGATCTCGCCCTCGCCCATTCCCAACCCGTCGACAAGAAGCGGAAGCGAGAACCGGCGGCCAATTACCGATGCGAGGCCAACGACCTGACGCGTGGGCGGAGAGAGCTGGGCGAGACGGGCCTCGATGATGGCGAGCACGCGCTCGGGAAGCGGCCGCCGCGAAGGGGCCATCGCAGGCGAACCAGGTTCGACCGGAAGCGGGAAGGCCTGGTGTGCACCGCTCTGCCGCGCGCGCGTAACCTCGACGACGTATAGTGGGTGGCCTTCAGTCTCTTCATGAAGCTCGCGGGACGCCGCCTCATCGAGCTGCCGGCCCGATACCGCGGTTCCCAAGGCCGTTGTTTCCGATCGATTCAACGGGCCGAGCGCGATTTCCTCCAGGTGTCCATGCTGCCGCAATTCGAGAAGAATGCTGCCCAGGCGGTCATCGAGCAGGACCTCCCCGGAGCGGATGGACAGCACGATGAACACCCAGCGATCCCGGACGGTCTGCAGGAGGTACTGGATCCACTCGAGGGACTCTCGGTCCGCCCATTGGAGGTCGTCCAGTGCGAGGATCAGCGGCTGCGCGGCCGAGGTCACCGCTTGCACCATGGCCTCGAACAACCGGTGCCTCGCGCCCGGCGAGGAACGATCGGCAGGAGCAGAGGTTCCCGGATCGCCCCCCGGAACCAGCACCGCAATTTCGGACTGCGCGTGATGGGGCAGTCGCGACGTTGCGCGCAGCAACGGCGGCGACCGCAACCAGTCGGTAAGCGGACCGTACGGCAGTCTCCCCACCCCCACATAGCAACAGGACGTCGCGACCTCCGCGCCCTGCCGCCTTGCCCACCCGACAAACTCCTCCACCAGGCGGCTCTTTCCAATGCCGGCGACGCCTGAGACCAGTGCGCATCGCGCCGGTCCCCGCTGGGTCGCGTGCCAGGCACGAACAAGGGTCTTCCACTCGGCGGCGCGGTTCACGAACGCCACCGTCGGGCGCTGCCCTGCCACCGGTGCGTCGTCCCCCGGTTCGGCTCGCAGCAGCCGGTCGCGAAATTCACGCAAGGCGGCACCGGGTGCGGTGCCGAACTCCTCCTGCAGCCGCTGCTCCCCGCGCTGGTAGGCCTCCAGTGCCGCCGCCCGCTCGCCGTCGGCGGCGAGCAGGCGCATGACGTTCAGTAGGGCCGCTTCGTCGAGGTGATCGAGATCCAGCAGCCGCTCGGCGTGAACCCGGGCCACGCGGTACTCGCGCCGCTGCTCGTGCAACTGCACCAGTTGTCCCAGCGCGCCCGCGAGGATGTGCCGCAACCGGCGTCGTTCAGGCTCGATCCAGTCGTCATAACACTCGGGAAGCAGGTGCCCGGCGTATACCTCGATTGCAGCCGAAAGCGCCGCGATGGCCGCCGCGTCGCGACCGGCGGCGGTCTCAGACAGGCCGGCGGCCGTGCGCTCCTCGAAATCATCGATGTCCAGGACGTAACGTGCCTCACCCCGCCACCGAATAAGCTGGCGGCCCGCTTCGATGAACTGGTCTGGATCGGGAAGGCACGCCCGGACATCGTGAATCAGTTTTCGGAGATTGGTCAGCGCCTGCGGCTCGCTGGAATCGGGCCACAGGAGGAAGGCGAGATGCTTGCGATCGTGTGCGGTGCGGCGGTGCAACAACAGGTAGGCAACAAACATCCTTTGCCGCTTGCCGGGGAGCAGGTACACGCTCCCCGACCTCGCGCCAAGGCCAAAGCCTCCCAACAAACAGATCCGCAGCGAAGCGTCGCTCTCCATGGGACCGATAGCTCCCCCAAGACCAATCTTCCTCCAGGAGGTAGCCTATCTCCCGGTACCGGGCTACGCGACACCCTGGGTCGACTGGCCTATCCTCGCCCCAGGATCAATCGGTGCGTGGTCGGGTGTAACACCGTCCGTCGCTAGCGACCCAGCGCCTGCTTGATACGGGCAAGGTGGTGCCACGCATGGCGCAAGGCGTGATCCTCCACCACGAACTGCGCCGTCATTGGAGCCCCGAAGCTCAAGGAGAACCCCGCGGCGGTGTCGAGCTCCGCGTCGGTGAACTCCCGCACCGCAGCTGCGGCCTCCTTGCTGTTGGTCCGCAGCAGCCCGATTGCCGTCGCCTTGTTCACCTTGGCATGTTCCACCGCATGCTTCGCGTTGATCCCGGCGACATCCTCCCAGGTGACCGCCTCGACCGCGTTCCCGCCCGCGATCACGCGCGCCACCTCGATCTCGACCGGGTACATGCTCGCGACGTGATGCACGATCACGCCCACCGTCCGACCGTCACGCACCCGGGAATTCCACTCCGCGTCGGTCAGGCCCTCGGCGAACTGCGCCAGCAACTCCGCCCCGGCCTCGACCCGGCCGGCCAGTACCTCGGCACGCTTCCCCATCGTCGCTCTCCCGTCGTGTGGTGGCGACCCCCTGCCCCCGGGGTCTTCGAACCAGGTAGACATCCCCTCACTATCTAATGCGCAGCCCGGCCCCGATTCCCGACACGCCAGTTCCCGTGCCTCGCGCGCTGCCTACCTGAGCGCCTGGATCACCGGCACCTTGCTCGCCCGCCGCGCCGGGAAGAAGCCGCCCAGCATCCCCATGACCACCGCGAACACCACACCCGCGAGGAGGAGTCCCGGCGTAATCCGGAACGCGAACGCGATCTCGCTGAAGCTCGCCCAGTTCGTGGTACTCGTGACAAGGCCGTTGAGCGGCAGCGCGAGCAGGCATCCGATGATGCCGCCGATCAGGGCAATGATGGCGGACTCGATCAGGAAGCTCGCCAGCACGCTCCTTGGCCTGAACCCGAGGGTCAGCAGCACCGCGATCTCGGGCATGCGCGACGACACCGCCGCGTACATGGTGTTGACCGCACCGAAAATGGCCCCAACTGCCATGATCGACGTGATGAGGATCGCGAGGATCCGGAGAATGTTGCCCAGCAGCTGCGACTGCTGGGCGTAGAACGCCGACTCGCGGTGCACGTCCACCGTGAATCGCTTGTCGCCCTCGAGCACACGCTTAGTCTCCTCGAAGCCGCCTGGATCGGCCAGGCGGAAGGAAACGGACTGGAATACCTGACCCCGGAGCGCCGGCATTACCTGTTCGTTCTCGCCCCAGATCTCGGATTCGAACGCCGAGCCGCCGGCGGTGAAGTGGCATACCACCTCCCAGGGGCGCCCGGCAAAGTGCATGGACTGCCCCACGGCGGTGTTGGGAAAGCGCCCCACCAGCTTCGCGCCGAGGCAGACTTCGTTCTTGCCGGTCTCGGGGTGCCGTCCTTCCACCACCTTCAAATTCGACCGCACCTGCCACGCCTGCTCGCTCACGCCCCTCAGCACCACGTTCGCCATGCCAGTGGTGTCCTGAATGCGGCCCAGCGGAATGACGACGTAGACCTCGGGACTCACCATCGCCCGGCCGTCCGCGCCGCGTGCCGCCTGGGGCACCGACGCGAGGATGCTGGCAGACTCGCGATCGAGGCTGCTGGACATTTCGCTGTCTGCGCCCTTTCGCAGCACCAGGACATTCTGGTCCGACCCGGTTCGCACCAGGGCCGACGCAAAGCCGTTCGCCAGGGCAAGCATGCCGATGAAGACCGCCACCACGAGCGCGATGCCCAGGGCCGTGAGCGCCGTGGACACCGGCCGCGCCCGCATGCTGCGCAGGTTGTACGCGATCGGGATCTTCATTCGACGTTCCTCAGCGCTGCCACGACGGGCAGGCGCGCGGCCTGCAGTGCCGGCACGATCCCGCTCGCCAGCATGAGCACGAGGGCGATAACCCCGCCAGTGGCAATCGTGCCCCAGCTCACATCGAACCCTGGCAGGAACCCGGCGGCGTTGAAGTTGGTGGCGCGATACAGGAGCTTCGCCGCCCCGAGCCCGAGCACCGCACCCGTGATGGTGATCAGCCCCGCCTCGGCCAGCACCAGGCCGAACAGGAGCCGGTCGGAATAGCCGATGGTCTTGAGCACCGCGAGCTCGCGGGTGCGCTCCCGCGCACTCATCATCATCGCGTTTGCGGTGACGAGCAGGATCGCGAACACCACCGCCAGGCCGATGGTATTCATCAGCAGGCCGATATTCCCCCACATCGTGGCGAAGCTGGCGTTAAAAGCCTGCTCGGTTCCGGTCTTCGTCGGATAGGGCGAATTCCGGAACTGGTCGTCAATTGTCTTCGCGATCTGCGCCGCGTTGTCCGGCTTGTCGATCTGCAGGATGTACCAGCCCGCGTTCCCCGCCTTGCCAGTGCGCTCATCCAGGTAGTCGAAGTGGAACATCAGGGCGTCGTCGTTGATGACCGGGTCCGTCGGGGTGTAGACCCCGCGGATGGTGAAAGTCCATTCGCCCGGGAAGATCGTGCCCTGCAGGGTGATGTTCTGCCCCACCTTCCAGCCGAAGAGGTTGACCAGCCGGGCGCCGATCAGCGCTCCGCCCTTGTCCTGGAGGAACGCCGCCTTCTGGTCCTCCGGCACCGACATCTCGGGATAGATGTCGAGGTACGACCTGGCATCCACGGCAAAAGTCGCGAAGAAGCGCTTGCCGTCCCCGTAGCGGCCGCCGAACCAGTTGGCCCAGGTGACCTTTTCCACCCCCTTCACCGTTTCCAGGCGGTTGGCGTACCCCACCGGCAGTGGCAACACGAACCCGGTCGCGTTCGTGGTGACGAGCCGTCGGGCACTGCCGAATTGCGCCGCCGCGCCGATGGTGGTGATGACGCTGCGGAGTGAGGCAAACAGGAAGAGCGCCAGCGCCACGCTGGCGATGGTCAGGAACGTCCGGCGCTTGTGGCGGCCGAGATTTGCGCGCAGCAAAGTCCAGAATTTCATGGTACCAGCTCCGCCTGTTCCACGAACGTCCCCTTCTCCAGGTGCAACTGGCGCCCGGCGCGGCTCGCCGCCGCGGGGTCGTGCGTGACGATGAGAATGGTCTTGCCAAATTCGGCATTGAGCCGCGCCAGCAGCGTCAGCACCTCCTGCGAACTCTTCGCGTCGAGCTGCCCCGTGGGCTCGTCCAGCAGCACCAGCGTCGGATCGGCAACGATGGCGCGCGCGATGGCCACCCGCTGCTCCTGCCCGCCGGAGAGCTGGCGCGGATAGTGGTCCATCCGGTCCTCGAGGCCCACCACCCCCAGCGCAATCCTGATGCGCTCGTCACGATCCTTCTTCGACAGGCGGGTGAGCAGGAGAGGCAGTTCCACGTTCTGGTACGCGGTGAGCACCGGCAGGAGGTTGAATGACTGGAACACGAAGCCGACGTTCTCCGAACGCCACGCGGCCAGCTGCGTCGGGGTCATCACGCTCACTTCCGCGCCGTTGACCCGCACCAGGCCACTGGTGGGCTTGTCGAGTCCGGCGATGAGATTGAGCAGTGTCGACTTGCCGGAGCCCGATGGCCCCATCAGCGCGGTGAAGCTTCCCTGCTCCACGTCGAGCGTGAGACCGGTGAATACGTCGATGCGTTCGGCGCCGCGGGTGAAGCTCTTGTAGACGTCACGGATTTCAACGAGGGCCATACGTCGCTCGATGTGATGGGTTCCTGGGTGCGGGGGCGACTATTTCCCCCGAACTTCCACGCGCATTCCCGGCGCCGGCTTCTCGACGCCGCCGGTGAGGATCATCTCGCCGCCCGTGAGGCCGCGACGGATTTCGCGATAGCCGGCACTGGCCGGTCCTGCCTCCACCGTGCGCGACTCGAGCTTGCCGTCGCGGATGAGCCAGACAATGGTCGCACCGCCCGCTTCGTGGAGCGCCGCAACTGGCAGGCGGAATCGCGGTGCGCTCTGTGTACTGGTCACGGTACCGGAGGCGGCGGTGTCGGGCGATGCGGTGATGAAGTCTACTCGCGCCCCCATTTCCGGCAGGATCCTCGGATCATGATCCAGGATCGACACTTTCACCTGCACGGTTGCGCGCTGCCGGTCGGCCGTGGGCACGACCTGGCGTACGCTTCCCCGGAACGCGGTGTCGGGATAGGCGTCGAGCGTGATGCGCGCGGACTGCCCATGCTGCACTCGCCCGATGTACGCCTCGTTGACGTCCACTTCGACCTCAAGCGTACTCAGGTCGGCCATCGTCACCACCGCGCCACGGGTGAGGCCACCGCCAACCGAAGGAGCCACGACCTCGCCGACCTCCGCTTCCTTGCGCAGCACCGTGCCACTGAACGGCGCGCGAATGTAGGTGTTTTCGAGGTTGGCCTCGGCAAATCTCAACGACGCCCGCGCCGCATCGACACGCGCTTTCGCTGCGCTGGCGCGCGCACCGGCGGTGGTCATCCGGTTCTGCGCCACCTCCTCGTCCTGTGGCGACACGAGGTTGGGATTGGTCGCACGAATGTCCTTTACGCGGTCGTACTCGCGCTTCGCCTGGTCCCGTTCCGATTCGGCCTCGATGAGCTGCGCCTGGCTGGTGGCGAGGTTGGCCTGCTGCTCCGAAACCGCGGCCTGGTAATCGGCATTGTCGAGCCGCGCGATGACTTCGCCACGCTTGACCACTGAACCCCCGTCGACCGGAAGCGAGGCCAGCCGGCCGGGGATCTTGGCCGACACGGAAGCGCGTGTGCGGGCCACTACGTAGCCGTTGGCGGTGACTGCCGTCGTCCCGGCCGCGGGGGACCCGCCGCCAGCCGTGCTGCTCTCGACCACGACAGCATCGACCGTGGCCGCCGCGTTCCGGCGCACGATGAACAGCGCGGCGGCGGCGAGCGCAACGACGAGACCGAGGACAAGGAGGGTACGTCCGAACGCGCGGCGCACCTCAGGGGGTGGGTCGCGGTTGATCCGAAGCTTGGAGAGATCGTGGGCAGGTCCGGACACAGGCCCGAATATAAGGCGAAGGGTGAACGACGCAACCAGCGATGGGTAAGAGTACCCCGCGCCCGAGCGAGGTCGCCGCGTCTCCGTTGCCTTACGGCGGGACCACTAGGGCAGCCTCACAGGTAGCTCAGCCAGGCTTCCCCTCGTCGCTGCTTGACGGCGCCAAACCATCGGCACAACGGATACATCGCGATCACCACGAACGCCCAGACCAGGTAGACCACCGGCAATGAATAGCCCCACCCCGGCGGCGGCGTGAACGGATAGTTGCCAAGGTCCGGTGATTCGAACATCCAGTGCGCTGTCCCGTATCGCACCAGGCAGGTGGCGACAGCCAGCAGGTGGATCAGCGGGAAATGCAGCAGGAAGTAGAATAGCGGCACCTTCCCGAACACCATGGCCGGCCGTAGTGCAGCTGGCGTCGCGCCATCCACCGCGCTCAGGAGGATCATCGCGGGACCAAGGGTCATCAGCAGGAACAGCAGTGACGGGGGATATTTCGTCGTGTTCAGGAAAGACAGGACCGTGAACAGTGGCGTCCCCTGCGGCGACCACGGCGAAGGATCGCCATAGACGTTGAGCCACCGGATGGCTATGAACGCCAGCGTCAGTGCGAGTCCCAGGCGCAGAAGAAACGCCCGCCGTCGCTGCGCCTCCCACCCATACACCTGACCGAGTCCATAGCCGGCTGCCGTAACGCCGACCCAGGGAACGAGCGGATAGCCGGTGAAGACAACGTGATCCGGGGTGTTCATCACGAATCCCGGCGCATGCAGGATCGACCAGAGCGGGTTCGTGCTCTGCACGCCGTCCAGAAGGTTGTGGCCGGCGATCATGAGCAGGCCGACGACAGTCACAAGCCAGGTCGGCAGGTACACCAGCAATCCGAGCGTCATCATCGCCCAGCCCAGCGCCCACAGCACCAGCAGACAGGGTGACGCGGTAGTCGAAATTGAACTGATAGCCGAGACAGCGGACCAGCACGAGATCCAGGAAGATCAGCCACAGTCCCCGGGTCAACAGGAACCGCGACAGCTCGGCTTTCGTCTTCCGGCGCAACGACAGCCAGGCACCTGTGCCGGCGAGAAGGAAAAATACCGGGGCACAGAAGTGGGTGACCCACCGGGTGAGGAAGAGGGCCGCGCTGGCGGTCTGCAGGTTGGTGGGGTTCTGGCCCGGAATGCCGAAAAAGTCGCGCGTGTGATCGAGAGCCATGAGGATCATGATGACGCCGCGCACCAGATCCACCGACTCGACACGACGGCTCGCGTCCGCCATCAGTCGGCCAGTCCCCGCATGCTACCGGATGCCCGTGTCGAACGTCAGCAGGACGGTGGTGAATCCAGTCATGCCGACCTCGACATCCCGGACTTGTCCCGCCGGATCCATGATCGGGGCGTCCGGCCCGGGAATGACGCGATAGGCACCGGGCGCGAGTGCCACGCGGAAGGCGCCAAGCGAATCCGACCGGAACTGTGCCAGGCGATGCGAGCCCTGGTAGACCCCGAATGTTGCACTGAACGGTTCATCCTCGCAGGGCTCATTAAGCTGGCATACCGGCTGCACCGGCCCCCGTACCACCACACCATCCAGCCCGGTGGTCAGGGATTCCTGTGAGTCCGCGCCGCATCCGGCCAGCAGCACCGCGGCAGCCACCACAGCCCGTAACAGCATCGTCACTCCTCAGGCCGGCGCGGCAGCCACGGCGTGATCCCGACTCACCAGGTACGTGCGCACGTGCACCAGATGGTGCCAGCGCATCCAGCCGTGCGCAGGCAGGCTTCGATGTGATTCCACACGAAATTGCACTGGCCTTCGAAATCTGCGGGCAGCACGCCGTTTCCGTCCTCGGGAATCTGTCCGCTCACTTGCAGCCAACGCAGGCCAGGGCGCACCTCCAGTGAGAGGGCATAGGTGCCCTGCGGCGCCGGGACATCAGCCGGATTTATCGATCGGTGCATGGTCGTCCTCGACACAGTGGTTGACTCCCGACCGCCGATTACTTGCCGATCACCCTTCTCGCCCCCACCCATCGCACATACCACCATTGGCCATTGGGATCGGTAGCGCTGAGCGCACTTTCCATGACGCCCCTCGACGACGAGCTGTGGATGAACTGCCCCCCTCCAAGGTACAGTCCCACGTGACTCACCTTCGAGCCTCCCGGCTGCGACGAAAAGGTGAGGAGGTCACCCGGCTCGAGCGCGTCGATCGACTTCTCGACCGGAATGCCCTGCTTCGCCTGCGACGAGCTTACTCTCGGCAGCGCGATGCCCTGCTGCGCGTACGCGTACTGGATGAGTCCGGAGCAGTCGAACCCGTCGTCGCCCTGTCCGGTGCCACCGTAGAGGTAGGGTTTCCCAAGCGCCTGCCGGGCGGAGGCCACCACGTTCGCCTCGACCGCCGCGTTCCCCGACGGCACCCGCTCACCGTCGGCAGGTTGGGCGGCGACTGGCTGGTCCGCTACCGGCCGGTCCGCTGACGGCTGCTCCACCGGCGGCGGTACCACAGGCGGTTCCCCCTGCGGTTGCTCCGACTTCGGTTTCCTCCGGCCCCACCATATTCCGACACCGGCCGACACCTGCACGCCTCCGGGCTCCTTGCCGAAGAATCCGCGATACCGTGCATCCGCGCCTGCCGTCACCCCGCCGGCGAGGCGAAAGTCGTACCCCCCACCGGCCGACCATGAGGCCCACGTGTCGCTGGGCCCGTTGGTCTCGAAACCGCCGTCCAGGCTGAACGCCGCGTACGGCCCGCGTCCACCCCGCCACCCGGTGAGGTCCAAGCCGACGCCCCAGCGCTGCACCGGGCTCGTCCCCACGTCCGCGAGCAACTCCCCTGCGATTCCCCAGCGGATGGGCCCGCCTACCGGCATCGTGAAGGCAGCGCGAACACTGCTCAGGTCAGGGACGTCACTGCGGAACACATAGCCCACATCGAACAGGATCCCCTGTGCTGCCGCGGGCGCCGGCATCGCCACAACGGCCAGCGCCAGCACAACGCGCCGACAGCTCAAGGCCCCGCCCGGGTCGGCTGTCCGGTGCGCAGGTGCACGCGATACAAGTCCGACTGGGCGCAGTGCCGCCAGATATGCACCTGGAGCGTCGAGTCGTTCGCGATCGTGGGGACTTCAGCGGTATACAGGAGGGGAATCGGGATCGTTCTTGCACCCGCGCGGATTTCCATTACCCGCTCGCGGCATGCCGTACCGTCTGCCGCCGTATCAGCCCGTGAACCGGTGTACCACACCGCGACCGAGTCGGAGACGTGCAGCGCCAACTCTTCCTCCGGTTCGCGAGTGGCCACTGGGGCAACATCCGCCGGACGCGAGGAGCCCTTCTCCCCGCATCCATGCAGGAGCAGGGAGGCGAGCAGCGCCGCGCCCCGTCTCAATCCCGCTGCCCTTCCTGTCGTGGCATCGGCCGACCGGTCTCTCGCCCGGCTTGAGCTGCTTCATCCATCTCGAGTTCCGGAATGAATGCTTCCGGTGCGCCGGTTTCGTCGACGCCGAGCGCATGGCGCACTTTCGGGCGGAGCCGAAGCCAATGGAGCCAGAGCCAGGTCACTCCCACTGCCGCCACCAGTGCACAGATGCCGCTGGTGAGAAGTCCCTTCATCGGGTCGTCCATCGACCGCGCAATGATGGCGCCGCCGTATGCACCCAAAAACGAGGCTGCTGACGCCACAATGGGCGTCAGCAGCCAGCCAAACAGACGTGCGACGAACTTGAGGAATTTCATGCCGCTCAGGCGCGGCGCAGACCCAGCCCTGTAATGGCGGTCGCCACGGCCAGGGCGGGAATGATCGCCACCCCGAACGTGGGCACGTTCCAGTCCGCATGCAGCAAATGCAGGAGAACCGCGAAGGAGCCCAGCGCCAGGGTCGCTCCCGTCACCAGTCCGGCTGCCCGTGAGACCGACACGCCGCCCCGCGCCGCCTGATTCGCGATCATGAACGCTCCCATCCACGGCAGGAAGGTTCCCACCATCCACCACACCGGGTGATACCACCAGTTGGACCCGCCGCCGATCTCCCGCCACCGGTTGGTGTAGGTACCGATCCTCTGCAGCAGCGTCACGTCGACCAGGAGGTATACCACCGCACCGGCCAGGCCGATTCCGGCGGCCCCGGCGATGCCCTCGATCGTCCGCGCGCGGGTCCACTGCCCGGGCAGGAAGGTGACCAGGTACGCTCCCATCGCAACGATGAGCACCTTGAGGGCGCTCTCGACCACGCCGTTCGTGAAGCGCGAGACCAGTGAGTACAGGAGCACGGCGATCGCCGTGATCAGGCCGATCTTCACGGCGCCACGCACGATGAACGGGACGTCCGTGCGATCGATGTCGCGCTCCAGCTCGACAGCCGAACTCATGCCGACTCCATGGAAAGGGGATTCGCTGGTATAAGCTACCCAGCCCCGGCGCCGCCCGCCAAGTCAGCCTGGAACGTCGACCACCCCCAGACCATGGTCCTGAAATGGAACGGCCCCCTCTTGCGAGGGAGCCGCTCCGAACCCTGAGAGGGGTCCACCTTACTGCATCGAGAGGTCGTTGCACATCCTGAAACAGGCTTGCGAGACCCAAGGTCCTCTCGACAAAATCAAATTACAATCCGCTTCTCGCCTCTGCAATATTTTCAGATCGAGACGTAGCGCATGTTTTCAAATCGAGACGCCCGTGCGGCATCACGCCCACGCAAACAGCACGGCGACGTCGGTCACTGCCCATGCAAGGAGCGCGAGGTACATGCCTCGCTGGTGTCGCGCGGGCGTCCAGACCTCGGCCGCCCGGTACCAGGGCAGCAGCACCGCCAGCCACGCGCCGTACGCAATGCCCAGCGCGACCCAGTGGCGCACATCGGCGCGGGACCACTCCGCAGCCCTCGCCGCTGCCGCGAAAATCGCGAAGGCCAGCGATACACATCCGATTGACACAGCCATGCTGCGTCGCTTTCCCAGGAGCAGTGCGAAGGTCCGGTCACCGCGGCGCTCGTCTTCGTCGAACTGGTATAGCTGCGTGAGCGGATAAAGTCCGGCGAACAGCGCGCCGAATCCCCATACCAGGAGCCACCCCCATACCGTGAGCGCCTCGCCGGTGCTCGCCCATCCCGCGAGCGGCGTGAGCGCGCCGAATCCGACAAGGTTGATGACCCAGTCGGCACCGGCCACTGCCTTCAATCGCATTGGCGGCACCGAGTACAGCACCGACATCACAAGACATGCGAGGTAGAGCCAGGTATAGGTGCGCGGCAGCAGCAGTGAGATGATGAGCCCGACGACCATGAGTCCCAGCCCGAAGGCAAACAATCCGCTCGGGGGCGGCGGAGGGTGTCGAAGGTAGGCGATGTCGCCCTCGTCCCTGTCGAAAGCGCTGTTGATCGCGAGCGTCCCACCGTTCAGTGCCGCCACCCAGAGCACGAGTCCAAGCAGCACCGCACCCGCCCGCTCCCCGGACACCGCGCGCGCGAGGCCCAGCGCCAGCAGGGCGCCCAGCAGGTTGTGTCCGGCCATGATCGGCCACTCGGCGGGGCGGAGATGCAACAAATAATCGAGGCGGGAGCCCAGGAGCTTATACCCCAGCGCGCGGGCGGGATGGCCCGCGTTGCTCACCACTGGAGCCCGAGATGCCGCGCTGCGAGCTTGAGGCCGTGCAGCGTCAGGTCACTGTCCACCACGTCCACCGTCGTACAAAGCGGAGCCACGATCACGGAAAGTCCACCAGTCGCGACGACGAGCGGCCGGGCCTCGCTGCCCGCGAGCGGCCATTCCGAGCGGAGCCGCCGGATCATTCCGTCCACCGAGTCGGCGGCGCCGAACAGCACGCCCCCCTGGATGTGCTCTTCGGTGGTGCGCCCGATCGCGCGGGCCGGCGGTCGCAGTTCCGTCGCCGTGAGCTTGGCCGCCTTGCGCACGAGCTGGTCTGCCGACGTGCGGAGCCCGGGCATGATCGAGCCGCCGATGAACCGCCGGTCGGCCGTGACGCAGTCGAACGTCGTTGCCGTGCCGAAGTCCACCACGATGCAGTCGCCGGGGTAGCGGTCCATCGCGCCCAGGATGTTGACGATCCGGTCCGCGCCCACGGCGTTGGGCTCGTCCACATCGAGCGTGACGGGCAGTGGCGTTCGCGCATTGATCGAATGGGGACGCTGACCGGTGGCGTTCTCCACGCCATCAGCAACGCTGCTCGTGACCGGCGGCACCACCGATGCCAGGCACGCCGCGCGCACCTCACTTGGCGAGTGGCCTCGCTGTGTGAGGAACGAACCCACGTCCGCGCTCCACTCGTCCGGCGTTCGATCGGGCGTCGTGGTCATGCGCCAGTTGGAGACGAGGTCGTCGCCCCGGTAGAGGCCTACGGTGATTTCGGTGTTGCCGATGTCGAGGACTAGAAGCATGGCGGCAAGCTATACCTCGATACCATCGCTCGCCACGAGCTCGAGGCGGCCAGCGTCGGTATCCACAAGGAGTCGACCTGCTGAGCTCATTCCCCCGACCACACCCTGCACCGGCGCAACCAGCCTGCGCCCGGCCAGCCAGTCGCGCGCGCGCCATGCGTCCCGTTCCTCACTCGACAGCAGCGGGTCGGCTGGCAGCCGGGACAGTGCCGCCACCACCGGCGCCGCCAGCGCCGCTGCATCGAGATCCGGCCGCCAGTGCGCCAGCGCGGCCGGCCGGAAGCGGGCATCGGAGGGAACGGGATTGGTCACGTTGAGCCCGAGTCCCACGGCGACCCATCCGTTCGCGGCACCCCAGCGTCCTTCGCACAGGATCCCGCCCACCTTCGCGTCGTCCACGATGATGTCATTCGGCCACTTGAGCCGCGCCGGAGGCAAGCCGCCCAGCGAGTCGAGCAGCGCCGCCACCGCCAGACCCGCTCGCACACTCAACAGCTGCGCGACATCCGGTTGACCGCGCCACAGGACGCTCAGCCACAGCCCGCCCGGCGCGGACACCCAGCCCCGTCCCCGGCTTCCCCGCCCCGAGCGCTGTGTCTCGGCCACCACGGCGGTGCCTGCTGGCGCACCCGCCTCAGCGAGACGGTGGAGCTCGTCCTGGGTGGAGGCGGTGTCGCGCAGCCGAACGAGCGCAGGCGTCACGCGACACGCGAGGAGAGGAGCAGGATCAGCGCGCCCAGTGCCAGCCGGTACCACGCGAACGGCCGGAAGCTCCTGCTGGATACAAAGCGGATGAAGGCCTTGAGCACGAGGAGCGCACTCACGAACGACACGATCATGCCGACGCTGAACGCGGGCAGGTCGGACATGCTCAGCAGGTTGCGGCTCTTGTACAAGTCGAGCGCGCTCGCGGCGAACATGACCGGCACCGCGAGAAAGAACGAAAACTCCGCCGCCGCCTTGCGAGAGCACCCCAGCGCGTAGGCGCCCATGATGGTGGCCCCGCTCCGGGAAATGCCCGGGTACAGCGCCAGAACCTGCGCCAGCCCCACCCCGAACGCGGTCCGGAGTGGCAGCGCTTCCGCGCTCTCGATGCGGGGAATCGGCGCGAACTGCTCGACCAGCAGGATGCCGATGGCACCGAGGATGAGTCCCCACGCCACCGTACTGCCCTGAAACAGGTGCGCCTTGATGAAGTCCCGCGCGGCGAGGCCCGCAACGGCGGCGGGAAGAAATCCGGCGAGGAGGTTGAGGATGAACTTGCGACTGGCAGGTGTGCGCCCCAACCCGCGCGCGACCTCGAGGAACAGTGCGCGATACATCCATACCACGGCCAGGATCGCACCGAGCTGGATGACCACCTCGAACGTCTTCCAGGTTTCGGTGGTGCGCCCGAGCCATTCGCCCACCAGGATCAGGTGGCCGGTAGACGATACCGGGATGAATTCGGTGACGCCCTCGACCAGACCCAGTATTCCCGCAGCAACGAGATCACCGACGCCGGAGGCCCCGGTCATCGAATCGCTTCGGCGTAGAGCGCCTCATACATCGGCACCACCTTGTCCGCCGAGAATTCTCCTGCCCGCGCGATGGCGGCCGCCCGCATGGCCGCCAGGTTCTCCGGATGCCGGAGCAGGTCCACGGACCGCCGGCCCATCGCCTCGACCGATCCCACCGGCTCGAGAATACCGTTCACGCCGTCGTCGATCACCTCGGGGATCCCGCCAACCCGTGTCGCGACCACCACCGCACCGCAGGCCATCGCCTCCAGCGCCGCGAGCCCGAAGCTCTCCGTGGTGGAAGGCAGGAGAAACAGCTCGCAGCCCTGCAGCAGGATCGCCACCGAGTCCAGCCGGCCCAGAAACCTCACGTCCGCCGCCACGCCAAGCTCCAGCGCCTCCGCCTCGGCATCGGGTCGCTCCGGGCCATCGCCCACCATGGCGAGCGTCGCCGGCATGGCCCGGCGGATGCGTGCGAAGACCCGGATGACGTCCTTGACCCGCTTCACCTCGCGGAAGTTGGAGACGTGCATGATCCGCCGATGGCCTTCCGGGGCCAGGCCCTCCCACCGCCGCGATGAATCCGGGTGATACTCCGCCAGGTTGACGAAGTTGGGGATCACCTTGACGTCGCAACTGACGCAGCCAAAAGCGCGGTAGGTCTCGTCGCGCAGGTATGCCGAGACGGCGGTGACGAGGTCGGATTGCTCGATGGAGAACTTGGTGATCGCGTAGAAACTCGCCTCCTGCCCGACCAGTGTGATGTCCGTGCCGTGGAGCGTGGTGATCACCTTGAGCTGCCGTCCCTCTCCCAGCAGCATCGCCTTCGCCAGCCATGCCGTCGTGGCGTGCGGAATCGCATAGTGTACATGCAGGAGGTCCAGATTCTCCCGCAGCGCCACCTCATGCTGCTTGGATGCCAGGGCCAGGGTATAGGGGTAGTGCTCGAACAGCGGATACCGGCCCATCGTAGTTTCCACTTCGTGGAAATACACCCGCTCCGCATAGCCCCGCAGCCGGAAGGGCGAGGCGTAGGTGATGAAGTGCACCTCGTGCCCCCGCCGCGCGAGCTCGAGCCCCAGTTCCGTCGCCAGTGCGCCGGACCCGCCATACGTCGGATAGCAGGTGATGCCGATTTTCATTGCGCACCGTGAAGGCTGAACGCTTACCGTCTGCCGTTCACGCCTTTCCAGAGTTGGGCAATTTCCTCTGCCACCGTCGCGGCCGGCCGGGTTGCATCCACGGAAATCGCCTCAGCGGGGAGCTGGTGCCTGAACCATGTTTCCTGTCGCTTCGCGTACTGGCGCGTGCTGATGGTGATCGCCTCCGCCACTGCAGTGCGGTCACCGCCGCAGGTGAGGTATGCCACCGCCTCACGCAGTCCCACGCCGTCCAGTCCTGGCGACCCGGCTACTGCACCATCCGCGAGCACGGCGGCCACTTCCTCGATCATACCCTGCTGAATCATCTGCGTCGCCCGATGCCTGATCCGCTGGTGCAGCACTTGCCGCGGGACCGTGAGGCGGACGTACCACGGCACGATCGCGCCCGCGCTCTTCGCCGCGCGCTGCCAGGCCGAGAGCGACTGTCCCGTCAGCAGCGCCACTTCGATGGCGCGGATGGCGCGCTGGCGGCCGCCTCCGGCGAAGCCCGCGTCGAGCCGTCCCGCCCACCGCACCAGCTCCAATGCATTCAGGCCGGTGGCCCACCCCTCGATGGCACGCCGCCGCTCCACGTCCATCGCCGGCTGCTCGAACAAACCTTCCGCGAGCGCCCGGACGTACAAACCTGTTCCGCCCACGACCACCGGCTGCCTGCCCCGCGACCGCACCTCGTCGATCCAGCCTGCGGCCGCCCGCGCGAAGCGGCCCGCGCTGTAACGCTCACCCGGGTTGATCAGGTCGAGCCCATGGTGCGGCACCGCCGCCCGCTCCTTCCTGCTGGGCTTTGCGGTTCCGATGTCGAGGTTGCGGTATACCTGGCGCGAATCCGCCGAGATCACCTCGAGCGGCAGATGCGCGGCGAGCGCCACCGCGATCGCGGTTTTCCCCACCGCGGTCGGGCCTACGATGACCGGAGTGAGCCGGCTCTGCTGTTCCTCCTCAATCCTCACCCCGCACTCCGCGCGCAGTTCCGCATCATGACCTTCTCCCGAAGCGTCGCTCCAGTTCTTCCACCGGCAGCTGCACGATCGTGGATCGCCCATGCACGTCGTGAGGCGGAAGCGTCGTCGCGAAGAGACGGAACAGCAGCTCCCGGATCTCGCGCTCGCCCAGTCGGTCGCCGGCCATTACGGCCGCCCGGCAGGCGTAGGTGGCGGCGAAGCGTTCCATCCGGTTGGCCCAGCCACCGAAGCGGCCGCGCGCCAGGTCCGCCACCATTTCCCGGAAGCAGCGCGCGGCGTCGAAGCGCGGGTGGGGGTTGGGTACGGTGTTGAGTGCCACGGTGCGTCCGCCGAACGGCACGACCTCGAAACCGATGCGATCGAGCACGTCGCGATGCGCCTCCACCGCGTCGAGCTCTTCATCGGTCAGGTCCACCATCACCGGCACGAGGAGATGCTGCGCGGCAGCCCCGCCACCGGTCAGCTGCTTCATCACCTGCTCGTACAGCACGCGCTCGTGCGCCGAGTGCTGGTCGACCATGACGAGCCCGTCGTCGGAGGCGTACACGAGGTAGGTATCGAAGACCTGCATGACGGGCATGTGATCGCTCGCCGTGGTCGGTGCCGCTGCCGCACCCGCTGCGCGATCTGCAGCGCTCGGGGGCCCGGTCTCCTCCGCTTCGTGCGACCCGAAGAGGTCATGCAACAGCCTCGCCGTGTCATTCGCCGATGGACCCCCGGCCGGTGCGGGTGCCGGCCACGACGGAATCCCCAGTGGGGCGGCCGCCACCAGGGCACCCAGCGCGTGGCGGACGGCATCCTCCACGACGCGCTCGATCCCGATACGGTCGCGGAATCGCACCTCGAGCTTGGCCGGATGGACATTCACGTCCACGTCACCAGGCTGCACCAGTACATCGAGATAGAGCGACGGCCGGTCGCCCGGATGGATCGCGGAGCGGTACCCCGCCTCGGCCGCGCGCACCAGGAAATTGTCGCGGAACGGCCGGCCATTCACGAATAGCTGCGTCCGCCGTCCGGTGGGCCGCGCGTCTGCCGGGCGCTGTGCGAACCCCTGGACCCGGAACCCGCCCGCCGCGAAAGCGACTGGCACCAGGGTGTCCGAGAGTTCCCGCCCCCACGTACTGCGCAGGCGCTCGGCCAGCGTTTGTCCTGCCGGCGCATGGAACCGGTTCACCTGGTCGGCGTGGAACTCAAACCCGACGGCCGGATGCGCCAGTGCCAGGGTGAGCACCGCCTCGTGGCACGCGCGCGTTTCGCTGGCGGTGGAGCGCAGGAACTTGCGTCGGGCTGGTGTGTTGAAGAAGAGGGTGCGAACCGTGACCGTGGCGCCCCGCTGGCGGGAGACCGGCTCCACCCGTTCCATCCGGCCACCGTTCACCGTCACTTCGACCCCGGCTCCATCCTGGTCCGCGGTGGAGAGCGTGAAGCGGGACACCGACGCAATGGCGGGGAGCGCCTCACCCCTGAAGCCGAACGTCGCGATGCCGACCAGTTCTGCGGCGCTTGTGAGCTTGCTGGTCGCATGGCGATCGAGTGCGAGCACTGCGTCGTCGCGCCCCATCCCCGTGCCGTCATCACTCACCCGGACCAGGGTCTTCCCACCCGTCTCGATTTCCACCCGCACATGCCGGGCGCCGGCGTCGATGCTGTTCTCCACCAGTTCCTTGACCACGGATGCCGGGCGCTCGACCACCTCGCCTGCCGCGATCTGGTCGGCGACCGCGTCCGGAAGGATGGCAATTCGGCGTGTCGATGTAGTAGGAAATGTCACGCGGAGAATCTACTCGCCCGCGGGGGCGATCGCGCCGCGCGGAAGCCAGCCCAGTTCCTTGCCAGCGCCACGCACCAGCACCCAGCCCTGCTGCTCGCGTTCCACCACCACCGCCGTACCCGACGGCAGCGTACGAATCATCGTGGCGCGCCCGTGCGGGGACGCACGGAGTGGCGTATCCGACACGGCGAGTGCGATAGGGCGGCGGTCCCACCACCAGGTGAACCCAGCCACTGCGCCCATCACCAATCCCAGCACCAGCAACACGGGGGCGAACCGGCGGGTATTCCGCTGCGGCGCGAGGAACAATCCCCAGCCGATGACCCAGCAGATTGCGGCAAGCAGCATGGCCTCCGCTGCCGTGAAAGGTGGGACGCTGCGGCGCGCCGCGCTCGCCTGGTCGGGGGGCGGCGTGAGGAGCATCGCGCGGCGGATGGTGGCGTCGCGCGGGGCGAGCCGGAGAGCCGTGAGCCATGCCGCCGCCGCCGCGCCGTCCTTGCCCTGGCGATACCGCGATGCGCCGAGACCGTACCAGAGCGCCGGATCATCCGGCGCGCGGGCGATCGCCTTGTGAAAAGCTTCCTCCGCGCGGCTGAGCGCACCCACCGCGTAGAGGCTGTCGGGCACCGCTTGTGCCGTGCCGAGCGATACGACCGCGACGAGCAGCAGCGCCACCGTGCCCGCTGGCCGGCTGCTGAGCGCGTCACGGATCCAGCCGATCGCGCGGTCGAGCGCTTCCTGATCCGGCGGGCCGCCCCGCCCGGGCGGTCCATAGCGATGACCCTGCACTGCGTCCCGGAGCGACGCGATCGAGTGGGCGGTCTGCACGTCGAACCCGACGGCCCGCAATGCCGGCACCAGCCGATCGGAGGTGGCGATGTCCTCACGAGGCAGGAGTTTCATCAGCGCGCGGTCGAGCGCCAGCGACGGATCGTCGGCCCGGCGGCGGGCGGGCACGGACTTGGGCCGGCGACGGCGCCGCAGCGCCAGGCCAAGGACCACGAGGGGTGGGAGCACCAGCACCGCCGCCCAGCCCCACTCGGTCAAACCGTCACGTATCTGATCGGCAAGAGGTGCCCCGCGCGCCGGCAGGAGTGGCGGTGGCATCGATCGCGCCGCCGCGGCCTCCTTGCCCGCTGCCACCGCGACTCCGATAGCTGCAAGGGTGGGAACGACGTAGCCTCGCCGCGAAAAATCGAAATACGGATAGCTCACCGCAGGCACCGACAAGACGCCAGACTGCGTCGGCACGACCACGAACTTGAACCGCTTCACCCCGGCGAGGCGCCCGGCCACCGGCTGCATCTCCTCGCTGGACCCCTCGGCATATGCCCTGGTGCCGGCTGGCCAGGTGATCTCCGGCACCGGCCAGAGCGCCACGTTGCCCTCCCCGCGTACCGCCACCTCTACGTTCACCGCTTCGTTGGCACGCGCCGTCGCAGGCGTGATCTGCCGCTCGAGCTTGAGGTTGACGCCGGTGGCACCGGCGAAGCCGGGCGGCTGCCCGGCCGTGGGCAACGGCAGGACCGTCAGGGTCCGCTCCGGACTGGATACCGTGTAGCGCTCGTCCTGGCTGAAGAACTGCATCGCGACCGGGATTTCGTACGTGAGCGTCACCGGTGGGATGGTCAGGGCCCCGGGTGCCAGCGGAAACACCACCTGGTACAGTACGAAAAGGTCGTACCATTTGTCGCCCACGCGCTTGCTTGCAGCGATACCAGGCAACGCCGTCTGCGGAAAGGCCCACACGCCGGCGAGCACCGGCGGTTCGAATCGCGGCTGGCGCCGCAACCGGCCGCGGAGCTCCCGCGAGAACCAAGCGGCGGTGAGCACATCGACCTGCTCACCGACGAGTACCGTGTCGCGGGACAGCACGACCTGCACGCTTGCACCGGATCCCGTCCTGGGCGGCGGGGCGCGCGCCACGAGGTCGCGTACGCGGGGGTTGAGCGCCACCATCCCCGCAGCCGCATTCTCTGTCACCTCCACATCGGGACCGTCGATACTCGCCTGGGCGGTACCCTGCTGTATCCGGATCGGCCCGAAGGCATAGCTCCCCGCGCGCACGGCGCGAAGCCTGAGCTCGAGCGTGGTGATCCGCGCCCGCTCGACCCCGAACGTGACCTCACTGCTTTCGCTCCGTGAGATGAGCGCGAAGCCGCTGAACGCCGGCAAGTCGAACTGCACGGCGTCGGCCGTCCGACCGCCACCGACGATGGTAAGCACGACATCCTCGCCTACGTTGAGGCGGGGGCGGTCAACCGTCGCGGTGAGCGTCAGCCCGGGCCCCTGCTGCAGCAGTAACAGCAGTGCCAGCATCACCAGTCCTTCCCCGGCGGTGGCGGCGCCCGCAGCTTCCGCTGCCGCGCCATCTGTGTGCCGAGTTCCTCCCGCTCCATCGAGCTGAGGATCTGCTCTGCCTGGCTCTTGTTGAGCCCCCCGCTCGACGGGGTCGGTGTCGCCTGTTGCGGCTGTGGCTTCGACGGCCCGCCGCTCTGGCCGCCACCGCCGCCGCCGGTCGGCGGCGGGCGCATCCGTTCGGCCAGTTCGAGATTCCACTTGGCCCGCTCGGAGTTGGGCGTGAGCAGCAGTGCCTCACGCAGGTTATCAATTGCCTCCTGCGTCATCGCCTCCCGTTTGGCTGAATCGGCCCGTGCCGCCATCAGTGACGCGACGCCGAGGTTGTACAGCGCCCGGTATCGCAGTCCAGGGTCCACCGACTTGGCCGCCAGGGTAAGTGCCGAATGAGCCGCCTCGAGATCGCCGGTCGCGAGGGCCGCGGTGCCCGCATCGTACAATGCCGTGTCACTCGACGCCCAGGCTGCCTCCCTGAGGAACGCCGCCGCCGCCGCCGAGGTATCGCCCGAGGTGAGCTTGCGCTCGCCGGGCGACGGACGCTGGGCAGACGCATCGGTCGCCGTGAGCATCAGCAGGATCCCCACCAGTGCACCCGACCGCTGGCGCCAGGTATCGAGCATCAACAGAACCGCCGCGACGAGAATCGGAATCCAGGCAAGGGGCTCGAGGTCGGCGGTGCGGCTCTCGCGTGAAGCGCTGCGTCGCAATGTCGAGACCAGTTCTCGCGTCGCTCCCGCTTGATCCGGCAGTTCGGACGCGACCACGGAGCCCTTTGCCGCCTCCGCAACCGCCCGCAGCGCCTCGTCACTCCGCCGTGTGCGCACCACTTCGCCGTTCTCGTCCAGCTTGTACTCGAGCAATGCACCCGACTGGTCACGGATCGGGATCCGCACCGGCTCGGTGCCGCCCTCGGCCACCAGGATCAGCGTGATGCCCTGCCGGGCCAGCGAACGCGCCGCCACCAGCGCATCGTCCAGCGAGTCGTGGGCCTCGCCATCGGTGAACACCACGAGCACCCGATCAGCGCCATCGCGCGTCGCGGTGAGCAGCTCCGAACCCTGCCGCAGCACCGCCGACAGGCTGGTGCCTCCCTCCGATGCGATGTCCGGGTCGAGCGCATCGAGGTACATCTCGACGGCGCCCCCATCCACCGTGAGCGGCGCGAGGATGTAACTCTTGCCCGCGAACGCGATGAGTCCCAGCCTGTCGCCCTGGAGATCCTCCACCAGTCGCCGCGCCTCCCTCACGGCCCGCTGCAGCCGGCTTGGCGCCACATCCTCGGCGAGCATCGAGCGGCTTACATCGACGGCGATGACGAGGTCCAGCGCCCGGCTCTCGGACACGACACTGCGCGGCCCGCCCCTCGGACCGGCGAAGGCGACGGCAGCCAGCGCGCCCCCGACCGCAAGCACCGCCGGCGTCCAGCGCGCGCGTCCCCGCGCCAGGTTGCCGAGCGCCGACGACCAGGCTGACGCCGCGGCGACGCGCCTGCGGCGCGCGAGCCACGCGCCCGCCAGCAGCAATCCGCCCAGGATCGGCGCGGCCGCGAGCAATAGAGGGGTCTCGAAGGTCATGGCACCCGCACCGCGACCGTAGCGGATAACGCCAGCTCGAGCAGGAGCGCCACGAGCCCCGCGATCACGAACGGCTGGATCACTTCGTCGTACCGGGCGTAGCGGGTAACGGTGACTGGAGTCTTTTCCAGGGCGTCGATCTGGTGGAAGATGCGGCTCAGTGCCTCGCTGTCGCGGGCGCGGAAATACTTGCCGCCGGTCTTCCCGGCGATCTCGCGCAGCAGATCCTCGTCGATGTTGACCTGGAGCACCTCGTAACGGAGCCCGCCGATGCCGCGCCCCGTGGGGATGCGCGCCTCGCCATCGGTGCCCACGCCGATCGTGTACACCTTGATTCCGTACGCCTCGGCGGTGGCGGCGGCGGTCCGGGGGTCGATCCGCCCGCGGTTGTTCTCGCCATCGGTGAGTAGCAGTATCACCTTCGACTTGCCCGGTGTGCGGCGCAGCCGGTTCACCGCCGTGGCCAGGCCGCTGCCGATCGCCGTGCCGTCTTCCAGGCTCCCGATCCGCAGGCCCTCGATCGCCTGCACCACCACCGCGTAGTCGAGCGTCACCGGCACCTGGGTCAGGGCCTCACCCGCGAACGCCACCAGGCCGATGCGATCGGCCTTCCGTCCCTGCACAAACTCGACGGCCTGCTGCTTCGCTACCTCGAGCCGGTTGGAGGGCGCAAAATCCTCGGCCAGCATGCTGCTGGAGATGTCGATCGTGATCGCGATCGCGATTCCCTCTCTTTTCTCCTCGACGGTACTGCCGCCCACCTGCGGACCTGCTGCCGCCACGATCCAGGCGATGAGGACGATGGAACGAAGCACGGGCGGAAGCCGGGTCCACCACGCCGGCCGCGCGTCCGATGCCACCATCCCCACGTCGCTGAACGCGACCGTGACGCGCCGCTTCCGGCGAGCCCACCACCACAGCGGCAGCAGCAGCAAGAGGAGCAGCAGGAGTGGGCGCGCGAAGCTCACGCAGCCGCCTTTGTGAGTCGTGCGGCCAGGGTCTGCGCCCAGATCGCCAGGCCCGCTGCGTCGGGGAACGCCTCGGGGGTGAAGCGGGCCTCTTCGAGGGCTCCGAGCACGTCGCCGATTTCGTCGTGAGGCCAGTCGGGCCGGGATGCACGCACCGCCGCGAGCACCTGCGGCAGGTCCACCGCCGTCGAGGCCTCGGGTACGATGCGCGCAATTGCGTCGCGCAGCGACGATGTCGCCGCGGCCAGCACTACCCGCACCTCACCCGCGTCCGCCCAGCGCTCGAGCGGCAGCGCCGGTGCCGTTGCGGGTGATATCGGGACGCGCGGCGCCGGCTTGCCGCGCCGGCGCCAGAGAAGGTGAATCGGAACGAGCGCGAGCACCGTCAGCAACAGAAGTGCCAGCAGCGAGCGCAATGTGCGCTCGCCTCGTACCACGGGTTGTGACGCCGGCTGGATCTTGAGCAGCGAATCGGGCACCCCGACTGGCAGGATGCTGGCGACAGTGACCGTCATGCGCTCCGCCGGAATGGAGTCGACCCCTCCGCCAGAGAGCAACAGCAGCGGACCCGGCACGTCCACCGTGCGGGAGCCCGGCAGCCAGACAACCACGGGATATGCGATCTCCACCGAGTCCCACCGACTGGTGACTCGCGGCGGCCCGAGGGTTTCCAGGTCGCCGGTCGGGTTCCACGCGGCGGGCCGCACCGCGCTCCCCGGCGGCACGGCCACGGTGCGGGCAAGCCAGATGGTGTCACCCACGGTCGGTGCACCCTGCTGCAGCAGCGCCAGGAATAGCAGGATCATCCGCGATGCAGCCTGCGGGCGCGAGCCGCGAAGGCCCGTCGCAGGACCTGTGCATAGTCCTGCCCCGCCATCAGGGCTACCTGGTCCACGCCCGCGGACGTGATCATGCGCGCCCGCTCGAGCCGGCGGCGCTCGGCATGCCGTGCAAGGGCATCGCGGGTTCGCCATCCCTTCGTATCCACCTGCACCAGCTGGCCCGTCTCGGCGTCCTCGAGCCACAGCACACCCGCGTCCGGCAGCGTGCGCTCCCGCGGATCATCCACTGTCACGGCGACGACCTCATGTCGTGCCGCGAGCCGGCGCAGCGGTTTCTCCCAGTCGGTGGCAAGGAAGTCGGAGAGGATGACGACGATGCTGCGATGCCGCAGCAGGCGGCCGGTGTACGTGAGGCTTGCACCCAGGTTCGTCTTCCGGGAGGCCGGTGAGAACGCGATCAGGTCGCGGATCACGCGGAGCGCATGCCGTCGCCCCTTCCGCGGCGGCACCACATGCTCCACTTCTTCTGCGAACAGCAGCGCGCCGACCCGGTCGTTCTGGTATGCCGCCGCCAGCGCGAGCACCGCAGCCACTTCCACCTCGAGCCCCACCTTGCTCACCGGATCACCCACCCGGGTGGAACCCGACTGGTCGACCACCAGCATCAGCGTGAGTTCGCGCTCCTCGGTGTACGTCTTGACGTAGGGGCTCGCGAGGCGGGCCGACACGTTCCAGTCGATGCTGCGGAAGTCGTCGCCCGGCTCGTACGCCCGTACCTCCGCGAACTCCATTCCCTGGCCCCGGAAGACCGAGCGGTATTCGCCCGCGAACAGGGCCGACACCAGCCCCCGCGTGCGAAGCTCGATGCCCTTGACCTGCTTCATGATCTCGGGAGATACAGCGGTCATGGGAGATGACGGCGTAAACGGTGAACGGTAAACGGTGAACAGGAGAGGGGCGATTGCGGTTCCTGTTCACCGTTCACTGTCTACCGTTCACGCTGTTCCTTTGCGATCATGGAGCGCGGACCGCCCCCAGGACTCGTTGTATGACATCATCACTCGTCGTGTCCTCCGCCTCGGCCTCGAACGTCAGCACCACCCGGTGCCGCAGCACGTCGGGGGCAAGCGCGCGAACGTCCTCCGGGATGACGTACGCGCGCCCGCGGAGGAACGCATGCGCACGGGCCGCCGATGCCAGCGCCAGCGTCGCCCGGGGAGACGCCCCGAACGCGACCAGTGGCTTCAGGTCCTGCAGACCCACCGCCCCTGGCTCCCGCGTGGCGCGCACCAGGTCTACGATGTAGTCCACCAGTTTCTGGTCCATGTACACGTCGGCGATCTGCGCGCGGAACTTGAGGATCTCGACCGGTTCGAGCACTCGCGTCACCGGGATGTCATGCCCGGTGCTCATGCGCGTCAGCACCTCGCGCTCCTCGTCCCGGCTGGGGTATCCCACGTGCACCTTCAGCATGAACCGGTCGAGCTGCGCCTCGGGGAGCGGGTAGGTGCCTTCGCTCTCGATCGGGTTCTGGGTGGCCAGAACGAGGAACGGCTCTTCCAGGCGGAAGGAGTTGCCGCCGATGGTCACCTGACGCTCCTGCATCGCTTCCAGCAGCGCCGCCTGCACCTTGGCCGGGGCGCGGTTGATCTCGTCGGCCAGCACGATCTGCGCGAAGAGGGGGCCTTTCTTCACGTAGAAATCCTGGTTCTTCTGGTCGTAGATCATCGTGCCGATCACGTCCGCGGGCAGCAGGTCGGGCGTGAACTGGATGCGCGAAAAGCTGGCGTGGATGATCTCCGCCAGCGTGCGCACTGCGAGCGTCTTGGCCAGGCCGGGCACGCCCTCCAGCAGGATGTGCCCGCCGGTCAGCATGCCGATGAGCAACCGTTCCACCATCATGTCCTGGCCAACGATTCGCTTCGACACCTCGTCGAGCGCCAGGCGCAGCCGGGCGCTCTCGGCGGCGAGATCGACGCGCGCCGCGGAAGGGCGGAGGGGCTCGGCAGGACGACGTTGCGGCTGTGGTGCGGTCATGACATCACACGGTTAGAGATTTTCACGACTCCATCAACCCGATGGCCCGGTACAGGTCCTTCTCCTCCTGCGGCAGCAACGGCCGGTATCGACCCGGCGGCAGGTCGCCCAGCCGCACCGGGCCATAGCTCAGCCGTGCCAGCCGTTCCACCTTGAGCCCCATCGCTTCGCACCAGCGGCGCACCAGCCGGTTGCGCCCCTCCTCGAACGTCACGTCGATGATGCTTCGGCCGTCCTTGCCCGGCCGGACCCGCACGTCGCGCGGGATCACCGGTCGGCCATCAAGCACTACGTTTTCCTTGATCACATTGTTCAGCTCGGCGGTCGTGCGCCCATGCACCAGCGCCGTGTACTTCCGCTGAATATGATAGCGCGGATGCGTCAGGCGGTGCACCGCCTCGCCGTCGGTGGTGAGCAGCAGCAGGCCGGTCGTCATGACGTCGAGCCGGCCGACATATGTCAGCCCCGCATGGTCGGGGATCAGGTCGAATACCGTCTGGCGGCCCTGCTCATCGTCCGCCGTGGTCACGATGCCAAGCGGCTTGTGGAAGGCGAGCCAGCGCTTGGCTACCGCCTTCACCACCCGGCCGTTCACCGTGATCTTCTGCTTGGACGGGTTCACCTTGCTGCCGAGCTCGGCCACCTTGCCGTCGATCCGCACCTTGCCCGACTTGATCAGCTCCTCGCCCTGGCGCCGCGAAGCGACGCCGGCCTGGGCCAGCGCCCGCTGCACTCGCATCTCGGCGGACGCCGGCTTCTCCGCCTTGAACCTCGGGGGCCTTCGCCCGGCCGACTTGGGCCGCGACGGCTCGGCCGGACCCTTCGCGATCCCGGTCCTGCCCGGCCGGCGCGGACCGCGTCCTCGTCCTGCCTTGTTGTCACTCACGACTCCGCCTCCACATAGGCTGCGGCGTCATCCGGGCCCGTGGTCTCGGCCTTTGGCGGATGCAGCGCAATCATGAGCTCATCCGCCCTGGGCAGGTCCGCGAGGTCGCGCAGCCCGAGCAGTTCGAGGAATGACGGGGTGGTGCCATAGAGGAGTGGGCGTCCCAGTGCCTCGCTCCGCCCGACCACCTCGATCAGTCCGCGCTCCTGCAACGAGCGCAGGACACCACCGGCGGATACCCCCCGGATCTCCTCGATCTCCGCTCGTCCCACCGGCTGGCGATAGGAAATGATCGCGAGAGTCTCGAGTGCCGCCCCGGTGAGCCGTGGCGTCCGCACCGCGAACTGAGCCCGCTCGATCGCTTCCGCGAGCGCCGGACGGGTCAGGATCTGCCAGCCTCCGGCCATCTCGACCAGTTCCACCCCATGCTGCCCGAAGTCGAGCAGTTCCTTGAGCTCGTCGAGCCCGGTGCGGACGTCGGCCAGGGTCGCGTCCGCATCGAGCGTCGCCAGCTCCTCGACCGTCAGGGGACGCGGCGCGCTGAACAGCGCCGCTTCAATCAGCTGGGAGAGGGGATTCACGGCGGATCACCATGGCGGCAAAAGGAACGTCCTGGGCAACGCGCAGCAGGCCGCGTCGCGCGAGTTCGAGCAGGGCAAGAAGAGTGGAGAGCACGTCCACGATCGTGGGGCGCGGGCCGAGCGCCTCGCGGAAGGTGATCTCGGGCTGCTCGCGAAGGAGCGACTCGATGCGCATGGTGGCGCCCTCGACATTGAGCGGCCGGGCGATCACGCGGTGCATCACTGGTGTCGGGATGCCGTTCACCACCCGGTCCACCGCCGCGAGGAGGTCCACCAGGCTCACCTCAAGCGGCGGCGGCGGCAGTTCCGGCGGAGCCGGCAAGAAGGCGCGGGCGAACTGCAGCGCGCGCCGGTCGGCCTGTCGCTGGAGCCAGAGCGCGATCTCCTTGATCTGCTGATACTCCAGCAGCCGCCGTACCAGCTCCGCGCGCGGATCCTCCCAGCCATCTTCTTCCGAGCGGCGCGGCAGCAGCATCTGCGCCTTGAGCCGCACGAGACGGCTTGCCATGTCCAGGTAGTCTGCGGCCTGGTTGAGGCCGAGCTCGTGGATCACCCCCAGGAACTGGTCGGCGATCTGCGCGATGGGAATGTCGGAGATTTCGATCTGCTGTTCCCGCAAGAGGTGCAGCAACAGGTCGAGCGGACCGTTGAACCGGTCAAGTTGGACCACGAACCCCGGCGTGGCGCCAAGGGCAATGGTGGGAGCGTCCGTGGTCATCCGAAGATCCGAAGTCCGTCACCCACCGCGAACGGGGCAATGGCATGGATGATCGCGTTGAGCAGCAGGAATGCCGGCGTCAGGAACCACGCCAGCACCGGCCGGAGGAACGACACCAGCACCAGCACGAGGATGAATCCGAACCGGTTCAGCTCCCGGTACTTGGCGCCCCACGCCGGCGGCAGCAGGTAATAGAAGACATGCGACCCGTCGAGCGGCGGGATCGGGATCAAGTTGAAGAAGCAGAGCAGCAGGTTGAGCCATACGCCCCACATCATCATGCGCTGCGCCGCGTCGAACACGCTCACCATGTCGGGCGTCGTCCGCGCCACCAGCCCGATCAGCACGAACAGCAGCGCGAACACGAAGCAGAGCACGAAGTTCGTGGCCACGCCCGCCACCGACACGATGATGTCACCCCGCTTGTAGTTCCGGTATTTCCGCGGGTTGACCGGCACCGGCTTGGCCCCGCCGAAGACCAGGGTTCCCTTCGACAGCAGGAATGTCAGGGCCGGGAACGCGATGCTCATGATCGGATCGATGTGCGGCAACGGGTTGAGCGTGATCCGGCCGAGCATATACGCCGTATCGTCGCCCTGCCGGTATGCCGCCACCGCATGGGCGTACTCGTGCGCCACCAGGGAAAAGATCAGGGCGGGAAAGGCGATGACGAATGTCGCGAGCGATGAAGCGTCCAGGGTCGTGGTCCCGCTCGTGGGAGGTCCGGGGGCAGGCAAGGCCCAGGCTTTGGAAGCCAACTTTCGAAGGGGTAAGCTAATGGCCCGGGCTGCCAGCCGAAACGCCGCCCGCGCTTGACCGGGGTGGGGGTCAGGGCTATATATCCCCGCCTCTGATCAGCACTTGAACGCTTTTGAACCGAGGTTGATGGTGCCACGAACCAAGTCGGCCAAGAAGGCCATGCGGCAAACGAAGACGCGCACCGAGCGCAACCGGGCTCAGCGCAGCCAGCTCCGTAACGCGGTCAAGAAGGTCCGCTCTGCGGGCACCGCCGACGAAGCCGCCAAGGCGTTCGAAGCCGCCCAGAAGGTGCTCGATCGCGCCGGCCGCAAGAACCTCATTCATCGCAACACCGCCGCCCGGCAGAAGAGCCGGCTGGCGAAGGCTGTGGCAAAGATGGGGGCGACGAAGTAAGCCGATTGACTGCGTGAATGGTTAACGGTGAAATGTGAACGGGGGCTCCGGATTCGGGGCCCCCGTTAACTGTTTACGGTTCACTGTTCACGCGCTTCTACAGGGCTGCGAGCTCAGCTCCGCATCTCTCGCAGTACCACTCCGTCGGACGATTGAGTGTCCCGCATTCCCCGCACTTGAGCGTCTTCACGTTTGCCGCCGCACCGGGACGCGCGGCGGGTGACGCGTCGCTGCTCTCGCTGTCCACCGCCACCGCCGGCGGCTCCTGGCCGATATCGATGGCGCGCATCGGTCCGCTGTCACTCTTCCGCGGCGGCGGCGGCTTCCGCGGGATCTGCTGTTCCCCCGTCACCGACTTGAGAAAGGCCAGTTCGTCCACCGGCGCTGGCTTGGGTGGCGCGGGCATGGTTCCCCCCGCACGCGGCATGGCGCCGGGCGTCTTCGGAACGAATCGCGGTGCGCCGGACGGGGCCGGCGGCGGTTCGGGCTCGGACGCTGGCTCCGGCATCGGCGTAGCAACCCTCAATGTGGGCGCGGGAACCGGCGCTGACGGTGGCGTGGCGGGCTTGGCCACCAGCTGCAGCACTGCGGACAACCGCGTGATCTCCCCCTGCTCTACCGCGATCCGCCGGCCCATCTCCTCGAGCGCCGCTTCCGCCTCCGCCCCTACCGCGCCCCACTCGTCATCGGTGTACTCTCCAACCGCGTGGCGGATCTCCGCCTCGGCGAGCCGCTCCTGGATGTCGGTCTGGCGTGCCTCGAGCGACGCCATCGCCTCGTTATGACCGGCCAGTGCCCCCTCGACGGCGGACGCGTGTGAGCGCAACTCGACCAGCACGGCATCGAGCCGGCCCTGGTAGTCCCCACGGACCTTCTGTCGCACGGCATCTGGCGCCTTGGAACCGGTTCCATCGAGGCGGGCAAGCCACTGCTCGTACTGTTCCCGCTGCTGCAGCAGGTGATCTACCTGCGCCAGGGGGGAATCGGTATCAGCCATCGCGAACCCTCTCACAGAGAATTAGGTCACAGGGACCAGTACCGGCAGGCGGCGGCCACCGCGCAATGCCGGTGCACCAGGCTCCAATGTAATTCTGTCTCAGGACGTCCGCTGGAAGGCCACCTGACCCCGGACGATCGTCAGCTCGGCCCGGCCCGTCAGCGTCCGGCCGGAGAACGGGGTGTTCCGGCTCTTGGAGTAGAAGGCCTCCGGCTGCACCACCCACTGCACGGTCGGGTCCAGTACCACCACATCCGCGGGCGCGCCGGTCGCCAGCGTGCCACCGGGCAGGTTGAACGTGCGAGCCGGAGTGGTGCTCATGCGGAGCAACAGGTCAGGCAGCGACAGCAGGCCGGTAGTGACGAGCTCCGCCATCGCGAGTCCGAACGCCGTCTCGAGCCCGATGATCCCGTTGGGCGCGTCGTCGAACTCGCGCTCCTTGGCGTCGTAATGATGCGGCGCGTGATCGGTCGCGATCACGTCGATGGTTCCGTCCTTGAGCCCCTGGCGGATCGCCTCCCGATCAAGATCCTCCCGCAGTGGCGGATTCATCTTGGCGTTGGTGTTGTAGCCCAGGCAGCTCTCGTGCGTCAGCGCGAAATGATGGGGACATGCCTCGGCGGTGACCCGAAGCCCGGCATCCTTGGCCCGGCGGATCAGCTCGACCGAGCCACGGGTCGACATGTGACAGAGATGCACGTGCCCGCCGGTCAGTTCCGCCAGCAGGATATCCCGCGCCACCATGATCTCTTCCGCCGCCGCCGGGATGCCCTTGAGCCCGAGCCGGGTCGAGATGATGCCCTCGTGCATCGAGCCGCCCGCCGATAACGTCGGGTCTTCGCAGTGGTCGGCCACCGGGATGCCGAAGGTCTTGGCATACTCGAGCGCCATGCGCATGAGGTGACTCGACGCCACCGGCTTGCCGTCGTCGCTGACCGCCACGGCCCCGGCGCCCACGAGCTCGCCGAACTCCGCGAGCTGCTGCCCCTTCTGCCCCAGGGACACCGCTCCGATGGGGTAGACTCGCGCTTTCGCCGCGCGCTGGGCCTGCGCGATCACGAAGCCCACCACGCCCTGATTGTCGCACACGGGATCGGTATTCGGCATGGCGCAGATGCCGGTAAAACCGCCGGCCACCGCCGCCATTGCACCGGTCGCCACCGTTTCCAGATCTTCCTGGCCCGGCTCCCGCAGGTGCACGTGCACGTCAATGAGCCCGGGCGCCACCACCTTGCCGCCGCACTCCACCACCTGCGTGCCGTCAGGCGGTGAAATATTGAGTCCCACCGATTCGATCCGGCCGCCCTGAAGCAGCACGTCGGCTACGCCATCCGACCCGCGCGAGGGATCGATGACCCGCCCACCCCGGAGCAGAATCGGCCGGCTCATTCGCTACCTCCCGCCTGGGCCCAGTCGGGTGCCCCGCCCGCCAGCAGGTAGAGCACCGCCATGCGCACGGCGACACCATTCGTCACCTGCGGCAGGATCACGCTGTGCGGGCCATCGGCCACTTCGCTGTCGATCTCGACACCCGCGGTTCATCGGGCCGGGGTGCATGATCACCAGGTCCTTGGGCGCCCGGTCGAGCCGCGCCGTCGAGAGACCGAAGACCCGGTTGTATTCCCGGAGCGACGGGATGTAGCCCGCCGTCATCCGTTCCAGCTGCAGTCGCAGGATATTGAGGGCATCCGCCCACTGGATCGCGTCCTCGATGTGGGGGATCACGGTCACGCCGAGCGATTCCACGTCGCGCGGCAGCAGCGAGGCCGGCCCGCACACCGCGACCTCCGCCCCGAGCTTGAGCAACCCGTGGATGTTGCTTCGGCCCACCCGGCTGTGCAGCAGGTCGCCGCAGATGGCGACCTTGAGCCCTTCGATCTTCCCGAACTTGTCCCGCAGGGTCAGGATGTCGAGCAGACCCTGTGTCGGGTGCTCGTGCTTCCCGTCGCCCGCGTTGATCACGCTCGAGCGGATCCGCTTCCCCAGGAACTCAGCCGACCCTGACGCAGGGTGACGGATCACGACCATGTCGATGTGCATCGCCTCGAGGTTTCGCGCGGTGTCGACCAGCGTCTCACCCTTGCTCACCGACGAGCCCGTGCTCGCCACGTTCACCGTGTCGGCCGACAGCCGCTTCTCCGCGAATTCGAAGGAGATGCGCGTGCGGGTCGATGACTCGAAGAAGAGGTTGACGATGGTCTTGCCGCGGAGCGCCGGCACCTTCTTGATCTGCCGTTCGCTCACTTCCTTGAACGGTTCGGCGGTGTCGAGGATCAGGCGAATCTGGTCGGCCGAGAGGTACTCGAGCGCGGTGAGGTCCTTGCCCAGGGGAGTCGGCATCAGGTGCCTCGCACGACGGCGACGGCGTCTTCGCCGTCGAGTTCGCGCACCATCACGTCCACCCGGTCCGCCGGGCTGGTGCTGACGGTGACCCCGATGATGTCGGCCTGGATCGGCAGTTCCCGGCCGCCGCGGTCGATCAGCACGCAGAGCAGGATCCGGCGCGGCCGCCCGAAGTCGGCGCACTCGTCCAGGGCGGCACGCACCGTCCGGCCACTATAGAGGACGTCATCGACAATGACGACCGTCTTCCCGTCCAGCTCCGGCAGCTGCGTCTCCCCGACCATCGGCCGGGGGCCGATTGCCTGAAGGTCATCGCGGTAGAGCGTGATGTCGAGCTTGCCGAAGGCGATATGGGAGGATTCCGAGTCGTCGATGAGCCGCTTGAGGCGGGCGGCCAACTCAACCCCTCGGCGCTGGATGCCGACGATGACGAGCTGTTCCGTGCCCCGGGCCCGTTCGACGATTTCCGACGCCATCCGCGCGAGGCAGCGCGCGATGGCCCGGTCGTCCATTACTGCAGTGCGGGTAGGCATCGGGGCGGGAAGCTACAGGGGCCCCGCGACGCTCGCAACGTGCGGGGCCCGCTCTTCACCACCAACCGCTGTCGCAGTTCCTCCTTACGCTTCTGGTTCCTCCGCGGTGGGCTCTGCCCGACCCTCACTGGTCCGATGGCACCTCCGTCCAGCTCCCGTCCACCGCGTAGCCCTTCATGGCCTGGGCCACCGCGGCCGTGCTGTCGCCCAGGTCCTTCTGGTACACCACGCCCGTCTCGCTCGCCTGGAAGGTCATGACCCCGCTCTGGCGATAGTCCGCCGGATAGGCCACCACGCCCCACCCCGCGCCATTGGGCACCATCCGGTAGTAGTAGCCGCGGAATGGCGTGCGAGCCCCCGACGTGTCGTAGCCCTCGCTCCCCGCCGCCGCGATCGCGGGACCCAGCGGACTCGGCGGCTCGCCCTCCTTCGTTGCCCAGTACAGCCCATCCCGCTTGTCGGGCCGGCTGATGATATGCTGGGCATAGGTCCCCGCCGGCTTCCCGTCGTGCGACGCCGCGGCGTAGTCCTGCTGCGCATCCACGACAGCCCGACACGCCGCGATGGCCTTGAGCTCATTGTGGCCGATGCGGCGGTAGAACACTTCCTGCTTCCCCGCCTCTCCGTCCCAGTGCCACTTGTCTCCCGTCTTCACCAGCGGCATCGGCAGCGGCCAGTCGGTGGCCCCGACGTTGAGCGTCAGCGTATCGGTGCCGTCGTCGACCAGCTCATGCTTTTCATCGTACCGCTCGACGAACCGCGCCCGCTCCGCCCGGTCTGCGATCGTGTCGCTCGACGTGACGATCTGCGCCCCTCCCGGCCCCAGCATGGAATCGAGCGCGGCCGTGTTGTTGGCCCGTGCCGCGGCTACGAACGCCGTGACCGCTTCATCCGGTGTCTTGAACGCCTTTTGCCCGCCGGACGCCTCGCTCTTGCCGCAGCCCGCCACGAACAGCAGCGCGCCCAGACCGATGAACCCGCCTGGATGTCTGTGCATTAGCGCTTCCTCCCACCGCCACCACCGCCACCACCACCACTCCGCGCCGGCGGCGCCCCGGTGCTCGCACGGCCGCGACTGCTGGCCGCATGCGCACTACTGCCGCTCCCGCCGCCTGCCGACCCGAACGCGCCGCCACCCTGTGGGCTCGGCTGAGATTGCGGCGCGGGACGCGACGGCTGAGTTGAAGGCCGATTGGCAGCGCTGGCGCCACCAGAACCGCCGCCGTAGCCGCGATCGCTGGCCCCGGCAGTCGGGCGAGTGGCGGCACCGCCGCCAGCACTGGGCCGCTCGACGCCTCCGCCTGCGGGCCGCGTGTTCGCTGCGGCTGTGTTCCCACCAGGCCTGGTGTTCGACGTAGAGGGGCGCGCGCCCTTGTATTCGCCCGCACCTGCCCCGCCCGGTCGGCTGGCGCCACCGGCCCGGTCGTTGTTGGCTACTTGCCCCGGACGATTCGCGTTCGTCGTGCGTGCCCTGTTATTGCTGTTGTTGTTGATCTTGTTGTAGTAGTTGTTGTTGTTGATCGTGATATTCGTCTGCCGGTTCACCTGGTTCCAGTGATAGTTCGCCGGCGGATGATAGCCGTAGGCCGGGTGATACCCCGGGTAGTACGGCGGACGGTACGGTGGTGGATAGTAGGGATGCCCGCCATAGTACATCCCGCCGTACCCCCACATCGGGTACGGGTAGTAACTGTTGTTGATCGACGCACCCACCGCCATTCCGACCCCGAATGACAACAGCGCGATGCCCACCGCCTCACCTGAGCTGACCCCCGATTGCTGCTGCTGTACCACGACGGTGGTATTCGTCACCGTAGTCGGAGCCGCCGCCGCCGGCGCCGGATTGGTGACATACACGTTCACCGGGTTGTAGACCGGCACGTAGATCACCTTGGGATCGGTCGGCATGATCTCGATGTACGACTTGCCGTCGTCGGCCTTCTTCGTGTTCACCGTCATCTGCGAACTGGTCTTGAGCGTGCCTGCCTTCACTGCCTCGGCGCGCTTCGTCTGGATCGCCGCCATCACGCTCTTGGCGTTGTCGGTGTACGCATCACCCAGCTGTGTGGTCCAGTCGAGTTGCTGGCACATGTTGTCCACCACCTGCGGGAACAGCGCGAGGTACTGCGCACTGGTCGAGAATCCCGCCGTCTTCGCCGCATCCTGGGCCTTGCTGCCGGTCAGCGTGTCGTTCTCGATCAGCCAGTTACCAAGATCCAGGACCTCCTGCGGCGTGGCCGAAATCGTGAGCACCTGTCCCAGCAGCTGATCGGGATACAGCGCAATCGGCGCCACCAGGTCGGCTACGGTGACGGGTGTAGCAGGAGTCGCGGGCGTGACCGCTACTTGCGGTTGCGCGGCATTCTGCGCCTGCATCGTACCGCATGGAATCGCGCTCGCCAGTGCGGTCATCACAATCGCCATGCGGGCCCGGATACCGTATGCATGAAATTTCATTGCCTTGCTCCTGTTCGCCCTGATCAGGGCGCGATGTGACAGACATACAGCAGCCCGCCCGCACCCTTCCTTGCTTGATACCTCGGGTCCTCGCGTTCGTGCAAGACCAGCGCAGTGTGCAACTTCACGGACGGCCGGCATCCCCCGCACACGCGGAACGCAACTTGCCATCCTGGATGCCTGCCATGACCCGAATCCACTACTTCGCCGGCCTCGCCTGGGTCGTCTTCTGTGCCATACTCGTCCTCGGCGCGCCGGCGTCGAGTGCCCGGGCTACGGCTACGCACCCCACGCCGGTTGCGGCCGGCACCGGCCAGCAATGGTTCGCGCAGGTGAAGGCGCGCTGCAACACCGTCGAGGTCGAGCTTACATGGCGAAACAACCCGCCACCTGCAACGCTGGATGGCCAGGGCTTCGGCGCCGCATGTCTCGCCCTTGGCGGTCGGCTCGACTCCGCCCGCGCCGTCATCGACCGGCTCGCCCCGCCGGATCGCGCCCGCGCCGCTGGCATCGTGTTCGAAGTGGCACATCCTATCGCGGACGCCGGTGATGATCGGTCTGCGGGACCCATCATGAACATGGTGGTCGACTACTGGCCCAACCACTACATGGCGCTCTATCACGCCGGCATGGCCGACTACGCTCTCGGCCGTCGGGCCAGCGCGCGTGGCCTGCTCGAGCGCTTCCTGGTCGAGTACCACGAATCCGATGGCTGGCGGTCGAACGCAGAGCGGGTGCTGCAGGAGCTGAAGCGATGAACGCCGCCGCCGTCGAGTCGCCGCCCTGCGCAGTCTGCACCCGGCCTTCGCCGCTCGGACTTGTTGTGTGCCCGGATTGTGGAGGCACCACTCCTCCCCTGGCCGACGCCCTGTTGTTCGTCGACCCGCAGGACAGCGATGACGGGTACACCGAACTTCGCCACCGCCTGGTCGACGTTCTTGGACCCGGCGTCCCACAGGACTGGATTGGCGCTGCTGTCCGCGGCGAGAAGGCGCTGGTCCGCCTGCCTGGAGGCGGTGCCGACGCGGTCAACGCCTGGTTCGCCGATCAGGGCATTCCGACGCGTACCGTTGTCGCCCGGCGGGCCTGGGCAGCGCTCCCCTTTGCCTTTCTCGCGACCCTGGCCGCGGGGCTCGTGGCCGGCATGCTGGCGGGCGCCATCTACTCTGCATGGATGCTCCTTGCTACCGTGCTGTTTCTCTGTCTCCTGGTGAAATCCGCGGCGCGCAGCGTGGCTCAGCCCATTCTCGGCGGCGACCGGATCGCCTCCGTGCCGGCGCTCGCGGGCTACGATGCGCTCCTGCGGGCAACGACCGAGCTGCGACGCGGCCCGGCGCGCAATCTCGCCGCGTCACTCGTCCGTGCCGCGCGAAGCGTGGCCGGGCCCGATGCCGAGTTTCCCGTCGCACCGGCACTCAGCGTCGAGCTCGATGCCGTGCTCGCTACGGCCGCTGAGGCCGCACGTGACGTGGCAGTGCTCGACGAGACCATGGAATCGTTCGCGAATCGGGAGAACGCGGCTGCGGTGGAAAGCTGGCTCGCTGGACGTGACCAGGTGCAGGGAGCCCGGTCCCGGCTCGAGAGCTACCTGCTCGAGGCGACTGGATTGGTAGGGCGCATTCAAGGCCTCAGCGCCGAGGCATTTGACTCCGCGGGCGAGCGGCTCAGGGAACTCACCCGCGAACTGCGCGAGGCCTCGGCCAGCGCAGCGTCCTCGTCTGTCGGTGCCGAGGCGTCAACTCCCTAGAATGCGTAGGTCAGGGAATACAGCAGCTGGAACGTCGTGACCTCCAGCCGTGTGTCCCGCACATATGACGCGATGGCAACCGGCGTTACCGGTGACTTGCCTTTTTGCAGCCCGATGCCAACCGATCCCGACAGGTGCGATACGGTGAATGAGACACCCGCCGTGGCACCGATCAGGTCGACCTCACGGAACAGTTCGCCGGTGTTCGGCATCGGCGACTGGTCGGAATTGAAGCCGACATGCACTTTCCACCGTTCCGAGAGCGGGAAGTGCGCTCCGATCGAGAAGTTCACCACCGAGCGGAAGTTGAGCATCACCGGCGCCAGGGTCACCGGCGCGACCACTGTCGGGTTCTCTGCCACCACCGCCACGCCGATGCTGTCGCTCTCGTAAATGTCGAACTGGCTCACGCTCGAGTACCACCGTACGTCGCCCTCCATCTCTACCTTGCCCAACCGAAGCGCCACGCCCCCGCCCAGCAGGAACGGCAGCTTGTAGTCGAGCCGCGCGTTGGGATCGCGGAAGTGAGCCGTCACGAATCCCGATCCCGTCGCCGCGGTGCGCTCGTCCGAGTAGAAGCTGCTGCCCCACAGGCGCGCCGTCGGCAGTTCCGCCATCAGCCCGAACGACAACTTGTCCGACGCGTCCCACTGCAGGCCACCCGTGGCCCGCACCAGCCAGACGCTCCCGTCCGCCGCGAAGGCGCGCGTGATGCTCCCGGCCGTCAATCCATCGAACGCCAATGACGACGTCGCCTGCTGCTGCCGGACGCTCACCACCGGCACCTGGAACGCCAGGCCGAGACGCAGCTTCTTCGAGAGCTTGACCCCGGCTGCGATGGACGGCACGTCAGCCCGCAGCCTCACCTGCGTGCGGTACTCGAGCAGCACGTCCTGGCCGTCCAGCACGCCCTGTTCCGCGCCCGAGAGCGTGCCCGGCTCCCAGCCGATCGGCGAGAAGACCGAGAATCCCAGTCGCCACTTGTCGGACTTGATCACCGGCTCGGCCAGAGCCACGCCGAGGAAGCCACCAAGATTGGCCAGCCGACCCGCCGACGCATTATTACCGATGCCCTCGAGGTTCAGCCGCGTGTACTGGTAGCCGGTGGAGCTGCCATTGATCACGGTCTTTTCGGAACTGGCAAGCCCGGCGGGATTGTAGACGTTGGCCAGGGGTCCCGACGTCCGGGCCATCACCGCGCCCGACTCGATCGCCTCCCACTGCCCCACACGGACCAGGTCGTAATTCGGGAGGATAATGCCCTGCGGCGGCGTTGTGAGCAGCTGCGCTGACGAGCGGGTCGCCACGGCTACGGAGGCCAAAAGCAATACGGCCATTGCGCGCATGGATAGCTCCGGGGGTCTCGTTGTCGCCGGTGGTTTGAAAACGACCCGCCACACTGATCCACTACACCGGTCGAGTCAACCGGTTGCCGCCACGAATTCACGGAACAGGGCCCGGGCGAAGTCATCGTGGGGCTCCAGCGACTCGGGATGCCACTGCACCGCCAGCGCAAAGCCATTGCCCGCACCTTCGATGGCCTCGATCAGCCCATCCGGCGCGTGGGCCGTGGCCGCGAGCCCCTCGCCCAGCCGCTGGATGCCCTGGTGATGCATGCTGTTGACCGGGGCCGAGGCCGCGCCAACCAGCGCGTGCAGCCGCGACCCTGGCACCAGTTCCACCTCGTGCGCCAGGTAGTCGCGCATGTGCTCCGGCGGCTCGATAGTCGTGCTTCTGCGACCCGTACCGCTGCGCCTGCACGTCCTGGTACAGCGTGCCCCCGGCCGCGATGTTGAGGATCTGCAGACCCCGGCAGAGCCCGAGCACCGGCATCCCGTCGTCCAGCGCCCAGCGCGCCAGCTGCAGTTCCACGATGTCCCGCGGCGGGTCGGTGTGCCGCAGGAGGGCGTGCCGCTCCTCACCGAACGTCGATGGCTCGATGTCGACCCCGCCCGGCAACAGCAGCCCGTCCAGCCGCTCGTACAGCTCACGCATCACCTTCGGCTGGTCGGCCAGCAGCGGCAGGAGGATCGGCGCCGCCCCGGCCCGCACCAGCGCGTCGAGGTACATGCGATTCATGATCCACGACGGCGGCATGGTGGGAGGGATCCCCTCCACCGCCTGCAGGGACTGCGTCGTGACGCCGATCAGTGGTCTCCGCTCGCTCATCGAACCCCTTCTTCCGTCTCGCTGATCAGCTGGTCTACCACGGAGTGGAGGTTCCCGGTCTGCTGGAACGTCCGCAACTGCCGGTCCGCACTCGTGCCCTCCGCCAGGATCTTGTACGCATACTCCACCTCGGTCCGCGATCCCAGCTCGTCGACCACGTCACCGATGAACCACTCCAGCAGCTCCCGTATCAGGTCCCGCGCCGGGAGCTCCGCTCCCTTGCCGAAATCGATCAGCTTGCCGTCGAGGCCGTAGCGCACCGCCCGCCACTTGTTCTCCTCGATGAAGGCGGCGCCGTACTGGCGGAACGTCAGGTTGTCGCGCCGCAGCTTCCAGAGCTTGGCGATGATCGCCTGGAAGATGGCGCCGATGCAGACCGCCTCGTCCACCCGGGTGCAGACATCGCAGATGCGGAACTCGAGCGTGGGGTAGCTCCAGCTCGGCCGCACGTCCCACCAGATCTTCGACGCGTTGGGGATGCAGTTGGTGCTCACCATCCCCTCGACCATCGACGAAAACTCGTTCCATGAATGCATGGTGGGCGGCAGGCCCGTGCGCGGGAAGTTCCGGAACACCACGCTCCGGTAGGACTTGAGCCCGGTCTGCCGCCCCAGCCAGAAGGGCGAGCTGGTGGACAGCGTCAGCACGTGCGGCAGCATGTAGCGCACCACGTTCATGCAGTCGATCAGGAAGTCGCGGTCCTCGATCCCGATGTGCACGTGGGTGCCGAAGATCAGCAGCCGCTGGGCCAGGTCCTGGAGGTCCTCCCGTCACGCCGGCGTAGCGCTCCAGCGGCGTGATCTCCTGGGTCATCCACGAGGAGAAAGGGTGCGTCCCCGCGGCGGCGATCCGGAGCCCGTTCTTCCCGGCGAGGCCCATGACCAGGCGGCGCAGCCGGATCAGCTCCGCCTTCACCTCGGCCGGCGTGTGGCACACCTTCGTACCGACCTCCACCATCGACTGGTGCAGCTCCGGCTTCACCTCACCGAGCACCATGGAGTCTTCCTTGAGGATCTCCGTGATGTAGCTCTTGAGCTCCCGGGTGACCGGGTCGATGATCTGGTATTCCTCTTCGATGCCGATGGTCAGCGAAGGGGGCTTCATGCGCTGCGCGCCTCCACCACGAATGTGGGCACCGTGCTTCCTCCCCCTGCCGTCACGTTGACCAGCGCTGCCGTGGAGATCCGGCTCAGGCAGCCGTCCACGTACGCGCCGCCGAACACGTACGGTGCCGTGTCGACGATCCGGTCGCTGACCAGGAGCTGCCCGTCCGTCCAGGAGGGGAAGAGTTCACTCGGCTGGTGAATCCGCTCCTGCACCACCGACGGGGCGGCCGTCGCTGCCTGGAGCGCCCTGCTCCACGCGCCGTCATCCACTTCCCAGCCCAGTACGATACCCGTGCCGCCGTAATCGTCATTGGGCTTGAGCACGAATTGCGCGCGGTGCCGCGCGACGTGATCGAGGAGGTCCACCTCGCGGCCCTGCCACGAGGTCTTGCGCGCCTCCACTACCCTGGTCCAGGGAATGTGGTCGGCGATGGCCTTCCGCATCGGGGCATCGAAGATGGGGGCATTGCGCTCGTCGCTCAGCACCGCCAGGCTCGCCTTCTTGTGGAGCACCTTGCAGCGGAACGGGTTCACCATCACCACGGCCCGCTCGCGCACGGCGCGCACCATCGGATGCTCCATGCCCTCGCGCCCCACCAGCTCGTGGATGAGGACCCGCTTGTAGATCAGGTCGATGGCGATGCCGCCGGCGCGGAGCTTCCCCCCGGTGTACTCGAGGTCCCGCGGGTCGGCGATGACGCACGTGAATCCGAGCGATTCGAACCAGGCCTTGAAGGCCTGGAACTCGCTCTGCGTGGGCACGTCGTTCCAGTCGATGATCCCGATCGTCGGCAGGTCGCGCCGGCCGGTCGCCGAGTGGTAACACTCGAGCAATGTCTGCAGTACCGAGGGACGACTCGGCAGCGTCCGCACGTCGTACCGCTGGCGGAATGGCTTGAGTCCCGGGAGGGCCAGGAACAGTTCGCTCAGTACGTCTCCATAGGCCGAGCCCGCCGGTGTCTCGGCATTGTTTTCGGTGAACTTGAGCCCGGCGCCGTCCGCCATGAAGAAGGCGTCGTAGCGGCCGAGCGGGCTCGGAACCGGCAATCCGTCATCATCGCCGAGGAGCGTGTGCTCCCAGTCGGTGAGGCGGAATTGCGCCAGTACGTCGGGCCGCTCCATCGCCGCCTCGTGCGCCCGCGTGAAGGCCCGGCCGATGGCTGCACCCGCGCGCTGGATCTGCAGGTAGGCATCGCGCGTCAGGAACCTCGGCCGCACGACGGTGCAGAGCGGCCGCGTGCCGAACATCATGCTCCGGTCGGCCAGGCGCGCGGACAGCCACCGCTCCGATTCCTCGGCGAGTTCAGCCGTCAGGCCGTCGTGATAGCGCGCAATCGCGTCGCCCAGCTCGTGGGTCACGTCCCGCGGATCCGGCTCAGCGCGCCACCCGCCCGCCCAGGAACTTGTTCCAGCGCTTCGGCGCCGCGCGCCGGGGCGCCTTCGCCAGCCGGATCACCATGTCGGCCATGTGCGTCACCACCCACTGGAAGTACTCGGGCGTGAGGCTGTTGATGTCCATGTCTGGTGCCGGATTCATGAAGTCGATGGCGTACGGCACGCCATCCTTCACCGCCCATTCGATCGAGTTCATGTCGTAGCCCAGCGCCTGCACCAGCGTGAGCGAATCCTTGACGACCCGGTCGTGAAGGGCCGGGGCCAGGTGTCCTTCCTCCACGACGTACTTCCGCTCCCGCGGATCGTACTTCATGGGAAGGATGTCCTGCTGCCCGAGGCACATGCAGCGGATGAACTGCTCCCAGTGCACGAACTCCTGCAGCACCATGGTGAGCAGCCCCGACTGGTCGTAGTCGCGGATCAGCTCATCCATTGTCTTGCACACGTACACATCGCGCCACCCGCCGCCGTGGGCGTCCTTGAGCACGCACGGCAGCCCGATGTGCTTCACGATGGCGTCCCAGTCGAGCGGGAACTCCAGGTTGCGCAGGCTCTCGTCGTGCTTGATACCTGCGACGTATGCCTTGTTGGGCAGCACCACCGTCTTCGGATGCGCGATGCCGAGCGAGGTGGCGAGTGCCGCCCCGAAGAACTTGTCGTCGGCCGTCCACATGAAGGGGTTGTTCACCACCGTCGTACCCTGAAGCACTGCCTGCTTCAGGTAGGAGCGGTACATCGGCACTTCGTGGGAGATGCGGTCGATGATCACCCGCCACGGACAGGGCCCATCCATGGTCGGCGCGCCCAGCTTCACGAACTCGACGACGACGCCGGCGTCGCGGCGCGCCACTTCCTCGATGAACGCAGGTGGAAAGGACCATTCCCGTCCCACCATCAACCCGACCTTGATTGGCTCCGTGCTCATCAGTCACTCCCGCCGATGTACGTCTTGATCATGCGCTCCCAGTACGGCCAGTCGTGCGCATGCCCGTCCCACACCCGGAGCGCGTTCCCGATGCCCTTGTCCCACAGGATCGCGGACAGCTCCACGTTGTTCTCGTACGACGGATCGCCCCGCCCGATCGCGAAGATGATGTCCATGCCGCTGCAGCGCCTCGAGCCGCGCGTCCTCCCACTCGTGCCGCATGAAATCGAACGGGTTGGCCGCGTACACGTGCTGGTCGGAGTACCCGTCGGTCATGTGCTTCACGTCGTACAGCCCGCTCATCCCGATCATCCGGTTCACCGACTCCGGATGGCGGAAGGCGAATGTCGCCGCATGATAGGCGCCGAAACTGGCGCCGGTGACGATCACGAACGGGTTGCCGTTTCGCGCCTGGGAGAACGGGAGGACTTCCTGGTGTGCATAGGCATCGTACTGCAGGTGCCGCCACGCCCGTGCGCCGGGATGCAGGTGCTTCCCGTACCAGCTTTCGTCGTGCACCTGGTCCAGGAAGTACATCTGGATCCATCCGTTCTCGAGATGCTCCGCGAGTACTTCCGGCATCCGCCGGTCGGGCCATTCGCTCCACGTCCCCATCGTGGTCGGGAACACGATCACGCGCGCCCCGGCATGGCCCCACACGTCGAGGTGCATCTCGCGCCCGAGGTGGGCACTGTGCCAGTGATGGTGCTCGTGACGCACGTGGTGTCAGGTCCCCAGGAGAAACGGAAGCGCGTCGCGGAAGCGGCTGCCCCACCGCGACTCGTGGTGGTCGGCGCCCTCCTCCTCGACATAGCGCAGGGTGTCATCGAGACGGTAACCGCGCGCGATCAACCGGTCGCGCAGCCGGCGCACGTCGGCCAGTTCATCCGGACCCTCCTCGATGCCGACGTCGAGGTAGATCCGACCGCCCACCGCCGCCGCGTCGGTAATGTACTGATGGATGGCGCCATCGGCGAACCACAGCGAGGGACTCAGGGCGGCCGACGCCCCGAAGATGTCCGGCCGCCGGAAATGGGCGTAGATGCTCAGCAGTCCCCCGAGCGAACTTCCCGCGATCGAGGTGAATTCCCGGCCCGGGAGCGTGGGAAAGGTCCGGTCTACCAGCGGCTTGAGTGTCTCGGCCAGGAAGGTGAGGTAGTCGTCCGCTCCGCCGCCGCCTCGCACAGGGTCCTCGAAGGGCGTGTACTCGGCGATGCGCCGCTCCCGGCCGTTGTATACCGCGACGACGATGGCGTGCCGGGCGATACGCGCGTGGTGTGCCAGCGTCGGGCCCAGCTGCCAGTCACCGGCAAAGCTGGTATAGGGATCGAAGAGATTCTGCCCGTCATGCATGTAGACCACGCGAAACCGCCGGCCACCCAGACGTGCGCGGGCAGGAGGCAGCGCCACGATGACATCACGCTCCCCGCCCAAGGCCGGGTGCGCCACGCCGTCGAGCCGCAGCAACTCGGGGGCGTACTCGCCCTCGTCCTCGAGTGCGGGAAGAGGATAGGGGCGCGGTCCGGGCGGCGTGAGCCGCGGGAACGCGTCAGCGTCCGGCGACGGGCGGCAAGAAGAGCCCGTTGGTCCCAGAACAGCTCTTCGTCTGTTATGTGATGGGAGGCAGTATCATCCGGACGGCAAATCAGCATGACACGTTCCCGCGCACCTTCTTCACGTCTTCACGTCCTTGGCGTCTTCACGGGTTCACGTCTTCACGTCGACGGACAGGGAGGGATTCGAACCCTCGATACGGTTTGAGCCGTATACACACTTTCCAGGCGTGCGCCTTGAGCCACTCGGCCACCTGTCCAAGGTTGTTGCGGGGGAAGAAGTTAGACCCGCCCAATCGCGCTCAGTCAACGCAACCTCGTCGTCGATCGCCCTGCCGTTACCTCTCCTGCACGTTCGCCGATCCATGGACTGCGACTCATTCCTCGACACCGACCCATTCCTCGACGGTCTGTATCCGACGCAGCGGTACGGGCTTTGACCCTGTAGGCGGCCAATTGCC
>CAWGJN010000008.1:0-137759 GCA_963822925.1 uncultured Gemmatimonadales bacterium
CCGCAGTGCTCCAGAAACAGAGGTGTTTGTTGTCGGCGACGCATCGGAGGTCGGAACCATTGCCACGGCCGTCAGATCGGCATTCAAGGCCGCTGCATATATCTAAGGAGGCTGATTCTCTTAGGGAACCGTTGGAAATAATGAATGACCTTAGGTGGATAGGGCAGATCCCGAGATACCGCTTTGGGAGCTTCGATCTACAAACTCTTTTCTCTCTGCTCCCGGCGTAGCCGCGGGCGCCGCCGTCCCGGCGGCCGAATGCCGCCAAAGGCGACATTCTCGGCAAAAATGATAGCCAGTATTGGTGATGCAGAACATTTCTGTTTCTTAGGGCAACTATGCGGTTGCGCTTTGGCTCTGCCGGCGAGACGCCGGCGCTTCGGCCGGGAGGGCGTTGCCCTCCAGGGCTATGACGTTCGACAATGTCGCTATCCCGTTCGACTGCGGACAGGCTGTCAGTTATGACAGTGTCCCAGGCCCGTGTGACCTTCGTACAATATGCAGCAATTGGGGACGTTAGACTGAGGTTGAAGGACATGACCAAAACGCTCAGTCCGGCCACTATGCTAATAGTAACGACTGTGGCGACACTTGGTTTCCTATAGACGACGGCGACCTTGCTTCCAGGCAGGCGATTACGCAACTCACGCAGCTATTCACAATGCCCGAAACCAGCGGCAGGGGGCGGCTGGGATCGACAGGGATTACCTGGTACCAAAGCAGAGCAGCTCGGGCGTCTGATCACAAGCGGTCAGGAGGCCCAAACGTAAACCTGAAGGTCATCCGGGCGTCAGGCCTGGGGCGGAGGCAGAGGCAACCATGGCAAACAAAGAAATTATCGACGTCACGGAACAGAAGCGGCTGAATGATGCGCGAGAGAAAGGCATCCCGTGGAAGAAATGGGGCCCGTACCTCAGCGAGCGGCAGTGGGGCACGGTCCGCGAGGATTACAGCGAGGACGGCAATGCATGGGATTATTTTACCCATGACCAGTCGCGCTCACGGGCTTACCATTGGGGTGAGGATGGGCTGGGGGGGATCTCCGACGACAAGCAGCGGCTGTGCTTCGCCCTGGCGCTGTGGAACGAGCGCGACCCGATCCTGAAAGAGCGCCTGTTCGGGCTCACCAACAGCGAGGCGAACCATGGGGAGGACGTGAAGGAGTACTACTTCTACATCGACAGCACTCCCACGCACTCCTACATGAAGTACCTGTACAAGTATCCGCAGCGGGAGTTTCCCTATCCGCGACCTGCTCGAGACGAACCGGGGAAGGTCGCGGAGGAGATGGAATACGAACTGCTCGATACGGGCGTGTTTAACGAGGACCGGTACTTTGACGTGTTCGTGGAGTACGCCAAGGAGGGTTCGGAAGACGTGCTCATCCGCATCACCGTTCATAATCGCGGGCCGGAAATGGCCCGGCTTCGGCTGTTGCCGACGCTGTGGTTCCGGAACACGTGGTCGTGGGGAGACGACGATCGAAAGCCTTCGCTGCGCGAAGCGGCGCCGGGGTCATTCAGGCTTCCCACCATGAACTGGGCGAGTACTGGCTGCACTGCGATGGAAATCCGGAGATGCTCTTCACAGAGAATGAGAGCAATGCCGGCCGTCTCTGGGGCCAGCCCAACGCGTCTCCTTATGTCAAAGATGCGTTCCACAACTATATTATCTCGGGACAGGGCGAGGCCGTGAATCCCGCCAAAGCCGGGACCAAAGCCGCGGCCCACTACGTGCTCGAGGTGCCCGGCGGTGGCAGCAGGACGGTCCGCCTGCGTCTGGCGGCTGCCAAGGTCAAAGATGCCTTTCGCGGTTTTGAGAAGATCTTCGAAAGCCGGATCGGGGATGCCGACGAATTCTACCAGCGGATCACGCCGCACTCGCTGAGCGAAGATCAGCGCCGGGTGCACCGCCAGGCGATGGCGGGAATGCTGTGGGGCAAGCAGTACTACTATTTCGACCTGGAGAAATGGCTGCGCGAGCACAAGAGTCATCCGCTGATGGAGTCCGCCCGCAGCGATGTGCGCAACACGGAGTGGTTCCACATGCTCAACGCCGACATCATCTCGATGCCGGACAAGTGGGAGTATCCGTGGTATGCGGCCTGGGACCTGGCGTTCCACACGATCTCCCTGTCGCTGGTGGATTTCGATTTTGCCAAGGAGCAGCTGCTGCTGATGCTGCGCAACCTGTACTTCCATCCGAGCGGCCAGATTCCTGCCTACGAGTGGAACTTCAGCGATGTAAATCCGCCGGTGCACGCCTGGGCCACGCTCTGGCTGTACAAATACGAGAAGCAGCTGGGCCGGGCGGACCTGCGGTTCCTGGAACGGTCCTTTCAGGGATTGATGCTGAACTTCAACTGGTGGGTGAACCGCAAGGACCCATCCGGGCGCGACGTGTTCGCCGGTGGATTTCTGGGACTGGACAACATCGGCGTGTTCGACCGGAGCGCGCAGCTTCCGACGGGCGGATCGCTGGAGCAGGCGGACGGGACGGCCTGGATGGCGTTCTACAGCCAGTGCATGGCGGAAATGGCCGTGATCCTATGCGATTACGACCCGATGTACGAGGAGGTCGCCTTCAAATTCGTCCAGCATTTTATGCAGATAGCCTATGCTATGGACCGCGTCGGCGTGCATCACGACGAGATGTGGGATGAAGAGGACGGATTCTTCTATGATCTGCTGCGCCTGCCGGACGGCCAGGCCATGCGTTTGAAGGTGCGGTCGTTGGTGGGATTGCTGCCGCTGTGCGCCTCCACCGTGTTCGAGGCAGGCGACGTGACGCGGCATCCGAAGCTCATGGAGATGATCGCCCTGTACCGGAAACGTCATCCGGAGCTGGTTGCCCAGGTTGCCCCGACCGACGAGGGTTTCATCGGCTACAAAGGGCGGCGTCTGATGTCGATCCTCAACAAGAAGAAGTTGGAGCGCGTGCTAGGGTACATGCTCGACGAGAACGAGTTTCTCGGGCCGCATGGGATTCGCTCTTTATCGCGGTATCACCTGGATCATCCGTTCACATTTTGGGTGGGTCATCAGGAGTACAGTGTGAAGTACCTGCCGGCGGAATCGAATACGGGGATGTTCGGCGGCAACTCCAACTGGCGCGGCCCGGTGTGGATGCCGGTCAATGGGCTGCTCGTCCGGGCGCTCGTGAATCTGTATGCTTTCTACGGCGACGAGTTCAAAGTTCAATGCCCGACCGGTTCGGGGCGGTACATGACGCTGTTCGAAGTGGCGCAGGAGATTGTCCGGAGGCTGACGGGCACGTTCCTGCGTGACACCAACGGACGGCGGCCGGTCTACGGAGGGACGCACAAGTTCCAGGAAGATCCCCATTGGCGCGACCTGATACTGTTCTATGAGTATTTTCACGGCGACAACGGAGCCGGCCTTGGGGCCAGCCACCAGACGGGGTGGACCGCTCTGGTCGCCCCTCTGCTGGATTTGTTTGGGCGTGTCGACGCTAAAACCGCGCTGGAATCCGAACGGGGGCGCATGATGGCCAGGGTTATAGCGGAGCAGGTGGGTGGAGAATCGACGGGCGCGAGGTAAGAAGAGAATAGGTGTGACAAAGCATACGGAGGACCGTAGCCATGGATCAATTCCCTACCCTGCGCTTTACCAGATCAACACGCGTGTCTGGTTGACCGAGCTCTCCGGCACGCTCGGCCGGCCCGCCACGCTGGATGATATCCCCGATGCTGAACTCGATCGTCTCGCCGAAAAGGGCTTTGACTGGGTCTGGTTCCTGAGCGTGTGGCAGACCGGGCTGGCCGCGCAGCGGGTCTCACGGCAGAATCCGGAGTGGCGCAGGGAATTTGAGGAGACCTTGCCTGACCTCAAAGAGGAAGATATCCCGGGTTCCGGCTTTGCGATCACCGGTTACACGGTTCATCGGGCTCTGGGCGGAGACGCAGCCCTGGCGAGAGTTCGCAAGCGGCTTCAAAAACGTGGTCTGAAACTGATGCTCGATTTTGTCCCCAACCACACGGGGCCGGATCATCCCTGGGTGGAGAGATCACCCCGAGTACTACGTCCTGGGAACCGCGGAAGACTTGGCCCGGATGCCCCAGAACTATACGGTGGCCCGGCGCAAACGCGGCGATTTGATCCTGGCATTCGGCCGCGATCCATATTTCGCGGGCTGGCCGGACACGCTTCAACTCAACTACGGGAATCCGGCCACGCAGGCAGCGATGATCGGAGAGCTCCTCAAAATCGCGGGGCAGTGTGATGGCGTGCGGTGCGACATGGCCATGCTGGTGCAGCCGGACGTCTTTGAAAGGACATGGGGCATTCGAGCTGAACCCTTCTGGTCGATCGCGACGGCGCGAGTCCGGGAAAAGGTTCCGGGCTTCTGCTTTATGGCCGAAGTCTACTGGGACATGGAATGGACGATGCAGCAGCAAGGGTTCGACTACGCGTACGACAAACGGCTTTACGACCGGCTGCGCGAAGGACACGCGAGGCCGGTGCGCGAGCATTTCCTCGCGGAGCTTGACTACCAGAACAAGCTGGCCCGCTTTCTCGAAAACCACGACGAGCCGCGCGCCGCCGCAACGTTTTCGACGGAAGTCCACAAGGCCGCGGCTGCCATTACGTTCCTTAGCCCCGGGCTGCGATTCTTCCATCAGGGGGAATTCGAGGGGCGGAGAAAACGTATCTCCCCGCATCTCGGCCGGGCCCCTCAAGAACCCGTTGAGTCGGAGCTCAAGGCTTTTTATGAGCGGCTGCTGGCCGTTCTGCGGTTACGCGCAGTTCGCGAGGGCCAGTGGCAGTTGCTCCAATGCGTGCCTGCCTGGGATGGCAACTGGACTTGGGATTGCTTGCTGGGTTTTGCCTGGCAAGGCCCCGAAGGAGCGCGGCTGCTCGTGACAGTCAATTATGCCCCTAATCAGAGCCAGTGCTATGTTCAACTGCCCTTCAACGACCTCGGCGGAACGAAATGGCGGCTCGAAGATTTGATGGGTAATGCCGTTTACGACCGTGATGGCGACGACCTGCAGTCGCGCGGGTTGTTCCTCGACGAACCACCCTGGAGAGCGTCCGTCTTTCTCTAACACCGAATCCTGAGTCGTGAACGATGCAAGTGGCGTCCAGCTATTGCAGCAGGCGCAAATGTCGAACGATGTGAGCTCCTGGTGAGGCTGAGGATTTATCCAGAAGCGACCTAGGGAGGTTTGGTCCATGAATGAACAAATGGCTGTCCGCCGCGATCTCACCCACACGATCCTGTCCGTGTCTTTTATCTGCCTGCTCGTGGTATCGGCATTCTGGGTCCTGCGCCCGTTCCTGGTTTCTCTTGTCTGGGGGGCCGTCGTTGTCATCGCCACGTGGCCGATCCTGGAATGGCTTAAGACGAGACTGGTAAAAAAACGAAAACTTGCTGTTTTGATAATGTCGGTGATGCTATTGCTGGTAGTTTTCATTCCTTTGGCGCTTGCCTCCCTGACTATCACAAAGAATGCAGGGGACATCACAGCGAAGATCAAATCCTTCAATTCCACGTCGCTGCCGTCACCTCCGGAGTGGCTTGATCGCATCCCGTTTGCCGGAGAGAAAATCTCAAGTCATTGGAGAGCCTTTGCTGCGCTCGATGGCGACGATCGTTCAGCCCTGGTAGCCCCCTACGCCAAAAGAGTGTTGCTTTGGTTCGCCGAGAGGGCGGGGAGCACCGGCAAAACGCTGGTCAATTTTCTGCTGACGGTGATTGTTTCGATCGTCCTCTATGCGAAGGGAGAGGTCTTCCGGGAAGGCATGCTGCGTTTTGCCCGGCGCTTGGCCGGACAGCAGGGAGAGGAGGTGACTGTTCTGGCGGCAAAGGCTGTGCGGGCTGTCGTGCTTGGAGTCGTGCTGACCGCACTCGTTCAAACCGCCATTGGGGGTATCGGGCTGTTTATTGTCGGGAGTTCCCGCCGCGAGTTTATTGACGGCAGTAATGTTGATTCTCTGCCTGGCGCAGTTAGGGCCGATTCTAATACTGGTGCCTTCGGTAATTTGGCTTTATTGGTCCGGGCAGCCTGGTTTGGGAACGGTTCTATTGGTTTTTTCGGTCGTGGCCTCCACCATTGACAACCTTCTCCGGCCGGTCCTTATACGGAAAGGGATTGATTTGCCGCTCCTCCTGACGTCCGGGCGTAATCGGGGGCCTCATCGGTTTTGGAGTCATCGGTCTCTTTATCGGACCGGTCATTCTCGCAGTTGCATACCGATTACTTGAGGCGTGGGTGGCGGACGATGGGCAAGAAAATCGGGGGCCGGGCGCTGTGATTCCGCAATTCCTAGCGGGCTGGGACCTTGCCGGAAGCATTCCGAGAATTGCACAATCACATAGGCAGGCCCCTATTTTGGGCGATCAGATGGTTCGTTCATTTTGTGCATCTCCTTCTTCAGGAGCTCGAACTCTTTGTTGCTGCGCCGGTTGTTCAGGATATACAGAAAAGCTGATCCCGCTTCGACGACCAGGAAAACCAGCAGGAACCAATCGCCCGATTCCCGGGGCACAAATATGCCTGCAAAGATGAGTATGAACGCGATGGTCATCAGCAGGCCGGGAAGTCCTGCCAAGCCATCTCCGGCGACGCTTGTCATATTGATGCCGCGATGCAGTTTCATCGGAACACTCCTTTCTTCCGCAACCGCCAAACGCGCCGGCAAACCATGGGCAGTCTAGGAGCCTGTCCGAGTATTAGGAGGGGCCGCGTTCCTGGCTTCGCGCGGGCAGATGCAAGGCGCCGCGACGCAGGCGATGTGGTGCCATCGTCGAGGAGCGACAACGCCGCAGCGCCGTGACCTCGGGTGGCGAGAGCCTGGTCCTGACCAGTGAGCTCCTGGACGAGCTGAGTCGCATGTCCTGCTGGCTGGATGGCGCCGTCCGGGTTCGTCTCGAGTGCCGCAGCACCGCCGAGCTCCCGGCCGAATGGGCCGCCATCGACCGCCCCGACCGGGCGGCGCTCGTTCGGAGCCTGGCCGTCTACTTCGACCCCGGCGCCACCGGTCCCGACGCCGCCCTGTTCGCTGCCATGGCAGGCGAGCTCACCGCTGAATCCTGCCCCACGGAACTCTTCGTCCTCACTCGCCGCCGCCCCCCAACCTGGCCCGCGTAGGCCCCCTGGGCGTGACAGACTGAGTGGAAGAGCAAGAAGGACGGAATCGAAAGATTCCGTCCTTCTTATTTCACCGCCCTGCCCACCTCACCCGCCCTACAACGGCGTCACCGCCGCCGGATCAGTCACCTCGTGCGGCGTCTTGCCAAAGAGCACGCGCAGCCGAAGTCCCAGCAGTTCCCCCCGGCTCAGCCCCCGGCGCTCGTTCACCAGCCGAATGAGCGCCGCGGCCGTCACGATATGGCCGGTCTTGAGGCTTGGCTCGATGCTCTCCACCTGCTTGAGCGCTCCGTAGTCGAGTGAGGTGATCACCACCTGGTCCAGGAAATCCTTCCCGCAGCAGCGCCACCACCGCCGGCGCCAGCGTCGAGTCAGGCACGTTGTACTTGAGCTCGATGTTGATCCCGCGCACCATGTCGATCACCTGCTCGAGCGGCGGCGCGTGCTCCCCGGCGAACTCGGGGCCGTACTTCGACCCGATGTCGATGGTAGCTACCTCGGCAGCGGTCAGGTCGCGGAGCCGGCGCAGATCGCCGCCCATCCGCATGAAGTCGGCGTCGTGCAGCACCACGATCTGGCTGTCGCTCGTGTGCTGCACGTCGAGCTCGATGAAGTCGGCCCCAGCTTCCATCGCCCGGCGGAACGACGCCAGTGTGTTCTCCGGCGCCGCGATCGAGGCCCTGCGGTGCGCCGTGACCGCCACTTCGCCGCGTCCCGTTGCTCGGCATAGAGCCGCGTCACCAGGAACTGCTGCCCCGCGAGGTGCAGGAAGCCGTAGACGAAGCCGCCCACCAGCGCCGCCGCGAAGTAGAGCGCCTGCAGTGGCCGCACGCGGCGCACGCCGATCCCGGCCCATTCGAGTCCCGCCTCCGACAGCGGCCGGCCCGCCAACGCAATGGCGAAGGCGGCCAGCGCCACCAGCACCCACCAGAGCACCAGCGGTGGTACGATCCGGCGGAGCTGGCCTCGGGTCATGGCTCAACTGTCTGCCAGCGCCTGCCTCGCGGGGACACTCTGGGAAGGTGAGGATGGGCACCGCGTACAACCAGCGGGCGAGCTGCCACGCCCCGACCAGCGCGAACCCCGCCGCCACGGCGCCCGCGAGCAGCCTGGCCCGCTGCCACTCCGGGGGGTGCTCGGCCAGGTAGTAGTTGATGTCGTGCCCTTGGAGCATGGTGAACCACACGACTCCCGCCGCCGCCGCGAACGGCAGCGCCAGCAGCAACAGCCGCAGGAATACCCGCGCCGACAGGAGGATCAGCCACGGCAGCTTTCGCAGCACGAAGGCGATGGCCGACGACACCGTGATCGGGCGACGGGCAATCGCGTGACCTGCGATCCAGCTCTGTCCCGCAAACTCCGCCAGCACCAGGGTGATCGTGAGCGCCGCCACCACCAGCCCGAACGCGATACCGGCCGGCGACAGCGCGAACGCCACCATGTCATAGTTGCTGATCACCGGCCCGCCCGAGGCCCGCACGATGAGGCGCCCCACCGCCGTCACCAGGGGTGTGAGCAGGGCCACTCCGAGGAGCTGCATCAGCAGGTGAAAGAGCAACGACTTCCGCCAGTGAAAGCGGAAGTCGGCCCAGTCTGCGGGCGAGCAGGCCATCAGTCATGCGGATTCTCCCTTGAGGACACCGCCGGCGGGATGCATCGGGTACATCAAGCGGTAACGGCCGTCCTGTGTCAATGAGACCTTGGTTCACGACACAGAACGGGGCCGGCATTCCTGCCGGCCCCGCCACCGAGCCACCTACCCGCCTACCCGCCTTAACGTCACTCCAAGAACAGCATATCCTGATACGCAACCTGCTTCATCACCTCTTTGTCAACGCGAAACCACTCAGGACAGCACGGCGTTCAGGAGTGACTACGATGAGATCACCCATGGTCGTCGACGTGTTCAGGGAGCAACTGGCCACCATCATGGAGTGGCATCGCCGGGACTGCCCCGCCTTCAAGTGGGGCGTGGTCCTGCACCGCCGGAACGAGCGCGGACGCATCCGGTTCGGCGCCGTCACCTCGGGAGGCGAGAGCCTGGTCCTGACGAGTGAGCTCCTGGACGAACTGAGCCGCATGTCCTGCTGGCTGGATGGTGCGGTCCGGGTTCGCCTCGAGTGCCGCAGCACCGCCGAACTGCCGGCCGAGTGGGCCGCGATCGACCGACCGGACCGTGCCGCCCTGGTGCGCAGCCTTGCCGTGTACTTCGATCCTGGTGCCACCGGCCCCGACGCTGCGTTGTTCGCGGCCATGGCCGGCGAACTGACCCCCGAATCCTGCCCCACGGAACTTTTTGTTCTCACTCGCCGCCGCCCCCCAACCTGGCCCGCGTAGGCCCCATGGGCGTGACAGACTGAGAATGAGGAGTGAGAAGGACGGAATCCCCGATTCCGTCCTTCTGCTTTTCCAGCTCACGTCCTTGCGTACCTGCGCCTTATTCCAGGAACAGCATGTCCTGGTAGGTCGGCAGCGGCCACAGTTCCGACGACACCCACGTCTCGAGCGTATCCACGACCTCCCGCAGCTCGGCCATCGCCGGCTTGACGTCCGCCTTGATGTGCTGCGCGTGCTTGAAGGGGTCGTCGTTGTGCGAAGCGGAGACCTTCTCCAGCCTCGCCGTCGCCTTGCGGAGCGAACTTACCAGCCCGGCAAACTCCTCCAGCGCCTTCTTCTGTTCCGGCGACTTCACCCCTGCCGACTCCAGGCCATTCAACGCCCCAGCCAGCAGTTCCTGGTGCTGCAGTGCCGCAGGAAGGATCATCGTGCGCGCGATGTTCACCGCCATGTCCGCCTCGATGCCCATCTGCTTCACGTACTTCTCCACCGAGATGTGGAACCGCGAATCCACCTCGGCCTTGTTGAGCACCCCGTACGCCTTGAACAGGTCAACCGTCTTCTTCGACTTGAGGATCGGGTACGCCGCCACCGAGTCCGCCATGATCGGCAGCCCCCGTTTCGCCGCCTCCTTGTGCCACTCCGGGGCGTAGTTGTCGCCGTCGAAGATCACCCGCTTGTGCTCCTTGATCTCCCGTTTGAGGATCTTGAGCACCGCCTCCTGCAGCTTCGCGGGTGACGGGTTGACCCCCGCCGACTTTTCCAGTTCAGTCGCGATCAAGTCGAGCGACTCCGCCACGATCGTATTCAGCACCGTGTTCGGCCACGCGATGCTCGCACTCGAGCCCACCGCGCGGAACTCGAACTTGTTCCCGGTGAACGCGAAGGGGCTCGTCCGGTTCCGGTCGCCCGAATGCCGCGGCAGCTGCGGCAGCGTCCTGGCTCCCAGGTCGAGCGTGCCGCCACGAATGGTGCGCTTGGGCAACCCCTTCTCCACCTGTTCCAGGATGTCCGACAGCATCGCCCCCATGAAGATGGAGATGATCGCCGGCGGAGCCTCGTTGGCGCCCAAGCGGTGGTCATTGGCCGCCGACGCGATGGAGGCGCGCAACAGGTCGGCATGCACGTCCACCGCACGCATCACCGCCACCAGGAACACCAGGAACTGCAGGTTGGTATGGGTGTCGTCCTGCGGATCCAGCAGGTTGACGCCCGTGTCGGTGGACATCGACCAGTTGTTGTGCTTACCCGAGCCGTTGATGCCGGCAAACGGCTTCTCGTGCAGGACCGCCGCCAGGCCGTGGCGCTGGGCCACCCGCTTGATCGTCTCCATCGTCAGCATTTGGTGATCGCTGGCGATCTGGCTCTGCTCGAACAGCGGCGCAATCTCGTACTGCCCGGGTGCCACTTCATTGTGCCGCGTCTTGACCGGTACGCCCAGCCGCCACAGCTCGCGCTCCACCTCATGCATGCACGCCAGGACCCTGGCCGGGATCGTGCCGAAATACTGGTCCTCCAGCTGCTGACCCTTGGGCGGCCGGGACCCGAACAGGGTCCGCTCGCACGAGACCAGGTCGGGCCGGGCGAAGAAGAGGTCCCGGTCGATCAGGAAGTACTCCTGCTCCGGCCCCACCGTGGTGAACACCTGGGACACGCCGGTGTCGGTACCGAACACCTTGAGGATGCGCCGCGCCTGCTTGGACAGGGCCTCCATGGACCGCAAGAGCGGAATCTTGGTGTCGAGCGCTTCACCGGTCCACGAGACAAAGGCGGTCGGGATGCAGAGGGTGACGGTTCCGCCCTGGCCGCGGATCAGGAAGGCGGGGCTGGTCGGGTCCCATGCGGTATAGCCGCGGGCCTCGAACGTGGCCCGCAGGCCGCCCGACGGAAAGCTCGACGCATCCGGTTCGCCCTGTACCAGGTCGGAACCGGAGAAGTTGAATACCACCCCGCCCTGCCCGTCCGGGGACACGAGCGAATCATGTTTCTCGGCCGTGAGGCCGGTGAGGGGCTGGAACCAATGGGTGAAATGGGTCGCGCCGTTCTCGACGGCCCAGTCCTTCATCGTGGCCGCGACCACGTCGGCCACCTTGGCATCCAGCGGCTCGCCCCGGTCGATCGTCCGCAGCAGGCTCTTGTAGACCTCCTTCGGCAACCGCTGGCGCATGACGGCACGGGAAAACACATCGGCACTGAAGATTTCGTCAACGCGTTCAAATTCGCTCACGGCTTTCTCCTCATCTGGGCGGGAGTCAGAGGGGTGACTGCAGCACGAAGGAAGCAAGCCTACTGAACCCCGCCCGGCGCGTCTACCGCCTTCCCATAGAACTTCTATGGAACGATTGTTACCTTGGAGATATGGCCGAGACTGCCGCCCTGGTGAAGGGCACGCTGGACATGCTCATTCTTCGCGCCCTGCGCTGGGAGCCCACGCACGGCGCCGGGGTCGCGGGATTCATCCGGCTCGTGAGCAATGGCACCCTCGACGTTGAAGAAGGCACCCTCTATCCCGCACTTCACCGCCTCGAAAAGCGGGGCCTGATCGAGTCCGAGTGGGGGGCGTCGGAGCGCCACCGGAAGGCCCGCTATTACCAGCTTACGCCCGTCGGCAGGCAGTGGTTCTGGGCGGAGGTGGAAAGGTGGGAGCGGTACGTGGACACAATGAACCGGGTGCTGCGATACGGGACGGCGGGGAGCATCCGCGGCAGGTAGCGTAAACAGTGAACGATGAACGGTCAACAGGGCCTCCGTATCCGGTTTGCCGTTTACCGTTTACCGTTCACGCAGCTCACTTATCTGGGGGGTCGCTTGACGCGCTTGGTCCTGGGTTTCGTCCTGCTCTTCGTGTCCCTGATCGTCCTCGCCACGAGTTCGGGCATGAAGAGCGGCGCCTCGCCCCGGCCCGGCGCCGCCCTGACGCGCCTGGTCGGTCTCGCCATCCTGCTGCTCGGCGTGCTGGCCCTTTCCACAAGTTCCTTCGTGGTCATCGACGCCGGCTCGGTGGGTGTGCGCCACGCTTTCGGCAAGGTGGACAGCACACCGCTCCTTCCAGGGGTCCGGTTCGTCACTCCATGGTCGGAGGTGGAGCGCTTTTCCACCCGCGAGGAGCAGTGGCCCCGCAGCGGTGAGCAGGCCGAGCGGATCCCCGCCCTCTCCAGCGAGCAGATGGGGATGAACGTCGATGCGGCGGTCCGCTGGCAGATCGATCCCCAGCAGGCCCCGCGCATCTACACGGAGATCGGCGGGCACGAGCAGATCGAGAGCGTGGTCCAGAACGCCATCCGAAACGGCGTCCGCGACGGCATGTCCAGCTTCTCCATCAACCAGATCGCCAATCGCAACATGATCGCCGACCGGATGAAGGCGGAGGTCGATTCTGCGCTGGAAACCCAGCCCCGCGCCGGCGGCCCGCGGTTCCGCATCGCCGAGATCACGGCCTTCTTCCTCCGCGACCTCCAGCCGCCGGAACAGGTGGTCCAAGCCATCAACTCGAAGATCGCGCAGGAACAGCAGGTGGAAACCGAGCGCCACCGGGTCGACGTCGCCCGATTGCAGGCAGAGCAGCAGCGCCTGCTCAACCAGACGCTGACGCCCGAGGCCCTGACCAAGCAATACCTCGAGGTGCTGGAGGGAATGAAGCAGTCGAACAACCTGGTGATCCTGGTGCCGACGGAGGGTGGAGTGCCGATGCTGAACCTCGGCGACCTGCGCAAGAATCTGGCGAAGTGAAAAAGCGTAAGGGGGAACTGCAACAGCGTGAGGAGGAATCGCTACGGCGGTTACCGCGGTCGCAGTTCCCCCTCAGTGTTGCCGTTCCTCCTCACGTAGTTGCAATTCCTCCTCACGCAGTACCAGACGTATCCATTCGCCATCAGCCTCCCGGCTGGTCCCGACCACGAGCCGTCTTCCGTGGCTCAGCGTCCTCCTCCAGCCAGCCGCTCGCCTCGATCATTTCCCCCACCTCGGCCTGGCCTGCATACGTCGGTGTAAACGAGACGACCTCTGACACCAGGTCATGCTCTACCCGATAACGCGCCGGATGGTCGAACGCCGCCGTCGCATCTCGCACCGCGGCCTGGATCACGATGCGACCATGCTTCCGGAAAGGGCCCCGCTCCGGCACTTCCTCGTCGTGATCCACCACCAGGCTCAAGTCCACCCGTGAGCCATCCACGAGCGCCTTGTTGCGCTTACGCACTTCATGGCGCAGGTACTCGCTCAGGCTGAGGTTGCCGCCTCGCCGCTGCCATGCCGCTTCCCAGTGCCCCCGATCCAGCGGCTGTAGCTTTGCGGCCCGGACGGCTGCGTCAAGAGCCTGCCGCGCGCGCTCGGAAGGCCGCGCGACCGTAGATCACCAGGTCAATGTCAGAAGTGTCATGCTGTGCTCCCAGGAGCAGCGAGCCGCCCAGGCCCATACACTCGGCGGCCGCGCCAGCCTCGACGAGCGCCTGGACTGCCCGGATGGCCCTCCGCTCGAGTTGGTCCATGACCTGGGTTGCGCGCAGGGCCCGCAGCTTTTCGTCGGGACGGTGCGTCCACACAACGTCGACCAGCGGAACGCGATGTATCACCGCGTCGATGAGCGCGGAATGCGCCAGATACGCCGGACGGTGCTCACGCAGGTACGCATTTGCACCCTCGGTGGAGAGCTTCGTGAGCGCACCACCCCGCCGCACGTACCGGAGACTCGTGAGCGCGCAACCTTCGTCCACGACCGACGAGACTACGGCGAAGTAGAGGCCGTCCGCGGTCTCCAGGTAGTCGCGCGGTCGGGGCACAGTGGGGGGCCAGGACGGCTGCAGGCTCATGCGCGGATACTGCCGACAGGCCCAGGGGCGCACAAGCGGCCGTCCCGGCAGCGGACCCGGGACTGGCTCGCTATTCTTATGCTCGCATGCATCAGACGGCTTCTCCCGCTTTACCACCGAAAAAGTTCCGCCCCACCCGTCGCCAGTGGATTCTGGCGATCGGGGGTTTGCTGCTCGTGGTCATCCTGTCTCCATTGCTGCAGTGGCACACCATCTCGAGCGAGGCACTGCGGGACATTCTCCGGGCCGAAATGACGCGTGTCTCCGACAGTGTCTACGTGCTCCAGATCAGTCCGGTGCGACTGCGCCTCCTTACCGGCTCGATTTCCTTCGACTCCGCCTACGTCACGACGGACACCGTGCGCAGGGCCGCGTATCCCGACCGACCTGTGCTGCGGCTGGGAGCGCGTGATTGTCAGCTGAGCGGCGTCAATGTGTGGCGACTCCTTCGCAAGCAGGGCCTCTACGGCTCGCTCTTTCGCTGTAGCAGTGTCCGCATCGGCGCCCATGTGGCGGCGACCGATGTCCTGGCCGCCGATGCGGGCGCGAAGAAGCCCGGTCACAAGGGTCTCGACTTCCTCAAGTTGCAGCGGGAATTAAGGCTGCCCGCCGAGTTACCGGTCATCGACGTCCACAACGTGGACTTTCCCGACATCCGCCTCGACCTCACCCGGCAGATGAAGGACCAGCCCACGCAGCGCGTCGCCCTGCAGAAGTTCTCGGCGCATTTCGTGGACGTGGTGCTCGACCCGCAGCAGCCCGTGACCGAGCGCCGCCCACTGTTCAGCAAGCAGATCGCCCTGGCCGCCGAGGAACTCGCCATCGGCTCCGGTGACCAGACCGTGAGCTTCAGGCACATGGCAGCCGACCTCGACGAGGGAAGCTTCACCCTCATCGGGCTCCGTGTGGAGCCCACCGACAGCGCGCGGATCTGGCTCAGCCACCAGCCGTTTCGCCGTCCCTGGGTCAAGATGGAAGCCGACAGTGTCCGTTTTGCCGGCGTCGACCTCGCGCAGCTGATCATGCAGGGAAAGGTCGTCACCGAGCGCATCGTAATCGGCGGCCTGGACGCGACCATCGAGACTGACGCTGCGCTGCCGCCCCGGCCACCATCTCAGGCCCCGCCAGTATCACCGGTGCAGGAGGCGGCGGCAGCCGCCGCCACCGGTGTCCGGCTCGAGGCCGACACGGTGCAGCTCATCGACGGCACCGTGCGGTACACCGGCCATCGGCCCGGCCACCCCGCCAACACGGTCTGGCTGCCCTATTTCGCGTTCGAAGCCGGCAACATTCTCATCGATCCCGACCTGCCCCCGACGCAGCAGCGGCCGCTGCTAGCCAAGGTGCTGCAGCTCAATCTCGACGGCGCCACATACAGCACCGACGATTCCCTCAAATCCCTCACTTTCGGCCAGCTCCGGCTGCGGGTAGGCGATTCCGTTCTCGTGGCTCGCAATATCATGGTAGGTCCCGCACTCAGCGATGCGGCCTGGATGCGCCGCCAGAAGATGCGTCAGACCCTGGGTCGCGCCACGGTCGACAGCTTCATCATGCGCGGCCTCGATTACGATCGGCTCATCGTGCGATCGACACTCGATGCCCGGGAATTGACGGCGAGCGGCGTCCGGGTGCGCTTGCAGAAGGACATGTCGCTGCCCGCGCCACCGCGGCACGAGGAGCGCACCAGCCCAGCGCTCGACTCGGCTCTCGCCGATCTTGGCGTGCCCACACGCATCACCCGCCTCCGCGCCGAGGGCAACGTTACCTACATTGAGCACCACCGCGGGCTGCCCGACCGCGAGTTTATGGTGAAGACAGTGGCGGTCACCGGTGACCGCCTGGCCGTCGACGCCAGCAATGGCGGGGAGGCAAGGGTGCCGTTCCTGGCCCAGCGCCTCACTCTCGTGCTCACAGATGTGGACCGCCACTGGGGCACGGTGCGGAGCCTCGCGGTGGGACGGGTCACGGCCAACTTCGCCGACTCCACCCTCACGATCGACAGCATCCGCATCGCACCGCATTACTCGCCGAAGCCCCGGCGCACCAGTGTGCGGGTTTCGCTCGACAGCATCCGGTTTGCCGGTCTCGATTTCGTCCGACTCGCGGATGGCCACGGAGCCGTGGCGCGGCAGCTCGCTCTGGGCAATGCAGCATTCGACGTAAAGGTCGACGCCGGCATACCCGTCCCTTCCCGCCCACGCGTCGTCGGACTCAGCCTTTACCGGGCTCACCTTTCCGATCGCCATCCGCGACTTGCAGGTGCGACAGCGGTCACGGGCTCTACACTCGCCTCGAGCCCGGCAAGGAACCACTCGTCGTGACGCTGGGCCGCCTCTCGGCCTCCGGGCGGTCGCTTGCGCTGCGGCGCGGCGTCTCGAAGCCATTGCTCGAGCAGAACGTCGTGCTGCGCGCGTCAGCAGTTACGCTGGTGGGCGACCCGGCGAACGCCCGCGCCGAATCTGCCACCATCGACCTGGGCGATTCCAGCGTCTCATTGCACGGGATTCAGCTGCGCACCGGCGGCCAGGACTCCGGTCGCAGCGCGCAGGCTCCTGCCAGCGGGACCGTCATTGCCCTTGACAGCATCCGGCTCGGCGGCATCCACATGGGCGAACTGGTGAGCGGCAAAGCGGTGCGCATGGAACGGGTCGCGGTTGGGACCCTCGACCTCGAGGTACGGCATGCCGCCGGCGCACGGGATTCCGTCGCCCCGGAAACTGATCGCGAAAGCGGGCAGAAAGCAGGACTCCCCCTGACGGTCGGCCGCCTGCGCCTCCCTGCGGTGCACTTCCGCTACGTGGACATCAAGCCCGATGGAAAGCGGCACGTGTACAGCATCAAGAAGGCGAGCATCACGGCGGATGGAGTCACGCTCAATCCCGGCGCCTCGCGCGAGGCGCGCATCCGGCAGATGACCAGGCGGGCGTTCATCACGGCCGACGACATCGTGCTGGACGACAACCCGATGAGTTCCTTCACCGTACGCTCGTTCGCGGCCAGCCTCTCCGATTCAAGCGCCCACATAGGTGGTGTCTATATCGGGCCAACCGTCAGCGACTCGCTGTGGGTGTCACGCCAGGACCATCGTCGGGACCGCATCCGGGTAAAGACTGACAGCGTGAACCTGGCGGGGCTCGACTTCGACCGCTTCATGCTGAACGACGGCCTCTGGCTCCGTGACGGCCGTGTCTTCGGGCTCGACATCGACGCCTATACCGACAAGAACCTCAAGCCCGACTCGGTGAAGAAGCTTCACTCCAGCGCGCAGCAGGACGTGCAGAGCATCAAGTTGTCGTTTGGCATCGACACACTGTCCGTCGTTGATGGCGAAGTGGTCTACCATGAACTGGAAGTCGGCAAACCGGAGCCGGGCGAGGTCTCCTTCACCGCCATTACCGCCACGATCACCGGCTTCACCAGCCGCGGCGTGGCCGGAAAGAGCCCGCCGCTCCGGATCGAGACCCATAGTACTCTCTTCGGCATGGGCAAGCTCGACGCCTACGCTACCGCGCCCCTCACAGCGTCGGGATTCGACGTGGTGTATCACGGCCGGCTCGGCCCCATGCCCGCGGTGGCCGTCAACCAGTTCGCGGAGAAGTCTCTGCCGGTCACCATCGAAGGGGGACAGGTCGAGGAGGTCACATTTTCCGTGGGATCGAAGAACGGCCATGCGGTCGGGGACATCGTGCCGGTCTACAAGGACCTGAAGGTCCGGCTCCACGATGCAAAGGCCAGCTTCTTTAAACGGGTGGAGTACAGCGTGCTCACCTTCGTGGCGAAGGAGTTCTTCATCCGCCACAACAACCCGGGCAAGCAGGGGCAGCCGCCGCGGGTGGGGGCCATCGATCACACCTTCGCGGGCGAGTCGATCGTGCAATTTCTCTGGTTTGCGGTGCGCGGCGGGATCGAGAAGTCGATCCTGAAGTAGGGAAACAGCGGACAGGGAGGGATTCGAACCCTCGAAACCGTTACCGGTTTACCGGTTTTCGAGACCGGCTCCTTCAGCCACTCGGACACCTGTCCAGGGTCGTGCTGGACGACGGGGCGAAAAGCTAACCACCGGACTGCGCTGCACCAAATCGAACCGGGATCATGGTGGTGCCACTCCGGTGACACCCGGGACCTGGTACGTGCTCTGCCTGGCACTCCGCTGGCGGAACAGGCCAGGGCGTCGCGTGACCCGCCGACCTCGAGGCGGCACCCACCGCCGCTGGCTCCACCGCCCTGGTCGGCACCGATTTCGACGACCGCGGAATACCCCTGGGGTTCGAGCGTGATGCTCAGCTGGTTGCCCCGTGTCATCTGTGGCACGTAGCCCGTTCGTATCAGCGTGGCGAGATCGGCATACCGTCCCGAATCGGCATGGAACGCGGCCTCCGCCTGCCTGATGGCGCGCGCGTCAGCGGCCGCGGCCGCCAGCTGGGCCCGACCGGTCAGCCCCCGCTGGCGCAGGACGGCCATCCCGGCGAGAATGCCGACGATGATGACGACCACCAGCAGTTCGACGAGTGTCATGCCGGCTCTCTTCTTCATCACGAAACATTCATCAAGCGGGCCCGAATGATCAACTATGACCCCAAGCGGTGGTGGCACGTCCTTCTGAGTTTTCCCAGGAGCCCCATTTTCACTACCCTGGTGCTCGATGTCCTCGGCGTGGGAGCGTACGCTGCACTGGTGGTCTGGCTGGAAAAGCGCTATGGGTTCGCCGAGCCGCTCGGGCCCCAGATTCTCTCGCTCCTCGGCATCATTCTCGGCCTGTTGCTGGTGTTCCGCACGAACACAGCGTATGACCGCTGGTGGGAGGGGCGGCGATTCTGGGGTCAGCTCACCAACCTGAGCCGCTCCCTCGCGCGCCAACTCGATGCCCTGCTGCCTCCGGAGGCCACTGAACACCGGGGCAGCTACGCCGAGCTTCTGGCTGCCTGGCCCGCCGCCCTGATCCAGCGCCTCCGCGGGGATGGATTGCGCGAACCAGGCCGCCTCTCGAGCCTGATCGTCTCCTCGCTCCATGCCGATATCCGGCAGGGCACCTTGCCGCGCGAGGCGTTGATTTCACTCACGCCCATGATGGCCGCATTCGACGACATCCAGGGCGGGTGCGAGCGCATCCTCAAGACACCGATTCCGTTTTCCTACAGCAGTTACATCAAGCAGTTCGTTCTGCTCTTTGCGCTGCTCACGCCCTTCGCCCTCGCCGACGAATTCGGCTACGGCACCGTGATCGCCGAGATGTTCATCTTCTTCTCGACCATGGGACTCGAATTGCTGGCCGGAGAAGTGGAAGAACCCTTCGGCAGGGACCAGAACGACCTTCCGATCGACGACATCGCGACGGGCATCACCCTCGACGTGCGGTGGATTCTTTCACCTCGCTAGGCTCCGGCTGGCCGCCTCCAAAAGTAAAGAGCCCGCCCGGCATAGCCGGGCGGGCTCTCCTGCTGCGACGGGCGAAATCAGTTCGCCGGCGCCGGGGCCCCACCCATCGCGACGCACTCGACGCCGGTCAGGCCCTGCACGCGGTTCTGGTACTCCGTGTAGGCGCTCTGCACCTGACCCGCAGCCGCGCCCAGCGTGGTCGAACCCGGGATCGCCGCCACCGCCGCCGTATAGGCATCGTGCGCGGCCACGAGCGCCTTGGCCTCAGCCTTGTCCATCGCCGCCGTGGCGCTCTGCACCTTGGCGTAGGAGGCTTCCATGTTCGCGGTGGCCTTCTTCAGGTCCGCAACCGACGACGTGGAGTCGAGCGTCGTGTACGCCGCGATCGAGCTGGCCAGGCCGGCGAGATCGTTGCAGTACGCCGCATCAGCCTTCATGGAACCCGTGTCTGCCTTCTCCGCCTTCTTCTCCGGCGACGCACATGCCGTCATCGCCGCAACCGCGACCAGTGCAACCAGACCCTTCGTCATGACAATGAACTCCGCTTGTGGGTGGTCAGGCACACCACCGTGGCTGCGGCGGTGCAAGACGCGACAACCTATACGCGCCCGTACCGCAAGTCCATAGCTGTGAGGGCAAATGGAAAGATGTTGGTGATGCAAATCACACTACAGAATCGGGGCCCACCGGAGCGTTGGACGGGCCCTCCCATCCGCCGCCCCGACGAGCCCGGAAGAACTGCCGCAATATCTCGCCACACTCCTCGCTCAGCACGCCAGCGACAACCTCGGGCCGGTGGTTGAGCCGTGGGTCACGAAGCAGGTCCATCACCGATCCCGCCATGCCGGCCCGCTGGTCCCACGCGCCGAAGACCACCCGCTCTACCTTGGCCAGGATGATTGCCCCGGCGCACTGAGCACACGGCTCGAGGGTGACGTACAGTGTCACTCCCGAAAGGCGGTCGGTCTTGAGTGCCGCCAGGGCTCGCTGGATCGCCAGGATCTCGGCATGGGCGGTGGCGTCCTTCCGGAGCGCCATTTCGTTGTGCGCCTCCGCGAGGCTGTCACCCTCGTCGTTACGCATGATCACCGCACCGACGGGCACTTCCTCGCGCACCGCAGCAGCACGTGCCAGCCGGATGGCCGCTTCCATGCCGGAAATGTCCCGGACCGATGGCGTACCCCTACGCACTCTTCGCCCGCACTGCCTCGGCCTTGCCAAGGATCAAGGCATCGCCATTGCGTCGAACCACGATGGTATCTCCCTCCGTGTACTCGCCCTCCAGCACCGCCAGCGCCAGCGGGTTCTGCAGCAGCCGCTGGATGACCCGCTTGAGGGGCCGCGCTCCATACACCGGATCGTAACCCTGCTGCACCAGCAACGTCCTCGCGTCGGGCTGCACGTCGAGCGCGATACCACGCGCCGCGAGCTGCTTCGTGAGCTTTGCCAGCTGCAGCTCAACGATGAGACCCAGGTCGGCCTCGGTGAGCTGCCGGAACACCACGATATCGTCCACCCGGTTGAGGAACTCGGGTCGGAAATGACGCCGCAGTTCCTCCCGCACCTGGGCTTCCACCAGCTGCCAGGACGCCTCATCAACGCTGGGCCCTGCCTCTACGATGTGGGCGCCGCCGAGGTTGGACGTCATGATGATGACCGAATTGCGGAAATCCACGACCCGGCCCTGACTGTCGGTCAGCCGTCCGTCATCGAGGATCTGCAGGAGGAGATTGAACACGTCGGGGTGCGCCTTCTCGATTTCGTCGAAAAGGATGACACTGTACGGCCGCCGCCGCACCGCCTCAGTGAGCTGTCCGCCTTCCTCGTATCCTACATACCCCGGGGGCGCGCCGATCATCCGCGCCACCGAGTGCTTCTCCATGTATTCCGACATGTCGAGGCGCACCAGCGCGCGTTCGTCGTCAAACAGGAACTCCGCCAGCGCGCGTGCCGTCTCGGTCTTGCCCACGCCGGTGGGCCCGAGGAAGATGAACGACCCCGTGGGCCGGTTCGTGTCCTGCAGGCCTGCCCTGCTGCGACGCACCGCGTTCGCCACCGCCGCCAGCGCCGCGCGCTGTCCGACTACGCGCTGGCTCAGCTCGTCCTCGAGGTGCGCCAGGCGCTGCCGGTCGGATTCCAGCATCTTCGTGACCGGAATGCCAGTCCACTTGGCCACGATCTCCGCCACGTCCTCGGCGTCCACCTCCTCCTTGAGGTACCGGGCGTTCTTCTGCACCTCGTGCAGCCGAGCCTCCTGTTCCGCGAGCTTCGCCTCGAGTTCCGGGATCCGTCCATAGCGAAGTTCCGCCGCGCGCTGCAGGTTGCCCTGCCTCGTGGCCTGGTCCACTTCGGTACGGAGCGCCTCGACCTCCTGCTTGGTGGCCTGCAGCTCCTGGATGGCCTGCTTCTCCGACTGCCACTGAGCCTTCATGCCGGCGCTCTTCTCCCGCAGCTCCGCGATTTCCTGCTCGATTGAATTGCGTCGCTCGACCCCCGCCTTGTCCTTTTCCTTGAGCAGCGCCTGCCGCTCGATCTCGAGCTGCACGATGCGCCGCTCGACTTCGTCGATTTCCTGCGGGAGGCTGTCGATCTCTATGCGCAACCGGCTTGCGGCCTCGTCAACCAGGTCGATGGCCTTGTCAGGCAGAAATCGATCACCGATATAGCGATCCGACAGCGTCGCCGCCGCCACCAGGGCGTTGTCGGTGATGCGAACCCCGTGGTGGATCTCGTATTTCTCCTTGAGGCCGCGCAGGATCGCGATCGTATCCGCCACGCTGGGCTCGCCCACCAATACCGGCTGGAACCGCCGTTCGAGCGCCGGATCCTTCTCGACGTGCTTGCGGTATTCGTCGAGCGTGGTGGCACCCACGACGCGCAGCTCGCCTCGCGCGAGGGCCGGCTTGAGCATGTTGCTCGCGTCGACCGCACCCTCGGCGGCACCGGCACCGACGATCGTGTGGAGCTCGTCGATGAACACGATGAAGCGGCCCTCGGCCTCGGTGAGTTCCTTCACCACCGCTTTGAGCCGTTCCTCGAATTCGCCCCGGTACTTCGCCCCGGCCAGCAGCAGCCCGATGTCGAGTGCCACCAGATCGCGGTTCTTGAGCGAGTCGGGCACGTCACCGTTTACGATGCGTTGAGCCAGGCCCTCTACGATGGCGGTCTTGCCCACGCCCGGCTCGCCGATGAGCACCGGGTTGTTCTTGGTCCGCCGTGACAAGACCTGCATGACGCGGCGGATCTCTTCGTCCCGGCCGATCACGGGGTCCAGCTTCCCCTGCCGCGCTGCATCGGTGAGGTTCCGGGTATACCGTTCGAGCGACTGATACTGCGCCTCTGGTGACTGGTCCGTGACGCGATGCGACCCGCGCACCTCGCCCAGCGCCTCCACCAGCTGGTCGCTCGACACGCCGGCCGCGGCCAGCAGCGTCCGGGCCGTGGTGTTCTTCTCCTTGGACAGCGCGATCAGCAGGTGCTCGGTCGAAACGTAGGCGTCGCCGAGTTTCTTCGCTTCGTCTTCCGCGCGGTCGAAGACCTTGTTCAGCTCGCGGCTGAAGGTTGGCTCGGTAGCGCCACCCGATTGCGAGGGGAACCGGTCGAGCTCCCGGGCGGTGCCTTCGCGCAGTGCCGTGAGGTTGAGTCCCGCCTTCTGCAGCAGCGGCACGACGATGCCCTCAGACTGGTCGAGAAGCACCGCAAAGAGGTGGGCGTCGTTGACGACGGGATTCCCCCGGCTTCGCGCCAGTTCGGCGGCGTCCCGGAAGGCTTCCTGGCCCTTGAGGGTAAGTCTGTCTGGTTTGATCATGGGGCTCTCCCGTGGGCAACTGACGTGCCCTCAAGATGCGCCTATTTGGCAGTTCCCGCGACACTCGTCCGCTGCGGTGTCCCATACGACAGAAGGGAAACATCGCGCTGATGTTTCCCCTCTATGTTGCCTCGCTTCTTCGCTGGACAATCAATTTCCGTGTGAACCGCTCCCCATCCACAGTCAGCTGGTAGTAATACACCCCGGTGGTGGCTGGTCGCCCATCCAGTTGCCTGCCGTCCCATCGCACCCGATATGCACCGCACTTGAGCCGGGTGCCCGATAACGATCCGGGAGCTTCGCCTTCGAGCGCGGGAACCGCCACCACCTGCACCAGCACGTTGAAGATCTTCAGGCTGACCGTCGGGATATGCCCCTTGCTGCACACCTCCGGAAGTATGGAGAACGGGATCGTCGTCGAACCGGTTACCGAATCGGGAATGCCCTCCCCGAGTTCGACGCGAACAGCCGGTGGCGCCTGGGCGCGGACCACCATTGCTGTCCCCAGCGTGAGCGCCAACGCAAGCGTCGGACACACCACGCGAACCATGGATACTCCTGCTCGGACTAGGGGATTGGGACTCTAGGCCCTCCGGGAAAATGCTTGGGACGCAAAGTGCTGCCAGAGCGTAACATGCGGACCCCGGGCGAGGGGTGTCAAGCGCCGCGCGCAGCCCCCGGATGGGGCGTGCGGAGGCGACGACCTTCGCCCTGCCGAATGGTGATGCCGCTCCGGTCGGCCCACTCGAGCAAGGGAATGAGAAACTTCCGGGACAGTCCGGTCCGGTCACGCAGTGCGCCAGGGGTAATTTCGCCGGTCGAACCCACCTCCCTGACCAGCGTGGCAAAGCCCTCCAGCGCCTCGGGGGAGAGGTAACGACCAGGCTCCAGCCGGATCACGTCTCCACGGTCCGCCGCTTCCCGCAGACCCGCCGCAGCCTCGCTCACACCGAGCCGGTCTGCCAATTCTTCCACCGTGGGAGCAGCAAGCCCCGCCTCTTTTACCGCCGCCACCAGTCGTTGCCGGTCCGCTTCGCTCGCCCGGGCGACTGGGCGGAACCCGGATGCAGTGACCAGCCCAGCCCGGATGCGCAGCTGTCCTGAGTTCTGCGCAGCCGACAGCGCAGTGTCTGCGAGTGCTTCCGGTACTCGCAGCGACTGCCGCAGTGTTTCGACCGACATGCCGTTCTCGTGTGGCTGTTGCCGATGGAAGGCGGCGACAGTCCGCACGACCTCGGAGGAGAGTCGCTCGACTTCGGCGGCTCGCACCAGCAGTCCTCCGGCTGATACCAGCGAAGGCGTCCGGGCCAGGAGCGCATCGCACGCGGCTGGTGCGAGGCCGGTTAAGACAGGAAGCAGGCGCATCTGGAGGCCGAGGCGTCGTCGCGCGGTAAGCGCCTCGAGTCGCTCCCGAGCATCGTCGGACATAAGGCCGGCCTGCGTGCGGCGGCGGCTATCCGGCAGTGGGTCGAGGATCTTGCCACCGCCGATCACCATCACCGGGCTGTAGCTGCGCAGTACCAGCCGGTCACCGCCCCGAGCCACGAGGGGCGACTCCAGCGCCAGTCGGGCAACGGCGCGACTCCCCGGCTCGAGCGGCGCATCGAGGCGCACGCGCGCCATGACCTCAGCGGTACCGTGGTGCACCCGCACGCGGCTTCGGTCCGCCAGTGCAGCGGCCCCGCGTCCGAGTGTCAGCTCGGCATCGAACCGTGTTGTCGCCTCCCAGGGATCGGAGGACCGCACCAGCACCTCACCACGTGCAATCTCACTCCGCTCGACCCCGCTCAACGCCACCGCCGTTCTGGCGCCTGGCATCGAGTGCTCGAGTGGCGTACCGTGAGATTCGATCGACCGTACCCGACCTTCCCGGCCCGACGGCAGGAGTGTCACCGCCTCACCCACCATGACCGAACCCGAGATCGCGGTGCCGGTGACCACCGTGCCGGTTCCCGCCACGGTGAACACCCGATCGATGGGCAGCCGGAAAAGGTCGTTCGCCTCGCGCCGAGCGAGCGATTGCGCAACGTCGAGCAGCCGTGCGCGCAACTCTTCCAGGCCCTGACCCGTCCTGGCCGACGTCACGACCGGCGGCCCGAACGGTACGCTCGACTTCTCAAGCCATTCCGCCAGATCGTCCCGCACCAGCTCCAGCCACTCGGGATCGGCGGCGTCCATCTTGGTGATCACCGCCACGCCGAGCGGGACGGCCAGTTGCTCGAGCACCAGGAGGTGCTCCCGCGTCTGGGGCATGATTCCCTCGTCCGCGGCCACCACCAGCATCGCCACGTCCATGCCTGACGCACCCGCCACCATGGTGCGTACGAGGTCCTCGTGACCGGGCACGTCGACGATGCCTGCCACGATACCCGGGGCCAGTTCGAAGCGCGCGAAGTTGAGGTCGATCGTGATGCCGCGGCGCCGCTCCTCCAGCAGGCGGTCCATCGACTGACCAGTAAGCGCCGTGACCAGAGCCGACTTCCCGTGATCGACGTGTCCTGCCGTGCCGATGATCATGCTGGAAACCAGCTGCGCTGCTGCCAGGCTTCGAGCGCCGGGAGGTCGGCCGCTTCCGCCATGTGCGTGCGCACCCACCGCGCCAGCAACCGCCGGTGCGCAGCGAGATGGCGGGCATCAAGGAATGGCAAGTCCTGATCGGTGGAGATCAACGCGGCAAGGTCCTCCAGCGCCTGTCGCGGGAGTTCGATGGTCGCGCGCTCGTGCGCACAGGCATTGCAGAGCGCACCGCCATCGGTGAGGCTGAAGCGGATCGTACCGACGGGTGGCAGCGGCGACCCGTCGCGCGCGCAGGCCGCGAGCGTCGGCGCAAAGCCGAGCGACGACACCAGCTGCCACAATGCCCGCAGGCCATAGCTCTCTACCGCCTCAGTCGGGATTGCCTCCAGCATGGCCAGCGCGTGCGCCATCACGTCGAAGCTTCCGGCGTGCGGGGCGGCCGGCGCCAGGCGCAGCATGGCCTCCGACATGGCCGAGGCCGCGGCGTACCGGTCGAGCTGTCCCGCGAGACCCACGCGCAGGTGTGTCACGTCGAAGGCAGTGAGTGTGTGCAGTTCGCGGCCTTCCTTCGCGATGTACTGCGCCGATCCCTCGCTCAACACCTGCAGCGACGCCCCATACCGGCTTCGCGGCCGCAGTGCTCCCTTGGCGATGGCGCTCTGGATGCCCTGATCCCGGGTGGCGAGCCGGACGATCTTGGACGTCTCCCCATACCGGAGCGTCGCAAGGACGATGGCGGGAGTGGAGACGAGCGGCATCGATAGCGTTCAGTGCACGGGTGGGCGTGCGGCGAGGGCCGACTCGAGCGCGGCCTTGAGTTCGGCGCGCTGCACGATGTACTGCGACCATGCGGCAACGCCCACCTCCGCCTCCCGGCCGGCATACTGCGCATCGAGGCGGGCGAGGGCGTCGATAAGGCCCGCGGCGTCGCGGGTCGCCACCGTAGTCGGCGTCATGACGGCGCTGCCCCGACGGCGCAGCAGTACGATGCCACTCGCCATCAGGCCGGCCGCGAGGAATGCCGCGAGCGCGAGGGTGGTCTCCCGCCCCCCTTCGCCAGGAACGTCGAACTTCACCTCCACCATGCCGGCCGCCGGCAGCGCTCCGACCCAGCGGCGATAGGTGCGCGTCTCGATCGTCTGGCTATCCCTCGCGGCAAATCCCGGAGTCAGCACCCGGGCCGTCGGCTCCTCCAGCAGGAGCACCACGCTGTCGGTTGCGGCGGCGAAGGGTACCCGCAAGATCTTGATGCCCCGTGGCAGCGCGTAGGTAACCATGAGCTGACGGTCGCCCGGTGAAAGTGGCGCCGAGATGGTGAGCGAGTCCCCTCGATGCCCCACCGCGGCGGCCGAGAATTCGCTCTCCCCAGGGGCGAAATCCTCCACACCGGCCGGCAGGGGCATCGTCCATACCGGCTTCGTGCTATCGCGTGCTACCCGGGTCAGGTCGCCACGGTTCTGCAACACGATGAGGTCGAGCGCGCCGCGCCGCCCGCCCTGCTCCGGACGGCCGATCATCAGATAGCGGCCGGCGAGCGACACCACCGCCGATGACGAGGTATCCGCCACGAGTATGACCAGCCCGGTGTCGGGACGGGCGGCGGTAGCCCGCGCCGGCCGGGAGAAGTACTCGATCCCGTCGTAGCGGGAGCTCGTGAGCAGGAGGGCCGACGTGTCGGCCCTGACCTTGAATTGGAAGCGGCCGGCGTCGTCGGACACGACCGAGTCCACCGGGCCCTGCCGCGCGGCGGTGAGCATGTGCAGCACGACCCGCGTGCCGGGAAGCGGCACGGTATCGCCGGCGGCGAGCCGGCCCACGGTTCCGCCCACGCGCGCCTGGGCCGCGACCGCAGCCGGCAGGTGCAGGCCCGCCAGCAGTATGGCGAGTGCGGTGCTACGGGCTGAAGCGGCCGAAGTCCTGGGGATCGAGCTTCTCGAGGTAGTGCTTGAGGGACTCGGGATCGATGGTCGGCTCGGGGCCGTCGTCACTCGACTGCACCCCCGCCTCGTCGAAGAGACTCTCGGCAGCAAAGATGGGTGCATGAAGCCGCAGCGCGAGCGCGATGCTGTCGGACGGGCGGGCATCGACATGGAACGCATGGTCGTCGCGGTGAATCTGCAGTTCAGCGAAGTAGGTATTCTCGCGGACCGTGCTGATGATGACCCGGCGAAGCGAACCGCCAAGCCCGGTCAGCACCTGCTTGAAGAGGTCGTGCGTGAGGGGGCGCTGGGCTCGCACCCCCTGCATTTCCATCGCGATCGCGTTCGCCTCGGCCGGGCCGATCCAGATAGGCAGGACGCGCGTCCCGCCCTTCTCCCGGAGGAGAACCACGGGCGAGTTGCTCGCCCGGTCCACGCGAATGTCGGACACGGTGACTTCGATCACGCCACCGATCCGGACCGCCGTCTAGCGCAGGGCGCGAAGTAGCGCCTGCGCCTTGTCGGTCCGCTCCCAGGTGAAGAAGTCCACGGTGCGCCCGTCGACGCGACGGCTGTACGGCCGGCGCCCGAAGTGACCGTATGCGGAAGTGGCCGAATAGATCGGCTTCCGCAGCTTGAGCGCGGTGATGATGCCCCGCGGAGTCAGGTCGAACACCTCGCGCACCGCCGCCTCGAGCCGGGCATCGGACACGGTCCCCGTGCCGAACGTCTGCACCATTACCGACACAGGCTCGGCCACGCCGATGGCGTAGGCTACCTGCACCTCGCAGCGGCGGGCGAGCTTCGCGGCAACGATGTTCTTCGCCACCCAGCGCATGGCGTAGGCAGCGGAACGGTCCACCTTCGACGGGTCCTTGCCGCTGAACGCGCCGCCGCCGTGACGCGCCATGCCACCGTAGGTATCCACGATGATCTTGCGTCCGGTGAGGCCGGCGTCGCCATGGGGGCCGCCGATGACGAACCGGCCCGTAGGGTTGATGAAGAACTTGATGCCGCGGGTCTCGAGCTTCATCGCCCGGAGCACCGGCTTGATGACCTGCTCGATGACCGTGCGGCGGATCGTGCCCTGGGTGAGCTCCCGGCCGTTGAAGCGCTCCGCGTGCTGCGTCGACACCACCACCGTCTTGACCCGGGACGGACGGTCGCCGTCGTACTCCACCGACACCTGGCTCTTGCCGTCGGGACGCAGCCAGTCGATCGGCTTCTTCCCGTCGGCGCCCTTGCGAACGGCGGCGAGGCGCTCGGTGATCCGGTGCGCCAGCACGATCGGCAGCGGCATCAGCTCGCGGGTCTCGTCGCAGGCGTAGCCGAACATCATGCCCTGATCGCCCGCGCCTTCGCGATCCACGCCCATCGCGATGTCGGGCGACTGACGGTCGATGGTGCTGAGCACGGCGCAGGTGCGGCCGTCGATGCCGAAGTTCGCGTCCGTGTAACCGATCCGGTTCAACGTGTCGCGGACAATGTCCGGAATGTGCACGTAGGTCGTGGTCGTGATCTCGCCCGCCACCACGGCCATGCCGGTGGTAACGAGCGTTTCGCAGGCCACGCGTGCGCGCGGATCATCGGCGAGGATCGCGTCCAGCACCGCATCGGAGATCGCATCAGCGACCTTGTCGGGATGACCTTCGGTGACGGATTCGGACGTAAAGACGTGCCTGGTGTTCTTCGCCATGATCCTGGGGGAAAAGAGAAGTGTCGTCGCCCTCTTCAGGACGACTGTGGTGGAGAGGGCAAGCTAACGACGCGCCCACGGGCCTGCAACGCGGCGTGAGGGTCTATCAGGCGCAGGTCAACGTGCGGCGCCACCGCCTCGCGCAGCGCCTCGTCGACGTCGGCCGGGCCACGGGCATCCATCGCCGCCGCGGCGGCGGCGCGCGCGGCTGAAAGCGGCACGCTCCGGATGACCCATTTCACCAGCGGGATCGACGGTGGGGCGATGCTGAAGATGCGGAAGCCCAGACCCATGAGCAGCACGGCACTGAGCGGTTCGGAGGCCATTTCCCCACACACGCTCGCGGGCAGGTCGCGCGTCGCGGCCGCGGCCACGATGTGGGCCAGCTGACGCACCACGGCCGGATGATGCGGGGTGAAGCGCTCGGCCAGCCGCGCGTTGCCCCGGTCGAGCGCCAGCGTGTACTGTGTCAGGTCGTTGCTGCCCACGCTGAAGAAGTCACTGACCTCGGCGAGCTTGTCGGCGATGAGCACCGCCGCCGGCGTCTCGATCATCACCCCCACGCGCAATTGCTCCGCCACACGGAAGCCGTCGCGGATGAGCGACTCGCGCTCCTCCGCCAGCAGCGCGCGCGTGTCGCTGACCTCGTCCACCCGCGTCACGAGCGGCAGCATCAGCTGAACGTTGCGGTCGGCCGCCGCGCGGAGGATGGCACGCAATTGCGTGCGGAACACCTCCGGCTGGTCCAGGCACACCCGGATGGAGCGCCAGCCGAGGAACGGGTTGGCCTCCTGCGGCATGCGGAACGCGGCGGGGAACTTGTCACCGCCGAGGTCGTACGAGCGAATGATCACCGGGCTGCTGGGAAAGGCCAGGCTCACCCGCTGGAAGTAGGAGTACTGCTCTGCCTCGGTCGGCAGCGCCGCGCGCCCGGTGAGCAGGAATTCGGTGCGCAGGAGGCCCACTCCCTCGGCACCCGAGCGCATGGCCGCCTCGATCTCGTCGGGAAGGTCCACGTTACCCATAATGCTCACCCGCACGCCGTCGGGTGTTTCCGCCGGCAACGCCACCACGCTCTCCAGCTGGAATTCGAGCCGGTGCCGGCGGCTGATCTGGACCTTCGCCTCCTCGAGCTCCACCGGTGTCGGGTCCACCGTGATCGCCCCGGCCTGCCCGTCGATGAGGACCAGCGTTCCCTCCGGGATCTTCGCCAGCGCGCCGGTGACGCCCATGACGGTGGGGATGCCGAGCGAGTGTGCCAGGATGGCAGCGTGGGATGTGCGCGTGCCTTCCTCGCTGATGAGCCCCACCACGTGTTCCCGGTCGAGCTGCACCGTGAGTCCCGGCGAGAGCTCGTGCGCCACCACGATCATCTGCTCGTCCTCCGGCAGCGACCAGATCTCCTGGCCCGACCGCCCCATGAGCACGTTGAGCATGCGCAGCTGGATGGCATGCAGGTCGGCCAGCCGGTCCCGCAGGTGCGCGCTCTGCGACGCCGACCAGAGCGCCCGCAGCTCCAGCGCCTTGAATTCGTATGCCGTCTCGGCCGACAGAAGGTTGTTGCGGATCAGTACCTCGGCCGAGGCCAGGAAGTCCTCGTCCTGCGCCATGAGGATCTGCGCATCGAAGATGCGCGACTCCTCTTCGCCGGCCCGTTCCAGCACCTTGCGCCCGAGCTCCTCGAGGTGCCCCACGACCATCGCGACCGCGGCGCGCAGCCGCTGCACCTCGCCCTCCACTTCCTCGGGCCGGACCGTGCGGTCGGTGACCTCGGGGAAGTCGGGCCGCATGAGGACGGTGCGCGCGAAGGCGACGCCCGGCGACACGCCGATGCCGCGGAGCTGCTGGTGCATGCTCACGTTTCGCCGAACCCGTTGCGGATGAGTTCCTCGAGCGCCGTCACTGCCGCCTCCTCGTCACTGCCGGTGGCCCGCACCACCACGTTGCTGCCGCACTCGGCCGCGAGCATCATCACGCCCATGATGCTCTTGCCGTTCACCGCCATCTCGTCGCGCGCGAGCTCGATGTTGGACGCGAAGCCCGCAGCCAGGCGGACAAACTGCGCCGCCGGCCGGGCATGCAGTCCCAGCGAGTTGACGATCTCGATCGTGCGCTCGATCACAACATTACCATCCCTCCGGCAGCCAGCAGGATCAGCACGACCAGGGCGTAGCGCACCGCGCTGTAGTGGGTACCGCCCCAGCGGGACAGCGCGACGCCGCCCACCGCCAGGAATACCGCGAGTACCATTGCCGTCGGTGCCAGCCCGCGCAGCAGCCACCTTGCGGCCAGCGGCACCGCGAGTCCGACGGCGAATCCCGCCAGTGGCCCCGCCCGCTCCGCCGCGCGCGGCAGCCATGACCGGCCCACGGCACCGCCCACCTGCAGCCCCTCGCGGAGGCCGGTACGAAGCGACCACCAGGCCGTGGCGATCCGCAGCGCGTTGTACGCCAGCAGGAAGCCCGCGACGGCCCATGCCCCGGCGCCGAGTACCAGAGCTACGATCGCGGACGCGGACAGGGCCGGTACCACACCGGCCCAGAAGAGCCGATCGCCAATCGCGCCGAGCGGACCGCACAGCGCGGTGCGAAGCCGGCTCACCTGCTCGCCCGGGACGCCATCGCGTTCCGCCCGCGCCAGCGCACCGAGCGCCAGGCCCGCCAGGTTCGGGTTGCAGTTGAAGAACTCCGCGGAGCGCACCACGGCCGCCGCATGGCGTATCGGGTCGCGCGTCCGCAGTTCGTCGAGCAGCGGTTCCGCCGCGTAACCCATGCCGATGCCCAGCATGCGCTCGTAGTTCCAGTCACCCTGGATCGCGAAGAGCCGCAGGAACGCCCGCGCCCGCCCTGGGGTGCTCATCGGATGCCAAATGCGATGAGCAGGCCCGCGGCAAGACCGGCGATGAGCCAGTAGAGGCGCGGCCCGCGGCCCGCGCTCCGGGCCGCGCCGCCCGCCACCGCTGCAAGTGCACACCCGATCGCCGCCGCCGCCATCAGTCCCTGCAATCGGGGCGCGAGCGGCGGAAACGCCCGCAGCAGGAGCGCTCCGGCAAGGCCGAGCGCGGTGAGCAAAGCGCCGCGGATCGCATCGCGCCCGAGCCCGCCCCACTGGAGCGCACGGATGCCGGACTCGCTCCCCGCCGCCAGTGCGGCCGCGCGGCCATGGAGGGCCTGCGCATTCAGGTGCCGCAGGCGCTGCAGGCTCCAGCCACCCAGCACGGCGAGCAGCATGGCGAGCAGCATGGCTGGGCCCAACCGTTCGGGCCACGGCGCTCCGGCGGCAGCGGCCACCGCGGCCACCGTCGCCGGGCCATGATCCGGATATCTCGCCGCTCCCACGGGCAGCACGTCGAGCGCGAAGAGTTCCAGCAGCACCCCCAGCTGCAGCCCCGTACTGGCGTCGCCCGCGAGCAGTCCAGCCACCGTGCCCGCCACCAGCGGCCGCGCGTACATCGCCTGCGGCACGCTGACCAGGTCGAGCGCCACGAAGGTGCCCCAGCCCAGCAACAGGAGGAGCGTGCCGGGGTCGAGCGGATTCACGCCATCGATCCCAGCGGCACCGGCGTCGCCGTCGGCAGATCCTGTCCGGCGATCTCCGCGCCCTCCGCAGCCAGCTCGGTCAGCAGGCGATGCTCCTCCGGACTGAGGTAGACATAGGGCAGGCGTTCCAGCCGGCCCGGCCGGTGATGAATGCCACCCAGGTTGATCTTTCGGACCACGGCAGGAGCCGCGTGATACAGCTGCGCAGCGGCCTCCACGCTTCCCAGCAGGACCGCCGTCCGCCGGCCGTCGGCTTCCCAGGCACGGAGCTGCGCACCCGCGCTGGCCACCGTCGCGAACACCACCTCGAGTCCCTGCGGCACCGCCATGCGGTAGAGATCCTGCTCCCACCCGCTCCTTGCAACCTCGTCGTCGGCAAGCACGAACCGCTGGATTCCCAGCGGCTGTCCCCACCCCACCACGACCTGTCCATGAATCAATCGATCGTCCACCCGGCAGAGCACCAGCGTCATGCCGAAACCCGGATCGCCTTCTCGCCGATCTCGACCGCGCGTTTGGCCGCCTCGTCGGGCGAAAGGTCCCGGTGGAAGACGAAGTCGAGGAGCATCGCGAGGTTGACGCCGGTCACCACCCGCACGTTCTCCCGTTCGCGCAGCCGTCGCAGCACCGCGAACAGGCACGACCCGCTGGCCATGTCCACGAACACCACGGTCGGCTCCGTGCCCACCGCCACCTCGACCCTTGCCTCGAGATCACCCCGGTCACAGCCCGAGTTGGACACCGGCACGAGCGCCTCGGCCATGCCCGAGATCTGCGCGGTCGCGTCCACCAACGCGCGCGCGAGGGCGCCGTGGCAGACGATCACGCCGCGGAGCAACTCACTCATAGTCTTCCTGGAGATAGCTCTTGAGGCCCCGCTGCTCCTTCATCCGCTTGATCAACCGGTCGTTGAACGCGGCCGCGACATCGATACCCGCGTACCGCAGCAGGTGCATCATCGCCACCACCTCGGACACCACCGTGATGTTCTTCCCCGGGTTGAGCGGCACCACCACCTTGGGGATGTGCACGCCGAGCACCTCGGTGGTCTGGTGCGCCAGACCGGTCCGCTCCGTGGTGTCGCGCGCGGTCTCCCAGTCCTCGAGCTGCACCACGACCTCGATGCGCTTCTGTTGCCGCACGGCGCGCACGCCGAACAACGCCTGCACGTCGATGAGCCCGATGCCGCGGATCTCCATGTGATGCCCGGCGAGTTCGTGGCCCCGCCCGATCAGGATGTCGGTGCCGCGTCGCGTCACCTGCACCACGTCGTCTGCCACCAGGCGGTGGCCCCGCTCCACCAGGTCGAGCACGCACTCGCTCTTGCCGATTCCCGACCGCCCCACGAACAGGAGTCCCACGCCGTACACGTCGGCGAGCGATCCGTGCAGCGTGGTGCGCGGGGCAAACGCCTCCTCCACCAGCGGCTTGATCCGGCGGTAGAACTCCGCCGTCTTGAGCCGCGAACGCAGGATCGGCACGCCCTTCTCACGCGCGAGTTCGAGGAGTTCGGATGGTACCTCGAGCCCCTTGGTGACGAAGAGGCACGGAAGGTCGAACGAAAAGAGGTTGGACAGTAAACGGTGGCGCTCGGTCGCCGGCAAGGACGTGAGATACATGATCTCAGTCTCGCCGAGTACATGCAGGCGCTGCGGCGCGAACCGTCCGGTGTAACCGGCCAGCGCCAGGCCGGGGCTTGCGACTTCGGGATCCGGGACTGACCGGTCCAGCCCGACTGCGCCGGTCAGCGCCTCCAGCTGGAGCGGGTCATCCGGCCGCTCCAGGAAATCGCGCAGGCGAAGCATCAGCCCTCGGCTGCCTCGGCGCGCCGGGACCGTCGCTGGCGACCCGACGCCGTTTCCAGCTGGCGCTTGAGCCGCTCCTCGGCGCGATCGAGCGCCGTGCGATGGTCCGGACCCTCACCCCGGCTCACCAGCGTATCGCCGCGCGCATCGAGCAGGCGCAACTCCGCCAGGGACTGGGTGCCCTCCACATCGAAGACGACAGTGCAACTGATCGGCCGCATCGCGAGCGCGCTTACCCGGTCGGCAATGGTGCCGGCGCGCTGCTGCAGCGGTTCGGAAATTTCACAGTGACGGGCCGTGACGATTGTCTGCACGAATCCTCCTTGCGTCAGCGGAAATCGGTGCCCTTGATGAGATCCTGCAATTGCGCCTCGGTCTGTTCCGCCGCCGCATCCCAGGTGAGCCGCTCAGCATGCTGCCGCGCCTGCATGCCGAAACGGTCCACCAGAGCGCGGTCGCCGGCCAGCGCGAGGTACTGTGTCGCCAGCGCCGCCGCATCGCCATGCGGCACCAGCCATCCGGTCGTGCCGGCGCGCACTGAGTCGCGCAGGCCCGGGCTGTCGGAGGCGATGGATGGCGTGCCGCACGCCGCCGCCTCCATGATCGTGATACCCCAGCCCTCCTTGGGCGACGGGAACACATTGGCCCACGCGCTGCGGAAGAGCTGGAGCTTCTCCTCCTCGGTGACGAACCCCCGGAACCGCACGGCGTCCGACTGTCCCGTCTCCCGGGCAAGCTGCTGCAGCGTCTCGAGATGGTCCCCGCCACCCGCAATGTCGAGGCGCAGGTCCGGCCGCGACTTCCTCGCCAGGGCAAGCGCCCGGATGGCGAGGTCGACGCCCTTGTACCGCTTCAATCTCCCAACATACACAAAGGTCGGATCTGCCGTCCGGCCAACCGCCGGGTCGGGTCGATACCGGACGGAATCCACGCCCGGATGGATCACACGGATCCGGGACCGGTCCACGCCGCGCGCCACGAGGTCATCCTTCGTGCTCTCGCTGATCGCATGAAACCCGGCCCGGCGGTAGGCCCGCGGCAGTGGCTGTTCCGACAGCCATACGGTCGCCGCCATCGGCCAGGCCGCTTCCTCGAAAGCCGTGCTGCCGAAGAGGTGCGGGATGATCGCACAGAACGGCAGGCGGGTCATCCCGGCGAGGAACAACGGCAGCTTGTTGATGTCCTCGCACACGATCTCCGCGGGCTCGGTCGCGAGCGCGCGCCGCACCGCACCGCGCGCCCTGAGCGCGAACGAATGCCGGCCGCCCGTGCGGTGCACCTCGATGCCCTGCACCACTTCCTGCTCCTCGCCACCCACCCAGTTCGAGCAGACCAGCCGCACCCGGTGACCGCGTTGCACCAGCCGGCTGAAAATCTCGAAGAGGTGGATCTCGGCGCCGCCCGCCTGAGGATTGCGAACATCCTGCCAGTTGACGAGCAGGATGTTCACAGGCGCCCGAGCGTGTGGGCCACCCGGTCCAACACCCCATTCACGAACGCCGGGGCGCGCGCGCCCCCGAACCAGTGCGCCAGCCGCACTGCCTCGTCGATGGCCACCTTGGGCGGCACGTCTCCGGTGCGCAGCTCATGGATGCCCATCCGCAGGATGATCCGCTCCACCACCGCGATCCGCTCCAGCCGCCAGTTGTCGGTGGCTTCCTCCGCCTCGCGATCCAGCACCTCTGCGTCCTCGAGCACCGCGTTGGCCAGCAGTTCCGCCCCATCGAACACGGCCGGTTCCGGTCCGGTGAGCCGCGCGATCCCCGTCGCCACGTCGTGCATCGGGCGACGCCCCCTGCAGCTCCCACGCGTACAGCATCTGCAGCGCCCGGGCGCGGCAACGCGTTTCCCGGCGGATCACGGACGCTCCCGCAGCTGGCGCAGCACGTCGGCCAGCTCGAGCGCGGCGCGCATCGCCTCGTGCCCCTTGTTGCCTGCCTTGCCGCCGGCGCGATCGGTGGCCTGCTCCATGGTGTCCACCGTGAGCACGCCGAATCCCACCGCCACTCCGTGCTGCAGCGCCACCGCGCTCAGCGCGCGCGCCGTCTCGCCGGCCACGTAGTCGAAGTGAGGTGTGTCGCCGCGGACGACGGCGCCGAGCGCCACCAGGGCCGAGTAGCGTCCACTGCCGGCGAGTTCCGCCGCCGCCGCCCCAAGCTCGAACGCGCCCGGCACCCAGACGACGTCGATCTCCTCTTCAGTCATGCCGGCATCACGGGCGCACGCAAGCGCGCCGTCCAGCAGGCGGCGAGTGACCAGTTCGTTGTAGCGGCTGACAAGGACCGCCACGGGACCGACGTGGCGGAGTTCCCCGGAGAATTCTGGCACGATCAGTGGGCGAAGAGGTGGCCGAGCTTGTCGCGCTTCACATCCAGGTAGCTGCGGTTCTCGTCATTGGGACTGGTGATGAGCGGCACACGTTCCACGATTTCAAGCCCGTAGCCGTCGACCCCGACGAGTTTTCGCGGGTTGTTGGTCATGATGCGGATCGCCGAGAGCCCGAGATCGCGAAGGATCTGCGCACCAATGCCATAGTTCCGGAGGTCGGGTGCGAAGCCGAGCTTCTGGTTGGCGGCGACGGTATCGACGCCGGTGTCCTGCAGTTCGTAGGCGCGCAGCTTGTTGAGGAGGCCGATGCCGCGGCCCTCCTGGTCCAGGTACACGATCACCCCGCGTCCCGCCTCGCCGATCTGCCGCATCGCCGCGTGCAGCTGGTCGCCGCAGTCGCAGCGACGCGAACCGAACACGTCGCCGGTGAGGCACTTCGAGTGCATGCGCACCAGCACGTTCTTCTCGCCTTCCACGTGACCCATCACCAGGGCCACGTGCTCCGCGGTGTCCACGTCATTGCGATACCCCACGACGCGGAACTCGCCGAACTGCGTCGGGAGCCGCGCGTCGGCGATGCGGTGCACCAGCCGCTCCGTGCGAAGCCGGTAGGCAACCAGCTGCGCGAGCGTCACGAAGGTCAGGTTGAGCTTCTCGGCCAGCTCCATGAGCTGCGGCCGCCGCGCCATCGAGCCGTCGGCGCTCAGGATCTCGCAGATGACCCCCGCCGGGTAGAGACCCGCCAGCCGCGCGAAGTCGACGCTGCCCTCGGTGTGCCCCACCCGCTGCAACACGCCGCCCGGGCGTGAACGCAGCGGGAAGATGTGGCCGGGACGGCGCAGATCCGACGGGACCGTGCGCGGGTTGAGGGCCACGTGGATGGTACTCGACCGGTCGGCGGCGGAAATGCCGGTGGTGACGCCGAAACGGCGGTCGGCATCGATGCTCACCGTGAACGCCGTACCCAGCTCTTCCGTATTGCGCTCGGTCATCTGCGGCAGGCCCAGCTCGTCGCAGCGCTCACCCGGCAGGGCGAGGCAGATGAGCCCGCGACCGTGCAGGGTCATGAAGTTGATCAATTCGGGCGTCACCAGCTCGGCGGCACAGACGAGGTCACCTTCGTTCTCGCGATCCTCGTCGTCGGCGACGATGATGATCTTGCCGTTGCGCAGGTCTTCGATCGCCTGCTCGATGCTGTGGCGTGTCATGCTGCCTTCATCATGTGGAACGGTTCCCCGGGAGCCGCGCCAGGTGCGGCTGCAGCATCCCCTCGACGTACTTGCCGAGCACGTCGGCCTCGACGTGCACTGCGTCCGCTGGGCGCCGCTCACCCAGCGTCGTATGCTCCAAGGTAAACGGAATCAGGGAGATCTGGATCACGCCCGGTTCTGGAATTGCGTTCACCGTGAGGCTCACGCCGTCGACGGTGACGGAGCCGAGCGGCACGCTCACCCGGGACACCTCGTTCGGCACCTTGATGTCGACCAGCCGCGCATCTTCGTGCTCCCGCACGTGCAGCACCAGCCCGACGCCATCGACATGGCCCTGCACCAGGTGGCCCCCGATCCGGTCTCCCGCCCGGAGCGCCCGCTCCAGGTTGACGCGGCGACCGGCGACGTATGTGCCGAAGGCGGTCCGGTCGAGCGAGGTGGCGATGATGTGCACCACGAAACCGGCGTTGGCAAACCCCTTCACCGTGAGGCACGCGCCATCAACGGCGATGCTCTCGCCCAGCTCCAGCCCCTTGTAGGGCGCGTCGATGACGAGCTCGAGCCCCTGGTCATCGCGCCGCGCGCGCGACACCGTGCCGATGGCCGTCACCAGTCCCGTGAACATCAGCGGCGATCTACCACGAGCAGCGTATCCTCCCCCAGGGCGCGGCGCTCGACCACACGCCAGCGCGGTGCAAGTTCCAGCGGCGTGCCGGGCAGCCCGGTGACTGCGGGGACACCGTCGCCCAGCCAGAGCGGGCTCTGGACCCAGTAGAGACGGTCCACCAGGTCCTCGGCGAGCAGTGCGCCCGCAAGTTGCCCGCCACCTTCCACCAGTACGCTCTCGACCGCGTCTTCCCGCAGGGTCGCCAGGGCCGCGGCGAGCGATTTCGTTTCGCGCACGTCCACGCCGGCGGCGGTGAGTGCCGGCTGCGCGTCACGGGTACCGGGCGCCACAAACACGGTGGTCGGGGTCTCCCGTGCCGTGCGCGTCAGGGCGGCCTCGGTCGAAAGCTGGCTGCTCCGGCCGAACACCACCCGCCGCGGCGTCCGCCGCGGTACCAGCGTGCCCCGCACGGTGAGCGAGGGGTCGTCCACGCGCGCGGTATGGCCACCTACGGCCAGCGCGTCGAATCCCGCGCGCAACCATTGCACCCATGCGCGCGCTTCCGGTCCGCTGATCCAACGCGAACGGCCCTCCCGGTCGGCAATTCGCGCGTCCAGCGATGTCGCAAGCTTGAGGGCGACGAACGGCCTCCGCCGCGCGCCCTGCGCATGGAGGAATACGGCATTCTGCGCCGACGCCTCGCGCCGCAAGAGACCGACCTCGACCTCGATCCCGTGCTGCCGCAGATATTCCGCCCCACCGGCGGCGTCGGGATTGGGATCCGGCACCGCCGCCACCACCCGGCGAATCCCGGCGCGCCGCACCAGCTCCGTGCAGGGCGGCTGCTTCCCCTGGTGTGCACAGGGCTCGAGGGTGACGATGAGCGTCGCCCCGCGAGCCCCCTCACCTGCCGCCTCAAGCGCTGCCGCCTCGGCGTGACGCTCGCCGAACTCGGCGTGCCATCCCTCGCCGAGCACCTCGCCAGCACGCAACACCAGCGCGCCCACCAGGGGATTCGGCGCCACGCGACCCCAGCCTTGCCACGCCAGCTCGATGGCCCGCGCCATCGCGTCCGACTCGTTCACGCTCTCTCGCTGTAGCGGACGGCGCGCTCCCCCGCCTCGACGCTGCCGATGACCCACGTCTCCACTCCAGCCACCCGTGCCGCGGCGCGCGCCAGGTCGACCGAGTTGGCGGGTAGCACCGCAATCATCCCGATGCCCAGATTGAACACCTCACGCATCTCCGGTTCACTCACTCCGCCGGCCTCCTGCAGGAACCGGTAGAGAGGCGGCCGCTCCCACGCGCGCATTTCCACCGTTGCGCAGCAACCCTCCGGCAGCACGCGGACCAGGTTGCCGCCGATGCCGCCGCCGGTGATGTGCGCCAGCGCATGCACCTGGCCCAGCACGGGCGCGAGGCTCGGCGCATAGCTGCGGTGCACGGCGAGCAGCACATCGGCCACCGAGCGGCCGGTGTCACCGAGGATATCGGTGAGCCGGAGCCCCGCCTGCTCGAACACAATGCGCCGGGCCAGGGTGTAGCCATTGGTGTGCAGGCCGGTAGAGGCGTAGCCCAGCAGCACGTCACCCGGCACCACCTGGTCGCCGTGCAGCGCGTCGTCTTCCTCCACGACCCCGATGATCGTGCCGGCGAGGTCGAAGGTGCCCGCGCGGTAGAGTCCCGGCATCTGCGCCGTCTCGCCGCCGGCGAGGGCCATGTTGTGGTTGCGGCAGCCGCGCGCGATGCCCTCCACGATTCCGGCAATCATCTCGACACCCAGGGCGGCACCGGCCACGTAGTCCATGAACGCAATGGGCCGCGCCGCGTGAACCAGGATGTCGTTGACGCTGTGATTGACCAGGTCCTCGCCCACGGTGTCGAAGCGCCCGGCCTCGAGCGCCACCAGCACCTTGGTGCCGACACCATCGGTGCTCAGCACCAGCACCGGCTTCTTCATCCCCGCCGGCACCCGCACCATCCCGCCGAACGCGCCCACCAGCCCGACCGAGAGCGCGGTGCGCGTCCCCGCCACCAAGTGGCCGATCCGTTCCTTCGCGGCGTCGGCGGTGCCGAGGTCGACGCCCGCCGCCGCGTACTGGCGCGCCGTCATGCCAGCGGCTCCGCGAGCTCGACGTGGGTGAGCTGGCGGAAGGCGCGCGCCCGGCGCTCCACCTGGTCCCGCGTCACGCCCTCGAACCCGTTGATCCCGAACTGGGACACCGCGAAGGACCCCATCACGCTGCCGTACACCATGGCCCGGCGGAACTCGACGTCGCTGACGGCGCCGCTGCGCGCCAGGTAGGCCATGAAACCCCCGGCGAACGCGTCGCCGGCGCCGGTCGGGTCGAACACTTCCTCGAGCGGGAATGCCGGGGTGAAGAAGGTCTGCTCCCCGCCCATCAGCAGCGCGCCGTATTCGCCCTGCTTGATCACCACCCGCTTGGGCCCGTGCTTGAGGATCCAGCGGCCCGCGCGGTGGATGTTCCAGTCGCCCGAGAGTTCCCGGGCCTCGCTGTCGTTCACCATCAGGATGTCCACCCGCCTGAGCAGCGCCATCAGTGCGTCGCGCTTGCCCTGGATCCAGTAGTTCATGGTATCGCAGGCCACCAGCTGCGCCGTCGGCACCTGGTCGAGCACGCCCAGCTGCAGTTCGGGATCGATGTTGCCGAGGAACAGGAACTCGGAGGTGCGGAAGTGCGCCGGCAGCTTCGGCTGGAACGCGGCGAACACGCCCAGCCGCGTCTCCAGCGTTTCGCGGCTCTGGAGGTCGTACGAGTACTTCCCCTTCCAGCGGAAGCTCTCGCCGGCCGCGTGCTCGACGCCCGACCAGTCGATCCCCCGCGGCGCGAGGAGCTCGAGCTCCTGCATCGGGTAGTCGCTGCCCACCACGCCCACCACCCGCACCGGGTGCAGGATCGCGCCCGCCACGCTGAAGAACACCGCCGAACCGCCCAGGGCGTCGGCCGTCTCGCCGAAAGGGGTGAAGATGGAGTCCAGCGCCACGCTGCCGACGACGAGCAGGGTCATGAAATCAGATCCGTTCGGGGGCGGAGAGGCCGAGCACGGCGAGGCCGTTGGCCAGGGTGATGCGCGCGGCGCGCGCCAGGAGCAACCGCGCGTGCTCGATGGGCGCGGCTTCGCCCACCGTACGCGTGTGGTGATACCAGCCGTGCACGCTGGTGGCCAGTTCGTGAAGGTAAGTCGTCATGCGGTGCGGCTCGCGCTCGCGCGCGGCCTTGGCGATCACCTCGGGCAACTCTGCCACCTTCTTGAGCAGCTCGGTGTCCTCCGTTGCCGGGAGCGACACGAGATCGAGACCGCCGGTGACCGACCCGGGCTCGACGCCCGCCGTGCGGAAGATTCCGCAGAGTCGGGCATGTGCCATCTGTACGTAGAAGATCGGGTTCTCGTCCGTCTGCCGCTTGGCCAGCTCGATGTCGAACGTGAGCTGCGAGTCACCCTTCCGTGACAGGAAGAACCAGCGCGCGGCGTCGGTGCCCACCTCGTCCACCAGGTCCCGTAGCGTCACAAAAGTCCCGGCACGCTTCGACATCTTCACTTCTTCGCCGCCGCGCACGACCTTGACCAGCTGCACCAGCACCACGTCGAACTTCTCGTCCTCAAAGCCGAGGGCGCGGAGCACCGCCCGCACCCGGGGGATGTAGCCATGGTGATCGGCGCCCCACACGTCGATCAGCGCATGGAACCCGCGCTCCAGCTTGTCGATGTGGTACGCGATGTCCGGCAGGAAGTAGGTGAAGCTTCCATCCTGCTTGCGCAGCACCCGGTCGAGGTCATCCCCGAACTCGGACGTACGGAGCCAGAGGGCGCCGTCCTTTTCGTATGTGAGGTTCCGGTCGTGCAGCAGGTCGAGCGCGTCGGACACACCACCCCGGTGGTACATCCCCTGCTCCGATGTCATCACGTCGTAGCGCACGCCGAAATCGGCGAGGTCACGATCCTGCTCCTCCCGCTGGATCCGGAGGGCCAGCTCCCGGCTCCGCTTGATGCCTTCCTCGTACGGCAAGTCGGCAAACGCCGGGCCCTCGCGCTCGAGCACCAGCAGCGCGTTCTCCTGCAGGTAGAGCCCGTGATAACCCCCATCGGGGATTGCCGCATCGCGCCCGACCGCCTGCTGCACGCGCGCCCAGAGGCTCTGCGCCAGCCGGTCGATCTGGACCCCGGCATCGTTGATGTAGAACTCACGGGTCACCGCGTGTCCGCTCCATTCGAGCAGCGAAGCGATGGCGTCACCCAGCGCCGCACCCCGGCCATGACCCACGTGCAGCGGGCCCGTCGGGTTGGCCGAGACGAACTCGAGGTTGACCTTGAGCCCCTCGCCCACCGTGCTCCGGCCGTACCGCGATCCTTCGGCGAGAATGCGCGCATGCAGTGCGGCAAGCGTGTCGCTGGCGAACCAGAAGTTGATGAACCCCGGACCAGCGATCTCCGTCCTGGCGATAAGGCTCGCCGGCGCCTGCAGCTCGCGCAGCACCTCTTCGGCCACGGCGCGCGGATTGGAACGCCGCCGCTTCGCCAGCGTCAGTGCCAGGTTGGTCGCCAGATCGCCATGCGTGTCGTCGCGCGGCCGTTCCAGCACGAATTCCACGTCGCCGTCACCCAGCGCCCGCGCCACCCGCTCCAGTTCCACCCGCAGGACGTCGCTACTCACTGGCCTTGGCCTTCTTGGCCGGTGCCTTCTCGGGCTTGGCCGCTGCGGGCTTCTCCGCCGCGGGCTTGCTGCTCTCGGTTCCCTTCGATTTGTTGTCGGACGCCGTGATCGGCTTCGGGCTTTCCGAAGACTCCTGGGCCTTGTCGTTCCGCGGGCCCTTCCCGTCCTTGCCGTAGTCGGTGATGTAGAAGCCACTCCCCTTGAAGTGGAGTCCCGCACCCCCGGAAATCTTGCGTACGGCGATCTTGCCGCACGCGGGGCACTTGGCGCGCGGCTTGTCGCTCATCCTCTGGAACAGCTCGAAGTCGTGTCCCGCGGGGCACGTGTATTCGTAAGTCGGCATGTCGCTGCTTGTATCCTAAGTTCAGGTAACACTGGAACTTAGCTTGCTGCGGGGTGGGGAGCAACTGGGGAGGCAAACGGCGTAAACTGTGAAGGGTGAGCAGTGAACGGGACTACCGTCCGTTTACGGTTCACCGTTCACCGTTCACGCACCTGCATTCCCAGCTTCTTCGGTGCTACCAGCAGGTAGCTATCCCTCAGGATATCAGCGACTTCCGCCCAATCCAGCTTGCCGTCCAGCCAGATTCCCACCCACCCGCTCGGACCTACGTACGGTGGCTTGAAGAACCGGTCGGGCGCCACATGGATCATCAACTCCTGGTTGCCCGGCGCCGCCTTGCACCAAATGGCGGGTCGGCCAGACCCATGATGATTGCCAGCGCTCGCGAACATGGCGAAGAGCTTGTTCCGGACCCGGAAGGTGGGTTCCCCCCACGCCTCGACCTCATGCGCTTCGGGGAGAGACAGGCAAATGCGGCGGAGTCGTGGGAGCGGACGGATAGCGGGCATCAGCCTTCGACCCTCGGCATCAGCCCCTTCGGTCGGGCCGCCCCACCGCCTGCAGCGCGGAGTCGCGCACGCGCCCGATGGTATCGGCGACGAATCGCACGTCATCCCGGGAGCCGATCACCAGGGGACTCCGCTCATGCAATGAAGCCGGGACCCGCTCCAGGATCCGGTGCTCACCGTCGGTCCCCGCGCCTCCCGCCTGTTCGGCGATGAATGCCATCGGCGCGCACTCGTACAGCAGTCGGAGTTTGCCATTCGGGTTCTTCTTGTCGGCGGGATACATGAAGATGCCGCCCGCGATCAGGTTACGGTGAAAGTCGGCGACCAGTGACCCGATGTACCGGCTGTTCTTGCCCTGGATGTACTCCGGCAGGTCACCATGGAATCCGCGCACCGCTGTCTGCACACCCTTATCCCATCGCGCGAAATTGCTCTCGTTCACGCTGTAGTACTTGCCCACCGCCGGCGTGACGATACTCGGGTGCGACAGCAGGAACTCGCCGATCGTGGGATCCAGGGTAAAGCCGTGCACACCCTGCCCGGTGGTATACACCAGCATGGTACTGGAGCCGTACATGACGTAGCCCGCTGCCACCTGCCGGATGCCCGGCTGCAGGATGTCCGCCACCGTGCCGCTGCCGTGGTCGCTCACCCGCCGGTAGATGCTGAAGATCGTCCCGACCGCGGCGTTCACGTCGATGTTGGAGGAACCGTCGAGGGGATCGAAGAGGACCACGTACTTGCCGGGATGGTACTGCGAGGGAATCGGGATCATGTCCTCGTCTTCTTCCGACCCCATGACGCAGACACGGCCGGTGAACTTGAGCGATTCCTTGATTGTTTCATTGGCGAGGACGTCGAGCTTCTGCTGGTCCTCGCCCTGCACATTCTGGTTATGGGCCGAGCCCAGCACGTCGACCAGCCCTGCTCTCCGGATGGAAGCCGCAATCAGCTTGGTGGCGAGCGCAATGTCGTAGAGCAGGCTGGAGAGTTCGCCCGTGGCATCGGGGAAGTCGCGTTCCTGGTCCAGGATGAATCGCTCGATTGTGGTGACCGCTGTGCGCATGATGCTGGCGACTCCAGGCTGATGTTGGCGGGTGACCCTGCCACGTCGAATGCGAGCCGTCGCGACCGCCCATGCACCTCTACGTGGCGGCCGTCAGTGATGACCGTGACCGTGCCCTCCAGGTCCGTCCTCCAGATCGTAGCATGCTGTGCACCCAGCCGCTGCAGGGCGTCCGGCGCAGGATGGCCGTAGCGGTTGTGGCTGCCGACCGACAGGACGGCCACCGTGGGCGTGAGCTCCGCGAGCCACGCGGCCCCACTGGCCGTGCTGCTGCCGTGGTGCCCCACCTTGAGCAGGTCCACATGTCCCACGCGTCCGTGGAGCATTGCCTCCGGCGCCTCGCCTGCGTCACCCATGAAGATGGCGCGGAAGTCACGGTAGCGCACCAGCAGCACCACTGAATCGTCGTTGAGGTCGAAGCCCCAGCCGCTCCACGTGGTATCGGGATGCAGCACCGTGAAGCTTACGCTGTCCACGGTGAACCGCTCCCCACGCCGTGCCGGATCCCACGCCGCACCCGAGCGTCCCACGCGGTCGAGCATCTCGCGGTAGGTGGAGTCGTGGCCCGGCGCCGCAGGCTCCACCACGGTGCCCACCGGCAGCGCCTCGAGCACCGCGCCGAGCCCGCCGACGTGATCAAGGTGCGCGTGCGACGCGACCAGGACGTCGATCGCCGCGGCGCCCTCGCGCTCGAGCAGCGGTACCACACGACTCGCCCCGGCGTCGAAGCGCTCGTCCCTGGGCCCCGCATCGATGACCACGAAATGCCCATTCGGCGTGCGGAGCACTGCAGCGTCGCCCTGCCCCACGTCCACAAAATGCAGCGTGAGGCGTCCAGCGCCAGATCGTGGCAGGCGGAGATCAGGCACCAGAGCCAGCCACACACCGGCCGCGCTGGCGAGCATCATGCGGGCCGATGCCATGGTGGCACTGCCCCGGCGCGGCGTCGCCCAGCAGAGCAGTCCGAGCAGCAGGATCCAGGGCACCGCACTAACGGGGGCCGCGGGCACTGACAACGTGTCCTGCCGGAATCCTGGCTCCCCACGTCGCGATCAGTTCCAGAAGATGGAGCGCCACCCCGCTGCCGGATGCGAGTGCCTTCGCCACCGGCGCCACCGGCGCCAGGAGGAGGCTGGCGAGGACGCCCGGCACCGCCACGGCGGCCACCGGGATCGCGACAAAGTTGAGCACGATCCCCACCGGTGCCACGGCACCCAGCAGCCATGCCGTCACCGGCGCCGTCGCGACGGTAGCACCGACCGACGACGCACTGGATTGCCACAGCCAGTGCGCGCCGCCGGCCTCCTCCGCCCAGCGCGCGAAGCGGATCGCACCCCACAGCGACAGCACCGAGAGCCAGCCACCCACATCAAACACAGCGAACGGATCAAGCAGAAGCACCACCAGCCCGGTGGCGGCGAGCAGCGCGTCCGGTTGCACCGCACGCTGGCGCCGCCGGAGCCACACCAGTACCCACGCCATCGCGGCGGCACGGACCGCCGGGGCGGGCCAGCCGAGAAACCCGACATACACTGTCGACACCGACGCCGCGGCCGTGAGTGCCGTCACTCGCGCCACGCCCAATTGGCGCAACACCAGCACCACCCACGCTGCGATGAGCCCGATGTGGAAGCCAGAGATCGACAGCAGGTGGACCAGACCGGAGGAGGCGAACGACTGTTTGAGGTCCCGGTCCATGCCACTTCGCTTGCCGACCACCAATGCGTCCACCAGCGGCGCGCGCGCGCCGTACAGTGCCGCCGACGCGCGCGCGATCGCGTTCCGCACATCGAAGTCGAGACGCGGCACTTGACCGCTCACGGAGACCTGCCGCACGCCAAGCATCCCGTCCGCCTCGAGCAGGCGCCGGGTGCCACGCGTCCATTCGCCCGCGATCGCGAGCCGGCTGCCCGCATCGAGTGCCTGGCCCCGCGGAAGCCGCGCCGTGACCGTACCACGACAACCGGCGTGCAACGGTTCGACCGACGCCATGCCGCCTTCGGTCGTGACCGGTTCCAGGAGCAGGACGTCCAGCGCCACGCGTCCTGCCGGCAGGCGCGCGGCACAGGTCGATTCCTGGTGATGCCGCGCGGCGAGGCCCACGGCGAACCCGAGGGCGCTGGTCGCGATGAATACGGTGAGCGCCCGTCGCAGCGTCAACAGCACCGTTCCGGTGATCAACATGCCGCAGGCCAGAGCCCAAAAATGCGAGAGGCCGGTCGCAAGACCGGCCCCGAAGCAGCACACGAGCAGTACGGCGGGCGGAGGGATCACCCCTTGGCCGCCTTCTTCGACTTGGGGCAGCGTGGCGCCATCGAGACCTTGCGAAAGGCCTCCATGACTACCACGTCGATCTCGGCCCTGTTCTGGTCTTTTTCCAGGTTCACCTCGGTGACTATCTGGCCCTCGAGTGACGCCACGTAGCGCGGTGGCACCCGGTTGAGCGCGAACACGAAGATGTCGTCGCGGCAGAATTCGCAGCCGCAGAAGGCCGGGAAGTTGCCGCGCAACGTGTCATATGCGGCCTGGACATGCTCTTCTACGAGGTTCCGGATCATAGCACCGCCAGCTGGGGACGACGCACCGTCCCGGTGAAAGTGGCACCGGTAGTCCCGGTGAGTTGCACCATGTGATACTCGCCGATCGAACCGGGTGGCAGGTCTACCAGCACCGACAGGTTGCTGCGTGTACGCGCGAGCATGAGGTCGCCCCGGCGCGCGGGGCGCTCGACCAGGACCTCGTGCATCGACCCGATGCGCCCGAGGTTGTGTCGCCGTGCCTGCGCCCGCACCACACCGATGAGACGGTCGAGCCGCTCCGAGGCAACCTCATCGTCGACGTGATCGGCCAGCCGCACCGCAGGCGTGCCCTCGCGCACCGAATACTTGAACGTGTAGGCCTCGTCGAAATCGGCCTCCCCCACGAGTGACAGCGTCTCGGCGAATTGTGCCTCCGATTCGCCCGGGAAGCCGACGATGAGGTCAGTGCTGATGGTGAGCCCGGGAATCGCCGAGCGCAGCTCCTGCACCACCTCGAGGTACCGCTCGCGGGTATAGCGACGCAGCATCCGCCGCAGCACCGCGTTCGAGCCGCTCTGCACCGGCAGGTGCACGTGCTCGCATACTGAATCCACCTCGGCCATGGCCGCGATGACACGTGCCGTGAAGTCCGTGGGATAGGGACTGGTAAACCGCAGGCGCCGGATGCCGCCCACCGAGCCCACGGCGCGCAACAGGTCGGCGAAGTCGTGGGTGCCGTCGTGGTAACTGTTGACGGTCTGGCCCAGCAACGTCACTTCCGAGGTTCCGCTTTCGGCCAGCCGACGTACCTCGGCCACCACGTCCTCCATCTTGCGGCTCCGCTCCGGCCCGCGCGTGTACGGAACGATGCAGAACGTGCACTTGTAATCGCAACCGCGTTGTACGGTCACGAAGCGGGTCGGCGACGCGTCGCGCACTGCCGGGACGTCCTCGTAGTGTTCCCACGACCGGAACTCGGTGTCGGTGACGCGATGCCCCGCAGTCGCCTGAGCCAGCAGCATGGAGAGGTTCCGGTACCCGTCAGGTCCTACCACCAGGTCCACGCGCGGTGCCTGTTCCAGCAGCGCCGGCCCGAGGCGCTGCGCCATGCAGCCCACGACTCCGAGCACATCCCCCTGGCGCTTGAAGCGCTGCAGCTCGCCCACCCGGCCCGCGACCCGCTGTTCCGCATTGTCGCGCACGGCGCAGGTGTTCACCAGCATCACGTCGGCCTCGTCCGGCGTGTCCACCGCCTCGTATCCGTCGCGCGCCAATACGCCCAGCATGAGCTCGGTGTCGGCTACGTTCATCTGGCAGCCGTAGGTCTCGATATAGACTCGCTTGGGCATCGGGCAAAGATACCCCGCCGGGTGACGGCGGGGTACGGCGCTAGGGTCGGATGCTGAACCCGGTGTAGAGGAGCCAGGCGCGCTCGGAGATGTCCGTGCCGCTTGCGCTTCGCCATACCCGTTCGAGGCTGATGTCGATTCCCCCCCGCTGTCGGGCGAAGCGCGCTCCGGTCCCGACCGAGAGTGCAAACTCATGGGGCTGGACGGCCGGGTCCTCGCCAATCAGGAATGGCAGGGTCGCATAGCGCGCACCGATGCGGAGCGGGAACTGCGTGGTGCGGCGCACACGGGAGGTGAGTTCGCCGCCGGCACTCAGTTCGAGGCTGTTCTTCGCCCCCGGCGCCCCCAGGCTCACCATGCCCTGGTTGGCCGACGACCAGGTGCGATACACGGCCTGCGTGGCCACCTGCAGGAGCGGCGTGACCCGGAAGAGGCCGCCGCCCGCGAACGTCCACGGCAGGCCATAATCGGCGCCGAGGTCGGTCGCACCGCCATAGAGCGCGGAGTCGACGTGCACGCTGGCCGTGAAATCCTTCCGGATCAAAGCAGAGAGCGTGACCTTGCTGCTGAGGTCACGCGTGGCACCGATGGCCAGGCCGAAGCCAGTGGTCGAGAGTTCGGCTGACTGCAGGACCGCGGCGTAGCTGGTGTCGTCGAAGGCCCGCCGCGCCACCAGCCGGTCGGTCCCGGTAATGAGGTGGAATGCAAACCCCACCGTCGTCTTCGGGATCGTGCGGATCGCGAACGCGAGCTGCAGGTCGCTCAGGCCACCGCGCGAACGGGTGGTGTCGGTATAGGCCCGCACGCTGTCGCGCAACACGATCGAGTCGCGTACCGCCAGGGTGAAGTCGCGGTTCAGGTATGTGGTTGCGCCCACGCCGAAGGCATAGTGGCCCCGGCGAATGGGCGCGGTGATGAACACGTTGGGAAAGCGGTAGTCGCGCGTGCGCGCGGATCCCGAGGGAGTGTCCACCGAACGGAAGTCACCCTGCAGCGTAAACGAGCCAGTGCCGGTCTGTAGCGGGCCCAGCGAGGCCGGACTCAGCTGCGACTCCGGATCGAACAGGCCGAGGGCACCACCGGCGCCAATGGCCGCCGCCGAATAGGGCCGTCCGGGAAAACCGGGGCCGCGGACACCGAAGATCGACGCCTGGGCGTTGAGGGCGACCGGCAGGCAGAGCAACGCGAGCGCAAGCCAGACCCTGGCATGACGGGTCACGGCAGCGCGAACTGGTAAGGCCGCACGTACTCGATGCGCAGGCGTGGCTGGTAGGAGGGGTTCGCGGTAGACCCGAACACCGGCACCGAGAACGACGACGCCTCCGGCGTGAGCAGCGCGAACAGTGCCGGGGGCCGGCCGGCCGCACCCTGCCACAGCTTCACGATCCCGAGAACTTCCATCGACTGCGGAAGGCTCGTGGGCACGGAGAAGGCAGTAGTGCCCGTCACATCCGGAATGAGCGGGGACTTGGCGCCGAGGTCCACAAGAATCCCCTGCACCACCAGGGTCGAATTGACGTTCGAGAGCCCCTCGATCGGTGCCACCGGGACCAGTTCGAGGGTGGCGCGAATGATCTCGGCCGTGTCCTTGAGGACCGATGGCCAGGGGAAGCGCATCAATGCCCGCGCGGAGGGCGCTCCTCCCACTACGAGCGTCGTGGGCGTCGGCCCCGGAAAAGGAACTGCAGTGACGTAGCTGTTGTAGTTGGGGACGCGCGTGATGGTCTGCTGTTGCAGCGCCGTGTCCGTCACGGCCGCATGCACGAAGGTCTGGAAGGTCGGGCCACCGGTGCCCGCCCGCAGCGTGAGTAAGCGGACACCAGTCGCCGCCGGGGCGGTCAGTGCCACGCCGATCCGCAGCACACCCGAGTCGGCCGGAATGAGTGCCACCCGCGCGAGGCTCTCGCCGGTGAAGAGGGCCGTGACGCGGCCGGTCAGCAGTGTATCGGGCACCTCCACCGTGTCCAGCAAGGTCTCGGGCGTGAACGCGGCGGTGAGCTCGCTGAACGTCGCACTCGAATCCACACCGGGCGGAAGCTTGTAGAGGACCAGCGAAATCCCGCCCTGCAGCGAATCACGCGCATCGACGGACAGCGAGATCTTCACCGAGTCGATGGTGTAGCTGCGCGCGGTGTCCTGCACGAATATCGAGTCGCTCCGCCGCAGGAAACGCACAAACCCGCGGGCGTCAGCCGCGGGCAGGTTGTTGCTCACCAGGAAACCGGTCGACTGGTTCGCTGCAACGTATCCGACGAAGGAGCTGTCGGCGCCGGCGATCGGGTTGAGCACGGTGTCGTAGACCACGATCTGTCCGCCGGGACAGAGTTCCGGGCAGCTGACCGGGGTGAGGAGCTTCTCGGAACAGGCGCCCGAGAGAGCCGCGACGGCAGCCAGGAACGCGGGCACGACCCAACGCCGGGATGTCTTCGTCGTCGGCGCGGTCATGCCAGGTTGCCGGGACCGAAGGCGTCAGGCAACAGGCTGCGAAGGTTCCAGCTGACGCGAGTGCTCGGGCCTACCGATTCACCCACGAGGTCGAGGCCGAACTCGGCGAGCACCTGCCGGCATGCGCCGCACGGCATGGCGGGCGGTTCGCTGCCCACGACGATGGCGATCCGCCGGAATCGGCGCGCGCCGGCCGTCACGGCCGTGGCGACTGCCGTGCGCTCCGCGCAGATCGTAAGTCCGAAGGACGCGTTCTCGATGTTGCAGCCGGTGTAGATCTGCCCATCCTCCGCCTCGAGCGCGGCACCCACCTGGTATCTCGAGTACGGGGCATAAGCCTGCTGCTGCGCGCGGCGCGCCGCCGCGACCAGCGTTTCAGTCACGCCAGACCTCATGAAGAAATGAATCGCCGGCGGGCAGCTTCGCCGCGCCGAGGAACTCCGCCACCGTCTGCCCCACATCGGCGAAGCTGTGCCGCACTCCCAATGCGACCGGCCGCACCTTGGGGCCCCAGACCAGCAGCGGCACCACCTCGCGAGAGTGATCGGTGGAGGGCGTCGTTGGATCGTTGCCGTGGTCCGCGGTGAAGATAATCAGGTCGTCCGCCCGGCCGGAGCCGAGGAGTCCCGGCAGGGCCGCATCCAGTTCCATCAGCCCCCGGTGGAACCCCGGCACGTCGTTCCGGTGCCCCCAGCTCTGGTCGAACTCGATCACGTTGGCGAAGAGGAACCCGCGTTCCATGCTCTCCAGCGCCTCGCCAATGAGCCGGTAGGCCTCGACGTTTGTGGCAGTGTGCCGACTGCTGATCCCGCGCCCCGCGAACAGGTCATCAACCTTGCCAACGCCGATCACGGGTACCTGCGCTGTCGCCAGCTCGTCGAGTAGCGTTGGGCCCGTCGGCGCGAGGCTCAGGTCCTTCCGGTTCGGGGTGCGTATCCAGTGGCCCGGTGTTCCGACGAAGGGACGGGCGATCACGCGGGACACTGCGTGTTCGCCGGCGAGCAGGTCACGCGCGACGGCGCATGCGCGATAAAGTTCATCGAGCGGAACCGTCTCCTCGTGCGCCGCTACCTGGAATACGCTGTCGGCCGACGTATACACGATCCACTTGCCGGTCCGGCGATGCGCTTCCCCGAGTTCATCAAGGATCACCGTGCCCGACGCCGCCTTGTTGCCGAGCACGCCGCGCCCGGTACGCCGGGAGAACTCGGCGAGCAATTCCGCCGGGAACCCGCGCGGATAGGTGGCGAATGCTCTCTGCAGGACCAGCCCGCAGAGTTCCCAGTGGCCCGTCGTGCTGTCTTTTCCGGGACTCACTGGTTCCGCAATACCATGCGCCGCCAGCGGGGCGGCCACAGGCGCCAGACCCTGAATGGGAGCACAGCGTCCCAGCCCGAACCGCTCCAGGTTCGGCAGTTCGAGCCCGCCCACCGCGCGTGCCACGTTACCCAGGGTGTCGCTGCCAGCGTCGCCGTACGCCGCCGTATCGGGTGCCGGTCCGCAGCCCAGCCCATCGAGCACGATGATCGCCGCCCGGCGCGTGGTGCTCACGGAGTCCCGGTGTAACGCCGCTCCACTCGAGGGGCGAGCGACGCGAGCAGTTCATAGCTGACGGTGCCGGCCGCCGCCGCCTGCTGGTCCAGCGTCACGATCCCACCGAACACGGCAGCGACGTCACCGATCGCGACATCCGACTCGATCATCGTCATGTCCATCGTGACGCGTCCGATGACCGGGCATCGCCGTCCGCCAGCCTCGATGGCGCCGTGACTGGAGAGCGTCCGGGGCACCCCGTCCGCGTATCCTATTCCGAGCGTGGCGACACTCACTGGCCCCGGTGCAACCCAACTCGCGCCATAACTCACGGTGTCGCCGGCCTGCAGATGACGCGTCGCCACCACCCGCGCACACAGCCGGGCCACCGGCTCCGGTGCGACCCCTCCCGCCGCACCGCCGTAGAGGAAAATGCCGGGCCGTACCAGGTCGCCGGCGTAGCGTGGGCCACTCAGCGCCGCAGCGCTGTTGGCAGCGTGTACCAAACGGGGACGCGACGGGAGCGCGGAAAGGACCATCTCAAACCGGTCCCATTGCCGGGCGGTCGCCGATGGATCGGAATCCGAGGAGTGGAAATGGGTGTACACCCCTTCCCATCCCGCTGCATCGGCCAGCAGGCGGGCCGCGTCAGCCAGGGCGGCGCCGTCATTCCATCGTAATCCGGCCCGCGCCATCCCGGTGTCGATCTCGAGATGAAAGGGCCTGCCATTCGGAATCCACGCCGCGAGAGAGGCGATGTCGCCCAGCGACGGCCGCAGGTCATGCTCGACGCACGCGGACAGGCCGGCAGGTACGAGCGGAGAGAACACCACGATCGGCCGCGTGACGCCAGCGACACGCAGTTCCTCCCCCTCGGCCGTTGTCGCGACACCGAAACCCCAGGGTTCGAGCGCTTCCAGGGCCCGACTGACGCGCACGGCCCCCAGTCCGTAGCCGTTAGCTTTGAGCATCGGCAGCAGGCGCGCGCGTGACCGGTTCGCGATCGTGCGTGCATTGTTCGCCAGGGCCGTGAGATCCACGTCCACCCACGCGCGCTGCTGTGTCGGTTCGGTCATCTTCATGTCGGCGCGTAAGTTACCGGGACGGAGAACCCATGCAAGACAGGCCACCGCTGGAGCGGGTGCTGGACCTCGTGCGCGACCTGCGGGTGCGCTGCGCCTGGGATCGCGCGCAGACGCGCGAGACGCTGCGACCCTACCTGGTCGAGGAGGTACTCGAGCTCGATCACGCGATTCGGGAGGAAGATCCGGACGCGATCCGGGAGGAACTGGGTGACTTTCTGCTGCATCTCGCGTGGCAATTCGTGATCGCGGAGGAGCGAGGCGAGGCTACGCCGGACGACATTGCCGATCGCGTGGTGCGCAAGATGGAGCGTCGGCATCCGCACCTCTTCAACCTCGGACCCCGGGAACCGTGGGAACAGTTGAAGCGAAAGGAAGGCAGGAAGGGACTGCTCGACGGACTCCCTCCCACGCTGCCCGACCTGCTCATGGCATACCGGCTGCAGGAGCGCGCCGCGAGTGTCGGCTTCGACTGGCCCGACGTCGGCGGCCCACTCAACAAGGTGCGGGAAGAACTGGAGGAGGTGGAGGAGGAGCTGTCAGTCGGGCCAGGACGGCCACGAGGCGCTGGCCGACGAAATCGGCGACCTCCTCTTCGCCGTCGTCAACCTGGCGCGCAAGGCCGGCGTGCAGCCGGGCCCGGCGCTCGACCGCACCAACGCGAAGTTCAGGCGCCGTTTCGCTGAGATCGAGCGCATAGCGGGTGAGAAGGAAATCGACATGCATACGGCGGGGCTTGAAGTGCTGGATGGGCTGTGGGACGAAGTGAAACAGCGTGAGAAGCCAAACAGCGTAAACGGTGAACGGTAAACTGTGAACCGGAACCGAACTTCAGTTCCTGTTCACCGTTCACCGTTCACTGTTCACGCGTCTAAGGGTACAGCCGATGCAACTGCCTCGGAAACGCAATCGCCTCCCGCACATGCTGGATCCCGCAGATCCACGCCACCGTCCGCTCCACGCCGAGGCCGAAGCCTGAGTGCACGAAGGTGCCGTACTTCCGGAGGTCCAGGTACCAGCGATACGCCTCAGGATCGAGTCCCTGGCCCTTGATCCGCTGCAGCAGCAGGTCGTAGTCGTCCTCCCGCTGTGACCCGCCGATGATCTCGCCGTATCCCTCGGGCGCCAGGCAGTCGTTGTTCAACACCGTGCGCGGATCCTCGGGATTCTCCTTCATGTAGAAGGCCTTGACGCCCTTGGGATAGTTGTAGACGAATACCGGGCGGTCATACTGCTGCGCCAGGAGCGTTTCGTCGTCGCCGCCCAGGTCGTGGCCCCACTGCATGTCGGAGCCCATCCGGTTGAGCGCCGCAACGGCGTCGGTGTAGCTGATCCGCGCAAACGGCGCCCTGACCCGCTCCAGCGGCGCCGTGTCGCGCTCGAGTTCCTTGAGCTGCTCGGCACAGCGCTCCAGCGCGCGGCCCACGATGTAACTCACGAACTCTTCCTGCAGCCGCATGTTGTCGTCCGAGTCGTTGAACGCCACCTCGGGTTCCACCATCCAGAACTCGGTAAGATGGCGGCGCGTCTTCGACTTCTCGGCCCGGAAGGTGGGGCCGAAGCAGTACACCCGGCCGAGCGCCGCGGCCGCCGCCTCGACGTAGAGCTGTCCCGGTCTGCGCGAGGTAGGCCTTGCCCAGGTCGAAGTAGTCGGTGGAGAAGAGGTTCCCCGCCTCCTCACCGATCGCGCCGGTGAGGATCGGCGTATCGACGAGCACGAAGTCGCGCTGGTAGAAGAAGTCACGGATCGACTGCACCACCTCGTGCCGCACCCGCGCGATCGCGACCTGGCGCCGGCTCCGGAGCCACAGGTGACGATGCTCGAACAGGAACTGCGTCCCGTGCTCCTTCGGCGACACCGGGAAATCCACGCTGTTGCCCAGCACCTCGAGTCCCGTGACCGTGAGTTCGACACCAGCCGGCGCGCGGGGATCCTCGCGCACTACGCCGGTTACGGCGACCGAGGCCTCCTGCGCGAGCGTCAGGAAGAGCGCCCAGGTGTCGTCCGGCACTTCCCGTTTGGACAGGACACCCTGGACATAGCCCGACCCGTCGCGCAGCACGAGGAACGCGATCTTCCCGCTGGACCGGGTCGTCATGATCCACCCGCGGAGGGTCACGGTTTCGCCGACATGGCGGGAGAGTTCGTTGATGTAAGTCTTTGTCATGGCGGGAGGGAGATTACTGGCGGGTCACCCGAGCGTCAACTTGCGGCGGCCGCGCGGCTTCGCATATTCCGGGCTCTACAGGACCTTCCCCAGTTCCGTTAGACGATTGATCCAGAGACCGGAGCCGTCATGTCCCAGGGTGCCAGCTTTCTCGCGCAGGTCGAGGCCAGCTTTGACCGTGCGGCGGCGCTGACGAGCCATCATCCGACGCTCCTGAGCCAGATCAGGCAGTGCAATACCGTGGTCCAGTTCAGCTTTCCGCTCAGGCGCGATGATGGCACGCTGGAAACGATCCACGCCTGGCGGGCGGAACACAGCCAGCACAAGCTGCCGACCAAGGGTGGTATCCGCTACGACGTCAACGTCGACGCGGAAGAGACCATGGCGCTCGCGGCCCTCATGACCTACAAGTGCGCCGTGGTGGACGTGCCATTCGGCGGCGCCAAGGGTGGCATCCGGATCTCGCGCCACAAGTTCTCCGAGGGAGAACTCGAGCGCATCACCCGGCGCTACACCTTCGAGCTGGTGCGGAAGAACTACATCGGGCCCGGGATCGACGTCCCGGCCCCCGATTTCGGCACCGGTCCCAAGGAAATGGCCTGGATCGCCGACACCTATGCCCAGATCCGTTCGGACGACCTGAATGCTCTCGGTTGCGTGACCGGGAAGCCGGTGCAGCTCGGCGGCATACGCGGCCGGACCGAGGCCACCGGCCGCGGCGTTTTCTTCGGCGTGCGCGAGGCGTGCGATGTGGTCGAGGACATGAAGGGGCTGGGGCTCACACCCGGGCTCGCCGGCAAGCGCGTCGTGGTACAGGGCCTGGGCAATGTCGGTTATCACGCCGCCAAGTTTCTCGAGGAGGGCGGTGCCGTCATCGTCGGCATCGCCGAGCGCGAGGGCGCGGTGCACAATCCGAAGGGCCTGGATCTCGAGGCGGTCGTGGCCCACCGCAAGGCGAAGGGCACCTGTCTCGGGTTCGCCGGCGCCATCGATATCGCGCCATCACTCGCGGCTCTCGAACTCGACTGCGACATCCTCGTCCCGGCGGCGCTCGAGCGCCAGATCACCGCCGAGAACGCCCCGAAGATCAAGGCGAAGATCATCGCCGAGGGCGCCAACGGGCCGACGACCACTGAGGCTGACGCCATCCTGCAGCAGCGCGGCGTCCTGGTCCTCCCCGACCTCTACCTCAATGCCGGCGGCGTCACCGTCTCCTACTTCGAGTGGCTCAAGAACCTCTCGCACGTGCGCTTCGGGCGCATGGAGAAGCGCTTCGACGAGGGCTTTGCCCGCGGCCTGCTGGGCGGGGTCGAGCGGCTCACCGGCAAGGCGATGGGTGCGAAGGAGAAGGCGGAACTCACCCACGGCGCGGACGAGATCGACCTGGTCAACTCGGGGCTGGAGGAGACGATGATCGGGGCGTACCAGGGCGTGCGCGAGACGAAGCTGGCGCTCGGTGCCTCGGTCGACCTCCGCACCGCCGCCATGGTGACGGCCATCGACAAGGTCGCGGTGATTTATCGGGAGATGGGGATCTTCCCCTAGCCGACGCGGAACAACTCCACCGCGCGCGGAAAGCGGGCAATCGCCCGATCGCGCAGCGGTCCATGCTCGGGGCGCTGCAGCGCCGGATCCCGCTCGATCACGTCCCGCGCCATGGCCCTGGCCTTCTCCAGCAGGTCGCCATCCTCCGCCAGCTTGGCGTGACGCAGCGTGATCCCGCCCGACTGTCGCGCGCCGATCAGGTCGCCCATCCCCCGTTCCTGCAGGTCCAGCTCCGCCACCTTGAATCCGTCCGTCGTGGCGGCGAACGCCTTGAGGCGCTCGGGCACCCCGCCGTCGGCCAGCAGGATGCAGTAGCTCTCGTCGTCACCCCGGCCCACGCGGCCCCGAAGCTGGTGCAGCTGCGCCAGGCCGAAGCGCTCCGGATGCTCCACCACCATGATGGTCGCATTGGGGACGTCGATCCCGACTTCGATGACCGTCGTGGCGACAAGCACCCGGATCGTGCCGTCTCGGAAGCGACGCATGACCGTGTCGCGCTCCTCCGGCTTGAGCCGCCCATGTACCAGCCCCACCTCGAGGTCGACGTAGCGGCTCTTGAGCTGCTCCGCCATCGTCGTGGCGGCGCGCAGGTCCGCCTTCTCCGATTCGTCGATCACCGGCAGGACTACGTACGCCTGCCGTCCGCGCCGGCACTCCTCGCCCACAAAGGTCCAGACCCGCTCCCGTTCGGAGTCGACCCGGATGGCGGTGCGCACCTTGCCCCGTCCCGGCGGGCCGCTCCCGCAGCGCCGACACGTCGAGGTCGCCATAGAGCGTGAGCGCGAGTGATCGGGGGATCGGGGTCGCGGTGAGCAGCAGCACGTCGGGCGCCGAGCCCTTGCTGATGAGCGCCGCACGCTGCTCCACGCCAAAGCGGTGCTGCTCGTCGATCACCACCAGCCCCAGTTGCCTGAAGGCGACCGTCTCCTGCAGCAGCGCATGGGTGCCGATGATGATGCGCGCGGCACCCGACGCGATGCGCCGGCGAGAAGATGCCTTGTCGCCGGCGGGCATCCGGCCGAGCAGCACTTCCGGCATGATGCCGAGCGGCGCCAGCAGGCGCGACAGCGTCGTGGCATGCTGCTCGGCCAGCAGCTCGGTAGGTGCCATGAGCGCCGCCTGGTTCTGGTTCTCCAGGGCCACCAGCATCGCGAGGAGCGCCACCACGGTTTTCCCCGTCCCGACGTCGCCCATCAACAGCCGGTGCATCCGCTCCGGCGCCGCCATGTCGGTGGCGATCTGGGCCAGCGCCTTCTCCTGATCGCCGGTCAGCGTCCAGGGCAACGACTCACGCAGCCGCCGGGTGAACGTGGCATTGCTTACCTGCGCCAGGCCGCCCTTGTCACGCTTGGCCAGTGCTCGCGCGCGCGCCAGCATGAGCTGCACGTCGAACAACTCATCGAACGCGAGGCGTCGCCGTCCGAGTTCCGCCTCGGCGGCACTGGCCGGACGGTGCACCACGCGGAGCGCATCGGGCAGCGCAGGCAGGCCAAGCTGCTGGCGGCGCGCCGGCGGCAGGAGATCGGCAATGAGGGGAATCAGTGCGTCGAGGTGCCGATCGATGAGGGCGCGGATCTGCCGGTGCCCGAGCCCCTCGGTCGCGGGATAGATGGGGAGGATCAACCCCTCCGGCGCCGATTCGGCGTCGTCCGCCTCGCCCAGGATGATGAACTCGCGCGGCACCATCTGTCGGCCGTGATAGAAGCGCACCGGCCCGGACACGAGCAGCAGCTGGCCCTCGCGAATCGTGCGGTCGAGAAATGCCTGGCCCGGCCACACGCACTCGAGGAGGCCGGAGTCGTCGCGCAGCACCGCGTGGAAAATGCGCAGACCTTTTCGCGTCGGGAGCACCCGCTTCGCCATGACCCGTCCCACCGCGGCGATTTCGTCACCCACGCGTGCCCGCGCGAGAGGCGTAAGCGTCGAGGCATCGAGATAGCGATGGGGGAGGTGCCACACGAGGTCGAGCGCGGTGCGGATCCCGAGGCGGGCGAACGCGTCGGCCCGCTTTTCTCCCACCCCCTTCAGGAACTGGATCGGGGTGTCGGGCTGCAGGGAGGAACTGCGAGGTAGTGCGCGAGGAGGCATGGGGCCGGGATGATCCCCTAGAGGTCCGAGGTCAGCAGTCCCTCTGCATAGCCACGGGCGTCGAAGGGAACGAGGTCGTCCAACCCCTCGCCCAGGCCGACGAAGCGGACCGGCAGCCCGAGTTCACGCCGCAGGGCCGCCACCGACCCGCCCCGTGCCGTGCCGTCGAGCTTGGTGACGATAATGCCGGTGGGCCGCACCGCCTCGCCGAAAAGCCGGCCCTGTTGGAGCGCATTCTGCCCCACTGAACCGTCGAGAACCAGCAGCGTCTCATGCGGCGCGCCGGGTACCTTCCGCGTCACCACCCGCACCAGCTTCTTGAGTTCGTCCATCAGGTTGTCCTGGGTGTGCAGCCGGCCGGCGGTATCAATGATGACGGTATCGAGTCCGCGCGCCGTCGCCGCCTCGATGGCATCGAATGCCACCGCGGCAGGATCGCCGCCCTGCGTACCCGCCACGCACTCCACCCCGATCCGCCCGGCCCACACCTGCAACTGCGACACCGCGCCGGCGCGCCAGGTATCGGCGGCGGCGAGCAGTACCTTTCGTCCCTCCGCCTTGAGCCGGCGCGCCAGCTTGGCCACTGTGGTGGTCTTCCCCACTCCGTTCACGCCAACCACGAGGATCACCGTCAGCCCTGCTTCCGCCCTGGCGAGTACCTCCGGATGCTCCGGACCCTGCAGCATCGCCGACAGGCGCTCGACCAGCGCCTCGCGCACGTCGTCTTCCTTCTTGAGCTTGCCGGAGCGCACGCCCTGCTCCAGCGCGTCCACCAGTTCCATCGTGGCCGGCACGCCGAAGTCAGCCTCGATCAGGAGTTGCTCGATCTGCTCGAGGTCGGCCGCCTTGAGTCCGCGAACCAGCGCACCCACGTCCGTGAGCATGACGCGCTTGATGCGGCCCCAGAGGCCGAGTCTCTTCTCCCCAACACGACCTAAGGTCATTGCCTCAACAGCGTAAATGGTGAACGGTGAACGGTGAACGGGATCCCTGAACCTGAATCTAAACCGTCGCAGGCAACCGACCGCAGTTCCCGTTCACCGTTCACCGTTTGCTGTTCACGCAGTTTCTCCCGTTCACCGTTCACTGTTCACCGTTTACGCAGTTCCTACCTCAGTCCGAGCTTCCGCCTTACCAACCATTCTGCGCACAGGCCGAGGACCACCATCCCAAAGAGCCACACCCAGTCCCGCGCCGCAGTCCGGGTTGTGGCGGCGACACTCGTTCCGGCCTTCGCAGCGATCGTCGCCACGCGGGGCACGAACTCGTCCGAATACTCCTCCACCGCCACCAGTCCCTGCGTGCCACCTTCGAGCCGGTAGCGCCAGGTGCCGGGCGCGAGCCACAGCTCGGCATGCCCGGCCCCATCGAATCGCAAGGTGTCCGCGCCATTGCTCGCACCCGCAAAGGTGATCGGGACCGGCTGCGCCGCTCCCGCACCGGTCCATTCAAAAACCAGCGGACGTCCGTTCATCACCACCGGCCGAATGGGATGGGCTGGCCCGCGCGCCGTATCAGGAGCGCCGAGCAGCCACGTGACGGTGGCTCCGACGAGGGCGCGATACCCCTGCTCCGACGATCCGCCGCGAAAGTTCCAGCGCCACAGCCCATCGACGGCCGTCGTGACCCGCCGGACCCCGCCCGTTTCCGTGCCAAAGAACGCCGGCCTGGGCGCACCCCTTCGCCCGGCCTGCGCCATCAGACCCACCCAGCCCGTCGATGTCGGTTGCTGAGCCGTGAGCATCACCGCCGGCGGGAAGGAGTCGACCGGAAGCCCCGTGAGTGCCGTTGACACGGGTGAGGCCGGCGTCGCCGTGAGATACCAGTCGCCCTCCTGGCCCGCGGCACCGGTGCCGCTCGGCCAGAGCCACACGCCCCTGCCGCGCACATCCCCCGCGCGGCCGACCGCCTCACCCTTGAGCACCACGAGATCGGCGCCCCGGATCGCCTGGCGCATCGCGTCCTCCGACACCGGCTTGAGGTCGGCCATGGTGCGCCAGCTCTCGCCGATGCGCACGTAGCCGCGCACGGGAAGCGCCGCCACATCGCGCATGGTCCGGAACAGGAACCGGGTATCCCAGTCGGCAGGATTGGCCACGAACACCACACCTGGAGTCTCGGCGACGGACAGGTGCACCAGGCGCGCATCGTCGCGGGGCTCTGTGTCACCGGCATTGACGACCTTCACCGTCAGGACGTGCTCGCCGGCCGGCAGACCGGCCGACGTCGCGCGCAGCACCCCGCGAGCTTCGCCGCCGCTGGCGCGAAGCACCCGGCGAGCGAGCAGGGTGCGCTTGGCATCGTCCGAATGCAATTCGATCAGCGCCGAGTCGAATGCTGCACTCTCGAAGAAGCGCACGGTCACGTCATAGCGCAGCGAATCGCCTGACGTGATCCGGGCCGGCCCCTCGACCGATACCAGGGCAACGTCACGACCGGGTGCCCGCGGCAACACTTTCACCTGTGCACGCGCCAGCAAGTCCGGCGGGATCTCGGCGGCATCATCGATCTCGCCGTCAGTCAGCACGATGACGGGGCGGTCACTTGCCGCTGCAGCCGAAAGTGCCGGCGCCAGCAGGGAGCGGCCCCGGTTGGGGCGGGTGTCGGTTCCCGGCCGGGCATCGCCAAAGTAGTGCAGCTCACCCAGCGAGTCGGCCACTTTCCGGATCGCAGCCCAGTCGCGTCCGGAACCGCTCATGCTGAGCGACCCGTCCACCAGCACGATCGGGCGACGCGCCACCGGTGGGCGCGGACAGCTCACGTTGAGAAGGAGGAGCCCCAGGGCCGCCCACGCGATCGCCCGCGCCACGATCGCGGGCCAGGACCGGCGACCGAGGCGCTCAAGACCGAGATAGGTGCCGGCGGACAGGGCGACGGCGGCGAGGACGACGAGGAGGATGCGCACGGGCCACCGAATATACGGGTGGGGGCCCCATTCCATGGAGCCTCGAATAGATTGTCCGTTCTATGGGTAACGACTCTCGACGCTGGCAGCGCGGATTCGGCGGCCGGCCCCTGCCGCTGCCGCTGGGCTGGAGACAGTCCCACAACTACGCAGATGAGGGGGGCCCGCGTTTCGCGCGTCACGACGCCACGCTGAACCCGGACGGCGACGGGGATGGGCGCCAGCTGCGGATCGCGACCTATAACGTCGAGCTCGTGAAGCGTGCCGACGCGGTGCTTTCCCTGCTCCAGCGCGAGCAGCAGCTGGGCGGCGCCGACCTGCTCGCGCTGCAGGAGGCCGACGAGGAGATCGTCGCGCGCGCGGCCGAACGGCTTGGCGGCCACTATGTGTACTATCCGTCGATGGTGCATCCGCTCACGGGGAAGAACTTCGGCCCCGCCATCCTGAGCCGCTGGCCGATCCTGGACGATGCGAAAGGTGCCGCTGCCGGGACGGGGCTGGACCCGCGGTACCCGGCGCATCGCAGTACGTGCCACGATCCTCCTGCGTGGTACCCGAATCCGCTTCTACAATGTCCACTTCAGCACGCTGTGGGAGATGCTTCCCGGTGGACAGGATGCCCAGGCGCGTGCGGTGGTGCACGATGCCGCAACGAGTCCCGACCCGGTCATCATCGCGGGAGACCTGAACCGCATGGGTGCCGGGCGCGTCTTTGCGCGCGCTGGATACCGTTGGCTCACCCGCGGAGTCGGCCGGACGCATCACGTCTGGTCGTTCGACCACGTCTTCGCCCGGGGGCTCGAGCCCCGTGTGGTGCGGGCCGCGTCCGTGGCCGAGGCATTGGCGACCAGCGACCATCGGGCAGTGTGGACCTCGCTCGACCTCGACGGTGACTGACAGGTCGCCCGAAGCTTGCTACCTTGCATCCTCACCTGCACAAGCCAGAACCCTGTCCACAGGAGTTGATAGTCCGATGGAATTCTTGACGAGTCAGCGAATCAGGAACGTCCGGTCCCTGGCCACGCTTCCACTGGTCGGGGCCGTCCTCGCCGCCTGCGGCGGCTCGAAGGTTCAAGGCACGGAATCGGTGGCAGTCGCGGCAGCTCCAGGCGGTGGCGCCATCGTGGTGGAGACTTTCACTGCCACAGCTACGGTAAGCGCGCTCAACACGAAGGACCGCAAGGTCACGCTGGAGTTTCCCGACGGAAAGAAGACGACGTTCAAGGCCACGCCTGACATGGTCAACTACAACCAGCTCCAGGTTGGCGACAAGGTGAGCGCGGTCGTCACGGAACAGGCCGTGATCTGGCTCTCCAAGAACGGCGGCCCACCGAGCTCGGCGGCCGAGGGCGGCGCGGTCCTGTCGCCGGTGGGGGCAAAGCCAGGCGGCATTGCGGTCGCGACGATGGCCGTGACGGCCACGATCACGGCCATCGACCAGGCCAAGGGGAAGGTCACGCTGCAGTTCGACACCGGCAAGCCGCAGACGATGAAGCTGGGCAAGGGAACGGATCTTTCCGGTGTGTCGGTGGGCGACCAGGTGAATGCGGTGGTCACCGAAGGCGTGGCGCTCAGCGTGACGAAGAGCTGATGCGCTTCCTGCTTGCGTGATGAATCATCGACGCCGCCAGCCCCAACGGACTGGCGGCGTTTTCACTGGAAAGGAGGCTCATGTGACCGGGAGATACCACGTGACGCAACTCGCCCGTCTGGGCATACTGGCCGCGGCGGCCGGTTTCGCAGCCGGATGCGAGAAACCGCAGCCGGCTCCGGCAGCGACGGCGACGGCGCCGGCAACACCGTCCGTCGTGACGGTGCGGGCGAAGGATTTCGCGTTCGACGCGCCATCCGAGATCACGGGCGGCACCGTCACCTTCCATTTCTTCAATGACGGCCCCAACCTGCATCACGTTCAGCTCATCCGCCTGGGCGACGGCAAGACGGTAGCTGATCTCCTGGCGGCCATGAAGGCTCCAGGTCCCCTGCCTGGCTGGGCCACGGTGGCCGGCGGGCCCAATGCCGTCGATCCGGGGCACGAGCTCACCGCCACCATGGACGTACTGCCGGGCGACTACGCCTGGTCTGCTTCGTCGACACGCCTGATCATGTGCCGCACCTCATGAAGGGCATGGCGCACGCACTGAAGGTCGTGCCGCCGGCGGCGGGCACCGCTCCTCGCGCAACGCGCAGCCGGCCGACCTCACCATTACGCTGAGCAACTTCAAGTTCGACCTGTCCGATTCCATTACCGCAGGAACGAAGTCCGTCGATGTCGTAGTCGCCCCTGGGCAGCCGCACGAACTGGTGATCTTCCGGCTGCTGCCCGGCAAGACCATGGAGGAGTTCATGGCGTTTGTTGCCACCTACAAGGGTCCGGTTCCGGCGAACGTCGTGGGCGGCACCACCGCGGCGGTGCCGGGCATCCCGCAGCGCATCACGGTCGACTTCACGCCGGGGAACTACGTGTTGATCTGCTTCGTGCCCGACGCGACCGATGGCAAGCCGCACATGATGAAGGGGATGGTGCGCACCTTTACCGTTTCGTGAACGTGGGCTCGCGGCTGGTCCTGGCCCTCCTGGTGCTGCTGCCGTTCCGCTTGGCGGCCCAGGAGGAGACCCCGTCGGAAATCCTGGCGCAGTCCAACAATCCGCTTGCACCCCTGAGCGGCATCAATTTCAACGAGTACTACGCGCCCAATCTCTACGACGCCCCGGGCGTCGCCAACACGTTCAACATCCAGGGCGTGCTCATCCCGCTTCGCCGACACTTCGACCTGTTCCATATCGTGCGGATGACCCTTCCCGTCGCCACCGTCCCTACCGACTCAGGGGTGTCAGAGTCGGGACTCGGCGACCTGGTCATCCAGGATGCCTTCAGGGTGTCCCGGATGTCCGCCAGCACGCAGTTCGGCGTTGGCCCGCTGCTCGTGCTGCCTACCGCCACTTCCACCTCGCTCGGCGCGGGGAAATGGCAGGCCGGCGTGGCCGCCGTGATCGTCTTTGTATTGCCGGGAGGCAGCGTGATCGAAGGGCTGGTGACATGGCAGATCTCCTTCGCGGGTGATGCCAGCTCGTCCGAACACGAACCTCGCCACCTTCCAGCCCGGCATCGCCCTGGCGCTGGGACAGAGCGGCTTCTACATCTCCTCCTCGCCGATCTGGACTTTCGACTTCGAGAATGGGCGCTACCTGATTCCCTTCAGCATCGGCATCGGGAAGGTCATGAAGATCGGCAAGACGATCGTCAACGTCACCGCGGAGCCGCAGTTCACCATCTTCCACGAGGGCGAGCAGCAACCGGCCGTGCAGTTCTTCGTGGGCCTGACCCTGCAGTGGAAGAAGGAGCATCGGCCGAAACAGCCGTCGGGTACCTGAGCCGTGGCGACATAGCCCCTTCATGCGACATACATGATAGTCCCCGCTATATTGCGGCCGACAATCCCCTGAGCCGCACCTCGTTCACCACCTGATCGGAGAATTCATGGGTACGTGGCGCAAGACATCCTTCGGGATGGCCGCATTGTTTGTGCTTGCAGGATTCACCGGGATAACCCCGTCGCGCCTCGAATCACAGCAGAAGCCCAACATCATCGTGATCATGGGCGACGACATCGGCTGGCTGAACATCGGTGCCTACAACCAGGGCCTGATGGCGACGCGCACGCCGAATCTGGACAAACTCGCCGCTGACGGCATGCGCTTCACCGACTACTACGCCGAGGCGAGCTGCACGGCCGGTCGCGCCAACTTCATCACCGGCGAGCTCCCCATTCGCACCGGCATGACCACGGTCGGCCAGGCCGGCTCCCCGATCGGCATCCCTGCACAGGCGGTGACGATCGCTACCGCTCTCAAGTCGATGGGTTACGCCACCGGCCAGTTCGGCAAGAACCACCTGGGCGACCTGAACGAGTTCCTGCCCACGGTGCACGGCTTCGACGAGTTCTATGGATACCTCTATCACCTGGACGCGATGGAGGATCCCTGTCACCCCAACTATCCGCAGAACCTGCTCAACACCGTGGGCCCGCGGAACCTGGTGCACAGCTGGGCGACGAACACCGATGATCCGACGGTGCAGCCGCGCTGGGGCAAGGTGGGAAAGCAGAAAGTCCAGGACGACGGACCCATGTGTCCGAAGCTCATGGAAACCATCGATGACACCATCCTGGCGAAGACGATCACCTTCCTCGACAAGGCGAAGAAGGACAACAAACCCTTCTTCGTGTGGCTCAACCCGACGCGCATGCACGTGGTGACGCATCTCTCGCCCAAGTACGAGGCGATGCGCACCGCCGAGAACGGCTGGTCGGAGGAAGAGGCCGGCATGGCGCAGCTCGACGACATCGTCGGCTCGGTCATGTCCTGGCTCAAGACCAATGGGGTCGACAACAACACCATCGTCGTCTTCACGACCGACAATGGCACCGAGAACTTCACCTGGCCCGATGGCGGCCAGACGCCGTTCGCCGGGGGCAAGGGCACGGCGCTCGAGGGTGGATTCCGCTCGCCCGCCATCATTCGCTGGCCCGGCAAGGTGCCTGCTGGCAAGGTGGAGAACGGGATCTTCTCGGGCCTCGACTGGTTCCCCACCTTCGTCGCGGCGGCCGGCAACCCGAACATCGCGAAGGAGCTGCTGACCGGGAAGCAGCTGGGCGACCAGACCTACAAGGTCCATCTCGACGGCTACGACCAGACGGCAGTGCTCACCGGCAAGGGACCGTCAGCGCGGCACGAGATCTTCTACTTCACCGAGGGCACGCTGTCGGCCGTGCGGGTGAACGACTACAAGTACCGCTTCACCGACCAGCCCAACGGATGGCTCGGCGCCACGCTCAAGGTGGACTGGCCGATCCTGGTCAACCTGCGCCTCGACCCGCTCGAGCGCACCGGCATGTACAACGGGAAGGACAACGGATCGATCGCCTATTACAACTGGTTCGCCTACCAGTTCTGGCGCTTCGTGTTCGTGCAGCAAGTGGTGGGAGAACTCGCGAAGACCGCGATCGAGTTCCCGCCCATGCAGAAGGGCGCCAGCTTCAACCTGGAAGCGGTGAAGGCTCAGATCGAGGCGGCTCAGGCGGCGCACGCAGGAAAGTAGAGGTCTGATTCAGCCCAACGACGGGCGGTCCGAAAGGACCGCCCGTTTGCTTGGGCGCGGCAAGAAACGCGGTGGCAGCGCGCTATGTTGGCTGTCGCCGCGCTGGAGGTAGACTTCCTGAGGACGTACAGACACCTTCGCCATCAGGCGAGATGACCGCAACCGCACCTCCCGTCCCTCTGCCCTTCGAACCCGGGATCGGCGTCTCGTTCGAGACCACCGACCCTGCCCTGCTGGGCGACTCCGTGCCTGGGTGGGAGGTGGAGTACCTCCAGCTCGGCCACGGCAGGTTTCACGGCAGAATCACGCTCGGCCAGACTGCCCACATGCAGGTCCTGTCCAAGGACTGGAACACCGGGATGCTGGTGCGTGGTATCGCGCCACCAGGAATCGCAGTGCTTGGCGGGCCGCTTACCGACACGAGCCCGTCGCTCATTCGCGGGCTGCGCATCTCTGCCAACGAACTCGCCTTCATCCGCCCCGGCCTGGAGCTCGACTTCCGCACCCTCGATGCCGCTCACCTGTTCATGGTGGCCCTGCCGGACCAGCTTCTCGAACAACATGCCATGGCGGTGCTCGGCCAGCCTTTGACTTCGCTCTCGCGCGGGAGCCGCCTGCGGACGCGCGCCGGCCTCGCCGAACTCCAGCAATGGTTCGCGCAGATAAACCTGGGCGCACTCATCGGCGAACCGGAGCGGCTCGCTGACCCCGTCGTGGCGGGCTGGATCGAGAACCGGATTCTCGACGGGCTCATTGGCCAGGTCGCCATCGATGATCGCCCCGGTTTCGTGAAGGGTGGCGTCAAGCTCGCCCGCAGGTGGACTCGTACCTCCGCTCCAACCTCCAGGCACCGCTTACGATCAGCGACCTGTGCACCGCCATGCGCGTGCCCGAGCGCACACTCCACAAGGCGGTGCGCACCCATCTCGGGCTCTCCCCCAAGGCCCTCCTCAAGAGCCTGCGACTGAATGCCGTTCGTCAGGCGCTGCTCGCGGCCCCGCGAGGCACAGGAGTCCTGGACGTCGCTATGCAGTGGGGGTTCTTCCACGCCGGCTGGTTCTCACAAGATTACCGCTACCAGTTCGGGGAAACTCCGAGCACCACGCTGCGTAACGGGCTGCGATCACGCGCCTGAGTTTGCCAACCTTGTCCTTAAAGGCATCTTTCAGGCTGAAGGACCCTCGGCTCGCACGAGCCGCTCCATCCCGAATCGGATTCGGCCTACTAGTGAAGGATCGTCCCATGGCTACGCGCACAAAGTCGTCACCGAAAAGCTCGAACCGGACAGCAGCGGAGCGCGAACTGCGATTCGGGCCGGGCCCTACCCGGTCCGAACTACTCGCCACGGGCAAGAAGCTGCGGGAGACGCTGTCCGCGTACCTCCCACGCAGAGTGGAAGCCGCCGGCCGACCGCCGTGATCCGGTGGAGCTGATGGAGTCGGCCAACCAGGGCCGCATCCCTGAGTTGATCCCGATTCGACATGGCCGCATGCTGCGGTCGCCGTTCACGTTCTATCGCGGGGCCGCACTCAACATGGCTGCCGACCTGGCGAGCACCCCCGACACCGGAATGCGGGTGCAGGCTTGCGGTGACGCCCACCTGTGCAACTTCGGCGCGTTCGCGACGCCGGAGCGACGGGTCATTTTCGACATCAACGACCTCGACGAGACCCTGCCCTGCACCGTGGGAATGGGACGTAAAGCGGCTGGCCGCGAGCATCGTCCTTGCCAGCCGCAGCAACGGCTTCAGCGAAAGCAATGCCCGGGACGCCACGCTGGCCTGCGTGCGCTCGTACCGCGAGCACATGGCTGAATTCAGCGAGATGAGGGTGCTCGACATCTGGTACGCCAACATGGAACTCGAGCAGTTGCGGGCCACGGTCAGCGACAAGGAAGCCCGCCAGCGGAGCGGTAAGGTCATCGCCAAGGCTCGCGAGCGGAGCGTGGCGGAACACGACTTCCCAAAGCTGGCTGCGATGGCCGGAGCGAACCCGAAGATCAAGGACAACCCCCCACTTATCTACCACCCGCAGGAGGAGGCGGTCGAGGACCTGCTGACGCGCGCCAAGGCGGCCTTTGCCGAGTATCGCGAGTCAGTCCAGGAGGATCGTCGCGTGCTGCTCGATCGCTATGACTTCAAGGATGTCGCGATCAAGGTGGTCGGTGTCGGCAGCGTCGGCACGATGTGCGCCGTCATCCTGATGATGGCGAGCGCGGAAGATCCCCTGTTCCTGCAGGTCAAGGAGGCACGGACCTCAGTGCTGGAACCGTATGCCGGCGCCAGCATTCACGCCAATCGCGGCCAGCGCGTTGTCAATGGCATCCGGCTCATGCAATCGGCCAGCGACATCTTTCTTGGGTGGACTACGGGCAAGCTCGGGCGCCACTTCTATGTCCGCCAGCTGCGGGACATGAAGATCGGGCCACAGGTTGAGCTCTTCACCCCTGCGGTGATGGCCCAGTTTGCCAGCGCCTGTGCATGGAGCCTGGCGCGGGCCCACGCCCGGTCCGGGGAGCCGGCCCAAATCAGCGGTTACCTTGGCAAGGGCGACGCGTTCGATGAAGCCATTGCGGATTTCTCGATTGCCTACGCCGACCAGACGGAAAGCGATTATGAGGTGCTGATGAAGGCGGCACGTTCCGGGCGCATCGAGGTCCTCACCGAACCCGAGTAGCTGGCAGATACGGCCCAACTGGATCTCACGGTCCCGCTGCGTTCAGCTCCTGCAGCCTCGCTGACGCCGCCATCGCGCGCTGCATGTCACCTGCTTCGCGATAATACGAGGTGAGTGCCTGCAGCACCTGAGGATCATCGGGGTGCTGTTGCAGCACCCGCTCGAGCTGCCGCATTCCGTCCGCCGGCTTGCCCGTGTCGTGTAACGCCACACCGTAGACGTAGCCGACATGGGCATCGTTGGGCGCCAGGGTTGCCGCCATCTTGAACTCCGCAAGCGCCGCGGGCAGCTGCCGCTGGCGGATGAGCGTGAGCCCAAGCGCATAGTGCAGCGAGGCGTTGTCGGGGCTCTTCCTGATGCCCTCGCGCAGGGCGGCACCTGCCCCCGCCTCGTCGCCCGTGGCCCGCAAGAAGTCGGCGAGGTTGACCCACGCGGGCACGAAGCTCGAGTCGAGCGCGATCGCCTGGCCGAATGCATTCATCGCACGGGTGCGGTCACCGCGCATCGCGTAGACCGAGGCCAGATTGGTCCACGACTCCGGCCGGTCGGCGTTGAACATCTGCGTGTCGATGTACTCCTGCAGCGCTTTCGCAAAGGTGCCCTTCGCGGAGTCGGGCAGCTGTGACTCCAGGCCGGCCAGCGCACGCGCCGCATCGATGCGCACCGACAGGATCGAGTCCGACAGCCTCGGCGCCAGCAACCTCACCCGCTCGGCGGGCTCGGCGTTATCGAGTGCAGCCACGGCCGCCGCGCGCAGCAGCGGATCACGGTCGGCCACCACCACTTCCGCCGCCGAGACCGCACTCGGCGCGTTGTTGTACTCCGCCAGCCGGCTCACCGCCGTGGCCCGCGCGATCGCCGGCTGCAGGGTGTCTCCCGCGAGGCCCGTGAGCCGCGCCAGTGATCCCGGGAGGTGGCGCTCCGAGTTGTAGAGCGTCTCGGTGTAACGCTGATAGCCCTCCGGCGCGTGCCCGTACCATTTCGCCACCTGCTCCGCGGCCCATTGCGCCGACGTCTCCCGATGGCATTGGTTGCAGGTATTGGGCACACCGAATTGCACCGTCTGCGCCGGCCGTGGCACCCGGAAGCTGTGGTCATGCCGCACGTCGATCACCATGTACGTGGCTGATGGCATGTGACAGCTCACGCAATCCACCCGCTTCGTCCCCTCGGGGTGATGATCGTGCGCCGGCCCCTCGTATTTTTCCTTTGCATGGCATGTCAGGCAGACCTGCGCCCCGGGTGCCCGCAACTGCTGCGTGTGCGGATCGTGGCAGTCGCTGCAGGTGACGCCCTTGTGGAACATCTTGCTCTGGCAGGAACGGCGCGTAGTTGTAGATCTCGTCACGCATCTGGCCGTCGGACCAGAACAGCCCCGGCTCGAGCAGCGCCACCTGATCGGTGGTGCCGAGCGAGTGCCCTGGCACGTAGCCGTCCTTGAGCTGCGCCCGGCGCGCATGGCATAGCCCGCAGGTCTCGACCTCCTTGTCGCTGCGTCGCGGACTACTCCTGACGCCAATGCCAGTCGCCGGATCGATCGGCCAGGTGACGCCTTGCCGCTCGTCGAACTCGACGACCAGCCCCATCCGACCGGCCTGACGCTTGCCGCCTGCCTGCTGCTTCCCCGCCCATTCGACATGCGCAGAGCCCGCCCCGTGGCACGCCTCGCAGTTCACGCTGATGTCCGTCCAGGACGTGGTATACCGGGGCTGGGCCGGGTCGTAGTTCTTCTTCACGTTGGTCGAATGGCACTCCGAACACATGAAGTTCCAGTTCTGGTCCCGGCCGGTCCAATGGATGGACTCTCCCGGAAGGATCTTCTCTCCCGGGTACAGCGAGAACCAGCGCTGGCCGCCGTCCGCCTTGGAGCGTGAATCCCAGGCAATGGTGAGAGACTGGATGCGGCCGTTATCGATGTCGATGAGGTACTGCTGCAGCGGAAAGAGTCCGAAGGTGTACTTCACCTCGTAATCATGCGGCTTGCCGTCCGGTCCCTCGGTATTGACGATGAACTTGCCGTCGCGGCGCGAAAAGCGCGTGGTGACCCGGCCATCGTTGAAGCTGGTAGTTGTCGAAATTGGCGAGGACGGTAGAGTCGGTGGCGTGTTTCATGGCACCCGCGTGTTGCGACGGCGCCCAGGCGGCGTATTCCTTCGCGTGGCACGACACGCATGCGTGGCCGCCCACATACCGCGCACTGGCGATTGTGGCGTCGGGCGACCTGTTGCCACGCTCACCGCATGCGGCGGAGAGAGAGACAGCGAGGAGGGCGATGGCACGACGGACCAGCGGATGGGTATGGAAGGTCACGGCAGCATCCTAACTACGGACGCCGCCGGGCCGCCACTCTACACACACTTTCGCACGTGTTCCCTACTCGTAGCGCAGCGACTCCACGGGATCCACGGCCGCCGCCTTGCGCGCAGGGAGGATGCCGGCCACCAGCCCGACCACGATAAGCAGGCCCACACAGCCCAGCGCAATCGGCCACGAGAGCGCCGGGTTGAGGATATAGGTCATCGCCGGGTTGTCCTCCGCCGGGATGGCGTCCACCGCCTTCACGATCGCCGTAGCCGCCAGCAGGCCGACCAGTCCGCCGGTGATGGAGATCGCCATCGCCTCGAACATGAACTGGCTCATGATGTGCCGCTTGCGGGCGCCGAGCGCCAGCTTCACCCCGATCTCGTGCGTGCGCTCCTTTACCACCACATACATGATGTTGGCGACGCCGACCCCGGCCACCAGCAGCGTGAAGGCACCCACCAGTCCCATGAAGATCTGGATCCCGAGCCCTACGGCCAGATTTTCCTTTTCGTCCTCGATGAAGTCCCACATGCCGAGGGCGCGCTCGTCGGCCGGGTCGAAGCGGTACTTCTTGCCCAGTACCCGGAAGATCTCCGCCTTGACCGATCGGGCCGAGCGACGCATCGCGCGGCTGGACGATGAGGTGGCTCACGAAGCGGAACCCATAGATGGTGCGAAAGGTGGAGTACGGGATCACCGCGCGGTCGGCATCGGGCCCGTTGTTGCTCGAATCCTGGAACTTCTTCTCCAGGACTCCCACGCATACGAAGGGCAGCCCGTCGATGGTCACGGTGCGACCGATCGGGCTGTTCCCCTTCCCGAACAGCTTGTCGGCGAGGTCGTTGCCGAGGAAGACCACGCGCCGCTTCTGCGCCACGTCCGTGGGGCTGATGAAGCGGCCGCCTGCGGCCGGCTCCATGTGTCGCGCCACCTCGTGGTCGGGGCCGACACCCTCGAGAAAGGTCGTGGTCCGCTCCCGGCCCACGGAGATCGCCGCGCCCCAGCGCCCGTAGGAAATGCTCCCACGGTCGATGTCCGGGATGGAGCTCATCAGGAGCGGCAGGTCCTCTTCCACCAGCCGGATCCGGCGACCCTGTGCGAGGCCCGCGAAGGTCTTGCTCGTTTCTCCGCCGTAGAGCATGAAGATCCGCTCGCCGGCGCCGAGCAGCCCGTCACGCAGCGAACGCTTGAGCCCTTCCCCGAACGCCAGCAGGAGCACGATGGCCAGGGCGCCCCACGCCACGGCCAGAAAGGTCAGCATGGCCCTGGTGCGCTGAACCTTCAGATCCCCGAGGAATTCCTCCAGCAGGATGCGGAACATGGATCAGGTCCTCAGCGCTTCGATCGGGTCGAGCTGCGAGGCCTTCCGGGCCGGGAAGAGTCCGGCCACGAAGGCCACGATCGCGAGCAGGGCGAGCGTCGCGGCCATGACGAGCGGGGAGATGACGGGACTGCCCACGAATTCCTTGATCGGGAGGCCCTCCATCGCCTTCACCAGTCCGACTGAAAGCAGCAGGCCGCAGATCGCCCCCATGCCGACGATGAGGCAGGTCTCCATGAAGAACTGGATGAGGATATTGCGGCGCGTGGCGCCACAGGCCCGCCGGATGCCGATTTCCCGGGTGCGCTCGCGCACCACGATGTACATGATGTTGGCCACCCCGATGCCACCCACCAGCAGCGTGAAGGTGCCAACGATGCCGAAAAAGGCATTGAACGCCACGAACATCGCCCCGAACCGCGTTTCCCATTCACTGGTGTCCCACACACCAAGCGCATCCTCGTCCTTCGGGTCGAAACGGTACTTGCGACCGAGGGTCTCGTACACATGCTGCTCCGCCACCTTGGTGAGTTCGGAGCTCTTCGCCCGGTACACGATGTTGTTGAGGAAACGCCGCCCGAACAGCGCGTAATGCGTGCTGGACGGGATGAAAATCCGGTCCTTGTCCCGCTGCTGGTAGGAGGAGTTCTGCAGCTTGGGCTTCATCACCCCGATCACGGTGAACGGCGTGTCGCCCAGGAAGATCTGCTCACCCACCGGCGGCTTGTCATCGAACAGCAGGGTCGCCAGTTCGTCGCCCAGAACCGCCACCCGGCGGCGGTCCGCCACGTCCTGATCGTTGAGCCACCGCCCCCCTGCCTGCGGGATGATGTTCCGCATGTCGCCGTACTCCGGCAGGATGCCGGTGACCGCCGGGTTTGCCGCCTTGATGCCCCTTCTCACCTTGGCCGATCGGGCGATGTACTCCGGCGAGATCTGCTCGATCTCTCCCACCTCCTGCCGCAAGAGGGCCGCGTCGGCCTCGGTGAGCTGGATGCCGCGCCCGTTCGGGAATCCCGCGAAGGCCTTCGTCGTGCGGCCACCGAACAGGATCACGATGCGGTCACCCAGGCCGTGGAAGCGCTTCTTGGTCTGCCGCTCGAGTCCGACGCCGAACGCCAGCAGTACCACCACCGCCACCGTGCCCCAGGCAATGCCGAGGACGGTGAGGGTGGTGCGCAGCTTCTGGTTCCGGATGTCGGCGAAGAACTCGCGGAACATCACTTGATCTCCTTGGGCGGCTTCTCCTGTACCTGCTCACCCACAGTGAGACCTTCGAGAACCTCCACATTGATCGCGTCTGAGAGTCCGGTCTTGATACGGCGCTCCTCGCCGGTGCCATCGTCCTTCTTGACGGTGACGAAGGACGAGTCATTTCGCTGAGTGATGAGCCGCTCCGGGATCAGCACGACGCTGTCCCTGCGCGCGATGATCACCTCGGCGTTGGCGGAGTACCCGGCGCGAAGTGTGGTGCCCGTCACCTCCGTGAGCACGATCTCGATCGGGAACACCGTCGCCTGTTCCTGCTTGCGCGCCTTGAGCCAGATCTTGGAGAGCTTCCCCTTCACCTGGGCGTCGGGCAGCGCGCCGATCTTGATGACGACCGGCATCCCCTCGGTGAGCCGCCCCACGTCGATCTCGTCCACCGTGCCCCGGAAGATCAGGTCCTTCATCGCCGCCATGCGCATGAGGACGGTGCCCTCCTGATACGGGGTGAGCGGCACTACCGGGTCGCCGATCTCGATGGAGTCTTCCAGGACGAAGCCGTCGATCGGTGAGCGGATCACGGTTTCCACCGCATTGTCGCCGCCCACGATCCTTCCACTCTCCTGGAGGGAGAGCCGCTCCTGCGACAGTGATAACTGCACCGTCGATTCGTCCACCCGGCGCTGGGCCAGTTCGACGTCGGTATCGGAGTTCAGGTTCTGCTTCTTGAGCTCGGTCTGGCGTTCGAGCTCCTTCTGCAGGTTCTTGAGTTCGATCTGGCGCATTTCGATGCTGCGGCGAAGCTCGATCAACTCGAGGGGCGTCGGGTTGGGCGAGATTTCCAGCAGCGGCGCGCCCTTCTTCACGTAGTCGCCCACCTCGGCGTATCGCTTGCGCACCACCCCGGCAAGGATCGACTTCACTCCCACTTCGACCCGGGGTTCAATGGTTCCGATGGCCATCGCCTTGTCGACGAGTTCCCCTCGCGTCACCGCGACGGGCTTGGGACCCTCATCCTTCTTGGCCCCGAATTTCCGTTTCGCGGCGTACGCTCCGGCGGCGAGGATGGGAAGCAACAATGCCAGAATGATCAGGGTGCGTCGCTTCATGTCTTCCTGCTCCTGCTTGAATGCATGTGAGGCGGATGGAGCCACTTACGGGGCTCGCCCCCACGAGGTTTCAGTTCGGAACGGACGCGATTTCGGATGCGGCAGGGCCGGTCGGGTCAGGCCACTGCCAGCTAAGACGGGATCTGGGAGGAAAGGGTTGGCAGAAGCGAACTGCGTGAGGAGGAACTGAGACAGCGTGAGGGGGAACTGAAACAGCGTCAGCAGGAACTGCGACAGCGGTGAAGCGCAGCCGCAGTTGCGGTTCCTCCTCACGCCGTTGCCGTTCCTCCTTACGATCCTGCGGCCGCGATCGCCTCGCTCAAGGACATCGTCTTCTCGTACAGCGACCGGCCCAGGATCGCACCGGAACATCCCGCGTCCCGGGCGGCAATCACATGATCCACCGAGGCAAAGCCACCGCTCGCGATGACCTCTGCGCCAAGGCCGATCAGGACCTGGCAGCCTTCCAGGTCAGGACCGGTGAGCATGCCGTCCCGCTCGATGTCGGTGTAGACGATGGTCACGATGCCGGCGTCGATGGCGCGGCGGGCGGCGTCCTCGACCCGCACGCTGGTGCGTTCGGTCCAGCCGCGGACGGCCACCACCCCAGCCCTCGCATCGAGTCCTACGGCGAGCCGCTCAGCGCCCACGGCGGCCACCGCTGCGATCAGCAGCTCGGGAGTCCTCACCGCCGCCGTCCCGATCACCACTCGCGTCATGCCGGCCTCCACCGCTGCGCCGATCGTGACCAGCGTGCGGAAGCCGCCGCCGGCCTGGACGCTGACGCCCGGTCCGAGCGCCGACACGAGCGATGCCATCACCTTGAGGTTGTCGCCATCCCCGAACGCGCGGTCGAGGTCCACCACGTGCAACCAGGTCGCCCCTTCGGTCACAAAGCTTCTGGCCTGGGCCAGCGGATCGTGGGAGTAGACAGTTTCGCGGGCCGCATTGCCCTGGCTCAGGCGCACCACTCGGCCGCGGCGGAGGTCGATGGCAGGGTAGAGAATCATCGGGGCAATATGCGCGAAGACCTCCGGTCACGCATGAAGCGCGACCGGAGGTCCTCCCGCGATGTGGCCGCCTAGTTGTTTGCGGCCGCAACCGCCGCTGCTGCTGCCTGCTTTTCGGGCTCGGCCAGCTGTGACGGCCCCAGCTTGATCTTGAGCGTGTCGATGGTTCCGGTGAAGGCGAACGGCACCGCATACGCATTGTCGTCCACCGGTGTCCGGGTGTCGACTCCGACATCGAAGGTTTCGTCAATCGACATGAGAAGCGGAATCGTGTGCTTCACTGACTTCCGGTCCACCTCCTTGCCGTCGACACTCAGCACGCCGGTACCACCCTTCGCCGGTCCAGGGCCGTCATACTTGAAGTCGAAGGAGATGGTGTGCGTGCCCGCGCTCAGTGAAGGCCCTTCCCACTTGAACCGCTCGAGATCCAGGAAGTTGTAGAGGAAGACCGGCTTGCCCCGGCCCATGCCGAGCACTCCCGCGCCAAACACCACGACGACCCAGGCGGCGCCGAAATAGGCGAGACCGCGGGCGAACTTCCCGCCCCAGCCGGCAAGCATCAGCACGAGACCCAGTGTCAGGAGTACGAGGCCTGCGCGCCGGAACAATGTCTCGCGGTACCACCAGTTGAAGCTCCGGCTCAGGTACAGGCCATAGCCGCCGAAGCGCCCACCCAGCGTCGCGATCATCCCCTCCGCACCGCCCTTGGGAATGGTGACCTGCGCGGAAATAGTGTAGTCGCGGTCGAGAATGCTCGGAGCGTTACCGACCGGAATACCGGGATTGACTCCGGTGTAGGTGAACTCCGTCCTGCCCGCAATCGCGCTCGGCCTTTCAGTCAGCAGTCGCACGAACCCGGAGTTGTCCAATGGAAAAACGTTGTACTTGGCCGCCTCGGACAGGAACAGCGCCTGCATTTCCGCCAGCTTCGCCGGGTTGCTGGCCGCGAGGTCGTTGTTCTCCGAATAGTCCTCCGCGATGTTGTACAGCTCCCACTTGTATCCGGTCATGATGTCAGGCATGGCGCCGGTGCCCAGCTCCCATGGCGGAGCTGGCGGCGTCGTGGCGGCAATCCATCCATCGTGGTAGATGGCACGGTTCCCGACCATTTCGAAGTATTGGGTTTCCCGCCTCGAAGGTGCGTTCGCATTCGCCTGGTCAAAGGTGTAGAGCATGCTCACGCCTTCGATCGGGTGCTGCTTGATACCCTCGACCACGGCCGGGGCCGGAATCCCGGTCGCCTCCAGGATCGTCGGCACGATATCGATGACATGATGGAACTGGGTGCGGATGCCACCCTCGTCGGTGATGTGCCCCGGCCACGAGATGGCGAGACCCTGTCGTGTGCCGCCGAAATGCGACGCGACCTGCTTGGTCCACTTGAACGGTGTGTCGAAGGCCCAGGTCCAGGCCGCCGACATATGCGGGTAGGTCTTGTCGTCACCGAGCTGCGGAAGGTGCAGGAGCTGGATGGCTTCGGGCAGGTTGAAGATGCCGTTGTACGCCGTCAGCTGGTTGAACGTGCCCTCGACACCACCCTCAGGACTCGTCCCGTTGTCGCCGTCGATGTAGATGATCAGCGTGTTGTCCAGCTTGCCCATGTCCTGCACCGCCTGGATCACGCGGCCGATTTCGTAGTCGGTATAGGCGGTGTACCCGGCGAACACCTCCGCCTGTCGGGTAAAGATCTTCTTCTGCACCGCCTTGAGCGTATCCCACTTGGGCAGGTCGGCCGGCCATGGTGTCAGCTGAGCGTTCGCGGGGATCACGCCGAGGCGCTTCTGGTTGGCAAAGATGGAATCGCGCAGCTTCTCGAAGCCCATGTCGAACTTGCCCTTGAACTTTTCCACCCACTCCGGCTTGGGCTGGTGCGGCGAGTGGGTGCCGCCCGGGTACGTAGTACAGGAAGAACGGCTTGTCTGGCGCCGCGGCGTCGAGTTCGCGCATGTACCGGATGGCGTCATCTGCCATGTCCGTGATCAGGTTGTAATCCTTCCGGCCGATCCACGGGAAGACCTGCGTATGGTCGCGGAACAGATACGGCTGCCACTGGTCGGTTTCGCCACCCATGAAGCCGTAGAAGTACTGGAAACCCATACCCGAGGGCCACTGCTCGAACGGACCGGCGGCACTGCTGTACTGGAAGCCAGGCGTGTTGTGGTTCTTGCCGAACCACGACGTGGCATAGCCGTTGTCCTTGAGGATCTCGCCGATGGAGGCGTTCTCCAGGCCAATGACCGAGTTGTAACCCGGATAGCCGGTGGAGAGTTCGCCGATGACACCCGAACCCACGGAGTGGTGGTTGCGGCCCGTGATGAGGGCCGCGCGGGTCGGCGAGCAGAGCGCCGTGGAGTGGAACTGGGTGTAGCGCAGGCCGGACTTCGCAATGCGATCGAGCGCGGGTGTCGGGATCACGCCGCCGAAGGTGCCCGGCACGCCATAGCCCTGGTCGTCCGTCATGATCAGCAGGATGTTCGGGGCGCCCTTGGGCGGCACGACCCGCGGCGCCCACCAGGGCGTCGACTGCTTGGCGCTCTCCTTGATCACGCCGCCGAACGGCGGCTGCCCTACGGGGATCTGGTCCCCCTTGATCGTGGTCGTGGCGCTCGGCGAGCCTGGCGTGCCGGTGATGACCTGTCCGGACACCGGGCGAGCCGCCAGGGCGCTAATGAGGACGGTGATCGCACAAACGATGACACTGGATGTTGCCCACGGGCGTTTCATCCTCTGGTGTTCCTCGTTCTTCGTTGTGAGATGGCAAAGACAGCGGCGTTCGGGACTTGTCCCGACGGGTGGCGGGCCCGACAAACATGCTTCCGGATCGTGAAAAAGCGAAGGGAAGCTCACAACTGCCATCGGGTCAGTGGCGGCGGCGGCCTTCCGTCTCAGGGGCCGTCAGGTCCGGGGCTGGGGGTGGCAGCTACGGCCGTCATCGGCTGTGCCAGCAGCAGGTGTGCGAGCAGCAGCCGGTCGGCATCGAATGCGCTCTTGAGCGACGACGCGATCGGCTCACCGTTGCCGAGGTCGACGCGAGAGGGATCGCGAGCCGCACCGTTGACGCGGAATTCGTAGTGCAGGTGCGGCCCGGTCGCGAGTCCTGTCGATCCGACATAGCCGATCACCTGGCCCTGCGATACACGCGCACCGGATCGGACGCCCGCGGCGAACCCGCGCAGGTGACCATAACGTGTACTGATCCCGTTCCGATGGCGCACGACCACCATCTTCCCGTAACCCCCGCCCCACCCCGCGCTCAGCACCGTCCCGTCGCCGGCCGACATCACCGGCGTGCCCGGATCGGCGGCGTAGTCGGTACCCTCGTGTCGCCGCGCGTAGCCCAGGACCGGATGCATGCGCGAACGATTGAACCGGCTCGAGATGCGGCGGAACTCCACCGGCGCGCGGAGGAAGGCGCGGCGCAGCGAGAGCCCCGCGCCATCGAAGAATCCGGGCTTTCCGTTTTCGGTGAAGCGGAATGCACTTACCGGCTTGCCATTCACCTCGAGGTCGGCCGCGAGCACGCCGCCCACCTGGGTTTCGCCTTCCTCGGATGTGCGGCGCTCGAGCACCACCTGGAACTTGTCGCCCGGCTGAAGGTCACGGCTGAAGTCGAGCTGCCAGGCAAAGACGTCGGCGAGCTCCCACGCCAGTCTGGTCCGCTCCTCGCTGCCAAGAGACGACCACGGCACTGCCCGGTCGAGCGCCTCGTACAAGGACGACTCGATGGATCCCGCGTAGCGCACCGTGTCCACGTACCATCGGATCGGCTCCGCGGTCGCGAGCCAGCTCGCCGAGAGCCGCGTCAGCCTGAGCCGCTGCTCGGGACCGGTGCGGACACTGATCTGGTCGGGCGCAGAATCGGCATGCGGCCGGCGTACGTGGAACACGAGCCCCGTCCTGAGCTTCCGCAGGTCCAGCATCGCGGCCAGGTGCTGGACCTCGGCGGCACCGAGCCCGTGTCTGGCGAAGAGATGGACGAGCGTCTCCCCGCGGCGGAGGGTGTCAGGAGACTCGATAGCGACGAGGGTTGAATCCGCAGCCGGCACGGCCCGCAGCGCCGGTGCTGGACGGTTTCGATACCACAACTGGCGTCCGCCGAGGGCGAACGCCAGTGTGACCACGGCGGCGGCGAGGAGTCGCAGCCGCATCAGTCCATCTGGCGACGGATGAAGGTGGGGATTTCCATATCGGGTACGTCGGCTCCCGGGGGCGGCTGCTGCCGCAGCGGCCGGACTTGGGCCGGCGGTGGCGGCGGGGGCGCCTGGCGCTCTTCGGACATGGGTGGACGCCGGCTGCGGGTCGGGAAGGTGATGACCCCGCTCGGCCGCGTCTCGTGCAGCTGGCCGCGGTCGAAACCCGTGGCGATGACGGTCACCCGGATCTCGCCCTGCATCGCCGGGTCGTTCCCCGCGCCGAAGATGATCTCGGCATCCTCGCCGACGGCCTCGTGCACGATCTCGCTGATGGTCGTGGCCTCACCCAGCGTCAGGTCGTCGCCGCCCACGATGTTGAGCAATACCGCCGATGCCCCGGTGATCGACACATTGTCGAGCAGCGGGCTGGAGATCGCCTGCTGCGCCGCCTCGAGCGCCCGATTCTCGCCCCGGCCGATACCGGTACCCATGAGCGCCGCGCCGCCGTTCTGCATGACGGTGCGTACGTCGGCAAAGTCGACGTTGATGATGCCCGTGGTGGTGATCAGGCGGGAAATGCCCTGGGTGGCGTGAAGCAGCACTTCGTCCGCCTTCTTGAGGGCCTCGAGGAACTGGGTGCCCTTCCCCACGATGGCGAGGAGCCGCTCGTTCGGCACCACGATCATGGTATCGACGTTCTTCCGCATCTCCGCGATGCCCATCTCGGCCTGCAGCGTGCGCTTCTTGCCCTCGAACTGGAACGGCCGCGTCACGATCCCGACCGTCAGTGCCGATACCTCGCGTGCGAGCTCAGCGATGATCGGGGCTGCCCCGGTGCCGGTGCCGCCGCCCATGCCGCAGGTGACGAACACCATGTCGGCCCCCTGCAGCGCCTCGAGCACCTCGGCCCGGTCTTCCTCGATGGCCTGGCGACCGATTTCGGGTCGGGCGCCGGCACCGAGGCCGCGGGTGAGCCGCTTGCCGATCTGGATCTTGTGGCTGGCCTTGGACCGGGTCAGCGCCTGGGCGTCGGTATTGACCGAGATGAAATCCACGCCCTGGAGATTCTCGTCGATCATGCGATTGACGGCATTGCCGCCGCCGCCGCCGATGCCGACCACCTTCATCCGGGCGCTCTGCGCGTTCCGCTCCGCGTCCTCGAACTCGAAGATCATTCCGGACACACGCCCCTCCTCAGAAGAAGTCCTGGAGCCACCGCTTGACCGGGGTAACGAGTTTCTCAACTGTGCGGTTCCGGCGGACGCCGGTTCCGAAGGCACCTGAAAGTTCCTGGCGCGCGCCGTAGAGCAGGAGCCCCGCCAGCACCGCCATCCGGGGCGTCTCCAGGCTGTCCGCGAGGCCGCGCAATCCCTGGCCGGGGACGCCCACCCGCACCGGCATCGCGAAGACCTCGCGGGCCAGTTCCACAATGCCCGGGGCGAGCGCGCCACCACCTGTCAGGATGATACCGGCGGGAAGCTGCTGGTGGTACCCGGCCTTGCTGATTTCGTCGAGTGCGTACTCCAGGGTCTCCTGCATCCGGGCGTGCATGATATGGGCGAGCACCCGCCGCTGCGCCGTCCGGGCCCCCTGGCCGGGTGTTCCGGGCAGGTCGATGATGTCGGTATCGGGCACCAGTGGCTCCCAGGCCGACCCGAAACGCTCCTTGAGGCGCTCCGCATCGGCCTGCGTCACCTGCAGCCCGTGCACGATGTCGTTGGTGACGTGCCCGCCCGCGCAGAGGAGCGACGCAGTGTGCAGGATCTTGCCGTGCTGGAAGATGGCGACGTTGGTGGAGCCGCCTCCGAGCTCGACGATGGCGCAGCCCAGTTCACGCTCGTCGCTCGTCAGCACCGCGGCGGACGCCGCAAGCGGCTCGAGCACGAATTCGCCCACCTGGAAGCTGGCCCGCTCGGAACACTTGCGCAGGTTGGTGAGCACGCTCGACAGGACCGTGACCAGGTAGACCTCGGCCTCGAGCCGGGACCCGGTCATGCCGATCGGCTCGGTGATACCACCCTGCTGATCCACGAGGTAGTCGAGCGGAATGGCGTGCAGCAACTCGTGGTCGCGCCCGAAGGAGATGTTGCTGGCCATGTCGTTGACCCTGGCCACGTCGCTGGTGCGAACCTCATCGCTTGTCACGGATACCATGCCATGCGACGTCCGGCCCGCCACGTGTTCGCCGGCGACACCGATATACACCGTGCCGATTTCCGCACCCGCCATCTTCTGCGCCGCGCTCATCGCCTTGGTGATCGCCCGGGTCGCTTCCTCGATGTCACGCACCACCCCGCGCCGCACCCCCTGGGTCCGCTCCACCCCGATGCCGAGCACCTTGGCGGAGGGATGCCGGGGATCCCCGGTGGCTTCAGCAACGGCCGCCGCGACCTTGGTCGTGCCAAGGTCGATGGCGGCCACGAGCTGTTTCTGCGGTTCGGTCATGCCGCGCTCCAGCGGACCACTACCTGGTCCGCGAATCGTCCGTCGAGCTCCGTGTAGGTCTTCCCACGCCGGGCAAGATCCTGCTCCACCAGCCTGATAGCACGCAATTCCGCCGGTCCCGCCTCAGGCCGGAGCCACACGCGGTGCCCCTGCATCCGGAGCACCACATCGCCATCTACCTGCCACGCGGCATCCACATTCGCGTAGAACGCCGGGTCGACCTCGCGCATCCTGGACAGCAGGCCCGCTACGAGCGAATCGGGCGCGGGTGTCAGCGGCAGGTCAGGCGCCGTGTTCGATGGATCGAAAGGCAGGGCGCGTCCCCGCTCATCGACCATGCGGAGCCCGTTCTTGGTATTCGCGAGCGCCACCGGCACCACTTCTGTGACCCGCACGACCACCGTGCCTGGGAGCCGGCGGCTCAATTCCACGCTCTTGATGCCCGGGAGCTTGCGCACCCGCGTCGCTACCGGCCCGAGCGGATCGAAGATGCTGGCCGAGGCCGGGAGCTTGAGCGCTCCCACAATGGTACTCATCGGGACGAACCGGGCGCCGACCACCTCGATGTTCCTCACATCGAAGTAGGCAAGGCGGCGTCCCAGCCTCGGCGCCAGGAACCACCCAAAGCCGACGAGCGCGAGCGATCCCACGACATACCAGCCGGGCTTCATCGCTGCTGCAGCAGGCCGACCAGCTCCGGACCCACGCGTGTGATGTCGCCGGCCCCGAGGGTGAGCACCACGTCGCCCGAGCGGAGGTGCGAAGCAACGGTGCGGCCCAGCGCCGACCGATCAGCTTCGAAGTGCGCCGTCCCGCCAGCTTCCGTCGCGGCATCGGCGACGCGGCGACCGGTGACCCCGGCCATGGGTTGTTCCCGTGCGGCGTAGATCTCCGTTATTACTGCGACATCGGCCGCCGCGAGGGCTGCTCCCATGGCGTCGCCATGGAGTTGGGTCCTCGAGTAGAGGTGCGGCTGGAATACCGCCACCAGCCGCCTTCCCGGGAAAGCCTGCCGTGCCGCCTCGAGCGTTGCCGCAAGTTCCGTGGGATGGTGCGCGTAATCGTCGATGACGTCGACGCCGCCCGCCGTGCCTACCCGGTCGAACCGCCGGCCTACCCCACGGAACCGGGCCAGCGCCGTGACCGCCGCCTCGAGGTCGCCGCCCAGGGCATCCACCGCGAGGAGTGCGGCGACCGCGTTCCGCAGGTTGTGCAACCCCGGAACGTGCAGGGTCAGGCCGATCTCACCGCCATCACGGAAGCGCACACGGGCATGGGTGCGGTCTGGTCGCTGCGAGATGTGGTGGATCCGGGCGTCGGCCTCGGCGCCCAGGCCGAACCGAACCACCTTGTCGCCGAGCCGCGCGGCGATCCGCGCGGCTCCGGGGTCGTCGATGCCCACGATCGCCACGCGCGCCCGCGAGGCAAACGTCACGAACGCGGTCTCCAGCGCCTCCAGCGAGCCGTAGCACTCGAGGTGGTCGGCCTCGACATTGTTGACGATGGCCACGGTTGGCGCGAGCGCGAGGAAGGCCTGGTCGTACTCATCGGCCTCCACCACGAAGAGCCCGTCCGCGCCCACCCGCGCATTGCCGCCCCAGCTGGACACCCGCCCGCCAGCCAGTCCCGTCGGATTCAGCCCCGCCTCGATCAACGCTTCGGTGGTCATGACGGTGGTGGTCGTCTTGCCATGCGTACCGCTCACCGCCACCGTCTCGCGGCCGGCACAGAGCGCGGCGAGCGCATCCTTCCGTGGCACGACCGGAATGCGGGCGGCCCGGGCGGCGAGCAGTTCGGGGTGATCGGCCGGAACCGCAGCGGTGACCACCACCGCGCGACAACCCTGCACGTGGGCGGCTCCGTGACCCTGCGCCACCGAAACCCCCAATTCCATCAGGTCCAGCGCTCCGGATGGATCGTTGTCACAGCCGCTGAGCACGACGCCTCGGCGCCGGGCCAGGAGCGCCAAGGCACTCATCCCGGCGCCGCCAATGCCCATGAAGTGCACTGGACGCGAGTCGTTTGCTGCGAAAAGATCCATCGTAACTTGCTGAATTTAGGACAGTTGTGACGCCGGGAACAGGCCGGAAACTGGACAGTTACCCGGCCAGGGCCGCCAGCCGTGCCGCGATGTCCCGGGCAGCGTCCGGACGGCCCCTCTGGCGGGCATGGTCAGCCAGCTCGCGGCGGGCGATCGGGAACTCGAACAGGCGCCTGATTTCGTCGCCCAGGCGCTTGCCGCTCAGCTCGTTCTGCAGTAAGACGCTCGCCGCCCCTGCCATCTCCATGGCGCGCGCGTTGCCCGTCTGGTGGTCGGCGGCGGCAGTGGGAAGCGGAATCAGTATGCTCGGCAGGCCCCACGCGCAGAGTTCCGCGATGGTGATCATGCCGGCCCGTGACACGACCAGGTCTGCCAGCGCGTAGCCGTCTGCCATGGGGTCGAGAAACGAGATCACCTGCAGGTGGGGCGGCTCGTTGAAGTGCCGGAACTGCTCGTAGGTGCCTGAGCCCGTGACCCAGAGGATGTCCATGCCAAGTGCGTCCCCCGACCCGATCCACTCTCCCACCGCCTGGTTGATCGCAAGGGCGCCTTGACTGCCGCCGGTGATGAGCACCGTGCGCCGGCCCGGCGTGAGGCCGAAACGCATTCGCGCATGGTCGACTCGGGCCGGGGTCGGCGGCGCGATGGGGTTGCCCGTCTCGATCATGCGCGCCGTGGTGCCCTTGTCGAAGTGCGCTCTCGCCTCGGGCAGCCCCAGATAGATCTCCTCCACTCGCTTGGCGAGCCACCGGTTCGAGAGGCCCGGATAGGCGTTTTGTTCCTGGATGGCGCACGGGATGCCGAGGCGGCTGGCCCACCATACCACCGGGGCGCTGGCGTAACCGCCGGTGCCGAGGACGGCGACCGGGTGTTCCTCGCGAAAGAGCTTGCCGAGTTTGCGAAGCAGATTGAAACCGGCAAACGACCAGCGGGCATTCTTCCACCACTGACGGCGGTATATCGGTTCCGCGGGAAGCAGGTGATACCGGAAGTTGCGCTGCGGCAGTACTCGCGCCTCCACCCCCCGCTGTGCGCCGATCAGGACCGGCTCGAATCCCGCCGGCATCGCCCGCAGCGCCTCGGCCACCGACAGCGCCGGCATGAGGTGACCGCCGGTACCGCCGCCAGCGATGAGTATCCGTGAACCGGAGGAGGCGACCCTAGGTGTCACGTTCCGGTCCCGCAACGTGAACAGTGAACGGTAAACGGTAAACGGGCGGCGCCCCGCAGTTCCCGTTCACTGTTCACCGTTCACCGGTCACGCTCTTCTTGGGAGACGGCTTCCCCCGCATGCGCCCGATGTTGATCAGCATTCCCGCGCCGACGAGCGAAATGACGAGGCTGGTCCGGCCGTACGACATGAACGGCAGCGTCAGACCGGTGGTAGGCATGAGGCCGAGCGATACGGCCATGTGCAGGAACGCCGTGAGCCCCACGGCACTCGTGAGCCCGACGGCGAGATACTGGCCGAAGGTGTCGGCCGCGGTGCGCGCGATGCGGAAGCCGAGCCAGCAGAACAGCGAGAAGAGCAGCACCACGAGGCATACGCCGATGAAGCCCCACTCCTCGGCGATCGTGCTGAACAGGAAGTCGGAATAGGCGTACGGCAGGTGGAACTTCTGCTGACCCTCGCCAAACCCCACGCCGAGGAAGCGGCCCGCTCCTACACCGATGATCGACTCGTTGATCTGGTGGTGGGCGTCGGCGCCCACCTTGTCCGGATCGATGAACGCGAGCACGCGCTTCATCCGGTACGGTGCCATGATCACCGCCTGCACCGCGAGGAGCATTGCACCCAGGCCAAGCAGCATGAAGTGACCGAGCTTCGCTCCCGCCGAGAAGAGCACCATCGCTCCGCAAAGCGCCACCAGTGTCGCCATCGACATGTTCGGCTCGAGGACGATGAGGCCCGACAGGGCGCCCATGCCGACCAGGAACGGGAGCACACCCTTCTTGAAGCCGCGCACCGCCTCCCCCTTCCGGGCGGCGAGCATGGCGCACCAGATCACGACGGCGAGACGCGCGAGCTCGGAGGGCTGGAGCCGGAATGGACCGATCTGCACCCAGCGTCGCGCGCCATTGATGAGTGGGGCGATGCCGTAGGTGAACGGCAGGAGCGGGATGATGAGCAGCACGATGGTGAGAAGCAGCAGGGGCCAGGCAAACCGCTGCCACACCCGGTAGTCCACCCTGGCGATCGCGACGAGCAGCACCCCGCCGATGAGTGCGCCCGAGATCTGACTCAGCGCAATGTTGAGTCCGGCGCCCTTGGTCTGGAGCCCGGCCGCGCCGTACACCGTGGCCACTCCGAACACCAGCAAGGTGAGCACCACGACGGCGAGCAGCCGTGTCTCCCACCTGAGCTCACCGGGGTGCTTCACCATCGGTACCGCCATCAGAGGGCCTCGACCAGCGCGCGGAAGGTCGCCCCGCGCTCCTCGTAGTTGTTGAACATGTCGTAGCTCGAACAGGCGGGAGACAGCAGCACCGCGTCGCCAGGCTTCGCCAGGCTCGCCGCCGTCCGCACCACTTCATCAAACGCAGCCGCGCGTACCACCCTCACCGTGTCGCGAAGGTCGTGCTCCACCAGGTCGCCCGATTCGCCGTAGGCCACCACGACGCGGCACCGCGAGCGAAGCAGCGGGCCAAGCCTGGTATAGGGCTCGCCCTTGTGCCGTCCGCCCAGCAGCAGCACGAAAGGACGATCGAGCGCAGCGATCGCCACCTCGGTGGAAGTCACGTTGGTCGATTTCGAGTCGTTGATCCAGAGAACCCCGCTCACCTCGCGCACCGGTTCGACCCGGTGCTCGATGGCACGGAAGCTAGTCAGTCCCGAGGCCATTGCTGTGAGGGAGCCGCCGATCTCACGGATGATGAGCCCCGCGGCGAGTGCGTTCGCCACGTTGTGGTCACCCAGCAGCGGCAAGCGTGTGCGGTCGAGCAACCGGTCCGCGCCAAGCATGAGCCAGCCACTGGCGCGATCATACCAGCCGTCGGCCCGCCGTTCGGTCGAGAAACGGAGGTGGCGGCCGGGCACGTCCGCCATGATCCCCTGCACCGCCGAGTCGTCCGCGTTGCTGACTGACACCGACGTCGCGTCCGTGTTCCGGAAGAGCAGCGCCTTGTCGCCATAGTACTCCTCGAGGGAGTGATAGCGGTCGAGATGGTTGCTCGAGAGGTTGAGCAGCGCGCCGATTTGCGGCTTCACGTGGGGGCAATCGTGCAGCTGGAAGGAGGACAGCTCGAGCGCCACCCACGCGGGCGGCGTGGCGCTGCGGGCCACTTCGCTGAGCGGCAACCCGATATTGCCGGCAGCCACGGCATCGAGACCGGCTGCGCTCATCAGGTGCGCCACGAGTGACGTCGTGGTGGTCTTGCCATTGGTGCCCGTCAGGCCCACGAACCGGGTGGCGGGAAGCGCCGTGAAGCCGAGATCGACTTCCGCGAGGACGGGAACGCCGGCTTCGACGGCGGCTCGAATCGGGGGTGCCTCGGGCGGTACCCCGGGGGCCACGATGACCGTTCCGGCCCGTGCGATCCGGCCCAGGTCGTGTGCACCCAGCTCCACTTCGGCACCGGCAGCACCCAGCGTGGCCGCCCAGGCCTTCGTGGTCGCGCTGTCCCTGATCTCGGAGGCATAGACCCGCACGCCGTGATCACGCAGCAGCAATCCCGCGGCAATGCCACTCTTGCCCAGCCCGATGATGGCCGTCTCCCGGTCATCCCGGCGCAGTTGGTCGAGCAGACTCACCGGAGCTTGAGGGTGGAGAGGGCCAGCAGCGCGCAGAAGATGCCGAGGATATAGAAACGGGTCACCACCGTGGTCTCGTGCCAGCCCAGCTTCTCGAAGTGATGGTGCAGTGGTGCCATCCTGAAAACCCGGTGCGCATCGGCGTACTCTTTTCCCCGGGTGCGGCGGTACCACTTGTACACCGACGTCTGCGCCATCACCGACAGTGCTTCCGCCACGAACACCCCGCCGATCATCAGAAGCAGGAACTCCGCCTTGAGCAGAATCGCTACCGTGCCGAAGGCACCGCCGATTGCCAGGCTTCCGGTGTCACCCATGAACACCTGGGCCGGGTGCGCATTGAACCAGAGGAATCCGATACAGCCGCCCATCAGCGCCGCGCAGAACACCGCGATCTCGCCGGCGCCCGGCAGGTAGAAGAGAAACAGGTAGCTGGTCGAGTCGGTACGACCCAGCAGGTAGGCGAACACGGCGAATCCGAAGGCGGCGATCGCGGAGAGCCCTGCGGCCAGGCCATCCAGCCCGTCGGTCAGGTTGACGGCATTGCTGCTGCCGGTAATGACCAGCGTCACGAAGCCGACGAAGACGAGAGGCGTGAAGTTGACCACCAGGTACTTGAAGAATGGGAGCGTCGTCGCAGTGGCAGGAATCGTGTCGATCGGCACCACCGGGTAGTGATAGAGCAGCAGGCCCAGCGCCACACCGAACGAGCACTGTCCCACCAGCTTCCACCGCGCCACCAGCCCGCGCGACTTGCCCTGCACGATCTTGAGATAGTCGTCGATGAAGCCGATGCCACCCATCCAGAGAATCGACAGCAGCGCAAAGAGCACTGCGCGATTTTCCAGCCGGGCCCAGAGCAGCGTCGGAATGACGGTGGCAAGCAGGATGATGATCCCGCCCATGGTCGGCGTACCACGCTTTCCCTGGTGGCTCGCCGGACCCTCGGCCCGGATTACCTGTCCGACTTTGTGGGCTCGCAAGCGCGCGATGATGCCCGGACCTACCAGGAACGCAATGAGCAAGGCGGTGACCATCGCGGCCGCCGCGCGGAAGCTCAGGTAGTTGATGAGGTTGAAGAGGAGGTACTTCTTGCCCAGCGGTGCGAGCAGGTAGTAGAGCATCGGGCCTCAGTGCGGGGCGGCGGCACGGCCAGTAATGGCCGGAAGTATACGTTCGAGCGCCGCCCCGCGGGACCCTTTCAGCACGAGGACTTCGTCTCCACGCAGCCGCGACGCGAGCAGCGGGCCCATCGCAGTGGCATCCTCCGCCGTCACCAGGCGATTCCCGAGCTTGCGGGCCCACGGCTCGAACGCCGGGACGAACTCGCCCACCGCCGCGACCAGTTCCGGGTCGAGTGCGACGATCTGCGCCGCCACCTCGCGATGCAGCCGGTCAGCGTCGGGACCGAGTTCGCGCATGGTGCCCGCCACGAACACGAGCCGGCGGCCATGCCGCAGCTCTCCTGCCATTGCGATGGAAGCCGCGAACGAGTGCGGGTTGGCGTTGTAGGAGTCATTGAGGATCGTGAGCCCGCCGACCTGGCTCAGCTCACTCCTTCCACCGGGCACCGTCACCGTCGCCAGCGCCTTCGCGGTGGCCTTCGCATCGATGTCCAACGCCTGGGCCACGGTCCAGGCGAACTCGGCGTTGAGTGCCTGGTGCCTTCCCGGAAGCGGGAGCTGCACCTCCTGCTCTCCCACCCGCACCCGGGGTCGGGCGAGGGTGTCGGTCGACAGGATCACCGGGATGCGGTCAGCTCCGTCCCAGCCCACCGTGATCACCTTCGCGGCAACCCGTCGCGCACCCATCGCGAGCGACGGCGGTTCGGTACCCACAACCGCAAGGTTCACCCCCGCCGTCACCGCCACCGTATCGGCTACAATCGCCGCCAATGTGCCGTAGCCTTCGAGGTGACCCTCCGTCGCATTGGTCGCCACCGTGATGGTGGGCTCCACGATCTCGCGGTAGCGGGGGAGTTCGCCCGGCACATTGCCACCGCCCTCGATCACCAGCGCCTCCACGTCCCACGGCGCCTCGATGATCGTGAGAGGCACGCCCACCAGGTTGTTGTTGTTGGCCCGCGTGGCGTGCACCCGATAGCGCGTGCGAAGCACGGCGGCCACCATCTCCTTTACTGTGGTCTTGCCATTGTTGCCCGTGACGCACACCACCGGCCCCGTCAGGAGACGTCGCCGAGCGCGCGCGATGTCACCATACGCGTGCAGCGTGTCGTTCACCTCGAGCAGCTCCAGGCCGGGGACCGGCGCGGTGCCGCGGCGCACGACCGCAGACGTCGCGCCCTGATCGCGCGCAGCGGCCAGGTAGTCGTGCCCGTCGAAGCGCTCACCGGCCAATGCCACGAAGAGGGCGCCCGGCTGGATGCTTCGGGTGTCGGTAGATACGGTGGTCCAGGGCGCCCGGGCCGGCGTCATACCGAGACCGAGTGCTTCCTTCAGTAGAGCCGCAGTCCAGGGATTCATGCCGCGGCGAGCGCCGCGAGCACGATCTCGCGTTCATCGAATGGCTGCTTTTCCGTGCCGATCACCTGATAGGTCTCATGTCCCTTGCCTGCGAGCAGCAGCGTGTCGCCCGGCCGCGCCTCCGCCAGCGCCGCGCCGATGGCCGCCCGCCGGTCGGCAAAGCGGAGACGCGCCACCGACCCCATGCCGCGCTCTACGTCGTCGATGATCGCGTCAGGGTCCTCGGTCCGCGGATTATCCGAGGTCACCACCGGCAGGTCGGCCAATTCGGCCGCCAGCTGGCCCATGATCGGGCGCTTGCCGCGGTCGCGGTCGCCGCCACAGCCAAACACCACGATGATGCGGCCCGGCGTGAGTGGACGGAGCGTCCTGAGCGCACGCTCCAGCGCGTCGGGGGTGTGTGCGTAGTCGCGCAGCACCGCACAGGGACGGTCGCTGATCAGCTCCATCCTGCCCGGCACTTGCGGCGCCACGCTCAGCCGGTCGGCTACTTCGGCCACCGGATGGCCCAGCGCCAGCGCGCAGGCCGCGGCCGCCAGCGCATTGGACACATTGAAATCGCCCAGCAGTGGCAGCGTCACCTCAGCGCGTCCGAAGCGGCCGTCGAGCAGGAAACGGCTGCCCGCGGCCCCCAATTCCAGGCGTGACGCGCACACGTCGGCCTCCGGCCCGAGGCCGAAGCTGACGCGACGATCCCCGCCCGGCAGTGCGGTCCATGCCGGGTCATCGATGTTCACGACTTCCACACCACCAAGCTGCAGCAGCGTGGTCAACTTGAGCTTGGCGGCGAGGTACGCCTCCATGGTGCCGTGATAATCGAGGTGATCGCGCGTCAGGTTGGTGAAGATCCCCGCGGCGAAGTTGAGGCCATCCAGCCGCCCCTGGTCGAGGCTGTGCGACGAGGTCTCCATCGCAACGGTCGTGCAGCCGCGATCGCGGAGGGTGGCGAACGTCGCCTGCAAGTCGACGGGACCCGGTGTGGTGAGGGAGCCGGCTGTTGAGGGGACGGCGTTGCCCTGCCCGTCGAAGGCACCCAGCGTGCCGATGCTCGCCGCTGCGCCATCGGCATTGAAGAGGTGGCGCACCAGTGCCGTGGTGGTTGTCTTCCCGTTGGTGCCGGTGATCCCGATGAGTTGCATGCTGCTCGCCGGATCCCCGAACCAGGTGCGCGCGAGCGCGAGAGCGGCGCGGCGGCCGTCACGCACCACCACCTGGGGCGCGCTTACGGCCTGCCGGGACTCGACCACGACAGCGGCGGCGCCCCGCGCCAGCGCATCGGCAATGAATCGATGCCCATCCGCCTGCGAGCCGCGCACGGCGATGTACACCGAGCCCGGCTGGGTACTGCGACTGTCCGTGCCCACGCCACTCACCTCAGGCAGCGGGTCAGCCTCCACCAAGAGGTCGGCACGTCGCAATGCATCGAGCAGCGAGTTGACGCGCACGGTCATTCCTCGGTCCAGATGGTGACGACAGTCCCGGTGCCGGCCGTGCTGCCGGCGGCGGGGTCGGTTCGCACGGCACGACCGGTGCCCTTGATGCTCGCGCGGAAGCCCTGCTTGTGCACCGCGAGCACTGCTGCGCGCACGCCGCGGCCGCTCACGTCGGGCACGGTGGCCAGGTGCTGTGTCGTCGTGGTGTCCGCCTTGCGATACGGCCACGCGATGCGCGTCACCGAGGCCACGGCGTCCACCCGAGGCGCCGCAGCAGGCAACTGCGCCGCGACAGCGGCCGTCGTACCGCCCAGCCGCGCCCGGTCGATCGCGATGAAGCGCGAGGCCAGTGCCTGCTCCAGCATCCGCTTGGTCACCGGAGCCGCGGTCAAGCCGCCGTAGTACGATCCCTTTGTTGGATTGTCGATGGTCACCACGACCACGAGCTGTGGATCCTTCGCCGGGAAGAATGCCGCGAACGAGGCGCGATATCCCTTGTACCGCCTGCCCACGAACCGCCGGGCGGTTCCGGTCTTGCCCGCCAGTTCGTAGTTGGCCAGCCTGGCCTCATCACCGGTACCCCCACCCTCCTCCACCACGCTGCGGAGATAAGCCTGCAATTTCGCCGCGATCTCCGGCGAGACTACACGCCGAACAGGCTCCGGCTGGTGCTGGTAGAGCAGCTGCCCCGCTGGATCGCGAACCTCGCGCACGAGTGTCGGCGTCACCAGGACGCCGTCATTCGCGATCGCCGCGTAGGCTACCGCCAGCTGCAGCGCCGTAACACCGATCTCATAGCCCATCGCCATGCTGGCCCGGGCATAGTCGGGGATCCATCGCTCGGGGTTCTTGAGCTGGCCACGTGACTCCGAGGGGAACTCGACACCGGTGGGGCTTCCGAACCCGAAATCGCGCAGCGCCTCGAACTGCTCGACCGGCGAGAGGCGCTGGGAAAATTTTGCCATCGCGATGTTGCTCGACACCTTGATGGCATCAGCCAGCGTCAGGAATCCCTCCACCTTGTGTGCGTCGTTGATCTCCCGCACACCACCGCGCGACAGCGGCATCATGTAGTGCCCGCCCTCGCCGCTCACGCGCTCGGTGCTGTCCACCTTGTCCAGCCGGAGCAGGGCGGCGGCGGTGAACAGCTTCGCGGTCGATCCCGGTTCGAAGGGACTGGTGAATGCCGTTGGGCTCGAGGCCGCGCGGTCGACCCCCGCCTGACGCGACGCGACGGCCAGGAGTTCGCCGGTGCGCGGGTCGAGCACGACGATGTCACCGCCGTCGGCGCTCGACTCCCGAAGCGCATCCTCGAGCTCGCGCTCGGCGATGTCCTGCAGTTCGGCGTCGAGGGTGAGCCATACGTCGTTGCCCGGCACCGGGTCGCTGATCTTCCGGGCCGGCGACTCGAGCCGACGTCCCACGCGATCACGCAGAAACACCGCCTCGCCCGGCGTACCGGTCAGCAGGTCATCGAGCGCGCGTTCGAGTCCGGAGCCGCCCTGGCTGCTGTCGGGCGGGAGACGGCCAATCACCGGCGCGGCGAGTGATGAGGGATAGTCCCGCCGGAAACTGCCCTCGAGGTGAACGCCCTTCAGCTGCCGCAGGGGCTCGATCTGCGTCGCGGTGTACGGACCGTAGAAGTACATGTATTTTCCGGCCCGCAACTTTCGCTGCAATTCACCGGCGGCGACGCCAAGCGCTCGCGTCCCTGCCTGCACGAGGATCCGTCGGTCGAGCACCTCATTTGGTGCGATGCCGACGTGATAGAACTCCTGGGTCACGGCCAGCTGCACCCCGCGGCGGTCGTAAATCGAGCCGCGCCGCGCTTCCAAGGTGTCGCGCGCCGTGCGACGTGACTCGGCCTGCTCCGACCAGTAACGCCCTTCCACCAGCTGGAGCTGCCCCGCGCGCACCACGACCATGGCAAGTGCGAGCGCGAAGCAGCCCTGAAGGAAGGAGATGCGCTTGGCGGTGCGGTTCATGGGCGGCGGGTGTCCGGCGGCAGCTTGAGGTAGTTCACCTCGGAATCGGATGGCTCGTGCAGGCCGAGCGCTTCCGCCACCGGGGCGAGTGCACGGCGGCTCGACGCCTCGCGAATCTGCCCGGTCAGGTCGGCCCGGCGGGCCTCGAGCGTGGTGCGCTCCTCCCGCAGACGGCTCAACCGGCCAGCCGCCGCAATAGAGGCGTTCTGCCGCGCGACAATGCCGCCTGCCACCACCAGGAAGAGCAACAACCAGAAGAGAAGATGGTGCCGCCCCTTAAGCTGCATCGTTCACCTGGAAGACCCGGAGATGGGCGCTGCGCGCACGCGGATTGGCTGCGGCCTCCGCGTCGCTCGCCACGATCGCGCGGCGCGTCACCAGCGTACCCGAAGCCTTGCCTCCGCAGATGCAGACCGGCAGCCCGGGCGGACAGTTGCACGCGGTGCTCCACGAGCGAAATGCCTGCTTCACCAGCCGGTCCTCACCCGAGTGATAACTGATCACCGCCAGCCGGCCACGCGGCGCCAGCGCATCGCGAAACGCGTCAAGCGCGCGGCCGAGGCCGCCCAGTTCGTCGTTCACCGCGATACGAAGCCCCTGGAAGATGCGGGCGAATTCACCCGGACCTGCCCGGGCACCGAGCACGGCGCGGATGACATTCACCAGATCGTCGCTCGACGCGAACGGGCTCCGCGACCGACGGCGCGTGATCTCGCGCGCCATCGCGCCGGCCCGGCGCTCGTCGGCATTCTCGCGCAGGATCGCTGCCAGGTCGGCCTCCGGCAGTTCGTTGAGCAGGTCCGCCGCCGTGGGGCCGCTCGCACCCATGCGCATGTCCAGCGCGACGCCGGGACGAAAACTGAAGCCACGGGCATCCGAGTCGAGCTGGCGCGACGACACGCCCAGATCGAGAAGGATAAAATCGGGACGGAACGCCGTCACGGCCTCGAGCGCCCTCGGCGACGCGTAGGGCGCCTCGAGAAAGGTCATCTGCTCTGCGCCGAGCCGCGCCCGGGCGGTGGCCAGCGCATCAGGATCGCGGTCGATCCCCAGCACCTGGGCTCCCTCGGTGCGCAGGGCCGCGGCATGACCACCATGCCCCAGGGTGGCATCCACTACACGGTGCGCGCCTGCTGCCGCGGCCAGGACCTCGGCAAGCAGAACGGGCTCATGATGCGACTGAGTATCGCCGGTGGACATGGACAGGCCGGAAAAAGAAACGCACCCCGTCCAGGAGACGGAGTGCGGTACTGAGAGGACGACGGGGCTGACGGGGCTCGAACCCGCGACCTCCGCAGTGACAGTGCGGCACTCTAACCAAGCTGAGCTACAGCCCCCGGACCTTTGCAGCGGGGGGCAAAGTTAGGCAGCCCCCCCTCCGACGGCAACCCCCGGGCCGCGGCCCAGAACCCTAGTTCGCGACGCTCGACGCTCGGCTCACTTGCAGTACGACTTGATCATGGATGAGGTGCGCGCCTTGAACTGCGGCACCGCTGCCAGGGGCTTCTCCACCGCGTCCGGCCGCGTGGTCTTGGCTGCGTTCAGTGCGACCTCCGCCTCCGAAACCAGGGCATCTTCCTTCTTCGCCATGTCGCACGACTTGCTCTTCTCGGTCTCGGCGTCCATCGTGGCCGCCGACTGGAACGCGGCCAGGCCAAGGATCAGCTGGCAGCTACCGATGATGCGGCCCTTGGGATCAGCGCTCGTCACGCACTGGCGGGCCAGGTCGGCCGCCGCCGTGTAATCCTGCTTCTGCAGCGCCGGCAGCGCCGCGTTGGCAAGTATGGCGGAGAGCTGTTCCTTCTGCTGCGGCGAGCCCTTCGCCTGCACCATGTCGATCAGCGGCTTGGCCTCGGCGATACGGCCCGCAGTTGCCAGGGACTGGACCGCCGCCAGCGCCGGATCGATCTGTTCTGGATCGATGGAGAGCAGCTTCTTGGCCACCGCCACCACCGAGTCAGTCTGGCCGGTGAGCAGGTAGGCCTGCTCCGCGTAGCCGAGCAATTCGACATTATTGGGATACTTCTTCAGGCCCCGCTGCGACCACTCGAGCAGCCGTGCCGTGTCGGGCTGCTGCGCCGCGGCCACGGCGATCTTGGTGTAGAAGGTGGAATCGGCGCGGCTCGAGTCGACGGCATACGCCTGGGCCAGCGCGTCGATGGCGCACTTGAAGTCGCTCTGGAAGAGGCAGGCGTTGCTCTTGAGGTCGTACAGCGGCCAGTTGTTCGGGTCCTGCTTGAGGCCCTCATCGGCCACTTCGCGCGCCACGTTGGGCTTGCCCGCCTGCAGCAGGTACTTGAAGATCGACTCACGAAGCTTCTGGTTGCCCGGGGCCACGAGAAGCATCTGCTTGAAGTCGGCCACCACGGCCGCCGTGTCACCGGCCTGCTCGTGTTGCTCCGCCAGCAGCGTCCACGCCGTCAGGCTGAGCGGGTCGCCCTCGGTGGCGGCGGTGAGGTGTGCGATGACCTCCGGCCGCGGCTTCTTCTCGGCGATGGCGATCTCGCCCAGGCAGAGGTGCGCCAGGCCCTGGTTCGGCACGATCTTGAGCGACTTCTCCGCCGCCTTCACGGCCTCCTGCGGCTTGGTGGCCCGCAGGTCCTCGCACGCCTGCGCATCGTCGAACGCGTCGAACGGCGGCCCGAAATGCTCGGCCGCGCGCTCCCCGAAGGCCTCGAGCTTCTCGCCCGCGTTCTGCTGGTGGGTCTCCACGACCCCGGCGTCGGCCAGCACGCCGTAGAACCGGGAGGTCATGGTGTACAGGCCACCCTCCTGCCGCGCCAGCGTGGATGTGATGATCCCCTTCGTGCCCGGGATCTGCTTGGCCAGGATGAGGGCGTTCGGGGGGCTCAGGATGGCGTTGCGGGGATAGCCGAACTGCTCCAGGGCGGTGTTCATGATCGTGTCGGACACGATCGTGTAGCCGGAGCCGACGACCTTTCCCAGCCGCGTGCGAATGCCCGCGGCAATCTGGACCGAGGCCGAAGAGTCGGCCGTCGCCGACGCATACGGGTTGGCGACCATGACCCGGATGGCCGCGGCCGCCGGCGCGCCGAGGCGCCGCGTGTTCTTGGGGATGCCCTGGGCACAGAGGTCGGCCGAGAGCGCTGCACCGAGCGCCAGCGATGACAGCACCACCTGACCGATTCGCTTCATTCGTTCATGTCTCCCGCGGAACACCGGCCAGACGGCCGCGTGAAGCGCGCCGCAGTGGCGCGCAATAATGGGCGATGAGGGATTCGAACCCCCGACATCCTGCGTGTAAGGCAGGCGCTCTGAACCAGCTGAGCTAATCGCCCGCAAGATCGGAGCGGTTCGAGTTACTGCCCGGCACATCATCCATTCAGCCCCGGCCGGGCCTTGTCTAGATGACGATACCGAGCGGGAGCAGCACACAATATCCGAGCACCAGCAGCACCGCGGCGGCGCTCGGATGACCGGCTGAGAGCACCAGGTAGCCGGCGATGATGGACCCGAGTGCCGCCCCGATGATGATCAGGCTGCGGGGCGCCAAGGGCCACCGGCCGCGGGCGGTCGATACCTTGCTGGCTGTCGGTTCTGGCATATGAGGTTAAGAGACTACTCGCCAGAGTGAGTCGGGTCAAGCGCCTGCGCCGCTTGCATTTCCGGCTCCGGTGGCAGGTCCCACCCCTCATCGAGCGCCGAGCGCCTCCGTCGATCTGCCCGGCGCCGCCAGTAGGTCCCCAGCATCAATGCCAGCGCGATGAGTGCCCAGGCACCTCCCGCCGCCAGCCAGGTGAAGAGGCTGTAGCGCTTGCGCACGCCGCGCTGCCAGGCCTCGTCGAAGTTCTCTGGGGTAAGGCCGGTGGTGGCCTTGAGCGCCGAGTCGAACGCTTCACCAGCCACCAGCCGCTGCACCAGCGGCGTGAGATCGCGAGACGGATTCCGCCGCGCCAGTTCCAGCACGGCGGATGCCGAAAGCGCATAGGCCGTGCTGATCCCGGCCGGATGCCCACGCAGCGCGCGGTTGAGCGAATCGAGCGCTGGCGTGGCCCCACCCACCACCGCGTAGTTGAGGCTCAGCGCGTCGAGCAGATCCCACTCCCCCGCCGCATATACGGCATACCCCTCTTCGAACCAAAGTGGCATCCCGACATGCACCGCGTCATGCAGCACCAGATGGGCCAGCTCGTGACGGAGGGTCCCGGCCGGGTCGGCGTCGGCACGGAGGGCGACAAGGCTCGGACCCGTCAGGGTAATGCCTGCTCCCCATGCCGGCGCGCGTCCGCCGGTAAGTCGGGAGAGTCCGGCGGCGTCATGGGCGAGGATGAGTCGGAAGGGCGGCGGGATCCGGCGCCCGAGGCCGGGAAAGTTGGCCGGCTGGTCGGCCCACTGGGCCAACCCCATTGCCGCCGTGAGTTCCTCACGAGCGGCGACCACGGTGACGTTGCCCACTTGTGCCGTGGCGAGATCGCCCTGGGCAGAGACGGGTCGAGGAGCGCCCAGAAGGAAGAAGGCGCAAAGGGCGTACAGGGCGCGGGAGGGCCACCGTCCCTCGCGCCGTTCGCGCCCTAGGACACCAGCGCTCGAGGAATGTCCTCCCCCGCCGCTGCCCGCTCCAGCATCTCGCCGCACCGCTTTGACCACGGGTTGAACCGGTTCGCCTTCTGCCCATCCGTCCAGGTCGCCACCGCATGGTCCCGTTCTCCGGCGAACCACTGCGCCCGGCCCAGCTCGAAGTAGGCCTCAATGAGATTCGGCCCCAGCTGCAGCGTCTTCCGGAAGAAGGACTGCGCATCCTCGAACATTTCCCGTTCGAGGTATACGAGGCCAAGGTAGAAGTGCGCATACAGCGTGGCCTTGCGATCGTTGTCCAGCCGGATGGCCTTGGACAGGTGCTCGATCGCCTCGCCGAAGATTCCCTTCTTCAGGCAAATGTAGCCCACGTTGATCCGGGCGAGCGAGTTGGCGGGTTCCTTCATCAGCACGCGCGAGAAGGTGCCCAGGGCGTCGTCATAATCTTCGTGCAGCATCTGGCCCCATCCGAGCAGCGATTGTGCCTGGGTATCACCGGGGGCAAGCTGCAGCGCCCGCTGCAGTGCCTGGATGGCGCCGGCGTGATCCCCGAGGGAGATGAGGCTCCAACCCTTCTCGATATAGGTCGAGGCGCCCAGATGGTCAGCCTGCACGACGGGGAATGCGCCCGTGAACTGGGGGGCCTGCGCCGAGTCGGCCGTCGAGGCCGCCTGCTTGTACTGGTTGACCAGGACGCGAATCTCTTCCTTGAGCCGCGTGAGGTCGGTGAGGGCCCCATCCACCCGTTTGAAGAACGAAATGATCTCCCGCTTGAGAATGTCGCGGTCGATCGCCGTGGTGGCCGCATCCAGCCGTCGCGCGATATCCGCATGGGTAGCACGAAGTCCCGTGACCCACGGATCGGGGCCGGAACTGGTTGGTTCGCTCACGTCGTGATCTCCAGATGGTGCAAAACATTCCGTTCGTCGTCGGCCAGGAGCCGCTGCGCGTTGAGAATGACGAGCGTGCGCTCTGGCCGGGCCAGGATTCCGGCGATGTAGCGCGCCGCGAGCCCCCGCACCATCGGCGGCGGCGCGCTGATCGTGGTGCTGTCCACCCGTACCAGTTCGCGTGCCGCGTCCACCACCACGCCGACCCGGTGCCCATCGAGTTCGAGCAGCATCACCCTGGTTTCCTCAGTGATCGTGGCCGGAAGACCGAGGCGCTTCCGCAGGTCCACCACCGGCACGGCGCCGCCTTCGTATGACAGCACGCCCTCGAGGAACGCGGGTGCATCGGGCAGCGGCGACGGAACCTCATAGCGGAGGATCCGCTGCAGCTGCAGGATGTCGAACGCAAAGTCATGTCCGCCGCACCGGAAGGTCACGAGCTGGACATCGTCGCCATGCGTCATCATGTACTGACCTCCGTAAGCCGTGCCGACAGCGCTCCCAGGTCGAGCAACGGCACGTACACCTGGTCGGGAAGCACCGCAATCGCACGGGCCCAGGGTAGTGTTTCATCGGCATGAAGCAATGGTACCCCCGCCCCGACGACGACATCCGCGTCATCCACTTCGAGCCCCACGCGTCGTCCGCCAAGGTCGGTCACGACCACCACGCGTCCAGGACCCGGTTCGCCGCCGAGCAATGCCCCGAGGTTGAGCACCGGCATCAACTTCCCCCGGAGCGCAGTGACGCCGCGGAGCGCCGGCTCGAGTGACGGGATCGCACCGAGTTCGTCGGGCTCTCGCACCTCGACCACGGCCTCTACGGCAAGCCCGACTTTCCGGCCGCCCGCCCGCACGAGGAGGAAGGCTCCACCGGTGGCGCTCACAGCAGGCGCATCCGGCGGATCTCCGCATCGACCTGCCCGGCAACCTGTGTCACCGAGAGCACATGGTCAGCGCCACCTCCCGCACGCGCCGCCGCGGGCATCCCATCGATGGTTGCACTGGCGTGATCCTGCGCAATGCCGATGCCGCCGGCGTCATGGATGCGCCGAAGGCCGTCGGCGCCATCACGACCGAGCCCGGTGAGCACCACGCCCACCGCCCGGGCCCCGAACACGTCGGCCACCGAGCGGAAGAGCGGATCCGCGGCGGGTCGGACCCCCCAGATCGTCGGCTCGCGATCGAGCAGGAGGTGCACGCCTTCGGGTCCCGCGGCCACGCGCATGTGCCAGTCTCCCGGTGCCACGTACGCCGTGTCCTCGAGCAATGGGGTCCCGTGTTCCGCCTCTACCACGCGGAGGCGGCTCTGGCCCGCCAGCCGCTCTGCCAGGCTCCGGGTAAAGCCCGGCGGCATGTGCTGCACGATCACGACCCCGGCGCCGAGCCCGGGGGAAAGTCGGGGCACCACCTCGGCCAGGGCGCGCGGGCCGCCGGTGGATGCGGCGATCGCCACGCAGCCCCGCGCGCGCCCCGGCAGTGCGAAGAGCCCCGCCGCGGGGACTCCTTGCGCCGGCCGCGCCAGGATCGGCAGCCGGAAGAGCTCGGCGCCCGCCGAGAGCCGCAGCGTTTCCAGGAGGCGATCGCCGAAACGCTGCAGGTCGGCGGCATCGCGGCCCGACTCCTTCGCCACGATTTCCACCGCACCCAGTTCGAGTGAGCGGATCGCGGCCGACGTGCCTGGCCCCGCATAACTCGACACGACCACGATCGGCCGGGGCGCTTCCGACATGATGTAGCCAATGGCCCCCAGGCCATCGAGCTCCGGCATTTCCAGGTCCATCAGCACCAGGTCGGGCTGCAGCCGGTGCACCTTCTGCACCGCGTCCATGCCGTTGCGCGCGGTGCCGACCACGGTGAAGTCGCCGCTGCGCTCCAGGATGTCGGAGAGCAACCGCCGGAAGAACGGGCTGTCGTCGGCAATCAGGACCGACCGGCGCTCAGAGGTGCTGGACACCGTGCGCGACCGATGACACGTCGATCCGGCCGTCCTTGCAGTGCAGCCGCACCGTGCGGCCGAAGTCGCCCCCCACGGCCTCGCCGGTGAGCGGCACGTTCTGCGCGCTCAGCGCCTGGCGCGTGGCGACGAGGTTGCGCTCGCCCATCTGGATGGTGCCCGGCGGGGCCAGCTGCGCGAACATGCTCGCCCCGCCGGCGAGTCGCGCCGTGATGCGCCGCGGGCTCGCGCCGGCCGCCACCATCCGCTCCAGCAGCGCGGGCACTGCCGTCTGGGGGAATTTCGCCGGGTTATCGGACTGTCGCGCGAGGGCCTTGGACGGCAGCAGGATGTGCGCGAGCCCGCCGATCTTCGCTTCCGGATCGTAGAGCATGATCGCCACGCAGCTGCCGAGGCCCACCGTCACGAGCACCTCGTCGGCCGTGGCCACCGCCATGTCCGACACGCGCACGACAATTTCCCGCGCGCTCACGCCGGCCTCCGATAGACGCGCTCGCGGACATCCACGAGTTCCAGCAGGTCGCGCGCCGGCCCGACCAGGGTTTCCACCTTGCCCAGGATCAGCGTGCCGCCGGGCACCAGCGCATCGTGAAATCCGGTGAACAGCCGCTCCTGCGTTACCCGGTCGAAATAGATCACGACGTTGCGGCATACCACGAGGTCGAAACGGCGCACCGGCAGCGGGTCCCGCGTCAGGTCCAGCGTCGAGACCTTAATGCGTGCGCGCAGTCGCGGGTCGACGATGCGTCCGTCGCCCTCCGGGCGGGTCCAGCGCTCCACCAGCCGGGGCGGCGTCTCCACGAATGCGTCGGTGCGATACTGACCCGCCCGCGCCCGCAACATGCACTCACGGTCGATATCCGTCGCGTCCACACTGAAGCGGTCCAGCCACTCGGGATGGCCGGCCCGTTCGGCGGCATCGGCCCAGAGCATCGCCAGCGTGTGTGCCTCCTCACCCGAGGAGCAACCCGCGCTCCAGGCCCGGACCGGCGCGTTCTTCGCCAGCAGGCCCGGCACTACGCCCGATCTCACCGACTCCCAGGTCTCCGGGTTCCGGAAGAAGCGGGTGACGTTGATTGTCAGCGCATCGTGCAGCCGTTCCACTTCCTCGGGTGTGCTCGCCAGGACTCCGCGATACTCGTCGTACGTGTGCACGCCGCAGGCGCGCATGCGCACCGCGATCCGGCGACGCAGGCATTTGGGCTTATAGGAAGCCAGTGACACGCCGGTGCGCACCGTGAGGTCCTTCGCAAGCGCGTCGAATGCCGCATCCTCCTGCACCGTCATGCCTCCGCTGCCAGCATGTCGAGGTTGGCTCGCGCCAGCTGGTGGCCCGGGTTGAGTTCCGTCGCATGCTCCCAGCTGGCCCGGGCTCGCGCCGTGTCCCGCCGCTTGTACGCGATGTTACCCAGCTTGAAGTAGAGGTCGTCGCCCAGTTCCGGTGCCACGCGAGCCGCGCGCTCGTACGCCTCGAACGCCTCGTCATACCGCCCCGCCCGGTACAGCAGGTCGCCGGTGTTCTTCGACACCTGCGGCAACGCGGGATCGGCGCCGAAGGCCTGCTTCAGCATCTGCTCGGCGCCGGCGGTATCGCCGCGGAGCTCGAGCAGGACTGCGAGGTTGTTGCGCAGCACCGCCTGCTCCGGATATGCGGTCACACCCGAGCGGGCCGTCTCCAGCGCGGCCTCGAACCCGTCACTCGCCGCCTGGGCCAGCGACATCGCCCAGTACCAGGCCGCTGGTGCCGTCTTGTCAGCCAGCAGTTCCCGGGTACGCTCGAGCCGGTTCACCGCCACCTGGAACTCACCGCGCTGCAGCGCCGCGATCGCCCATCCGAGCATGACGCGGTGGTCGTCGCGCGCTCGGGTCGTGGCGTCGCCATACGCCGCCTCAGCTTCCTCCAGACGTCCCAGCTGCTCCAGCGCAAACCCGAGGTTGTGCAGCGCCGCCGGGCGCGGTCCGCCCTTTTCCACGGCCAGCTTGAACGATTCGACGCCTTCCTCCCACTTGCCCTGCCGCAGCGCGATAAGACCGAGATAGAACGGCGCGCTGCCCTCGGTAGGCCGGAGTTCAGCCACCCGGCGGAACTCGCGCAGTGCCTCGTCCAGCATTCCGGTTCGGTAGAACGCGACGCCAAGGTTGCGATGCTCCTCGACGCGTGAATCGTTCACCCGGGGCGAAATGGTCGTCGCCGAGGAGCCGGTGCGGTGCGCGTATCCGGCCGTGACGAGGCTGTAGAGTGCCTGCCCCACCAGGAACTCCACGAGACCCGACTCGTCGACGACCTGCTGCACATCACGGCGTCCATCGAGCAGCGGCAGGATCTGCTGTTCCTGCTCCGAGAGCGGCGCACCCGCCGCCTCGACCCGCGCCTGGTCGGCAGTGAAGATGAGATCGAAGCTGGGGATCTTCTTCTCGATGAGGCTCCACTCGTCGACCCGCCGCGCGCCCTCGAGCAGCAGCCATTCGGGGTTGATCTGCACCTGGAAATCGCGCGGGTCGGGACGCACGCCTGCCTCGAAGTTGAAGGCGCCCGAGGTCCATGTGAACAGGTAGTAGACCGCCTCCTCGATCTGGAGGCGCATGTAGTCGTCGAGCTCCTGCCGAGTGAGAGCGCCCTGGCCCAGCAGGATCTCCCCCAGCCGACTCTCGCGGTCACTCGTCTGCTGGTCCACCGCCTGCCGCAGCTGGTCGGCAGTGATGCGGCCATTGCGTACCAGCATGTCGCCCAGGCGGTCGCGCCGGTTCACGATCGACGCGTACGCGATCTTGCCGTCGTCGAAGTAGATGTAGCCCAGGTTCTGGCGGTCGGTAATCGCCAGGCACCCGGTGCGCCGCCCCAGGTAGAGCAGCTGGATGACGTCGGGAAGGCTTGCTTCCTTGAGGGATCCCTTGATCGCCATCAGCGCCACTCCTCAATGACGCGGTCCGACAGCGTCGTCCACGACCACACTGTCTTCTCCCGGCTCTTGACGCCGCCCGAGGAGGAGACGGCCACGCTGATCGACCGCCCCGGCACGCTTCCCTTGCGCACCACACGCGCCGCCCCTTCCAGCACCTCGCGCGCCAGCGCCGTCGTTGGCCTGACGTGCTGCGAATCGGCCGCGTGCAGCACGCGCTGCACGTAACCTTGCACCGCGCGTGCCGATTCCGCGGGACGCGACGCGATGTAGGTCACCAGCTCAGCGTCAGGCTCCTGCCCCCGCCCGGTGAGGGTTCGCTCCACCAGCTGCTGCCGCAATTCCCGGTCGGGCGGGGGCAGTTCCACCACCAGCCCGCCCTCGAGCCGCGTCAGCAGGCGCGGCTCGACCCCCGACAACTCCGCCAGCGGCACCGCCGACGCGAAGCCCAGTTGCCGGTTGTTTTCGAGGAAGAGGTTGAACAGGAGGAACAGTTCCTCCTGGGTGCGCTCCTTGCCCGCGATCAGGTGCACGTCGTCGAGCAGCAGGGCCGAGCAGCGCCGGTAGCGGTTGCGCCAGGCCGAGACACCATCGCGGTCGATCGCGTCGATCAGTTCCTGGGTGAATTCGTGCGCGCTCAGGCACGCCACGTGTCCGTCGTCGGCCAGCGCAAGCGCGTTGCCGATACCGTGCAGCAGGTGCGTCTTGCCCACGCCCGATCCACCCACCACGACGATCGGGTTGTACTTGCGCCCCGGCTCGGCGATCGCCGCGAGGGCCGCGCGCACCGCCATGCGGTTGCCCGGCCCCTCGATGAGGTCATCGAGCCGCCAGTGTTCCACCGGCCCGTCAGGCGGGATTGCTCCCTCGCGCACCCGCTGCATGTACGCTTCGGCGGCAGCCATGTTGCCGGGGTCGGCCAGCTGCGCCGCGTTGGCCATTTCGGGCGCCAGCGACTCGGCCTCGGCGCGCAGCTCAAGGAGCTGCTCCGCATCGGCTTCGTACTGGATCATCACCGATTCGGGATCGGGCGGTTCCGGGTCGTCGAGCAGGCGCTCCAGCCGGTACGTGCGGAAGCCCTCCCCTTCCCACCGCAGGATGGCTTCGCCCACGCGCGCCCGCCACGGATCCACCTGCCGAGCCAGTGTGGCTGCGAGGTCGGAAAGGAAATCGCCGAACTCGTCGCGGTCGGCCTGCAGCGCCGGCTTCGAGGCCAGCCCGTCACCCAATGGATCGGCGGGCGGAAGGTCATGATCCGCGCGGCCGCTGCGCGCGTCACCGAAGTCGTGCGCGTCGCTGAACTCGTGGGGCTCGTCTGGCAGGCCGAGATCGGAGGAGTCGCGCTCCCCCTCGGCGTGATCGTGAGCCGGCACGTCGTCCATCGGGCCGCCCAGCATGTCCGACTGGCCGAGCATCACGCCGGGAAGGCCGTCCGCCACGGCGCGGCGGGACCCGTCGGCCGCGTGCGCCAGTTCCGGGTGACCCGCCACGGCGAACTCGAGCGACGCGGCCTGCTCCACCATCAGCTCGTCGTCCGTCACGGCCGATTGCAGGCCTCCGATGAGCAGCTGCGCCTGGGCCGCGTCGAGGGGCACCTCGCTCACCGCCTGGAAGGCCATCAGCCGGTTCAGCGCCCCCAGCAGTTCACGCACGCTCTCGATGCCGAGGGACGCCACTGCCTCCAGCACACCGGGGGGGAAACTCGCGCCGCGCTCTTCCGCCTTGCGCTGGAGGATCGCCACCTGGGTCTCGTAGTCCGGCTGCGCGATGTCGAGCACCAGCCCGCCCGCGAAGCGTGTCAGCAGCCGGTCATCAATCGAGTCGATCTCGCCGGGCGCCCGGTCGCTCGTCAGCACGACCTGCTTCTGGCCCGCGAGCATCACATCGAGCACCCGCAACAGCTCCGCCTGCATTTCGCGCTGTCGGCTCAGGAACTGGATATCATCGAGCAGGAGCAGGTCGGCCGCGCCGAACCGGGCGCGATACTCGTCGTTGCGTCCCGCCGACAGTGCGGCGTGAAATTCCTCGATGAACTCGTCGAGCGTGAGGAACTCGATGCGCGCCGACGGATTGACCGTGAGCACTTGATGAGCGATCGCGCCCAGCAGGTGCGTCTTGCCCATTCCCGGACGCGCATAGATGAGCAGAGGGTTGTAGGCCGATCCGGGCGCGCTCGCGACGGCGCGGCCGGCCGTCACCGCCGTGCGGTTGGCGGTTCCCACCACCAGCGCGTCAAACCGGTGGCCATCCTGCAAGGTGCTCATTCGGCGATCCCTCCCGCGGCCAGCTTCCGCAGCACCAGCTCGGAAATGCCCTTCAGCGTCTCGAACACGCCGCTCCCATGCAGGGCGTCGGCGCCGAAACTTGGCACGCCCCTGAAATTCAGCGACTCGTCCAGCTCCGATGGGTGAAGCACCAGCTCGCCCGGCAGGTCCTGCTTGTTGTACTGGAACGCGATCGGCATCGTGCGTACGTCCACGCCCTGGCTCAGCAGGTTCTCCTGCAGATTCTGCAGACTCTCGAGGTTGTCGTCGAACCGCCGCGCCTGGCTGTCAGCAACGAAGACGATGCCGTCGGCACCCTGGAGGACCAGCTTCCGCGTTGCGTTGTAGTAGCTCTGGCCCGGCACGGTGTACAGCTGGAACTTGGTCTGGAATCCCGAGATGCTGCCCAGGTCAATGGGCAGGAAGTCGAAGAAGAGCGTCCGGTCACCCTGCGTGGCGAGCGACACCATGCGTCCGCGCCGCGTATCCGGCACGCGGCCGAAGATGTACTGCAAGTTGGTCGTCTTCCCGGACCGGCCCGGCCCGTAATAGACGATCTTGCAGGTGATCTCACGCGCGGTGAAGTTGACCAGCGACATCCCGTTACCGTCCGAAGAGCGAGCGCAGGCTCGCGTTGAGTTCGTACTCGAAATTTTCTGCCAGTACCGCGCGGCTCACCGGCGCGTCGGGCGCCGCCTTCGCCAGCGCCTGCTCCAGCTCCTGGAAGAACAGCTGCACCAGTCCCACCGACGTCTCGGCGCCGAACACAACGAGCCCGATCCAGCGCCCACGCGACGTCGTGAAGGAGCGGAGCACCAGGCTCTGCCGCGGCCCCTGGTGCAGCACCACGCCGAAGCTGGGGGTGTTCATCACGTCAGCGATGGCGTCGGTCGAGGCCATGATCGCCGCTCCGAGCGCCGCGGCTGCCATGACATCGACTGACCGGGTGAATCCATCCTGCGCAATCACCTGCCCCGCCGATGTCATGATCAGGGTGAGCCTCGCGCCCGACTCGTCGAGAAAGCCCTGCAGCGGCGCGGCCACCCACGGCTCGATGACCCTCATGATCCGAGCTGCGCCGCCGCCTGCCTGAGCTCGAGCCGCGCGAGTCCCAGGTTCGCGTCGCGCTCGGCCACCGCCACCAGCAGCAGGTCGTCGCCCGCCGGCACCGTCAGCACCGTGCCCCGCTCGGCGCGCAGCTGTACCACCTGTGGCACCGCCAGTCCTGCACTCACAGCGGTGCGACGGAGACGGAGTGTCAGGCTCGCGGCCAGCGCCGCAACGGCGGCACCATCGAGTCCCTCGGCCAGCGCCTCCGCGACCACGAGTCCATCCGATTCCGCGACCAGCATCGCCCCGCGAATGCCCGCGACGCGCGTGACCCGCTCCAGCGCCTCCCCCAGGTTCCTCATGCGAGCCGCTCCAGCCAGCTTCGCGCCGCTCGTGCGGCCTGCTCCGCCATGAGACCGAGACGTCCCACCGGTACACGCGCATCGCGCAGCAGCAGCAGCACGGTCGATTGGGTCGGCGGCAGGACGAGGAGATGGCCGTCAGGCGACTCCGCCGTAACGCTCTCCCAGGCACCCAGGTCGAGCAGCCGTGCCGCGCGGGACGCCTCTCGCGACACTCCCTGCAAGTGCGCTGCAACGGCATCGCTCACGTCGCTGCCATCGGGCGCCTCGAGCGTACCGGCAAGCCGCAATCCTTGCGTGTCGAGCAGCACCACGCCCCGCGCCTCCTCGAACGGCTCGAAACCCTCGGCACCGCGGAGTGCGCTTGGTGGATGGGCCTGGGCGGCTTCCGCCGCGCTCGCGGCACGCGCCGCCGCGCCGTCCAGGGCCGTGCGCACCCGCTTCACTGCCACCGCGAGGCCCTCGTCGTCGGGGGCCGCGCCCAGCGCGGACTCGAGGAACGGCAGTGCCCCCTCGGGATCTCCCGCACGAAACGCGAGGAAGGCGAGCCCCTTGTTGGCCCCGATGTGTCCTGGTGACAGCTCCAGTACGCGACGCCATGCCTCCGCCGCCGCATGCCGGTCGCCCTGGTCGGCCAGCACGCGGGCCAGCAGGTCGTGCGACGCTGCGAGTTCCGGATAACGGTTCACGCCCATCCGCGCGACCTTGTACGCCGCCGCCGGCTGGCCGCGGGTCCGCAAGGCCTCGCCCAGCTCCAGGAAAACCAGGCTCTGCGGGTCGGAGGCCAGCTGCGCCGTCAGTTCGCGGATCGGGTCAGTCATACCACCCCTTGATCGCGTCGCTGAGCAGCCGCGCGGCTGCCTGCAGACGGTCGACGCCCTCCTGCAGCCTGATCTCCTCCGGCGAACGCTCCGCCAGTTGGCGCCAGCGCTGCCACGAGGCAATCGCCTCGTCGAACCGGCCGTTCGCGGCCTGCGCCGTGCCCAGCAGGCGACGCGCGGACGCGAATCCGGGTTCCAGCCGCAGTGCCTCGAAGAAGGCCTCCTCCGACTCGGCGTGATGGCCCCCCGCGAGCAGGACGCGGCCGAGTACCGCGTGGGCGCCGGCCTGATCGGGGAAGTGTGCCGTCGCCTCGGTGGCGATCAACCGCGCTGATTCCACGTCGCCCGAGGCGAGCTGTTCCTCCGCGCGGGCCACCAGCTGCATGACGTCGGGTGTTTCCGGTGCCGACACCTCCAGCGCCGGATCCTCGAGCATCACCACGCCAGTACTGGTCAGGCCGAAGATGGTGCGCGCGATCTCGAATTCGGCCCGGCCCAGCACTTCCGCGATAGCGCGCAGGTCACGCGCCCCATCCACCGTCGCGATCACTTCCCATTCGAACGGGGTGAGGTCGAGCATCCCATGCTGGCTGTCCGCATCGGCCAGCCGCGGTACGACACCGAGGTGCGGCACGCGTGCCTCGATGCGGGACCACTCATCGATGCGCCGCGCCGCCTCCATCAGCAGCGACTCCGTCGGGATACGGACGCTCGCCTCGGAGCCGGTGCGCGGCCCGGAAGTCTCCTCGAACGAGAAGTAGCCTTCCGACCAGTTCATCAGCTCGAAGATCACTTCCTGCACTTGCTGGCGCACCAGCCGTTCCAGCTCGCGGCGGTTCATCGCGCCCAGATCCACCAGGATGTCACCCAGCCGGCGGGCGTCGCCGGCGCCCTGCAGCGCCCGGGCCCGCGCGAGGTCGGCCTCGGCAATCTTGCCCGCGCGCAGCAGCAGCGTGCCCAGCGGATGCGGATTGCTCCGGATCTCGGCCGCCACCACCGCGCCACGCTCGAAATAGACCATCCCCGAGTTCTGCCGCAGCTCCGAGGTGACGCAGAGGACGCCCGTCTTCCGTCCCAGGTCGAGCAGCTGGAACACATCGTGGATGTGCAGTTCCTTGAGCGGTCCCTCGATGGCCATGATCAGCCCGGCTGCGCGGCAAAGATGTGCTGGAGATCCCGGGCCGAGCGCGCCCGGCTCCGTGCCGGCGCGGCGTACGGCCCGGCGGGATCGATCTGCGACACCCGGTCCCACGCGTCCACCGCATCCTCGAAGCGACGCTTCCGCGCCAGCACGTCACCCGAATGGAAGAGTGCGGCGGGGTGCTCCGGATTGAAGCGCAACGCGCGGCCGAAACCCTCGAGCGCCTCGTCGATGCGGCCCTGCTCGAACAGCACCTTGCCCAGCAACACGAGGGCCTCGACCGCGTACGGGTCGGTGGTGAGAAGCTCGACCAGCACATCGAGTGACGCGCGGTGCTGCAGCCGGCGCCGCAGCAGGTCGGCGAGTGCAAGGCCGGCCTCGAGGTAGGTGGGCAGGATGTCGAGCGCGCGCGTGTAGGCATCCTGCGCCGCAGCCCATCCCTCGCGTCCCTCCTCCAGCCGGCCCAGCTCGTACCACACCTGCACCAGCGAGTCGTCGAGCTCGAGCGCGCGCCGGCATGCCTCGATCGCCGCCGCGCGGTCATCCAGCCGCACCGCCACCCGCGCCTGCAGGTGCAGCAGATCGGAGCGACCGGGCGCGAGCGTCTGCGCCAGCTGCACCGCGCTGAGTGCGCGGGTCGCGTCGCCCATCGCGAGCCATACCCTCGCTACGGCGCCGAGGACTTCCACGTCGCGCGGAAACGCCTCCAGCAGCTGCTCGGCAAGGGAACCGCCATCGCCGGCATGATCCAGCGCCACCAGCGCCCGCAATTCTCCCAGCGCGGCATTGCGGTCACCGGGGTTCGACTCGCGCGCGGTGCGGAAGCGCTCCAGCGCCTCACCATGCAGCCCGCGCCTGGAGAAGATCTCGCCCAGCAGCGTCTGAGCCTCGGCCCGCCCGGCTCCCCGCCCCTGCGCCCGGGTCACCTCGGCTGTGGCCAGCTCGAGCAGCCCCTTGCTCAGGTAGTCGCGCGCCAGCGTGAGCGGATCCTCGGAACGCGGCGGCGTGACCGCCGTTTCCGGCGGTGCCAGCTCGGCGAAGAGGTCATCGAGCGTGCCCGGATCGAACGCGAACTCCCCACCCAGCGACTCGAGTCCCACCTCGGTCGCCACGTCGGGCGCGATCGCGATGGTGGGATCCTCGTACTGGAGGTCGATCGTCAGCGCGAACTTCTGCGGTACGTAATACGACTCCAGTTCCAGCGCGCGCTTGGTCTCGCGCAGCGCCCCCTCGAAGTCGCCCAGCTGGCCCAGGGTGAAACTGAGATTGTAGTGCGCCGCTGCCAGTGCCGGGTCGTGCTCCACTGCGCGACCGAACGCATTCCGCGCGTCGGTGTAGCGCTTGAGCTCCATCAGCACCAGGCCGACACCATTCCAGGCCACGGCATTGGCATGGTCGCGTGACAGCACCTCGCGATACGCCTCGAGGGCCGCCTGCGGCTGGCGCCGTTGCATGAGCAGGAGTGCCAGATTGAGCCTGGCGGCGTGGAGCCCCGGCTGCCGCTCCAGCGCGGACCGGAAGGCGGTCATGGCGGCGTCGGATCCCGCCGAGCCCGCCCGCAATACGCCCAGGTTGTTCCAGGCCAGCGCGTAGGTGCGGTCCGCGGCGATCGCCTGCTCGTATGCCGCAGCCGCCTCCTCCCGTCGCCCCGCCTGGTGCAGGCAGACTCCGCGCTCGTTCCACAGCTTCGGCATCCTGGGGTTCTGCCGCAGGAGTTCGTCGTACAGCTCCAGCGCGGTCGCGTGGTCGCGGCGGAGCAGGTGGACCTCGGCCATCGCCTGAAGCACCAGCGAGCGGTCCTCACCCGCATCCAGCGCCATCCGATACTCGCGCAGCGCCTCGGCGAAGTAGCGCTTCTGGCGGAAGGCGAGGCCAAGCTGGTAATGCGCCAGCGGATCCCGCTCCGTCAGCTGCTCGCTGCCCGCCCTTGCCTCCCGGCCCGCCTTGGCCGCCTCATCCCCCTTCGGCACCAGTCGCTCGAGCGACAGATTGGCCTGCGCCCGCGACAGCATGGGGTTCAACGCGATGGCTCGCTTCGTCGCATCGAGCGCGCGCTCGTGCAGGCCCATGTCGCCGTACACGAAGGCGAGCAGGTAATGCGCTTCCGCGTAATCGGGGTTGTGCGCAATGGCGGCCTCGAGCGCCTCGAGCGCGGCTTCGTTGAGGCCGCGGTTGTAGAGCGTTTCCCCCTGATAGAAACGCGCGACCGCGCTGGCCGGGTCGAGCTCGGCGGCGAGGGCGAAGCACCCGCCCGCGGCCTCGATGCGGCCGCGCGCCTTTTCGGCCAGGCCAAGGTGAATCAGGGCGGGCACATCGGAAGGAGACCGGGCCAGCAGTTCCTCGAAGGCCTGCGCCGCGAGGTCGTGCCGGCTCAGCGATGCATAGGCCCGGCCCAGCTCCCAGCGGGCCGCACGGTCGTCAGGCGTGCGCCGCAGCCGCTCCTGCAGCTCGGCCACACGGCCGTCGTAGAAACCGCTCTCCCGGTAGGCCAGCTCGAGGTTGTCCTGCGCCACCTGCATGCGCGAGTCGATCTCGAGCGCGCGCGAGAAGGCCGCGACCGCCTCGCCAACCATGCCCTTCTGGTAGTAGAGGACCCCGAGGTTGTTGTGCGCGCCGGCGTCCGACGGGTCGATGCGACTCGCGAACGACCGGAGGATGGCGAGGTCGCGATCGGAGGGCGCAGGACCCGGCATCGGGTCAGGAAATACGGATGGCGTCGAAGATGGCGCGCAGCGAGGGCAGGTCGGGCAACAGCAGGAAATGCCCGTGCAGCTGCTCGGAGGCGCCAGCGACCTCGAATGCCGTCTCGACGCAGAAGACGTAGTCGCGGTCGTGGCCGAAGTTGAGGTAGGTGGTGGTGAGGATCGCGCCCGCCTGGTCGATGACCAGGCTGGGCACTGATGGCACGAGCATCATTCCCATGAAGTCGCTCAGCGCCGTGAGGTATGCGCTCACCAGAATGTTGCCGACTTCCTTGAGGCCCGATTGCTCCATCGGGCCGAACTCCTGCGTGGTGCCCGGAGCGCGGCGCATGAGAATGTCGCAGAGATTGCGGGCGGACTCATTGGGAAACAGGATCATGGTGCGGCCGGTGAGGTCGCCCATCATGTGCATGAGCACGGCGGAGATCACCGCGTCGGCCGTGCCAAAGAGCTCGGCCACATCTTCGAGCGGGCGCACGTTGACCTCGGGCACCGCGATCATGATGGTGCGGTTGGTCATCTGGGAAAGCGCAGTCGCCGCGTGCCCGGCGCCGATATTGGCGACCTCGCGCAGCGCGTCGAGTTGATGCGCCTTCAGTGTCCGCACGTCGTCCATGGTGCTCTCCCGAACCCTTAGCCAGTCAGACGAGCGCCGCCGCGTCCAGGATCAGCGCCGGCGCGCCATCCGCGAGAATCGTGGCCCCGCTGAACCAGCCGGGCATCCCGCGTGGCGCATCAAACGGCTCCACCACGATTTCCTGCTGCCCCAGCAGGGCATCCACCACCAGCGCACTCCGGCGCTCTCCCACCTGAACCACCAGAACCGGGCGCCGCCCCGTGGTGGTCGCCCCGGCGATACTCAGGAGCCGGTGCAGGTGCACAGTCGGCACCGGCTGCTCCCGGATCACCAGCGCCTCGCGATCACCCAGTGCGGTAACCGGCGTGGCCGAGAACTCGATGGTTTCGCTCACATAGTTGAGCGGAACCACGTATCGCTCGGCGCCCACCTGGACCAGGAGCGACCGCACGATCGCCAGCGTGAGCGGCACCCGCAGCACGAACGCCGTGCCCTGCCCCGCCTCGGTGACGAGCTCCACCGCACCGCCCAGCTGCCGGATGCGCGTCATCACCACGTCCACGCCCACCCCACGACCCGAAACCCCGCTTACGACCGCCGCCGTGCTGAATCCCGATCGGGAGAGGATCCGCAGCAATTGATCATCGGCCAGCGTCTCGACCGCGGCGTCGATCAGTCCGTCGACCTTCGCCTTGGCGAGGATCTTCGCGCGGTCGATGCCGCGGCCGTCATCGGCGACCCGGATCGCCACGCTGTTTCGCTCCCGCGACGCCGATAGCCTGAGGCGTCCTTCGGCTGCCTTTCCCGCCTTGACCCGGTCGCGGGGGGCCTCGATGCCGTGATCGATGGCGTTCCGCACCAGGTGCACCAGCGGGTCGGCAACCTCGTCGAGCACCGCGCGGTCCAGTTCGATGTCACCGCCCTCCACCTCGAGCCGAACCTGTCGGCCAAGGTCGCGTGCCAGGTCGCGCACCACGCGGGGAAAACGATCGAACACCTCTCGCACCGGCGTCAGCCGCGCCTCGAGCACTTCCGCCTGCACCGCGCCCACCAGGCGCGAGATCCGCTCGCCCACCTGGCCCAGCTCAGGATCGCTCGATGCGCGGGCCAGTTCCACCAGCCGGTTGCGCGCCACCACGAGCTCCCCCGCCAGTTTCATCAGCACGTCCAGCCGGGCCAGGTCGATCCGGATCTGCCGTAGCGCCGTGGCGTCGACCGCCTGCTCGTCGGACGCGAGGTCGATCGCCACACCGGCAATGTCGCCGGCCGACCGGATCACCGCATCGACTTCGCTGGGCGCTGCCGCAGTCTGTATGCGGAAGGCGAGCTTGCCGTCGAAGTCCTCCCGCTCGAGCTCGCCCACCTGCGGCGTCACCCGGGATACCGAGCCCAGTCCCTCCGCCTTCCGGAGCGCCAGGAGTGCCCTCGCCCCCCGCAGGACCGCATCAGATCGGACGGTGAGCTTCACGTCCAGTGACGGTCGCTCATCCCGTGCGCCCTCGGTCTTCGCGCTCGCTGCGCCCTTCCCGGTGTCGCCGCCCTCTGCGCCCTTCGCACCTTTCGCGCCCTTGGCTGCGGCACCCTTCTCGCCCCGCTTCACCGCCGCGTCCAGCGCCTTCACCAGCGACGCCGCGTCGGCCCGAAGCCCCTTGCCGCTGGTGGCTCGCGCCACCCCGTCCTCGAGTTCATCGACCGAGCGGAATAGCAGCTCGAAGTGCTCCGGCTTGACCGCCAGCCGCCCGCTCCGCACCGCGTCGAGCAGGTTTTCGGCCCGGTGCGCCAGTTCAGCCAGCGGCGCGAACCCCATCGTCGCGGCCATGCCCTTCAGCGAGTGCACCGCGCGGAACAGACCGTCGACCGGGGCCGTTGCTTCCGGGTCGCGCTCCCACGCGAGCAGCAGCTGATTGCACGCCTGCAGGTGCTCGCGACTCTCCGAGACGAACAGCGCCGCGTACTTCGCGAGATCCATGGAGCTCAGCCCAGTACGCGCTGCACCGCCTCGAGCACGCGTGAAGGCTGGAACGGTTTGACGACGAAATCCTTGGCGCCCGCCTGGATTGCCTCGACCACCAGCGCCTGTTGTCCCATCGCGCTGCACATCAGCACCTTCGCGTCCGGATCGTCCTTGCAGATCTCCCGCACCGCATCGATGCCGCCCATGTCGGGCATCACGATGTCCATGGTGACGAGGTCGGGCTTGAGCTCACGGTACTTCTGGACCGCCTGCGCACCGGTTTCCGCCTCGCCGACCACCTCATAGCCGGCGCCGGCGAGGATATCGGCGATCATGGTGCGCATGAAGATCGCGTCGTCACAGACGAGAACGGTGTGCCCCACGGACCACCTCCGACAGGAACCGGATTGTGTTGCGCGCCAAGGCTGTCAGCCGCCGAGCAGCGGCGCCAGCAGCGCATCGAGATCGAGCAGTACGAACCGCCGGCCAGCCCACTCTCCCACTGCCCGCACGATCGCGGGGTCGACACCCGGCAACTGCTCCCGGGATGCGACCGCGGCGCTCGGCACTTCGAGAAAGTCGAGCACCTCGCCCACCGTGAGACCGGCCACCTTGCCACCCCGGTCGAGAAGCAGGACCGCAGTGTCTACTTCGGGCGGGCGGGGCTGTCCGAGCAGGACGTGCCCGTCGACTACCGTCACCAGCCCACCCCGAACGTTCACCAGGCCTTCGATCGCCGGGGCAACCCCCGGCACCCGGGTAGCCCGAACCGCCGGCAGGATCTCCCGAACAACCCCTGCTGGTAGCGCACAGACTACGCCACCGACGCGGAACACGACAGCGTGCAACGGACGGACGTCAGGCATCTCGCTCGTAGAACTGAAGATAGGCTAGAGCCTCTTGTGGGGCAACGACTTCCGAGCCTGCGGCGAGCGTGAGTGCAGGCATGAGATCGGCCGGCCATTCGGCCCGGAACTCGAGCGCTTCGCCGCTCGCGGGGTGGCGGAAGGCGAGACCGGCAGCGTGGAGCGCCTGCCGGGGGGTGGCCCGTTCGACCCGGTCAGCCAAGGCCCGGGCAGACCCCTGGATCCGCCGGCTCCCCCCGCCAGCATAGATCGGATCACCCACCACGGGATGGCCGATGCTCTCCAGATGGACCCGGATCTGATGCGTTCGGCCGGTATGCAGTTCGAGCCGGAGCAGCTCGCAGGACCCGAAACGGGCGATGACGAAGCCATCGGTCCGGGAAGGCCGGCCCAGGTCGCTGATCCACATCCGCTTCCGGTCCTGCGGGTGCCTCGCAATCCGGGCTTCCATGACCGTCGGGCTGGCGTCGAGGTGTCCCCAGGCCAGCGCCGCGTAGGTGCGCTTCACTTTCCGCTGCGTGATCGCGTGCGCCAGCTTGCGGTGTGACAGGTCATTCTTGGCCACCACCATGAGGCCGGAAGTATCCCGGTCGAGCCGGTGCACGAGCCCGGGGCGGCCAGCGCTTCCCTCGCTCAGCTGGGTGCCACGCGCCATGAGCGCGTTGACCAGCGTGTCATTCCAGTGGCCCGGGGCCGGGTGTACCACCAGGCCGGCGGGCTTGTCGATGACGAGCAGGTGCTCGTCCTCGTAGACAATCGTGAGCGGAATGTCGGCGGGAAGGAGATGGCGCGGCGGTTCGATCGCCGGCAGCTCGACGATGACCTCATCGCGCCGCTTGAGGAGCCGGGAGGCGCGCGCGACCACGCCGGCCACGCGCACGCCACCGGCCGCGACGAGTCGCGCCGCCTGCGTGCGCGAAAGGTTGAGCTGGTCGGCCAGGAATCGATCGAGGCGCTCGGTCGCGTCCGCCAGCACCGTGAAGCGGACGACCGTGGCCTCGGCGGTGGTCATCCGGCGCTCGCGGTCTCCGACCGCCGCACGTCTTCCCGCCAGAACGAGAGCGCGAGCGCCAGGGCGCCGCACGTGACGGCGATGTCGGCGACGTTGAAGGTGGGCCAGCGATAGGACCCGACGCCGATGTCCAGGAAATCGACGACCCCGCGCGAGCTGCGTACGCGGTCGAGCAGGTTGCCGATGGCGCCGCCCGTCACCAGACCGCACGCCAGCTGGCGGAACCGGTCGCCCGGCACGGCCGAGCGGGACAGCGAATTCAGGACGAACACCGCGAGCACCGCGAACCCGAGGAAGAACCAGCGCGAAAAGGGACCGAGGTGCAGCCCGAACGCCGCGCCCTGATTGTAGACCAGCCGCAACTGAAACCAGTCACCGACCACCGAAACACCTGTGACGCTCGTGAGGTACGCCTCCGCCGCCGCCTTGGTGACCAGGTCGAGCACGATCACGGTCGCGGCGGTCACGGCAAACAGGCGCCGTTCAGCGGCGCTTGGCATCCTCTTCCTTTTCCTTCGCTTCGATGCAGAAACGGGCATGCGGCAACGCGTCCAGCCGCTCGAACGGGATCGGCTTGCCGGTGGCCTCGCACACGCCGTACTTCTCCGGAGAGTTGTACAGCTTGTTGAGCGCGTAATTGACGTGCCAGAGATACCTGCCCTCCTGCGACGCGAACAGGAACTGCTTCTCCCGCTCCATCGCGTCGGTACCCTGGTCCGCCATGTGGAACGAGTACGACGAGAGGTCACCATCGGACGCCTGGTCCCCGGCCTTGAACTCGTTCTCGTAGTAACCCAGCTGCTTGAGCACTCGTGCGCGCTCCTCCAGGAGTCGCTTCTCGAAGTACTCGATGTCCTTCTTCGGCATCATTGGTCGTACCCATCCTGATGAGTGGTTGTCGCCTTGCTAGTCGCCGCCATGCCGCTGCACGCCAAGTACCGCGCTGACGCCGTCGAGATCCACCTGCTGTTCGAGGTCGGGGGCGGCGGCACGCCCCCCGACATCAAGCTCCCGCGCCAACGTTTCGTCGCGGATGAAGCTGGCGTGCGCCATCACCGCGCGCCGCACCTGTTCCTCACCCGAGACCCAGAGACGGATGCGCGTGGTGTACTCGTACCCCGCTTCCTTCCGCATGCGCTGGACCCGGTTCACCACTTCCCGGGCCAGCCCCTCCGCGCGCAGTTCGTCGGTGATGACCGGGTCGAGTGCCACGACGTACGGGCCATCGCTCTGCACCAGCCAGTCGCTGGTCACCTCGCGCTCGACCTGGACTTCCTCGGCCGACACGTCGCCCAGACCGTCAAGCCGCGCCGTGCCACCGTCCTCCAGTACGCGCAGCTCCTCGATATCGAGATTGGCCACCGCGGCCGCCGCTTCCTGCGTGCGCTTGCCAAACTTCTTGCCCAGCGCCCTGAAGTTGGGTTTCGCCTTGAGCCGCACCAAGTCGGCGTCGGACGCCACCGGACTCACGGCGCGCACGTTCACTTCGCTCTGCAGCAGCGCGAGCAGCTCGTCGAAAACGAGGCCCGCGGAACCTGGCCGGTACCGCGACCTGCATCGCCGCCAGCGGCTGCCGCACCCGGATGTTCCTCGTCTCGCGGGCGGCGCGACCCAGACTCGTCAGCCGGCGGACGGCGTCCATGGCCCCCTCCAGCGCCTCATCCCGCCGGGCCCGGGTCACCGGGAACCCCGAAAGATGCACGGATTGCCCCGTCAATGCGCGGTACAGCCAATCCGACGCGAACGGGGCGGCCGGCGCGAGGAGCCGGGCCACCGTGGCCAGGCACTCGTGCAGGGTCGCGACCGCCGCCGGGTCGGCCTCGCGGTCGGGGGCCCAGAAGCGTGCGCGTGACAGCCGGACGTACCAGTTGGAGAGATCATCTACCACGAAGACGACGATGGCGCGCACGCCATCCGTGATCTGGTATGACTCCCAGGCCGTGGTCACTTCCTGCACCAGTCCGTCGAGACGGGCCAGCACCCATCGGTCGAGCGTCGAGCGCGGCGCATCGACCGCCGTCTCCCGGTGTCCAGTCGCCGGCATAGAGCGAAAAGAAGCGGTAGGTCTGCTTCAGGGTGTTGAGGAAGCTGCCTTGCTCCGCGATCCCCTTCGCGTCGAAGCGCCGTGGCGCCCACACCTGGCTCGACGCCAGCAGGTAGAGCCGCACGGTGTCGGCGCCGAATTCGCGGATCGCCGCCCACGGGTCGGCGACGTTACCCCGCGTCTTGGACATCTTCTGGCCCTCGGCGTCGAGGACCAGCTCGTTCACGACCACGTTCTTGTAGGCCGGGCTGTCGAACACCGTCGCCGCGATCGCCAGCAGGGAGTAGAACCATCCGCGGGTCTGGTCCACGCCCTCGCAGATGAAGTCCGCCGGAAAATGCGTCTTGAACTCCGCCTCGTGCTCGAACGGATAGTGCCATTGCGCGTACGGCATGGAGCCCGAGTCGAACCAGGTGTCGATCACCTCGGGCGATCGCCGCATCGTGCCGCCACCCGGCGCCGGCCAGGTGTACTCATCGATGAACGGCTTGTGCGGATCGAAGTCGGCCGGAAGGGCGCGTCCCACCCTGGCGGCGAGCTCGGCGTAGCTGCCGATCACCTCCACATGCGACGGGTCCCGATCCGATACCCACACCGGCAGCGGTGTACCCCAGTACCGGTCGCGTGACAGCGCCCAGTCCACGTTGTTCTCGAGCCATTCACCGAACCGGCCTGACCCTACCTCCGGCGGCTGCCAGTTCACGTGCGCGTTGATCTCGAGCATCCGCTTCTTCACCGCCGAGGTGCGCACGAACCAGGAATCGCGGGCGTAGTAGATCAGCTTGCTCTTGCAGCGCCAGCAATGGGGATACGTATGCACGTACGACACCGGGTCGCCCAGCAGGCGGCCGGTTTCCTTGAGCCGGCGGATGATCAGGTTGTTGGTCTCCGTGGCCGTGACCAGCTTGCCCTCGATCTCGGGCCACGTGGTGCCGTGGAAGGTGCCGTCGGCCGCCACCGGACGCACCAGGGCCAGGCCGTGCTCCTGTCCCGCCGCATAGTCATCCGCGCCGAACGCCGGCGCCATGTGCACCAGGCCTGAACCATCTTCCGCCGTGACGAAGGCCCCCGGCACCACGATGCCGTGCTTCCGGTCGGCCGGCATCGGCACTACGTCGAGCGGGCGCTCGTAGCTGAGCCCCACGAGCTCGGCCCCTTGCACCGTGCGACGAAGGGGGACCTCGCCGAGCACGTGTGAGGCGCGCGAGGTCGCCATGATCACTACCCGACCCTGGGATTCGTATTCTCCGTACTCGAGATCCGGATGCACCGCGACCGCCACGTTGCTCGGCAGCGTCCATGGCGTCGTCGTCCAGACCACGAGTTCCCGGCCACTGCCGTCGGCGAGCGGGAACGTCACGTAGATCGACTTGTCCTGAATCTCCTCGTAACCCAGCGCCAGCTCGTGGCTCGAGAGCACGGTGCCACAGCGGGGGCAGTACGGCAGCACCCGGTGACCGCGATACAGCATGTCCTTCTGGTGCAGGCGCTGCAGCAACCACCACACCGACTCGATGTACTCGTTGCTGCAGGTGACGTACGGGTTCTCGTAGTCGAGCCAGTAGCCGGTGCGGTTCGACAGTTCCTCCCAGTCCGACTGGTAGCGGAAGACGCTCTCCCGAGCCTTGGCATTGAAGCGTGCGATCCCATACTCCTCGATCGCCTTCTTGCCGTTGAGCTTGAGCTCCTTCTCGACCTCGATTTCCACCGGCAGGCCGTGCGTATCCCAGCCGGCGATGCGGGTCACCTGGCGACCCTGCATCACCCGGAAGCGACAGATCAGGTCCTTGATGGAGCGCGCAAAGACGTGATGAATACCCGGGCGCCCGTTGGCGGTCGGCGGGCCCTCGTAGAACACGAAGGGCTTGCCGTTGCGCGTGAGGTCCTGGGCCTGCTTGAACAGGTTCTCGGCGGTCCAGGTGGCCAGCAGCTCGCGCTCGAGCTCGTCGGCACCCTGCTCCGGCCAGGGAGGGAACTGCGTCACGCCATCTTCTCCAGGATCCGCGTCAGGAGTGTCGCCAGCCGCGGCTCGGCCGATTCAGCGGTCGCGATGATGGTCGCGACGTCGGCCGGCTCGAGCGCATCGGGGAGGCACTTGTCCGTCACCACCGTGATGCCGAGCACTCGCATGCCGCCATGCAGGGCGACGATGACCTCTGGTACAGTGGACATGCCCACCACGTCGGCGCCCATGGCCCGGAGCATCCGGTACTCGGCGCGCGTCTCGAGCGCGGGGCCCGTCACCGCCACGTACACGCCTTCACGCAGGGTCAGGCCCAGCTCGAGCGCAGCCTGATGGGCCGTGGCGCGGAGCGCCGCATCGTAGGGCGCTGACATATCCGGGAATCGCGGCCCGAGGCTGTCGTCGTTGGGACCGATGAGCGGACTGTCGCCCATGAGGTTGATGTGGTCGGACAAGAGCGCGAGATCGCCGAGGTTCCAGAGCGGGTGCATGCCGCCCACCGCGCCGGATACCACGAGGGTCGATGCGCCGAGCGCGCGGAGCACGCGCACCGGGAAGGTCACCTGCTGCAGGCTGTACCCCTCATAGCGGTGGAATCGCCCCTGCAGCGCCGCGACGCGACGTCCCGCCAGCGTGCCGAGAAGCAGCTTGCCCGCATGCGACTCGACCGTGCTCGCGGGAAAGCCCGGGATGTCGGCGTACGGGATCTCGGCCTCGATCGCGATGCTCTTGCCCAGCGCCCCGAGTCCGGTGCCGAGGATCATTCCGACCTCGGGCGCGAATGCGCTGCGGCGGCGGATCGCTTCAACCGCCGTCTTCATCTGTGCGCCGAGTGCCGGTGCGGCAGTGGTCATGACGCCGCGATCGCGGTCGAGGCGGCCAGCGCCTCCGACTGCACCTGGATGATCGTCTTGGTGTGCCCCTCCAGCACATCGAGCTCCGCCATCTGCCGTTCGAGAAGGGCACGGAATGCGGCGACATACGCGGCGAACTGTCGCGCCGCGGTTTCGGCCCGCTCCCGCACCTGCCGTTCGTCCATCCGGGCCCGGTCCACGATGCGCTCCCCTTCGGCACGCGCCTCCCGGATCACCACCTCGGCTTCGCGATCCGCTGCCTGCTTCGCTTCGGCCCGAAGCTGCTGCGCCGCAATCAGTGCGTCGTTGAGGGCACGCTCCCGCTCGCGGAACGCGCGCAGCTGTTCCTGGGCATTGCGCGATCGCTCGTCGATCTGGATACGCTCCCGCAGCAGGCGATCGAGCTCTTCCGCTACCCGATCGCGAAACGCTTCCACTTCCACCCGGTCGAGTCCCCGGAACGATGTGCCGAACTGCTGCCCTCGCACTTCGTTCGGCGTCAACTGGAAGTTGGGTTCCATCATCTGCGCTCCCCGAACAGGATCGTGCCGAGTCGCACCAGCGTGGCGCCTTCCTCGACCGCGATCGGATAATCCCCCGACATGCCCATCGACAGCTCCGGCAGCGCCACCCCGCGCTGCTCTCCTTCATCCCGCAACCGGCGCAGCATCGCGAAGGTACGTCGCAGCTCCGGCTCGCCGGCGTCGAAGGCCGCCATCGTCATCAGCCCGCAGAGTTCGAGCGCCGGAAGGGCCAGCACGTCGTCGATCAGCTTCGGAAGCTGCTGGGGCTCGACCCCGCCCTTCTGCGGCTCCGCCGAGCAGTTCACCTGCAGCAGCACCCGTTGCCGTGACCCCGCCGGTGCCCGCCGCGCGATGTCGGCAGCCAGGTCGGCCCGGTCTACCGAGTGAATCAGCGCGAAGCGCCCCGTAATGAGCCGAGCCTTGCTGCGCTGCAGCGTGCCGATGAGATGCCATCGCACCCGAATACCGGACAGCGCATCCTGCTTCTCGATGGCTTCCTGCACCCGGTTCTCGCCGACGTCACCCAGCCCGGCGGCCAGCGCCTGGCGCACTGCATCGGGTGGATGCGTCTTGGTGACCGCAACGATGGTGACGGATTGGCGACGCCCCGCCCGGGCCAGGCTGCGGTCGATGGTCTCTCGGACGGCCGCCAGCCGGTCAACCAGGTCAGGCGCTGCCATAACCTTGGAATTTAAGGGGTTGGTGGGGCTGGGAGGAGGTGGGACCGGTAGGCCGCGAGCGCCGACCGGATCGCCTCGTTAGGGGCGATCTGTTCGGCACGCTCGAGGTTTTTCACGACAGCGGCGGTATCCCCCACCGCGTCGGCATGATAGGCGAGGATGGTGAACGGGATGGACAGACTCGAGGCCATGCTGGCCGCCGTGCTTTCCAGCCGATCTGTCGTGCCGGTCAGGAGGTACCCATAGCGATAGGTCTCCCACGCCAGCCGCTGCGTGAGCGGCATGTCCACGGCGACGTTGCCGATGCCGCCCAGGCTGATCCCCGGCTGGGTGGAGTCGGGAAGAACGGAATTCAGGCGGAAACCCATCGCCTGCTGCACCACATAAGCGCGCAGGCCTTCGTAGTTGTCGCCGGTGGTGAGCGACCAGACGACCGCGCGCCGCCCCACGTTTTGCTGGATGATCCGAAGGCTGACGATGTCATTCGGGTACAGGACGGTCTGCGCCTTGAGCGTAGCCACCACTGGTCCCACCGGCAGTGTCATGGTCGAGTCGATGAGGATGGGAGAGGTCGAGGCGCTTGCGACCTCCGCATCGGTCATCGTATGAAGCGGCCACGTCGGCTTGACCGGGTTGAGCCCCTGCCATACGGCCGGTGCTGCGGCCTCATCGAAGTCCCGGACCGGGTTGTCGCGCAACTGGCGCATGTACCAGTCGGTTTGCGCCAACGCCAGGCACACCACGGTCACGTCCCGGCGGATCCCCGCGACTTCCTGCGCCCACCACAGGGGAAAGGTGTCGTTGTCGCCGTAAGTAAAAAGGATGCCGTACGGCGGCACTGAATTGAGCAGGTTGTACGCGAGATCAGCCGCGAGCGTACGGTCCGCACCAGCGCTCCTCGACGCCTCCCGCCAGTTGAGCACTGGTGGCACGAGTGCCAGCAGGAAGAGCGCAGCAGCGAGCGGGACACCTCCCGCCTTGCCGCCTTGCCGCCTTGCCGCTCCTGCAACCAGCGTCCACAGCCCGATTCCCGCCCAGAGGCCCCACACCACAAAGCTCACGACGAAGAAGTAGTCACGCTCCCGGACCTCGTGGTTATTCGGGTCGGGGAACAGGTCCTTGGCATATCCCAGGCTGAAGCCGGGCTTGAAGTTCATGTAGGCCACGAGCCCGATGCCGGTGACCAGCCACAGGAGCAGCAGCAGCCACCACGCCCCGCGGTCGAGCTTCCGCTGGGCCAGCGACCCACGCACGCCAAGGCCGAAGAACGCTGCGAAAACCAGCGCCTGAACCGCGAGCACGCTGCTCTTCCCGAACTGCCACAGCCAGTAGAGGAAGTAGTTCTGGATCTGCAGCCAGATGATGGTGAGCGAGCGTCCCGGATTTCCGGCACCATGCGCCACGGTGGGATCATCGAGCGGTCCGCGAGGGGGATACTGTGCGCGGCGTATCACGGCCAGCAGGGCCTCCCATGTGGCCGGCGCTGCTTCGTTCACCATCGGATGTTGCGCCGAGCGCACATAGAGAAAGAGGTAGGGCGACACACCCACCACGGCGAGCAGCAGCGCGATCGCGGCGAACCCGCCGGCTCCGGCCGTAACCGCGAAGATCGCCGCGACGGCGAAGCACAGTGCGCCCAGCAGCAGCAGTTGGGCGTTACCGAGCCCGGTACCGATCAACAGCGCCCAGATGCCGGCCATCGCCGCGAGCTTGGCCCATTCATGCCGGCGTTCGAGCGCATCGGGCGCGGGCGCGCTCCGCAGCGTGAAGAAGATGAAGCCGATCACTGCCGGACCCACCAGCAGCGCCAGCAGGTGGTTCGCAACCGACAGGCCCTGCAGGTACACGATGAGGAGCAGGTAGATCGGTGCCCGCCGCGTGCCCCGCGACGCGCGCCATCGCAGCGCGAGCCAGCACGATGCCGCGATCATGAAGGTCCCGACCGCGTAGACCTCCGTCTCGTTCGAATTCTGCCAGTTGGTGAAGGCGAAGGCGCCGATAATGGCCGCGGCCGCGGCGCCAGGGAGTGACAGCGAATCCGTAGCCACCTTCCCGCCCTGACATCTTGCCGCCCTGCAACGACTCATGCACCACGAGGAACCAGGCGCCCGCCGCCGCCGCGCTGAACGAGGCGCTCATCAGGTTGGTCCGGTAGGCCCATGCGCCAATCGGTAGAAGGGTCGCCCACACATGACCCATCAGCACGAAGAGCGGCGTGCCCGGCGGGTGAGGGATGCCGAGAATACGTGTCGCCGCGATGAACTCGCCGGCATCCCAGAAGGTCACGGTCGGCGCCAGGCTGACCACGTAGCCCGCCAGCACCACCAGCGTGACCATCAGAGCCGCGAGATAGGGCGGCCGCTCCAGTCGGCTGATCTCCTCGTTCATTCGGTCAAACGGGTATCGAGGGCGCTTGCCACGGCCAGCGCCTCGCGCGCGCGGCGGACATCGTGCACCCGAAAAATGCGCGCGCCCCGCTCCCAGGCGAGCGCGCAGGCGGCCGCGGTGGCAGTGTCTCTCGCCTCCACAGGCACTCCGCTGGCTTCGCCGAGGAAACGCTTGCGCGAGGGGCCGATGTACAGCGGATGGCCGAGACAGTGAAAGGCCTCGAGTGTGTCGAGCAGGGCGAGGCTCTGGGACGCGGTCTTCCCAAAGCCAAGTCCGGGGTCAACCGCAATGGCATCGGCGGCAATGCCGGCCTGAGCTGCACGGTCGAGGCCCTCTCGCAGTTCCGAGATGACCGCGCCTGTCACGTCATCGCCGTAATCCACGTGGGAATAGCTGGCGAGCTCGAGGCTCGACCCCCGCGAGTGCATGAGCACCAGGCCCGCGCCCGCACGCGCCACAACGCGAGCCAGGTCCGCGTCGAGACGGAGGCCGGAAACATCGTTCACCACGGCCGCTCCGGCGTCGAGCGCCGCACGCGCCACGGCCGCTTTCATCGTGTCGATCGAAAGCGGAGTGACCGCAAGTTCGCGCGCGAGCAATTCCAGCACCGGCATGGTGCGGCGAAGTTCCTCCTCGGCCGGGAGGTCCGCGGTGCGTCCCGGACGGGTTGATTCGCCGCCGACATCGAGCATTCCCGCCCCATCCCGAATCAGCTCGGTTGCCCGCGCCATCACCGCGGCGGCATCCCGCAGCTGGCCGCCGTCACTGAAACTGTCGGGGGTCACGTTGAGGATTCCGACGATGAGGGGACGGTCAAGCGAGATCGGACCGCGCGCAGTCTGCCACCGCACCGGCAGCTCCGCCGGCAATGCCGCGCCGATGCGGGTGGCGAGCTCCTGCAATGCCTCGGGCAGCAACCAGGGCCGTGCCAGTGCACCCAGGCGCGCACGCGATCCCGAGATCACGGCCCAGTCGGGGCCGGTGATCACGTCGAGGCCGTGGCTCCCGCCGAACACGACGAGGGCCTGGAGGGTGTCATCCCCCAGGCCCGAACAACGGACGGCGAGCGGCATGATGCCGCTCGCCGTCGTGGTTGCCATACCGGCATCCCAGCCCCGCGCGCGCAATTCGTCGAGCAGCGCGGCCGGACTTCGGAGTGTCAGCGGAGTGACATTCACGCGCCCGCTGGCTCGGCCGGCGGCGCGCCGAGCACAGGGGTGGCCCGCATCGATGACGGCGCCGACTTGGGCGGCACCACCGGCGCAGCCAGCGGTGGCACGACCGGTGGCCTCGGCGGAAGCGGTTCACCCCGAAGCAGCAGGTCGAGGTCCTCGCGATCGACTGTCTCGCGGTCGAGCAGCGTCAGCGCGATGCGATCGAGCAGGTCGCGATTATCAGTCAGGATCTTCCGCGCCTTGTCGAAGGCCTCGTCGAGGAACCGCTTCACTTCGTCGTCCACGATCTCAGCAGTACGCTCCGACACTGCCCGGCGCTGCGACATTTCGCGCCCGAGGAAGATCTCGTGCTCCTGGTCGCCCACGGCCATCATCCCCACGCGCTCACTCATGCCGAACATGGTGACCATGCGCCGCGCGGTGTCAGTCGCCTGCTGGATATCGCTCCCGGCACCGGTCGTGATCTTGTCCGGGCCGAACACCAGCTCCTCGGCCACTCGCCCGCCGAAACTGATCGCAAGGCGCCCGATGAGCCATTCCTTGGTCTGGCCGTAGCGATCCTTGTCGGGCAACGACATCATGAGCCCGAGTGCGCGGCCGCGCGGTACGATGGTGACCTTGTGGATCGGGTCGGAACCCGGCGTCATCAGCGACACCACCGAGTGCCCCGCCTCGTGATACGCGGTGAGCTTTCGCTCGTCCTCGCTCAACACGAGGCTCCTCCGCTCCACGCCCAGCATCACCTTGTCCTTCGCTTCCTCGAAGTCGCTCATGTCGACGAGCGTCTTGTTGTTTCGCGCGGCCAGCAGCGCCGCCTCGTTAACCAGGTTCGCGAGGTCGGCGCCTGCCATGCCCGGAGTTCCCTTCGCGATGGTCGCGAGGTCAACGCCCGCGCCCAGGGGAATCTTGCGCGTGTGCACCCGCAGGATCCCCTCGCGTCCGCGAACGTCGGGCGAATCGACTACGATCTGGCGGTCGAAGCGGCCCGGCCGCAGCAACGCCGGGTCCAGCACGTCAGGGCGGTTGGTGGCCGCGATCAGGATCACGCCATCGTTCGACTCGAACCCGTCCATCTCCACGAGCAGCTGGTTGAGCGTCTGCTCTCGCTCGTCGTGCCCGCCACCCAGGCCGGCGCCACGATGCCGGCCGACAGCGTCGATTTCGTCGATGAAGATGATGCACGGCGCATGCGCCTTGCCCTGCTCGAACAGGTCGCGCACGCGGCTCGCACCGACGCCTACGAACATCTCCACGAAGTCGGAACCGGACATCGAGAAGAACGGCCGTCCCGCCTCACCGGCGACCGCCTTGGCCAGCAGGGTCTTGCCGGTGCCCGGGGGACCGACCAGGAGTGCGCCCTTGGGCAATCGTCCGCCCAGCCGGGTGAACTTCTGCGGATCCTTCAGGAACTCGATGATCTCCTGCAGCTCGGTCTTCGCCTCGTCGCAGCCGGCCACATCGGCAAACGTCAGCTTCGGAGTGTCTCCGGTGAGCAGCTTTGCCTTTGATTTGCCGAACGCGAACGCCCGGCTTCCGCCCGCCTGCAGCTGTCGCAGCAGGAAGAACCAGAGACCGAACATCACGATCCACGGCAGCAGGTTGATGAGCACGGCGCTGAAGCCGGCCTTGGGCTCGCGCGCGGTGATCGGCACGCCAGCGTCCTCGACCCGCTTCATGAACTGTTCGCTGTTCGCGATCGGCAGCAGCACCGTGAAGCTCTTGGCGCTCCGGCCATCCTGCGTTACCGCGCTCTTGAAGTCGCCCTCGACACGCTTGCCGTCGAAGACCTCGACGCGCGCGACGTTGCCACGCTCGAGCTCATGACTGAATTCACTGTAGGAAAATTCCGCCGTCGGACTGCGCTGGCGGCTCATCATCTGGAACAGCGCAAGCGCCAGCAGCCCCACGAGAAGCCAGAGCGCCAGGTTCTTGCCCATGTTCCCCCAACTCGGCCGGGGGGGACGCGGCATGCGTTCAGCCATCTATTTCTTTCAGGTCCACCTATATCGGGAGACGATTAACCGCCCGACCATGTCCAGCAGGCGATCGCTGATATGTAGTGCTACCCGCCGAACCGCGCCGTGCCTTCTGACCCGGCCGCTGCCGGGCTGACATGCCGGCGAGTCGCTATCCGGTCTCTGCTCCTGCCAGATCGACGGTACAAACGAACATCACAACACTTGGTGCACGACTGGTGCCGTTACGCACGAATCCGGCTACTCGGCCGTGATGACTGCGCCGGGCTCAACATGAAGCGCCCAGCGAACTTGGAATGATAGACCCGTCCCTTGGCGTGGGCAACCGAGCTGGCAGGAAAGACGGCTGTCCGGCGCCGCTTGCGCTGCAGGTCAGCCGAGATCGGCGATGAACGGCAGGTGGCGATAGTTCTCCGCGTGATCCAGCCCGTATCCCACGAGGAATGCGGGCGGACACTCGAAACCCACGAAGCGCACCTCGGGGATGGGGGGCGCGATCTTCTTGTCGAGGAGGGCGCAGACCGCCAGGCTCGCCGGCTGCCGCGCCGCGAGAAGCGAAAGGAGGCGCTGAAGCGTCATCCCGGTGTCGATGATGTCCTCCACGACGAGGACATGCTTTCCGGCCAGGTCGGTGGCCGGATCGTACAGCAGCCGAACGTTTCCGCTCGAGGTCGTCCCCTTCCCGTACGAGCTCGCGACCATGAAGTCGACCTGGAGTGGCCGCTCGATCGCCCGCGCGAGGTCGGCCATGAAAATGAAGCTCCCCTTGAGCAGCCCGAGCAGGAGGAGGTCACCCGACGGATACGCCCTTGTAATTTCCCGTGCCATCTCGCAGACCCGCTCCGCTATCGTCTTCTCGTCGAACACGATCCGCCGGATGCCGGCACCCCCGGTGCGCCGCAGCGCGTCAGGCGGAATGGCCATGGATAAGGGGCTCCGGGAGATGGGTGCGGGCTGGCTCAAGACGGCTCGAACAGCAGGTGAACGGCCTCACGATCGATGGCCGGGACGGCCGCCGCTGAGCGACACACGCCAGGCAGCCAGATGACTTCGGTGCCGCGACGGACCACTGGCCAGCCCCGCCGACGACTCACCGGCACATGAGCCTCCTGCAGCAGCCGCACCAAGGGACGACGCCCGGAAAATCCCAGTGGCTGGAGGCGCTCGCCGGACACCGGCGCACCCACGGACAGCGCACCGGGCGTGACCCAGGTTACCAGACCGCCGCGCAGCACCTCACCAGCTGTTGCTCGGCGCCACCGAATCTGCCACCCCTGCCACACCAGCCGACCCAGGTCGCCGTCAAGCTGAACTGGCGCCGGGGTGACGCCGGCGGGACGTTCGAAGACCAGCCGACCGAAGGAGAACTCGGCCTCCCATCCATGCCCCAGGTCCGCCCGCCGACCACTCGCGCCAGCCCGAACCAGCGCGAGTGCACGGCGCACGGCACGCTGTGAAAGACGCGCCCCGATGCGGCGCCCGAACGTGGCCAACAGCTGCCGTGCGAGGGGCGAATCGGTGGCGAACCAGGGAAAGGCCGCGACGGACGCAGGATCCGACTCGCTGAGGTCGAGTCCGGGCAGCTGGTTCAGCAGCTGATCCCACGCGGTGCGATGATCGCGGGCCTGCTCCGCCACATCGAGCAGGCGCTCGTCCACGTCGGGCAGGCGCGTCCGCAGGCGCGGAATGAGATCGAGCCGGATCCAGCTCCGCAGGTGCGCCGGATTCTCGTTGGCAGGATCGTCCCAGTATTCCAGGCCGAGTTCATCCACCACGCTCGCGAGGCTGTCCCCTGAAAACTGAAGCACCGGCCGCACGACGTCGACCCGACGGGCGGACTCCATGCCGGCAAGCCCAGCCGGACCCGATCCGCGCAGCGCCCGCATCAGGACGGTTTCCACCTGGTCGTCGGCATGATGCGCGGTGAGGATGCCGCGGGCTGACACGCTTCGGGCCATGCCGCGTAGCGCCTGATACCGGCCCCTCCGCGCCGCCGTTTCGGTGCTGTCAGCATCGAGCCGCAGCGACTCCGAGCGGAACTCCAGTCCGAGTCGCTCGGCGTGGCGTCGCACCAGGGTCGCGACCGTCTCACTGTCGGGGTGAATGCCGTGATCCACGTGCCCCACGACGGGTACGATGCCGTGCCCTGGCCCGGCTTCAGCGATGAGCTGGAGCAGCGCGACAGAGTCGAGGCCACCCGACACCGCCACGAGCCAGTTGCCTGGCTCCAGTCGCAGCGCCTTCAGTGCGGTGGCAAACTGCTCCCGTGTCTGGGCCGCGGTGAGGCGCGGCTCGGGCTCGCCCAACGGCTTAGTGGGCAGGTCCGGGTGCCTGCTCGGCATCGAGGATGAACCGGGGGATGAGCGCGTCGAATGACGAGCCGTCGGCGCGGATGAAGCGATACGACCCTTCCATGTGCCCGCTGCCCGACTGGAGCACACAGAAGCTCTGGTATTCATGCACCTTGCCGGGCGAGATCACCGGCTGCTCCCCTACCACACCCTCGCCCTCCACCTCCGTGTCGCGACCCACCGAGTCGTGGATGTGCCAGTGGCGCGTGACCAGCTGCGAGGCCTGCTGTCCCACATTTTCGATGCGCACCCGGTAGGCGAAGACGAAGTGCCGCTGGGATGGTCGCGACTGGTCCGCCAGGTATTCCGGACGGACGGTGATCCGGATCCCCTCGGTCTGGCGGTAGAAAAGCGGCGGCGGCATGAGGGAAAAGTAATGCGGGCCGGCGGCAGGCGAGGACCGGCTGCATCCGCCCGGAGCAACCACGATCGTTCTTGCGGGTAGTTCAATCATCCCGAGTATCCTTCTGGTCTGGCGGTTCGCGCCGTGACCCATCCAAACGGAGAATCCCATGTCACGAAATTTCTCCACACGCCGCCGCCGCGGCCGGACTTGCCGCACTCCTCGCGGCCGGCTGCAGCGACGACAGCAGTCAGGCTCCGGTCGAACCAGGCGAGCACCGCGCGACGTCGAGGTCGAGGCGTCCCACGGCGCCAATCCACCTACGCTGACGCCCGCAGCAGAGCGGCACGACCAACCGGCTCCAGGCGGTGAGTCCCGTCAACTCGCAGGTGGTCTGGGCCAGCGGAGTTGGCGGCACCTACGTGCTGACGACCGACGGCGGGAACACCTGGAAGGCTGGCGTCGTGCCCGGCGCGGAGGCACTGCAGTTCCGTGACGTGGAGGGCGTAAGCGAGAAGGTCGCCTACTCTGCATGGCCGCGGGAAGTCGGCACGGACTCGCGCATCTACAAGACAGAAGACGGCGGAGTCACGTGGACGCTGCAATTCCAGAACGAGGATCCGGCGGCGTTCTACGATTGCTTTGCGTTCTGGAGTCGGAACCGCGGCATCACGTTCAGCGACGCGGTCAATGGACGCTTCCCCGCAATCCGTACCCGGAATGGGCGCACCTGGCAGGACATCGGCGACCAGATGCCCGTGGCGCAGCCGGGCGAGGCGGCGTTCGCGGCCAGCGGTACCTGCATCGCGACCCAGGGTGAGCAGCGCGCGTGGGTCGCTACCGGTGGCGCAGCGAAGGCACGAGTCCTGGCCACCACCGACGGCGGCAGGAGCTGGAACGCGTATGAGACGCCGATCGTGCAGGGTACCCCGGCATCGGGCGGGTTCAGCATTGCCTTCCGTAACGCCAATCGCGGCATTCTCGTCGGCGGCGACCTGGAGAATGCCGGCACCACCGAAAACGTGGCGGTGTCGCGCGACGGCGGGAAGTCATGGACGCTCGCGAACCCCACGCCTTTCCCCGGTGCCGCCTTCGGCGCGGCATACGTGGATGACGGCTCGCCGGGTCACTCCGGATTCCACGGCCGCGGCCGGGGACATGGCCACCGGCACGGTGACCGGACCGTCGTCGCGACCGGGCCGGGCGGTGCGGCATGGTCGCACAATGAAGGTGGTATCTGGACGCTGATTCCCGACGTCACCAACTTCTGGGCCGTCGCGTTCGCGGGCTGCGAGACCGGTTGGCTGGTGGGGACCGAGGGAAGGATCCTGAAGATCGAATTCTGACGCATCGGCTCATTCGGTGCGCGCCAGCTCGCGGCGCGCACCGAGCGTGGCGAGCGCTGCCTCGACTTGCCGCACGTCGCCCTGCGCGATCGGTTCAGGATTGGGGCGGAGCGCGAGGTAATGACGATACGCCCGGATCGCCCCCGTGGTGTCGCCGGTGAGCGCCGCGAGGCGCCCCTCCTCGCGCAGGAACGTCGAGATATAGAGCGGCCCAAGCAGAAAACCGCCCGCGCGCCGCCGCACGGCGCGGAGCGCGTTCGGGCGATCCCCGAACTGCTCCCAGAGGCGCGCCAGAATCAGGTTCGCGTCTGATACGGCCTCCCCGCAGCACACTTCGAAGATGTAGGTCCGCGCGAGCGAATCCGCGATGACAACGGACGCGCCCGCATCGCCCCGGTTTTGCGCTGATGCCGCCTCGGCGTCAAGCAGAGCCGCGCACAGTTCCCGGTAGTGCTCGAACTGCGCAGAATCGCCCGCGGCGAGACCCGGCAGGCGACCCTCGCGGAGTCGATGGGCAGCAGCCTGGCCGGCTGGCGCGTCTCCCAAGGCGGCACGCCACAATCCCAGTCGGCAGATGTCCCAGTACCTCGCCCGGGCACCCTGCCCATGGGTGGGCGGTCCATCGGCAAAGTGGCTCAGCTGGCGAGCCGCTTCGTTGGCCGCCGTCGAATCACCTCCCCATGAGGCTCCGACCTCGAGCGAACGCCGCAGGCCGTGCTCCACATCGTCCGGCGGGGGCGCATCGCCTGGCCGTCCCCCGTTGAAGGCCTCGAAGTAGCGCGCGAACGACCGGAACCCGGGGTCGTGTACCTCGTACCTCCGCTGGTTCTCCAGTGCCGCCCGCGGATGATCTTCCGCCGCGACCGGAGTCCACAGCGTGAAGAGGACAATCCCCATGATGATCTTGGGGCCACCGGCCCGGAAGACGCTCCCAGAATGCATGCCGCGGCCGAAGCCCGAGGACGGCGGCGCGGTGCCAGCTCAGCTTGCGGGCGAGATCGCTCGTGGAGTCCGCCGCGAGCACCAGCGCGGTGAGGCGGAGAACTTCGGCAGTGTCTCCCCGCAGGTGCGCCAGCACCACCAGGTGATCCATCGTCTCGGCGATGAGCGGCCCGGAGAGCGCGGCGTTGCCATTCGCAGCCGAATCGAGAGCCCAGCCTCGGCGATAGGCGTCTTCAGCACGGGCGAGCGCATCCTCGATACCGGCTAGCATGCCCCAGTGGAAGTAGGAGTCAGCCAGGCCGTACCAGGTCTCCGGCCGTTCGGGATAGGCGGACACCGCCGCATTCCACACCCCGAACATCTCCGGCGCGTTCTGCCATTGCTTCACCATCGCATCGTTGAGCGCGCGGTCCGGGGCGCCCAATCGCTCCCGGTTCGCCCGGACTACGCGCCGGCCCAGCGCCGCATCACCCTCATTCTTGGTCCACCCTGCGGCGCGCTGCAGGTCCAGACCGGCAATCGCGAACGTCGAATCCAACGTGACGGCCTCGCGATAATACGCCGCCGCCACGTCGGGCCGGCCGCGGCGAAACGCCGCGCGCCCGGCCAGGAAGGCGCGAATGGCCGGCGGGGAAACGCCTTCGAGCGATGCCAGCCGGTGCCCCTCGACGCCTCCAGTCAGGCCGAGCAGCTTGGCAGCCAGCCTGTCCACCAGGAATGGGAGACTGTCAGCAGGTCCTTCAACGCTGGCCTGGGCCTCAGTTAGTCCGCGGGGCGCCCCGATCACCCACGCCGCGAGAATGAGGTGATCGGGAGAGCCGGATATGCTACCCTGCACGATCCGGGTGGCCCCAGCGTCGTGCGCCACGCGCAGCAGCAACTCTCCCGGGGCGTCGACCGCCCCGCTGGACGTCGCGCGGTGCCAGGCCGTGAGGACCCGTCCGGGCTCGACGACCCCGAGCGCTTCACTTCCGGCCAGGCGCATCGTAAGCAGTTCCACCATTCCCTCACGTAGCCACGCCATCGCGGAGTCAGAGCCGTGAACCCGGAACGGCACCACCGCCAATGTTCCGGGCTGCCCCGGCCTGACAGGGGCGTCGGAACGCGCCGGTCCCAGCAGCATGACGAGTGCGACAGCGGTAAGTCCGCCGATCGTCCCCGCGACCAGGAGTCGGGAGCGCGGTCGGGGCGGCGCGCCGGCAGCGGGAACTGGCACCAGCTCGCCGGCGTCATGGGGGTACACCAGGGTTGGGGGAGCAGTCTCCTTCTGCGCCGCCGACCGAGCCATGCCCACCGGCGTTGGACGCTGGTGCAGGGCCTGCATCAGGGCACGCGACTCTGGCGCCGGCTGCGCCGAGTACTCGTCCGCCAGCCGCCGTTCCAGTGCCGCGTACACCGCAAGCGCGCCCGCCCGGTCGCCCTGGCGATCGAGCAACGCGATCATTCGGGTAATGCCGGCCTCATCCGAAGGCTCCAGGTCCACGGCATGTCGGGCCCATCGCAGTGCCTCACTCGCATTGCCCGCTTCTTCCGAGCGGCGTGACATGCTCCATGCCGCATCGTGCGCGAGCCGTCGGAGCCGGTCCCGCTCCGCATCAACCCACTGCTCGAACTCCGGTGCCACGGCAGTGGCGTGAAACCCCGCGAGAAAGTCTCCCTGATACAGCGCGCACGCGGTTTCGTGCGACCCCGCCCGGCAAGCCTCCTCAAACTCCGATGCATCGCAGGTCACGAGGTGCGGCGCGAGCCCCACCTCCTCTTCTCCGTGAGTGATCAGCGCGTCCAGGCCAAGCTGCTTGCGAAAGGCGGTAAGCGCCTGCCGTAGCACGCCTCGGCCGTGCTGCTCATCGGCC
>CAWGJN010000009.1:0-41298 GCA_963822925.1 uncultured Gemmatimonadales bacterium
GAGGCCAGAACAGACCGGACACTAGAGTGTAAGCGGAAGACGGCGACCTTGCCTAGTCTGTGCATCACAGGCCGCTAACTCCGTGCGTCCCCCGTGTCACGGGCGCGGGCGCGTGATGAAAACAACGAGCCGCTCTTGTGCCGCTTGACGCCGAGCGAGCACACGCTCGCCAAGCCGGCCAGAGATTCTAGAGCTTCCGAAAAAGCATGTTGGTGTGCTGATGCTTGTCTGCAGCGCTGACTCTCTTGGGCGGGATCAGCTGTTTGCCTTGCGTCCAGTGCTCGCCTTCCCAGAACTGGAAAAATTCCTGATCGACGAGCGTTGCGCGATTCTCCGTGAGCCAGCGGTCCACCTCTCTTCTGGAATACGACTGCGTAATGTAACGGACGTCCTGACCATAACTCGAATCTGGCAATTCATAGCAATTTCTGACGTAATTCCTTTCGTTATAGGGACAGGTGATGATCAGGTGACCGCCCGGATCGAGGAGCGAGAACATGTTGTTCACCGCGGCATCGAACTTCACTATGTGCTCCAGCACGCTCACACAGGTGACCAGGTCGTACTTTCCTTTGAGGCGGGTGGCAGTGATATCGTCATCGATGACGTGGTAGTGACGGTTGACCATGCCGGTTGCCCAGTAATCCCGCACGTTGTCGGTGGCCGTTACCAGGGGTCCGCAGTAGCGCATCAACTGAGGCAGTGCCGTCGGGCCGGTACCGACATCGAGGATGGTGCGTGGATACAACTCGCCCAGCTTGCGGAATACGAAGCCAAACTCGATGGGACGCGCGTTAAAGCGGAGGAACTTCTGCTGCTCGAACTCGTCTCTGCAGAGTTTCTTCGGCCAGCGGTTCAAGGTATCCCGGACCACGGCCTTTGCGAATTTCAGCACGAGGCTTCTCGTTAGTCTTCAGGGAGACTCTTCACTCGCAGGATGCTAACGTAAGGGGAGGAGGCGTAATTCTGCAAACGGTCAGGGCTCCCCGGACGCGGCGCGGCGCCCGTCTCCGCCCAGTGGACGCCAAGCCTGATTCAAGAGTCGAACGCTCAAGATTGGGAGCCGACTATCACCCGCGCGAACCCATCCTCAATCACCACTCCCGAGCCCACATCCCTTTTTCTGCTCGGAAGTGACTGATGGGCCTGGCCGTAGTACAGGCTGGAGTACCGGAGTGGAAGGCACAAGCCAAACTCAGGCGTCACGCGCTAGCGAAAGAAGTTGGGTGACGATTCTTCGAGTCCCTGGTCGAGGAGTGCGCCGGGCGTGGTTTGAGGCGTACGCGGACTTCGTGCCTTGGCCCCATCGAAGCGACGAATGACACAAGAAAGGCACAGTCACCGAATCTCGGCGGCTGTGCCTTCTCGCTAACTGGTTGCCCTGCAATGCCCGGGGCGAGAGTCGAACTCGCACGGGGGTTGCCCCCCGGTGGATTTTGAGTCCACTGCGTCTGCCATTCCGCCACCCGGGCGTCGCACAAACCTCCAAGGCAGGGCTCCCCGACGCAAGGCGTCTCGCCCACGTCTATTTTCACCGCATCCCTGGAACGGAGCACCGATGTCCCGCGTACCAGTGCGTCACTTCCACCCCTGGCATGACATTCCGGCCGGCTCGTCGCCACCCGACCAGGTCACAGCGGTCATCGAAATCCCCACTAACGAGCGGAACAAGTATGAGCTGGACAAGGAAATCGGCATGTTCCGCCTCGACCGCGTGCTCTACAGCGCCGTCCACTACCCTGGCGATTACGGCTTCATCCCCCGCACCCTGGGCGATGACGGCGATCCGCTCGATATCCTTATCCTCAGCACCATCCCGATGTTTACCGGGTGCCTGGTCGAGGCCCGGCCCATCGGCCTCTTCCACCTGGTCGACCGCGGCAAGGCCGACGAAAAGGTCCTTGCCGTCCCCCTGGGCGACCCATACGCCAATGAGATGCACGATGTCGACGACGTGCCGCCGCACTACCTGAAGGAGATCGAGCACTTCTTCCGGGTATACAAGGACCTGGAGGGAACCACTACCGAAACGCGCGGATTCGAGAATGCCGCTGCCGCCCGCGGAGCCATCGTGCGGGCGCAGCAGCTCTACGCCGAGAGATTTTCCGGCTGACCTATTGGTGGCGGCCCATCCAGCGCTGGCCGCCCACTGAATTCCCCGCCCGTCGCATCTGTCGCGCCTGCTTGAGCGCGTCCAGCAGCCGCTCCCGGAGCGAGTAGTACTGCGCCCGCTGAACCGGTGTCAGGAACCCGAGCTGCTTATTCTCCTCCCGGTACGACTCGGCGTACTTCACCTTGAGGTCAAGCAGCTGGTTCACGATCCGGCTGACGCTGTCCGAGTTGGCCGCGATACCGGGACGGAGCTGCCCTTGCAGCGCCTGGCGCAGGTCGCGCTCCTCTCCCTCCATCGCGCGACGCTTGTCGAACCAGTCGCCCGCCACTTGCTTGAGCTTCGCCGTCTGCTCGTCGGTGAGCCCCAGTTCAGTCTTCACCCGCTCGGTAAACCGCTCCTCGATCCGCTGTCGCATCTCCGCCGATCCCATCCTCGGCGATTGCGTACTGTCCTGTGCGAGCAGCAGTTGCGCGCTGCCCACCAGCGCCAGCAGCCCGAACAGCGAAAGTCTTCCGTATGACATTCAGCTTTCCTCCCATGCGCGCAGGGCGCGCTCCACCTGTGACAGGTCCAGTCCCTCGAGATCGGGACCATCGAGTGAACTCGCCGGCACCGACGGCTCATCAAACTCCACCAGCACCATCTCCAGTTCGGCAGGTGCAGCGCCATCCAGTTCGGCCAGCTGCAGCGGCGGCGCCGTTTGCGAGATCGTCGCGTCCGTACTTGAGCCTGCCGGAGTCACGCTGTGCTGGCGCGGCATCAGCACCAGCAGCAACAGCGCCGCGATCGCGAGCCCCCCCAGTTGCGCCGCCCGCCTGGCCCAGCGGCGCCGCTGATCCTCACGCGCCGCCGTGCGCACCCGCTCGAGGACCCGCGGTGCCAGCGCCGTCGTATCCAGCGTCACGTTCCGGCCCAGCGTCGCGGCCACCGAAACCAGCTTCCATTCCGCCGCGCACCCGGTGCAGCCGGCCAGATGCTCCCGCTCGGCCGGCGTCCATTCGCTGATCCCCGTTGCCACCGCCGGCATCCGGTCTGAAACCCCCTCACACATGCTCACGACACCAGCTCCTTGAGCCGCTTTACGGCGTGGTGGTAGTGGACTCGCGCCGCGCCCGGCGTGGTGCCGAGAGCCGCTGCGATATCCGCGTATTCGCATCCCTGCTGCGAGCGCATCAGGAAGACCTCGCGCTGCAGCCGCGGCAGGCTTTCAAGTCCCGCGCGGAGCCGGGCCTCGGCCTCAGTGGCCGCTGCTTCCTCGTGCGGGTCGGCGGTGTCGACCACCTGGTGGTCCTCCAGCGACACCACCAGACGCCCGCGTTGGCGCCGGTACTGGTCCTTGAAGACATTGCCAGCGATACAGCAAAGCCAGCTCCGCAGTGAGGCTTCGCCCCGCCAGGTGTCCAGCTTCCGGAAGCCGCGGAACAGGGCCTCCTGGACCAGGTCATCGATGTCGCTCCGTGCCGCCCCGGAACTGTACAGGAAGCGAGCAACGGCCCCGGCGTGCCGCCGGACGATCTCCGCCGCTGCACCCTCATCTCCCGCGCGCCAGGCTGCTGCCAGGGAGGCGTCGGTAAGCGGCTCGGATGGTGTCATCGCTACCATGTACGAGCTGTGGACGCCGAGAGTTGGCGTGGTGTTAAGCGGCTCGGGGCACGTAACGAATCCGGGGACAAGTGCCGACGACGCATTGCCGCAAGTATATTGAGTGCAACAAGCTGCGTTACCTCGCAGCATTTGTCCTCCTCCAAGACATCCGGATTTCATGGCTCGACCGCTGAGTATCGGGCACCGTGGTGCATCCGGCCACGAGCATGAGAACAGCCGCGCCGCCTTCCGCCGGGCCAAGGCCCTGGGCGCCGACGGGGTGGAACTCGACATCCACGCCACCCGGGACGGTGCCATCGTGGTCCACCACGGTGCCGTGCTCGAAGGCCACGGCCGGATCGGCGACCTGAGCCTCGACGTGGTGCAACAGCACCACCTCCCAAACGGCGAGACGGTGCCGCTGCTGAGCGAAGTTCTTACCCTGCTCCGGGGCATGGATGTGTGGGTCGAGGTGAAGGGGATCGAGGAGTATCTCGATGCCGTGCTCCTGCGCACCCTCCACGGGGGCCCGGAGCCGGAGCACTACGCGGTTCACTCATTCGACCACCGCATCGTCCGCCGGTTAGGCGAGCGTGATGGTGCCCTCCGCCGCGGTGTGTTGCTCGACGCCAGGCTCATCGATCCCCTGCCAGTACTGGCTGCTGCCGGGGCCACCGTGCTCTGGCAGGCGCAGATCATGGTGGACAAGGCACTGGTGGACGAGCTGCACCGTGCCGGTCGCCGCATCATCGCCTGGACCGCGAACAACGACGCCGACCTCACGCGTCTCGTGGCGTGTGGCGTCGATGGGATCTGTACCGACTACCCTGAGCGCGTGGTTGCCCTGCGCAGCTGACCGGGAATGCCGGACACGAAAAAGGCGGTCGGGCATGTTGCCTCGACCGCCTTCGCATTTCTGGAAACCCGGCTTCAGGCTGTTGCCTGCGCCTCGACGGGGTAGACCGAGATCTTCTTGCGGTCCTTGTCCTTCCACTCGAACTTCACGACGCCATCGACCAGTGCGAACAGCGTGTCATTCGTCGCCTTCCGGACGTTCTTGCCCGGGTGGAATTTCGTGCCCTTCTGCGTCACCAGGATATTGCCCGCGCGAACCTTCTCGCCACCGTACTTCTTGATGCCGAGAAACTGTGGGTTGCTGGTGCGTCCGTTGCGGCTCGAGCCGACGCCCTTCTTGTGTGCCATGGCTTAGCTCACCTTCACGTCGGTAATGCGGACCTCGGTGTGCTTCTGCCGATGTCCCGTCTTGCGGCGATAATTCTTGCGGCGCTTGAACTTGAAGACGTAAAGCTTCTCGTCCTTGCCGTGACCCACGACTTCGGCCGTCACCTTCGCACCCTTCACCAACGGCGCACCGGCCGTGATGGTGGTACCGTCGGACGAGAGGAGCACCTCGTCGAAGGTGATCTTGGCGCCCGGCTCCGCGACCATCAGCGGAAGCTTGAGCGTCTTGCCCTTTTCGGCCCGGAATTGCTTGCCGAGCGCGCGGAAGATTGCGTAAGACATGACATCCTGCCGAATGCGTTTACGTGAAAAACCAGCCCGCAAGTATAGATGGCGAATGGGTTTGTGGCAAGTGGTTCCTCCAGCCAGCCCGGCCGCCCGGCCTTACGCCACTGCGTACTGCTGGGTCACGTCCCTTCCCGCCGGCTTGCTCATGAGCCGGAAGTCGTCCAGCCGGATCATCGGGTCGTCCCGGAGCTCCAGGTCTAGACCGGTCAGCTTCTGCAGCGTCTGCAGGAGCTTGGGCTCCTCTTCGAGCAGGTAGAGCGCCACCTCGGGATGCAGCCGCACCGTAAGCTGCCGTTCCCGGTGCTCGTGCCCGGCGCGCTTGAGCGAGCGCTCCAGCCGTCGCGCCACCACCTCGGGGGTGAACACCCGTCCGGTGCCGGCGCAGGTGGGACAGTCCGTGGTCATCGAGTGCCACAGCGACGGCCGGACGCGCTGGCGGGTCATCTCCACCAGGCCCAGTTCGGACACCGCCAGTGCCTTGGTGCGGGCGCGGTCGCGTCCCAGGTGCGTGCGCAGCTCCTGCAGGACCCGGTCGCGGTTCGCGCGCGTCTCCATGTCGATGAAGTCACAGACGATGATGCCGCCGATGTCGCGCAGGCGGATCTGTCGCGCGATCTCCCGCGACGCCTCGAGATTGGTACGGAGGATGGTCTTCTCGGGGTCCTTCTTGCCGGTGTAGCGGCCCGTGTTCACGTCGATCGAGGTGAGCGCCTCGGTGGGCTGGATGATGATTGATCCGCCCGTCGGCAGCTCGCAGCGCGCCTTGAAGAGGTCGCGGATCTCCGATTCGATGTCGTACTTGTCGAACAGCGGCGTGGACTCGGTGTACATGTGCACCCGCTGCATCAGGTCCGGGTCAACCTGCTGCAGATATTGCTCGATCTCGTGGTGCAGCTCCTTCGAGTCCACCTGCAGCGCGTCCACCTTCCAGCTGAACAGGTCGCGGATGATGCCGCGTGTGAGGCTCGTTTCCCGCTGGAGCAGCGCCGGCGCCTTCCGCACGAACGTCTTCTTCCGGTTGATCTTCTTCCAGAGATTGAGCAGCGAGTCGACTTCGCGCTGGAAGTTCTCTTCGGTGACGCCCTCGGCCACGGTCCGCACGATCATCCCGCCCGCGTCGGGAGGCAGAAGCCGGCCCACCATTTCGCGCAACTTCGCCCGCTCCTCGCGGCTTTCGATCTTGCGGCTGACCCCCACCTTGGAGGCGAAGGGCATGTAGACGAGGAATCGGCCGGGAAGGGAAATCTGGGCGGTGACTCGGCAGCCCTTGGTGCTGATAGGCTCCTTGGTCACCTGGACCACGAGGTTCTGACCCTTCTTCAGGATCTCGGCGATGTTGGGCAACTGGCGCCGGCTCGAGACCTCGCGCTGGCGCGGTTCGCCGCTGCCATTGCCGTTCCCGCGCTTTCGGCGCCCGCGCCAGGCCTTCTGGTCGTCGCCGCTCCCGCTGGCCTCGACCTCGCCCGACTCCTGCAACTGCACCTCGTCGAGCGCCTCGTGCTCGTCAGTATCCTCGTCGGACGGCTCGTCGTCGTCCTCGTCGGGCTCCAGGAGATCGGAGGCATGGAGAAAAGCGCTCTTCTCCTGCCCGATGTCCACGAACGCGGCTTGTATTCCGGGGAGGACGGCGTCGACCCGTCCGAGGTAGATGTCGCCGACGGTGCGGCGGTGATCGGGTCGGTCGACTAATAGCTCGACCAGCCGATCATCTTCCAGGATCGCCAGTCGCGTTTCGCGCTGGCTCCCGTTGATGAGGATCTCGCGCTTCACGAGCGAACCTCAGCCGCACCCACATGCTTCCCCTGCGGCTGTTTCGGCCACTGAGGAAACGGGACACGGCATGCGCAAGGTTGGGTGGAGCAAGTCCGCTCACCGGCGGCACTGCTCCGAGTATCAGTCCCCCGGCGCCAGACCAGCGCGGGGGGCGGCAACATGAGCGTTACACTCCGACTGTTCAGCCCGACTGGCCTGCGGGCGATCGGTGGTGCCGCGCTGCAAGACTGTCTAAAGGTAAGATGAGCAATCGCTTAGGGCAATATCAGCCGTTCACCACGTCGCCGAGAATGTGGCGCGCGATGACCAGCCGCTGAATTTCGCTGGTGCCCTCGCCGATTTCGCACACCTTGGCGTCGCGCATCATGCGCTCAACCGGATACTCGGTGGTGTAACCGTAGCCGCCAAAGATCTGGACAGCCTTTGTGGTAGCCCGCATGGCCAATTCCGAGCAGAAGAGCTTGGCCATGGCTGCCTCCTTCTTGAACGGCTTGCCGTTCTGCTTGAGCCAGGCCGCGTGATACAGGAGATGGGTGCCGGCCTCGATTTCCAGCGCCATGTCGGCCAACTGGAAACTGATTCCCTGGAAGGAACCGATCGCCTTGCCGAACTGCTTCCGGTAGCCGGCGTACTTGAGCGCCTCGTCGTAGGCTCCCTCGGCTATCCCGAGCGAGAGCGCTGCAATGCCGATCCGGCCGGCATCGAGCGTCTTGAGGAAATTGATGAAGCCGTCTCCCACCTTGCCCAGCACGTTCTCCTTCGGGATGATGGCGTCCTCAAAGACCAGCTCGCGGGTGTCGCTGGCCCGCCAGCCCATCTTGTCTTCCTTCTTGCCGGCCCGGACACCCTTGATCTTGGGCAGGTCGGCCGCGTGCCCGACCCCGACCCGCTTGGCCTCATCGAGGTCGGTGGTGTCTTTGGTGACCAGGAAGCTGGTAATGCCCTTGCTTCCCTTTCCCGGTTCGGTGCGCGCCGTGACACTGAAGATCTCGCCCACACCAGCATGGGTAATGAAGATCTTCGAACCATTGAGCAGGTAATGGTCGCCCTTGTCGACTGCAGTGGTTGCGGTGCCGCCGGCATCGCTGCCGGCCCCAGGCTCGGTCAACCCGAAGCCGCCGAGCACCTTTCCCGAGGCGAGGAGCGGCACATACTGCTGGCGCTGGGCGTCAGTGCCGAAGTCCATGATCGGCGATGTGCCCAGGTTGGTGTGCGCGCTGATGGTCAGGGCATGACTGGCATCGACCTTGGCCAATTCATGAATGGTGACGTAATAGGACAGCTGGTCCATCCCTGCCCCGCCCATCTCCTCGCTCCAGGGGACGCCGAGGAGGCCCAGGTCGGCCATCTTGCGGATGTTGTCCCACGGGAAGGTTGATGTGCGATCCAGCTCGCGCGCGACCGGTGCCACTTCGGTGCGACCGAATTCGCGCACCATGTCGCGCACCTGGAAGTGCTGCTCGGAGAGGTACAGGGAAAGATCCATGCTGATCAGGCCCGCCTAGAAGCTGAGTGTACCGGAGAATGCGAAGGTCCAGCGGTTGATCCGCACGTCCTTCACGAAAAGAAAATCGGATTGTGACGTAACGCCGAGATTGTGGGTGAACCATACTGCCTCGGCCTTCAGCCCGAAGTCCGGCCCCCCGATCTTTCGGAGCGGCACGTACTCGAGGCCGGCGCCGAGGTTCCAGGTGTTGGGCAACAGGTTCTCGAAGAAGCCCGGCTTCCGCACCCAGGGGGACTCCCCCGTGCCCAGGACATCACCGTTCAGTGTCGCGTCCTGGAGCTGGTACCAGCTCAGGCCGTAGCCGCCCTTGATGTAGGGCTCGAATGCTCCGGTGCCCAGGTTGTAGCGCATCTGCCCCACCAGCTCCCAGAAATCCAGGTTCCCCTGCAGGTTGTAGACGCCTGGTGCACCCTCGACGACGAGCTGCTCGCCGATCGTGCTGTTGCCGTGCCGGAGCGTCGTCTCGCTCACGAACCGGCGGCCGAGATACAGGTTCACGCCGAACATCCATTGCAGCGCCAGGTCGTTCAGGCTCCCGATGCTGTTCGCGTTCACCACGCTGTCGCCGCTCAATTCCGCGAGTTGCTCGACCAGCGGAATGAACAGTTCGTTGAACCCGAACAGTCCCATCCACGCATCGCTCGGCTTGAACATCGACACGCCGCCGGTCACGCCGAACGAGCGGAACGGCATCGTGTTCGCCGGGAAGAACGCCGGGCCGGAACTCTTGTCGAGCGCCCGCGCCGGTGAGCTGATCAGTCGGTAGATCACGTCGAACACCGGCAGCGTCGCCAGGAGCGGCACGGTGAGGTTGAAGTAACCCCACCCGGTCTGGAAGTTGTCCTGCAAGCTCGCGGGGAACTGCGCGCTCAGTCGGTTCGGGCTGTAGGAGCCATAGCCCGCGACCGCTCCGGTGCGGTTCCATCCGCTGTTGTAGGGCGGGCTCGCGATCGATGAGTTGCCGGTCTCGGCGTACTTGATGATGCCCGCGAACGGCGAGACGGTCGCCGGATACCCGAAGCGGATCGGCAGCACCAGCCAGAGCCAGTCCCAGCGCGCGACAGGATCCGTCTCCACCATCGGCAGCACCCGCTCCCAATCAGGCAGGAGCTCGAGCCGCGACGGATTGTCGTAGCGCACGATCGGCGCGGTCTCCGGCGCGTTCGAGTCGGGCGGCGTCCGGAAGCTGTTCCACCGGTGCTTCACCAGCTCACCGGTGCCCTGCGGGCCCACGTCCTTGTAGAGGCCCACGAAGGGATAGCTGCCATGACTGGCGCGTCCGTATGATGAGGGCTTGGAGATAAGCGCCTGCAAGCCGCGGTTGTCGCCGCCGATGAAGATGATCGGGTGAAAATTGAACTTCGTCTCCTCGTCATCCATGTACGCCTGGTTCCGGATCTGCTTCCAGATGTCCTGCTCGCCCACCCGGTCCGGCGGCAGTGCGTCGACCTGCTTCTCCCAATCCTCGCGCGGCAGGTAGACGTTGGGCAGGAAGTAGTCCAGCCGGAACACCCAATGGTGGAAGTAGTACTGCAGCTCCCGCGTGATGATGTCGTCTATCGGCGGCGGGCTCGCGAGGAACGCCGTCATCTGTTCTGCAGTGAATGGCTCGGCGCCCTGTGCCCGTGTCGTCACCAGCACGTTCAGGTGCTCCCAGTCACCCTCGTGAATGTTGCCGGCGTCGTTGTACGGATAGAAAAACCAGTACTGCAGCACCAGCTGGTAGCGCGGGTCGGCCGGTGACCGTCCCGGCGCCTCGATGATGAACGGGTGCACGAACGTCTTGGCGAAGCCGAGGTATTCACGCTTGAGGTTGCCGTCGGCTCCGGTGTAGGCCGCATGCCAGCTGGCCGGGTCCTCACCGGGGAACTGAAAGTAAAGCACCGTGGCGGCGTCGCTGGTCGGGTTCACCGGCTTCGGGGCCTCGCGCAGGCCCGGCCCGTACTTGTAGAGGAGTGACAGCAGGCGGCAGTCGGGCGTCGTGTCGTTGGCCGCCTCGGCGTTGGGCACCGGACAGGGATGCCCGGGCACTTCCTGCATGTTGACCGAGCCGGTCGTGACCAGTCGCGGGTCGTCGCCCGAGGTCTCGAACTGGTCGATATAGAGGCTGAACGTCGAGCCCTGGTAGACGAACTTCTGCCAGTCCATCGGGAAGTCGATCGTGTTGCGCACCATCCAGGGCGCAAACCGCGCCGACAGGGACATGAGCCACCTATCCCGCGCGTCGTCGATCCCGTTCATCGGGGCGACGTCCACGTAACCCGCCGCGGACTTGTCGCCGTAGAGCTGGAACAACGCCGTGGATGGCTGCTCCGCGATCGCCCGCGGCAATCCAGGCGTGAGATAGGTGAGGTAGGCGGGACTGGGGATTTCCTGGGCCCGGGCCACTCGTGCGCCCAGTGAAACCACAACGAGAAAAGCAGCCGCAGGCGCGACGAAACGTGCCGAGGTCAGTGAGTTGGTAGTCCCTGCTCCGTGTTGGTCTTTGTCGCGCTTCCTTGCTGCCTGCTGCTTGCCGCTTGCCGCCGCTATGCGTGCGACATCTTGAGCCCAATCACCCCGACCACGATCAGCGCCGCCGAGGCGATCCGCACAAACGAGATGGGATCCCCGAAGAAGGAGATCCCTATCAGGAAGGTGCCCGCCGCCCCGATCCCTGTCCAGACCGCATAGGCCGTCCCGATCGGGATCTCCCGCTGTGCCATCCACAGGAGCGCGCCGCTCGCCAACATGCATAGCCCCGCGCTCACCAGCCCCACGACTCGCCGATCCGATGCCTGGCTCAGCTTGAGCCCGAGTGGCCAGCCGATCTCCAGCACCCCCGCGACGATCAGCAGCACCCATGCCGCGTTGGCGCGGCTCATTCCATTCCCTTCCGCACGTCGACGATCGCCTGGTCGAATGCGTTCACCTTGAACAGTCCCAATCGCGGAAACTCGAGGTCCACTATCACGAAGACCGTGGTCGAAAGCACCAGCGCAAAGGTGATCATGTGCAGCCAGTTCCGCTCCGGCGCCGCCGACATCCCGTGCCCGGCAATGAGCGCACATCCAAGCGCCAGGGAGGCCAGCATGAGGAACACCACCATTGGCGGGTGCATCTGCGTGGCCCAGGTACGGGTGTTCGTGATGTCGAACATCGCATTCAGGGCGGGCAATAACAGCACCGACGCCGCCGAGCCCGGCGCCGCTTGCGCCGCAGCCGGAACCGCCAGCTTCCAGATCTCTGCCTGCAGCTCATTGGCCCGACCCAGATGCTCCAGCGCCTTCTCGATGTCGGGCAGCGCCGCGTACGCCGCAATCCTCGCGTCGACATAGTCGCGGAACTTCTCCCGTACGGCCGGTTGCGCTTCCGGTGGCAGGAGGTCGATCCGCAGCCAGGCCGTCCCGATATCGTTCGCTTCCTCCACGATCAGCGCCCGGCGGTCATCGAATCGCGACGCGGCACCCGAAAAGGTGAACGCGACCAGCAGGCCGAGCAGCCCGAATACCGCACCCTCGACCGCCGTCAAGCCTGCCGCGAAGTCCTCGCCGTGCCGCTTGCGCTGCCGGAGGCCGAAGCGCCGGCCGATGTCCAGCATGACCAGCATGCCGACGAACAGGAGCGCCGCAAACCACCATCCACCGGATACGCTGAACGCGGTGTCGCCGAGCACACGAGCGTTGGGGACGCTTTGCACCATGTTCCGTTCGGGAAAAGGGTCGGTTTTCAGCGGGGAGGCGCTGGGATGAGACAAGGGCGAACACGGCTTCATTCTAGCCCGCATCGGACAGTCGCGGTACCCGTGCCTCAGCGTGGGCAGTTGCACCGGTCGCACCCGGCGCAGGCGGTCAGTCGCTCCCCGAAATAGCCCAGCAGCGCGCTCCGCCGGCATCGTCGAGTGGTGGCATAGTTCTCCACCGCGCCGATCCGTCCTTCCGCCAGCCTCCTGCGACGCTTCACCGGGCTCCAGTCGGCCTTACCCGCCTCATTCAACACCTCGGACCGCAGCCGTAGCGCCGATTCCCGCAGGCTCACCGGTGCCCGGGCCGCCGCCTCGCTGTCGCGCCAGATCCTTTCCACCGCCCTCGGCGGCGGAAAGGTCACGTCGAGCTGCTCCCTTTGGCGGTCGCCATCGCCTTTGCGGTAGAGCAGGACGCACCGCGCTGGCGCCCCATCCCGTCCCGCCCTGCCTGCCTCCTGATAGTACGACTCGAGCGTGGGCGGCATCGCCCAGTGCACGACCAGGCGCACGTTCGGCGCATCGATGCCCATGCCGAATGCGCAGGTCGCCACCACAACCTGCAGCCGTGAACCGGTGAATCGCTCCAGTGCGCGGAGCCGGTACTCGCTGGTGAGACCGGCGTGGTATGGCACCGCATCGTAACCGGCGTGCCGGATGGCTCGTGTCAGCGCTTCCGTGATGCTGCGCGTGGGCGTGTAAACGATGGCGAGCGGATCCGCGCGGTCGAGTTCCGCCAACATCACCTTGAACCGCTCCGCCTCCGACGACACGTGCCGAACACAGAAGCTGAGGTTGGGGCGGTCGAAGGACGCGACATACTCGGTGGCGGCACCGCCGCCGCGAAAGCCGAGCTGCCGCGTTATGTCCCGTCGCACTTCCGGTGTGGCGCTGCCGGTCAACGCCACGACGAATGGCATGCCGAGTTGGCGGCGTACCAGGCCGAGTCGACGATAGGCCGGCCGGAAATCGGGCCCCCATTCCGAAATGCAGTGGGCTTCATCTACCGCAAGCATGGCGGGCGTTCCGATCTGGGCCCGCAGGGATGCCGCCGAGGCCGCCAGTCGCTCCGGGGAGAGGTATAACAGGCGGAGGCTCCGGCTGCGCAGGGCCTCCAATACCACGATCCGGTCCATGGCGGAAGTGGCGCTGGTCAGTGCCGCTGCGGCAATTCCACGTCGCTGGCAGGCGGCAACCTGGTCCGTCATGAGGCTGATGAGAGGTGACACGACGATCGTGACGCCGTCCAGCAGTAGCGCCGGTACCTGAAAACAGGCGGACTTTCCAGCACCGGTTGGCAGCACCGCGAGCGTGTCCCGGCCGCTCAGAACCGCCCGGACGACGTCCCGCTGAGACGGGCGGAAATCCGCGAACCCGAAATGGCGCTGCAGCAGGCCCTGCGCCTCGGCGAAGGTGGGCATGACTGCACGCTGGCCGCGGCGGTCCCCGCGTGCGTCACCCGAATCGCGCGGACGCCGGCCCGATTCCCCGCCCCTTCGGTCAGGGGCGGAGCGCTGCTAGCTTTAAAGGGCACTCACACGAGGGCGGTATGAAGGACAAGCAACTCGAGAAGCTCATCAAGAAGAACATGGCGAAGGCCGAGAAGCCCAAGTCAAAGGTCCGGCCCACTTACGACTCGACGCTTGATGTCACGCGTCGGCCGGAACGGCCGGACCAGCAGGAACACGAAGAGTTCTTCGACGAAATGAAGCGGCGGGAGTTCTAGGCGTTACCCAGTCCGACGGCACCCAGCAGCCGTTCGGCGGCCACGCTGGGCGGCAGGGTGCCATCGGCTACGCTGCGGGTAACCTCTCCCAGCAGGCCGTGCACTCCGGCATGTGACTCAAGGGCTGCCCGGACCCTCTGCTCCACCAGCGCCCACATCCAACGGATCCGCTGCTCCCGGCGTCGCGCCGCCAGTACCCCGCTTTCCACCAAGCCGAGCCGTCGTTCGATCAGGGCCTGCCAGACCTCGTCGAGCCCGGTGCCGTCCAGGGCACTGCAGGTGAGAACCGGCGGCGGCCCGGCAGCGTCGCGCCCCCTCATGAGGTGCATGGCCGTCCGATAGTCCCGTGCGGTCGCCATCGCCCGCTCGGCGCTGGTCCCGTCGGCCTTGTTCACCGCGATGACGTCGGCCCGCTCCATCAGCCCGCGCTTGATGCCCTGCAGCTCGTCGCCACCGCCAGGGAGCATCAGAACCAGGAACACGTCGGCCAAGTCGGCTACCGCGGTCTCAGACTGGCCGACCCCAACGGTCTCGACGATGATGACATCGAAGCCGGCGGCCTCACAGAGCGCGATCGTCTCCGGCGTGCGCGGCGCGACGCCACCGAGTGTGCCGGCGGTCGGCGAAGGACGCACGAACGCGCGCGGGTCTCCGGCAAGGCGCTGCATGCGGGTCTTGTCGCCCAGTATGCTGCCACCCGACACCGTGCTGGACGGATCTACGGCGAGCACCGCGACGCGGTGCCCCTGGGACAGCAGACGGGCACCCAATCCGTCGATGAAGGTGCTCTTCCCGACCCCTGGCACCCCACTGATGCCCACCAGGACGCTAGGCCGGGCGGGCGGCCCGAGCAGCGTCAGCAACTCGCCGGCGCGGCGGCGATCGGCCGATGCCGTCGACTCGACAAGGGACACGGCGCGACCCAATGCGGCCGGATCGCGCGTGCGCACCCCGTCGATCAGCTGTTCGAGGGTCTGATCGGCGCGCCTCGCCTCACTCACCGGGCGCGTCCGCAAAGATCCTGGCTTCGCTCAGGCCAAGTCGCCGGGCGAGCTCGGCGAGGAGATGTCTTGCCGCCTCCGGTATGACGGTGCCGGGACCGAAGATCATGCTGGCGCCTGCCGCCTTGAGCGGCTCGTAGTCCTGTGGCGGTATGACGCCGCCCGCCACGATCATGATGTCCGGGCGTCCGAGCAATGCGAGCGCCTGGTGGAGTTCAGGTACGAGGGTGAGGTGCGCGGCGGCGAGGGAGCTCACGCCGATCACATGCACGTCGTTCTCCACCGCCTGCCGCGCCGCCTCATCCGGCGTCGCGAAGAGCGGCCCGATATCCACGTCGAAGCCCAGGTCGGCGAACGCCGTGGCGATCACCTTCTGGCCTCGGTCGTGGCCGTCCTGGCCCACCTTCGCCACGAGGAGTCGGGGACGTCGTCCCTCCAGCGCGGCAAACCGGTCGACCGCGTTGCGAACCGTCACGATGCCCTCGTCGGTGCCCGCCATTTCCCCTCCATAGACTCCGCTCACTACGTGCACGGGCGCTGCATGCCGGCCGTACACGGCGGCAAGCGCCTCGCTCATCTCGCCGACGGTTGCGCGCGCCCTCGCGGCGTCGATGGCCAGGGCCAGCAGGTTTCCGTTGCCCGACCGCGCCGCCCCGGTGAGCGCCTCAAGCGCGCGCGTCGTCGCCTCGCCATCTCTCGTCGAGCGGAGCTCGGCGAGCCGCGCCAGCTGTGCGGCTCGCACCGCGCGATTGTCGATCCGCAGCACATCGGGCAACTCATCCCGCTCGGGGCGATAGCGGTTCACCCCGATCAGCGCCTGGCGGCCACTGTCAATGCGCGCCTGGGTGCGCGCGGCCGCCTCCTCAATACGGAGCTTTGGCAACCCGGCCTCGATGGCGCGCGCCATGCCGCCAAGTCGCTCGATTTCGTCCACGTGACCCAGGGCGCGTTGGGCCAGCTCGTGCGTGAGCCATTCGACATAGAGGCTTCCACCCCAGGGATCCACGGTAACGCAGGTGTCCGTCTCCCGCTGGAGGAAGAGCTGGGTATTCCGCGCGATCCGGGCCGATGCCTCACTGGGCAGCGCAAGGGCTTCATCCAGTGCGTTCGTGTGGAGGCTCTGCGTGCCTCCCTGGGTCGCCGCCATCGCCTCGATGCAGGTGCGGACCACGTTGTTGTTGACGTCCTGGGCCGACAGGCTCCACCCGCTCGTCTGGCAGTGCATCCGAAGCACCGAGCTGCGTGGGTTGGAGGGCCTGAATGGCTGCAGGAGGCGCGTCCAGAGGAGCCGGGCCGCGCGCAGTTTCGCCACCTCCATGAAGAAATTCATGCCGATGGCGAAAAAGAAGCTGAGCCGCGGGGCGAACGAGTCAATGCCCAGGCCAGCATTCAGGCCGGTACGCACGTATTCCACGCCGTCGGCCAGCGTGTAGCCCAGTTCGAGGTCGGCCGTGGCACCCGCTTCGTGCATGTGATAGCCGCTGATGCTGATGCTGTTGAAGCGCGGCATGTGCTGGCTGGTGTAGCGGAAGATATCGGAGACGATCCTCAGGCTCGGTGCCGGCGGATAGATGTACGTGTTCCGGACCATGAACTCCTTGAGGATGTCGTTCTGGATGGTGCCGGCCAGCTGTTCCGGCTTCACTCCCTGCTCCTCCGCCGCCACCACGTACAGCGCCAGCACCGGGAGCACCGCACCGTTCATGGTCATCGACACGCTCATCCGGTCGAGCGGGATCTGGTCGAACAGGATCCGCATGTCGAGAATGCTGTCGATGGCCACACCAGCCATGCCCACGTCGCCCGTAACGCGCGGGTGGTCGGAGTCGTAGCCCCGGTGCGTAGGGAGGTCGAAGGCGATGCTCAGGCCCATTTGCCCCGCTGCGAGGTTGCGCCGATAGAAGGCGTTCGACTCCTCCGCCGTGGAATATCCGGCGTATTGCCTGATGGTCCACGGCTGACCGAGGTACATGGTCGGGTAGGGCCCGCGCAGGTATGGCGCCGCACCCGGCATCGTGCCTACGTCCACGCCCTCCAGCCGCGACCGCTCGAAGTGATGCGGGATCGTGATGCCCTCCGCCGATACCCAGGGCGCACCAGCCGGTGACGCGGCCCGGAGCGACGGCGGACTCCATTCGACATCGGCGAGATCCGGGATCCTGCTCAACGCGCCCGCTCCGTGTCGTGCAGCGTTTCGTAGGGCTCCGCGTCGGGCCGGAACGGAAGCTGTCCCGCCATCGCCGCCTCAGCGATCTCTTGCGGTGACCGCGTCGCCACCTCGCCTTCGACGGGGTGTTCGCTGACGCCGATGATCAGGTGACGCCGCGCCCGAACCCGCTCGTGCCGTGCGGCCGCCGCCTCGGCGATTCGTCGGCTCAGGCTACCCGATCCGATCGCCCCGATGATGCCGCCTGCCGCATCGAGCCGCCGCAGTTCGCCCCACCCGTCCTCGGCCAGTTCCGACGTGAGCGATTCCAGGAACCAGCTTCCCTCCCCCGGGTCCAGCACTCGCGCAAGCGATGCTTCTTCGCGCAGGATGAGCCCGGTTGTGCGCGCGAGACGCAGTGCTGCCGCGCCCGGCTCCGCGGTTCGCGCATCATGCGGCAAGAGCTGGAGGATGTCGGCGCCACCGATGGCGGCAGCGAATGCCACGGAAGTGTTGCGAAGGGCATTGTTCCAGGGATCATGCCGGGTCAGAGACCGGCGACCGCTGCTCGCCACCAGCCGGAGGGGCGGCGGCGCGATACCCGACACCTCGAGGACCCTCGCCCACACGAGCCGCGCGGCGCGGAGCATCGCCGCGCTTTCGAAGAAGCGCGGGCCGCATGGGAGGCGCACTTCGATAGCGCTCGCGGCCCATGAGAGATCCGCCCCATGGTCGGCAAGCGCACGGAGGTACGCCAGGGCGACTGAGAGCGTGACCCCCAGTGTCATTCCTGCCGTGGCGCCCGCATCGAAGAACGCATCGCCCGAAGCGCGAAGTAGCACGCTGCCCGGCCGGTCGAGCTGCGCTGCCAGGCCCAGCGTGCCCATGTCGCGAGTCAGCTCGCCCGTGGTGCCGCCACCACGGAAGAAGCTGGCGACCGGATCAAGGCCCAAGGACAGCGGACCGAGCGCAGCTGCGTCGACATCGACATCAGTGAGTGATGCCAGCCCTTCGACGCTCGTTTCGATTCCGGCGCGGCCGAGCTGCGGCACGAAGCCGGACACCAACCTCAACTCCTCGGGATTCCTGCAGGTGAATTCGAGCGACTGCACGCCGCTCGCGACAGCGGTATCCAGTGTGCCTGCAGCAGCGTCGATCGGAAACCGTTGCCGAATCCGCCAGCCGTCGCTGCTGTCGGCCCGCAGACCCGCCACCCGCCCCGCCAGGTTCCGTGCCTCGCCGTCCCCCGGACCACCCGGGGCGTACAGTGGCTCGATCGCGATCCCGTCCTCCGTCATGGCGCGGAGCCTGCGGGATAGCGCATCGGATCCCAGTTCCGCCTCCACACCAGCCCGCCAGGCCGCATAGCCGACGGTGGGAAACGGGGCGGTACCTTCGGTCGTAGGCATCCGGGAAAGGTACCGAATGGAACCGCCATCTGCCGGGCGGAAAGCTCGTGACCTGCCTAGATTTGGCGCATGACCGGAGACGGAATGACCCAGGCCCTGCCCCTGCCGACTGCGGCTGAACCGAAGCCCCGTCGCCCGATACGGATCGTCAGCGCTGCGTCCCTGTTCGACGGGCACGATGCGGCGATCAACGTGATGCGCCGGATCATCCAGGCGTCCGGGGCCGAGGTCATCCATCTCGGTCACAACCGGTCGGCTGCCGAGATCGTCGAGTGCGCCATCCAGGAGGATGCCACGGCCATCGCCGTCACGTCGTACCAGGGCGGGCATCTCGAGTTCTTCAAGTACATGCACGACCTGCTGGCCGAGCGCGGCGCCGATATCCTGATTTTCGGGGGCGGCGGAGGCACCATCCTGCCGCAGGAGGTGGAGGAACTCCACCGCTACGGCATCACCCGCATCTACACGCCGGATGACGGACGTGCGATGGGCCTGCAGGGCATGATCGACGACCTGCTGCGGCGGTGCGACCGCGCCAGGCCGACGATCGACCTCGACGCAGCCTGGGCGGCGGTGCCGGCGCGTGATCCGAAAACGCTGGGACGGCTCATCTCCCTTGCCGAGAATGAACCCGAGCGCGTCGCCGACCTGCGCGAAGGCCTGGCGGCGCGACTGGCGGCGGCCAAGGCCCCGGTGCTGGGCGTCACCGGCACGGGCGGCGCCGGAAAATCCTCGCTGGTCGACGAGTTCGTGCGCCGCTTCCTTGCCGCCCTCCCCAGCAGCACCATCGCAATCATTTCGGTCGACCCTTCTCGCCGCCGCACCGGCGGCGCGCTTCTCGGCGATCGTATTCGCATGAACGCGGTACACGATCCCCGCGTGTACATGCGGTCCCTGGCCACGCGGCAATCGAACCTCGCCCTCAGCAAGCACGTTCGCGAGTCGATCGACATCTGCCGCGCAGCGGGTTTCGACCTGGTGATCGTCGAGACCTCCGGCATCGGGCAGTCGGATACGGAGATCACCGAGCACGCCGACGTGTCGCTTTACGTGATGACCGCAGAGTATGGTGCGGCCACGCAGCTCGAAAAGATCGACATGCTCGACTTTGCCGACCTGGTGGCCATCAACAAGTTCGACAAGCCCGGCAGCCTGGATGCCCTCCGCGACGTGCGGAAGCAATACAAGCGGAACCGGCAGCTCTGGGATGCGGCCGATGAGAGCCTGCCGATCTTCGGCACGATCGCGGCGCAGTTCAACGACGCCGGGATGAACCGGCTCTTCACTGCGACACTCGAGACGATCGCCAGGAAGACCGGCGTTCCCTTCCAACCGCAGCGGGCGCTGGTGGCATCCGCTGGCGAAACGCCGCGGATCATCCCGGCCGAACGGGGCCGCTACCTCGCCGAGATCGTGGAGGGTGCCGAAGGGTATGCCCGGTTCGTGCATGAGCAGGCCGCCATCGCCCGGCGCATGTATCAGCTGCACGGGGCCATGGAGCAGCTCCGCTCCCGCGAGGGGCAGGCGGCACTGGCGGTGCAGGAACCGGTGTCGGGCGGTGTCGTCCGGGTGGAACAGACCGACGGCAAGGCGCCCGCATGGATTGCGGAGCTGGAGGCCGAGCATGGGGCACTCGAGGCCCGGCTCACCCCGGAATCACGCCGGCTGCTCGCCGAGTGGCCGGCCATGGTCGCGCGCTATCGTGCCGACCGGTACGAGTTCAAGGTCCGTGACAAGGTGATCAGCCAGGACCTCTTCACCGAGTCGCTGTCAGGGACGCGCGTGCCCAAGGTAAGCCTGCCGCATTACTCCGACTGGGGTGACATTCTCAGCTGGCTGCTCACCGAAGCGCCCCCGGGCATGTTCCCCTTTGCGGCAGGGGTGTTCCCCCTCAAGCGGCAGGGAGAGGAGCCGGCGCGCATGTTCGCGGGCGAGGGCGGCCCCGAGCGCACCAACCGGCGGTTCCACTACGTGTCGAACGGCATGCCGGCCAAGCGCCTCTCGACCGCATTCGACTCGGTGACGCTGTACGGCGAGAACCCGGCGCGGCGTCCCGACATCTACGGCAAGATCGGCAACGCGGGGGTGAGCGTCGCCACGGTCGACGACGCCAAGAAGCTGTATTCCGGATTCGACCTCTGTGACCCGGCCACGTCGGTCTCGATGACGATCAACGGTCCCGCCCCGATGGTGCTGGCGTTCTTCCTCAACGCGGCGATTGACCAACAGTGCGAACGCTGGCTGCGGGAACAGGGCCAGGCCGATGCGGTGGGCGCCCGAATCGACGCGCGCTACGCGGAGCGGGGGTTGCCCCGTCCGCGCTACCGGGGCGACCTGCCGGACGGAAACGACGGGCTGGGCCTCCACCTGCTTGGCGTCAGCGGCAATGACGTGCTGCCGCTCGACGTCTATGAGCGCATCCGGGCGTCGACCCTGAGCCGGGTTCGCGGCACCGTGCAGGCTGACATCCTCAAGGAGGACCAGGCCCAGAACACCTGCATTTTCTCGACCGAATTCGCGCTCCGCATGATGGGTGACGTGCAGCAATATTTCATCGAGCGTCGGGTGCGGAATTTCTATTCTGTGTCCATCTCCGGCTATCACATCGCCGAGGCGGGCGCCAATCCGATCACGCAGCTGGCCTTCACCCTGGCCAACGGATTCACCTACGTCGAGTACTACCTGTCGCGCGGCATGCGGGTGGACGACTTCGCCCCCAACCTGTCGTTCTTCTTCTCCAACGGCCTCGATGCGGAGTATGCCGTCATCGGCCGCGTCGCCCGGCGCATCTGGGCCAAGGCGATGCGGCTGCGCTACGGCGCGAACGATCGCTCGCAGCGACTCAAGTACCATATCCAGACCTCCGGACGCAGTCTGCACGCTCAGGAGATCTCGTTCAACGACATCCGCACTACGTTGCAGGCGCTCTACGCCCTGTACGACAACTGCAACTCGCTCCACACCAATGCCTATGACGAGGCGATCACCACGCCCACCGAGGAGAGCGTGCGGCGCGCGATGGCGATCCAGCTCATCATCAACCAGGAACTGGGCCTCGCCCGGAACGAGAACCCGCTGCAGGGCAGCTTTGTGGTGGAGGAGCTCACCGACCTGGTGGAGCAAGCCGTCATGCTCGAGTTCCGCCGCATTTCGGAGCGTGGCGGCGTGCTTGGCGCCATGGAGCGGATGTACCAGCGGAGCCGGATACAGGACGAGTCGCTGCTCTACGAGAAGCGGAAGCACGACGGCACGCTGCCGATCATCGGCGTGAACACCTTCCTCGATCCGTCCGGATCACCAACAACGATGCCGGCCGAGGTCATCCGCTCCACGGCGGAGGAGAAGGAGTTTGCGATCGAATCCCGCGAGGCTTTCGAGGCGAGAAACGCCGGCGAATCGCCGCTCGCCCTCGCCGCGCTCAAGCACTCGGCGCTGTCGTCGGGAAATGTGTTCGCCCAGCTGATGGAGGCCGCGCAGGTATGCAGCCTGGGGCAGCTCTCGGCCGCGCTCTATGAGGTGGGGGGCCAATACCGGCGGAACATGTAGCGCTAGCGGTAGCCGATTATGTAGCGCAGGCCGAAGATGAGCTGCACCGTCCTGAGGTCGGAGCCGGGAGTCACCACGTTGCGATACTGCACCTCGGTATAGGGCGCGATGGGGTCAAGCCGAAGATCGACGCCCGCCGAACCATACAGCGCCGGCGTCAGGCCGTTGCCGCCATTGTCCTGCCAATAGTCGATCCCTCCGCCCAGCAGCACGTACGGCCGTATCGGGGCCGACATCGGCAGCACCAGAAAGAAGAGCCCGAGTCCCGCCTGCCAATCCTGCACGCTGCCGTACGGAACCCCTTCGATCGCGTTGGAGCTGAAGCCGGCATCGAGCTGCACGCCAAAGTGCGACGATCCGAAAACCACCCGGGCAACCCCGCCAACGTTCCACCCCGTTCCGAGCGACGACGCCGAATCGCCGTAGGTGCCGGCGGGAAATGTCACCCCGCCGCGGACGCCGGCGCTGATCTCCTGCGCCGAGGCCCGTCCGCTGGCGCCGGCCAGGCAACCGAGCGCCAGCGCCAAAAGTCGGAGTCGCATCCTAGAACCGGATCCGCACGCCCGCGTTGATCGGGAGCAGGTTCGGATTGTCCCCCGACTCGAACACCACGTGGAAGCGGGTTTCGGCGAAGAAGCCGATCGGCGACCCGGAGATGGCGAAATCGGCGCCCAGGCCTGCATTGAGGCCGAACTCGCCGTCGTACATGCCGAGGCCAACAATGGCATACGGCTCGAAACCGGACGAATACGAGAACTGATAGACGCCGTCGAGCGTGAACTGGAACAGGCTGTAGCTCAGGTCGATCCAGATCAGGTCGAGCTGCAGGCCGACCGGCCAGCTTGGCGGCTTTACCCTGAAGCTGCCACCGATGTCCCAGCCGACATCGCCCGATGGCGCAAGCGGGATGACCAGACCGACCGTCGGCCGGATCTCGAAACTGTACTCATTGGCAGCGGCTTTGAGGGGGCTTGGCTTTGCCGCCGGAGCCTGGGCCTCGGCGCGCGACGAAATCGCAACGACGGCACATACCACCGCTGCCAACCGGATCATTCTGCCCATCAGTGTCCCCGCTGGTTGAAGATTCGTTTCAACATAGGCGACCCGCGCGCACCGCGCGACTGAGCGGGTCACCGCGAAAGGAACCGGGCAATGGCCTCGCGGAAGTCCGCCGTGGTCCGCGCGAGCGCATTGATTCGCGCCCCCAATGCGATGCCGTCCTCCACGCTTGCGCCGTCGAGTTCGTAGAAGAGCTTCTTGGTGAGATGGAGCGCCGACGCGCTGGCGCCGGCCAGTCCCGCCACCAGCCGTTGCGCGGCGGCATCGAGTCCGGCATCGGGTTCGACCCGGGTAACCAAACCTGCGGCGAGCGCCTCCGCGGCCCCGAGCAGCCGCCCAGTCGCTACGAGGTCGAACGCGAGCTTCTCGCCGGTCAGCCGCCGCAGGAACACCATGACCATCGCGGGGACGAACCCCCGCTGGATCTCCGGATATCCAAACTGGGCTGTTTCGGCCGCAACCACGAGATCACAGGCCGACACCAGCCCCGCCCCACCGGCCAGGGCGCGCCCTTGCACTACCGCCACGACCGGCCTGGGGCAGGAACGCAGCCGCCCGAGCAGCGCACCGAGCCGCAGCGCCTCCCGTTCGTTGTCGGCCGGTGAACGGTCGGCGGACACCAGGAGCTCATCGAGATCGGCACCAGCGCAGAAATCACGTCCGGCACCACGAAGCACCACCACGCGGACTTCCGGATCGAGGTCGACCGCGTCGAGCGCGGAATGCAGCGCCTCCACCACGGCGCCGTTGAGCGCGTTGCGCTTGTCCGGCCGGTTGAGCGTGAGCGTCAGGACCCCGTCTCGGTGTTCCGACAGCAGCACATCGGTCACCTGGAGCCGACTCCGGTGATGGGAGCCAGCACGGCCTCCGTCGCCCAGATTTCATCTTCACCGGTCCGCGCGAGCAGGAGCCCGAGCGGCACGTAGCCCGACGGCATCGCCCGGGACGCCGCGGTGGGAGAGAATCGCATCGTCCGCGTTTCGCCGGGACCGAGGGTGAGGGCGCGCTCGTCACCCGGCGTCAGGGCCTGCGCCGAATCGGAATAGAAGCGAATGGTGACCGTCAGTTCCCAGGGCGCCACGTCCTCGGGCAGCGCAAACCCGGGGAACAGCGACACCGTCATGCGCTGCTTCACCCGCCCCGCGTCAAGTTCGTGCTCGAGACGGCCGAACGAGTAATTGAGAGGCGCCTTGGCCAGCTGATGCCCGGCGGAGTCGAAGAGACTGAGTCCGAGATCGGTGAAGCGGCCCCACTCTGTCCTCGGCATCTGCACGTCGACCTGAATGCCGCGGGCCCAGGCCGGCACCTCGATCGGCAAGTCGCGTCGTGCACTACCCGATGACCGGACCTGCTCCACCTTGCCTGCCCCCACGATTGCCGCACCGACATCGGCCCGCACCCCGTCGCGCGTCAGGTTCATCACCGATGCCTCGAGACCCGCGGCGCTGCCCGAAAGACCAAGTCGCACCGGTGAATGCAGGATGCTGACGTTGAACCCCGCCCCCTCGAATTGCGATGCCTGCACGACCAGCTCGTAGTTCCCAGGGATCGCATCCCGGCCGAGTACGTCGTAGACGGCGGCCCGGTCGCCGTCACCGGCGGGACGGGAGCTGTTGTCACGGTAAGGCATCCCCGCCGGCTCGTGCAGGTAGGCCAGCGGCGGTGACGCCGCATCGGAACTCACATGCACGGTGAAGGGCTGAGCCGAGTCCACGGCGAACGGAATGCGCAGCCACTGCCCGGTCCCGACCCGGAGTTGCTTGAGGTCGATGTCGGTATCGCGGTACGGCACCACAACCGTAGTTACCAGTCGCACCAGCGGGCCAGCGAGGGTATCCGTGCTCCAGCCGGTAATCACGCCGACGTAGACACCCGGCTTCGAAGAGCGACGCCGCGCGCAGCCGCGCAGCAACGACGAGCGAGTCGGTGCCGAGGGTCGCGGGCGCCGGAGCGTCAAGCCACTGGGCCGAACTGCGGAAGCGCAGCGCAATGGTGCCCTTACCGCCTTCGCGCCGCAGTACGAAACGCTGCGTAGCCGACGCTTCATTGAGGCCACCAACGATGAACGCCCCCGAGGTGCCGCTCGCCGAGGTGACGGACACGAATGGGATCTCAGTTCGCGTCCGGAGCCAGGACCAGGCGCGCGACAGGTCGGGGATCCCGGTACCCTCGTCCACGAAGGTGGCGCCGTCGAGTGGCTGCGCCGTGACCATCAGCGCTTGCCGTATCGCCCAGGCGGACGGCGCCTTCCCTTCCTGGTGTGCCGCTGACGCGAGCCTCGCCGCCAGTCCAGCCGCATGGGGCGACGCCATGCTGGTGCCACCCTCGCGTTCGCCACCACGGTCCCACAGGGGCACGGTCGAGTAGGCGACACCCGGTGTCACAAGGTCGGGGCCGGCCACTTCGCCACCTCGCGCGCTGAAATCCGCGATGGTATTGGCCGGTGCCGGATCCGCGGCGTCGAGCGAGAGGAAGACGCCCGGGAAGAGGGCACCGACGGAGATGATTCGGGTGGCCGACCCGGGAAAGCCCAGTGTGGAAAGGCCAGGGCCGTCGTTGCCGGCGCTGATCGTAAACACCACGCCGGGATGGCGGGCGAGCGACGAGTCAATGAGATGATCGATGCGTGCCTGGCCCTCGAGTTCGTTGCCCACCCCGAAACTCATGTTGATGACCAGCGGCATCCGCCGGGACTCGGCGAAGCGGATGGCGTAGTCCATCGCTCGGATCATGCTGCCCGTGCGAGAAATGCCGCCCTGCGCGTCATCCGCGATCTTGAGCCCAATGAGTTGCGCCCCTGGGGCCACGCCGTCGAATCCTTTCACGCCATACAAATCGTGCCCGGCAGCGATGCCGGCCACGTGCGAGCCATGGGCACTGGTGTCGAAGAACAGGTCCAGCGTCGGCAGGCCGTCGATCTCGGCAATGTTGACCGCGAGGTTCACGTAAGGCGTGGCGCCGTGGGGAGCCCAACCGAATGTCTCGCGGGCCACGAGGAAGTCATGGACCGCGCGATCGTCACTCAGCGAGCCATCGCCATTGGTGTCGGCGAACAGCACCCAGCCATCCGAAGCGCGAGTCACGACCACCAGCATCGTGTCCGCGACGTCTCCGTCGGCGTTCAAGTCAGCCGCTTCCGCGTCGCCCAGCGGCAGTTCGGCTATCGAACCCCCGTACCATGGGCCGTCGGCATCCATCGCGCGGACATGCGAAAATCCACCGAGACGGTGACCCGCAATAGTTACCGTGTCACCCGCGGGCGTGAGCCGCGTCAGCGCGACGCGACCCTCGCCCGAGAAATCGCGGAGATCGAGAATCTTCCGGTCGCCGGTGCTGGTGAGACCCAGCCCGGGAATGGTTGGATCGATACCGCTGTCCAGAATGGCGATGAGTACGCCGCGCCCGTCGTACGTCGGGTGCGCCGCCGCAAAGACGGGTATGCCGGTAGGCGCGAGGGGCATCCATCCGCGCCGGAACGCGGCCTCCGGCGCGAGCACCGGGGGAGGCAGTTTTCGCTGGGCAGCTGACGACACTGCCGGCGCCGGCGCGGTGGACTGCGGTGACGGCGAAACCGCCGGGGGAGCCTTGGGAGCGCAGGCGCCCAGGGCAACGAGGAGCAGCGGGGTTGTCGACCACCGGTATGAAACCGCGTGTCGGGCTCATGGAGCGGAGTGACGCCCCTTGAGAAGGATGAGGAAACCGACGTTCAGGTTGATGTATGCACCCTGCCGGGGATCGCCCCCGAAGATGCCGTAGAGCCGGAAGTCCACGAGGGGAGCAATCCGGGCGTTCTCGCTCTTGAACGCGACCCCGCCGCCGAGTGTGAGCCCGAGGTTGGTACTCGAGCCATAATTCACAATAGTGCGCGCATTTTCCACCGCGAGGTGGTTGATGGTGAGTCCGGCAAGGAGATAGGGCTCGATCGGGGTCGCATCGAGTTCCACCTGGTACACGACCGAGACGGCACCAGTCACGATGCTCATTCCACGGTCGGCCAGGTTGGCATCGTTGCGATTGTAGCTCGCATAGGTGCCGTCGAACTGCAGGCCGACCGGCCAGTTGGCCGGCACGACCCGCAGCGTGCCGGTCGCATTCCAGCCCGCCACGTAAAAATCCGCCGCATCATTCGTCGGCAGGCTCGCGCCGCCCATCACCCCGACGTCGATCTCGGTGACCTGGGCAACCGAGATGCCGTAAGTACCCAGCAGTGACACGAGCGCGAGTCGGAGACCCCTGGTCAGCAGTCGCACATCGCCCCCCTTCGACAGCAGAAAGAGTGAAGGACCGCCCGGTGGCGGTTCCTGGTGTTGCCGACCTTAGATGTTGCCTGCAGGATCCGGCGGCGGTAACACGAACGGGCCCAGATGCGGCCCCGCGTACCGCGCCGTGACCTGCAGGAGGAATGCCACCTGGTCGCGCGTCTCCTCGGCGGTGACGATGGCATCGACAAATCCCCTCGCCGCGGCGTATCGCGCGTCCAGCTGGTGCTCGTAGTCGGCGCGCATTTCCTCGACCGATGCTTTCACGGCGTCGGGGAGGGCCGCGCCGGCGGCCTGGGCCTTTGCGATCTCGGCACCATGAACGGCCATCACTGCCGATTCGCCTTCCATGACCGCCATTCGTCCCGTGGGCCAGGAGATGATGAAGTCGGGATCGAATCCCTGGCCCGCCATCGCGTAGTACCCCGCACCGGACGCATGATTGACGGTGAGCACGATCTTGGGCACCGTCGCCGTGGCCATCGCCTCGACGAAGTGGGCCCCGGCGCGGATGATGCCGGAGTGCTCCGCGTCCGCGCCCACCATGAAACCACTCACGTCCTGCACGAAGAGAATCGGGAGCCGCTCCCGGTTGGCCGTCTCGATGAAGTATGCGGTTTTCTCGGCACTCTCCGTATAGATGATGCCGCCGAAGCGCGGTCGCTCGCCCTCGCGGCCACGGATGATGCCGCGGGAGTTCGCGATCACGGCGACGGGCCACCCCTCGACATGGGCGTGGCCGCAGATCATTTCCCGGGCGAGGTCGGGCTGGAACTCGTCCAGCCGCCCGCCATCGAGGAGGCAGGCCAGCACCTGTCGGGCATCGTACGACAGCCGATGATCGTGGGGCAACACGTCGTAGAGATCGGCCGGGTCGCGGGATGGAGGCCGGGTATCCTGCCGGGCGTGCTGCACTCCGCCCGTCAGCGGCAGTCGCCCGACATACTCCCGGATGCGCGCCAGACACTCCTGGTCGGTGGCTGCCCGGTAGTGCGCGACCGCGCTGAGTTCGGTGTGGGTCCGCGCCCCGCCGAGGCTTTCCGCGTCGATCGTCTGCCCGGTGGCTCCCTTGACCAGGTTGGGGCCTCCCAACCCCATGAAACTGGTGCCCTCAACCATGAAGATCACGTCGCTCAGGGCCGGCAGGTAGGCACCCCCGGCGATACAGCTGCCCATCACGGCGCTGATCTGCGGCACTCTCAGGTAGCGCCGCATGAGCGAGTTGTAGTAGAAGATGCGGGCCGCGCCGTACTGGCCCGGAAACACCCCTTCCTGGTATGGCAGGTTCACGCCGGCACTGTCGACCAGGTAAATGATCGGGATGCGCTGGCGCATCGCGACCTCCTGCGCCCGCAGGATCTTGGTGATGGTCTCCGGCCACCAGCTCCCGGCCTTCACCGTGGCATCGTTGGCCACCACTACCACCTCGCGCCCCTCGACCACGCCCACGCCCGTGATCACGCCGGCGCCGGGCGCCTGCCCGTCGTACCGGTCGTACGCGACGAGGAGCCCGATCTCGAACCATGGCGCGCCGGTGTCCAGGAGGCGGGCGACTCGTTCCCGCGGGCTGAGCTGTCCCTTCTCATGCATCCGCTTTACGCGCGTTGCACCACCGCCTTCCCGCAGCCGGGCGGCAAGTGCGAGATACTCTTCCGTGAGGGCACGGAGCCGGCTTGGCTTCGTCGTGGTGTGTGCTTCTTTGGAGCGCGATCGCGCCATGTGACTAGCTCAGGAAGAGAGGAGGCGAATCACGCCGCGTGCGCGGCAAGCAGTCCGTCTGCAAGCTCGGCGACGGAACGAACCGTCCGCACGTCGCGTCCTGCATGCGCCCCGTCAGGGTCGAGCAATACCACATCGAGCCCGGCCGCCCGCGCGCCAACCACGTCGACCTCATACAGATCCCCGACGTACAGGGTCTCGGCGGCGCTCACGCCCAGACGGTCGAGCGCGATCTGGAAGATGCGCGGATCGGGTTTCTCCACGCCCACCTCGCCGGAGTCGATGACGAACTCGAACGCATCGAGCAACCCCGTGGCGGCCAGCGCTGCGGTGGCACGGCCATCGCTGTTCGACACTACCGCCAGCCGGAGGCCGGCGCGCTTCAGCCTCGCCAGCGCCTCGGCCGTGCCCGGCTCCGTAGCACCCCAGAGATGCGTCCGACGGTGTAGCTCCAGGAGCGCCGCCTTGAGCTCCTCGGAACGGCCGGCCGGCACGCCAGCCCGTTCGAACAGGGTCAGGAGGAAGACGGTGCCACGCTCCCGGTCGGTGAGCCTGCCCTGCTCCATGGCGATCGCGGCTTCCGCCGCGTGCTGCCGCAGCAGCGCCTCTGTAAGGGGCAGGCCGAGCGCCGCGCCGATCGCGCTGGCAAGCCGATTGTAGTCGAGAAACACCAGCGTGTTGCCGGCATCGAAGAGAACCGTCGACGGGATCACCGGAACCGCAGGAGAGCACCGAGGCCGTCGATACGCGCCGCCGCCTCCGGCCCGATTATGACGTTGACCTCGACCCCCTGGCCCAGCGCGTCCTCGATCGCGTCGTCTACCACGTCCACGACCGCGAGCGCCTCCCCCTCTCCCCGGCAATCGCGCGCATCGAGCACCAGCCGGCCTCCCGGGCCACAGCGGAAGCCCGGTTCGCTCGCATCGGCCGCTACGAGGAGCGTGCGAACCTGGCCGCGCGCGAGCGCGCGCAAGGTATCGGATACCCCGCTCACCGCCCAGCCCTCGCCGGCGCGCTGACGCACCTCCTCCACCAGTATCCGCTCCTCCTCGCGCTTGAACAGCTCCCGCGCCGCCAGCGCCGCCTCATGCACCGCTGCCGGCGAGACCTCACGCGCGTTCAGCTTGATCGTCGCCACCACCCGCTCCTGCAGCGACTGGTGCAGGAACGGCGTGAGGGCCGCCGCGTCGCTGCCGGTTCCTGCCACCAGGATGCCATGCGCGGGCGCCGCCCGGTCGAGCGTGAAGAGCGCCCGGGCCACCGCATCGTAATGCCGCTGCTTCTCCTCGCGGATGCGGTTGTTGTAGTGGTACTCTCCCCATCCGGGGGCATCCTGATCGGCCCGAAACCGGCCGCCTCGGGTGCTCGAGGCCGTGAGCGCGGCCACTTCTCTCGCTTCGGCCGCGGTGACCTCGAAGATGCGCGCCGCCGATCGATCGGTGACGACGGCGTACAGCCGGCCAAATTCCTCCTGCGCGGCCACCAGCTCGCGCACGAGGGGAGAGTGATCCACGGCCAGCCGCGAACGATGCACGAATGGGAGTGCCACTGCCTCGAAGAGCTTGAGGCCGCTGCAGGCAAAGAGCGCGATTCCGTGCGCTGCCGGGAGGTTGCCCGGCGCGCGAAGATACTGCTGGATCCGCTCCAGGTCGGCTAGCACCGTTTCGGCCGCCGCGCGGTCCAGCCCGAGGCGCGGCAGCGCGCGCTGAAACTCACGCACTCGATTCTTGAGCTTGATGAGGTACTTGCCGCGCGACCGGTCGCGTGGCTCGATCTTGAGATAGCAGGAAACTACCCAGTGCGGGCCCGGCCGGATCGCCTCGAGCCGAGTCATGACCGCCGCAATGGTGGCCTGGCGACTCCGGCTTCCCGCCGGGGTTCGTGTGCGTGTCGATGTCTTCATGTCGCTGTGTTCCTCCTCGCGCCCCATGTCGGGAAGCGAAAGGTGATCCGGCCGGACGGGGGGAGCAAGCGCACAGGCAGGACTGCCCTATGCTGCCCGGCCCCCTTCCGCAACCAGTCGGCTCGCAAGCTCCAGGGCTTCCCGGTAGGTCGGCACGAATCGCCCTGCTCCCACTTCCTCGACGAGACCGGCGCGCTCCATCGTTTCCCGCGGACCTTCATCGACGCCGCAGAGTATCACCGCCGTTCCCTCCTTGCGGCTGCGGCGCGTCACGTCCCTCAGGGCACTGATACCCGTCGCGTCAATCGTCGGCACCTGCCGCATTCGGAGGATCAGCACTCGCGGTGCCGCCCCGCCTCCGCCAGCGAGCATCGCTTCCTTGAACGACTCGGCCGCACCGAAGAAGAAGGGCCCGTTCACGTCATACACCTGGACCCCGGGCGGCACCGTGAGCTGGCGCCCCCGGGCCCGGGCGGCCTCGGCGTCCGGGTCCTCGTCATCCGACAGCTCATCGGTGATCATCCGCACATTGGTCACCTCACTCATCCGCTTCATGAAGAGGAATGCGGAGAGCACGATGCCGACCTCCACCGCCGCCGTCAGGTCGACCAGGATGGTGAGCAGGAAGGTCGTGAGAAGCACGAGCACGTCGCTCCGGGGTGAGCGCAATTCGGCCCGGAACGTCCGCCACTCGCTCATGTGATACGCCACGACCACCAGAATGCCCGCAAGCGTCGCCATCGGGATGAGTGCCGCCCACTTCCCGAAGAAGAGCATGACCAGGAGGACGAACAGGGCGTGCACCATGCCCGCGACCGGCGTCCGGCCACCGTTCTTGACGTTGGTGGCGGTGCGCGCGAGGGCACCGGTGGCGGGGATCCCGCCGAAGATCGGGCTGGCAATGTTCGCCACGCCCTGGGCTACCAGTTCCATGTTCGACCGATGGCGGCTGCCGATCATGCCGTCCGCCACCACCGCCGAGAGGAGCGACTCGATGCCACCGAGGAGTGCGATCGTGATTGCCGGCTGTACCAGCCGGGTCACGTCATGCCACGAGATGGCGGGAAGCCGAGGCAACGGCAGCGTCGCGTGAATCGGCCCGAACCGGCTGCCGATGGTCTCGACCGGCAGATCAAGCGCCTGCACCATGATGGTGGTGACCACGAGCGCCACGAATGGGCCCGGGATGCGGTTGCGCAGCTTCGGCCAGAGCAGCAGGATCACCAGCGTTGCGCCCGACACGGCCACGACCGGCATGGAAACGGCGAGTGCATGTGAGAAGTACACACCCCACTTGCCGATGAAGTCGGCGGGCAGCGCCTCCAGCTGGAATCCCAGCAGGTCCTTGATCTGGCTCGTGAAGATGATGAGCGCGATGCCGGCGGTGAATCCGGTCGTCACCGGGTGGGGGATGAACTTGATGACTCCGCCCAGGCCCACGAGTCCCAGCGCGATGAGCATCGCGCCCGCCATGAGCGTGGCGACCGACAAGCCGTCATAGCCGTACTGCTGCACGATTCCATACACGATGACGACGAAGGCGCCGGTCGGGCCGCCAATCTGTACCCGCGAGCCGCCGAGCAGCGAGATAAGGAATCCCGCGACGATGGTGGTATAGAGTCCCCGCTCCGGCGGCACGCCGCTCGCGATCGCGAACGCGATTGCCAGCGGCAGCGCCACGATCCCGACGATCACGCCGGCATTCACATCGGCGGCGAACTGCTGGCGGGTGTAGCCCTGCAGGGTGGAGAACAATTTGGGAACCAGCACCACGCTCCGACGCATCAGCGCTCCGGCCATGAGCGGCGGTACCGCAAGGGATTCTGGAAGAGGTGACTTGGGAGCAGGAATATGACCAGGAACATGCCGAACGAGACCGTCAGGCCGACAAGCAACACCTCGAGTCGGCGACTCACCGCCCAGATCACGACGCTTACCAGCCCGAAGGTGAAGGCGAAGAAGGCGAGCAGGGCGCGGCGCACCTGCTGCGCCAGGAAACGCTGCAGCTCGAGCGTGTCACGCGGATGCCAGCGCACCCGGAATTCTTCCCGCTCCACCCGGCGCAGCAACTCCCGCAGTGAGCGCACGGCGGTGGTGAGCTCCGTGCCCCAGTCGGCGAGGCGCGCCCTGGCCTCGCCGGCGGCGCCCCCAAGGAGCCGCGCGGCGAAGTGGGTCACCACCGGACGCGCGGCACCGGCCACGTTGAAGTTCGGGTCGTACCGCAGCGCGACGCCTTCCACCAGCACCGCCGCGCGACCAAAATAGACCAGGTCGCTCGGCAGCATCAGCGGCCAGTCGTAGAAGGTCTGCAGCACCTCTTCAACCACCTGCTGGATGTGCCGCGGCGTCGCGTCCTCCCGCTGTACCGCGCTCATGAGGTGGCGGGCCGCGTCCTGCACGGTGCCACGGTCCACGTCGGGGTCGAGGATGCCCAACGCGTAGAATCCGTTGATGACACCATCGACATCCTGGCGCGCAACCGCCAGCACCGTCTGGATGAGCCGCGTCCGGAGTTCCTGCTCCACCCGGACCACCATCCCGAAGTCCAGCAGCACCAGGCGACCGGCAGGATCGATGAGCAGGTTGCCCGGATGCGGGTCGGCGTGCACGAAGCCGTCCTCGAGCATCATCTTGAGGTACACCTCGACGAGGGTACCCATGAGCGTATCCAGCCGGAGTTCACCGGACGCGAGCCGTTCGTGCAGGCGGTCGACGCGGGTGCCCTCGACGTACTCCAGGACCAGCACGCGGCGCCGGGTAAACGATGTAATGACCTCGGGCACGACGACGCGCGGCTCGGCGGCGAAGTTGCGGCGCATCGTTTCGGCATTGCGCGCCTCGTCCCGGAAGTCGAGTTCATCCCCGATCCGCTTCGCGAACTCGCTCACGATGGCCGACAGGGCCCGCATGTGATGGTTCGGGAACAGCAGGTTGAGGACGAACAGCATCCGGAAGGAAATGTCGAGATCCCGACGCACCATCGCCTCCGCCCCCGGCCGCAGCACCTTCACCACCACGTCGCGTCCCGCATAGCGCGCCCGGTGCACCTGCCCCAGCGAGGCGGCCGCGAGCGGCACCGGATCGAAGCGCTCGAAGTGGGTTGCCACCGTGCCGCCCAGCTCCTCCTGGACCACCCGCTCCGCAACGCCCGGCGCGAGCGGGGGCACCTGGTCGGTGAGCCGCATCATCGCCGCGAGATATGGCGCCGGAAGGAGATCGGCGCGCGCCGCAAAGACCTGCCCCAGCTTGATGAAGGTCGGTCCGAGGATCGCGAGGGTGTCGACCAGCCGGATGGCGCGACGTTCGTGGTCCTCGGGCGTACGCCGCGCGGGGCCGCCCAACAGGATCCAGCGCCGGCGATCACGAAGGAAGGCGAGGATGAACGGCGACAGCCGGCCGACGATGACAACCGGTCGCATCAGATGAGCAGCGCGCTCGCCAGGCCGAGGAGGAGCGAGAACCCGCAGACGTCGGTGAAAGTGGTGACGAAGATCGACGAGGCGATCGCGGGGTCGACGCCGACCCGCTCGAGCAGGATCGGAATGAACGCCCCGGCGAAGCCAGCCACAAACAGGTTCACGCTCATCGCCAGGAACACCACGATCCCCAGCTTGGCCCCATGGCCGAGCAGGAGCGCCACGATGCACACGATGGTGCCGTTGACGAGCCCGTTGATGAGCCCGGCGGTCATTTCCTTCGCCACGACGCGAAAGGCCTGGTCGCGCGGGATGACGCCGACGGCCAGGCCTCGGACCGTCACAGCGAGCGCCTGCGTGCCGGCATTGCCTCCCATGCCTGCCACGATGGGCATGTAGGCCGCGAGCAGGACCACCTTGGCGATCACGTCCTGCCGCGACAGGACCACGGCCCCAGCCACGAACGCCGTAACCAGGTTGACCATCAGCCACGGCAGGCGGCTCCTGACGGCCGCCTGCCAGTCACCCTTCAATTCCTCGCCGGCCGACACACCGCCGAAGCGAAGGATGTCCTCCGTGTTCTCCGCCTCAACCACGTCGGAGACGTCGTCGAAGGTGACGCAGCCAAGCAGGCGTCCATCCATGTCGACCACCGGTACGCTCGGCAGGTTGTAGCGCGCGAGCACCCGGGCCACCTCTTCCTGGTCCTCTTCCGGTCCCACGGTGACGACCGGCGCCTCCATGATCTCCCTCACCGGGCGCCACGCCGGGTTGATGGCGAGCGCCCGGAACGAGAGCACGCCCACGAGGCGGCGGCGCGAATCCACCACGAAGACCTCGTAGAAGTCCTCGACCTCTTCGGTCTGCCGTCGCACTTCTTCCAGCGCCTCACCGACCGTCACCGTGTTGGGTACGGTGACGAGCCGCGTGGTCATCAGCCCGCCGGCGCTCTTCGCGTCGTAAACCAGCAACTTCTCGACCTCGGCGCGATCCTCGTCCTCGACTTCGCTGAGGATTCGTTCCTGCTCCGCGGGGGCCAGGTTACCGAGGATGTCAGCCGCGTCGTCGTCGGCCAGCTCCTCGACGATGTCGGCCGCCTGTTCGGGGTCGAGCGCCGCCAGCGTCTCGCCGGCGTGCTCCTCGTCCGGCATCTCGATCAATGCCTGGCTGGAGATCTCCGCCGGCAGGGCCTGCACCGCCGTGACACGCTCGTTGTCCTCGAGTGCCGCGAGCACGTCCGCCAGGTCGGCTGGTTCGAGCTCCGCGGCCCGCGCGGCAAAGAGGTCGAGCTTTCCGTCGCGAACGAGCGCGACGAGCTCACTCACAAGCCCCTCGCGTTCACGTTCGGCGACGTCGCTCATGGCGTGCGTCCCTGGAGGGCGATCGCGGGAGGGGGCGGCGTGCGGATCAGGATCCGCTCCACCCGGGTGGGAGAGGATTGCACCACGTCGAACTCGAGACCGGCGACGAGGAATCGCTCACCGGCAACGGGGATCCGCCCGGCAAGTTCCACCAGCAATCCGCCGATCGACGCCGAACGGCCTGGTGGAAGGCGGGTATCGAACTGCGTCTCGATCGCCTCGCGCGAGGCGCTGCCGTCGGTTTCCAGCACGCCGGACCCGGTCCCCACGGCTGCAGCCGGCTCGTCGTCGTCCACGATCTCGCCTACGATCGACTCGAGCAGGTCATCGAGCGTGACGATGCCCGCGGTGCCGCCATACTCGTCGAGCACCACGGACATCAGCCGTCGTTCCCGCTGCATGTCGATGAGCAGGTCTCCACAGGCGCGGCTCGCGGGCGCCATGGCGACCGGTCGCACCGGGAGCGGCGCACCCTGTTCCAGCCGGAACAGGTCGAACGCGTGCAGCATGCCCGACGATCTCATCCAGGGTACCGCGATACACCGGGAGCCGGCTGTAGCCGCTCTGGGCGAAGGCCTGCCCGATCTCGGCCTTGCTTGCATCCTCCGCGATCGCGACGATGTCTGTGCGCGGCGTCATCACCTCGCGCACCGGGCGCTCCGCAAAGGTCAGCACGCCACCGACCAGTTCCAGTTCGCCCGACGCATCCGGATCCACCGCCGCACCACCCCGGAGTATGGCCCGGAACCGCGATTCGGCGCCGGGTCCATCAGAGGGCAGCAGCAGCGCGAGCAACGCCGACCAGGGGCGAAGCACCGGCAGGGTGGCGCGCAGTGCCTGCTCGGCGCGACGAGTCGCAAAGAGCCGGGGCAGCAGGTACCCTCCGACGACCACGGCTGGAATCCCCACCAGCAAGAGCACCAGCATCGAGGTGATACGGCCCGCGCCCGCCAGAAGCCCTACGAGCGCGGCGCCGAGCAGCAATGCACCGAGCGATGTCGTGGACGATGCGGCGATGAGCAGTCGCTCCACTTCGGCAAGCCTGGCGAGCGGCATGCCACCGCCCCGCAGCTGGGTCGCCGCGAAGCGGGCCAGTTCGGCACGACTGGTCGCAATGAGGGCGCTGCCGGCGGTGGCACCGAGGGTGGCCAGCAGGAGTCCCAGCGCGAAGACAGCCCAGGTCATCACTCGACCTCCACGGATGCGGTCGGCTCGAGCCGCCGCACGGTGAGCCGGCGGATCCGCCGGCGCGCCACCTGGTCGACGGTGAACTCGTAGCTGTCGACCGTGACGCGCTCGCCCTGCCGGGGCACGCGGCCGAACTCCGCCAGCACCAGGCCGCCCGCTGTGCTGACGTCCTCCCGCGCAAACTGGTGGCCCAGCCAACCCTCGAGTTCGGTAAGGCCCACGCCACCCAGCACCCTCCAGCTGGTCTCGTCGAGCTGCAGCACCGGCGCCACCTCATCGGTGTCGTGCTCGTCCTGGATCTCGCCCACGATCTGCTCGAGGATGTCCTCGAGAGTCACGATTCCCGCCGTGCCGCCGAACTCATCGACCACGACGGCCAGGTGACCCGGTCCGCGCTTGAAGTCGCGCAACTGGCGGTCCAGCGTTTTGCCCTCCGGGACGAAGGCCGCCGGCCGGATCAGGGCGGTCCACTGTCCCGGTGCCGAGTGGCTGTCCAGGGCGTTCAGCATGTCCTTGGCATAGAGGACGCCTGCGATGTTGTCCGGGTGTCCGTCGAAGACGAGGAGCCGCGCATGTTCGGAGCTTCGGAGCAGGTCGAGCACCTGGTCGCGTTCCATCGCCACATCGACCGCGATGATGTCAATGCGCGGCGTCATGACCTCGGCGACGATGGTCTCGGCCAGCGCAAAGACGCCGCCCAGCATCTCACGCTCGAGGTGCCCGGCGCCCTCCTGGCTTCCCAGACTGGTGCGCACCCGCCGCTCGACCCAGCCCACCATGCGGAAGAGCGGCTGGAAGGGGATCAGGGTGCGCAGGGCCAGGCGCTGCACCGGTCGCGCGACCTCGGGTGCGATGGACGCCACCAGCCGCGGCAGGAGGTCAGCGACCACCCAAACGAGGCCGACGGCTGCGAGCAGGCGTGCCAGGCCTGTCATCGGGGGATAGGTCCACCAGGCGACAGCGCCTCCCGCCATTGCGCCGGCGAGCACCACCAGCACCAGGTGCGCAAGGTGCAGGCTCCGCTCGAGGCGCAGCGGTCCGGCCTGCTCCATGCGCGCCGCAAACAGGCGCGGGAGTTCCGCCTCTGATTCGGCCGCCAGCGCGAGCCAGGCCGCCCACAGGGTGAAGACGCCGGCCAGCAGCGGGGCCAGGAAGAGCTGCAATGCCGCCATCAGCCGAACCTCTTCACGTATCGCTCCTGCCGCCGCCACATCGGCGAGCGGATCCGGTGATCGTCCTCGGGATGATCGTAGCCGAGCACGTGCAGCGTACCGTGGATGACGAGTCGCAGCAGTTCCTGGCGCAGGGAAACCCCAAGTCGCCGGGCATTCCGCGCCGCAACGGCGCGGCACACATAGACGTCACCGGCGAGGCGGCCTGACGGGCCCGGAAGGCCGAAGCTGATTACGTCCGTCGACCGGTCGCGGCCCAGGTATTCATGGTTGAGCCGGCGCATGGAGAGGGCGCCAAGGAACGTGATGGAAATGTCGGCGTCGCGGCGCTCTTCGCGGAGCACGCCCTGCACCGTCCGCCGCACCGTGGCCGGAGCGAGCGCTGGTCGCCGGCCCGATACGCGCACGTCACCGCGGCCGCGCGGCATCGCGAGCGCCCTAGCCGCTCTGGTCTTCGGCATATGCACGGATGATCTCGCGCACGAGCCGATGGCGGACCACGTCGCTCTCGTTCAGGTAGCAGAAGGCGATGCCGTCAATGCCGGGAAGAATGCGTTCGATCTGGATCAGGCCTGAATCCTCCCGATGTGGCAGGTCGATCTGCGTCTTGTCCCCAGTGACGACGGTGCGGCTGTTGGTGCCCAGGCGCGTGAGGAACATCTTCATCTGGGCGCCCGTGGCATTCTGGGCCTCGTCCAGGATGATGAAGGCATCCGACAGCGTTCGCCCGCGCATATAGGCCAGCGGTGCGATCTCGATCGTGCGGCTCTCGAGTGCCCGCTGCACCCGGTCGGCCGGCATCATGTCCTCGAGCGCGTCGTACAGCGGCCGGAGGTACGGATCGACTTTCGCCTGCAAGTCCCCCGGCAGGAAGCCGAGCGACTCGCCCGCCTCGACCGCCGGTCGAGCGAGGATGATCCGCTTCACCTTCTTCCGCGCGAGCGCTTCGACGGCCTTCGCCACCGCGAGATAGGTCTTGCCGGTACCCGCCGGCCCGATGCTGATCACGATGTCGTGTTTGTGGATCGTGTTGAGGTACTCGCGCTGGCCCGGCGACTTGGGCACGATCGCGCGCCGCATCCCGGGCAGCACGATCCGTCCATCGGATCCGCTTGCCACCAGTTCGGGCAGGGCGCCGTCGGATGCCAGCCGCTGCACGTCCTCGGGGGTCACCGTCTCCCCCATTCGCGCGAGGTCGATCATTCCCTGCACCACCGGCGTCGCCCGCTCCAGCTGCTCAACGGTGCCGCCGATCGTCAGCGTGTCGCCGCGGAAACCCACGCGCACGCCGAGCGACCGCTGCAGCTCGAGCAGGTTGGCGTCACCCACGCCGGCCAGGAGCAACGGGTCGGCGCCTTCAGCGGACAGCTTGTTGGACGAGTCGTCAGTCAATTGCGAAATCGTGAACGGTGAACAGTGAACAGTGAACAGGGATTTCCCGTTCGCTGTTTACCGTTCACTGTTCACGCCTCAGTTGAAGGTGCAGTGCACTCAGTTCCCGCTCCGCCACCGGTGTCGGCGCCCCCTCGAACAGCGCCCGCGCCGCAGTGGTCTTCGGGAAAGCAATCACGTCGCGCAGCGACGACGCTCCGGAGAGGAGCATGGCCACCCGGTCGAACCCGATCGCAAACCCCCCGTGAGGAGGCGCACCCGCCGCCAGGCCATCGAGGAGGAATCCGAATCGGCGACGGATCTCGTCGTTCCCGATGCCCAGGAGACCGAAGATCTTCTGTTGCAGCGCGGGGTCGGTGATGCGGATCGACCCGCTGCCCAGTTCATTGCCATTGTACACCGCGTCATAGTGAAGTGCGCGACAGCGGAACGGGTCGCTGTCGAGGAACGGGATGTCCTCCACATGCGGCGACGTGAACGGATGGTGCACGAAGATCCGCTCGCCCGTCGCCGGATCCTTCTCGAAGAGCGGGAAGTCCACGATCCAGCAGAACGCGTGCTTCATCGATGGCGTCACGCCGGGGCGCCGCACCAGGAGGGTGCGCACCGAGTGCAACGCCGCCGACGTCACTCCATCCGCACCCGGCACGGCGAGCAGCAGGTCGCCCTCGGCGCCGCCGATCTTCGCCAGCGTCTCCGCGCCGATCGCCTTCACGCCCTGCCCTTCCCACGCGCCGTTCGCGCGTCGGGCCCAGATGAGCCCGCCGGCGCCGGCGTCCTTCGCGGCCAGCGGTGAACCCGTCGATCTCCTTCCGTGACGCGCTGCCGGCGCCGCTGGCGAGAATGCCGCGCACCCGCCCGCCCTTCGCCAGCGCCTCATGTACGAACGGTGCGGCGTCCGGCTGCACCAGCGCGCTCAGGTCCCGGATCTCGAAGCCGTACCGGAGGTCGGGCTTGTCGATGCCGTAGCGCTCCAGCGCTTCGTGATGGGACATCCGCCGGAACGGCGCCGCGACCGCCTCGCCCGCTTCGTCCCACATCCCGACCAGCACCTGCTCGATGAACCCCTGCACGTCCTCCTGCGACACGAAGGACGCTTCGACGTCGATCTGGGTGAACTCCGGCTGCCGATCGGCCCGCAGGTCCTCATCGCGGAAGCAGCGCGCGATCTGGAAGTACCGGTCGTAGCCCGCGACCATCAGCAACTGCTTGTAGATCTGCGGCGACTGCGGCAGCGCGTAGAACTCACCCTCGTGCACCCGGCTCGGCACCAGGTAGTCGCGCGCGCCCTCGGGGGTGGGCTTGGTGAGGATCGGGGTCTCGATCTCGAGAAAGCCGAGGTCACTCAGGGTGCGGCGCGCCCGCTGCGCGAGACGGTGCCGCAGCAGCAGGTTGGCCTGCAGCTCGGGGCGCCGAAGGTCGAGCACCCGGTTCTTGAGCCGCAGCTCTTCACTCGGGAGTTCTTCGCCTTCCTTCCGTGCCACCGGGATGGCCGGCGTGATGGCGGGACCGACGACGCGCAGGTCGGTAACGTGCACCTCAATGTCACGCGTGGCGAGCGTGCTGTCCCGGGCCATCTCCGGACGCAGCCCCACCGTGCCTTCGACCAGCACGACCGACTCCGTCCCCGCCGCCGCCGCCCGCCCCATCACCTCGGGCGACGTCCACCGCGGGTCGCAGGAGAGCTGCACGATCCCGGCGCGGTCGCGGAGGTCGATGAATACGAGGCCGCCGAGGTCGCGGCGACGGTGCACCCATCCGCCCAGCCTTACC
>CAWGJN010000010.1:0-111550 GCA_963822925.1 uncultured Gemmatimonadales bacterium
ATCGCGATGTCGATCTGGCCCATGCGCACATGCACCTCGGCCACGGCGGCCGCGACCGACTCGTCGCTGCGCACGTCGAGCTTCACCAACTCCACGGGCAGCTTCTCGCGGGCTGCGGCATCGACCAGACCCTGGGCGCGGCCGAAGTTGCGAACGCCTGCGGCGACTCGCAGGCCCTTGCGTGCCAGCGCCAGGGCAGCTCGCTCGCCGAAGCCCGAGGCGCAGCCGGTGATGAGCGCTGTCGTCATACGACTCCCCCTGCGGTGATCGCGTCGGTCGCGCTGTCGACGTCCAGCGGCACCTGAGCACAAAGCGATCCATCGAACAAGCTCGGTGTTTCGGTATCGGGTCGGGAACATTCAAGGACTCCGATGGACGTATCCACATCCGACGAGGACGCCCGATCCTGCCTGTGTGACGGCCGCCACCGTTACATTCGGAGCCGTGCGCTCGTACCGCGTGGCATATGCATACCCTCGGTCAACATCTCATCGTGGCAGCGGGCTTCGGTTGGACTCAGCGATGGGGAGGCCGATCGAAGAACTCCGGCCGGGAGATGTCGTCTGGTGTCCGCCCGGTGAGAAGCATTGGCACGGGGCAACGCCAATGACGGCGATGACGCATATCGCCATACAGGGAGCGTCCGACTGCAAGATCGTCGAATGGATGGAGAAGGTGAGCGACGAACAATACCGAAGGTGAGTTGCTATTGATTCGCCCTCGATTGGTTATTTCGGAGCTGTAATGGGGGGGCAAGAGCTTCTGAATCATCAAGAGCTTCGCAAATCCGCGTCGGACGCGGCTTCCGGAAAGATGGGGCAGAAGGGCTACCGGACAGTTGAGGACGCAGATTGAACCGACATGGTTCAAACTTCACTGTAAGTATTTGAAATAACAGATGGAAATTAATGGAGCAGAAGGGATTCGAACCCTAGCTCAGGCCGCGATTTCTAAGGGTTTTCTCGCTTTTATCGTCCTACATCGGCCTACGTAGAGCCCGAGATTGAACCACGTGGTTCAATCTCGCGCCAAGCGTTTGGGTGACGCGGTTGATGCGCTGATTCCGTGGGTGATTTGCTCAGGGGTATCTGAAGTCTAGGGGGCGCCACGATCACGCCGCCTGCGGAAGAAGTTCGCTCCAGACCGGCTGCCGCTTGCGTTCGACGCGCATGGGCGCGAGCTGCAAGCGCGCCTCGAAGCCTCTGCCTCGGCGCACCGCCTCGACGCGCATCGCTGCGACAGCCCGCTCGTCGTAGTCGACGCCGAGGGCTTTGTCGCCGAGTTCGATAAGAACCATGAGCCGCAAGAGCTTCTCACTCGACGGGCCGATTGGTTCCCGATCATTCTCCCAGCGAGAGACGGTCTCCACGTGGACGCCGATCTTCGCCGCGAGTGCCTTGGCCGTGAGGCCCATCTCCTTGCGTAGGAACCGGACGTCTCGTCCCGCCAGCTTCTGCGGGTGTTTCACGCGCGCGACTGCCATCGCCGTGCCCAGCTCGCCCTGGCGCGGGATCGAAGTTGCCTCGAACCCGCAGGCCGGGCAGCGATAGCGGACCACTGAGTCCACCAGGACGACGCCCGACAGCCCGAGGAGTACGTCGTCGCGAAACTCGCGGATCGTCCTCTTTTCGATCTTCTTCCCGCATTCGGGGCACTTCGTCATGGAGTTCTCCTCTTCTTTTTCATGACGATGACGGGGCCCGTCGCAGCCTTGGTTGCCTCCGGCCGCTTGTCGGCCCGGTACACGGTGATGACGTAGAGGCCGTGTCGAGTTCGACGAGCTTTACGATCACGAAGACCACCGCACCGTCGATCGTCCTGCCTTGCGCCTTGAACTTGCTCTCTTCCTCCCGCTCGACGATCGCGCAACCACCGAGAACCGTCTCGAGATCCCGAACGCTGACGTGATCGTCCCGCATGGCTTGTAATGCATGTGCCGAATAGAGGATGAGGCTCTCCGCTCGCCGAACGATCTCGCGAACGCGAGCGCCGACCTGCGACAGCGTCGCGTTCGGCGGGAGAGGACGCAGGCGAACAAAATGCACATTATCTCAAGTATAGATATTACCTCAACCGGGTCTGGAAACCGAGCGTCTCGATATGGTGCTATGGGTCCTGAGCGGGCTGTTTGACGACGAAACGCGGAATGTCGGATGCTGACGCGCTTTCTGCCTCAACTCGGGTCGTAAATTCGAGAGGAGACGTCCGGTGGCCAAGAAGGAGGTTGAACGACAGAGGCGGTCAACGGCTCGCTTGCGTGCGGCACGCACTGCGCGTGTGTAGTCGCGGCTCAAAGCGGCGCTGACCCCGCGATCACCGGCGCTCGCGAGCGATCTGCAAGTCAGCGAGACCAAGGTGCTGGACGCCTACGCATCCGAGTTCCGGCAGTTCGTCGACGCGAGGATTCAGATGTTCGTTCCCCTGCTCGTGGGTAAACGAGTGAGGAGAAAGTTGCTCAGTCTCCACAAGGATTGTCTCCACAAGGATTTGACGGCGCATACCTTGCGGCATTATACGGCGCCGCGAGAACCGCGAGCGACGTCACTGGAAAGGGATCCGAACGCCGAGGGGAGGGAATTTGAAGCCGAGATCAACGATGCATAGCCCTCTACGCCCGGTAAAAACGGACGGGCGTTCCGTGGGAACAGTGGGAGGGTGCTGAGAGTCCTAGACCGAGTGTTACGTCAGCATCGGGCGCTAATACCGCTCCTGCTCATACCCCTAACGTGGCTTGTTCTACGCCTGCGGAGCGAACGATGACCCAGCAACCTGTGGAGATGATCCTCGCGCGGCAGTTGACCGGTTACCTGTCCGTCCCGGTCATCCTCGTGGACACGGCGGGCACGGTGATCTTCTACAACGACCCGGCTGAACGGATGCTCGGGGTGCGGTTCGAGGAGACGGGACGCATCGAGCGGCAGGAGGCCGATCGCCTTATCGAGCTGAGCGACGATCCCGCCGCGAAGCCAGGGGATGCCGAACACCCGGTGCAGATCGCGCTGGAGGAGCGCCGGCCCGCCCACGCCCATCGGTTGATGCTCCGCCGCAGCGACCGCGTCCGGCTTCAGATCGAGGTCACGGCGTTTCCTCTCATCGACCAGGAGGGGAAGCTGCTGGGCGCCGTGGCGATGTTCTGGGAGCGACCCGGGCCATGAACGTCACGCTGTACGGCGTGCGCGGCTCGCTCGCGACGCCCGGCCCCTCGACGGCCCGATACGGCGGCAACACGTCGTGCGTGCGCTTGACGGGGCCGGATGGATGGGTCGTCGTGCTCGACGCGGGGACCGGCATTCGGCCGCTCGCCCTGGAGCTGCCGCGGGACTCACCCGGGTCGACGTGCTGCTCACGCACCTCCACATGGACCACATCCTCGGCCTGGGGTTCTTCGCTCCACTCTACGACCCCCAGATGGAGGTGCACATCTGGGGGCCGGCTAGCGCCACGCTCAGCCTGGAGGCTCGACTCCGGCGCTACCTCTCCCCGCCGCTGTTCCCCGTGATGTTGCGTGATGTGCCCTGCCGGCTGGAACTGCACCACGTGGTTCGGGGACCGGTCCCCATCGGACCCTTCGTGGTTACCGCGGGGCGCGTGTGCCACCCTGGGCCCACGCTCGGCTACCGGTCGAGACCGGGACCGCCTCGCTGGCGTATCTCCCAGACCACGAGCCCGCGCTCGGGGCTCGGCGATTTCCCGTCGACGCGGAATGGACCTCCGGCCTCGACCTGGCCCGCGGTGTCGATCTGCTGCTCCACGACGCGCAGTACACGCGCGAGGAGTATCCGCGCCACGTCGGTTGGGGGCACAGTACGATCCACGATGCGCTGATTCTTGCCGAGCTCGCCGGGGTGAAGCACCTGGTGCCGTTCCATCACGACCCGGGGCGGGAGGACGAGGCCCTGGAAGCCGCAGTCGAGGCGGCGGTCAGGGACGTGCTTCCGGAGTTCCCGGTGACGCCGGCGGCCGAGGGCGCCCGGTTCGACTTGGGTTGAGCTGAGATCAGCAGACGAAAGTCTCCGTAACGACGATCTGGAGAACGTCCACTCGGTGAGTTGCGCTCGTCTTCGTCTATTTTTCGTTCGTGATCGGGATGACTTCGCAAGTTTTTCCGACATCGACCGCGCCATCGCTTTCTATCGCGACACCCTGGGCCTCCCCCTGGTCCGCCAGGGGTCGTTCGGCGGCGAATTCCTCGAGACCGCCCCGCACCTGGGCGTCCACCCCGCGGTCCATCCCGAGGCCAGGAAGCTCATCGGCCGCGAGTCCGGCCTCACCTTCCATGTGCCGAACCTCGTCCACGTGGCCGGCGTCCTCCATGACCGGGGCGTCCGCTTCGTGCGCGAACCGACGAAGATGGGCTTCGGCGTCATGGCCATGATCGCCGACCCCGACGGCAACATCTTCGCCCTCTGGGATGATGAGGCGCCTGACGACGAGCACGCCCATGGGTGAGGCCGCCGCCCGGACCCGCCGTCACTTCGCCAGCGACAACTGGGCCGGCGCACACCCCGAAGTCCTCGCGGCACTTGCCACGGCCAACCAGGGCCATGCCGCGAGCTACGGAGACGATGACATCACCGCGCGCGCCGTGGCCCGCATCCAGGCCCTGTTCGGCGCTCCCGTGGCGGTGAATTTCGTGTTCAACGGCACCGCCGCCAACGTCCTCGGCCTCGCCTCCGCGCTCAGGCCGTATCAGGCCGTCATCTGCTCCGACGTGGCGCACCTCCACGTCGATGAGTGCGGCGCCTGGGAACACCTGGCCGGCGGCAAGCTGCTCACCGTCCCGACCACCGATGGCAAGCTCACGCCGGAACAGGTCGCGTCCCGCATCACCAATCTCGGTGTGGTCCACAGCGTGCAGCCCGCCGCGATTTCCATTACCCAGTCCACCGAGTATGGCACCGTCTACTCCGCGGCCGAGATCGCCGCGCTCGCCCGGCTCGCGCGGGAGCACGGCCTGCTCCTCCACCTCGACGGCGCTCGCCTCGCCAATGCCGCCGCGACACTCGGCAGCGCACCCGGCGATTTCACCACCGGCGCCGGCGTCGACATCCTCACCCTGGGAGGCACCAAGAACGGCCTCGTAGGTGGCGAGGCGGTCATCTTCGCCGATCCCGACCGCGCCGCCGATTTCGGCTTCGTACGCAAGCAGGGGATGCAGCTCGCGTCCAAGATGCGCTTCGTCTCCGCCCAGTTCGAGGCGCTCCTCACGGGCGACCTCTGGCTCCGGAGTGCAACCCACGCCAACCGCATGGCGCAACGACTCTGGCACCAGGTCCGGTCCGTGCCCGGTGTCGAGGTGACGCAGCGCGTTGAGGCCAACGCCGTCTTCGCCTGCATACCCCCCGCGGCCGTGGTACCGCTGCAGGAGCACTTCAATTTTCTCATCTGGAACGATCGCACGTCGGAGGTGCGCTGGATGACGGCCTTCGACACTACTGTCGAAGACGTCGATGCCTTCGCCGCAGCGATCGCACACGAAGTGCCCCGTGCACTTGCTGCGGGAGCCGCGCGATGAAAGCCGCCTGGGAAACTCTCTGCTCCATCTGGTCCTGGTTCGTGCTCGGCGCGTCCATGGTGATCTGGCTGCCCCTGATGGCCTTGCTCCGGTTCTTCACCCGCAAGTCCGATCCGGGTCGCTACTGGGTCGGCTACATGTTCCGCCAGATCGGGGTCCTGATGGCCACCCTCAATCCGCTCTGGCAATTCCGGATCTCCGGGAAGAAACTGGAAGACCCCCGCCGGCCCTATCTCGTGGTGTCCAATCACGAATCGTTCGTCGATATCCTCCTCATCAGCCACCTGCCCTGGGAAATGAAGTGGCTCAGCAAGGCCGAGCTCTTCAAGATTCCCGTACTGGGCTGGCTTATGCGTCTCGCGGGTGACATTCCCGTCGATCGCGGCAGTCCCCGCTCCGCCGCCGAGGCGATGGTGCGCTGCAAGGAAATCCTCAAGCAGAAGGTCTCGGTCATCATCTTCCCCGAGGGCACCCGCTCGGAGACCGATGACATGCTGCCGTTCAAGGATGGCGCCTTCCGCCTGGCCATTGACGCTGGTGTTCCGATTCTCCCACTCGCGGTGAGTGGTGCCGCGACGGCACTCAGGAAGCACGACTGGCGGCTTGGTCGGTCGGTGGCCGAAGTGAGGGTGCTGGAGCCGGTCGAGACGGCAGGGCTCACGCGCGCCGACATTGGAGAACTGCGCGATCGCGTCCGGGAGATGATCGCAAAGGCAAGAGACGACATGCGCGGGATGCAGCGCGTGCTCGCTGGCGGCGGTTAGCGTTTCTTGATCGTGTAGTCACCCGCCCGCTCGGCGGGCACCACCTCCCATCCGGCATTGAGTGTCAGGCGCCAGCCGGCCCCGCTTTCCCCACCCGGTCCCGGCTCCGCCACTCTCGCCTCGCGAAACCCGGTGTCTACCAGCGCACCGCTCGAGTCGGCATCCAGCACGCCCCAGCGGTCGCTCAGCCGGAATGGGCGGTAGACGGTGCCAACGTCGGACAGCGGCTCCACGCTGTTCGGGTTGAACGACATGTTCATTTCCGCGAGCGGCAGCCGCAGCGTGGGGCCGGTGACGTACCGTGCCCGCAGCGAATCCTGCCGTTCCTTTCGTTCCATTTCGCGCGCCATTTCCGCATCGCGCATATCTCGTAGCCCGTACACTGCAAACCGGGGATCGTCGGGCGACGGCGTGATCGGGTCGATGCCCAGTGCCGCGGCCGCCATGAGTGCCAGGTCGCTCTCTCTGGTCACTCGCCTGCGCCATCCGGGCGACACGAGGTCGAGCAGCAGTGCCCACGCCGTGCCGGTCGCGTAGGGGAAGGACCGTACCAGGCTTCCCTCACGCTCGAGCCGCATCAGCCGCTCACGCCCCATTCGCGCGCGGTCAGCCGGGGTCACCACCGTGATGATTCCGGTGTACTCCGCCAGTCCCTCAGTAAGCTCGAGCCGCCGCTCGGTGCTGTCGCTCCCCGGTGCCGCTGCGCGGCGCGCCATCCGCGCCGCCACGGCATCGGCAATCGCGCGCTGCCGCCCGGCACCGGTCGAGCCGAGCGCTATATCGAGCGCGCGACCTTCCACCCGCATCCACGTCCGCCCTGAAGCCGTCGCGAGATGCGGATTGTCCGGTGTCGCAACCGGGATGCCTCGCGCGCCCTGTGCCGAGTGCCAGATCTCGTGCATCAGCAGGATGCCCCGTTCCACCGAATCCGCCGGCAGCGGCGTCAACACCATCGCCCAGGTGCGCCCCGCCCACCTGAGCGACGTATTCGCCAGCGGCACCTCTGCCGGCACCACGGCCTCATAGAAGCCGCCCGCGCGCACCATCACGCCGGCGCTGTCGCGAACGCTGCTCACCGCTCGTCGCGTCGCGGGATCCACGATAAGAAGCGGGGTGTTGAGCGGCACGGACCAGATCGAACCGTGGTCGCGCTGTGCGTAGGCTGCGGCCTCACGCGTCGCGCGCCGCACGAGCGTCGTATCAGCCGGCGATTGCGTCGAGAGCAGGAGAATTGGGACGATGGAGAGCATGCTGTAGCAGATGCCTGGCGCCAGCCACTCGTCGCGGCCTGATGCCGCTTGCCACCATGCCGCCTGGCGTCAGTGACCTGTCGCGCGGGCGGTTCACCGCCGGCCGTACTGCGCGTCGGCCTCGGCCGCCGACTCCTGCAGCAACGCCACCTTGCCCGCATCCACCCCCGCACTCGTCACCCCGATCGGCGATCGGCCATACAGTTGCTCGAATAGTGTCAGCGCCGCCAGGTACGATCCCATCCGCGCCGGATGAAATCCGTCGCTTGAATACAGTTCCAGGGACGGATCCCGCCGCCAGGCCGCCCGCCAGGCCTCGCCTGCCGGCACCATGATGCCGCCCACCGCCGCCGCCGCGTTCGAATACGACGTCCGCACGTCGTCCCACGCCAAGGGACGCGTCGCTTCGGGCCACACCATCAACAGCGCCACCCGCGCGCCATGCTCCCCGGCCAGCGTAGCGAACATCCTGGTGCTCGCCAGCAGGTCCGCCTGGCTCTCCGGCAGCGCTGACGGACCCTGCTGCAGCACCACCACGTCCCACTTGTCCTGCATGATCATCCCCTGCGCCGCGCCCTCCGCCCAGTGATCCGCCAGCGAAAAACCACTGCGGATCACCCGGCCCACCACCATCGGTGGCGCATCGGTCGACGCGGCGATCTGCGCCGTCATCCCCGGAAGGTCGTTGTCGTTGGTGAGGCTGTTGCCCACGAACAAGACCCGCAACTGGTCGCCCGTAAACGGTTGATTCGGATCGCCGTCGCCGCCACCACAACTGACCAGCAGCAGCAGGCCCAAGGCACTGCCTCGAACGTGAGTCCAGAAACGCATGCGGTCGCAGGGAAGGGGATTCCTTCCCTACGACCGCACTGGAACCTCGGTTTCCGCGACTTCGAGAGCGCCCTATACCACCGTCTTGTTTTTTGTGAACAACCGGTAGATCAGCAGCAGGATGATCGCGCCGATGACCGAGGCGATGAAGCCGGCCGCCTGGCCTTCCTGGTAGAGCCCGAGCGTGCGCCCGAGGAACGTTCCAACGTACGAACCAGCAATGCCCAGCAGAATCGTGATGATCCACCCGCCCGGATCCCTCCCCGGGGTGAGCATCTTGGCAACTATGCCGGCGAGCAGGCCGATCAGGATGGTGTATAGCACGGGTACCTCTCGAGGGGGAAAACTGAATGTGCGCCGCGGTCAGCCGGCCCGCAAGCAGGCGTCATGCCTCGGCCGGCGTCGCGACCAGCGTGTGTCGCCAGCGCTGATAGCCCCGCAGGCACAGCAGCAGGAAGCACCCGTACAGCACGGCCGTGGGCATCAGGTGCTTGGCCGAGTATACCCCGATGGCGACCACATCGACCGCCGCCCACAGGAGCCAGTTTTCCAGGTATTTCTTCGCCAGCATCCACTGCGCCACCAGGCTGAACGCGGCGATCCCCGAGTCCCAGAAGGGCAGGGCCTGGTCGGTGTAGCGCCCCAGGACCGTCCCCAGCAGCAGCGTACCGACGCAACCCACTGCCATGCAGGCGGGCAGCACGCGCGGCGGTGTCCGGCTCACCTCCAGCCCGACGTGGTTCTCCCCGCCCCGCACCCATTCGTACCAGCCGTAGAACTGGATCACGAAGTAGATCACCTGCAGCCCCGCGTCGGCATACAGCTTGACCCGCGCGAAGATCGCGAAGTACAACGCCACCATCACGGCGCCGACAGGCCACCCACGCGCATCTTCTCGCACGTTGAGCCACACGCTCAGCAGGCCCAGGCCAGCGGCGATCCATTCAACCGTATTCATCGGGCCTTACGCCGCACGGCCGAGCGCCGCCGGTGGCCGCACGCCGCCCACCAGGCCGGCGAGGAGCAGGAGCGTCAGCACGTACGGCAGCATGAGGAACAGTTGATAAGGTACGGCGAGCCCCATCGCCTGGAAGACGAATTGCAGCGCCGTTGCCGCCCCGAAGAGAAGCGCGGCGCCGAGCACGCCTACGGGATGCCATCGGCCCAGCACCACGATCGCGATGGCAATGAATCCGCGACCCGCCGTCATCCGCTCGGCAAACGTGCCCACCTGGGCCAGCACCAGCGTGCCGCCCGCGAGCCCCGCGAACAGTCCGCCGGCGAGTGTCGCCGCAACCTGGAGTCGCCGCGCTTCCACGCCCGCTGCACGCGCGTGTTCCGGTGATTCACCCACCGCCCTGAGTGCGAGCCCCGTGCGGGTCCGGAAAAGGAACCACCAGCAGAGCGGCACAGCCGCCAGCGCGATATATGTGGTGGCCGGCTGGTTGAAGAGCGCGGGCCCGATGAACGGCACCTTGGCGAGACCGGGAATTGGCAACGGCGCGAGCGTGGGAAGGGAAAGCCCTGCACCCGCCGAGCCGAAGACGGCCTGGTAGATCGCACCCGTCAGCCCCACCGCGAGCAACGTCGTCGCAGTGCCAGAGATGATCTGGTCGGCGCGCGCCCCGATCGCCGCGAGCGCGAACACCGTGGCGAGTGCCAGCCCTGCCAGCGCGCTCGCCGCCAGGCCGGACCATGCGCCACCCGACGAGGCCCCCAGCGCCGCTGCCAGCGCTCCGCAGAGCATGGCTCCCTCTACCCCGAGGTTGATCACCCCACTGCGCTCCGCCAGCATCTCCCCCAGCGCCGCCAGCAGGAGCGGCGTCGCCACCCGCACCGAAGCGGAGAAGAACCCGTCCAGCACGCCCCCGTCGAGCATCATGCGGCCACCATGTCACGACGCCGCGAGGAAATTGCATCGGCCAGCAGCACGGCGATGATCGTGACGGCCTCGGCCACGTAGACAGCAACCGCCGGCACACCGGCATCGCGCTGCATTGCACCAGCACCAGCCTCGAGAGCCCCGAACAGGATCGCGCTCGCCATGATGCCGATTGGCGACTGGCGCGCCAGCAGTGCCACCGCTATTGCAGTGAATCCATATCCGGGTGACAGGTTGGGATAGAGTGCGTAGCTCACGCCACTCACCTCCACCCCGCCCGCCAGCCCCGCCAGCGCACCCGACACGAGCAGCGCGACGGCACCAACCCGCTGCACCCGGATGCCTCCAGTCACCCGGGCGGCGCGCGGACCCCGGCCCACCGCGCGCAGCTCGAACCCGGTCATCGTGCGGCGGAACAGGTACCACAGCAGCAGGCTGCAGCTCAGCGCGAGGACGATGCCCAGGTGCAGCCGCGTGCCGGGAAACACAGCGAGGCGCGCTGCAACCGGCAGCTGGTCGCTCTGCGGATAGATGTGCTGCGACTCCTGCAGCGGCCCCTGCACCATGAAGCTCACCAGTGCTTCCGCCACGAAGTTGAGCAGCAGTGTACTGATCACCTCGAGCACGCCAAAGCGAAGCCGGAGCCACGCTGGCACCGCCACCCAGCAGGCACCCGCCAGGAATGCCGCCAGGAGCAGCATCGGGATCGCCGCGGCGCCAGGCCACGCGCCCAGTTTGAGGCCGATCCATGCCGACGCGATGGCACCCGCATAGAACTGCCCTTCACCGCCGATGTTGAGCACGCCGGCGCGGAGTCCCACGGTGAAGCCAAGCGCGATCAGCATCAGCGGCACCGCGCGCACCAGCGTCCCCGACGTGAACGCATACCAGTTGCCGAACGCGCCACGCACCATCGCACCGAGCGCTACCGCCGGATCGTAGCCATTCACGGCGAAGAAGATCGCCAGCACGGCGAGGCCGGCACCGAGCGAGGCGAGCGGCATGAGGATCGAGGCCGTGCGGCTGTGATTCATCCTGGTTGCCAAGCTACGCGCCGGGATGGGGAGAGTGCCATGCGTCTGGTGAAAGCGCGCGGATTCCGGATAACTACGGATGGGTTCGTTGTGTCGGGTCGCCGAGCATCAGGGCGCCGATCTCCGCCCGCGTTGCATGCGGCGGCGCTTCGCTCAGTGTGCCGCGTGCCATTACGGTGACGCGCTGGCCCAATGCCATCACTTCGTCGAGGTCGCTGGAGTAGAACAGGACCGCGACGCCGCGGCTCGCCGCATCGCGCAACCGGTCGTGTACCGCTCGCGCTGCCTGCACGTCGAGGCCCCGCGTGGGATTCTCCGCCACGATCACCGCCGGGTCCCGCTCCAGCGCGCGCGCGATGATGAGCTTCTGCTGGTTGCCGCCGCTCAGGCTTGCCGCCGGCGCGTCAGGGCCCGCAGCGCGCACTCCGAAATCCGTGATCATCTGCGCGGTGCGTGCACGCGCCGCTTTCCAGTCGAGGCGCCCGCGTTTCACCCAGCTCGCCGATCGGCCCAGCCCCAGCACCACGTTCTCGGTCGCTGAGAGTTCGGGGATCAGGCCCTCCGTCGTCCGGTCCTCCGGGATGAACGCCAGCGTCCCGCTCACCTCGCGAATGCCCCGGAAAACCGGAAGCACTCCGGCGATGGCCCGGAGCAGCTCCCGCTGGCCACTACCGTCCACACCCGCCACCGCCACAATTTCCCCGGCGCGGATGCCGAGCGACACCTGTCGCACCGCCATGCCCAGCCCCGACTCGCGCGCGACTTCGAGCCCCGCCACGTGCACCCGGCGCGGGGAGTCAGTCAGGGTGAACCCGGCCGGCGCCGGCTCGTCCAGCAGCGTCGCATCGCCGATCATCGCCTGGGCCAATTCTCGTGCTCCCAGTCCTTCGACCGGCTGCGCCAGTACGACGCTGCCGCGTCGCAGCACCGTGACGCGGTCTGCGCCCCGCAACGCTTCGTCCAGTTTGTGCGTGATGAGCACCACGGCCCCGCCCGATTGCGCGAACGCGCGCGCCCGTCCCAGCAGCTCTTCCGCCTCGCTTGGTGCCAGCACGCCCGTGGGTTCGTCGAGCAGCAGCACTCGCGCGTCGGCCGCCAGCGCCTTTACGATCTCGAGCCGCTGCAGCAGTGCCACCGGCAGCGCGCCGGCCCGCGCCGCGGGGTCGAGCGGCAGGTTGAGTCGTTCCGTCAGCACCGTCACCCGCGCCGCCAGTTCCCGCGGTCTCACCCCCCACCCGGCGAACAGGGCGATGTTCTCCGCCACGGTGAGCGCCGGGATGGAGGTGAAGTGCTGGTGTACCATCCCGATCCCCGCGGCCCGGGCGTCGCGTGGCGAACGCAGGCGCCGCAACGCGCCGTCCACCACGACGTCCCCCGCATCAGGCGCGATCATGCCGCCAGCCACGTGCATCAGCGTCGACTTGCCCGCCCCGTTCTCGCCGAGCAGTGCATGCACTTCACCGGCCCGCGCGACCAGACTCGCGCCCGTGAGCGCCTGCACCATGCCAAATCGCTTGTGGATGTCGCGAAGCTGGAGGATGGGGTCCCCGGTCACATGCCCGTGGGATGGTCGTGGAAAGTGTGCGGCAGGCCGAATTTCGAGCCCAGGTGTTCCGCCAGCGCCCGCACGCCCACCGTTTCGGTGGCGTAGTGTCCGGCATGAAAAACGTTCACGCCGAACTCCATCGCATCGAAGTAGGTGTGATGGGCGCCCTCGCCGGTGATGAACGCGTCGAGTCCCGCGTCGCGCGCCTCCTTCACCATGCCGCCGGCCCCGCCTGTTACGATGCCCACCCGCGTCACCTGCTCTGGGCCGCCCGGGATGAGGCGCGGTGCACCGGCGAGCCCCAGCACCGACTGGAGCCTGGCGGCGAGCGCGTCCCGCGACCGGATGTCCGCCGGCACGAGGCCCCACACGCCGATCGGGTTCCCCCGGTGACTGCCGAACGATCCCTGGATCTCCACGCCCAGAAGTCGCGCCAGGACCGCGTTATTCCCCACCTCAGCGTGGGCATCGAGTGGCAAGTGCGACGAGTACACTGCGACATCGTGTGAGATCAGCGCGCGGAGCCGATGATACCGGCGGCCGGTCACCGGCAGGTTGCCGTCGAAGAAGAGCCCGTGATGTACCAGCAGGAGCGGAGAGCCACCCAGGGCTGCCACCCCGTCGATAGTGGCCTGCGACGCATCCACCGCCGCGACAATGCGGTCGATGCTGCCACTGTTCTCCACCTGCAGACCGTTCACCGCGCCGTCGTAGTCCGGCACCTCGCGCACGCGAAGGTACCCGTCCAGGTACGCCACCAGCTCAGTGAGCGCGGCGCTCTTGCTCATTTCAGCCCGGGGCGCCCGCCTGGTGCTGAAGCGGCGGCACGCATCTGTTTCGGACGCTCCGACGGGAGCAGCGTGCCCGCGATGATCGAGTCACTTGCCGACTTGAGCTGCGACTCGAGGCCGGGCGGCAAGGTGCCGGCAAAGGCCGGGTTCGGCTCGTAGCGCACCACCCCGCCTTCCAGGCCAAACACGATCACCCGTGGAGCGAAGTGCCCTTTCTGTACTTCCCGCGCGAGCGTCAGGAACGCCCGAGGCAGGTCGATCACCGCCGAACCCGGTATGATCGCCGGTGCGAGCGCCGACTGGTCGGCATTGGCGCCGAACACCAGCACGCCCGGTGTTTCCTTTGCGGCCTGGAACACGCCGAGGGCGGCCGCGTCGGCGTTGTGGTGGAACACGTCTACCTTCACCCGAATAAGGGCCAGCGCCGCTTCGCGCCCCAGCGCCGCGTCATCCCAGTTGTTGAGATAGGTGGAACGGCTCTGGATCTTGGGATTCACCGCGGTGGCACCGTTCACCCACCCCTCGTACGCCGCCTTCACCGGCGGCAATTCTACCCCGCCCACGAATCCGATGACGTTCGACCTGGTGAGGCGGCCCGCCACCATGCCAGCCAGGTAGCTCGCTTCCTCCAGCCGGAAGATGAGGGGTGCCACCCGGTGCATCGTGCGCGCGCCCGAGGTGACGATGAACACCGTCCGTGGATACTCGACGCTCACCCGCTCCGCGGCGTCCTGGAATTCATATCCGTGCGCGAACACGAGGCCGTAGCCCTGCGCCGCATAGGCGCGGAGCGCTTCCTCCTGCGCGGCCGGGGTGCGCGCCTCCACATGGCTCACCGGCACGCCCAGCGAATCGTGGATCCGTTCGAGACCGTGGTATGCACCCGAGTTCCACGCGGCGTCGGTCACCGATCCCGGCGTGATGAGCCCGACGCGGAAGCCCTCGGGAGTCGCCGGCGCGCGCGTGCATGCCGCGAACGCCAGCAGGCCGATGAGCAGTGCTACGGGTTTCACGTTGCGCTGCTGATCTCCGCGTCCATGCGCACCTCGCCCGATACCCGGGCACCCTCGAGGATCGCGATCCGCTGCGTCATGATGTCACCGTCGATCACCGCCGTGGCCTGGAGCTCGACGCGTTCGGACGCGTGAATGGTGCCCTTCACCTGTCCGCCGATCACGCATTCCTTGGTGTGCAGGTCCCCTTCCACCACGGAGCCCGGCGCCACCAGGATCTGGCTTCCCGCCCGGATCGTCCCCCGTACCTTGCCCTCCACCTTCACCACGCCGTCCGCTTCGAGATCACCCGTCACCGTCAGGTCGTGCGCGACGATCGAGAGCGGCATCTGGTCACTCGCGCGCCGGCGGGGATGCTCGCTCGCGCCTTCCTTGTTTCCGGCAAAGATCGACATCAGCCCTCCTGTTTCACGAGCGTAAGCGGATCGATGGCGGCTCCCTTGAGCCGGATCTCGAAGTGCAGGTGTGGCGCGCTGGAGCGGCCGGTATTGCCGGCGAGCCCGATTACCTCTCCCGGCTCGATCGTGGCGCCCTTCCGGGTCACGATGCGGGACAGGTGTCCGTAGAGCGTCTGGTATTCGTCGGGATGCTGGATCAGCACGAAGAGACCGAACTCGGGGTCCTGTCCCGCATCGAGCACTGTGCCGCCGCCGGACGCGCGCACGATGCTGCCGGTCGCCACGGCGATATCCACGCCTTCGTGCGGCCCGTCGGGATCATCAGCCGACCGGCCCCGCGTGGTGTAGCTCGGGTCATCGAGCGGCCAGAACGCCGGCACCGACGCGCCCGTGGGGAAATGGCGCGACTGTGCGGTATTGGCCCGCACCGGCGGCGCCAGTGGCAGCGTCGACGCGGCGCGGACGAGCGCCGGCATCACGTTGCCGCCGATCATGGCCCGCACCTGTTCGTACCGGCGCTCCACGCTGTCGAGTGCCGCCGCCAGCTCGCGGATGCGCGCGTTGTCCTGCTCGAGCCGCGCCACTTTCCGTTCGAGGAGCGGCACCCGCGCCGCTGCCCGCACCAGCGGCGCATACGACAGGGCCACGAATACCAGCAGCCCCACCACCGCCGTCAGTCCGCCGAGCGCCAGCCGCAGGCCCCAGAGCGGCAAGCGCATCGTGTGCGCTTGGAGCGCCCCGTCGGGCTGCACCAGGATGGTGACGTGCCGGGTTTCGCTCTTGCGGCCCAAGCCACTCATCCGGCGAAGGGCGCGCCCAGGATGATCTCGAGCAACCGCGCCAGGTCGTCGTTGGAGTAGTAGCTGAGCGTCACCAGCCCACGACCCCGGCGCTTCGCCGTGACCCGCACGTCGGTGCCTAGGCGCTGCCGCAGCGCTTCCTCTACTCGGCGCACATCCGCCGTCGGGTGCCGCGTCTCGGTAGCCGCGGCGCGCTGGCGCCGCGTGACGGGGCGATCACCGCGCACCCGGGCCTCGAGTTCACGCACCGACCATCCGCCGGCCACCGACTCTGTGGCCAGCCGCTCGATCGCTGCCGGATTTTCCAGCGCGAGCAGGGCCCGCGCATGCCCCTCAGTCAGCTTCTTCTCGTGCAACAGTCCGCGAACGGTCAAGGGCAGCTTGAGCAGGCGCAGCGTGTTCGCCACCGTGGAGCGGTCCCGCCCCACGATGCGAGCCAACTCCTGCTGCGGCATGCCGAATTCCTCCAGCAGCCGCTGGTAGCCGAGCGCTTCGTCGATCGGCGAGAGATCGTCGCGCTGCAGGTTCTCCACCAGCGCGAGCGTCAGCAGCGTGCGGTCGTCCGCTTCCTTCACCACCGCGGGCACGCTGGCCCAGCCCAGCTGCTGCACCGCCCGCCACCGGCGCTCGCCCGCGATCAGTTCGTAGGCGCCATTGCCCGAGGAGCGCACCACGATCGGCTGAAGCAGCCCCGATGATTCGATCGAGCGGGCGAGGTCGGCGAGTTCTGTCGGATCGAAGTGCGTGCGCGGCTGGAACGGATTCGGACGGATCGCAGTGACCGGCAGTTCGCGGAGCGCACCGGAGGCAACCGCTTGCTCCCGTGACACCGGCCCGAGGAGAGCCTCGAGGCCGCGGCCAAGTCGCTTCGCTTCGCTCATGCCTGGGCCTCGGGCACCGCCGCTTCGGCTTCGGACTCGCCCGGAGCGCGCGCCGCGCGCTTGATCAGTTCCTGCGCCACCGCGAGATAGCTCTTGGCACCAACCGACTGCACGTCGTACAACAGAATCGGCTTCCCGAAGCTTGGCGCTTCGGCAAGGCGCACGTTCCGCGGAATCGCCGTGCGGAACACCTGCGCCGCGAAATATTCCTTCGCGTCCTCGGATACCTGGCGGCAGAGGTTGAGACGCGCATCGTACATTGTGAGCAACACGCCATCGAGCGCGAGCGGCGGATTGAAGTTCTGCTGCACCAGCCGCACTGTGTTGAGCAGCTGCGAAATTCCCTCGAGCGCGTAGTACTCGCACTGAATGGGAATCACCACGCCGTCGGCAGCCGTGAGCACGTTGAGCGTCAGCAGGCCGAGCGACGGCGGGCAGTCGATCACGATGAAGTCGTAGCGGTCCCGGATGCGCGCGAGGCCGCGGCGCAGCGCCGTCTCACGCTCGACCCGGTTCACCAGCTCGAGCTCAGCGCCGACGAGATCCTGTGTCGCCGGCAACACATCGAGGAAGGGAATGCCCACGTCGCGCGCGATCACTTCGTCGGGATCGCGACCGTCCACCATTACATCGTAGAGCGACGCATCGAGCTCGCCCTTGCTCAGGCCCACGCCGCTGGTCGCATTGCCCTGCGGATCCGCGTCCACGAGCAGGGTACGCCTTTCGGCGATGGCCAGAGAAGCGGAGAGGTTGACCGCCGTGGTGGTCTTCCCCACGCCGCCCTTCTGGTTGGCGATGGCGATGATCCGAGCCATCAGCTTAAATTCTTATGCAACAATGAGTTACGCTCCGAATTGCTGCTAGAGAGTGCTCGGCGCCAACGAGGGAGAGTCAATATATGTAGTTCCGAACTTCCGACAACTGTCGCCGTATCCGATGCCCGACGAAACTTGAGCCAGCAAGTTACGGTTAGCGGAGGGTCATGTACCAAGTAGCCGACCCCGAGTTCAAAATCATTCCAAGCCGTCCCAGTCAGTCTCGTGCACGAAGTTTCACGTGAAACGAAGGGCTTGGAAACCGCCGGAGGCGAAGCTGCCAAACATCCGCAAACAGAACGTGACCAGTTACACGCACTACTACACGGCTGGACCTGATTCGCTCTGGCACAACCTAGGGGCGCGCCTCGGGCACCTGGAAAAGACCGGCAAAGTCGAGCGCGGACCATTCATTTTACTGGTGCGGCGTGCCGGGCCGGGCCTCCTGGGCCGCCGGCATTAGCGAACGGCAGGAACCTGGGGAATCGAATCGCCGCTGGTCGACGCACGCCGGACCCAGAGGCCAACGTTCGCTGTAAGTCTGCCGGCGAGCGAAAAACGGATGGATGTGGCCGGCACAAGGGTCGGAAGAAGCCCGGCGGAGCCAAACCGGGAAGGCGCAGGTCCGCTGCCGACAATACTTCGCGGGGGCTACCTCGACTCCGCGCGCCCTGTGGAAACCCTACGAGCCCAGTCGGCCAGCGGCGCCAGCCCTCAGAATGGGTCGGGCATTGGGCGGAGGGGCCTTCCATCCGCCATCGGTTCAACCACCTACGCTCGCGTTCACTTCGCACTTGGAACGCCGCGCTTGCACCTTGGAGCGCCCCCAGCCCACCAGTCCGCCCCGGTCAGCGGTCCAGTTGCATCCGCCGTATCACCCTCGCCGACCGCCGGGCCCCTATTTCATCCGCCGGCCCTAAGGCCGGATCGTCCGGCTCAGTCAGAGGGCCATTGCGTGTCACGCCTTTAGCGGTTTCACGTGAAACATGAACCATAGACGCGCAGGATAAAATAGATATGTTTCACCATAAGTCGTTTAACTAGAATAGTTTACAGTGCGTCTAACCACCAAGTTAATATTCGGTATTCATTCGGTGTTAACTTATTGACTTGTGGCCTCAAGTCAACCCAGCGGGATGAAGGGCGAGGCGTGTCCTTGACCCCCAACAAAAAAGGGCGATCGAATGATCGCCCCGCAACTGCATGCTCCTGCCGCCTCGCCGCTACTGCCGCCCCTGACCTACGCCCTTACCCACCTCCACAACTCCGACAGCGTCGGCCGCTTCCCGTACATCAGGATGCCCACTCGATAGATCCGTCCCGCCACCCACACCACCAGCAGCATTCCAAGAAAGGTCAGCGCCATCGACAACAACAGCTCCCCAATCGGGAACGGCGCCAGGGAATACCGCACCGGCACCACAAACGGCGCCGTCAACGGAATCAGACTCAGCGTGCGCGCGAGCGAGCCGCTCGGCTCGTTCAGCAGAGAGAGCATCGCCATGAACCCTGCGATGATACATAGCGTCACCGGCGTGTTCGCCTGCTGCGCCTCCTGTTGCGAGTTGCACATCGCCGCCACGGCCGCGTACGCTGCGGCAAAAAGCAGGAACCCGAGCACGAAAAAGGTCAGAAAGACCGCCAGGAGGTCGGGCCGGACACTCGGCAATTTCATCGCCGAGAGTGCCTCGGGTGACGCCCCGAACAATCGCGCGAGCGGCGCCCGATAGGTCGTCACCAGCATCGCCGTGCCGCCCCAGATGCTGAGCTGGAGCAGGCCCACGCCTCCCACGCCCACCACCTTGCCCATCATCATCTGGAACGGCCTGACGCTCGACGCGAGGACCTCTGCGATCCGGTTCGTCTTCTCTTCCATCACCGAGTTCATCACCTGAACGCCGTACAACAGCATCGCGAAGTAGAGGATGAAGCCCATGATGTAGGCGAGCATGAACGACGTCGCGCCCGACTCCCCGGTGAGCTTGCCCGACGTGACCTTCTGCGTCACCACGTCGACCGGGCGAGAGGCCCGCATGCCGGTGAACACGTCGATCCCGGCCCGCCGCAATCGCTCCTGGCGCAACGTCGCCTGCAGCTCGTTCTCGAGTTTCCGCATGTCGGCCATGCTGCCGACATTGACACCGAGATACGAAATGCGCCCGCCATCCACAGATTCGTCGGTGAGTACCAGGATGCCGTCCAGTCCTTCCACGCCCTCCTGATGCACGCCCGTGATCGCGATGAGCGAGTCGCGCACCGCTTCCACCCGATTCCAGGCCGGCACCCGTACCATCGAGTATCGGGCCGCCTCGTTCATCCCTTCGCGGCGCGATGCCGCGAGCGCCTCCGTCACCTTCACGCCTACGTCACCACTCGCACCGTCCACCACCGCCACCCGCTTGGGCTCGGTCTCCCGCCGGTCGAGCAGGATCGGCATCACCGTGAGCCCGACCATCAACACCGGGAAGAGCACCGTCCCGATGACGAAGGCACGCGTGCGCACCTTCTCCAGGAACTCCCGCCGCATTACCGCCCAGATCTTATGCATGAGCCAGGTCCTCCCTCGCCGGCGCGCTGGCGGCTTCCGCGCCCACCTTCGCGATGAAGATCGACTGCAGCGACGGTTCCACCACCTCGAATCGCGAGATCCCCACGTCGGCGCTCACCAGCGCGCGCAGCAGTTCGTCGCTCGCCGCGCCCTCCGCCAGCTCCGCCTCGGCGCTTGCCCCATAGTCGTCCACCCGGGTCACCAGCGCGGGATCGCCCAGTACTCGCGCAGCAACCTCCTGATTTCGGTGAAAGGACAGCGCTACATGCCGTCCGCCCGCCTCCCGCCGGATATCGGACAGGCGGCCATCTACCACCTTCTCGCCCCGCGCGATGATGGCGATGCGGTCGCACATCTTCTCCGCCTGTTCCATGATGTGGGTCGAGAAGAGCACCGTGCGGCCCGCCCGCGCGATCTCCACCACCACGTCGCGCATCACCTGGCTGTTCACCGGATCGAGGCCGCTGAACGGTTCGTCGAGGATCACCAGCTCCGGTTCGTGCAGAAGCGACCCGATGAATTGCACTTTCTGTTGCATGCCCTTGGAGAGTTCCTGCACTTTCTTCGCTCCCCAGTCCGCGATGCCGAGCCGCGCGAGCCACTCCTTCGACAGTTGCCGCGAGTGCGCCCGGGGCAGGCCTTTGACCTCACCCAGGAACGTCAGCTGCTCGGCGACCTGCATTCGCGGATAGAGGCCGCGCTCCTCCGGCAGGTAGCCGATCCGCTCCGAAAGGCTGCGGCTCGCCGGCTCGCCGCCGAACAGCGTCACTCGCCCTTCGTCAGGCAGGATGATGCTCAGGATCATCCGGATCGTCGTGCTCTTGCCGGCACCGTTCGGGCCCAGCAGGCCGTAGATCCCGCCCCTGGGCACGGTCAGCGTCAGCTTCCGCACGGCGGTGTGACCGGCGAATCGCTTGGAAATGCCGTCGAGCTCGATGGCGTTCTGGTACATGAAGTCTCCCTGCGAGGGCGGGAACATTGGGGTTCCCCGGAGCGCGCTGTCCTACGGCACGGGGCGGGGGGATGTTTCGGGGGCTGTTGCGGTCGCCTGTTAACTTGCGATGTCTCTGTCAGGCCGGTGCGCGCGATGATCCGACTTGCAGTTGCCTCCGATGGCGCCCGCATCGCCGCCATCTACGCGCCAGCCGTTCTCGAGCGCGCCACTTCGTTCGAACTGACCCCGCCCGACGCCGCCGAGATGACACGCCGCGTCACCACCCTCCTCGCCCGAACCCCCTGGCTCGTGGCGGAGGAAGACGGCAGCGTGCTGGGCTACGCCTACGCCAGTCCACACCGCGATCGCGTCGCGTACCAGTGGTCGGTCGAAGTCTCGGCTTATGTTGACGAAACCCGGCGGCGAACCGGGCAGGGCAGGGCACTCTATGCGACGCTGTTCCGGATTCTGGTTGCCCAGGGATTCGTGAACGCATACGCCGGCATCACGCTGCCCAACCCGGGCAGCGTCGGCTTCCATCGGGCGATGGGATTCAAGAAGGTCGGAGTCTACGAGGGGATCGGTTACAAGCTCGGTCGCTGGCACGACGTCGTCTGGCTCCATCGGCCGTTGGCCCCCCGATTGGACCGGGTTGAGCCACCGCGCGCCCTGCAGGAAGTACTGGAAGAAATCGATCTTGGTGGTGTTTAGAGCGCCCTTTTCAGGCCTAGACGCCGGCCTCATTCAACCGCACCAGTCCCGCCACTTCCTCGTGCGGCACCACCAGCTGCTTGTGATCGGCGCGCACGCCGAACTTGTTGGTCCGCCTGAGGTATTCCTCGCGTGTCATGCCGCCCGCCGGATCGTGCACTCCCACATCGTGCAGCAGCAGGCCCTTGTCGGTCTGTTCGTGATAGCGGCCCACGTACGTCCGACCTGAGACACCGTCCAACACCACCGTGATGCCGTGCAGTTCCTCGTGCCCCGGGTGAAAAACGTGCCCGCTCAACTCGCCGCCCTCGACGCCTCGGCCCCGGCGCAGTACTGGTCGAACGCCTTCACCAGGTCGTTGGCGACTGCATCCGGTCCGCGGCCCTCGATCTGGTGCCGGTGCACGAACGCCACCACCTCCCCGTCCTTGAACAGCGCGATCGATGGCGAGCTCGGCTGGTAGTCGGCGAAGTACTGCCGCGCCCGCGCCGTGGCCGGCAGGTCCTGTCCGGCAAACACCGTCACAACCCGGTCGGGCCGGGCCGTGTGCTTGAGCGCTTGCCGCAACGCGGGACGCGCGTTGCCCGCCGCGCAGCCGCACACCGAGTTCACGAACACGAGCGTCGTGCCGCGCTGGTCACCCAGCTCCGCATCGACCTGCTCGACTGTCTTCAGTTCCTCTGCCCCCATCGCGACCATCTCCTCGCGCATGGGCTTGACCATCATTTCCGAATAGGGCACCCGGTACGCTCCTTGTAGAAAAACGCGCGAACGGTTCCGCTGTCGCAGTTCTTCCTCACGCGGTTGCAGTTCCGCCTTACGTGGTTGTTGAGGTTTCGTCGAGCGCCTTCTTCATCGTATGCCAAGCCAGGCTCGCGCACTTCACCCGGATCGGAAACTGCGCCACGTTGGCGAACACCTTGAGGCGGGCCGGCAGCGCCGCCTCGGTCTCGGTTGACGCCTGACCCGTGACGAGCCCGTGGAAGTCGGTGAAAAGCTGCTCCACCTCGGCGACGGTCTTGCCCTTCACTGCCACCGTCATCAGTGACGCGGAGGCTCGCGAGATTGCGCATGCTTTGCCGTCATCCTCGAAGCGCACGTCCTTCACCACGTCGCCTTCCAGCTCCAGCCACACCGTTACCTGGTCGCCGCAGAGGGGATTATGGCCCTTCGCGTGCCGCGCACTCTCGCCCTCGATGTGCCCGTAGTTGCGCGGCGACTTGTTGTGGTCCAGGATCACGCTCTGGTACAGCTCGCTCACGGAAGACATCAGCCGAACAGCGCCCGGGCCCGCTCGATACCGCTGCCCAGGGCCTCCACGTCGTCGGGGGTGTTGTACATGCTGAACGATGCCCGCGCCGTGGCCGGCAGGCCGAAGCGACGCATCAGTGGCTGTGCACAGTGGTGGCCCGCCCGGATCGCGATGCCTCCCTCGTCCAGCACGGTGCCCAGGTCGTGCGGGTGCACGCCCTCGAGCATGAAGGAGATCACCGACGCGCGATGGGCCGCCGTGCCGATGAGCCGCACGCCCGGAATCGCCGCCAGCCGGCCGGTGGCGAGTGCCAGCAGCTCCGCCTCGTGCGCCACGATCGCCTCGGCGCCGATCGATTCCACGAACGCGATTGCCTCGCCCAGGCCCACGGCATCGGCAACCGCCGGTGTTCCCGCCTCGAACTTCATCGGGATGTCGGCCCAGGTGATGCCGTCGAGCGCTACCGTCTCGATCATCCCGCCGCCGCCCTGCCAGGGGGGCATCTGCTGCAACAGCGATTCCCGTCCGTAGAGCACGCCGATCCCGGTGGGACCGTAGAGTTTATGTCCCGAAAATGCGAAGAAGTCGCAGCCCAGCTTGAGCACGTCCACCGTGCCGTGGGCCACCGATTGCGCTCCATCCACCAGTACCAGGGCCCCGGCCGCATGCGCCAGGTCGGCGATCGCCCGCACCGGGTTGATGGTACCGAGCACATTGGACAGGTGCGTCACCGCCACGAGCCGCGTTCGCGGCGTGATCAGGCGCGCCATCCTGTCGAGGTCGAGCTCCCCCGCCTCCGTCACCGGCGCCATGCGCAGCGTCGCGCCGGTGGCGTCAGCCAGCATCTGCCAGGGAACCCAGTTCGAGTGGTGCTCCATCTCCGTTACCAGGATCTCGTCGCCCGCCTTCACGGCCGACCGGCCCCAGCTCTGCGCCACCAGGTTGATGCTCTCCGTGGTGCCACGGGTGAAGATCACCTCGCGGGGCAGGGCAGCGCCGATGAACCTCGCCACCCGCTCGCGGGCTTCATCGTACATCGCGGTCGCTTCCGCGCTCAGCGCATACACCCCGCGATGGATATTGGAATTCTCCTCGGCGTAGAAGCGCGCCAGCCGGTCGATCACCCGCTGCGGCTTCTGCGACGTGGCGGCGCTGTCGAGGTAGACAAGCCCGGGGTTCGCGGCGAAGATGGGAAACTGATCACGGACCTGAAGACGTGAAGACGAGAGGTGAGGACGTGAAGACGTGAGGGCGTGAGGCGACAGAAGGCCGGACTCAGCGTCCGCCCCCCGCACCTGCGCCGTCTCGCTCAAGGAGTTCTTCACGTCCTCACGTCTTCCTTCGCCTATCCACCTATTCCCACTCCCACCCGTTCCTGCACCAGCCGGTCCAGCTCAGCGCGCACCGGCTCCAGCGCCACCTCGGCCACCACCTCGGCGGCGAACGCGTACGTCAGGAACCGCCGTGCCGCCGCGAGCGGGATACACCGCGTCTGCAGGTAGAACAGCATGTTCTGGTTCAGTGCACCTACCGTCGCGCCATGAGTGCATTTCACGTCGTCGGCGAAGATCTCGAGCTGCGGCTTGGTGTCGATCTTCGCGGTCTCCGAGAGCAGCAGCGTACGGTTGGTCTGCTTCGCATCGGTCTTCTGCGCCTCGGGCGTCACGAAGATCTTCCCATTGAATACGCCGTGCGACCGGCCGTCGAGGATGCCCTTGTAGACCTCCCAGCTCCGGCAGTTCGGATGGTCGTGGAAGATCGCGGTGTGGTTGTCCACCAGCTGCTCACCCCGGCCGAAGTAGAGGCCGTACAGCAGGCTCTCCACGTTGGCGGCGTTGAGGTGGCTCCGCAGGTCGTGCCGTGCGATCGCCCCGCCCATGGCAAAGCTGAAGTTGCGATAGTGGCTGTCCCGCTCCTGAACGATATGAGTCAGCCCCACGTGGAACGCCTTCTCGCTCTCCCGCTGGATCCGCGTGTGCTCCACCCACGCGTTCTCCCCTACCACGACCTCGGTGACCACGTTCGTGAGGTAGCGCTCGCTGTCCGCCAGCGTCACGTAACTCTCGATGATCGAGGCCCGCGCCTCGCGCTCCACCACCACCAGGTTCCGCGGGTACACCGCGGCCTCGTCCGCGCCCGGTGCGGTCACGAAAAGCAGGTGGATCGGGTGCGCCAGGTCGGCACGCGCCGGTACGTGCACGAACGCGCCATCCGCGATCTGGCCGGTATTCCACGCCACGAAGGGAGTCGCATCGAGTGCCACATGCCGCCCGAGATGCCGTTCCAGCCCTGGATCCGAGCTCAGCGCCTGCGCCAGGTTCTCCGCTCGGACGCCCGCCTCGAGCAACACCGACGACAGGTCCGCGCTGTAGCGCCCGTTCACGAACACCAGTCTCGGCCACTCGGGATGCCCGAACATGAAGGGCGCGAGCGCCTCGATGGAAACCGTGGCCTCGGGTGCCACGCCGAAGCTCGCCGAGGCGATCGGCGCGATGGGCGTGAACCGCCACTCCTCGTCCTTCGACTTGGGCAGGCCCAGCTCGGCGAAGCGCTGTTTGCCCTGTTGCCGCAGCGCCACCAGCCACGCCGGCACTACGGTGTCGATCCGGTCGGCCACTGCCGTCATGCCGTGGTCCCCGCGCCGGCCAGGTCCTCGATCCCCTCGTAGCCGCGCGCCTCGAGCTCGTGCGCCAGTTCCTTGCCGCCCGACTTCACGATCCGCCCGCCCACCAGCACGTGCACGAAGTCGGGCACGATGTAGTTGAGCAGCCGCTGATAGTGCGTCACCACGATGGTGGCGGCGTCGGGGCGCTTGAGCCGGTTGACCCCGGCGGCCACGATGCGGAGCGCGTCGATGTCGAGACCCGAATCGGTCTCGTCCAGGATCGCCAGCTTCGGCTCCATCACCGCCATCTGCAGGATCTCGTTCCGCTTCTTCTCGCCACCGGAGAACCCGGCGTTCACGAATCGCTGCATGATCTCCGGGCCCCACTCCACCACCTTGAGCTTCTCCTCGAGGACGTCGAGGAAGTCCATCGGATCGGCTTCCTCGAGGCCCTTGGCCTTCCGGATCTCGTTGTACGCTGCCCGCAGGAAGTACGCGTTGGTGACCCCCGGGATCTCGACCGGGTACTGGAAGGCCAGGAACACACCCTTTTGGGCCCGCTCCTCCGGCTCCAGGTCGAGGAGATCCTCGCCCTCGTAGAACACCTCGCCCCCGGTGACCGTGTACGAGGGGTGGCCCGCCAGCACCTGCGCCAGCGTGCTCTTGCCCGACCCGTTGGGCCCCATGATCGCGTGCACCTCGCCGGCGTTCACCGTGAGAGACACGCCGCGAAGGATTTCCCGCTCGCCGGCCGATGCGGACAGGTTGCGAATCTCGAGCATGCTCATCCAACACTCCCCTCAAGTGAAACGCCGAGCAGCTTCTGCGCTTCGACCGCGAACTCCATCGGCAGTTCCTTGAACACTTCCTTGCAGAAGCCGTTCACGATGAGCGAGATGGCATTCTCGGTGTTGAGCCCACGCTGCTTGCAGTAGAAAATCTGGTCCTCGCCGATCTTCGACGTGGACGCCTCGTGCTCCACGTCGCTGGTGGCGTTCTGCACGTCGATGTACGGGAACGTGTGCGCCCCGCACCGGTTTCCGATCAGCATCGAATCGCACTGGGTGTAGTTCCGCGAGCCCGCTGCCTTCGGGAGCATCTTCACGAGGCCCCGGTAGCTGTTGTTGCCCTGGCCCGCCGAGATGCCCTTCGACACCACGGTGCTGCGGGAGTTCTTCCCGATGTGGATCATCTTCGTGCCGGTGTCGGCCTGCTGTTTCCCGTTCACCACCGCCACCGAGTAGAACTCGCCCACCGAGTCGTCGCCCTGCAGGATCACGCTGGGATACTTCCAGGTGATCGCCGAGCCGGTCTCCACCTGGGTCCAGGAGATCTTCGACTTTTCCATCGCCTTGCCGCGCTTGGTGACGAAGTTGAAGATCCCGCCCACGCCCTTCTCGTCGCCGGCGTACCAGTTCTGCACCGTGGAGTACTTGATCGTCGCGCCCGGAAGCGCCACCAGCTCCACCACCGCGGCATGCAGCTGGTTTTCGTCCCGCTTGGGGGCCGTGCACCCCTCGAGGTAGCTCACGTAAGCTCCCTCGTCGGCCACGATGAGCGTCCGCTCGAACTGGCCTGTTTCCGCCGTGTTGATGCGGAAGTAGGTCGACAGCTCCATGGGGCAGCGCACGCCCTTCGGGATGTACACGAAGGAGCCGTCCGAGAACACCGCCGAGTTGAGCGCGGCGAAGAAATTGTCGCTCAAGGGCACCACCGAGCCCAGGTATTTCCGCACCAGCTCGGGATGCTCCCGCACCGCCTCGCTGAACGAGCAGAAGATGATTCCCTGCTCCATCAGCTTGGCCTTGTACGTCGTGCCTACCGATACCGAGTCGAAGATCGCGTCCACCGCGACGCCCGCGAGCAGCTTCTGCTCGTTGAGTGGGATACCCAGCTTCTGGTAGGTCTCGATCAGCTTGGGATCGGCATCATCCAGGCTCGCCAGCTTCGTCTTGTTCCTGGGTGCCGAGTAGTAGATCACGTCCTGGTAGTCGATCGGCTTGTAGGTGACGTTGGGCCAGTGCGGCTCCGACATCTTGAGCCAGCCCCGGTACGCCCTGAGCCGCCACTCCAGCAGCCACTCCGGCTCGCCCTTCTTCTCCGAGATGAGACGCACCACATCCTCGGACAACCCCTTGGGAAGACTGTCGGCCTCGATGTCGGTGACGAAGCCGTACTTGTACTCTCGCTGTACCAGCGATTCCACCGACGGACTGGTCATGCCTGGTCTCCTGGCCGCGATTCGCGCGGCGTGATCTGCACGACGCCGGCCGGTCCCGCGCCGTCGTCGAACTGGACGTGATATTCGCAGGCGCTGCACCCGGCAAGGATGTGCGCCTTGCGGTCGACCGCCGCCGACAGCACCTCCTCGAGGAACCGCCGCTCGGCGACACAGATTTCCGGGTACCGCTCCGCCACCGCCTGGATGGCGCAGTTATGCTCGGTAAGTGTCGCACCGTCCCGGCCCGACGCCTGCCACTCGGCCATGTACCCCTCGTCGGCCAGGGCGCGCGTCACGATCTCCATCCGGTGCTCCGCCGGCTCTCCCGCCAGTGTCTCCCGGAGTCGCGCTGCCAAGGTCTCGAACCGGCCCTCGAGCATCTCTACTGCACCGGCACGGCCGTCACGCAGCGCCACCTGGTCGAGCAGTTGCGTCAGCGCCTCCTCGTAGCGCCGCGGAAACAGCGACTCGCTCGCCGCCGACAGCCGGTATGCGAACACCGGCGCGCCCACCCCCCGGTGCTGTCGCTCATACACCACCAGCCGCTCAAGCTCCAGCTCCTTCAGGTGATGTCGCACCGCGTTGAGCGACAGCCCGAGATGACTGGCCAGCTCCTTAGCCGTGAGCTGACCGGCACGCTTGAGCGCCAGGAGCATTTCGCTCCGGGGTCCCCGATGCCCGATCGGCAGTGGAGTCTGGCTCGCAGGCGCTGACATGAGAGGAAAGATCGAGTGCCCACCGGCAATTGTCAATTCGCCTCAGGTTTATGGTGCGAACTATTGTTGATGGGAAGTTGTATCTACAACTACTACCGACTTCCCATCGCAGTGGGTCCAGTGAGCCGCGTTCAGCACCCCTCCAACGTCCTCTTGACCTTCATCAATGGCGGGCTACCATCCGCCTGAGGACGTGACCGTGACCGTGGGTGGATCACCTGGGGAGATCATGCGGCTCAAGTACGTGTTGTTCTGCGGTCTCGCCATCTCGGGCCCAAGCGCCGTCCAGGCACAGGGACCAGAGGTGGCTTTCCGCAGCGACAGCACCGGGGCAAGGACCGACACTGCCACGGCGGATTCGGCGCGCAGCGTGCCACCCGTGCCACAGCCTCAGGCCATCCGCGCCCTGGGCGAGATCGTGCTGCTCAACGGCGCCGCCGTTGCCATCAACCACCTCATGCGCGACCTCCCGATGACCCGGCCGGAGACTTGGTGGCGCAATCTTAGGGGGGGATGGACATGGGATGGCAACAACCTCCAAACGAACAACATCGAACACCCGTATGGTGGCGCGGCCTATTACAACGTGGCCCGGGCGAATGGCCTGTCGTTCTGGGCAGCAGCACCTGTGACGTTCAGCGGCAGCCTGATGTGGGAGTTGTTCGGTGAACCGATTCCGCCGTCACCCAACGACCTCATCATCACCAGCCTGAGCGGCATCACGTTTGGCGAGGCGCTGCGTCAGCTCTCGTTAGTGGTACTCGACAATCAGGCCACCGGCCTGAGTCGGGTGTGGCGCGAGGCTGCGGTGCTCCTGTTCAATCCCGGCTTGGGGGTGGACCGGCTCTCCCGGGGCCAGACCTGGCAGCAGCGAGCCAACCCGCCCGATCATCGTCCCACGACCATGAGCACCGCCGTCCAGGTCGGCGCCAAGCGAATGACCAGGCCGGAGGCGTCCACCATTGACGTCGCGGCCGTCACGTTCGACGTCCACGTCGGCGATCCGTTCGCCGAGAAGATCGGTCCCTTCTCGAGCTTCCGCTTCACCGCCGAACTCAACAGCGGCCCCAGTACGACGCTGGCCGAGGTCGGCACTCGCGGTATCATTGCCGCTCTCGGCCGGCATGACGGTCCTTCCCGACGGGTGGTCGGCATCTTCATGGACTTCGACTATCAGTGGAATGCGGCCTACCAGTTTTCCGACCAGTCGTTCGGGCTCGGGTGGCTATCTCGTGCCGGCGGGCAGCGGTGGCGACTGGATACAGACATCAGCGCGGAGTTGGTGCCCCTGATGGCAAGCTCTGACCCGTACGCCCGCGCGCTGCTCAGGCGGTCCTACGACTACGGTTCGGGTGTCGGGGGGCGGGCGTTCATTCACATCCACCATCGCGACTTCCGCATCCTCTCGGCGGGATATCGCGGCTTCTGGAGTGCCACGGTGAGCGGGGCATCCCAGTCCAAGCTGGTGCAGTTCGCCACTGTCGAGGCCCGCGCACCGCTCCCTCTCGGGCTGGCGGTCGGGGCCAACTACACCATGTACCACCAGCGCAGCACCTACAACGAACTTCCAGCCGCTTCAGTGTCCCTGCCCAGCTGGTCCGTTTTCATCTCAACCGCCGGTCGGTGAGCTTACCTTTGGGCATGACCTGCGAGGAGACCTCATGCTGCCCCTGATCGTCGCACTGGCCACGGCACCGCTGCCCATGCTCCGCGGTGAGATTTTCGGCGACCTTCGCCTGGGCGAGAAATACCTCGCCGACGTGAAGCTCACGCTCACCTGCGGCGCCGAGAGCGTCGAGGGCACCACCGACAAGTCCGGTTCCTTCCGCCTCACCGTAAAGGGGAGCGGGAAGTGCCAGCTCAAGGCTGCCTACGACAAGCAGACCCCGTCGATCGACGTCGTCCTCTTCGACCAGCCGGCGCGGTACCGGTTCCAGGTCGAGCAGGTGGACGGGAAGTACGTCCTCAAGCGGGTGTAGGGCATGACCGAAGAAACGACCATCGTCAAGGACGACAAGGACAGATGGGACAAGCTCGCCATCATTCTTGCGCCCGTCGGCGGACTCCTGACGGCGCTCGCGGTGGCGAGCCTCGGCATCTTCGGCTCCCGGGCGCTCGACCAGCGCCAGAGCAGCGAGGCCAAGCTCCGGCTCTACTCCGAGTTGATGAGCAAGCGGGAGGAGTCGGAGGCCACGCTGCGGAAGGAGATGTTCCAGTCGATCATCGGCTCGTTCTTCGATGCGCAGTCCACCTCGCTCGAGGCCAAGCTCCTGAAGATGGAGCTGCTCGCCCAGAATTTTCACGAAGCCCTCAACCTCACTCCGCTCTTCCAGCACATGCGTCGCGAGATCGCCGCGTCGCCGGTGAGCCCGCAACTGAAGCGGTCTTATGAACGCCGGTTGAGCGAACTGGCGCAGGAGATCACCCGCAAGCAGATGATCGTGCTCGAATCGGGCGGGCAGCGTTTCGACTGGACCGTGTTGCTGAGCGACAGCCTCATTGCCGGCACCAAGACGGAAGCGCTGGAAGATGTCGAGCTCTCCCTCGACAGCGTCAAGCGCCGGTTTCGCGTCACGTTGTACCAGGTGGATACGGTCCAGCGGGAGATCCGCGTCGGCCTCGAGATCGAGACGCCCCCGCAGCCCAACGTGTCGCCCGCCGAGTCGGGGCGCTTTTCGGTCGAGTTCATGGTGGGATTCTTCAATTCGCCGATGATCGACAACACCCGGCTGTCCAATGACCAGCGCGTGGCGATGGTCCTCACCAACCTCAATAATGCCGGTGCCGGCCTGAGCCTGGTGTACTTCCCGGGGTCGCGCGCCAGCCTGCGCGAAAAGCCATATTATGAGGAGATCCTGCGGAAACTGGCGGGGCAGTAACGGTACCTCCCCAACCCGTTGCTGCTCCACCTGCGCTGTTGCTGCTCCTCCTTACGCTGTTGCTGCTCCTCCTTACGCTGTTGCAATTCCTCCTCACGCCCTTGTGGTTCCTGCTGTTACGGCTGATACACCAGGATCCTCACCGCGTCCAGTTGCCGCGCCAGCATCGTTCCCCCCTCGGCATACGCCGGGTCCAGCGTACCGTACACCAGCCGCTGCACCTGGACATCCACCTCGCACTGTTCTCCGGATGCCAGCGGCGGCAGCAGCGATGGGTCCACCACTACAGTTGTACTGCCAGGATCGCCGGTCACCGCCGCGACGATCTGGTTACCCGCGCCCGATCGCGTGCACTGCACCGAACGCATCACGATTTGCATCTGGTCGGTCGTGCCCGATGGTGCCCAGCTCACGAGCAGGTCATCGCCCGCCGTGACAGAGGCGCCCGCCAACGGAGCGGTGACTCCGAGCCCCAGCGGCATCGTCACTTGCGAGTTGGGCGCGTCGCCACCGTCGCTTCGGGTCAGTGAGATCGTGATCAGCGTGCCGGCGTCCAGCTGCGTCAGGCTCGCGGCGTACTGCCCCCCGCCGAGCGGTTCGACCGTCCACCGCATCTGCTTCACCTGCCCGGCCGCATTTACGATAAGGGCGTCATTATCGGGCAAGCGGGCGCTGGCAAACCCTTCCGCCTGCAACCGGCCGAACACGAACGTGATGCTGTTGGGCGCCGCGGAAATGCTGTACAACGGGCTGATCAGCGACGTTGGAGTGGAGCCTCCCGTGCTGTCTGAACAGGCCGCGAGCCCCGCAGCCAGCAGCACTGTCGACAGTGCGCTGAAGCACCAGTTGCAGCGTATATTGTTATTTGACAGCTGTTTAGGCAACCGACCTTGAATGGTGGCACTGAGTCGGCAGTTGACAGTAAGCCGAACGGGACCGACCTTGGCTCCATGGCCGTCCGTCGAATCCGCCTCTTGGGCGATCCCGTCCTCCGTGAACGCTGCGAGCTCATCGCCAATCCACAGTCCGCGGCGATCCGCGTCGTGGTCGACGATCTCGCCGACACGCTCCGCGACTGGCAGTCGCGCTTCGGCAGTGGTCGCGGTATCGCGGCGCCCCAGATCGGGGCCCCCCTTCGCCTGGTTTACATCGAGATGGACCAGCCCTGGGTGCTCGTCAATCCGGAGATCGTCGACATCGGTGAAGAGGACTTCACCGTGTGGGATGACTGCTTCTCGTTCCCCAATCTGCTTGTGCGTGTGCTCCGCGCGTACCGCATCCGGGTGCGCTACCACGACCTGCGTGGCAAGGCGCATGAGGCCGACTTCGAGGGTGATCGCGCCGAGCTGCTGCAGCATGAGATCGATCACCTCGACGGAGTGCTCACGGTCGACCGGCCGCATGGTCTCGATCCCTTCTGTCTCAGGGAAGAATGGAATCGGAGCTATGCCGCCGCCGGACGCTACGGCGAACCAGAGCTGCGGTTCGCTCCCTACGCCATGTCAGTCATGCTCTAGAACCAGCGAAACACCCGCACCATCAGTGCTTCGCGCCCACCTGTAGCCCAACCGTAGCCGACCTTCACGGGACCCAACGGCGTCTTGGCGCCCAGTCCGACGCGCACGCCAGCCACCCACGAATCACCCCCGAAAAAGTCGCCTTCTTCGCTGATGCTGCCGCCGCCGACGTCGAGCTGCGCCTCGATCGGGCCAGCCACGCGATACCAGAACTCCGCCTGACCGGACAGTTCTGTGCTGCCGCGAAGTTCCGATGGCTGGATGCCCGGGAAGCCCGCCGAGCCGCCCAGGGCAAACGTGAGCTGCAGTGGAAGGTCGGAGCCGATGCCGGCCCGCAGGAGGGAGCGGAAACCGTACTTCGTGCTGCCCCACGGGAGCTGTACCTGCGCGAACGCCCTGCTGTAGGATGACGTCCAAGTACCCTCGACCAGCACCCTCGTTGCGTCGAACGCCATGAAATGCTCGGCTCGCGCCGTGACCCCGCCCGCGGCGCCATCCGGTTCGCCCGGCTGGTACCAGAGCCGACCCACTGCGCCGAACGCCACTGACCAGCCGTTGCCCAGCGATCGCTCGATGCCCGCGAAGCCGGTGAGGTCCCTCGTGTCGATCGATTCGAGTTCGGTCCCATTCTCGGTGTAGACCGGAATGCGCTCCAGCCCGCCATTGAGTGTCAGGGCTGGCGCCAGGATGTGCCACCGGTAGCGGAGGTTCTTGCGCACCCCGAGTATTGCCTCGTCGCGCAGTCCACCCAGCTGGATCACCGAACTCGTTTCGAGCCCGAGCCCGAAGAGGTTGCGGTACACGGCGCCCGCCCACACTTCGCCGCCCATGACGTTGTCATAGGCGACGCCGGCAGCCGCATAGAAGCGTGGTGCCGGCCGCACCACCGGGGTGAATGACACCGTATCACCGGTGCCCGACGGGTACAGCCACACCGCTTCGATGAGAGTCGACTGTGAGAGCCGGTCGGTGCGCTTGCGTACGACGGGGTAGGGAATCGAGTCTCCGGCGACCAGGCCCAGGTCGGCAAGCACGCCGACCGCGGGGTCTTTCTGTCCCTTGAGCGCGGGGTCCTTCTCGCCTGGGAGCGTGATGCGGCCCACATAGCGCGGAAGCACCTGCGCTCGCCGGCCGGTCTTGTTGAGCGGATTGAGGCACAACGCCTTGCCGAACACCGAGTCGGCGATCTCGAGGCCCATGGCGAGCAGCGCATTCATCTTGTCGGGCTCGAAGTCCAGCGTGCCGTACTTCGCCACCGGCATCAGCATGTAGATGTCGTCGGGACCAATGACTGCGCGCGGCTGGTCGGCGAGGTAATCCACCAGGCGCGCCGCGACCGCGTCCGGTGACAGGAGCGGGATCGTGTCCGACTGCGGAATGCTCAGGTCGGAGACGATCACCCGCTCGGCGCCGAGGTCGCGCGCGATCACCACCGGCACGTTGGCCACGAGCCCGCCATCGGCCAGGTAGGTCCCGTCCATGTGCACCGGCGTGAACACCAGCGGAATCGAGATGCTGGCACGCACCGAGCGGGGCAGGTCGCCGCTCCCCAGGATGACCGGCTCGTGCGTCCTGAGGTTGGTGGCGACGGCGCGGAACGGGATCGACAGCGAGTCGAAATTGCCGCGCGAGCTCAGATTGCCGAACATCAGCTTCTCTTCCAGCAGCGCGTTTACGTCGCGTTCGTTGAGCGCGTTGGTCTGCAATCCCGACACACCCTCTCCCTCGGCGAAGGCCACAAGCGGCTGCCGTATGCCCAGGCTGCCGGGCGTGACCGGGTGGAAGGTGTGAATGAGTTGCCCACCGGGCGAGTTCCGCACGATGGAGTCGATCTCCAGTCCGGTATAGCCGCTGGCATACATCGACCCCACCACGGCGCCCATGCTCGTACCCACGATAAAGTCGGGCACGATGCCGAGCGAGTCGAGCACCCGGAGTACGCCGATGTGGGCGAAGCCCTTGGCGCCCCCGCCTGAGAGGACCAATGCCGTCCTGGCCGGCGCGCAGCTCCCGATCTGGGCGCGTGCGGGCGCAGCCGCGAGGCCCGCGAGTATCGCGGCGGTAATGAAAGAGCGAAGCGGCATGGGTGCCGTAACTTAGTCACGGCCTGCCGGCTCTCGGCCCCCTTGCGCCGGTCCCAATGCACTTCTATACCTATGGAATCGCGCCGCACTCGCGGCAGCCCGGAATGGAGAAGGCGAATGACGTACGTCATTGTCGAAGCCTGCATCGGAGTGAAGGACCGAGCCTGCGTGGATGTGTGTCCCGTCGACTGCATCTACGAAGACGAGGACCAACTCTATATCCACCCTGATGAGTGCATCGATTGTGGTGCCTGTGAGCCAGAGTGCCCGGTGTCGGCAATCTTCCCCGAGGAGGACGTTCCCGACAACATGCAGGCATTCATCGAGAAGAACCGCGAGGTGTTCAAGAGCGACACGCCCCCGGGGCCGCCGAAGCGGTAAGCGGGCAGGCTGTCAGGTGCACAACAAAGAGGGGCCGACTGATTCGGCCCCTCTGTCATTTCACTCTTGCCGCCTTGCCGCCCTGACTTCGTACCGCCTACAGGGGGGGAGACCCGCGGGGCCGTACTAGCTGGCCGCGACCCCGGGGCCTTGGGGAGAAGCACCACCAACTGCAAGACGGGGCCGGCAATGGAAAAGCCAACGCGACCGTCATGGATATAGACGCCCGGCATGCCCGAAAGGTTTCGTCACAAACGGTTCGTCAGGTCGGGGCGGGCAAGGCCCTGAGGAAGTCCACCAGCAGGGCATTGACCACCGCCGGCGCCTCCAGCGGCGGCAGATGGCCGGCGTCAGGTACGATCTCGAGTCGCGCGCCCGGCAACGCCGAGGCCATCGCGCGAGCCATCTCGACCGGCGTGATCCGGTCATGCTCGCCCACCACGATCATGGTCGGCAGATCGTCGAGTGTGGCCAGGAGTGCGTTGGAGTCGGTGCGGTCCCGCATGGCGGCGAGCGCGCCCGCAATGCCCGCAACCGGTGCGGCCAGCATCATGCCTCGCACCTTTTCCACCACGTGCGGCATCGACTGCGACGCGTCGGGCGCCAGCATCTTGGGCAGCATCTGCTCCGCGATGGCCGACGACCCCTGCTCCCGCGCCAGGGACGCCTGCTGGTCGCGCGCACGCCGTGCATCCGGCGCATCCGACTCGGCCCGGGTATCGAACAGCACCAGCGCCCGCACCCGCCCGCGATGCCGCCGCAGGAACTCAAACGCCACATATCCGCCCATCGAAAGGCCGACCAGAACCACCTCATCCACCTGCAGCGCCTCCAGCAGGGCGGCAAGGTCGTCGGCGTAGGTCGGCATGCTGTATCCCAGGTCGGGCGCATCCGACAGGCCGAGACCACGGAGGTCCGGCGCGATGAGGCGGTAACCCTCGATGCCCGCGAGCTGCGGCGCCCAGAGGGTGCGGTCGAGCGGATAGCCGTGCACGAAGAGCACTGCCGGTCCGTTGCCTCGCACCTCCACCGCCAGACTCACCCCGTTCACCGTCATCCGCTGCACGCCCGGCGGCTCCAGCGGGCGCGTGGTCAGGAACCGCCCGAGGTCGGCCGGCACCGGAGTGGGTCGCCCGCTCCGGTCGATACACACGAACACGAACTCCGCCGTCGCGATGAGCCGGTCGTCGCTCAGCCGGCGCGCCGTCTGCCGCATCGTGAAGCTGGTCCGGCCATGATGGGTGAGCGCCTGGTGGAAACGCAGCACGTCGCCGGGAAAGGCGGGCGCGTGATAGTCGATCGCCGTCTTCCGTACCGCAGGCCAGGCGCCCTGGACCGTGAAGACATCCATTCCGGGACCGCGCGCCAGCATCTCCCAGCGCGCGCGCTCGAACAGGCTCAGGAAGGAGGCCTGGTTGAGGTGGCCGAAAGCATCACATTCATCGGGATAGACGGTGAGGTCGATTTCAGGGGCAACCATGGGTGGAAGGTACGTCCGGGTGTTGGACAGGGCGAGCACAACCCCTTAATTCTGGACGCTCGACACTCCACTCCCGACCCTCGACTCCTGGCTTCCATGAAACCACCCACCGATTACATCCGACACGCCGCCCGCCTCGCCCGGAAGCTCCAACTCGATGCCGCGATGGGCGGCACGCCCCAGCCCGATGCCGAGTTCTTCAAGGTGCTGAGCAAGGCCTTGGACGAGGTCGCCGCCGGCTTGGAACAGGTCTCCCAGCGGGAATGAAACAGGCTCTGCGTGAGCCGGGTACCTTCATGTTTTGATCAGCACTATCGCAACACTATCACGACACTATCGCATCACTATCAATAAGATTTCCCTTGAGCTCCCTGTTCTAAACGTTTGACTGACGCGGGGTTGCCGCACGGGCCGGCCTAGCCCAGTTTTCGGCGTGCCTTCGCAACCGCAGTCTTCTGCACCGGCGCCCGCCGACAACCGCCTGATCGCCGATCAGGCGGTCTTCGATCGCATGATGCCCCGCCTGGCCGCCACTGGGCTGGTCGCCGTCGACACTGAAGCGGCGAGCTTTCATAAATATCTCGATCGGGTCTACCTGCTTCAGCTTTCCTCCCGCGAGGAAACCGTGGTGGTCGACCCCCTCGCCGTGCGCGACCTCTCGGCTTTCGGCAGCATGCTCGCCGACCCCGCTATCGAGGTCGTCTTCCACGACGCCGATTACGACCTGCGGCTGCTGCACCAGGAATTCGGCTACCAGGCCACCCACCTCTTCGACACCCGGGTGGCCGCCCAGTTGCTCGACGAACCGGGCATCGGCCTGGCCGCGCTGCTCGAGAAGTACCTCCAACTCCGGATCGACAAGAGGTACCAGCGGGCCGACTGGTCCATCCGGCCGCTTTCCGACGAGATGCTCGCCTATGCCGCGACCGACACCCGGCACCTGGCTGAACTGCGCGACATCATGCGCAACCGCCTCATCGAGCTCGGGCGGCTTGCCTGGGCCGAGGAAGAATTCGTGGTAATGGAAGGATCGCGCTGGGATGCCGAGGAGGGCGAGCCGGGCTGGCTCCGGCTCAAGGGTGCCAGGCTCCTCAAGCCGCGTGAGCTGGCGGTGCTGCGAGCCGTCTACTTATGGCGGGACGAACAGGCGAAGCGTCTCGACCGGGCCGCGTTCCGCATCCTGAACAACGAGCCGATCCTGGCTATGGCCAAGTCGCCGCCCCGGGACATGGAAGCGCTCCGGAAGATTCCAGGGATCGGTCCCGATCAGGCGGAACGGAGGGGGACGCAGCTGCTCGCAGCCGTACAGGAGGCCCTGGCATTGACCGACGGCGAATTGCCTCGTGTTGAGCGAGCGCCCCGCCGTGCCGCGGACCCGGCACTCGACGCGCGCCTCGAGCGACTCAAGCTGGTGCGGAACCGCCGCGCCGCGCGCTACCCGCTGCAGCCCGGTGTCCTCTGCCCCAACGGGACGCTCGAGGCCATCGCACGCGCGAATCCCTCAACGCTCCAGGAACTGGCCACCACGCCATCGATCCGCCGCTGGCAAATAGCCGAGATCGGCGCTGAACTTCTCGCCGCACTACCCGAACCCGCCGCTTCTCAGTAGCCCAGGAACGCCTTTACGCGCGGGTCCATCTTCTCCGGCGTCCAGTAGGGCTCCCACACCAGCTCCACTTCGACCGCCGTGATCCCGTCCAGCTCAGCCGTAACTCGGCGCGCCTCCTCCATGATCTCGGCCCCCGAGGGGCAACCGGGCGAGGTGAGCGTCATGTTGATGTGCGCCACTCCTTCCTCGCTTACCATCACATCGTAGACCAGACCGATGTCGATGATGTTCAGGTTGAGCTCGGGATCCTTCACAGCGCGCAGCGCCTTGCGGACGCTTTCAGCCGTTTGCACCTGGTACCTCCCTCCGTTGAACCCTGCAGTCGCTCAGCACTCCGACCCTGCCACGGCGGGACATGGCACGCTCGCCACGACGGCGTCGGCCAGGGCTGCGCGGATGCGGCGCAGTGCCTGAAAACTCTCCTTCACCCGGGGCTCGTACGCCCGGTTCGTGAGGAAGATGACGTAGACATTCCGCAGCGGATCCATCCACATCTGGGTTCCAGTCCAGCCGGTGTGCCCATAGGTGCCTGGATCGGGATGCCGTCCGAACGATGATGGCTCCGGCCCGGTCAGGTCGGGCGTATCCCAGCCCAGTAGCCGCGTTCCGCTCGCGGGTGACGGCTGGAGAAACTGCCGCACGGTGCTCGGGGACAGCCAGGTCACCCCTTCCAGTGTACCCTGCCCGAGCCATGCGCGCGCCACCCGCGCAAGGTCGGGCGCCGTGGAGAAGAGTCCGGCGTGGCCCGCAACACCCCCCAGGAAAGCGGCGTTCGGGTCATTCACTATTCCATAGCGGATCTGACCGTCGGACGTGGTGGGCGCCGCGAGACTGCGCGCCGACGGCTCCACTCCGTAGCTGGTGTGCGTCAATCGAAGCGGTTGGATCACCTCCCGCCGCACCAAAACGTCGAGTGTGGCGCCACCGACAACCTCCAGGATGGCGCCGAGCAGGATCGCGTTGAGGTCGCTGTACTCCGCCGCCGTTCCCGGCGGTCGGCGCAGCGGCTCGACCGCGATGCGCGCCACAGCGTCGTCAGGCGACCCCGCAACCCGCCACAGGGCGAGGAAGGCCGGGAGGCCACTCGTGTGATCGAGCAGCATGCGCACTGTCACCAGCGCCTTATCCCCGTCCGAGAAGACGGAGAGGTAGCGTGACACCGGTGCGTCGAGATCGAGGACCCCGCGATCGACGAAGCGCGCGGCAACTCCAGTGGTCGCGACCACCTTGGTGAGGCTGGCCACGTCCCAGAGCGTGCTGTCGGCCGAGGGTTGCTTGGCGGCCTTCTTCCAGGTGAGGCGCCCGTAGCCGCGGCTCAGCAGCGTCGAGTCCAGGCGACCGACGACCACCACGGCACCCGGATAGACCCGCCGTGTCACGCCCTGCATGACGACGCGGTTCACGTCATCGAACGTTTGCGCCACCACTGGTCTGCCGCCCAGTGGGAAGCCCGCGCCAAGCACCATCGCCGCCAGGTACCGGCAATCACTTCGCATGCACCGTTCCGTCGCGGCTGGTGTGCGGACGTTGATCAGGGTGTCTTGACCTCGCGAACTGGGCCTGGAGGCAGGCGGTAGAGCAGCACGGCACTGCGGCGGTCGCGATCCGAGGGTAGCCGCGCGTGAGTGGAGGGGAACATGATATCGAGCGAATCGGCCGAGTGCGGCAGGCCGATCGCATGGCCGACCTCGTGCATCGCGACCCCACTCAGCGCGGGATCGGGCAGCATGGTGCCGGTGCTCGTGCGAATCGCGAGGGTGACGAAGGCCCGCCGGACCCGGCCATACTGGTCCCACGCGAGATCGGTCTGGCCCACCCGGTCGTACTCGAAGTGATCCACCCACCGCACCGTGATGTCCGCGCCCGTTGTGTCGGGTGACTCGAGGAAGGTCACGCCGGCTCCACTGCTCTGCCATGTCCGGAACGCGTCGCGCGCGGCGTCGGCCATCCGCGGCGCGTAGTCCCGCGGCGCTCCATCCACCACTATGGCGAAGCGCAGTGCCCGCCCGCTCCGGTCGGGCCACCGCCGCACCACCGAGTCGGTGCTCACCAGCATCGAATCGAGGTAGGTGTCACGCCCCTCTTCCGACAGTTGCCGCCGCACGGCCAGCCGCGCCAGGTGTTCCGACGGCGTGAGCGTGAGCTGTCCGCTTGTCGAAGCCGAAGGCGACGCTGAGGGACGCGCGGCGGCCGGCGCGGCTGGCACGTCGGCTCCCGCGCCGCCATTGCCGTCGGCGGGCGCCAATGTAGCGCCCGCTTCCGCGCGTCGCGGCCAGTTCTTCGAGACTCGGTCCGCGATCACCAGCACGAGCAGCAGGAGCGTGACCGTCGGTAACACGATGCGTTGCAGCATGGTGCGTGAATTATGTCCACGAACCGCCGTGATTGGCACCAGCGGCGCTGGCGTCAAGGATTCGCCCCGTCTAGGATTGAGCCACTCATGCTCCCCCTCGCGCGCGCGCTGATTCGTCGGCGCTGGATCGTCATCGTCCTGTGGACGATCCTCGGCGGTTACGCGACGCTCCGCGCTCCCGGGACGCCGGAACTCCTCAGCGCTCGCGGCGGATCGTTCAAGGTCACCGAGGCCGACGAGGTCAGCGCCCTCATCCGCACGCGCTTTGCCGCGCCATTGGGCGAGACCTTCGCCCTCACCCTCCAGGCACCGGCCGCTGTCGACTCGGGACGCTCTGGCGCCGTGTTCGACAGCATCGTGACGTCACTGCGGCGGCAGCCGCAGATCCGCGAAGTCGTTACCTGGCGCGATGCCCCGGGCCGGCCATTCATCAGTGACGATCACCGCACCACCGCGATGGTGATCGCCCTCCGCACGACCTCCGGCGACACCTCCGCCATGATGGTGCCGGTCATCCGTGACACGGTACAGCAGACCTTGCGCCACTTCGCCGATCGGGAGCAGTACAAGACCTTGCTCACCGGCCGGTCCGCCCTCGACGTGGACACCCGTACCCTCAGCACCCGCGAAACCCGCCGCGGCGAGCTGCAGCTGCTGCCGCTCACCCTCATCATCTTGGTGCTGGCCTTCGGGGCGCTGGTCGCGGCCATGCTGCCGCTTCTCATCGGCTCGCTCACCATCTCGGTGTCGCTCACCATCGTCGGCCTGCTCACGAAGATCACGCCGATGTCGATCTTCGTCCTGTCCATCGCCACGATGATCGGGCTGGGCGTCGGCATAGACTACTCGCTCCTCATCGTTACCCGCTTCCGCGAGGAGATGAGCCGCGGGTCGTCACGCCGCGACGCCGCGGTCAACACCATCCTCACCGCCGGCGGCGCCGTCATCACCTCGGGTCTGACCGTAGTGGTCGGCTTTGGCGCGCTGATCTTCACGCCGCTGGTGGAAACCCGGAGCGTCGGCATCGGCGGGCTCATCGTAGTGGCGTCGGCCGTGCTGCTCTCGGTTACGCTGCTCCCGGCGCTGCTCGCCGTCATCGGGCGCAACATCGATCGCCCGCGCTGGCTCGCGCGCAAGCTCGCCTGGTATCACTCGCCGCAGCTCTGGGAGAAGTGGGCCCGTACGCTGCACCGGCATCCCTGGCGCGCGCTCACGCTGGGCGGCCTCTTCATCGCCGTGCTGAGCCTCCCGGCATGGTGGCTCCGCGTGGGCGTGCCGGCCCGTCACTGGTGGCCCGCCCACACCGAGTCGGGCGCCGGCGCGGGTGTGCTGCAGTCGCTCGGCGCCCTGGGTTACGTAGTGCCAGTGCGCGTGATGGTCGAGGTGCCGGAGGGCAAGTCGGTCACCGAGGCGATATACCTGCGCGGGCTCAAGAACCTCTCCGACTCGTTGCGCGCCGACCCCCGAGTGAGCGACATCGTCAGCATCGTCGACCTCTCCGAGGGAAACTCGATCCTCAAGTATTCGCTGCTCTACAGCAACCTCGACTCCGCCCGCGCGCAGTACCCGCTGCTCGACACCTACCTCGGGCAGGACATGCGCATCGCCATGATCGACGTGTTCCCGGCCGACACCACGTCGCTTCTCACCGGCATGGGCATCGTCACCCGCGCCCGCGCGCTGGCCGCCAGCCCGCCGAAGCAACTGCGTGACGCGAAGATCCTGGTGGGCGGGTTCCTCGCCACCAACGTCGACCTGCAAGAGGACCTGCTCGGCCGCTTTCCCCTGCTGGTAGGGCTGATACTGGGCGCTACCGGCATCATGCTCGCCATCGTGTTCCGCTCGGTGCTCATTCCCATCAAGGCAATCCTGCTCAATACCCTATCCGTGGCCGGCACCTTCGGCCTGGTGGTGCTCGTCTTCCAGTGGGGCTTCGGCATCCGAGTGCTCGGGCTCGAGGGCGCCACCGACGCGATCTTCGTGGTGGTGCCCGTGCTGGTCTTCGCCGTCGTGTTCGGCCTCAGCATGGACTACGAGGTGTTCCTGCTGAGCCGTATCAAGGAAGCGTTCGACCGCACCGGGCGGAACGATGAGGCCACCATGGAAGGCGTGAGCGCTACCGCATCGGTGATCACCTCGGCGGCGCTCATCATGCTCCTGGTATTCGGGGTCTTCGCCTTCGCGCACGTGCTCGCGATGCAGCTGCTCGGGTTCGGGCTCGCCGTGGCCGTGTTCCTCGATGCCACCGTGATCCGCATGGTGCTGGTGCCCGCGGTCATGCAGCTCATGGGACGCTGGAACTGGTGGCCCGGGGTGGATCCGCGGCAGCCCGCGCGCCCCAAGCCGATGCAATCGGGAGAACACCACATTCCCTAGGAGGCAGGTGATGACGCACTCGCCGGACAAGCCGTCACTGCGCCGCGTCCTGCGGGTGAAGGATCTCGTCTTCTTCTACGTCACCGCGGTCCTCGGCATGCGCTGGGTGGCCACCGCGGCCGCCGCGGGGCCATCCGCACTGCTGATCTGGGTCGTTGCGGCACTCTGCCTCTTCGTTCCCCTTGCCTTTACTGTCATCGAACTGTCATCGCGCTATCCCGATGAGGGTGGCATCTACGTATGGACCAAGCGCGCGTTCGGCGACTTTACCGGGTTCATGACAGGGTGGACCTACTGGGGCGCCAACCTCACCTACCTGCCCGGCCTGCTGTACTTCACCGCCAGCACCGCGCTCTACATCTTCGGCGACCGCTACATCCACCTGCAGAACAGCGGCACCTATTTCATCGTGATCGCAATGATCGGCCTCACCATTGCCGCTGCGATGAACATCGTGGGCCTCGAAGTGGGCAAATGGCTCGCCACCGTGGGGGCGGTCGGCACCTGGCTTCCCATGGCCCTGCTCATCGTCATGGGCGTCATTGCCGGCATGCGCTACGGCTCGGCCACGCCGATCACGCCATCCTCGCTCCTCCCGGCCACCGGGCTCAGGGAGATGGTCTTCTGGTCCACCATCGCGTTCGCCTTCACCGGACTCGAAGCCGGCTCGTTCATGGGCGAGGAGATCGTGGACCCGCGCCGCAGCATTTCGCGCGCGATCGTCATCTCCGTCATCTCCATCACCCTGATCTACCTCCTGGGCACGCTGGCCATCCTGCTCGCGCTGCCCCAGGCCGAGATTACCGGGCTGGCTGGCATCATGGACACGATCGTCGCCACCGGTCGCCGCGTCGGTCTCGATGGACTCGCTCCGATCGCCGCCGTCCTCATCGTGCTGAACACCCTGGGAGGCGTTGGCGTCTGGCTTGCCGCACCGGCGCGCCTCCCGTTCGTCGCCGGCATCGACAACTACCTTCCGCGCGCGTTCGGCAGGCTGCACCCGAAATACGGCACGCCGCACATCGCCCTCCTGCTGCAGGCCGGCGTAGCCGCCTTCTGCGCCATCCTGGGCCAGGCAGGCGAGACGCCGAAACAGGCCTACGAGATCCTGGTGAGCCTCGGCGTGGTCGCCTTCTTCCTGCCCTACATCACGATGTTTGCAGCGATGATCCGGCTGCAGCGCGAACCAGCGGGGCCCGAGGTCGTGCGGCCGCCGGGGGGCCGGCCCGTTGCGATCCTGCTGGGATGGACCGGTCTCGCCACGTCCGTTGCGGCGATCCTGCTCGCGTGCGTGCCGCCCGCCGGTGAGGCGGACGGGCGACGTTATGTGATCAAGGTGGTTGGATTGAGCGCGCTGCTGGTGGCGAGCGGAGTACTGGCCTACGCGATCGGCAGCGCGCGCCGGCGCGCCGCGAATCCTATCGGGTGATTCCCTCCATCCCCCTCGCCACCAGCACCAGGGCCGCGCATATGAGCGCCACCAGCACCACCGCACCGACCACCGCACTTCGCGTCAGTGCCCGCTCGGCCTTGAGGTAGGGATCGGGCTGGGAACCCGCGGGCGGCATTGCATCGCGGATCGCCCGCCACGCCGCCCGCCGCGCATCGAAGTCATGGTCCGGCGCAATGCCGCGTCCCGGTGTAATGCCGTCATCACCAAGATTTGGAAAGCCGAGCGGGTTCGATTGCGCCCCGGCCAGCGCGTTCCGGTCGTCCAGCGGGCGGAACCGCTGCCGCGCGCGCCAGCCCGCCTGCACAGCGGGATGATCCTTGAGCCGGATCCACGTCTTCTGCCCGGGGTCGTACACGAAGTCCTCACCTCCGAGGAAGCCCAGCTCGAGCGCATCGAGCAGCGCTTCCACGCCCGGAAACAGCCGGGTAGTACCGACAGCATCGGTCACAGTGAAGTTCGGCATGTATCGCTCTGGAACGGAGGGAATCGGGTCGCTCGCCGGCCAGCGAGACGCAAGTGCAACATTCACTCGGAGACACGGATGGTCAACACTCACCAGTCAGGGCCCGCTTACCACCTAGCCCTTCTCAACTCTTCGCCTCCAGCCAGTTCCTCCCGACGCCGACATCGGCAACGACTGGCACCCGCAGCGGCATCACCGACTCCATCTCCCGCTTCACCAGCTCTTCCATCACCTCCACTTCGCTGATGGGCACCTCGAACACCAGCTCGTCGTGCACCTGCAATAGCATACGGCTCGCCAGGCGGCGTTCGGCCAGCAGCGCGTGGATGCGGATCATCGCGAGCTTGATGAGGTCGGCGGCCGATCCCTGCAGCGGCGAGTTCTGTGCGTTGCGCTCGCCGTAGCTGCGCAGGTTGAAGTTGCGCTCCCGCACCTCGGGAATGTACCGGCGGCGGCCCAGCAGCGTCTCCACGTACCCCTGCTCGCGGGCCAGTTCGATCTGGCGGTCGAGAAAGGCGCGCACACCGGAGAAGCGCTCAAAGTATTGCGCGATGAACTGCTTTGCCTCTTCCTGCGTGATGCCGAGCTGCTTGCTCAGCGCGAACGGGCCCTGCCCGTAGATCGTGGCGAAATTGATCGTCTTGGCGCGGGCTCGCTGCTCCGCACTCACCTGCCCCACCGGCACGTTGAAGATCAGCGCCGCCGTCTGCCGGTGAATGTCGCCGCCCTGCTGGAATGCCTCGATGAACCCCGGATCGCCCGACAGGTGCGCCATGATCCGCAGCTCGATCTGGCTGTAATCGGCCACGACGAACCGGTTGCCTTCCGCTGGCACGAAGCCGCGGCGGATCGCCTCGCCTCGCGGTGAGCGCACCGGGATGTTCTGCAGGTTGGGGTCGGAGGAGGAGAGCCTTCCTGTCGCCGCACCGGCCTGGTTGAAGCTCGTGTGAATCCGGCCCGTCACCGGGTTCACCACCAGCGGGAGCGTGTCGATGTAGGTCGACTTGAGCTTTTGCAGTTCCCGGTATCCCAGGATGAGCCGCGGAAGCTCATGCCCCATGTCGGCCAGCTGTTCCAGCACGTCGGCGTCGGTGGACGGACCGGTCTTGGTCTTCTTGAGGATGGGAAGCTGGTGTTTGTCGAACAGGACGGTGGCGAGCTGCCGGGGCGAGTTGAGGTTGAGGTTCTCGCCCGCCACATGCGCGATCTCCACCTGCAGCTGCTCGAGGTCGCGCGCCAGCTCGTTGGAGAGCCGCTTGAACAGGGCGAGGTCGATCTGCACGCCCTCCCACTCCATGTCCACCAGCACCGGCACGAGCGGCATCTCCACATTCTCGAGCAGGCCGCCCATCGGCGTACCTGCCAGCGCCGGCGCGAACGCGGCGTGCAACGCGAGCACCGTCGCACTGTCGTTGCCGCAATACGCCGCCGCAACCGACACCGGGATCTCGGCGAAGGGAATCTCCCCTTTTCCGCGCCCTGCCACGTCGATGTAGGTCTGCATCGCGCGGCCGAGGTACTCGAGCGAGAGCACGTCGATGGAGTAGGAGCGCCGTCCCGAGTCGAGCAGGAACCCGGCGACCAGCGAGTCCCAGGTCACGCCGGCGAGTTCCACTCCCGCGCTGCGCAGCACCTGCCAGTCGAACTTCACCTGGTGCCCCGCTTTGGGCACCACCGGATCGGTGAGCAGCGCCACCAGCGGAAGGCAGGCCGGCGACGAGAGTGGGGGGAGGTTCTTCACCGGCGTCGGGGCTGCGAGTTCCCCACCCTGCGGGCGATGGCCGAAGGGGAAGTACCAGATCTCGCTCGGACTGGCCGCCAGGGACAGTCCCACCAGTTCCGCGCCGCGAGGCGATGAGGTGTTGGTCTCGGTGCTGAGAGCCACGAGCGGTGCCTCGCGTAGCCGCGCCATCACCGGCGGGAGCAGCGCCGGGTCGTCGATCACCACCACGGTGACGCTCGGGGGCGGCGCCGCCGGCGCGATCACAGGTGCCATGGCGGTCACTGGACCCGCCGCCGGCTCCGCCGGCGGCAGCAGGGCGGACTCGATGCCCTCCTCGGCGGAGACGAGCTTCTTGACCAGTGAGAAGAACTCGAGCTCCGTGAGGAGTCGCGTCAGCGCCGCCTGATCTGCCGGCCGGGGCCGCAGTTGCTGCACGGTGACGCTCACCGGCACGTCGAGGTGAATCGACACCAGTTCGCGCGACAGCCGTGCATTGTCGGCGTTGGCGAGCAGTGCCTCGCGCGCGCGCTTCGGTTCCACTTTCTCCACACTCGCCAGGATCGCGTCGAGGCTGCCATACTCCGCGAGCAACTTCTGCGCGCCCTTTTCGCCGATCCCTTTCACACCCGGGATGTTGTCGGAGCTGTCACCCACCATCGCCAGGAAGTCGATCACCTGCCCCGGCGCCACGCCGAGCCGCTCGCTTGCGTTGGATTCGTCGACCCAGACCTCGTCCACCGCCGCCGGTCCGCCGCGCCCCGGGTTGAGCAGCACTACTCCCGGCCCGATCAGCTGGTAGAAATCCTTGTCGCCCGACACGATCACCGCCTGCATTCCCGCCGCCGCCGCGCGGGTGGCCAGCGTCCCGATCACGTCGTCGGCCTCGTACCCCGCCACCTCTACCAGCGGCACGCCGAGCGCATGCAGCAGCGCGTCGATCCGCTCGCAAGCCCGGTCGAAATCAGCCTGCAGCTCGGCATCGAGTTTCTGCCGGGTGGACTTGTAGGCGGGAAATCTTGCCGTGCGGAAGGAGTCGCCCGCGTCGTTGATCCATGCGAGGTAGTCGGGCTTGTGCTTCTCCCGCAGCCGGAGCAGGAAATTGACCACGCCCCAGGCAGCGGACGTGTTTTCGCCCTGTGCCGTGCGGAGCGGGCGGGAGATGAGCGCGTAGAACGCGCGATAGATCAGCGCGTACCCATCGATCAGGAAAATGCGCGGAGTGACGGGCTCCATCAGCGTCCGAGCCGTGACGCCACGCGCTCGAACTCCGAGCGGGATTCCGGGGTCAGGCGATAACGGTTGAACCCGGAGTCGTCCCGGAAGTAGAGAATGAGCCGCACATTCTGGTAGGTCCAGCGGATCACGCGCTCCTGCGTCAACCCGTTGGTGTCGAACACGTTGTCCGGCTCCCCCAGGCGGATGTAGACCTCGCCCCGCTCCGTGCGCCAGCCGGGCACGCCCTCGTCCGTGAATTGCTGCGCCGCCACCGCCACCCGGCCGAAATAGGCGTTGAGTACCTCGTTCTCGGGCGTACCGGGATTGGGGTCGGTCTCCTTCCAGAAAGTGAGCCACGCCGCAGCGCGCTGGTCGGGCTCGGCGTGCTTCAGGCGATCCACTTCCTCAGGGTGCCCGAACCACTTCAGCATGCTGAGCATCTCGTCGAAGTTGGTAACCAGCCACGCCGCGGAGAAGGAGACCACCGCGGAGATGCTCTTCTGGTCCGGCTTGGTCCCGACCACCAGTCGCAGCTCGCCCAGCGCCATGCTGTCGGGTCGGAGCTTGATGAACTGGCTCTCCACAGGGAGCCCCCCGTGGAAGCGGAGCGAGTCGGAGTACACCAGGCTGTCGGTCGCGGTGCGCACCTCGAACGGGACCGCCGTGGGGCCGGGATAGCCATATCCCTCGAGGTAGGCGAGCAGCGTGTCGCCGCCGAACGCCACCGCGCCACGCGGATTGAGCACGATGCGCAGGGACTGCTCCAGTCGCTCGCGCCCGGTCACCTGGTACGTGAGGATCGGGGCCGACGTCGTGGCTGTACCCATCGGGGCCACCACCACCGGCAGTTCCGCCTTGTTGATCGTGCCCGATTGCAGGTCGCGGATGGTCACAGTGAGCTGGTAGGTCGCGGGGACCAGCCGGAAGAACTTCTGGAAGAGTACGCTCTCATCGGCGCGCCCGGTTTCCTGGAAGGTGTCCACCCGCACCGTTTCTTCCTGGCCGCCGCTCACTGCCCGGCCGGTGGCCGGCTGGTAGACGGCGTCGACCCGGTACTTCGCTATGTAGGCGTTGTTGTCCTTCTGGAACGAGAGCGCCCGGTTCTCGAGCGACAGGCCCAGGATCACGAGCACCGTGTCCCCTGCGCCTTTCACCTGCGCCACCGAACCAATGAACGGCAGTGGATCCCCCACCGAGAGGCGCCCCAGCTTCTGGAAGAGCACCTGCTGGTTGAGCAGCGCGGAGAACCCCTCCGACGGGGCCTTGGCGTCCTCCGTACCCACGCGCTTCCACCCTCCGCAGCCCGCGAGGACGCTCACGCACACCATCGCCACCAGTCCTCTGTTCCGAAGCATGCGACTCCTCTGGGACGACCCCTGTTTCCACTCGCTGGGCCGCTTCTGCATCGTGGTCCGGGCCCCGACCGAAGTCAGGCAACTCCGGGGGAAAGCTTGCTGCCTCGGCGAGGGCGCGCTAGCTTCGCCGTCCATGACCTCCGACAGCCTGCAGGGGCGCACCATCAACGGATATCGCCTCCTCAAGCAGATGGGCGAGGGAGGCACCGCACTCGTGTACCGCGCCGAGCATCCCGATCGGGGGACGACGGCCGTCAAGGTACTGCGACATCGCCTCGCCGAGGACCCGGTGGCCGTGAAACGCTTCCTGAGCGAGGCGGATCTCGGCAAGCGCGTCACCCATCCCAACATCGTCAAGACCTACGACTTCGGGCAGTCGGACGGCTTGTACTATCTGGCACTCGAGTGGATCGAGGGCGAACCGCTCGCCAACTTCGCCACTCGTTCCGGCCCCCTCGCGCCCGCGGTCGTGGCCACCATCGTGGAGCAGATCGGCGGTGCACTGGCTGCCGCGCACAAGGGCCGCATCATCCACCGCGACCTCAAGCCGGCGAACATCATGTTCGACCCGGCTACCCAGCGCGCCACGCTGCTCGATTTCGGCATCGCGCGCGACACGGAGAGTAATCCCGACGAGCGGCTCACCCGCGCCGGTTTCTTCGTGGGAACCCTTCAGTACGTTGCGCCGGAGACGCTGAGCGGCGCGCTGGTGAATGAGCAGGCCGACGTCTACAGCCTGGCCACCATCGCGTACTACCTGCTGACCGGGGAACACCCCTTCAATGGCAAGAACCCCCGTGAGCTCTTCCAGCAGCTCCTGACCCAGGATCCGGTTCCTCTCAGCCAGGCCACCAAGGGCCTCCGGTTTTCTCCCGCCGTCGAGGCGGCAGTCATGCAGGGGCTGATGCGGGACTTGTCGCAGCGTACCAAGACGGTGGACGAATTTGCCACCGCCTTCTGCACCGCGGTGCGATCCACTGACGACCCCAAGGGCGGCTTCCTGAAGAAGCTCTTCGGGCGATGAGCGACCGGGCGGCACTGGAGCAGCTCCTCCGGGAGCGCTCGGTGCGGTTTGGTGACTTCCTCCTCGCGTCCGGCCAGCGTTCCAGCTACTACATCGATTGCCGGCTCACCACCATGTCCGCCAAGGGCATGGTCCTCATCGGGCGCCTGGGTCTTCACGCCATCCGTGAGGCCGGCTGGGCGCCCGATGCCATCGGCGGGCTTACCATGGGCGCTGACCCCGTGGCCTACGCCGTGGCGGCCGCCAGCGCTGCCGCACCGCCCAACATCGACGCGTTCAGTGTGCGCAAGGAGGCAAAAGCCCATGGCACCGGGCGCGCTATTGAGGGCAACTTCCACGAGGGCGCGAAAGTCGTGGTGGTGGAGGACGTGATCACCTCCGGTGGCTCGGCCGAGAAGGCGATCGCCGCCGTGCGCGAGGCGGGCGGGATCGTGCTCGGCGTCCTCGCGGTCGTGGATCGACTGCAGGGAGGACGGGCCCACCTGGAGGGTCTCGGTCATGCGGTTGTAGTACTAACTACTACTGCGTCTTTAGGAGTGAAGGTGTAGAGTCCCAGTTACCGACCCCGTTCACCTTTCACCGTTCACCCCTTATGAGTCTCCCCCTCCACGTCGCCTTCTACGTCAGGGACCTCGCCTCCAGCCGGCACTCGACGTGACACGCACCGCCGATGTCGTAATCATCGGGGCCGGCGTCATGGGTGTCGCTGTCGCGTGGCACCTCGCCACGCTGGGGTGCCGGTCCGTCATCATCCTCGACCAGGCCACCGCGGCGGGCACCGGCAGCACCGCGCGGGCCACCGGCGGGTTCCGCGCCCAGTTCGCCTCCGAGATTAATGTCCGCCTTTCCCTGCTCGCGCGCGACAAGCTGCGCCGCTTTCATGACGAGACCGGCGGCGACTGCGGCTACGATCCGGTCGGCTACCTCTTCCTCGCCGCCGATCAGGCCCAGCTCGACACCCTGCAGGCGGCGCTCACGGTGCAGCGCGCCGCCGGGTTGCTAGAGTCGGCGATGGTATCGCTCGACGAGATCGCGCGCATCAATCCAGCGATCGTGCTCGACGGCGTGGTGGGCGGCACCTTCGGCAGCACCGACGGCTACATCCGTCCCCTCGGCATCCTGCAGGGCTACCTCGATGCCGCGTTGCGCGCCGGCGCGCGGGTGGAATACGACGCCGGGCCGCTCGGCCTCGAGCTCACTGGTGATCGCGTCACCGCGGTAACGTCCCGTCGCGGTCGGATCGCCAGCAATCACGTGGTGAACGCCGCCGGTGCGTGGGCCGCCGACGTGGCACGGCTTGCGGGCGTTGACCTCCCGGTGACGCCGGTGCGCCGACAGGTGGCGCTCACCGTGCCCACGAATGCGTTGCCTGCATCCACTCCGCTCACCATCTTCGCGAAGGACGGGTATCATTTTCGCGTGCGTGACGGCCGAGTGCTGCTGCTCTGGCCGGTGGATACCACCGGGTCCGATCAATATGACGTCAGCTTCGATGTCGGCTGGCTCGAGGGCGTCCTCTCGCGCACCCGGGAACGCGTGCCCGCGCTCCGCACCGTGGCGGTGGATCGTGCCGGCTGCTGGTGCGGTCTCTACGAGATGTCACCCGATCACCATGCGATTCTGGGCGCGGCACCACGCCTGGTCAATTTCTGGCTCATCAACGGGTCCTCAGGCCATGGCGTGATGCACGCGCCCGCCCTGGGACAGCTGCTGGCGGAGATGATAGTCGCCGGTGCCGCCGTGTCACTCGACGCGCGCGCCCTCCGGCCCACGCGATTCCTCGAGGGAGCGCCCAACCCGGCGCCCGTCCTCCTCTAAGACGGAGACCGACCTGCGCATGCGTCACGTTCACACACCCGATGCACCCCGGCCCGCCGGGCACTACTCGCAGGCTATCGTGCACGGTGGCGTCGTGCATGTTGCCGGGCAGCTGCCCCTCGATCCGACCTGGCCCGACGCGCCGCACGGCACCGTGGAGGAGCAGACCCGACGGGTGCTTCGCAACGTGGAGGCCATCCTGCGCGCGGCCGGCAGCGACCTCGACCACCTGCTCACGGTGACCATCTATGTCACCGATGTGGGCCACTGGCCCCGAGTCAACGCGGCCTATGCCGAGGTGCTGGGCGCACACCGACCCGCCCGCACCGTGGTGCCCGTCGCCGGGCTGCACCACGGCTACCTCGTGGAAGTGACGGCGACCGCCGCCGTGAAAGCCGACTGACGCCGCGCCCACGTCGCTGAACCCCGCGTGCTGGCGGGCGCGTACGGGAGAAACCCTCTCTCTCCCAGGTCCTATGCGCCTTGCGTCCTGCTTCGCGGTCCTCCTGCCGCTCGTCGCCTCGTTGTGCCATGCCCAGCAGCCCGCGCGTGTCTCGTGCACCAGCGCGGAGCATCGGCAGTTCGATTTCTGGGTCGGCGACTGGGAAGTGACCGACAGCGCCGGCCGCACCGTGTACGGCACGAATAACGTGACGCGGGAAGAGGGTGGCTGCCTGATCCACGAGAACTGGGCCGGCAGCCGAGGCGGAACCGGCCAGAGCCTCAACTTCTACGACCCGATGCACCAGCGGTGGGAACAGGTATGGGTCGGCAGCGATGGCCTCGTCCTGCAGATCACCGGCGCCCTGCGCGGCACCAGCATGGTGCTCTCGGGCGAGGGCCTGGGCCAGGGAGGGACAAGGGTCATGCAGCGCGCCGCATGGACTCCACAAGTCGACGGCCGCGTGCGGCAGTTCTGGGAGCAATCGGCTGATGGCGGCAGCACCTGGACGGTCGCGTTCGACGGATGGTACCGGCGCAAGTCGTAAGTGACGGGTGCAGTAAACCGGCACCGGCTCGTCACCTCCATCAGACCCGGACAACATGTGGACCCCCTGCGCGCTGTAGGGGATGAAACCGCTCCCAGACAGCGGCGTAGGGTGCAATAAGGAGCGTTACAAATCGTTCCACTGCCACCGGAAACGGGAAGCGATGCCGGAACTCGGTTGAGGTGATGCCTAGCAGCGACCGGACGTGGCGCCCGAAGGACTGGGGCGATGAATATTCCAGGCGGTAGGCCACGTCGGCGATGGAAAGGCCCGAGTCCTCGAACAGCTGTGCGGCGTGCAGCAGCCTGACGGCGGCCAGGTAACTCTTGGGGCTGGGCAGGTTGGCCCGTGCGAACCGCGACATGAGGGTGCTGGGCCGCACGCCAAGACGCTTCGCGAGATTGCGCACAGTGGGCGTATCGGGACTAAGGCGGATCATCGCCTCGAGGAAGATCCGGGTGTCAGGCGTCACGTCGATGAGGGCAGCGAGCACGGGCCCTTGAATGCGGGCCACGGAGCGGGTCACCGGCTGGGTGAGGAGCTCCCGAAGGTGCGCCCAGCCGGTGGGGGCGGTAACGTCGATGACGCGCTTGACGCCACTTGCGCCGAGCAGCAGCAGCGTTTCGCTGGCGCGGGGTCCATACTGAGACAGCAGGGCCACAGTGGGCACGCTGGGAAATTCGCGCACCAGGTGTGCCACGCTGTCCGCCTGGTCCGGACCGCATTGCTGCACCGACAGCAGGACCGCGTCCACCGGCCGCTCGCGAACGATGCGGATGGCGTCCGAGATCGAGTCGCGGTGGAGTATGGCGAAACAGCCGGTGCCCGCGGCGTCGACGCGGGAGCGTTCGCCGGGAGCGAGAATGGCGGCGACCGTGGGAGAGCCCGCGGCGCCGGTGGGCGCGGCAGCAAGCATGATGACCTGGCAGTGAATTGGGCGGCGATATTGGTCGGCGCCACTCAACTCGGGGTCAAACGGCAGTGGGAGCCGCGGGTCGCATTTCCCGCGCAACCTCCCGCGGGGTTCAGGCGTCCAAGCAGTATGGAAACCCCGACCGGCTTCGTGCCGCGAGGGGCTTTCTCGCCATTCCCCAACGAATTTGGAGCCGCGGATGAGTGAAGCCATCGGGCCCGACCTGCGTGAGCGACTCCAGCGAGCCCTGGGCGCCCAGTATCACCTCGAGCAGGAGCTGGGCCGCGGTGGCATGGGCGTGGTCTTCGAGGCCCGGGACAGCACGCTCGATCGTCGGGTGGCGATCAAGGTGGTGCATCCCTCGCTCACCCATCACGACGGCATCGTGCGGCGGTTCCTCGCCGAGGCGCGCATGATCGCCAAGTTCCGCCATCCCGGAATCGTGGCGGTGCATGCCGCCGGCGAGGCCGACGGTCTCCTCTACTACGTCATGGACCGGGTCGAGGGCGAGACGCTGCGTGACCGGCTGCGGCGCGAGCCGCGCCTCAGCGTCGATGACGCCCGCCGCATTACCGCCGACGTGGCCCTCGCACTCGACGCGGCGGCCCGTGCCGGCCTGGTACATCGCGACGTGAAGCCAGAGAACATCCTGATCGACCGAGCCTCGGGCAGGCCCATGCTCGTGGATTTCGGCATCGCGCGCGCCATGGCGGAGGAGCCGGATGGCGAGGAGCCCACCACCGGCCAGGGCGTCGCACTTGGTACGCCAGCGTATATGAGCCCGGAACAGGCGGCCGGCGAGGGTGTGGACGCGAGAAGCGACCTCTACTCGCTCGGCGTGGTCGCGTACGAGATGCTTACCGGCGCACCGCCTTTCACCGGGTCACACCGCGTCGTGATCTCGCGCCACCTCACCGACCGGCCTACGCCGGTCGAGAAGGCGCGCCCGGACAGTCCCGCGGCACTCTCCGGCGCGGTCATGCGCGCGCTCGAAAAGCATCCCGACGAACGCTGGCAGACCGGTGAGGCGCTGTCGTCGGCGCTGACCGGCGAGGTAAGTTCGCTGGCCCCGCGACGTGCGCGGAAGCGCCGCCTCGTGGCGTTCGCCAGCGCCGCGCTGCTGCTCGTCGGCGCCGTGGCGGTAAAGGCCATGAACCACGACGGTCCGCCCCGCGGCGTCAACCCGAGGCAGTCGATCCTGGTGCTGCCGTTCGCCAACGTGAGGGCCGATTCCTCCGGCGAGTGGCTGCGCGACGGCAGCGTCAACATGCTCTCGCTCGCGCTCGGCCAGTGGAACGACCTGCAGGTGATCGGTCCCGAGCGGGTGCATGACCTCATGGAAGCGGCGCACGTACGCGATGATGGCGCCGTCGGGCTCGCCGAGGCGCGCCGACTTGCGCGCAAGGCCGGCGTGTGGACCGTCGTGCTCGGGGAGTTTGACCGGAGCGGCGATACCCTCCGGCTCGCGGCGCGAGTCGTCGACGTCGCCTCAGGCCGACAGGTCGACCTTGCGCGGGTCGAGGCACCTGCCGGCGACGAGGTGCGTCCGCTGTTCGACCAGCTCGCCGCACAGCTCCTCGACATTTCCGGCGCACCCCAGGGTGAGCGCGTGGCGCTGGCCCAGTCCACCACCCGATCGGTGGTGGCGTACCGCGCCTACCTTGCGGGCGACGGCGCGCTCAACCACTGGGACCTGCCCGCGGCCGAAGCGGCACTCCGCAAGGCGATCGGCGCCGACAGCACTTTCGGCCTCGCCTATTACAAGCTCTCGGTGACGCGCGGATGGATGCATGGGGCGGGCGACTCCATCGGCGCCTACGCGATCGCGCGCGCCGAGGCCAATGCGAGTCGCCTGCCGGTACGTGAGCAGACGATGATCCATGCGTATCGCACCTTCATCCAGGGTGCGAATGCTGACGCCCGCCGGCTGTACCAGGACCTGCTGGTCAAGAACCCGGGCGACCCCGATGCCTGGTATGGCCTGGGAGACGCCTGGTTCCACGACGAAAAGGAGCCGTTGCCCCTGCGGTTTACTGAGTCGATGCGCGCCTTCAAGCGGTCGCTGGCGCTCGATCCAGGGTACGCGCTCGCCTTCGAGCACGTCAACTTCATTCTGGGCCGCGCATCGCGCCCCAACCCGGCGTGGGTGCTCCTGCCCGGCGATTCGATTGCGTTCGTGTACGGCGAGAAGGACAAGCGGCTCATCGACAGCGCGGCCACCGGTCTCGCCGTGAACCGCGCCCGCGCCGAAGCGATCCGGCTTGCGCGCGACTGGGCCAACCTGCAGCCCGCCACCGCCAAGGCACACGAAGCGCTGCTCGCGGCCCTCATCGCGGCACAGGATTACGACGGCGCCGGCAACGAGGTGGCCCGCTTCCGCGCGGTGGTGCCCACGCATCCCGAGCTGCCGTTCGACGACGCGCGCATCCGCTTCGCATCGGGCGATGCGCCTCGTGCCGCGCGGCAGCTCGGCGTGTCGATCGACTCGCTGACGCCGGAGGACCTGCGGCCCATTTCGGGCGCCACCGACGCCGCTGAACGGCTCACCATCGCCGCCAACGTGCTGGCGTATCAGGGGAATGTGGGCCAGGCGGCCAAGCTCATCGATCTCGCCAACCGCGTGCGTTTCGGTGATCCCGTGGCCGGCACTCCCGAGGCCACCGAGCGCGATGCGTGGAACTGGCGGATGCAGGGCGAGCTCTACGCCGCGGTCGGCGTGCCCACCGCCGGCATGCGGCGCATCTGGCAGAGTGCCGCCGAGGCCAGCCGCTCGGTGCCGCCCGAGAAGCGCGCCAAGCTGCTTGCGGCCGGGGGCGCCGCTGCCGTTGGTCTCCTCACTTCGGCCACGCCCGATGAGTCGGCCGTCACCGAGATGCAGGCGATGGGTGGTACACAGCCGGCCAAGGAAGTGCGCGCGCTCATGGCCCTCGAGCACAACGACCAAGCCGCGGCCCGCAAGGCGCTGGCGGAGCCCGACACCGCGATGATGTCGATGAAGGGCCCGTCCTACCTGGTGTTCCGCAAGCCCCTCGCGGCCCAGGCGTACTACCTCCTCGGCGACTACGAGCGCGCGCTCAAGCTGCTCGAGGGATACGACGGCCCCGAACTCAACGCCGATCAATTCGACATGCGCTGGGGCATTGTCGGGCGGGTGCGTCTCCTGCGCGGCGCCGTGCTCGAGAAGCTCGGCCGCCCCGACGATGCCCGCGAGCAGTACCGGCTGGCACTGGCACAGTGGAGCCAGGCTGATCCCGACCTGCAGGTGTTCGTGCAGGAGGCGCAGCAGAAACTGGCCCAGCTGCAGGAGCGGAGCTGAACCAGGTGGAACGGTAAACGGTTAACGGGCGCCCGTTCACTGTTCACCGCTTACCGTTTACTGTTGTCCTTGGGTCGGACGTGATGGTCGCGGGTGCTTCGGCACTCGAGGAAAGTCCGAGCTCCATCGGGTAGACTGCCAGGTAACGCCTGGGCGCCGTAAGGCGACGGACAGGGCAACAGAAAGCAAACCGCCCGGCGCAAGCGCAAGCGAGCGACGGGTAAGGGTGAAAGGGTGGGGTAAGAGCCCACCGCGCTTCCGGTAACGGGAGCGGCACGGTAACCCCCAGTCGGAGCAAGGCCAAATAAGCGGCGAGGTGTGACCCACACCGCCCCCCGTCCGGTCCCTTCGGGGATTCGGGCGGTAGCCGCGGGTAGGCTGCTCGAGGCGACCGGCGACGGTCGTCCCAGACAGATGACCATCCCCAGGGCTCACGCCAGGGGAACAAAACTCGGCTTACGGTTCGACCCACGGCCGCCCCCGGCACTTGCTGCCTGAGGCGGCCGTCTTTTGTGACACCTGACCCGCTCGTGCTTCCCCGCGTCCCCGGGGGCGGCTAGAATTTCCCCCGTGACTGCCAAGCCCTATCCTCCGCACTGGGAGCAGGTGGCAGAGATCCGCGTGCTCCGCGCCCCCGTTACCGACTGGGACAAGCTCTCGGTATGGGGCACCGACATGCGGAAGCGTGGCTGGCGGTTGCTGCAGGTGAACAGCGACAGCGGCCAGATCGTGGCGGTGTTCGGCAAGTCCCGCCAGAGACCCACGCGCGACGTTCCCTGAGCGCTCCCACGGAGGGGCGCGTTCCTTTCCCCGAGGATGACATGCAGGCTCGCATACTGATGGCTGGCGCGTTCCTTTCCGGCGCGATGATGCTCCCCGCTCCGCACACCGCCAGCATCACGGCCCGGTACAAGGTGGCACAGCGGATCCAGCAGGAAGTCGACGCCACCGCGCTCGGCGGCGGCAAGCAGGGCTTCGTGGTAAAGACCACGAGCTACGTGCAGCTCACGCTCACCGACACCGTTGGCGGTCGCAGCGTGAGGGTTCTGGTCGACTCGATCCATGGTGACTCCCTGCCTCCCGGCGCACCGGCCGACATGCTCACCAAGGCCGCCGGCGTGACGGTCACCGGCTTCGTGGACAGCAAGGGCAAGGTGAGCAACGTGAAGTCGAGCAGCGACGCCGGCGGGCTGCAGTTGAGCAGCCTCGTCCAGCAGCTCATGCCCCCCATTCGTCCGGGCCTCAAGGTGGGCGACGCCTGGACCGATACCACCGAGACCTCGAACGCCGTGGCCTCGGGCACCATGACCACGCGCACCGTGACCAATTACAAGGTCACCGGCACCGAGACGCGCGGCACGGTCAAGGCGAACAAGGTGGACGGCGCGCACAGCTCGTCCATCGCGGGCACCCAGGAGACGCCTGGTGGCTCGGCCGACATTGAGGGCACTGGCACCGGCACGTCGAGCTACCTCATCGCGGCCGACGGCAAGCTCCTCGCCGGCACCCAGAACACCACCAGTAACCTGAACGTCACGCTCGCGGCACAGGGCGCTACGCTGCCGCTGGTGCTGAGCCAGTCGGTGGACATCACGCCGCTGCCCTGATCTCCATGCGGCGCGGGGCACTTCTTGTCGGATGGCTCGCGGCGATCGCCTGCGGGCCATCCGGCACGACCGGCACGAAGCAGCCAGCTCCCGCGCAACCGGGCCGGCCGGCACCGCCATCGCCATACGAGCCGTCCGGCACCGGCGGCACCAGCGTAAGTGTGGCGCGCTACACCTCCAGTGACGCACGCTACGCCATCGATCGCGCTGACACCATCACCTTTCAGTATCCCAACGGCCTCCAGACCCAGGTGGTCGAGCGGAGCATGTGGGTCCGGCTCATCATCGGCCCTGGCGCCACCACCGCACCGGTCAACATCACTCTGGATTCGATTCGGGTGGGGAACGTGGCGCGCGACTCGCTTGCCTCTGCCGACGGACTGCGTTGGACCGGCACGCTCGAGGATGGCGCCCGGCTGGGCGTGTTGACCCCATCGGCGCATCATGCGCTGGCCGAACAATTGGTGGGGAACTCCCTGCGCGACCTGGTCGCCGCCCTGCCTCCGGGCGGTGCGCGGGCCGGCACCAGCTGGAGTGATACCACCAGTACGACCGAGCAGGTGGCGGGAAGTGAGGTGCCGGTGAAGGTGGTCCGCGCGGCCCGCGCGCTGGGGCAGGCCGGTCCACCCGTCACGTTGCTGCTGGAAAGTTCGTCGTCGCTCGTCGGTGGCGGGAAGAGCCAGCGCTTTGGTGAAGAGATCGGCGTCACGCTGAGCGGCACGCGCACCCGCACCCATCGCGTCTCGGCAGCCGGGCAGGTGCTCGGCGCCGAGGGGCGCGACTCGCTCGCCATCTCGTTCGACCTGCCATCAGTGGGCCAGACAGTGCCCGCCACCCAGCGGGGGCATCTCAGCATCCAGCGAATGGGCACCCGCTGACCAGTATGGCCGCCACTCGCCGACGCTGGCGCTGGTGGTGGCCGCTGGTTCCTCCCTGCCTTTTCGTCGCCTGGCTCTTCGCGGTGTGGCCGCCGCCTTCCTGGTATCGCACGCATTTTCCCGGCAACACCGCCTTCATGCAGATGCGGGGACGCATCGGCCGCTATCGCCCCGTGCCCCTCGACTCCATTGCTCCCGCGATGGCGGTGGCCACCATGACCGGCGAGGACGCGAAGTTCTGGGAGCACGACGGCATCGATTACGAGGCGATCCTCAAGGCCCTGGGCTATCGCCGCGGTGATTTTGCGTGGGAGGACGCGCGCGACCGCGCGGCGCTGCGGAAGGCGCTGGGCCGAGCATGGGACCGGCGCGATGCACTCCGGGGCGCGAGCACCATTACGCAGCAGCTCGCCAAGAACCTCTATCTCTCGCCCTCGCGCAATCCGTTGCGCAAAGCGAAGGAGGCGGTCACGGCGTGGCGGCTGGAGCGCGTGCTGGGCAAGCGACGCATCCTCGAGCTCTATCTCAACGTGGCGGAGATGGGACCCGACGTCTGGGGCGTGCAAGCCGCGAGCGAGTCATACTTTCGCAAGCCCGCGATGCGGCTCACGCGCGTCGAGGCCGCAGCGCTTGCAGGTCTCCTGCCATTTCCGCTCCGGTCCAACCCCGCGCTCAGGCCCGGGCGCATGCGCTGGCGCCAGAACCTGATCCTGCGGCGCATGGCCGGTGAGTCACTTGATATTCCCAAGACCGACGCCGAGATCCCCACCCAGGCCGATGTCGACACCTCCGCTCCCGTCGAGCCCGACACCGCGCCCTGACCAGGGCACCGGCAGCTGGGCCCGCTCGTCACCCTCGGCGCCCAGGTCAGTGGAGCCTGGGGATCGCCGCACGGCTTCACTATCTCGTTGGTGGTGATGAGAATGGCGAATTCGGCGGGGATACCTTCGTGACGCTGCTGGCGGGGGTGGGGTACCGCTGGTACGAGCGTAAGGAGGAACTGAAACAGCGTGAGGAGGAACTGAAACAGCGGGGCGTTATTCCTAGTCGCAGTTCCCCCTTACGCTGTCGCGGTTCCTCCTTACGTCGTTCTGTTCCCGGCGATCAATCCACCAGCCTCAGTGGCATCACCAACGCCAGGAAGCTCGCCGGGTCATCCCAGCCCACCGGTTCGCAGGTGGCCGCGCGCTCCGGCGCCTTGAACGTCATCCGCACTTCGTCAGTGGGGATGTACTTGAGCACTTCGAGCATGTAGGCCGCGTTGAAGCCGATCTCCAGCGCATCACCCTCATACGTCACTGTCACCTCTTCCTGCGCTTCGCCCAGGTCAGGAGTCTGCACCGACAGCTTGCAGGAGCCGTTGGCGAACGCCATCCGGATCCGGTGTGTCTGGTCACTGGCCACGATGCTCATGCGGCGGAGTGCCGAGGTGATGGCGCCCTTGTCGGCGGTCATCACCTTGTCGTTTTCGCGCGGGATGACCTGCTCATAGTTCGGGTAGGGTCCCTCGATGAGACGGGTGAACACCTGCGTGGTGGGCGATCGGAAGCCAAGGTGGTTCTCGCTCCGCGCCACTTCGATCTCGTCCTCGGCCGAGAACAGCTTCCTGATCTGCTCCAGTGCCTTGGGCGGCACGATCAGGTCAGCCTGGGCTCCACCTGCCGTCGCGGTGGGAACGTCCATCCTTGCCAGCCTGTGGCCGTTCGTAGCCACCATCCGCATTCGATCCGGCCGGAGCTCCCACAGCACGCCGTTGAGGATCGGGCGGCTCTCTTCGGTGCTGGCGGCAAAGGCCACGTGGGTGATGAGCTTTTGCAGGTTGCCGGCCGTGGCCTTCCAGCCGCCGTCGAACTTGACTGCCGGAAAGGCGGGAAACTCGTCCTTGGGCAGGCCTAGCAGCCGGAACTTGGAGCGGCCGCACTCGATGGTGACCCGCTGTTCGCCCGACGCGGTGATCCTGATCGATGCATTGGGCAACTCGCGCACGATCTCGGCGAGTTTCCTCGCCGGGACGGTGATCGACCCTTCCTGGTCGACTGACGCCGGAACGGTGGTGCTGACAGCGATGTCGAGATCAGTTCCCGACAGCCTGACACCATCATGGGTGGCTTCCACCAGGATGTTCGACAGCACCGGCAGCGTGGTCTTGGTCGGGACACTGCCCGCCACGGCCTGCAGGCCTTCCTGGAATTGCTCGCGAGTGATCGTGAACTTCATTGCGGCCTCATGCGTCCCGGAGAAGTACCTACCAGAACCTGTCTATAAGAATGTAGCAGTAGTAGTAGAGGGTATGGAGATGTTGAGGAATCCTTTGATCTCCTGCCCCCGGCACGACTTGCCTCACCCGAGTCGTGTAGGCTCGTTGTGGGGCATGCGGACATCTCGCCGCGGCAACGCATCTTCTTCCCGACATTCAAGACTTTCAACGATCACCGCTTCAACATCGGGATAACCGTCCGGAAAAACTCGCGTCACATCTTTTCCCACATCGATTCCGTCATATCGATGACGCCGCACTGATCGCGCACTGCGACGACAGCCACACTGATTACGCCTGCGGCTGCAACTCCATCCGCGCAAGTTCGACCTTTTCGCGGAAGCCGCGATCTCGCGACATCAACCGCGCCACTTTGTCGACACTGTGAATGACAGTGCTGTGGTCGCGACCACCAAACGCCTGGCCGATCTCGACCAGTTGCATCTGCAGCAGGTCGCGTGCAAGGAACATCGCGATCTGTCGCGGCACTGTCAGCGTCTTGATGCGTGCCTTGGAGCGCAGCCCCTCCGGCGTGACACCCCAGCGACGCGCCACGACCTCCTGCACCTTGTTGATGGTGGGGAGGGCCTTCGTTGGTGCGCCGCTGTCGTCGGAGGGGCGGATGCGGTCGGCCAGCGCCTCGCGGGCCAGCTCGATCGACACTTCCTTGTGCTTGAGCGAGGCGAAGAGCAGCAACTTGATGATGCAGCCCTCCAGCTCGCGCACGTTCGACCGGACATGCTCAGCGATGAATCGGAGCACGTCGTCGGGGATCGCCATCTCGAGGTGATCCTGCTCCGCCTTCTTCCGCAGGATCGCAATGCGGTGTTCCAGGTCGGGCTGGCCGATGTCCGCCACCATGCCCCACTCGAACCGGCTCACCAGCCGCGCCTCGAGCCCCGGCAGCTCCTTCGGCGGGCGGTCCGACGTCAGAACGATCTGCTTGTTGGCCTCGTAGAGCGCGTTGAAGGTGTGAAAGAATTCCTCCTGGGTCATTTCCTTGCCCTCGAGGAAGTGCACGTCGTCCACGAGGAAGAGGTCGACATCCGCCCGGTACCGACGCCGGAACTCCGGCATCGTCCGGCTGTGGATGCTTTCAATGACTTCGTTGATGAACTGCTCCGCGCCCACGTACAGCACACGTGTATCGGGCAGGCGCCCGGTGACGGTGTGCGCAATCGCCTGCATCAGGTGCGTCTTTCCGAGTCCCGTCGCACCGTAAATGAAGAGTGGGTTGTACGTCTTGCCGGGTGATTCACTCACGGCGTGAGCGGCGGCAGCGGCGAGTTCGTTCGACTTGCCGATGACGAACGTCTCGAAGGTGTAGCGCTCGTTGAGCGGCTGGGCGCTCGGATTGACCTTGGTGGCTGGCGCGGCGGCGCTGGGTGGCGGCGCCACGAAGAGATCCATCTGCGGCCGCTTGGTACGCTCTTCCTGCACCTTGAAGACGACGCTAACCGGTTGCCCGGCGGCCTTTTCGGCCAATCGCGACAACACCGCCGCGTGCTTCGACTCATTCCACTGCACTGCGAACTGGTCGGGGGCACCCACGATCAGCGTCCCGTTCTCGAGTGAGATCGGCGCGGCCGGTTCGAGCCACGTGCGGATCGTCTGTTCAGAAAGCTCACGGAGCGCATCGTCGAGCAGGCGCGTCCAGAGATCTTTCGCGGAAAGTTGCATCGAGATCCATGCTACAGCGGCGGAGGGATGATCAAGGGCGCGAGATATTACGAGTCGCGTGTGGATAAGTCAACCTTGACCCTGACGTGGTGCCGCGGCTAGTTTGTCGGGCTCATTGGAGGACTGTTAATCGTATGATGCCGACATATCGTCCGCGCAACAAGAAGCGCATCGCCAAGCACGGTTTCCGTGCCCGCATGGCCGACCGCTGGGGCCGCGAAGTCCTGTCCCGGCGCCGGAAGAAGGGGCGGAAGCGGCTTACCGTCTCCATCCCGTCAAAGCACGGGCGGGCCTGACCACCGGAGAGGGCTTTGCGCGGTCGCGCCGGTTGGCGCGAGCAGCCGACATCCGGCGGTGCCTGGCCAAGGGTCGGCGCCGCCGGTCCGCGTTTCTCGACCTGATCTGGATTGACAATGCACTGGGCCATCCGCGCATGGGATTGATCGTTCCTCGATTCCAGGCAACCGCGGTGGCCCGTAATCGTCTCAGGCGCCGGCTCAAGGAACTGTGGCGGCGCGAGGTGCAGGCGGTGCAGCCCGCGTTCGACCTGCTCGTGCGTGCCCGCCGTGAGGCGTACAACGCATCCTACGCGGCGCTTCGCGCCGAGCTCCTGGGATGGCGGGACGCCACCTGTCCCGCCCGGTGAAGCATGGACCTGCGTCTCCTGCCGCGCCGTTCGCTCATGGCGATGGTGCGCACATATCAGCTGGTGCTCTCCCCGCTGCTGCCCCCGAGTTGCCGCTTCACTCCGTCATGCTCGGCGTACGCCCACGAGGCGCTCAGCCGGCACGGCGCCGTGCGCGGCTCCTGGCTCGCGGCGCGGCGGCTGGCCCGTTGTCATCCCTGGAATCCGGGCGGCTACGACCCGGTTCCATGAATTCAAGAAATCGAGTCGCGAGTCATGGATAGACGTACCCTGTGGGCGGTGATGCTGATGATGGCCATTGCCTTCATCCCCACGTTCTTCCTCAAGAAGCCGGCGCGGCCGGCTGCGCCTTCCGCGGCTCAGGTCGCTGGCGATACCGCCGCGGCACCCACGCCCGTCACTGCGGCACCCGGTGCCGCTGTTGCTGCACCCGCAGGACCAGGAAGCATCACCCCATCAGGCCCGGCCGACAGCATCACGGTCACCACGCCGCTTGCGCGCTACGGTGTCAGCACCCGGGGCGGCGTGCTCACGTCGCTCGAGCTCGAGCGCTACAAGTCCACGGCGCCCGCCAGCAAGGGCGCGCCGGTCGAACTGGTGCGCCCCGGTGCACCATTGCTCGGGCTCGTGGTCATCACCGGCTCGGATACCCTCCACCTCGACCAGTGGGACTTCCACGCCGAGCCATCCAACCTCAGCGTCACCGGCGAGCCCGCGTCGCTCACGCTCACGTCGGCACAGGCTGGGCATGCGGTGCGCATCCGCTACACCTTCTCGCCCAGCGATTACCAGGTGGGCGTGTCTGGCTCCGTCACTGGCGTCGGTGCCGCGGGCGGGCAGCTGGTGCTCGGCCTCGGCACCGGGCTGGCGAACACCGAGGCCGATTCGGTGGAGAACTTCCGGGCGGCGGCACTGGTAACCTACGGCGGGAGCGCCGAGCGTCACGACCTCGCCAAGCTCCCGGCCGGCGAGACGGTGACGTTCGGCGGACCCTACGCCTGGACGGCGCTCAAGTCGAAGTACTTCGTCACGGCGGTGCTGGCATTCGACTCGACCGGCGGTCGCGTGAGCGGGGTGTCCGCGACGCCTCTCCTCACCGCCGGCAAGCGCCCCACCGCCGCCGCCACGCTGCTCCGCATGCCGATCGCCACCAATGGCGAGTTTTCCTACACGCTCTACGCCGGGCCGATGGAGTACGACCGGCTCAAGCGCATGGGCCACGACTTCGACGACGTCAATCCGTACGGCCTGCCCGGCTTCCGCACCCTGATCCGCTTCTTCGCGGCGCCGGTGCGCTGGCTCCTCGTGTGGATGCACGAGTCGCTGCACCTGGGCTACGGCCTCGTCCTGATTGCCTTCGGCCTCCTCGTCCGCCTGCTGCTCTGGCCTCTCAACCAGAAGGCGATGCGGGCCAACACCGCGCTCCAGGCGCTGCAGCCGCAGCTGCAGCGGATCCAGGAGCAGCACAAGGCCGATCCGGCGACGCTGCAGAAGAAGATGTTCGAGCTGTACAAGGAGAACGGGGTCAACCCGCTCGGCGGCTGCTGGCCCATGCTGCTGCCCATGCCGGTGCTGTTCGCGCTCTTCTTCGTGCTGGGCAACTCGATCGAGCTCCGGGGCGTGCCGTTCCTCTGGTTCCCCGACCTCGCCCGGCCGGATCCGTATTACATCATCCCGATCCTGAGCGGCATCTCGATGTTCGGGCTGACCAAGGTCGGGCAGATGGGCATCCAGCACACGGCGCAGACGAAGATGCAGGCGCAGATGATGACCTACATGATGCCGGTCATGATCACCATCTTCGGCTTCAACTTCGCGTCAGGACTCAACCTCTACTGGACCGTCAGCAACCTGGCGAGCATCCCGCAGCAGTGGCTGATTGCTCGGGAGCGGTTGAAGCTGCAGAAGGCCGAGGTGAAGGCGTTCGTCGAGGTGAAGACGAGGCCGGTGGAAGAGGCGACCGGGAAGTCCGGGAAGGGTGGAAAGGGGAAGGGCGGAAGGGGCGCGAAGTAGCCGCTACCGCTTGTGCGACCCGTCGCAAAACGGACGGGTCTTCGAAAGTCCGCAGCCGCAGAGCTTTATCTGGCCCGGGTGTTTGGCCGGCGGCGGCTCGATCTCGAACCCGGCATTATCGAAGATCGTCACCGGTCCCTCGATCACGATGGGACCGGAAGGCTTCCAGGTGATCTTGATTGGGGTGTCGGGCAACTCTGACATTCGAGCAACGTAAACCGTAAACGGTCAACAGTGAACGGGAATAAGCCCCGTTAACGGTTCACCGTTCATGGTTTACGCAGTTCTACCTAGGCGGTCCTCACGCCTCCAGCGCGCTCTTCCGCCTCCCTGGCCTCATCCGCACCCGCCAGCAGCGCCGCCGCGATGCCACGCTCACTCACCAGCGCTTCCGTGAGCCGGTAGCCCATGTAGTAGCCCGACCGCTCCGGAATGACGCGCCCGGCCACCAGGCGCGCGGCGGGGCTCATCCCTCCCGACAGGTATCGCAGCCGGAGGCCGAGTCCCGCTCGGTCCATATCCGGCGCCGTGGCACGGCGCAGGAACGCCTCCAGTTCGCGCAGCCGTACGTAAAGCCGGCGAGGATAGCCGAAGTAGTCCGACGCGCGAAAACCCGGCGCCACCGCCTGCGCGGCATGCACGGCCAATCCCTCGTTGACCAGCAGCTCCCGCAGCGCCACCCGGCTCCCTACCTCCCAGTAGTCGTAGTAGCCTCGCGACTCGCGCACGATCCGGCTGATGTCGCTGCGGCTTCCAGTTGCGGTGTATCGAACGGTGTGCGCCAGCTCGTGTCCGATCCAGAGCGGCAGGAATTCCGGCCCCAGCCCCAGACCGTAGGTCTCGGGATTGACCCGCCCGGTGAAGTGCTCCAGGCAGATAAAGGCGACACCGCGCCCATCGATCACCAGTTCACCGGCATTGGCGGCGCCCATCCCCACCATCAGCACCACGTCGGTGGGCTGCTGGATGCCCAGTACGTCCACCGCGCGCGCGATCGCCTCCTCGGCGATGCGCTCGAGATCTACCGATTCGATCAGCGCGTAGAGGTCCCGCCGGTCGGCCCTGAGTGCCGCCTGGATGACATCGACCGACGGCGGGGTGTCAGGATCGAGGACGTAATTGCGCCAATAGGCGTCGAGCAGCGGTCGATGTGCGGAATGGAAGGATCGGTAGGCGGCCTCGCTGTCCGGCGCGTTGATCAGCGCGAGAAATTCCGGCACGAGGTTGATGAGCACCAGACACAATAAAACGTGAACGGTGAACGGTAAAGAGTGAACCGGACAATCGCCCCGTTCACGGTTCGCCGTTCACCGTTCACGTTGTCAGTTAGTGCAGCTGCTGTCTCTTCTGCTTCGCAATGTCATCCAGGAACCGCCGCTCGTCGGGCGTGAGGCTCGCCAGTCCCTGGGCGCTGATCTTGTCGAGTACGCGGTCCATTTCGCGCGCCACGGGATCGATCTCGCCGCCGCGCGACGGAACCGACGCAGTTGAGGCAGCGGCCGGCACCCGGCGCGTGCGCTCGGCTTCGGCGGCGCCCGGCTGCACCATGACGGGACGCTGCACTGGCCGCCGCGGCACATTGCTCTCGGGGCCGAACGACTGCAGTCGGAAGAACAGGTAACCGAACAACGCGCCGCCCAGGTGCGCTTCATACGCGATGTTGGAATTTCCCCGCAGGAACGGCAGTGCCATGATCGCGTTGAAGGCCACGAGCAGGATCGCGAAAGTGCGCGCCTTCATCGGGATCGGGATCGGGAAGATGATCATCTCCGCGTCCGGGAAGAGGATCGCCAGCGCCACGGCCAGGCCGAGCACCGCTCCCGACGCGCCCACAAAGGGCGGTACCGGCGCGAACTTGGAGAGCAGCAGGGCGAAGATGGCCGCGCCCACGCCGCAGTAGAGGTAGTAGAGCAGGAATTTCTCGCCCCCGAGGCGCTGCTCCACCGCCGAGCCCAGCATCCAGATGCCGAGCGAGTTGGCCAGGAGGTGCAGCAGGTCCGCGTGGACGAACATGTAGGTGAAAAAGGTCCAGGGCCGGCTGAGCGCACTGGCAGGGTCGAACGCGAGCGCGCGGAACGCGCCCTCGGACGTGAAAACGGTCTCCAGCAGCAACAACACCGCCCCGTTTGCGATGATGAGCCGCAGTACCCACGGGGTGATCCGGGGTTGGGAGATCGCCTGCATACTGCCCCGCCTCTCTACCTGGACTTCCAGCTTCCTGTCGCCGAGCGGCAGATCCGGTCACACAATTCGGGGAATCCGATTCCCACCGCACGGGCCGACTGGGGGAGCAGGCTGGTCGCGGTCATGCCGGGAAGAGTATTCACCTCTAAACAGTAGGCCTCCCCCGAAGGTGTCAAGCGAAAGTCCACCCGGGAGTATCCGCTGAGCTTGAGCGCCTGGTGGGCGGCCAATCCCAGCCGCCCGCATTCGGCCGCCACCTCGACCGGGAGGTCGGCGGGGAAGATCTCCTCCGACATGCCGGGCGTGTACTTGCATTCGTAATCGAAAATCTCGTGCCGGGGAATGATCTCCCCCACCGCGAGGGCCGCCCCGTCGAGAATACCGACAGTCAATTCGCGTCCCGGAATGAAGGCCTCGATCATGACTTCGTCATCATGCCGGCTGGCCTCGTCAATCGCCATCGCGAGCTTTCCGGCGGAGCGAACCACCGATAGCCCTACCGTCGATCCCTGCTTGGACGGCTTCACCACCACCGGCCACCCCAGCTGTGTTTCCACGTCCTGCACGGTCGCAGGAGCCATCAGCCACTTGGCGGTGGGGATCCCGGCGTCGCGGAACAGCCGCTTGGCAATGTCCTTGTCCATTGCCATCGCGCTCCCTATGGGGCCGCTCCCTGTATACGGTACCCCAATCATGTCGAGAATGGTCTGCAGGGTGCCGTCCTCGCCGTGGCCCCCGTGCAGCGCCAGGAACAACACATCCGCCTCGCGTACCGTCGCGAGATTGGCGAGTCCGCTCAGCAGGAGCCCGTGCTCCAGCGCCTCGAGCCGGGCCACCGAGGGAGGCGCCGCCCCCACCGACGCCGACAGGAGCTGGGCCTCGTCCGTTTCGGGAATGAAGCCCCGGGCGGTGTCCACCACCGCCACCTGATGTCCAATACTTCGCAGGGCCGCAATGACTTGCACGGCCGATGCGAGTGCAACATCACGCTCGGCGGACGTGCCACCGGTGAGGACTGTGATCCGCATGTGGGGCGGGGCTCCTGGGAGGGCGGCAGGGTCTGCCGCCCACTGTTCATCGCGTGCCGATCAACTGCTGCAGTACATCATACCTGCTCACGATCCCGATGAGGGTGCCGTCCTTCCGGACCAGCGCCGCCGGATTTTCCCGGGTGAGCATCGGCGCCAGGCGATCGGTGGGAAACGTGTGCTCCACCACCGGGAATGGCGGGTCCATGACCTCACGCACCGGGCGGTCGAGCAGCGCCGGCTGTGCCAGCGCGCGCGTCATCAGTGCCGACTCTACCAGTCCGCCCACCGATTCGCCGTTCTCGATCACCGGGATCTGGCTCACTTCCCAGCTGCTCATCAGGTTGAGCGCCTGGCGCACTGCGGCGGCGGGAGCCACCTGCACCAGTGCGGGCGCGCTCGTGGGGCGGCGCTGTCGCAGCAGCTGCTCCACCGTAGCCTGGGGTCGGTCGAGCAACTGGTTCTCCTGCATCCAGTCGTCGTTAAACACTTTCGAGAGGTAGCGCTCGCCGGTGTCGCAGAGGATGGTGACGACATACGCGTTGGGATCGTCGAGTTCGCGTGCGATGTCGAGTGCCACCGCCACGTTGAGCCCCGCCGAGCCGCCCACCAGGATGCCTTCTTCGCGCGCCAGCCGGCGCGCCATCATCATCGACACCCGGTCACCGGCCTGGCGCCACTCGTCGATCACGTCGAACCAGATCGTGCTCGACACCTTGTCGCCACCGATCCCCTCCACCTTGTAGGGCGCGCCCGATCCCTGGGCCATGACCCCGGTACGGGCGTATTCCGTCACCAGCGAGCCGATCGGGTCACCGGCAATGATGCGGATTTTCGGGTTCTTCTCCTTGAGATACTTGCCCGCGCCGCTCACCGTGCCGCCGGTGCCCGCGCCCGCCACGAAGTGAGTCACCTTGCCACCGGTCTGCTGCCAGATCTCCGGGCCTGTCGTCTGGTAATGTGCCTCGGGGTTAATCTGGTTGTAGTGCTGGTTGGCCAGGATCGCGCCCGGCGTGTCGTGCACGATCTGCTTCGCCTTCATGATGTAGTTGTCGGGATGGTCGGCCGGCACGGCGGTCGGCGTCACTACCACCTCGGCGCCGTAGGCGCGCAGCAGCCGCACCTTTTCTTGCGACATCTTGTCGGGCAGCGTGAAGATGCAGCGATAGCCCCTGATCGCCGCCGCCATGGCGAGGCCGACGCCGGTGTTGCCGCTGGTGCCCTCCACGATGACGCCGCCCGGCTTGAGCTCACCCCGTGCCTCGGCCGCCTCGATCATAGCGAGCCCGATGCGATCCTTCACCGACCCGCCCGGGTTGGCGTACTCTGCCTTTCCGTAGATCGGCGTGCGCAGGCCCGCGCCGATGCGCCCCAGCCGGATGAGCGGGGTCCACCCGATAGTGTCGAGCACGGTCTCGTACGGCGTGAGGTGCTGCGCGGTCATGGCGTGACTCCACGGCCCTGTGGTGTGCGGAAGTAGATCGGCTGAAGGAACGCCATGGCGACCTTGGCGCCATCGCGCTCCGCCGGTGCGTAACGAAGTGAGGGCGCTGCCTGGACCGCGGCGCTGTCGAGCGCGGGATAACCGCTCGATTCAGCGACCCGGGTCGAGTCGCGGATCAGGGCGCCGCTGGTGTCCACCATCAGCCGCAGGAGCACGGTGCCCTCGATCCCCTGGGCAGCCAGCGCGGGTGGATACTCCACCGGCGAATTGGGGTTGAGGGCCACCGGCGGCAGCTCGTTGGCGCGGGGTCCCTCCACCGGACGCGAAGGCAGGCTCACGGTACCGTCCCCCTTGCCGGAACAGGCGGCGAGGAGGACCAGGAAAAGTGGCATGCGATGCATGGGGACAAGTTAGCGACGAGGCCGTGGAGACGCCCCTACATTGGTCCGGGTGACGACACCCCTTCCGGTCGACCTTGTTCTCACTGATCTGCGTGCGGCACTGGCCGCGGCACCCGGCGTCGTGCTGCAGGCCCCGCCCGGTGCCGGCAAGACCACCCGCGTGCCGCCCGCGTTGCTCGAGAGCGCCTGGCTCGCGGGCAGGAAGATCGTGATGCTGGAGCCGCGGCGGGTCGCCGCGCGCGCGGCGGCGCAGTACATGGCCCGGTCGCGGGGCGAGGAGGCGGGCGGCACCGTTGGCTATCGCACCCGGCTCGACACCCGGATCGGTCCGCGCACCCGCATCGAAGTAGTCACGGAAGGCATTCTCACCCGCATGCTCAGCAGTGACCCGGGCCTCGAGGAATACGGCCTGGTCATCTTCGACGAGTTTCACGAACGCAGCCTGCATGCCGACTTCGGCCTGGCGCTCGCCCTCGAAACCCGCGCCATCCTCCGGCCAGACCTTCGGCTCCTTGTCATGTCTGCCACGCTCGAGGGCCAGCGCGTGAGCCGTCTGCTGGGAGACGCACCGGTGGTGGCGAGTGTGGGCCGGAGTTTCCCCATCGAGATCCGTTACGCGCCGAAAGCAACGGACGGACGAATCGAGGCCCGGGTGGCGCGCGCCATCGGCGACGCGCTGGCCCGCGACGAGGGCGACGTGCTCGTGTTCCTGCCCGGCGCCGGTGAAATCCGGCGCGTGGAGGAACAGCTCGCGGGCAGCAGTGCCGTCGTTGTCCCCCTCCACGGCAACCTCACGCCGGAGCAACAGGATCGAGCCCTCCGGCACGACGACCGGAACCGCCGCAAGGTGATTCTCGCCACGTCCATCGCCGAGACCAGCCTCACGATCGACGGTGTTCGCGTCGTGGTGGACAGCGGTCTTTCGCGCGTGGCACGGTTCTCGGCCCGCACGGGCATGACCCGGCTGGAGACGGTGCGGGTGTCGCGGGCCAGCGCCGACCAGCGGGCCGGCCGCGCTGGACGGCAGGCCCCAGGGGTCTGTTATCGGCTGTGGAGTGAGCCGGAACAGGCGGGGCTCGTGCCGCATCACGATCCCGAGATCCTGGACGCCGATCTGGCGCCGCTCGCGCTCACGCTCGCCGCCACCGGCATGGAGGCAGGGTCGATGCGGTGGCTCGATCCGCCACCATCAGCGCACCTCGGGCAGGCGGCGCAGCTGCTGCAGGACCTCGATGCTGTGAACGCCGAGGGACGGATCACCACGCATGGACATGAACTCGCGGCACTGGGCCTGCACCCGCGGCTCGGTCACATGATCGTCGGCGCGCGGCGCCTCGATGCCGTAGCGCTCGCCGCTGACCTCGCGGCACTGGTGGAGGAGCGCGACATACTCCGGGCCGAGGGCGGACCGGCCGATCCCGACATCCGCCTGCGGCTCGACCTCCTGGCCCGGCGCAGTATTCCCCCGTTTGCGCACGGCGCCCGCGTGGCCCGCGAGTCGGTGGAGCGGATCCGCACCCATGCGCGCGCGCTGCGCCGTCAGCTCGGCGCCCGGGAACGCGCCGGAAACAGCAATGATGCGGGTTTGCTGCTGGCGCTCGCCTTTCCCGACCGCATCGCGCAGCGACGCGCTGGCACCGCGCGGTTCCTGCTGCGAAACGGCCGCGGTGCCGCACTGGCATTGCCGCACGCGCTGGCCGATGCCGACTTCATCGTGGCGACCGACCTCGATGATCGCGGTGCCGAGGGCCGCATCTTCCTCGCGGCGCCGGTGACTCGGGAGGAGATCGAGCAGCATCTCGCGTCGCTGATCGTGGTGCGGGACGAGGTCTCATGGAACACCGACTCGGCGCGAGTGGAGGCGCGCCGCACCCGCCGTCTCGGCGCCATCGTGCTGGATGAGACGCCGCTGCGCGATCCCGACCCGGTTGCGGTAGCCCATGCCTTCGCGCTCGGGCTCGGGCGTGCGGGATTCGCAGCCATCCCCTGGAGCGACGCGTTCCTCCGTCTGCGTGAGCGCCTCGCGTTTCTGTGCTACGTCGATGCGGCGGCATGGCCCGACGTATCCCACGCGGCACTGCTCGGGCGGCTCGAGGAGTGGCTCGCACCGCATGCGGCGAGGCTGCGCGGACTCGCGGACCTGGCGACGATCGACTTCGCCGCGCTGCTGCTGGCCGGCCTCACCTGGCAGCAGCGCCAGGCGCTCGACACGGAGGCACCGACGCACATCGAGGTGCCAAGCGGCTCGCGATTGCCGGTCGATTACGCCGATCCCGAGTCACCGGTCCTCGCGGTGCGGCTGCAGGAGATGTTCGGCCTCGCCGACACGCCGCGCATCGCGCGCGGTCGCGTGCCTCTCACGCTGCACCTGCTCTCGCCGGCGCATCGCCCGGTACAGGTCACCCGCGATCTCGGGGGATTCTGGCGCTCGAGTTATCACGACGTGCGGAAGGACCTGCGCGGGCGCTACCCGAAACACGTCTGGCCCGAGAATCCGCTGAGCGAATCCCCGACGCGGAGGACCAAGCCGCGGAAGCGGTAGTGTCCCCTGCATCGTCCCCGCGGGTGCACACATTAGGCACTGCGAACTTCACTGCAGGATCCGGGTAGCACATCACAAATTTGCCGACCACATCGAGTTGCGCGCGCCCCCGCGCGACCGTGGTTTACGGCAAGCTTCCTGCTAATGCCGCACGCACACCATCGAAGACTGGAGTGCGGGGCGCGCGAGTGCCTCGTAACACAAAGGCATGAGAGCGAACCGTACACTTCCGATCGGCACGACAACGTGGCGTGTGCTTGCCGCGTTCGATTTTGACAACCAGGACCTGAGCGGCCGCGCGGCGCTGGTCGAGGGCGCCACGCTGCTGCTGCTGCGTCCGGACACGCTGCTCGAGGCGATCCCGCTGGTGGAACTCGATCAGGTCGGCGACGCCGACCCGATCATCGGCTCCGACCCCGCCGTGTTCCGCGCCATGCTCACGCTCCGCGACGGCCGCACCCTCGCGCTCACCGGTGAACTGGCTGACCTGGACCTGCTGGAACGCTGGGTGGGATACCTGCAGGAGCGGCGGCGGAAGGGGCGCGCCGCGGGGACGAGGACGTACTAGACGTGAGGACGTGGAACAGCCTCACGCCCTCACGTCTCACGCGCACGTCGCTGCAACTCAGCAAGGCGGTTGAGTGCCTCCAACGGCGTAAGCGCGTTTACGTTTAGGTCCCGCAGGGCTTCGAGCGCCGGGTGCGCCGCCGGATCGGCGAACAGCGCCAGCTGACCTGGATCGGGCGCGGGCTCCGGTGCGCCGGGCACGACTCGATGCTCGCTCTCCAGTTTGGTCAGCACTTCCCGCGCGCGCTGGACCACCGCATCGGGCAGTCCCGCCAGCTGTGCCACGTGCACGCCGTAGGAACGGTCGGTGCCACCCGGCTCCAGTCGATGCAGGAACACCACGCGATCACCGGTCTCGCGCACCACCACGTTCATATTCCGCGCGTGGGCAAGGCGCTCCGGCAGCTGCATCAGCTCATGATAGTGCGTCGCGAACATCGTCTTGCAGCCCACGCGGTCGTGCAGGTGCTCGCTTACCGCCCACGCGATGGCGACGCCGTCATACGTGGACGTGCCCCGGCCGATCTCATCCAGCAACACCAGGCTCCGAGCCGTGGCACTGTGAAGGATCGCGCTGGTCTCGCTCATCTCCACCATGAACGTCGACTGGCCCCGCGCGAGGTTGTCGCTCGCCCCCACCCGCGTGAAGAGGCGGTCCACCACCCCCACGTGCGCCGCGGCGGCGGGGACGAAGCCGCCCAGCTGCGCCAGCACCACCACCAGGCCGATCTGGCGCAGGATGGTGCTCTTGCCCGCCATGTTGGGACCCGTCACCAGCAGGACCCGCTCGCCTTCGCTGAACGACACGTCGTTGGGCATGAACTGTTCGCGCGGCATGAGCCGCTCGATCACCGGATGACGTGAGGCCCGGAGCACCAGGCCATAGCCATCGTCGAGTGTCGGGCGCACGTACTGGTTGGCTTCCGCCACCTGCGCCAGCCCCGCCCACACGTCTACCCGCGCCAGGACCCGCGACGTGCGCTGCACCCGCGCGATCGCGACACCCACCAGGTTCCTCAGCTGCACGAACAGCTCCGACTCGCGGGTCGCCATCCGCTCCTCGGCCCCCAGCACCTTCGCTTCGTATTCCTTGAGCTCCGGCGTCACGTAGCGTTCGGCCCCGGCCAGCGTCTGCCGCCGGTCGTAGTCGGCGGGCACCCGGTCGCGATGCGCGTTGGTCACCTCGAGGTAGTAACCGAATACCCGATTGAACCCGACCTTGAGCGATGCGATGCCGGTCCGGTCGCGTTCCCGCTGCTGCAATGAGGCGATGTACTGCCGGCCGCCGTCACGCAGCTCGCGGAGTTCATCCAGCTCGGCGTCGTAGCCCGCCTGGATCACGCCGCCGTCGGCGAGCGTGGCCGGCGGACGGTCCGTCAGTGCGCGCGCCAGCACGTCGGCCACGTCGCGCAGCAGGTCGAGCTCGTCGAGTGCCGTGGAGAGCGCGGCGCTCTTCTGCTCGGCCCCTCCGGCGAGAGCCGTGAGCGCCTCCAGCACGTCGGGCAGCCGCAGGAAGGAATCGCGCAGCGCGCCCAGCTCCCGGGGCGCGGCCCGCCCGGCAGCGGCACGGCCCGCCAGGCGCTCCAGGTCGCGCACCCCGTCGAGCGCTTCGCGCATGCGGGTGCGGCCGCGGCCGTCCTGCAGGCAGGCGTCGACGGCATCGAGCCGCGCCTCGATCGCCGCCACCTCCCGGAGTGGCGAGAGCACCCACTGCCGCAACAGGCGACCGCCCATCGGCGTGAGCGTGCGGTCGATCGTTTCCAGCAGCGTGGCGTTCCGAGTGCCGGCCACCAGTGGTTCCACCAGCTCCAGGTTGCGCCGGGTCATCTCGTCGAGCCAGAGGTGCGCGTCACTTCGCCGCATCGCGGGTCGCGACAGGTGCGGCACCCCACCGGGCTGCAGCTCAGCCAGGTAGCGGAGCAGCGCTCCCGCGGCACCCAGCGGTGCGGCATCCTCGCTGCTGATGCCAAGGCCGTCGAGCGAGGCAAGCGAAAAGCGGCGGGCCAGCTCCTCGCGCGCAAGCGCGGCATCGAACTCCCAGCGCTCGCGCGCGGTCTTGAGCGCCCGGTCCGTGGCGCTCCAGCTGGCATCCGACGGCACTACCACCTCCGACGGGCCGTAGCGCTCCAGCGCGTCGGCGAGTCCCTCGGCGGGCACGCGCTCGAGCACGAATTCGCCGGTGGAGAGGTCGATCGCAGCGAGCCCGCCTTCGCACACCGCCACCATCCAGTTGTTGCGGGCGCCGGGAAGCCAACCTTCCTGCAGCATCGCGCCCGGCGTCACCGTTTCTACCACTTCGCGGCGCACGATGCCCTTCGCGAGCCTGGGGTCTTCCACCTGCTCACAGATCGCGACCCGGTGCCCCGCGCCTATGAGCTGCCGGAGGTACTCGGCCGCCGCCTTTACCGGCACACCGGCGAGCGGCACGCCGTCACCCCGGGCCGTGAGCGTAATGCCCAGCACCCGCGCGCCCAGCTCGGCGTCGTCGAAGAACATCTCGTAGAAGTCGCCCATCCTGAAGAACAGGATCGCGTCGCGATGCCGCGCCTTGATCTCACGATACTGCAACATGAGCGGAGTGTCGTCCGGGGACTTGCTCACGGCGCCACCACGTACGGTGTCCCGCCGAGCCTGGCCTTCACCTGGGCGGCGGCGGCGTTGGCCTCAGTGCGAGTCGCATACTCGCCGAGGCGCACCTTGAAGTAGCCGCCCTCCTTCACGATGCCGCCTTTGAAGCCCGCTGCCACCGCACGCGCGAGCATTTCGTCCGCGGCCTCCTGCGAATTGGCGGCGACGATCTGGACCCGGTAGAACGCCGGTGCGGGACGCTCGGTGACGGATACTGGACGCGGCGGCGATGCGGCAGGGGCGGACACGACCGGATTCGGCGAGACAACAGGCGGAGAGGCCCGCAGCGTGTCGGTGACGGGCGGTGTCGCCGGCGTCGCAGCGGACTCTGGACGCACGATCGTATCGGGAGCCGGGAGAGGCACGGCTGGGGTCGTCGGGGCGGCCGGCACCGTGGCGACCGTTGCCGGCGCCGCCGGCGCAGCGGCGGCACACCGGCGACTCAGCACCGCCAGCACGGCGCGCGTCGATCCATCATCTCCCGGACGTGCCATGCCCTCGCTCACCCACTGGCACGCGGCCTTGGGATCATTCAGGTCGAAGCCTGCGCGCGCACCCCAGAGCGCCGCGACGGCGTAGAGCGTCGACGTGGCATGATCGGTACGGAACTTCTCCAGTGTCCGCATCGCGGCCGTGGGATCGCCATTGGCGTAGTCGAGCTGTGCCAGCGCAATCATCGCCGGCTCGGCCCAGGGTGAGAAGGGGTATTCCACGATCACCCGCTGGAGCTGACGGCGCACTTCTTCCGCGGTGGGCGCAACGAGCGCCGAGCTGTAGAGAATCCCCGGAAAGAGCGTGTCGGTAGGAACGGTCGACTGCTCCATCCGCTTGAGCGTTGCCCGGGCCGAGTCGATGCGTCCGTCTTGAGCCAGGCGCAGGGCAGCGGTAAGGGGAGATCCCTGAGCGGCAAGCGAAGAATGCGGCAAGAGGCAAGGCGCCAGGATGACAAGCAGCAAGAGCAGCCCTGAATGGCCGAGGAGTCTCCGTACTTCCTGCCGGCCTGACTTCCTGCCACCGCTCATGCCACCCTCTCCGCCCGCGACACCCCAAGCCTCATCACCAGCTCGCCGAGCAGCGCTTGTTCATCGCTCAATGTGGTGCTCTTGAGCGCCTGGTCGGTGGTGAGCGTGACCCGAATCGCGGAGCTGAGGCGCGACGCCGGCCAGCGCTCCGACCACCGCGCCCATCGCGCCGCCTCGGCCTTCCACTCCGGCAATCCGAACGGACGCGCGGCGTACAGGGACTTGAGGATCGCGCCCTCGAGTGCACCGGCCCGCGTCCCCTTGTCGCGATGGGCCCGCGCCAGCACCACCCCGGCGAGCGTGGTGCCAAGGAGGCTCACCAGCTTCACGCCGGAGATCCCCGACTGATCAAGCACGGGGCGCAACAGCGTGAGCGCGCGGCCCGTTGCGTCATCCAGCACGGCGTCGCGCCAGTCGAACATCGTTTCGCCGTGGCGCACGCCCACCAGATCGCCCACCAGCTCGCGCGTGAGCGGCGTACCCTTGACGAGCGAGGCGAGCTTTGCCATCTCGGCATCGAGAGTGGTGAGGTCGCTGCCCACGGCGTGCAGCAAGTGCTCCGCCGCGTCCGGCTCCAGCGTAATGCCAAGCTGCTCCGACCGGTGCGCCAGCCAGCGCAGCACCCGCTCCGGCGGCAGTGGCGCACAGCGAACCGTCGTCGCGAGCTTCGAAAGCTCGGTATCGGGATCGGGATCGACGCCGCCCTGCACCAGCAACAGCACCGTTTCGGATGCGGGCTTGGCCAGGTACCGCAGCAGCTCCGCCCGCCCCCGTGCCTTCTTCTGCCATCCCTCCACGTCGCGCAGCACCACGACCCGCCGGTCGGACATCATCGGCAGCGTGTTGAGCAGAGTGGAAAGTTCCTCGGGATCGAGCGAGGTGGCGGTGCGCTGATCGAAGTTGAAGTCGCGCAGGGAGGGGTCGAGCACCCGGTCGGTGATCTCGCGTACCAGGTCAGCCTTGAGCAAGTCTTCGGCGCCCACCAGGTAGTACACCTGGTCGACGTCGCCCTTCTTGAGGGCGCGCAGCGTGACATCGAAGGACTGTTCGGGCACGCCCCATCCTATTTCCGGAGGGGGGCAAACAGAAGGGGCGGCAAGGCAGGTGACGATGGATGCGGATGAAGGCTTCCTGGGCCAGGTCCTCGGTCGTTCGCTATTGCGGGCGATGATGGCTTGGTGTGAGAGACGTTCAAGCCTTCAATATAAAACATTGAACAAACATCAGCGCGGCCAGGGTCTTGGCGTCCTGAATCTCCCCGTGCCTGATCCTACGCCCCACCTCCGACCATCGGATTTCATGCACTTCCATGAACTCGTCCGGTTCGCGAGCCGTAGGGACCGGGCTAAGATTGTGGGCCGAGAAGAGATGTATCTGTTCGTCGGTAAACCCCGGCGTGGTGAGAATCGACACCAGGGGAACGATCTTGCGGGCCGTCATGCCGGCCTCTTCGCGCAACTCACGCCGGGCGCAGGCCTCGGGTGGCTCACTCGGTTCGAGCCGTCCCGCCGGGATCTCCCAGAGGTAGCCGTTGGCGGCGTGGCGGAACTGGCGCAGCATCAGCACCCGGGGGTCCGGCGCATCCACCGGGTCAAGGAATGGCACCACCGCCGAAGCACCGGGGTGGCGTATCATCTCGAGTTGGCCGATGCTTCCATCCGGGAACTTCACGGTATCGACGTCGAGGTCGATGATCCGTCCGGAATACTTTCGCTCGGTGGAAACCCTGGTCATGGTTGCTCCTCTCTGGCCGCGTGAATTCTAGCCCGTGACCGAACCGGAACCCGTCAGCGACACCACTGCGGCGCCGCGAATGATGCTCTGGCCACTGGTCATCGTGGCCATCGTGCTCGCGGGCGCGTCGGTCTGGTATGCCCAGGCTGTCGACGTGAACCTGAAGGGCACGGCGCGCCTCTCAGCCGTGCTGGCGCCAGGCGTCGTGGCCCTGACATGGGCGCTGGTGGCTTACGCGCTCGCCTTCCGGCCGGCCTTTCCGCAGGTCCCTGCGCGCTGGTGGCTCATTTCGCTTGCCGGGCTCTTCCAGGCGCTCGGATTCGTGATCTTCGCCTTCCGCGACCAGACCCCGAACATCCGGCTGCCCGGTCCCGCTGCCGAGGCGGTAAGCCTGGCGATGCAGCTCTGCTTCATGGTGGTGCAGCCGCTGCTGGTCCTGGGTCTCGCGGCATTCCCCTCTACTGAGCTCGGCCGGCTCGCTCGCAGACGCTACCTCCTCGACGCGACGATCATCGCGCTGAGTGGTGCGCTGGTGTTGTGGGCGGTCTCGAGCCAGCGCAGCGCCCTCGTGGGCAGCAATCGTCCGTCGCTGCCGCAGGTGATTTACGCCGTGGGCGACCTGCTCGTGCTCTTCACGCTCGCCACGCACCTCTTCCGGCTCTCGCCCCGGCTTCCGCTCTGGCAGGGGCTTGCATTGCTCACGCTGGGTGCCGGGCTGCTCCTGCTCACCGACAGCTGGGTGCCCAACCAGCCCGCGGCGGCCTCGCTGCGCGGCGTCATGCCGCACGAGCGGACCTTCTACGCCGAGATCGTATTCGTGGCCGGTCTGGCGTACCTCTGGGTCTGTGCCGGGGCGCAGGGGCCGCCCTCCACCGCGGAACGGCGAGCCACCGGCGTGGGGCTCGTGTCCTTCGGTGCACTCGCCGCCGGATACGTGCTGCTCGCCGTGGTGGCGAGCCGGAGCGAATCGCGCCTCGTCATCGGCCTTACCATCGGCGCCGCGGTGCTCACTGCCGTGGTGGTGGTCCGCCAGATCGTCACTGTGCGGGAGAATCTCGACCACGAGGCGCAGCGCACCCGGCGCAGCGTCGAGGAGCGGTTCGAGTCGCTGGTGGCCAATGCATCCGAGGCGATCGTGGTGGTGGACCGGGACGGCACCGTGCTTTATGCCAGCCCCTCGGTGCAGCGGCTGCTGGGCCAGGTGCCCGAGGAAGTGATCGGCCGGCCCTTCGATTCGTTGTTGCACCCCGATGAATCGGTGTCGGCCCGCACCTTCCTCCACGAGCTCCTGGCGCGGCCATGGGGCAGTACCGTGCGCTCCTGGCGCCTGCGCCGCGCCGACGGCGGCTGGGCCTGGGGCGAAACCACGGCGACCAACCTGCTCGCCGATCCCAACGTCCGGGGCATCGTGCTCAACACGCGGGACATTACCGAGCGGCGGGAGCTGGAACAGCGGCTCACGCATCAGGCGATGCACGACGGGCTCACCGGCCTCGCCAATCGGGTGCTCCTGCGGAGCCGGCTGGAACAGTCACTGCGCCGCCCGCGGCCGGGTGCCCTGCCGCCGGCGCTGCTGTTCCTCGACCTCGACGGCTTCAAGGGAGTCAACGACACCTTCGGTCACGCGCAAGGCGACGCGCTGCTTATCGCCGCCGCGACGCGGCTCCGGGAACAGGTCGGGTCTCACGACGTGGTGGCCCGGCTGGGTGGTGACGAGTTCGCCGTGCTGCTCGAGGCGCCCCGCGACCGGCAGGCGGTGCTCGATATCGCCCACCGCATCACCTCGGCGCTCAAGGTGCCGTTCCGCGTATTCGGCCGCGAAACGGCCGGCTCGGCGAGCCTCGGCGTCGCCATCGCCGAGCCGGCCGACTCGGCCGGTGACGTGCTGCGTCACGCCGACGTGGCGATGTATCTCGCCAAGGCCAACGGCCGCGGCCGCTACGAGCTGTTCGAGCCCCGAATGCTCGAGTCGGTGGTGGGGCGGCTGGGACTGCAGTCCGACCTGCGCCGCGCACTCGACAATCCCGAGAGCCGCGAGTTCCTCCTCGACTACCAGCCCATCGTGGAACTCGCGACCCAGAAAGTCGTGGGCGTCGAGGCACTGATCCGCTGGGATCACCCGGTGCAGGGCCGTATCACGCCGGCGGTATTCGTGCCGCTCGCCGAAGAAACCGGACTCATCATTCCGCTCGGGCGCCGCGCCCTGCACCTCGCCTGCAGCGACTCGGCGCCCTGGGTGCGTGACTATCCCGGCATGCACGTCACGGTGAATCTCTCCGCCCGGCAGCTGCCCGATCCCGCGCTCGCCTCCGAGGTGTCGGATGCGCTCGCCACTTCCGGGCTTCCGCCGGCGTCCCTGGTGCTCGAGCTCACCGAGAGCGCCATCATGCAGCAGCCCGAGCGCTCAGCCCAGGTGTTCCGCGAGCTCCGTGGTCTGGGCGTGCGGCTCGCGATCGACGACTTCGGTACCGGTTATTCGTCGCTCAGCTACCTGCAGCAGCTCCCGGCCGCGATCCTCAAGATCGACCGGTCGTTCCTCACGTCGCTCGACCAGGGACCGAGCGGTGCCACACTCGTGCGCGGCATCATCGGCCTCGCCAACGGCCTCGGGCTCATCACGGTGGCCGAGGGCATCGAGAGCGAGGAGCAGGCCACGATCCTCCGTGCCCTGGGCTGCAGCTGCGGACAGGGACTCTTGTATTCTCCGCCGCTGCCTGCGTCGGAAGTGAGCCAGTGGCTCGATGATGCTGCAGTGATCAGCGCCTCCGGCGGGGCCCGCGTGCTCGGCCGGTAGTCCGTCGACCCTCACCTCGGATCCCCATGGACAACGACGACATCCTTCGCGGAAGGCTCCTCTCCCGCCGCGAGATCCTCGCGATCATGGGCGCCGGTGGCGCCGCGATGTTCCTCGGTGGCTCCGTCCCGGGCCTCGCCGACACCGGTGTCGCCCGCACTCCGGGCTGCGTCGTGCGCCCCGAGATGACCGAGGGCCCCTACTTCATCGACGAGAAGCTCGACCGCTCCGACATCCGCACCGATCCCTCCGACGGCATGGTGAGTACGGGTGCGCTGCTGGCACTCACCTTCAACGTGTCGCGGCTCACCAACGCCTGCGCGCCGCTCCCCGGGGCGATCGTGGACGTGTGGCAGTGTGATGCGGGGGGAGTGTACTCCGGCGTCACCGATCCGCTGTTCACCACAGTGGGGAAGAAGTTCCTGCGCGGTTACCAGGTCACCGATGCCAACGGGACGGCGAGGTTCGTGACCATCTATCCGGGCTGGTACCCGGTGCGCACGGTGCACATTCACTTCAAGGTGCGCGTCCCCGTCACCGACAAATCGGCCCAGGAGTTCACCTCGCAACTGTTCTTCGACGACGCCTTTACCGACAAGGTCTTTGCGCGGGCGCCGTATTCGAGCCGGGGTCCACGAAAGGTGCTGAACTCTGGGGACGGGATTTATCGACAGGGTGGGGGGTCGCAACTCGTGCTGGCGGTGAAGGAGGCCGGCGAGGGATACGCGACGACGTTCGACATCGCGCTGCAGGGCGTCTAGCGCAGGCTGCGCGCCCAGGCCACCGGAACCTTCCACGACTCGGCCATGAGGTACTCCAACTCGCGCCGCGGGTTTTCGGAGATCGGGCTCGTGGTGGTGGGTGACAGATAGGCGGTGATACCGGTGCGGCGCGCCTCCGCCCGGAGCCGCGCCATGTGGAAGGGATCGCTCACCAGGATCACCGTCTTCACCTTCGTCTTGCTGGCCCACTCTGCCACCGCCGTCATCGACTCGCCGGTTGAACGGCCCTCGGGTTCGAGCACGATGGCTGATGCTGGCACCCCGCGCGCCGTGAGGTAGCGCTTTCCCACCGTGGCCTCGCTTTCGACGTCGCCGCGTCCTACCCCGCCCGTGACCACGACCCGCGGTGCCAGGTCCGCACGATAGAGCTTGAGTGCGTGGTCGAGTCGCGCCTGCAGCACTGGCGACGGGCGCCCATTGTACTGCGCCGCGCCCAGTACCACGATTGCGTCAGCCGGCCGGCGCTCGTCCACCGTCGCAGTGGTGAGCACCACGATGAATGCCGACAGGAAAGCGGCCACCGCGAGCAGCGCCAGGCCGAGCACGACGCGGGCCGCGCGACGAAGGAACTTCATGCTGGCGGGGAAACTGCGCGGACGACCGGCTCAGAACGCGTAGGTATCACCCTGTTCCGGAACGTGGACCTCGCGCACCCCCTCTTCACGCAGGAGGTTGGCCATCGCGCCGAGCGCCGGGGCCTCGCCATGGACTACGAACGCCCGTTTGATCGGCCCACCCAGCTTCCGCACCCAGGCGCGCAGCTCGTTCCGGTCGGCATGCGCCGAGTACCCGTCGATCGAGACCACTTCGGCGCGCCGCTCGTACATATCGCCGAAGATCTTGAGCATCGTCTGCTGTTCCTGGATGCGCCGGCCCAGCGTGTGGACCGCCTGGAACCCGACGAAGAGGACGCAGTTGCGATGGTCGCCGACATGATTGGCGAGATGATGCAGGATGCGTCCCGACTCCGCCATACCCGAGGCGGCGATGTATACCGCCGGGCCCTGCAGCGTGTTGAGCTTCACCGAGTCGGCCACGTCGCGCACGTAGCGCACCAGCGGGAAGTCGAAGGGCGAGAACCCGCTCTCGATCAGCTTCTCCCGGTGGTCGAACACGTCGGGATGAAGCCGGAACACCTCGGTGGCGCTCACCGCGAGCGGGCTGTCCACGTAGATCGGGATTTCCGGCAGTTCGCCCCGGCGCCAGAGCTGGTGCAGCGCGTACACCAGTTCCTGCACCCGGCCCACCGCGAACGCCGGGATCAGGACCTTGCCGCCCCGGGCCGCCACGTTCCGCACCACTTCGGCCAGCCGCCGCTCGGCATCGGCCACGCTCTCATGATCGCGGTCAGCGTAGGTCGCCTCCACGATGAGCGTGTCGATCGGGCCTGACGGCGGCTGCGGGTCGCGAACGATCGGCAGGCCGCTGCGGCCGATGTCGCCGGAGAAGACGATGCGCTGCGGCGTGCCCTCGGAGCAGCGCAGGTCCACGGTGGCCGAGCCCAGGATGTGTCCGGCATCGGTGAACTCAGCGGTGAGCATCTTGCGCAGGTGCAGCGGGCGCCGGTAGGGCAGGCCCACCATGAGGTCTTGTACCTCGGCGGCATCGGCGAGGGTGTAGAGCGGCTCACTGTCTGGGTCGCCCTTGCCATGCCGGCGCAGGAACTCCGCGTCCTTCTCCTGGATGTGCGCGGCATCGGGCAGCATCACGGCACTCAGGTCGCGCGTCGCGGGCGTACAGTAGATCGGCCCGTGAAAGCCGTTCTTCACCAGCAGCGGCAGGCGGCCGGTGTGATCGATGTGGGCATGGCTCACCACCACCATGTCGATGCGCCGGGCATCGAACGGCAGCTCGGCGTTGAGCTTGCGCGCCTCGGAGCGCCGTCCCTGGAAGAGCCCGGCGTCCAGGAGGATCCGCGCGCCCGCCGCCTCGAGCAGGAACATGGAGCCGGTTACCTGGCCAGCGGCACCGTAGAACGACAATCGTAGCGTCATAGAGCTCCCAGTTACCGAGTCCCGAACAGCCTGTCCCCAGCGTCTCCAAGCCCCGGGAGAATGTAGCCCTTGGCGTTCAATTCCCGGTCGAGTGCCGCCGTGAAGATCGGCACGTCGGGATGCGCCGAGGCCATCTGTTCCACGCCTTCCGGTGCCGCGAGCAGGCAGAGGAAGCGGATGCGCCGCGCCCCAGCAGCCTTGAGCGCGGTCACTGCCGCCACGGCAGATCCGCCGGTGGCCAGCATCGGGTCGAGTACGAAGAAGTCCCGCGCATCGTCGGTGGCCGGGACCTTGAAGTAGTAGTCGCGCGGCTGGAGCGTCTCGTGGTCCCGCACGAGGCCGATATGCCCCACGCGCGCCGATGGCACCAGCTGGGTGAGCCCGTCCACCATGCCGAGCCCGGCGCGCAGGATCGGCACGAGCACGAGCTTCTTTCCCGACACTTGAGTGCCCGTCATCCGCTCGAGCGGGGTCTCGATCTCGAGCGGCTCGGTGGGAAGGTCCTTGGTCACTTCATAGCCCATCAGCACGCTGATCTCGGTGACCAGTTGCTTGAAGTCCCGCGTGGTGGTGTGGCGATCACGCAGGAGGGTGAGCTTGTGCTGGATGAGGGGATGGTCGAGGACAATGAGGTTGGGGAAGTGATGGGCGACCATGGCGCAAATATGTCGGGCGGATACGCTGCGGGACAACCTGTCCGGCCCGGGTCAACTTGGCGCGCGGCCGGGGAGGGGCGGGAATGGGCCGCGTAATATCCGCCTGCTCAAGGATCTATCCATGAAGGACTTGGCCACGAGGACACGATTGCACGTCGAACGGCATGCGCCGTGCCCACGACGCAATGATGGAACGACCCGGATTCCTTGTGGCTGGCCCCATGCCCGGGCGGGTGCGAGATTCGCCAGACATGGGATTGTCCCGCCGTCTCGCGCTCCTCACCGCCGTCATCGCGGTCGCTCTGGTGCTGGGCGCCACCGAGGTGGCGCTCCGCTGGTCGGAACGCTCACGCCTCGATGACCGCCGGCGCGAATCGGTGGAGCTGGCTACCTCCTGGAGCGAGTATCTCTCACGGGTGGCGCCGCAGGGCGAGCGCGAGGCCATCACCCAGGCGCTCGTGGGCTGGCCCAGCCAGCACCTGAGTCTCTCGAATGCGGCCATGTTCGTATGGCAGGACGGAGGGCTGCAGCTGGTCGCGTCGAGCGATACCAGCGCGCTGGCAGAGCCGACGCACAATGACACCGTCGCCATGGCGACGCGCCGGCCGCAGGTGCGATACGTCACCGGCGACGAACCAGCGTGGAATGTCGCGATGCCGGTCGGCCCACCCGGCACTCCCTACGGCGTGCTCCATGTGAGCGTCTCCACCGCTACCCTGCGGGGCTGGGCCCGGCTGGAGCGTCAGCGCGCCTATGTGCTTGCACTCGTGGCCGCATTGCTGGTGGCCGGCGCGGTGGCGTACCTGACCTCGATCTGGGTGGGAGGTCCGCTGAGCACACTGGGCGCCGCCATGGCGGGCGCGCATGCGGGCGTGGCCAATGCCCCCGCGGCCCCCGAGCTCGGCCCGGAGGAGTTCCGCCTTCTCACCCGGCGCTACAACGGGCTCCGCGAGGCACTCACCGCACGGCAACGGGAAAGCGAGGCCCGCGCCGCGCTGCTGGCACTGGAGGAACGTGCTCGCAGTCTCGATCGCCTCGCCTTGCTGGAAGAAACCGCCACCGGTTTTGCGCACGAGATCGGCACGCCACTCAACACCGTGAGCGGTCACCTGCAGTTGCTGCGAGACGACTTGAAGCGTGCGGCCCAGCCCGCGGCGGTGGAACGGGTACAGCTGCTGCTGGCCCAGGTGGACCGGCTCGCCGCCATTGTGCGCACGCGGCTCGATCGCGGGGGATGGCCGGCCCCCATGCTCAAGGCCACCGACCTCGACGCGCTGGCGCTGCGGATGCTGCGGTTCCTCGAGCCGTCGCTGCTGGCGGCCGGCGTCACGGCGCACCTCGAGCCCGCGGTGGGCGGCCCAATCACCGCGCTTTCCGATCCGGCGCTGGTGGAGCAGATCCTCCTCAACCTGCTCAAGAATGCGATCGAGGCCCTCGACAAGGGCGGCAGCATCGCGCTGCGCACCGGGGCCTCGGGCGACCGCGCCTGGATCGACGTGGCTGACTCGGGCCCCGGCCTCGCGCCGATCATGCAGCAGCAGCTATTCAATCCGTTCGTCTCCACCAAGGGTGAGGCGGGCACCGGGCTGGGCCTGGCGGTGAGCCGCCGACTGGCGCGTGCGCAGGGGGGAGAACTCGAGCACATTCCGGGGGCAACCGGCACCACCTGGCGCCTCTCCCTTTCACGGAAGACTGCATGACCGCTGCCGCTCCCCGCCTCCTGCTGGTCGACGATGACGAGGCGGCGTGCACCCTGCTGGCCGAGGTGCTGGAGCGGGAGTCATACTCGGTGGTGCGGGCCCTCTCGGGGGCGGAGGCACTCGAGCGGGTGGATCGCGACGGCCCCTTCGACGCCGTGCTCACCGACCTGCGGATGCCGGGCAGCAGCGGGCTCGACCTGCTGCGCGACCTCCGTGCGCGCGATGCCAACGCCATCGTGTTCGTGCTCACGGCGTTCGGCGACGCGGCGGCCGCGGGTGAGGCGATCCGCGCGGGCGCCCACGACTTCATCAGCAAGCCCTACGACCTGGGCCAGCTCCGCGTCACCATCGGGCGCGCGCTGGCGCGGAGCCGACTGGCCTCGAGCGCGCGCGGTGCGCCCTCGCCCGCCGCGGCAACAGCGCGCTCCGGCGAGGCCACCCTGGTGGGCCATAGCCCGGCGATCATCGAGGTGATGAAGACGGTGGCGCGCGTGGCGCCGAGCCAGGCGAGCGTCCTGATCTTCGGCGAGACCGGCGCCGGCAAGGAACTGGTGGCACGCGCGATCCATCGCTATTCCGACCGGGCCCAGCGGAAATTCGTGGCGGTGAACTGCTCTGCACTCGCCGAGGGGATTCTCGAGAGCGAATTGTTTGGTCACGTGAAGGGTGCCTTTACCGGCGCGCAGGTGGCGCGGCCCGGACTCTTCCGCGAGGCCGACGGCGGCACGCTCTTCCTCGACGAGATCGGCGACATCTCGCCGGCGCTGCAGTCACGGCTCCTGCGCGCGCTGCAGGAACACGAGATCGTGCCGGTGGGCGCGGAGGCACCAGTTCAGGTGGACGTGCGGGTCATCGCCGCCACGCACCGCGACCTGCCGCAGCTGGTGCGCGACGGCCGCTTCCGCGAGGACCTGTATTACCGGTTGCATGTCGTGTCGCTCACGCTGCCGCCGCTGCGTTCGCGCCGGCAGGACCTGCCACTCCTCATCGACGATCTGCTCCGGCGCCTGGCCGAGCGGCACGATCGCGGACCGGTGGCGGTCGATCCCGAGGCGCAGGCGCTGCTGCTGGCGTATGACTGGCCGGGCAACGTGCGCGAGCTGTACAACGTGCTGGAGCGGGCACTGGTGCTCGCGTCGCAGGACGTGATCGGGCCGGAACACCTGCCGGCCGAGATCCGGCAGCAGGAAGCGGCGCATTCGGCCGGTGCCGCGGCAGCGCAGGATGAACCGGTGGCGCTGCTGCCGCTGGCCGACGTGGAACGGCATCATGTCCTGCGCGTGCTCCGGGCGATGGATGGCAGCCGCGAGCGCACCGCCCGCGTGCTCGGTATTTCCCGCCGCACCCTCACGCGCATGCTCCAGCGCTGGCGCCCCGACCTGCCCTCCGAATAGCGGCGCCATTCTGTCCACCCGGGCCAGAGTGTCTCTGACGCTCTGTCTCTACCCCGCCTTTTTCGCTCTGTTTTTCAGCTCAAGTCGACCATCGCACCATCGCGCATCACGCGTGCTGGGCGTGACTTGCGTGCGCGCGAACAGCGCGTGTGTCCCACGGCGCGCCGAGTGGCATCAGCGATGCTTTAGGAGAGGGCGGCGCCCCGAGCGACGGCGGCAGTTGGATGGCAAACCACACCGGAGGATTCGTTCCATGATCGGCAAGTTCGCACTCTCCCTGGCGTCACTGGCTCTCTCGGCGACCGTGCTTGCGGCGCAGACGGCCAGCGCGCCCCCGACCGCGAAGCCCGCCACCCAGGTGACGAAGGCTCCGGCGCAGAACCCGGCCCCGGCGGCCAAGCCGGCGGCTACCACGGCCGCGAAACCGCCTGCCAGCGAGACCAAGGCGGAAAAGAAGGCCGCGAAGTCGGAGAAGAAGGCAGAGAAGAAGTCGGCCAAGACCGAGAAGAAGGAAGAGAAGGCCGACGCGAAGCAGCAGAAGAAGGCTGACGAGCACACGAGCAAGCCCGCCACCACGCCGGCGGCCAAGCCGGCCCCAGCGGGATCGAGCAAGTAGGAGAAGGTCCTCCCGCGAGGCAGCGAAACTGGCTGCTGTTCCTCTCACCTGAAGCCTCGCATCGCGCCCCTTCGAGCTATCGAAGGGGCGCTTCTCCGTTCCGTTGCAGCGATGATGAGGTGACTCGATACACGAAGGGGCTGGTGCGGCACCGCCGCATCCAGCCCCATAGTGGCTAGGGAGGGAATTGAACCCCCGACACGCGGATTTTCAGTCCGCTGCTCTACCAACTGAGCTACCTAGCCGAAGGGCGGGAGAATATAAGGGCGCCCGACCCCGGATTCCAAGCCGCGGTGGCCTGGCCTTGGCCGCGCCATCCTGCGCCGGGCGATCTGTCCCGCCGCGCCAAGTTGGCCCCGTTCAAGTCGGTATCCAGCGACGGCGTGGTCGCGCATACCTGCAGTCACCGTAGACACTTGCGCGATTCCGGCGCGTCGGCGATTGCACGGCACGCTGCCTGCCTTTGCACCAGCATCCTCAGCAAGGAGCCGAGAGATGCTTCCCGTCATCGCCGCCCTGGCGCTCGCCACATTTCCCTTCGGTCCCACCGAGCCGGTGAGTGACCTTCCCCTTCGCCCATTTGCCGCCACGGTGCCCTCGCCCTTCATGGCTGTCATGCTCACCGGCGAGAGCGGCTGGGTCGGCATCGATCGCACCATTACCCAGACGCTGCTCGATCGCGGCATTCCGGTGGTGGGCTTCGACATGCCCGCGTATCTCAAGAACAAGCGCACGCCGGACCAGATGGGCGCCGACCTGGCGCGGGTGGTGCGCTTCTACCTCGACAGCTGGGCGGCCGACAGCGTGCTCCTGATCGGTGATGCGCGCGGTGCCTCCGCCCTGACCTTCATGGCGGCGCGCCTGCCGGCTGACGTTCGCTCCAGGGTGAAGCTCGTGGGCCTGCTCGAGCCAGGAATGCAGCTCGAGTCGATGCCCACACTCCCCGAGGCGAACCACCTGACCGGGCTCTCCGTCGTGTGCGTGTACGGGCGGAAGGAATCGAACATGCTCTGCCCGCAACTGCCGCCGGCGGTGGGAAGCGTGATCGTGACGGATGGGAACCGTCACCTCGACAAGGACTACGCGCTGCTGACCGACTTGCTACTCGAGCGCGCTGCGCATTGAAGGGTCACGTCGGTTTCGCTGCCGCCGCCCTGTCAGAGTTTCGGTTTCGGCGGCGGGGTGGCGTTGTCGGCTTCCTTCTTCTTCTGCGCTGCGACGTTGGCGAGGAAATCCACGGTGGCCTCGTGCTCGCGCGCCTCCAGGGGACTGTCGGTGACCGAGACGGCCAAGGTCGTGGCGAGCCTCGGATCGGATGCGGGATGAATGAGGGCGCGCACTGTCACCAGCGCGCGACACAAATCGGCGTTTGTACCGGTCCGCTGCTGTGGTTGAATGAGATTGATCTGGAGCGGTGCAACCTCGCCGTTCAGGACGCTCGTATTGACGGTCGGAAGGCCTCCAGCAACGAGCAGGTCGCGAACGACAACCCACCGGTATCGGCGACGACCTTGCCGTGTTCATCGAAGAACCAGTTCGGGGTCGGTATGTTGCTCTTTACGACAAAGGATTCCGGCCCGTACTTCTCACGCAATGCGGCCATGAGGTTCGCGATCGGCTGCTCCTTGCCCTGGGGAAACCGAAGGGTCCGCACGACACGCCAGACCACTTGCTTCCCGGGGGGCAAGGTCACGTCCGCCTCGATGAGATCCGCCGAAAGGTCCCCCTCCTGGCCGAGCACCACGGCGTAGGGGATGGGTTCGGCAGCGAGATCGGGGTACATCATCCGCCCGACTTCCACCTTGGCAATCCGATTGTAGGCCTTGAGCCGATCGTAGGCTTCCTGAAGAGTGATGCCGGGCCTGGAGGCCGACGATGTCCGGCAGCGCGCCACCCGCGGCAGGATTTCGCCGTTGCCGGCGGTGTGGCTTTGGGCGATTCTTGCGCGGCCGCCTGCCCCGCAGCCAGGCCGCACGATGCGGCGAGAACCAGGATCGTCATTTCGGGGCATGCGCGTTTCATGGTCTCGCACTCCTCCTCGCCGCGGCGATAACGCCGCGGGCGCTGGCCAGGCCGACGCCTGGCCGCTGCATGGCCACCACGATCTCGCCCACCCTTCGCTAGGTTCCGGGGCATGAACACCCACTCGCCGCACGGCCTGGTCCTGGGTGCACTTCTTCTCGCAGCGGCCGTCCCGCAGCGGGCGCTGGCCCAGTCGGCTGACGAGTGGCCCTTGCATGGCCGCAACCTGGGCGGCCAGCGTTACTCCCCCCTCCGCACCATCAACCCCACCAACGTGAGCCGGCTGGTGCCCAGGTGGACCTGGCACAGCGGCGTCACCGCGACCTTTCAGGCCACGCCCATCGAAGTGGGCGGCGTGATCTACATATCGCTCCCGTTCAGCGGCGTGGCCGCGCTCGATGCGACCACCGGCGGTGAGCTCTGGCGCTACACGCACGAGTCACGGACGACGAAGCTCTGTTGCGGCCCCGCCAATCGCGGCGTCGCGGTGTCGGGCGGCATGGTCTACGTCGGCACCGTCGATGGCCGCCTGGTTGCGCTCGACGCAAAGACCGGCGCCAAGGTCTGGGACATCGTCGTCGCGGAGTACGAGGGCAGCACCGAAGCCACGAGCCAGCTACGCAGTGACGACTCGCTCTCACAGGTGGGAAAAACCGGCTCGACCGGTGTCGGCATCAGCGCCGCGCCGCTGGTGCACGACGGCAAGGTGTTCGTCGGCATCGCCGGCGTCGGCTATGGCCTGCATCCCGACAAGGGCCTCGCCGTCGTGGGCCTGAGCGGCCAGTATGGCCGGCCGGGGATGATGTCGGCCTTCGATGCCAAGACCGGCGAGCTCATCTGGCGCTGGAGCGTGACAGGGCCGGGATGGGAAGGCGCCTACCACAACAGCACGCCCGACGGCGTGCCGATGCAACGCGACATTCCGGCCGAACAGGCCGACTCGGCGGCCCACGCCGACGCCTGGAAGTACGGTGGCGGATCGATCTACGCGACGCCGGTCATCGACGCGCGCCGGAACCTCCTCATCTTCGGCACCGGCAACCCGTCACCCCAGATGGCCGACGCCTCGCGGCCCGGCGACAACCTCTACACCTCGTCACTCGTGGCGCTCGACCTCCGCACCGGGAAGCTCCTGTGGTACTACCAGCAGGTGCCACACGACCGCTGGGGCTACGATGTCGCGAGTTCGCCGGTGCTGCTCGACCTCACGCGCGATGGCAAGCAGGTTCCCGCGGTGGCGCAGGCAAGCAAGACCGGCTGGGTGTTCGTGCACGACCGGCGCGACGGCACGCTGCTCTTCAAGTCCGATGCGTTCGTGCCGCAGCGGAACCTGTTCACCCCACCGCAACCAGGCGAGGGCGTGGTGGTCGCCCCCGGTATCGCCGGTGGTGCCAACTGGTCGCCGTCGGCGTATGATGCAAAACAGGAGCTGTTCTTCGTGGGGGCGCTGCACCTCCCCACGCGCTATATCGCGCATGAGGTACGCGGACCCGACAGCAGCGTGACCCAGTACGCCAGTACCCAGAACACTGATGAGGCCTGGGGTACGCTCAGCGCAATCGACCTGGCGCATGACGGGAAGCTCAAGTGGCAGGTGAAGATGGAGGAGCCGCTCATCGGCGGCGTGCTCGCCACGGCGAGCGGGCTGGTGTTCTCCGGCGCCGGAAAGGGAGTGTTCGGCGCGTTCGACGGCGCGACCGGCCGGCCCCTGTGGACGTTTCAGTGTGATGCCGGCGTCAATGCGCCGCCGGTCACCTACGCCGTCGGTGGGAAACAGTTCGTCGCGGTCGCCGTAGGTGGGAATGCCCTCTTCGGGTTCAAGCAGGGTGATGTCGTGATGGCCTTTGGTCTTCCCGAGTGAAGGATGTTTACACGTCGTTTCGACACCAGCTCCGGAGTTCCTGATGCGTCGCTTGTTCCCTCTTGCGCTGATGCTGATTGCAGCCGGCACCGCCACCCTCAGCGCGCAGCAGGTTGCCGTGACTGACGATGCCGACCGCATGCACGCGCTGCACCAGCACGACACCCCGGTACCGAGCGGCGCCGTGCAGCCGCCGCGCGCCGACGTGGTATCCGACACCGTCGTCTACGGAACTGTCGATGGCAAGCAGCTCACCGGCTTCCGTTCGCGGCCCAAGAATGCGAAGAAGGATGCCCCGGCGATCGTGGTCGTCCACGAGTGGTGGGGCCTCAACGACAACATCCGCGCCGCCACCGAGCGTCTGGCGGGTGAGGGATATGTCGCCCTCGCGGTGGACCTGTACGGCGGCAAGGTGGCGACGACACCCGACAGCGCCACCGCGCTGATGCGCGCCGCGAGCGGCAACGTCGAGGGCAACCGCGCCAACCTCGCTGCGGCAATCGACTACCTGCGGGCGCAGGGGGCGAAGAAGGTTGGCACCATCGGCTGGTGCTTCGGCGGAGGATGGAGCCTGCAGGCTGGATTGGTCGGCGGCTCGAAGGTGCAGGCGGTCGTGATGTACTACGGGCAGCCGATCACCGATCCCGCGAAGCTGCAGGCATTGCAGGCGCCGCTGCTCGGCCTCTTCGGCAGCCAGGATACCGGCATTCCCGCCGACAGCGTCAAGACGATGGCCGCGGCGCTCGACAAGCTCGGCAAGACCGAGACCGTGGAGTTCTTCGATGCCGGCCACGGGTTCGCCAATCCCTCGGGCAGGAACTACAACGCGGCAGCGGCCGAAGCTGCGTGGAAGCGGACCACGGAGTTTTTCGCGCACTACCTCAAGTAGACCTGTGCGCCCGCCTGTCAGGCCCGGCATCCTCTGCCTGGCGCTCCTGAGTGCCTGTCACTCCGCGCCGCCCCCGGCGGCGCCTGCCGGCACAGGGCTCACGATGGTGGCGCCCGGCATCGTATCCACCGACCTGCCGGAGTTTGCGCTCACCATTTCCGCTGACGGCAATGAGATGTACTTCAATCGCGCCTCGGCCGACCGCGCGAAGCTCACCATCATGACCACGCAGCGTACCGGCGGCACCTGGAAGACACCCGTGGTGGCGCCCTTCTCCGGTACCTGGCGCGACGTCGATCCCTTCCTCGCGCCCGGCGGCCAGCGACTCTACTTCAGCTCCAACCGGCCCCGCACGAGCTCGAGCGTCGCGTCGTTCAGCACCTGGTACGTGGAGCGTACCGCGGCGGGCTGGAGCGATCCGGTCGATCCGGGCCCGCCCCTCAACTCCGATTCATCGGACGTGTTCGTGTCGGTGTCGCGCGACGATGAGCTGTATTTCTCCTCCACGCGCGATGGCCCACCGGGCATCTACGTCAGCCGGAATGCAGGCGGCACATGGACCCGGCCTGTTCGAGTTGAGCTGGGCACGGCAGCGGCTGGCGCGGGAAACCCGATGATCAGCCCCGATGGGCGCGTGCTGCTCATGAGCTTGGCGAAGCCCGACGGCGACACTGACATCATGTATGCCTGCCGCGTCGGCAATGGCTGGACGCCGCCGCGCGCGCTTCCGGCGCCCGTCAACTCCAGCCGCGCCGATTTCGCGCCTGCCATCGACGTCTCTGGGTCCGCTCTCTACTTCACCTCAGAGCGTCCCGGCATCGTGGGCGCCCAGCCCGACTCCGTCCGTCCTCCCGGCGACATCTACCGGATACCGCTCGGGAATGCCGGCATCGACTGCAGGTAACCGGCCGCCAGCGGGCGGGATGCGCTTCGTTATCAACCGGTTTCGGGCGCCGCGCGGATCGCCGGCAGTCACCTCGCCCGCCGTGCGCGAATTTCACCGCTCCCTTCCCGGCTACGCGCCCACTCCGCTCGTGCGCCGCCGTGCGCTCGCGCAGACACTCGGCCTCGGCGACCTCTTCGTGAAGTACGAAGGTCCGCGCTTCGGCCTCGGTGCGTTCAAGGGACTGGGCGCATCCTGGGCGTTGCATCACCTGTCTGCGCTGCAGCCCAGTTCGCTCGCCATGGTATCGGCGGCCAGCGAGGGCAATCACGGCCGGGCGGTAGCGTGGGCCGCACGGCTGCAGGGCATTCCGTGTACGATCTTCCTCCCGTCACACGTCGCGCGCGCGCGAGTGGAGAACATCCGGCGCGAGGGTGCCACGGTGATGCTGGTCGACGGCAGCTATGAGGACGCAGTGCACCGCTGCGACGCGGAGAGCCGGGCGCGCGGATGGCAGGTGATCTCCGACGTGGGCTACGACGGATACCTCGAGATCCCGAACCTCGTGGTCGAAGGCTACAGCACGCTTTTCCAGGAGATCGACGAGCAGCTCGCCGCCGCGGGCTGGCCGGAACCCGATGTCGTGCTGATTCCAGGTGGCGTGGGCGGGATCCTCCATGCGGGTGTCGCGCGCTACGCGCATCGCCCGGGCGGGCCGCGGGTCATCGGCGTCGAGCCCTCCCCGGCCGACTGCCTCACCACCTCGCTCGAGTCGCCCGATGGGCAGCCGACGGTGGCCACCGGTGATGGTGCCACGACCATGGCCTGCCTCAACTGCGCGGAGGTGTCCCTGTCGTCGTGGCCGGCAATACGCGCCGGTGTGGATGCGATGATCGCGATCGATGATCGCCAAGCCGAGGAAGGGGTGCGGCTGCTCTATCACGCGGCGCCGGGCGACGCCGCACTCGAGGCTGGTACGTCGGGGGCGGCGAGCACCGGGGCACTCGCCGCGCTGATGCGCGATCCACGGTTGCGCGGTCTCCGCGATCACCTGGGGCTCGGAGCGTCCTCGCGCGCGCTCGTGCTCTGCACCGAGGGCGCGATCAACCGGGCCGAATTCGAGCGCTGTATCGCGGGCTGATGGCGTCCCCGCTCACGGCGTGGCGAGGGGTACGTCCGCCCTGCTCCAGGCCACCGTGATCCGCGGCTCCAGCGCCGCGGCCTCCGCCTTGTCGCCGCTCGCCTTGAGGCTCTGCGCCAGGCCGTAGAGCGCCTCGCCATTCTCCGGATACTGCACCAGCACGGCGCGATACACCGGGATCGCCTCCTTCGCCCGGTGCGCCTTGAGCAGCGCCGCGCCAAGCGCCAGTCGCGTGGGGTGATGCCAGAACGCCGGCTCCATGTAGGGCAGGCTCTCTTCCACCACCGCCGCGCGCTGGTACTCCTTGATCGCCTTCGTCATGTTGCCTGCCTGCTGCGCGATGTTCCCCGCCAGCATCGCGGCCGATATCTCGAGCAGCATCTTCTTGATTCCCGCCGGCTCAGCCTTCGCCATCGTCTCCACCGTGTCGAGCGTTGCGGCCGCGGCGGCACCCTGTCCCTTCGCCGAGAGCGCGCTGCCGCGCGCGTAGAGCGCCATCCCCCGCGCCGCATGCAGCGAGTCGGGCGGCAGCGGCAGGGCGAGGATGTCGTCCCACCGCTTGTAGGTGGCGAGGTACATCTGCCGCGCCGGCACCATGTACTCCGCCTCGATCGCGAGGTGCGCCACCTCGAGCGGCATGTGCTCCGACGCGGCGGTGGCTGCCGTGATCGCCTCCTGGCTCCGCCCCGCGAGCGCGGAAGCGAAGGCGAGGAAGTGGTAGTTGTGGGGATAGTAGATCGCGGCGTACACGCTCTGCTGCCCCGGCCGGTCGGCGATGAACGTCTCGTCGGCATGCACCGCGTGAACGTTGGCATCCACCGCGTCGTTGTACCGCCCCACCCGGGCGTAGATGTGCGCCGGCATGTGCACCAGGTGTCCCGCCGCCGGCATGAGTGACGCGAGCCGCTCGGCACAGGGCACCGCCAGCGCCGGCTTCACCTTCTCGACCGCGTGGATGTAGTAGTGACACGCGCCGGGGTTCATCGAGTCGGCGGCGATCACCCGCTCGAGGATGGGCACCAGCTCCTCGAGCCCGGGGTTAGGCTGCCCCTGCGGGTTCCAGTAGTCCCACGGCCTCAGGTCCATCAGCGATTCGGCGTAGAGCACCTGCGCGTCGAGGTCGGTGGAGAACTGCTGCGCCACCTTCGCCATCGCGCGGGAATAGGCGCTGTCGAGCGGCGCGCGGTTGGCCGGCGCCGGGTCGGCGTAGCGCGCGGTGAGTGCCTCGATGTACGCCCGCTCGCGATCGGACACCTTCGCCGCACCGGCGCGGGCCTTCGACAGTGCTTCCCACGCCGGTGCCGCCGCCGCGGGATCCATCGGCAGGTTGATGTTGGGGCCCAGCACCAGCGCCGTGCCCCACCAGCACATGGCGCACCCCGGATCGAGCGCCGCACCGGCGCGGAACGAGCGTTCCGCTTCCGGATGATTGAAGGCGTACGCCAGCCGCAGGCCCTGATCGAAGTAGCGCTGCGCCTCGGGCGTGGCGGTGACCGCCATGTGATGGTTGCCCAGTCCCTCGATGATCGCTTCGGTGGGCTTGGGCACATCGGCCGGCTTGCTGCAGCCGCCGAGTGCCATGCCCAGCACCAGCATCAGGCGCGACCAGCTGCCCGAGTTGCGCCGCTCGGACTGGCCCCGCATCAGTGGACGCTCCGGCCGCACCGCGCAGAGATAGCAGTCGGGGAGTGCGCACTGCAGCGACGTCCAGGTGTTGCACCCGGGACAGAAGAGGGCATCGAACACGGCGTAGTGCACCAGCCGCCCGCGGCAGGCCACACAACTGGCCTGCGCCACCCATCCCTCGATGCGCAAGTTCCCCAGCTGCACCGTGTTGTCCCTGGAATCCTCGTGGAACTCGATCATGACTCCCTCCCTCTGGTGGGCTCCGGGTCGAAGCCCCTCATGAGGAAATGCGCAGAACCAACCGGAATGGCGACAATGTCATGTGGCTTCCTGGAGCCGGCGCAAGATCGTGTCGGCGTCGACCGGGCGCGCGGCGGGATCGGTCGCCAGGCACTCGGACACCAGCGCCGCCACCGCGGACGGGGCATCGCCCAGGTCGTCCAGTGGCCCGGGCAGGTGCCGCGGCAAACGCCCGGTAAGCGATTCGGCGGCGAGCAGTCCCCAGGCGTACACATCAACCTTGTGGTCGAGCACCGGCGTCGCCGCGCGTTGCTCCGGAGCCATGTACGCCGGGGTGCCAACGGCGGCTCCGACAGTGGACTTGTCCTTTGAATCCGGGCTCCGCCGCACCACCTTGGCCACGCCGAAGTCCAGCAGCAATGCGCGCGTCCCGGCGCAGAGCACGTTGGCCGGCTTGAGGTCGCGGTGCACCACACCCGCGGCGTGGGCGTATGCCAGCGCCTGCGCCACGTCGCGCAGCAGCGGGAGCGCGTCGGCGTACCGGAGCGCTCCCGTGCGGTCGAGGCGGGCCCGGAGCGTCTCGCCCTCGATGTACGGCATGACATAGTAGAGGAGGCCGTCGGCATCGCCGGAATCGATGAGCCCTACGATGTGCGGATGCCCGAGGCGCGCCGCGATCTGTACCTCGCGCTGGAAGCGTTCGCGGCCCCACAGCTTCGCCACGTCAGGGTCGAGCACCTTGAGCACCACCCGGCGGCCGAGCTTCCGTTCTTCGGCGAGGAACACCACGGCCGAGCCGCCCCGCCCGATCGGCTGGTGAATGACGTAGCGTTCACCCAGCGCGCGCCCGAGCCGCTCCGCAATGTCGTCGCCGTCGGGAACCGGCGGACGATCAAGCAATCCCTGCTGTTCGTGAGCGCGCAGCAACCGCTCGACCTGCCTGCGCAGTTCAAGGTCGCCGGCGCAGCTGTCATCGAGCCACCGTGTCCGGTCGGAGCCGGTGCGCTCCGCCGCCGCCTCGAAGATCTCCAATGCGCGTTGCAACGAATCCTGGTTCATCCCGATGCTTCCGGTGCTCCGCCAGGGTAGAGCTCGGTGTAGAGAATCGCGCGGGCCCGCTTCCAGTCGCGCTGCACGGTCCGCTCCGTCACGTTGAGCGCCGCCGCCACCTCGGCGTCGTTGAGTCCGCCGAAGTAGCGGTACTGCACCACGTCGTGCAGCCGCGGATCGATCGCAAAGAGCCGGGCCAGTGCGTCGTCGAGCGCGATCAGCTCGTCGGGCGACACCGGCTGGGGCGATGCCGCATCGCCCAGCGTGGTCTGCTGCCACCCGCCCCCGCGGCGTTGCGCCAGCCGGCGACGTGCGCGATCCACCAGGATCTGCCGCATTGCCCGGGAAGCGATGGCCAGGAAATGCGCCCGGTCCTGCCACTGCGGTGACGCGCCCAGGAGCCGCAGCAGCGCATCGTTCACCAGCTCGGTCACCTGGATCGAGTGCCCCTCGCGCTCCCGGCGCAGCAGTGCCGCGGCACCCCGCCGCAATTCAGACTGCACCAGGGGATACAGCCGGTCAACCGCATCGGGGTCACCCCGGCCGTGCGCGTGCAGGAGGGCGGTGATGTCCTCGGTCATGACTCCCACTCGTCGATGCTGCGGGGCCAGTCGTCCTTGAGCAAGCGTGACAAACTCCGATCGGCCAGCACCCGGCCGCCGGTCTGACAGCGCGCGCAGTAGTTGGTCTCGTTCTCGGCGTACCGGATGCGCTGCACCGGTGCTCCGCACACCGGGCAAGGCTGGCGGAAACGGCCGTGTACCGCCATCCCCTCTCGAAAGGCTGTGACCTTCTCGGGAAAGCCGTTCGCCGATTCGGCGCGGAGCCGGTCGGTCCACTCGGTGAGCGTGTTGCGGGTGGCGTCGAACAGTTGCGCCACCTGTTCGTCGCTGAGGCGCGAGGTGAGCATGAGCGGGGAGAGCTTCGCGCGATGCAGGATCTCGTCGGAATAGGCGTTGCCGATACCGCTCATGAGGCGTGGATCGGTGAGCGCTCGCTTGAGCGTGTGGTTCTCGCAGCGCAGGCGTGCGCTGAAGTCGGTGACACTGGCGGTCATCACCTCGAGGCCGGCCCGGTCGAACGCGGCCAGCGCTGCCTCTCCCTGAACCAGGTGGATCGAGGCGCGGCGCTTCGATCCCGCCTCGGTGAGGTACAGCGTACCATCGGGAAAGGCGAACTCGGCGAGCACCATCTTGCCCCGCAGCACCTTGCCGGACGCGCGCCAGCGCAGCCGGCCGGCGATCATGAGGTGTATCACGACGTGGAGGTCGCCCTCGAGTGACAGCACGATGCGCTTGCCGAGGCGGCGAACGCCGGTCACCATACGGCCCGCGGCCTCGCCGATGGGCGGATCGACCGTTCGCAGGACGAACGGGCTGCCGAGGTGCACCTGCACCAGCGGCTGCCCCAGCACCAGCGCGGTGAGGCGCTCGATATACACCACGACATCCGGCAGTTCGGGCACGCTGCCCCCGGGAGAGACCTTCCGAGTCTAACTTCCCCGCCGTCATGAAATCGACTGCCGCCTCCCGGACCGTCGCGCTGCTCGAGGGCGCCAAGGGACTCCTGGTGCTGCTCGCCGGTCTGGGGTTGCTCCGACTGATCCATCACGACGTGCAGGCGGTGGCCGAGGCGCTGGTGCGCGAGGCGCACCTCAATCCCGCGAGCCACATCCCCCGGATCTTCATCGAGGCGAGCGGCCGGGTAGACGACCACCGGCTCGTGCTGCTTGCCCTCGGGGCACTGGCCTATGCCGTCGTGCGCATCGCCGAGGCGGTGGGACTCTGGCATGAACAGGCCTGGGCCCAGTGGTTCGGGGCGCTGAGCGGTGGCCTCTACCTGCCCTTCGAGGTCCGCCTGCTGGTGCGCCGGTTCAGCATGCTGCACCTGTTCGTGCTCGCCTGCAACCTGCTCATCGTCGGCTACCTGGTGCGCCGAATCGTCCTTCGGCGCCGGGAACATCACGCCATGCGGCAGGCCGCCCAGCCGGCCGCCGTCTCCGACCACTGATGTTGCAAGACTGCTTCGCGATCTGTGCACCCGGCATCGAGCCCATCACGGCGGCGGAGCTGCAGGCACTCGGCGCCACGATCGACGCAACCGAGTCGGGCGGGGTTTCATTCCAGGCCGACGCGTCGCTCCTGTACCGGGCCAACCTCGAGCTGCGCACCGCGAACCGGGTACTCAAGCGGGTAGCACAGTTCGAGGCACGCACCTGGTTCGAGCTCGAGCGCCATGCGAAGAAGATCCCCTGGAATGCTCTCCTGGGGGCGGGGATGGTACCCGAGTTCGAAGTTACCAGCCGGAAATCCAAGCTCTATCACAACCGGGGCATCGCGGAACGGCTGGAGCGGATCGTCGGGGCGGAGGGGAAGGCAGCTGATGCCGATCCCTCACGCGTGGCGCGGTTCCAGGTGCGTGCCGTGCGCGACCGGTTCACCATCTCGGCCGATGCATCGGGCGACCTGCTCCATCGCCGTGGCTACCGCCTGGAAACGGCAAAGGCACCGCTCCGGGAAACACTCGCCGCCGCGATGCTGCTGGGCTGTAGTTGGAATGGCACCTCCTCCCTGCTGGATCCATTCTGTGGATCGGGCACCATCCTGATCGAGGCGGCGCTGCTTGCGCGGCGGATCCCGCCGGGGCTGCGGCGCAGTTTTGCGTTCGAGGCGTGGCCCGACTTCGACGCGGCACTCTGGGCGAAACTACGGGCCGATGCGGAGTCGCGGATCCTCCCGGGAGCGCCGCTGATAGTCGGCAGCGATCGCGACGCCGGAGCGATCGACGCGGCAGGGGCCAATGCGACCCGCGCCGGGGTCGCCGGCAACATCGAATTCCGAATCCTGCCGCTCTCCGCAATGGATTCGCTGCCCGGTCCCGGGCTCCTGCTCACCAACCCGCCCTATGGCGCCCGCATCGGCGAGGAGAAGGCGCTGCGAAACCTCTACGCGCAGCTGGGCAACGTGGCTCGCACGCGGTTGCCCGAGTGGCGCGTGGCGCTGCTCGGCGCCAACCCCCGGCTCGAGGGCCAGGTGGGCGTGCGGTTCCACGAGGTGTGGCGCAGCAGCAATGGCGGTATTCCGGTGCATCTCGTCACGACCTGAGCGCTTGGTTGTTCGGGTCCGGGTCGGTAAATTCGTGGCCCAACTGGAGGGGTACCGATGTCCGAGACAACCGTTCCTGCCGGCCTCGCCGAGCGCCTGCGTGAAGCCACCGGCGCCGCGCACACTGCCGCCGAGCGCACCGCGTTCGTCAAGCACCTGTTCAAGGGCACGCTGCCGCGCGACGGCTACGTCGGCCTGATCCGCGCGCTGCACCCGGTGTACGTGGCGCTCGAGGCGGCCATGGGCGCGCAGAAGGACGATGCCGTGGTGGGAATGGTGTACGATCCCACGCTCAACCGGGCCGCGTCGCTGGAGCAGGATCTCGAGTTCTTCGCCGGCAAGGACTGGCGCTCGATCCCGGTGGTGAAGGCCGCCTCCGATTACGCGGCGCACCTCACCGACCTGGGTACGCGCATGCCGCGCGGCCTGGTAGCGCACGCCTACGTACGCTATCTCGGCGATCTCTCCGGCGGGCAGATGATGGGCCGCAGCGTCGCCAAGACCTATGAGGCCGGCGAGGCGGGCACCAATTTCTACAACTTCAGGGAAGTCTCCGACGTGAACGGCCGGAAGAACACCTACCGTGCCGCCCTCACCGCACTGCCGCTCAGCGCGAAGGAACAGGACGAGGTGGTGCAGGAAGCCATCGTCGGATTCGACTACGCGAAGCGGATGTTCGAGGATCTGGATAGAGCCTATCCAAGTGCGTGAACAGTGAACGGTAAACGGTAAAAAGGGGGCGCGATCAGCGCCCCTTTTGCTCCGGTTTACCGTTCACTGTTTACCGTTCACACTCCCCATGTCTGCCTCTCTCTTCTCCGAAATCAAGGCCGCCCTCCGCGGCACCGACACCGACTACACCGAGGGACCCCTCAACCGCGCGATCATCCTGCTCGCAGTGCCGATGGTCCTCGAGATGGTCATGGAGTCGCTCTTCGCGGTCGTCAACATCTTCTGGATCGCGAAGCTCGGCGCCGACTCGGTGGCGAGCGTGGGCCTCACCGAGTCGGTGCTCTCCGTCATCTATGCGCTGGCGATGGGGCTTAGCATCGGCGTCACCGCGATGGTGTCGCGCCGCATCGGGGAGAAGAACCAGGAGGCCGCCGCCCGCGTAACGGTGCAGGCGATCCTCCTCGGCCTGGCGGTGGCCACCGTGCTCGGCACGTCCGGATTTCTCTTCGCGCCGCACCTGCTCGGCCTCATGGGCGCCACGCCCGAAGTGATCGCGGCGGGTACCGGCTACGCCCGTATCATCCTGGGTGGCGACGCCACCGTCATCCTGCTCTTTCTCATCAACGCGGCGTTCCGCGGTGCGGGCGATGCCACCATCGCGATGCGCGTCCTCTGGACCGCCAACGCGATCAACCTCCTGCTCGATCCCTTCCTCATCTTCGGCTGGGGGCCGTTTCCACGACTGGGCGTGACCGGTGCGGCGGTGGCGACCACCATCGCACGAGGGTCGGGGGTGCTGATCCAGCTCGCCGTGCTCTCGAGCGGCGCCGGTCGCCTCGGCGTGGCGCGCCGGCACGTCGTGGCCGATTTCAAGCTCATGTGGGCGCTCATCCGCCTCTCGGCGGTGGGCACCTTCCAGATGATCATCGGCATGGTGAGCTGGATCGGTTTGGTGCGCATCCTCTCCACCTTCGGAAGCGCGGCGCTCGCCGGGTACACCATCGCAATCCGGGTCGTCATCTTCGCGCTGCTGCCGTCGTGGGGATTGAGCAACGCGGCGGCGACGATGGTGGGCCAGGGCCTGGGTGCAAAGAAGCCCGACCGCGCCGAGCGGGCCGTTTGGACCGCGGCCAACTACAACGCGGTGTTCCTGACGGTGGTGGGGCTCATCTTCTATGCCGGGGCCAGCGTGCTGGTGGGATTCTTCACGCACGATGTTGCGGTGGCCGAGTTCGCCGGGTCCTGCCTCAGGATCGTGAGCCTCGGCTTTCCGCTGTACGCGTATGGCATGGTGCTGACCCAATCATTCAACGGGGCGGGCGACACCTGGACGCCCACCTGGCTCAACCTCTTCTGCTTCTGGCTCTGGGAGATCCCCTTGGCGTGGGCGCTCGCGCATGTCCTGGGCTTCGGGCCGCGCGGCGTCTTCATCGCCATCACGGTCGCCTTTTGTACCCTGGCCCTCGCGAGCGCCGCGATCTTCAGGCGCGGCCACTGGAAACTGCGCGTCGTCTAGCTCTTCGGCGCTTCCATCTGCGCGCCGTAGGTCCCGCTCCGCAGGTAACTCCCCAGCGCCTCGATTTCCTGGTCGCTCATCAGCCCCGTCAGCTTCCACGGCATGACCGGTGTTGGCGGCCCTGGTCGTGCGTGGTCCGGCTCTTACGGGTACTGCCGGGCTTTCGAGCTGCAAACTCGAGATGGGCCTACTTCGTGGGGCGGTGACCCGCCGCGGGCCGCTTCTTCGGTGGCTACTGTCGCCAGAGCGCAATCAGTTTCTCAGTGCATGTCTCGCGGCAAAAGTCCTCCTTGACCCTCTGCTTTCCCGCCTCGACGATCATTCGTGTCTTCGCCGGGTTGGCCAGGATCCACTGTACCGCGCGCGCAATGGACCCCGGGCTCCCGGGTTCACACAGGAAGCCGGTTACCCGGTCCTCGACCAGTTCTGGGACACCAAGCACGGCCGGCGCAATCACTGGCCTGCCGCTGATCATTCCCTCCATTGCCGATATCGGAACGCCTTCGCTCAGGCTTGCCAGGACGGCGATATCGCAGGCCTGGAATTGCTCACGCACCTCCGTCGCCGACCTGGCGCCCAGGAAGGTGACGCGTGAGCCGAGCCCCAGTTGCGCGGCCTGGGCGAAGAGTTCGTCACGGAGCTTGCCGTCACCGACCAATACGAGCTCAACGTTGATGCCGGCATCGCGAAGCAGGTGGATGGCCTGCAGCAGATAGGTGTGCCCCTTCTCCGGCTCCAGGCGCGCGACACACAGCAATCGCACCACGGCGTTGCCAGCCGCGGGAACGCGTGTCTCTCCCTCAAACTCGTTGATGTAGATGCCACATCGGACGATCGGAAGTTTCCCCTCGTCGAGATGGAAGTGCGAAACGAGGTAGTCCCGGTTGAAGTGGGAGATGCAGATCATGCGATGGGCCGCCGAAACCAGTTCCGCCATGTTGCCGGGTGGGCGCTCATATATGTCGTATCGATGCGTGGTGAAGGTGAATGGAATCCCCGTCCATCGGCCGACCCACATCGCCGTCTGGGCGGCCCGGTCGGCAAAGTGGGCGTGTAGATTGGTGAATCCCTGGCCGTGCAGTGCCGTTGCCAGGCCCAGGGCCTCACGCGCGACCCACCGGTTCCCGCCAGCGGTCCGCGCCTGGTTGAGCGTACGCAAGGTCAAGGATGGATGGTGCAGGGCGTGTCTCGTCAGGGACACGACCGTGTCCCTCGCGGTCGGGCTTTCCCAATAGGTAACGCGCCCTGCGTCCAGCAGTGCTCGCGCCCTGGGGTGTACCACCTCGGTATTTCTCCCGAAAAACGAGAAGACCTGGCACGGAACACCGGCTTCCATCACCGAGAAGATTTCATTGATGATGAACGTCGTCGAGACGCTGGGAAAGCGGTCCAGTATGTAGGCAACTTTCATGTTGCTTCTGGCGCCCGAACCGATGTTGGGCGCCTTCTCCAGCTGCGCATGACCCGGAAGTGGGTAAGGACACATGAGGATTTGCCTTGTTGCCACCGAATATCGGGGAATCGGCGCCTATGGGGGTTTTGGTGTCCTCACCCACGACCTCGCCACTGGATTGGTCGCGCGAGGTCATGAAGTCTACGTTGCGATGCCGCGCAAAAGCGGCCAGAAGCCCATTGAGCACCTCAACGGCGTCACCGTGGTCAGTTACCCCTCGCCGCTGTATGTCGGCATCAGCAGCGTCCTTTCCTACACCGGTTTGTACAAAACGATTGACGCGGACGTCTATCATAGCCAGGAACCATCCACCGGCACCCGCCTGGCACAGATTGCAGAACCGCACAAGAAGCACATTGTCACATTCCAGGATCCGCGTGATCTGGCTGATTGGCGGCTGGAATGGGCTCCCAGGAAACTCAGTAGACGTTACATGTGGAAGTTCTATCTGAGGTACCAGTGGACCTCGGGACGAGCGGCGAGAAGTGCGCATGCCCGCTATTGTCAGGCAAAGTACATTGCCGAGAAGGTCGTTCGACTCTACTGGCTATCCGAACGCCCGGGATTTCTACCGAACCCCGTTGTAGTCCCGAACGAAAGCCTGCCGAAGGATCCGCGCCCAACGGTGTGCTATCTCGGACGATGGGATCCGAGGAAGCGACCAGAGCTCTTTGTCGCATTGGCTGAACACTTTCCGAATGTTCACTTCATTCTTGCTGGTGCGTGCCTCAACGATGCCGCCCGTGATGCGCAGATCAGGGAGCAGTGTCACCAGGTTGAGAATGTGGAGATGCCCGGCTGGCTGGATGCAGGGGCCCGCGCCAGAATCCTGGGCAGATCATGGATACTCATAAACACCAGTACTCGAGAGTGCCTTCCGGTCTCCTATCTCGAAGCTGCCTCACACCGGTGTGCCATACTCTCCCACGGCAACGCCGACGAGTTCGCCAGCACTTTCGGCTATCATGCCAGCGCAGGCGACCTGAAGGACTACGTAAGAGGCCTGACGTACCTCTTGCAGGAGGGTCGGTGGCGGGCCCTGGGCGCTAAAGGCTACGGGTACGTGCTGAACACGCACGAGTATGAGAATGTCATAGGCCAGCACATCGCCGCGTATGAACGCGCTTTGGGAACGCCGGATCGATGACAGTATGCGAGCCCACGCCGGGTCGGCCCGACACCATGCCGGACCGCCTCGTTCGACCGCGAACCGGTTTCAAGCTGCAACGGCCGATGGAAGCTGGGCCTACTTCGTTGCGGTGACCTCGAGCTTCGACACGTGCAGGTTCAGGTTGTGGTTCACCCGGAGCCCCACGATGCCGTCCACCATGAGGTCGGTGCGCGGCCGGCTCGCGACCTTGGTGCCGTTCACCAGGAAGTCCACCGAGGCGGGCGTGGCCACCACGGTCAGCAGGTTGGCGACGCTCTCCGACTTGCCGTCATAGAGCTTGATCGCTGGGCTCGCGGTCCAGGGGATCACGTCCTTCGTATCCTTGCCGGCCCGCTGCTTCACCAGGTACTGCCCGTCATTCCGGATCATGAAATAGGTGTACGACTCGTTCTCGGCGTCGAGGTTGTTGCCGCCCACGAACACCCCGAATGCTTCCGCGTGGCTGCTGGCCGGCTTGAAAAGGAAGATGTTCGACTCCGCCTTGAATGATCCGTTGGCCGTATTGGCGGGGTTCCACAGGATGACAGCCGGGCCGGTGGTGACGTGAAAGCCGGGCGCCATGGCGGCAAAGGTCAGCTTGGTACTGTCGGGGCCGGGATTGTCCAGCCTTACGCGCCAGCCGTCGGGCCGCTTGTCGGCCTGGGCGCTGAGGGATGCGGACGAGATGGCGAACAGGAGCAGGGCGAAGCCGGGTGCGCGGGGCATGATTTGACCTATGGAACGGGATCGTGACACGGGGGTGGTTGCACATTCCGTTACGGGAGTAATACTGAAGAAGTTGCGGGCGGGGAACCCTGCCTGACACCCGCGGTGGGCGGGTCTCGTAGCGATAGGATCCCACCTGGCAGGTCTCAACGGCAACGCAGCGCGCGGGAGGTCACGATGACGGTCACGACCATGAACCCACCGGGCACCTTTTCGTGGGTCGAACTTGGTACCACCGACAGTGAGAAGGCGAAGACTTTCTACGGGCAGCTCTTCGGGTGGGACATCCAGGAGTATCCCATGGGGCCCGGATTCACGTACTACATCTTCCAGCACGACGGTAAGGATGTCGCCGCGATGTACCAGCTGATGGACGAGCAGCTGAAGCAGGGCGTGCCGGCGCATTGGATGTCGTACGTGGCGGTGAACGATGCCGATGACGCCACTGCGCGCGCCACGGCGCTCGGTGCCCAGGTGATGAGTGCGCCCATGGACGTGGCCGAGAGCGGCCGGATGTCGGTGATGAAGGACCCGCAGGGGGCGGTGTTCTCGGTGTGGCAGGCGAAGAACCATCCGGGTGTGGCCAAGCGGGGCGAGCCCGGCTCGCTGGTGTGGAACGAGCTCGCTACCACCGACATCAAGGCGGCCACCGACTTCTACAGCAAACTATTCGAGTGGACCACCACGGTGATGCACATGCCGGCCCTGGATTACACCGTGTTCGAGCGCGATGCGAAGGGAGTGGGCGGCGGCTACCAGATCACCTCGGGCATGGGCCCGATGCCCTCCAACTGGCTGCCCTATTTCGCGGTGAGCGACTGCGACGCCACGGTGGCGCTTGCGGGAACCATCGGTGCGAAGGTGATGATGGCGCCGACCGACATTCCCAACGTGGGGCGCTTCGCGCTGCTCACCGATCCCGCCGGCGCGCCGTTCGCGATCCTGCACCCGATGCCGGCGACGGCGTAACGTCGCTGCACAGCCACGAGTATGATGGCAGGGCATCGGCGAGTTCGCCGATGCCCTTTGCCTTGCCCGGGATGACGTGACGCTCCGTTACTTGCGAAGGGCGCCGAGCAAGGTGGTCACGACGAGCCACGCGAGCCAGAGTGAGGCCGCGGTGAGGGCGAGGAAGAGCAGGACGAAGAGGGCGATGGCCCACTTGCTCCGCCGCTCAGTGCGCGCGGGATCGGCCAGCCATGATTCGAGCACGCGCCGGTTCTTGGTATTCGCCTTCCAGGTCGCGTCGAACAGGTCCCCGATCAACGGCACCGCCCCGAATACCGTGTCCACGCCGATGTTGAGCAGCATCCGTGTCAGCACCGACACCGGAGCGCGCAGCTTGAATGCCAGCATCAGCGCGTAGGCGCCGAGTGCGCTCACGGCGATGTCGCCCACGCCGGGCACGAGGCCGATGATCGAGTCCAGCCCGAAGCGCCACTGGGTTCCGGGGATGCGGAACAGCTCGTCGAACGCCCAGGCCAGTTTGCGATAGCCGTCGAGCGCCCGATCCTCCCGGCCCGCGAGGGAACTGGAGGCGGGTGGTCGTGTCGCCGTGGTGACTACGGGCTCTCTTGCCATGCCGGAAGGTACCCGCCTGGCCGTGATTGATGCCTCGCGCCGCCGCCCTGGAAATGTCACATTGCAAACGGCGCCAGGGCGGCGCCCCGCACACCATGAGGAGGGCTAGCCATGTCTCACCCTAACGAGATCGACACCTTCCGCACGACCTGGGATGCCGAGGCCCAGGGCACCATTCGGCTGCTCGAGGCGCTTCCGACCGATCAATATGATTTCCGCCCGGATCCTGGCGGCCGTTCGATCGGCGAGCTCGCCTGGCATCTCAGCGAGATCGATGCGTGCCTGAGCTTCGGCCTAGCCGAGGGACGCTTCCGCTTCGAGGACGAGCCTCCCGACCTCAAGCGCCCGCGTGAGATAAGCCTGCTTGCCCCGGGATATCGTCGAGTGCATGAGCAGGCGGTGGCACGACTCATCCCGCTCGAAAATGATCAACTCGACCGGACCATGACGTACTTCGATGGCAGCCAGATCACGATCCGGGAGGTGCTCTGGGGCCAGCTGCTCCATCACCTCATTCATCATCGTGCACAGCTCGTGCTGATGTGCCGGATGGCTGGGGGAAGGCCACCGGGCCTCTATGGTCCAAATCGCGAGGAGATGCAGGCGATACGTGACCAGATGACAGCAGGAAAGGCGTAGCGGGGTCCTTGCGCCAATGACGCTTCGCCGGGCGGTCGTCGGCATGATGCTGGCCATTATCGGCCTCCCGGTGCTGCTGGTCGCGGCCCTGATCGGCACCGTCGTTGTCGTCAATCGGACCAACGGCGTCATCGTGTCCGCAGGGCAGAAGCGTGATTATCTCCTGCATGTCCCCGAGGCGTACGATCCCACCAGGCCGATGCCGCTCGTGATAAGCCTGCATGGCGCCATGAACTGGCCCGGGTTCCAGAGGAACATCAGCCGATGGAACAAGGCAGCCGATGAAAATGGCTTCATCGTCGTCTATCCATCAGGAACGGGCACCGGGCTCAAGGCCTGGTTCATGGAAGGGGCGGCGACGCCGTCGCGCATGCCGGACGTCAGGTTCATCGCGGAGTTGATCGACACGCTCGAGGCGGGCTACAGCATCGATCCGGCCAGGATCTACGCGAATGGACTCTCCAATGGCGGCGGCATGGCCTTCGTGCTGTCCTGCACCTTGTCCGACCGGATCGCCGCCGTCGGGGTGGTCGCCGCCGCTCAGTCATTGCCATGGAGCTGGTGCCAGGACTCGACACCGGTGCCGATGATCGCATTTCATGGCACGGCGGATCCGATCGTTCCGTACGAAGGTGGTAAGGTATGGATGTCCCCCATGCCGTTTCCGGGCGTGCGGACATGGGCGGAAAACTGGGCTCGAAGAAACCGGTGCAGTCCGACCCCGGTCGACACCGTGATCGTGATGGAAGTCACCCGTCTCCAATACGTGAACTGCGCTGACGACGCGAGTGTCGTGCTCTACTCCGTGGAGGGCGGAGGCCATACCTGGCCGGGGGGCGAGCCGCTGCCGTTCTGGCTGGTTGGGCGAACGAGCAACAGCGTTGATGCCACCGGACTGATGTGGGCTTTTTTCCGTGAACATCCGCTGCCGGTGGCCGGCCGGGCAGTGAACCGGACGACCGGAAGCTCAGCACA
>CAWGJN010000011.1:0-27431 GCA_963822925.1 uncultured Gemmatimonadales bacterium
GACGAAGTCGGCAGTCGTGACGATCTCGGGATGGTTGGTGAAATAGGCGCGGCTCTCGATGCCGGGCGTGGTGCCGATGAGCTCCAGTGACCGCGCGAGGTCTGAAGCATAGACCATCGACAGCTCCTGGGACCCGTCGCCGAACACCGGAGCGAAGCCCGACGGCACCGGCTCGAAACCTGAAGGAAATTCTCGCGGTCGCGCGGACCGTACACCATCGGCGGCCGCGCGATCGCCCACGGCGAGTGACTCGCCGCACCACCCGCTCCGCGGCATTCTTGCTCCGGCCGTACATCGTCACCGGCGTTCGGGAGCTCGGCGGTGCGAGGGCTTGCCAAGGGCCGCCGGTCCCGCCGCGGCGAGCGAGGTCACGTGCACCAGGCGGGCATCGGGCGCCAGCGTTCCATGGCGCGCACCACGTTGGCCGTGCCCTCGCGTTGGCGCGGAAGAACTCCGCCTCGTCCTTCGCCGCCACCAGCGCCGGCGACGTGGAACACCACATCCTGTCCGCGTACCGCCTCGCGGATCGCTGCCTCGTCGTGGAGGTCGCCCCGGACCAGCCGAACACCGCGCGCCTCGAGGCCTGCGGCCTTGGTCGGCGAGCGTACCAGGGCCGTCACCTCGTGCCCGCGCGCCACGAGCCGGTCGATGAGGAGGCCCCCGACGAAGCCGGTGCCGCCCGTCACCAGCGCCTTCATCGGCGCGGTCGTAGAGCCGGTAGGTCTTGTACACGCGGAAGTTCATCTGCTCGAGGCGGCGTTCATCGCCGGATTGTCCTCCAGGATCCAGCCGGCCTCTCCCCAGTAGATCTTCTGCTCGCCCGCCTTGGTCCAGATCCAGTGGTACAGCATCGCATCCACGCCACGGCCGCGCCACTCCGGGAGGATGCCGAGCAGGATGATGCGGCAGCGACGGAGACGGTGCGTCTTGAGGAGCCAGAAGGTCTTCGCCAGGAAGCGCAGCAACCCGCCGCTTCGGTTCCCCACCAGCGCCGAGTTGAGATCGGGCAGCACGAGCCCGAACGCAATGATCTTCCCGTCCTTCTCGGCAAAGGGCACGAGTTCGGGAATTACCACCGGCTTGAACGATTTCGCGAGATGGTCGATCTCGTGATCGGTCATGGGGATGAATCCCCAGTTCTTCTCCCACGCTGCGTTGTAGATCTGCTTGATCCGCTCGACCTCGGCGGGGAAGTCCTTCATGTTGAGCGGCCGCAGCGTGATGCCCTGGCGCTGGCGGATGAGTTCGGTCCCTCTCGCCAGCCGCTCCGGCACCGGCACGTACTCCTCGGCGCCGCCGCCCTGGTAGACGAGCAGGTCCTTGGCCTTGGTGAACCCGGCCCGTTCCGTAAGGCGCACGTAGTACGGAGGATTGTGCGGCATGAGCAGCGTCGGTCGCGTCTCGAAGCCGTCGACCAGGAGACCGCACTGGTCGTTGGTGGAGAACGAGGCGGGCCCGCGCATCACGTCGAGGTTCCGGGCACGGAGCCACGTCTCCGCCGCGCGGAACAGCGCGTCCGCGACCTCCTGGTCGTCGATGCAGTCGAACCAGCCGTAGAATCCCACCCGGTCCGCGTGCGTCTCGTTGTGCAGCCGGTTCTCGATGGCGGCGATCCGGCCGACGACCGTTCCGTCGCGCTCGGCCAGGAAGTACTCGGCCTCGGCGTGCTCGAAGAAGGGATTCTTCGTGCGGGAAAGGGTTATCTCGATGTCGAGGCGAAGTGGCGGCACCCAGACGGGATCGCCGGCGAACAGCTGGTAGGGCAGATCGATGAACGACTTCAGGTCCCGGCGCGAGTGCGCCGGACGGATGGCGACTTGCGTCAGATGACCCCCAGCTCGCGGCCGATTCGCCCGAACTGCTCCAGACAGAAGTCGATCTGGTCGAAGGTGTGGGTAGCCATGACGCTGGTGCGGAGGCGGCACTGTGACGGCGCGACGGCGGGCGGCGCCACCGGGTTGGTGAACACCCCGGCGTCGAACAGCTTTCGCCACATGATGAAGGTCTTCTCCAACGGACCGATCAGCACCGGCAGGATCGGCGTTTCAGACGGACCGATGTCGAAGCCCAGCTGGCGGAAGCCGGCATGCAGCCGCTGGGTGTTGGCCCACAGGTTGTCGCGCCGGGTCGGCTCGCTCTGGAGCACCTCGAGCGCCGCTATCACGCCCGCGGTGTTAGACGGCGGAAGCGACGCGGTGAAGATGAGCGGGCGGCAGTGGTGCCGCAGGTAGTGGATGACGCTTTCCGTCGAGGCGACGAACCCGCCGATCGATGCCAGCGACTTGGAGAAGGTGCCGGCGATGATGTCCACCTCGTCGGTCATGCCGAAGTGGGCGGCCGTGCCATCGCCCTTGGGGCCGAGCACGCCCAGCGAATGCGCGTCATCAATCGCCAGTGCCGCGCCATGCTTGTGGGCGATGCGCACCAGGTTGGGCACGTCGGCGATGTCGCCTTCCATCGAGTAGACGCCGTCCACGACGATCATCGTGCCCCGGCCGGCCTTGTCCCGCTCGCGCTCGAGCTTTCGCTCGAGCCCCGCCAGGTCGCCGTGGTTGAACCGTTCCGTCTCGCCGTAGGACATCTTGGCCCCGTCGACGATCGAGGCATGGTCCAGCTTGTCCAGCAGCACCACCTCGCCCCGGCCGATCAGCCCGGAGATGAGGCCCAGGTTCGCCTGATAGCCAGTCGAGAAGATGAGGCACGCCTCCTTGCCGAGGAATTCGGCGAGGTCGTGCTCCAGCTTCTCGTGCAGGTCCAGGGTGCCGTTGAGGAAGCGGCTCCCGGTACAGCCGGAGCCGTACTGGTGGAGCGCTTTCTGCGCCGCCTCGAGGACCTTCGGATGATGCGTAAGGCCGAGATAGTTGTTCGAGCCCAGCATGATGCGGCGCTGGCCCTCGATGACGACGACGGTGTCCTCGGATTCGGAGATCGGCTTGAAGTACGGGTAGAGACCCGCAGCCTGGATTTCGCGTGCCTTGGTGAACTGCCGGCACTTCTCGAAGAGGGACACCTGATGCACCAGCTCTGCGTCCACGGCACCTCGCGAATCGGATGGTACGCCCGGCCTGCGGATGGGCGGTATGGCCTTGAAAACTAACGAGTTGTAGCGGGGGCTACAAGCTGGATGCCCGACGGCGGCAGGGACTCGTCGCCCACGGCAGGAGCATTGAAAGTCGCTGCCGTTGGCTTGACATACCCGATTGGAGTGGATGAAGTTCAATCCATGTTCCGCCACCCCGACGAACCGGCCCGCCGCGACTTCCTCAAGCAGGGTGTGGCGCTTGCTCTGGCGCTTGCCGCAGGGCACGTGCTGCGCCCGGGCGAGCTGATCGCCGCATCGCTCGAGCCTGACCCTGAAGTGCCCAATGAGCAGGTGGCGAAGATTCTCAGGGACCTGTTCGGCGACCGGCCCATCCGGCGCGGGCAGGTCCTCCTCGATATGCCGGTGGTGGCCGAAGACGGGCGCGTGGTGCCGGTCATCATCGAGGCGCCTGAGTTGCCGATGACCGCCGACAATTACGTGAAGGCGGTCCACCTCATCGTCGATCACAATCCCGACCCGTACCTCGCTGCCTTCGACGTCACGCCGGCGATGGGCAAGCTCTCCCTGCAGTTCCGGATCAAGATGAAGCGGACCACCTGGGTGCGCGCCATCGCCGAGACGAACACCGGCGAAGTGTGGGCCGATTACGCCCGGGTGAATGTCTCGCTCAACGGGTGCGGCTGATGCGCAACACGATCGGTGACGCGCGCATCCGGGTCCCGGCAAGGATCCAGCAGGGTGAGATCATCCAGGTGAGCGCCATTGTGCAGCATCCGATGGACACCGGCTTCTTCCGTTCGGCCGATGGGCAGCCGATCCCCGCGTACTTCATCAAGGATGTCACCGTCATGTACGCGGGCCGGCAGGTGGCGCACTTCATGTGGACCTCCGGCGTCAGCCGTGATCCCGTCGTCACGTTCACGCTCGTAGCGGACCGCGAGGGTCCGCTCACCATGCGCTGGGCCGACAACAAGGGCGCCGTGTTCGAGCAGACGGCGCAGATCGCATTCAGCACAACCTGATCCGGCGTCTCTCCATCCTGCTTGCGGCGACCGCCCTCGCCACGTTGCCCGCCGGTGCACAGGTCAAGCCGCGCTACAACGCCTTCACCCCCACGACCGCGAAGACGCTCTACCCGCTGCGCGAACTCGCGCCCGGGGTCTTCGTGGTGTCCGGCGATACCGGGAAGGGCGTCGAGGGCCGGCCCAACGCCGGGTACATCGAGGCGCCGGACGGCCTCCTCGTCGTGGGTGGGCTGGCGAGCCCGGTGCAGGGCGATGCGGTCGTGCGCACGATCCGGACCCGCTCGTCGCGCCCGATTCGCTGGTTCGTGCTGTACGCCCACCATCCCGACATGCAGTTCGGTGCCATCGCGATGAAGCGTGCGGGTGCCACCATTATCGCACACCCAGACGCGAACATCCTCGCGGCAGAGGGCGGTCCCGACCAGATGGTGGCAGATTGGGACCAGGTGGTCGGGTTGCAGGAAATGCTCGGGTTCGAGTTCGCTGATGTCCCCGATCGCCCGGTCACCGGGGCCGACACGCTGGTGCTGGGCAGGCGGCGCGTGGTCGTGTGGCATCCCGGCGATGCCCACTCCCCCGGTGACCTGCTGCTCTGGCTCCCCGACGACCGGATTCTGTTCACCGGAGACGTGCTGGTGGAGGATGGCGTGACGATGGTAATCGACGGCAGTTCACGGGAGCTCCTGCGCGTGCTCGATGGCATCGAGCAACTGCGTCCCCGGGTCATCGTGCCGGGGCATGGCCGCATTGCCTTCGACGCCCAGGCATTGATCGACTCGACCCGCGGCTACATCTCCGCCCTGCGCACTGCGATGCTGGCTGCGGTCGAGGGCGGAGTGCCCATGCGGCGCGCCCTGGCGCCGCTGCCGCCGGCCGACGAGGATCGCCCTGTGTCGCTCCACAGCCGCCTGCGGCGGAATGCCAACCGGGTGTACGTCGAGATGGAGCGTGAGGTCATGGGCCTCGGCGGTGATCAGGATTCGGTGGGGGGAAGGCCATGAGGCCGCGTCAGGCGCTGGTCTTTCTTGCCGCCATCGCGTGGCTGCCGTCCGGAATCACCGCGCAACAGCCGCCTCCCACGCTGCCCCGGCTCCTCTCCACGGACTCGCTTGCGGCTTGGCAGGAGCGGGGGGCACCGGTGCGGCTGCTCGACATGCGCGTCGATGTCTGGACCTATCTCAAGGGGCACCTTCCCCAGGCGCAGTACCTCGACATCGAGACACTGCGCGCCAGCAAGGCCGGTGTGCCGGGGCAGTTGCTCGACGCGCCGTGGTATCGCGAGCTCTTCAAGCGACTGGGGCTCGACCCCTCGGTCCCGGTGGTGGTCTACAGTGCCGGCGAATCCCTCAACATCTACGCAACCTTCGCCGCCTGGATCCTCGCCGGCATGGGGCACCCTCGCGTGTACCTTCTCGACGGCGGGTCGTCAAAATGGTCCTTCGAAGGCAGGGAAATCGCGCAGAAGTATCCCGTCGTGCGTCCGGCGGGTCGCTGGTGGAACTCGCGCTCATTCCGCCCCGGCGTGGCCACGCTCGCCGATGTGCAACAGGGCATGCAGACGGGCGTTCTGTTGGTTGATGCCCGGTCGCACGACCAGTATGTCGGCGACGCCGGCTCGCAGATGCGGCGGGGGCACCTGCCCGGCGCCGTCAATCACTACTGGCAGGACGATCTCGAGACGGCCGGGTTCGGCACGGTGTTTCGCCCGGCAGACAGCCTGCGGGCGCGCTACGCGGCCGAAGGCATCGTGCCCGATCGCGACATCGTCCTGTACTGCAACCTCGCGGCGGAGGCGAGTCATGTGTATTTCGTGCTGAAGTATCTGCTGGGCTACCCTCGGGTGCGCATCTACGCTGGTTCATGGACCGAATGGGCCGAGCGGGAGGAGTTGCCGATCGAGCGCGGGTCTGGACCGCGGGTCAACCCGCCGATGCGCACCCAGTAGCCGAGGTTGCGCGGGTTCACGCGGTTTCGTAGGCTTGATACATACCATAACAGCGGGACTGTCACACCGCGCGACGACCTTGCGATAGTATTCGGTTACTGCGACTTCCATTCGGTCACAGGGTCCGCGTACGGCGCATTCGTTTCGGCCAGAGGCCTGCCGAGAGCAGGCCTCTGGCGCTTTCGAGGTCTCACACATGGGTCGAACGGCCCATGGTAGCCTGGGGAGGTAAAGTGGCAGCTCATAGTGCGGAGCATGGGGCAGCGGGGCCGGCCGCCATGAACAAGGTCCGACAGGCACAACTCGACATTCTCGCTCAGGCCCTCGAGGCCCTGGCGATGCCGATCGCAGTGGTGCACATGAACCAGAAGGTGCTCTCCGGCAATACGGCCTTCACCGAGGCCTTTCCAGATGACGCCGCCAGCGAACTGATTACCGACGCCTGGGCTCGACTCGGCGAGCTCGTGAAGGATGAGCAAGGTGAGTTGGTACAGTTACCGCGGGCCGGCGAGACCGCCGTTCGGGGCAGCAAGCGGGTGCGACTCCAGCCCGTGACGCTCGACGGAATGACCGAGCCTGAGTGGTTCGTCCTGGTGGTGGAACGGCGGGCGGCCCGCCGCCTCACCTCCGACAACGTGCAGCAGCGATTCGGGCTCAGCCCGCGGCAAGCCGAGGTGGCGCTCCTGCTGGCGCAAGGCCATACCACCGCCGACATCGCCAAGATGCTCGACCTCACGACCCACACTGTACGACATCACGCCGAGCAGGTGCTGCAGCGATTGAACGTGCGTACCCGGCAGCAGGCCATGGTACGCCTGCGCGACGGAACGGCACGCGGCCCCAAGGCCCGGCCCAGCGGGGGGTTTTCCCGGCCGTAAGCTCCCTGCAACCCGGTGGGCATAAGGCGCGTATGAGGGGGCAGGCGAGGGCGTGCGCCCTGCCTGTCGTCCCCGGGGTGGGGCCGACCACTCCCAATCATCGAGCCACCATGCCGTCGCTTCGTACCGCGCTCCGCGTCCTTTCGCTGCTGCTCGTCGCCTCGCCGGTCTTCAGCGTTACCCTTCCGGCCCAGCAGCGGCCAGCAGCACGGAAGGCTGCGCCGGTGAAGGCGGTGAAGGGACCGACCGTCGAGGGCATCACCGAATACACGCTGCCGAACGGCCTGACCTTCCTGCTTTTCCCCGATGAGTCCAAGGCGACCACCACCGTCAACATCGTGTACTTCGTGGGGTCGCGGCACGAGAATTACGGCGAGACCGGCATGGCGCATCTCCTCGAACACCTCGTGTTCAAGGGCACGCCGCGTCACCCGAACATCCCGCAGGAGCTCTCGCAGCACGGTGCGGAACCGAACGGAACCACCTGGACGGACCGGACCAATTACTACGAGACGTTTCCGGCGAGCGACGCGAACCTCACCTGGGCGCTCGACCTCGAAGCCGACCGCATGATCAACAGCTACATCGCGCAGAAGGATCTTGCGTCGGAAATGACCGTCGTACGGAACGAATTCGAACTGGGCGAGAACGATCCGGGCAGCATTCTGGAGGAGCGGGTCACCAGTACCGCGTTTCTGTGGCACAATTACGGCAATTCGACCATCGGGGCGCGGTCGGACATCGAGAACGTGCCGATCCAGCGGTTGCAGGCTTTCTATCGCCGGCACTATCAGCCCGACAACGCGCTCCTGGTGATTGCGGGGCGCTTCGACCCCGCGCTCGCCGTGAAGCTGGTGGAGCAGAAGTTCGGATCGCTCCCCCGGCCGAAGCGCACTGGGGACAACGTGCTGTGGCCCACTTACACCCGTGATCCGGAGCAGGATGGCGAGCGGTCGGTGACTCTGCGGCGGGTAGGCGACGTGCAGGTTGCGATGGCGCTCTACAAGGTTCCGCCGGCCGCCGACGCCGACTATGCGTCCGTGGCGCTGCTCGCCGAAATCCTGCGCGCCGCGCCGTCGGGTCGGCTGTACAGGGCACTGGTACAGCCGGGCATTGCCGCCAGCGTCTCGGCCAGCAGCTTTGCCTTTCGCGAACCGACCACCATCGTAGCGCGTGCCGAGGTGCGCAAGGACGGATCGCTCGCAGATGCCGAGCGCGTCATGGTGGCAACGCTCGATTCGCTCGCGATCAATCCGCCGAGCGCCGAAGAAGTGGAGCGGGCGCGTGGCACCATCCTCAAGAATGTGGACCTGCTCCTCAACCAGTCGGACAAAGTGGGCCTGACGCTTTCGGACTGGGCTTCGAGTGGTGACTGGAGGCTGCTCTTCCTCTACCGGGATCAGGTGAAGAAGGCCACGCCCGAGGACGTAGCCCGGGTGGCGCGCACCTATCTCAAGCCGGACAACCGCACGGTCGGCCGGTTCATCCCGACGGAGAAGCCGGACCGCGCACCGCTGCCGCCCGAACCGGACGTGGCGGCGCTCGTGAAGGGTTACCGCGGTGAGGCGACCGTGGCGGCCGGGGAGGCGTTCGACCCGGCACCGGCTGCGATCGAACCCCGGATCACGCGCGGGACGCTGCCATCGGGACTCAAGACGGCATACCTGCCGAAGAAGACGCGGGGCCAGTCTGTCAATGCGACGCTGACGCTGCACTACGGCACGCTCGAAGGTGTCAGCGGCAAGGCTGCGACGGCGGACATGACGGTCGACATGCTGATGCGAGGCACGCGCAGCATGACGCGGCAGCAGATCAAGGATCGCCTCGACAGCCTCAAGGCGAAGCTCAGCATCAGCGGCGGGCCAACGCAGCTCAACGCGTCGATCGAGACGACGCGGCCCAATCTGCCCGCCGTGCTCCAACTGTTGAGTGCCGTGCTGCGCGAGCCCGCGTTCGACGCGAAGGAGTTCGAGCAGTTGCGTCAGGAAAACCTCGCCGGGCTGGAGCAGCAGCGGTCGGACCCGATCGCGCTGGGTTCGCAGGCGTACAACCGCACCACCAGTCCATGGCCGAAGGGGCACCCACGCTACACGCCCACGTTCGATGAATCGGTCGCCGACTACACGGCGGTGAAGCTTGCGGAAGCGCAGGAGTTCTACGCCCAGTTTCTTGGTGGCAGCAGCGGGGAACTGGCCATTGTCGGCGACTTCGATCCCGCCGAGGTGAATGCACTCCTGGCCGAGACCCTTGGCAGCTGGAAGAGCCCGACACCCTACGTGCGCGTGCCGCAGCAGCTGTTCGACGTGAAGGGCACCAGCATGACGATCGAGACGCCAGACAAGGCCAATGCATTCTTCATCTCAGGCAAGGCTCTCAAGCTCCGGGATGATGACCCCGATTACGCCGCCATGGAGCTGGCCAACTACATGGTCGGCGGCGGCTTCCTGAACTCGCGCTTGATGACCCAGATCCGGCAGAAGGAGGGGCTCAGCTATTTCGTCGGTTCGCAGTTCTACGCGAGCCCGCTCGACGAGTATGGCCAGTTCCTCGGGGTGGCCATCTATGCGCCGGAGAACGCCGGCAAGCTGCAGGAGGCCTATTCCCAGGTCATCGACAGCGTGATCAGAAGCGGCTTCAGCGCGGATGAGGTAGCGAAGGCGAAGGAGGGATACCTCCAGTCGCGCCAGCTGTCGCGCTCGCAGGACAACGAGCTGGCCCCCGCCCTGGCGCAGGACGCCTTCCTGGGCCGGACCCTCGCGTGGGACGCCGCCCTTGAGGACCGGGTGAGGGCCCTCAGTCCGGCACAGCTGCAGGAGGCCTTCCGCAAGTACGTGGACCCGGCGGCCTTCGTCACGATCAAGGCCGGGGACTTCGCCAAGGGAAAACCTTCGGCGTCAACACCCTGAATCATGAAGGACTTGTGAACTGAGTGCGGAGGGGACCGGGCGGCAGTGCCCCGTCCCCTCTTATGTTTGGACCATGCCCCCCTGGAGACGCTGTGACCCGTGAACGCGTGCTCGCGCTGTGTCTGCTGTTGGCCGTCGCCGGGTGCAGCCGGCAGAAACTCGATACTCCGCCAGCCGAAGTGAGTGTCAACGACCTGGCGGAGCCGCCGGATACGCAGCCGAACTCGTACGTCAGCGCGCCGATCGTATTCGACTTCCGGCCGCTGATCGCGCAGGTCGAGCAGCGCATTCCGCGCGTCATCGGGAGCATCGACAAGGAAACGCGCAAGCAGGTGATGTCGAGTCCCAAGGTGTGGGTGGCGGCCGAACTGACGCGCTCCCCGTTTGAGTTCACCTTCAAGGACAACACGGTCACCATCTCGACGTCGTTCGAGTACCGGGCCAATGCCTGGGCCAAGCCGCTCCTCATCACGTACAACGTGTCGTGTGGCATGGGGAAGGAGCGCCCCCGCCTCAACCTCACCGTGAGCACCACGTACGACGTGACCGCCAACTGGCACCTGAAGAGCAAGACCCGCCTGGTCAAATTCGATCGCCCCACCAAGACGGAGCGGGATCAGTGTGAGATCAGCTTCCTGCACATCGACGTGACGGAGAAGATCATCGCGGCGGTCACGGGAGTGCTGGAGAAGGAGCTGGCCAAGCTCGACTCGACGATCGCGAAGGTCAGCATCGCGAAGCCGATTGACGGGATCTGGGACAAGCTGCAGAGGCCCATCTCCATCGCGAAGGGCAAGCTCTGGTTTCGGATCCGGCCGGAGCAGGTGGCGCTCGGGTCGATTACGGCCACCGATTCCACGCTGACCGCCCGTCTCGACCTGCAGGCGAAGCCTCGTATCCGCGCCGGTGAGCGACCGCCCGACGACACCTTGCCGCTGCCGCCGCTCGGCCGGACGCAAGCCGTGGTCGATACTGCCGACGTGTTCATCGAGGGCACGTTGCGCTACGCGGCGGCCAATCAGGCGCTGGCGAAGAGGGTCTCCGGGAAAACCATCGGCAAGGGTTGGCGGCGCGTGAAGATCGAGAGCATCGTCGCGGGGCCGGCGGGCCTGGGAAAGATCCTGCTGGGCGTCACCATCTCCGGCGCAGCCAACGGCACGGTGTACGTCGTGGGCACGCCGAGCTACGACTCGGTGACGAAGCTGATGACGGTGCCCGACCTGGCCTTCGACGTGAAATCCCAGGGTTACCTGGAATCAGCCGCGGGTTGGCTCCTCAATGGCCCCTTGCTGGATGAAGTCCGCAGCGAGGCAAAGCTTCCCGTCCAGGAGTTGCTGGACCAGTTGGTACAGATCGTGAACAAGGAGATCAACCGGCCGCTGTCCGAGGGGATCTATCTCCGGGGTGCCCTAAGCGACGCGCATGCCCTGAGCGTGCGGGCGGTCCAGCGGGGAGTAATCGTCGACGCCATGGGACTTGGCCGAATCTGGCTGGAGATTGAGAAGAAGGATCTTTTGCCGAAGAAGCGCCTCATCAAACAGAAGCCCGCGAAGGCCCCGGCAGAGGCTGGCAAGAAGTAGCGGCGTCAGCCGGGCAGGGCCGTGGGGCACTCCACGCGAAGAACGGTGCCCTTGCGTGACCACACCAGTTCCACGCACGCGCGGCCGTCGCGCTCCACGGGCCGCTCGATCACGTCGGCCGTCTTGAAGAATTCGCCCACGCTGGTCCGTCCATCGCCGTTCCAGTCCATGTCGCGCAGGGTGTAGCGGGTCCGCAGGACGGCAATGGTGAGCCAGCCGTAATACAGCGCGGCCAGAATGAACGGCATGCCGAAGATGAGGAGCAGCGCGCGGCGGGCGTCGTTGCCCGTCGCGCGCGCGTCGGCCTGAGTCATGCACCCGCCACGGCGGGGCGCAGCCGGTGGGCGAACTTCTGGCGCAGCTTTGCCACCTTGGGCGCGATGACGGCCTGGCAGTATCCCGCATTCGGGTTCCGCTGGTAATACTGCTGGTGGTACAGCTCCGCCGGGAAGAACGGCGGCGCCGCTTCCACCTTCGTCACGATCGGCGCGCCCCAGATGCCCTCGCCATCGAACTCCCTGATCAGGGCCTCGGCCACCGTCCGCTGCTCGTCGCTGGTGTAGTAGATGACCGAGCGGTACTGCGTGCCGATGTCCGCGCCCTGTCGGTTGAGCGTCGTCGGGTCGTGCATCGCGAAGAACACGATGAGCAGGTCCCGGTACGAAATGACCGCGGGATCGAACTCCACCTGAACTACTTCCGCGTGCCCGGTCGTGCCGCTGCATACCTGTTCGTAGCTCGGGTCGGGCTTCCTGCCACCGGCATATCCGGAGACCACCTTCGCGACGCCCTCCAGCCGTTCCAACACCGCCTCGATGCACCAGAAGCAGCCACCCCCGAGGATGGCCGTCTCCGTCTTGTGACCTTCTGCCTTTTCCGTCATTTCCTTCTCCATTCGCCTTGATTGCGCCTTTCAGTCACTCCCCAACTCGCAGGATCCGGAGCCGTTCGAGCTGCCGGATCCAGCGTGCCGGGCGTTTCTCTCCCTCGAGCACGATGCGCATGGGCCCGTCCTTCGCGCTCAGGGCTTGCCCATCCTGCTCCAGCGCCACGATGGCCCTCCGCCCGCCCAGGTCCGGGCTCAGCTCGGCGAGGGAGTACACCACGGCGTACCCGTCTCGCGCCTCGGCCAGTACTACCAGTCGCAGCGCCGCACCGCGGAGGTCATGTCCCTGCGGGGCTCCCGCGAGCGCCAGTACCGTGTCGAGCGCAGGTCCCCTGAAAACGAGCTCAGGGCCGTCATGGATCTGTCCCCGCAGTTCCACCAGTGGCATCCGCCTCAGTGAATCGAGCGGAATCTCCATGGTACTACCCGACTCACTGACGATTTGCAGCGACGCCTGCGCCGGCGCCTGGGCGGCGCCGGGGGCGGTCAGGGCAAGTGCCAGAAGTGTGGCGAGCGTCGCGGAGGCGAACGGGGAAGTCATGACCGGTGTCGGCTGATGAAGGATAGAAAGGACGTCAAGGGTCGGCGGCTCGGGTCAAGGGTCGAAACGCGTTTCCCCGAGCTCCCGAATCTGGCAGGCGTGCCGTGACTCGTGCAGGCCAACGAACACAAGCCACTGATATAGATCGAGTGGGCCCAGCATCGGATGGGGATAGCTGTAGTTCCCCAAGGCAAGACCGGCGGCCTCCCGCATCGACCCCCGCAACGCGGAGCGAGACGCCTCCAGGTCGGCCAGCGCATCCGTGAGACCGACGTCGGTTCGCGGTTGCACCATGGGTGGCGCGACCCGACGAGTGTCGCGATTGGCGAGACGGGCATGATCCACCCGGTGCAGCACCGAGTCCGTCTCGGTTTCTTGCAGGCGCCCGTCGGCGGGCAGCCTCGACACCGTGACATGCAACAGCTTCGAGACCGAGCTTTCAGTAAGGCGGAGGTGGTCGAGGATGGTGGCTACGGACCAGGCACCCGGCGCAACGGCCACCTGCTCCGGATCAGGAAGGCTTGCCACCGCCGTGAGCACCTCCGAGCGCCGCTCGGCGAGGAACTCGTCGATCTCCTGCAGCCGTGGATGCATGTCACCTCCGGGGGGCGCACATCAGGAATCCTCCGGCGCGCCCTGCTTGATCAGGCTCACCTCCCGCAGGAGGCAATAGAGCGCCGCGCTCAGCAGAACCATGGAGGCGATGAACAGCACCGCCACGAGCGGGTCGAGCGGAAGGTCGGTGAAGTAGTCGAGAAAGAGGGCCACGACCACGCCGCAGACCATGTGGGCGCAGAGCGTGAGGAGCCGCAACCCGGTCACGATGAACTTGCCACGCCGGTGCAGGACGTCGCGCCCCTGCGGATTGACGACGCATTCATGGCCCTGGGCTCGGAGCCGGTCCATGACGCGCGCGAGCCGCTGAGTGAGCACCAGCACGAAAGCACCGATGCCCGAGAGCAGGAACACCGGCGCCACGGCGGCCCTGATGATATCCGCCATCTCCTCCTTCGGGGTCTCGGCAAGGAGCATGGCGAACGTCACGGCCGGCGGGTCCTATACGAGGTCATCGAACTTGCTGATGATCTTCCCCACGATGCCGTAGCGCTGCGCTTCCTCGGCGGTGAGCCAGAAGTCGCGATGCGTGTCCTCCTCGATCCGCTCGAGCGGCTGCCCGGTCTGCCGGGCAAAAATCCGGTTGAGCCGGTCGCGCATGCGCAGGATTTCGCGTGCCTCGATCTGGATGTCGCTCGCTGTGCCGCCGGCGCCACCTGCGGGCTGGTGCAGCAGGAACCGGGTATTCGGGAGGCAGAACCGGTCTTCCCGCGGAACGGACACGAAGATGAGCGCCCCGGCGCTCGCCACCCATCCGGTGCCGACAATGCGTACCCGCGGGGCGAGGAACCGGATCATGTCGTGGATCATGTCGCCCGACTCGACGTGCCCGCCCTGGGAATTGAGGTAGATCGTGATCGGGTCGGGCGAGTCGGCAGCAAGGGCCAGCATCTGGGCGCTGACGTTCGCGGCCAGTCGCTGGTTGATCTCGCCGCTCAGGATGACGGTGCGGGCGCGGTAGAGCCGCTCCGCGACCAGTTCGTTGACTGATGTGGTCCGCTCGGCGGTGGGTTCCGCCATGGCACGCCTCCGTGATGGTTTCAGGGCCTCAAATCTAGCCTCGCGCTAGGCGTTTTGCCGCCGCTCAGCGCGATGCGGAGCAGAGGACAGGCGATCTCATCTGATCTCCTGGGAGGTTTCCGGCTCGGACGTCCCGGATGGCCCGCGGGTTTCGTCCGCCGCTGGACGCGGGAAGGCCTGGACGGTAGAGTGCGGGCCGTGAAACCGCCCTCGCCGTCGCTTCGCGAACGCCTGAACATTTCCCGGCTGGCGCTGGCCCATCCGCGGCGTACGGTCGTCGTGTGGGTCCTGGTCTCACTTGCCGGTCTGGTTGCGTATTCGCAGCTGCGTCTCGCCCTCTTTCCCGATGTCACGTTCCCCCTGGTGGTGATCACGGCCGATGCGCCGGGGCTTGCGCCGGCCGCCGCGGAGGAGGCCGTGACCCTGCCGCTGGAGCGGCGGATTACGACCCTGAGGGAATTGAAGCGCCTCGAGTCCAGTACCTCGGCGGGAAAAGTGGTGATTGAGGCGGAATTCGAAGTGGGGGTGTCGCTGCGCGAAGCCCGGCGCAGGGTCGATTCGGCACTCGCCGGGATAGTGCTTCCCGGCGGCGCCAGGCCCGCGACCCGCCCGATCGACATCAACGAGTCGCCGGTGGTCACCTACGTACTCGTAGGTGAGTACCGCAGCCCGGCGCAGCTGATGGGCACGGCACTCGGCACCTTCCTGCCCGCCATTGAGAAGGTTCCGGGCGTGTTGCACGTCGTGCCCCTTGGCGTCGACCCGCAGGCAGTGGCAAAGCTGGGCGAGACTGCGGTCGATACGGCACTGCCCCACACGGTGGCATGGCTCAACGGCCAGCAGGGCGTCGCACTCGAGGTGGTAAAGGAGGCGGGCGCCAACACCATCGAGGTGGTCCGCCAGGTGGATTCCGTCGTGCGCCGGCTGCAGTGGGACAACCAGGACATTCACGCGGTGCCGGCGGTGACCCAGGCCGACTTCATCCGGGGTAGCACACGTGCCACCACCGATGCGCTTTGGCTGGCCGTGGCACTCTCGGTGCTGGTGATCTTTCCCTTCCTGCGCAGCTGGAAGGCCACGGCCATCTCTGCCGTGGCGATTCCCATTTCGCTGCTGGGCACGTTCGTGGTCATGTGGCTGGCCGGCTTTGGCCTCGAGACGCTCACGCTGCTCGCGCTCGCGCTCGTGATCGGCATCATTGTCGACGACGCGATCGTCGACGTCGAGAATATCCAGCGACACATCGACCGGGGCGATCCCCCGCGGGAGGCGGCGATTTCCGCCACCAACGAGATCGGCCTGACGGTGACCGCGGCCACCCTGACCATAGTGGCGGTATTCCTTCCGGTCGGGATGATGGGCGGGGTCGTCGGAATCTTCTTCCGGCCCTTCGGCCTTACCGTCTCGGCGGCGGTGCTCACGTCACTGCTCGTGGCCCGGACGCTTTCGCCGCTTCTCTCCTCATGGTGGTTGCGGCCCGCGCGGCATGACGCGGGCGACGAGCGGGGAGGCTGGTCACAATTCGCTGAGCGGTACCGCGACCTGCTGGCGTGGTCGCTCGATCACCGAATCGTGGTCGTACTGCTCGCACTCCTGTCACTTGCGGCCGGCGTGGCCATCATTCCCGTCATTCCAAAGGGTTTCATCCCGCGCTTCGACCGGAGTGACTTCCTCGTGGTGGTCACTGCGCCGCGCGGCACCTCGCTCGACTCCACCGGCGCCATTGCCTGGCGAGTGTCGGAGTTCGTTCGGCGCGATCCGGGCGTCGCTGAAGTGTTCTCTGTGGCCGGCACGGCGGCGGGTGATCACGACCGCGCCCTGATCTACGTGCACGTGCGCGGCGGGCGGGGCGTATCCACGCGCGAGGTACGGGAGCGGATCCGTCGTCGCCTTCCGGCCGAACGTGGCACCGACCTGAGCGTGCAGGACGTGCCTCTGCTCGCGATCATTGCCCAGAAGCCACTGCAGCTGGCCCTGGTGGGTGACGACCGGTCCGCGCTTGCGGTGGGCGCTACCAGGGCCGCGGACCACCTGCGCGCGCTGCCTGGCGTGGCCGACGTCCGGGTGACAGGGATCGCCGATAGTGGCAGCCGCGAGACGCTGGATCGCAAGGGAGGCCGGCCGGCCGCGCATCTCAACGCGAATCTCGTCGGCGGGTATCCGATCGGGGCCGCAACAAGGGAGATCGAACGGGCGGCGCCGTCGTTGCTGCCTCCCGGGGTCTCGCTGGCGCTGGGCGGGGAGTCTGCCCAGGCGGCGGACGTATTCGGCCAGTTCGCCATTTCCCTGGGCCTCGCGACGCTGTGCGTCATGGTGGTGCTCTGGTTTCTCTTTCGAAGCTGGCAGGACCCGCTTGTGATCGCCCTGTCGTTGCCGCTCTCTGGCGTCGGCGCCATGCTGGGATTGTTCGTTTCCCATACTGACTTCGGCATGGCGTCACTACTGGGCCTGATCTTTCTGCTCGGGCTGGTCAACAAGAACGCCATCCTGCTGGTGGACCACGCCAACCAGCTTCGCCAGGGGGGCATGCCGCTCCGGAACGCGATTCTTGCGGCCGGTCCCATCCGGCTCCGGCCCATCCTCATGACCACCTTTGCCACGATCCTCGGCATGCTGCCCATCGCGCTCGGGTTTGGCACGGGCGCCGAGTTGCGGGCCCCGATGGCAGTCGCGATCATTGGCGGCTTGGTGACCTCTACCGTGCTCAGCCTGGTCGTGGTGCCGGTGGTTTATGCTATCTTCGACCGGCTCCATCCCCGCTTCCTCGACGCGAGGTCGCGTCGATCGCAGGTCTGAGTATCTTATTCTGCGACTGCCCGGTCCTGTCGAAGACCGAATTGCCACCCACACCCAACCCGAATCGAGCTTGACACCATGCGCTATCGTACGTTGATGTTTGCCTGCCTCGGCCTTCTCGCCGCGGCCCCTGCCTTCGCCCAGGCCGCCTCCGCCGCCACCCCCAGCATGGACAGCGTGCGGGCTGCCATCCGCGCGGACAAGCGGCAGCTGGTCGCTGGAAACATGGTCCTCACCACCGCGGAGGCCGCGAGCTTCTGGCCGGTATACGATGCCTACCAGGCGGAACTGGCGAAGCTCAACACCCGTACGATTGCGGCGATCAAGGCCTACGCCGATGCCTACAACGCCAAGGCGGTCACCGATGCCGTGGCGACGCAGCTCACCAACGAGTACATCGCCATCGAGGGCGACCGCGTGGCCCTGATGAAGGCCTACCAGTCGAAGTTCGGTGCAGTGCTGCCGGCCACCAAGGTGGCGCGCTACTACCAGATCGAGAACAAGCTGCGTGCGGCGGTGAACTACGAGCTGGCGGATGCGATTCCGCTGATCCAATAGGGGAAGCCCGACACCGGCCGGGGCGGCCATGCACGAGACTCAGTCGGTCGCCTCGGCAGGTAGCGGCAAGTGGTGATCTGATGTCCCCCGGGCTCGCGGCCGGTCTCGCCTTCCTTTCAACAGCACTGGTCGCCTGCCGCGGCGACAGCGGGGCAAGTCCAACCCGCCCCCGGATCGAGTAACAACGCCCGCGGCTCCGGAGACCAGCGCGGCGGTCACAGCAGCACCCTCTGCGCCTGGCTCGGCGACCCCCGTCGGCCTCTCGAAACACTGGACCGGCGACCTCGACGGCATGATCGCGCGAGGCCGCATCCGGGTGCTCGTCACGTTCAGTCGTACCAACTTCTTCATCGATCGCGGTACCCAGCGAGGCATCACCCACGACCGGTTTGTGGAGTTCGAGAAGGAACTCAACCAGAAGCTGGCCAGGCAGGGCGGGAAGCGGGTCGACGTCGTCTTCGTGCCGGTGGTGCGCGACGAGCTCCTGCCCGCGCTGATCGAGGGCCGGGGCGACATTGCCGCGGCCAACCTGAGCGTGACGGAGAAGCGGTTGAAGGAAGTCGACTTCAGCGCGCCGCTGCGTACCGGCGTGAGCGAGGTGCTCGTCACCGGTCCGTCCAGCCCGCCGGTTCACTCACTGGGCGACATGGCAGGCAGGGAAGTGTTCATCCGCGGGTCGAGCAGCTTCTCCGAATCCGTGCGCCGAGTCAACGATTCCCTGAAGCACGCCGGAAAGAAGCCGATCAAGGTGCAGCTGGCGGACGAGCGACTCGAGGAGGAGGACATTCTCGAGATGGTCAACGCGGGACTGGTGCCGGCGACGATCGTTGACGATCACGTGGCAGACTTCTGGAGAGAGGTGTTCGACAGCATCGTCGTGCATCCCGCCATCACCGTGGCCACCGGCGGGAAGATCGCGTGGGCCATCCGGAAGAACAGTCCCGAGCTCGAAGGCGGCGGTCGATGCCTTCGCCAGGACGCACGCGAAGGGCACGAAGTTCGGAAACATCGTGGACCAGCGGTACTGGAAGGATGCTGGCTACGTCACCAATTCCGCCACGAAGGAGAACCTCGCGCAGTTCCGCTCGATGATCGAGCTTTTCCGCAAGTACGGCGACCAGTATGGCTTCGACCATTGCTGCTCGCGGCCCAGGGGTACCAGGAGTCGGGGCTGGACCAGTCAAGGCGCAGCCACGTCGGCGCCATCGGCGTCATGCAGGTGACGCCGCGGACGGCCTCCGATCCGAATGTGGGCATCAGCGGCATCGAACAGCTCGAGCCGAACATTCACGCCGGCAGCAAGTACATGCGCTTCATCCTCGATCGGTACTTCAAGGGTGAGCCGATGGATTCGCTGAACCGCACGCTCTTTGCGTTCGCATCCTACAATGCCGGGCCGGCGCGGGTCGCGAAGTTGCGCACGGAGGCAACGGCCATGGGCCTCGACCCGAACATCTGGTTCAACAATGTCGAGGTGGTGGCGGCGCGTGACATTGGACGAGAAACCGTGACGTACGTGCGGAACATCTACAAGTACTACGTCGCGTACGCCCTGGTGGCCCGGCAGGAGGCCGCTCGTCGCGGGGCGCGTGAAGAAGGAGCAAGCGCGTAGGTGAGCGAGCGTCCCCTGCGCATCGCGATGGTCATCGATTCCTGGGACGACGCCGCGAACGGTGCGGTCATCTCCACCCGCCGCTTCACCGACCTGTTGCGCGACAAGGGGCACACGGTCACCGTCCTCGCGGCCGGCGCGCCCGCGCCCGGGAAGGTGGTGCTGCGACCGTTCTACATTCCCTTCGCGAACGACATCATGCGGAAGATGCGATTGCCGTTCGCATGGCCCACGCCTGCCATCCTCGACGCGACCATCGCTGCGCAGGACATGGTTCACGTGCAGTTCCCCTTCTACCTCGGCGTCAAGGCCATCACGACGGCCCGACGCCTCGGCAAGCCGGTCGTGTCGACCTTTCACGTCCAGGGCGAACACCTGCTGTACAACATCGGGATCCGGAACCAGGGCCTGGTGGAGCAGGTGTATCGCGTCTTCCTCCGCACGACGTACAACCGGTGCGACCATGTGATCTGTCCCAGCGCTTTCGCCGAGGGCGAGCTCAGGAAGCGCGGGCTCAGAGCGTCGGCCAGCGTGATTTCCAATGGCGTCCCACCCGAGTTCCGGCCGGTGCCATCCGGAGGCGCACCTGATTTCGGAGACCGAGTTCGTGCTCCTGTCGGTGGGAAGGCTGGCCCGCGAGAAACGGCATGAACTGGCAATCGACGCGGTGCGTCGCTCACGCCATCGCGACCGCATCCAGCTGGTGATCCTGGGTGACGGGCCGCTGCGGGAAGAACTGGAGGAGAAGGGCCGCGACTTGCCCAACCCGCCGGTTTTCAATTTCCTGAAGAAGGACGAGCTGATCCACTGGTATGGCGCCGGCGATCTCTGCGTCCACGCATCCGAGGTGGAGGTGGAGTGCATGTCGGTGCTCGAGGCGCAGGCCTGCGGGCTGCCATGCCTCATCGCAAACTCGGCCCGCAGTGCCACGCCCCAGTTCGCCCTCTCCGCGGACTACCTGTTCGACTCCGGCAACGTCGACGACCTGACGCAGGAAGCTCGACTTGCTCATCGACCAGCCAGAGCGGCTTCGTGCCGACCGCGAGGCGTCCCAGCGGGCCGCGGCCGGCTACGCATCGAGGCCTCGCTCGAGAAGCTCCTCGCGGTATATCGGACAGCTCACGACGGCCTGACGAACTGGTTCAGCCTGCAACCAAGTGCCAGCGACCTCCGTCTAACATGCGTTGACCGCCACCGTCACTTTCTCACTCGGAGTCCATGCAATCTCGTCGTCCTGCCGGCGCCCTCGCGCTGCTGCTCTGCCTTGCCGCCGCTTCTGCTCATGCCCAGGCCGCTCCTCCCGCGACTCCGTCCGGGAGCCACCGCCGTCGCGGCATCGGATACGACGGCGACGGCCCGCATCATCCGGGAGATCGCGTCGAACCAGCGCGCGATGACCGATCTCGCGTACCTGACCTACATCGTTGGACCCCGCCTCACCGGCTCCGACCGGCTGCTCCGGGCCCATGCGTGGGCCGAGAGCACGCTGGTCGCCCGCGGTGCGGCGAATGTGCACCGTGAGGCGTACGCGTTCGGCCGCTCGTGGACCCGTGGCCCCGCCACGGCGCGGTTCCTCACCCAGAACGGTGATGCCATCACACTGGCGGCGCTGGGCTGGTCGAAACCGACGCCGGGACCCGTGAAGGGCGACGTGCTGGTGGTGTCGGGCAAGACGGTAGCCGAACTCGAGAAGTACATCGGCCAGTTCAAGGGGCGCATCGTCACCTTCGGCGAGATGCCGCCGTGGGGAGCCGACAGCCTCGAGTACCAGGCGCGGTGCGGGAGCGCCTCGCGGTCGCCATTCGCGATGAGGGCGCGCTGGCCTTCCTCGCCTCTGCCGGGAAGAAGGAGGGACTCACCATGACCGGCGGCCCCGAGTGGCGGCTCGGCACCTGGTCGCCGCAGGTGCCCTTCGCATTCGTGAGCACCAAGGACTACATCGCGATCCGGCAGGGCGTCACGTCGCGGGGAGCGGGTGACGCTGGAGATCAACCTGCCCAGCACCACGTCGGCAGCGCCGGTGCAGGCGTTCAACACGATCGCCGAGATTCCGGGCACCGATCTCGCGAATGAGATGGTGATCATCGGGGCGCACATCGACTCATGGGACCTTGGCACTGGTGCCACGGACAACGGCACCGGCGTGGTGGCCGTCATCGAGGCGCTCCGCGCCATCCAGGCGACGGGGCTCAAGCCCCGGCGCACCATCCGGGTGGCGCTCTTCTCGGGTGAGGAGCAGGGGCACTGGGGCTCGAAGGCCTACGTGACGGCGCACGCGGCGGAGATGGACAACGTGCAGGCGGTGCTGATCCTCGACCTGGGCACCGGCAAGGTGCGCGGCTGGGCACTGCAGGGCAGGGAAGACAGTCGGGCCCTCATGGCGAGCGCGATTGCGCCGCTCAACGACCTGGGTGTGGTGGAACTTGCCGCTCGAGCGATCAGGCGATTCGGATCACGCGTCGTTCACCGATGTCGGCGTTCCCGGATTCTTCGCCGTGCAGGACCCGCTCGACTACTTCACGATCACGCACCACAGCCAGTTCGACACCTTCGATCGCGTGGACCAGGCGCAGCTCATCCAGGCGACCACGGCCATCACCGTGACGGCCTGGGACCTGGCGAACATGCCGGAGCGCCTGCCGCACGGCATGCGCTAACCCAAATCCTCTTCCTCCCGGTTGCGTCACTCCTCCGAAGGGACTGGATGACACTGCACCTTGCGGGACCCCGCCGCGCTCGCTAGTACTATTTGACGCAGCGATAGCCCGGCGCGTCCTCGCACCTCGGAGTTCGGAGATGGTCGTTCCCGGCGCAACATCGCCCGCCCATCCAGCCACCGCCCTCACGCGTGCGCTGTGCATGCTCATCCTCGTCTTGATGGCTGCCGCGGCCGCCTACGGCGCGACGATGGCGCTCCGCTATTTCAGTCATATCAGCGTCTGACTCGGAGCTCCGATGACCAAAAGACAGACGCGAGCGTTCTTTCTCGGCTCAACCATCCTCTTCTCCCTCATCTTCCTCGCACTCACGGTCGACGGCCACCGCCAGTTCCCCAAGCTGACGCACAGTGACCAGATCACGCCCGAGGTCATTGCGGGGAAGCATGTGTGGCACCGGAAGAACTGCATCAATTGCCATACGCTCCTGGGTGAGGGCGCCTACTATGCGCCCGACCTGACCCGGATTGCGGACCAGCGGGGCGCGCCGTACCTGCGCGCCTTTCTGGCCGACCCCGCCAGGTTCTACAACGAAGAGCGGGATCGGCGCCTGATGCCGAACCTGCACCTCACGTCGCAGGAGATCGACGAGGTGGTCGCCTTTCTGGGCTGGGTGGGGAAGATCGACACCCATGGCTGGCCGCCGCGGCCCATTCTGGTCTCGGGCTCCACGATTCCGGGCGGCAATGTCGGTGGCGCCGCACCGCAGGCGGCCTCAGATGATCCCGTGGCCATCGGCCAGGCACTCTTCGGTCAGGCGCCTCCAGGGTGCTTTGCCTGCCACTCGACCTCAGCCGGGGTCAATCTGGTGGGCCCGTCGCTGGCTGGCATCGCTGCCACCGGGGCTGCACGCATCAAGGACGCCGACTACAAGGGCAAGGCCACCGATGTGGAGGGTTACATCCGGGAGTCGATCCTCGAGCCGAACGCATACCTGGTGGCGGGCTCGACGTTTTCGAGCAACGGCCAATCGATAATGCCAACAGGCTTCGGTGAGTCGCTCCAGCCGGCACAGATAACGGCGCTCGTCGCCTATCTCATGACTTTCAAGTAGCGGGAGCGGACATGCGCTATCGCTCACAGTCCGTCGCCTATGCCTACTTCGTCGTGGCCCTGCTCCTCTATGGGCTGCAGATGGTGTTCGGCATCCTCTCGATCGTGAAGTATCTCGGCCCCGACCCGATCAAGGCATTCCTGCCCTTCGACGTGAGCAAGGAAATTCATACCAACGTGCTCATTGTCTGGGTCCTGACGGGGTTCATGGGCGCGGCCTACTGGCTGGTACCCGAGGAATCGCGGACCGAACTCCACTCGCCCCGTCTCGCCTACTGGCAGCTCGGCCTGTGGACCACGGCGGGCGTCACGGCAGTTGTCGGCTATCTCTTCGGCTGGACCGAGGGCAACAAGCTGTTGGAGCAGCCGATGCCCGTGAAGCTGGCCATCGTCGTCACGATGCTCATGTTCCTCTACAACATCGGAATGACGATCTGGAAGGCGAGGAAGCTGACGACGACTGAAGGAGTGCTCGTCGCGGGCCTCGCGCTGACCGCGGTCCTCTACCTTCCGGCGCTGCTCACCTTCGACAATTACACTGTCAGCATCTACTACCGGTGGTGGACGGTGCATCTCTGGGTCGAGGGAGTGTGGGAGATGGTGCAGGGAGGACTCCTCGCCTATCTGCTGATACGGCTCTCCGGCGCCGACCGTGAGGTGATGGAGAAGTGGCTCTACGTCATCATCGGGCTGACCTTCATCGCCGGGATCCTCGGCACCGCTCACCACTATTACTGGATCGGCGTACCAGGTTACTGGCTCGCCTTGGGCGGGTTCTTCAGCGCCCTCGAGCCGCTCGCTTTTCTCGGCATGGCCATCTATGCCTACATGGCCATGCGTCGTTCCGGACTCGCCCATCCCAATCGGCTGGCGCTGCACTGGACCATCGGAAGTGCCGTTTTCTCGGCCTTGGGTGCCGGCATCCTTGGCCTTGCCCATACCTGGCCTTCAGTCAACAAGTGGACTCATGGCACCATGATCACCGCGATGCATGGACACATGGCCTTTTTCGGGGCTTATGTCATGATCGTGCTCGCAATGATTACCTACGCGATGCCCGGCTTGTTCGGTCATGACCAGGAGGCAGGAGAATCACCCGCCGGGTTGTGGGCCTTCTGGCTCCAGGTCGCCGGGATGTTCGGGATGACAATGGCGTTTGCCGCCGCCGGTATCGGCCAGACCTACCTCGAGCGGATCATGGGGCTCGGATACCTGGAGACCCAGCACAAGATCCAGGTACACTTCCTCATGGTGCTCGGCACCGGGCTCCTCTTCACGCTCGGCGTCGGCCTCTTCCTCTACGACTTCTTCTTCCTCGCTCCCAGGCGCCGGACCGCGCCGGCGGCGTGGCCGGCGGTGCCGGAGGCGGCGCGCTGACCTGATGAGCGTTCAGCGCATGGCGCATCCCGCGCGCAGTCATCTCGACGGCTTCCGCCTGCCTGGTGGGGAGGAGCCGTTCTACCTCCCCGTCGGCGACGAGCTGAGGATCTTCGAGCAGTGTCATCAGCGCGGACTCGGGGTCATGCTGAAGGGACCAACGGGGTGCGGCAAGACCCGCTTTGTCGAGCACATGGCGTGGCGCCTGAAGCGACCGCTGGTAACGGTGGCCTGTCACGATGACCTCTCCGCCAGCGACCTGACCGGACGCTGGCTGGTCCGTGGAGGCGAGACGATCTGGCAGGACGGTCCGCTCACGCGCGCTGCCCGAGTGGGTGCCATCTGCTATCTCGACGAAGTGGTCGAGGCGCGCCAGGACGTCGTGGTCGTGATTCACCCGCTCACCGACGATCGCCGGATGCTGCCGATCGAAAAGACGGGTGAGTTGCTCCAGGCGGCGCCGGGGTTTCAGCTCGTCGTTTCCTATAATCCCGGCTATCAGCATGTGCTCAAGGACCTGAAGCCGAGCACCCGGCAGCGATTCGTGTCGCTGGATTTTGACTTCGCGCCGGCCGAGCTCGAACGGCGGGTCGTGATATTTGAGGGCGGTGTCGATGCCGCGACGGCGGAGGCACTGGTGGAATTGGGCGGCCGGGTGCGCCGCCTTCGTGACAGGGGGCTGGCCGAGGTACCGAGCACCCGACTGCTGGTAGCCACCGCGCGACTGATTGCGGGTGGGATCACCCCGGCCGAGGCGGCACGGGTCGCACTCATGGGGCCGCTCACCGACGATCCTGATCTGCTTGCGGCCATCGGTGACTTGATAGCCGCCACGCTCTGACGTTGTGGCCGAGCCCGAGGACGTCCTTGCCGAGGGAGCCCTGTACGCGACGCACCTCGCGCGCGACTTATGGGCCCGGCACACCGCGGGACGGATCGATGCGCCGCCCGGATTGCAGGACCTGCGGCGCCGGCTGGAGATCTTCATCGCCGCAGTCTTTCCCGATGCACCCGAAATCGGCCTCGCCGAACCGCCCGCACCACCCAGTCTTCTCCGTCGACTGAGCCGGTACAACACCGCGCACCTGCACAGCCCGGTTGCGCTTGCGTCCACGGATGGGACGCGCATCAGGCTGCCAGGTCACCTCCCGGGATTGCCGCTGTCGCAGATCGCGGACCGCTATCGCCTCCTGGCCCTGGAGCAGGCGGCGCGCGTCCATCGTGGTACGCTCCGCTTCATGCCGACTTCAGACCTGCTCCTGCGCGACCTCTATCTTCTCTCCGAAGCCGCTGCGGTCGACGCGATGCTGGTGGGTCTCTTTCCCCGGTTTGCGGCACAGGTCCGTGACGCTCGGCGTGAAGCCGCGGAATCCCGGCCACCGGCGCGACGCCCTGCGCCGCTGGAATCTGCACTTGAGCGCCTCACGCTCCAGCTGCTCGCTGCAGAACCCGGTCTCCCGCCTGGACCGTTCATCGTCACCGCGACACCAGAAGCTTCGAGACGGTGGGCTCACGCACAACGCCTGATGTTGGGGAGTCTGGAGAGTCGCTATCGGGGTATCGCAACGGTGCCGCTGTGGGGGGCCATCACCGAAGGCGTCGAAAATCCGTCGACCCTTTCGGTCGCGAGCGAAGACACTCCGCTCGCGTCCGCCCGTGTCCGCACGCTTGCCCGCAGGCCGCGTCCCCTGAAGGATGATGAGGAAGAGGACGATCCCGAGGCAGGGACCTGGATGGTGCGGGCCGACGACCTTCAGGAGAAAGCCGAGGATCCGGCAGGCCTGCAGCGTCCTGCTGATCGCGATCAGCAGGCAGACCCTGGCGACCTGGCGGAATCGCTGGCCGAGCTGCCCGAGGCGCGGCTGGTGCGCCGGCCCGAGCCAGTATCGGAGATCCTGGCGGGCGCGGAGCCGGTCCCGCGTGCGAGGGGAGTGTCTGCCGCCGGGCCGGCGGGCATCGCGTATCCGGAGTGGGATTGGCGCACGGGAACGTACGGGAGCCGCGCCGTCGTTCGGGAACGACTGGGGATCTTGGGGGGCGAGGCCTGGGTCGAGACTGAGCTGCGCCGTCATGCCGCCACCATGCGTGCCGTGCGTCGCGACTTCGAGCGGCTGCGCCCGCGACGCAAGGCGCTCCGGCGCCAGAGGGACGGCGCCGAGCTGGACCTGGATGCACTGGTCGAAGCGTACGCCGATCACCGGGCTGGCGGCGTGGGCGATGACCGGGTCTATGTCGACACACGGCCGGTGCGCCGTGACGCGGCGATCGCCTTGCTGGTGGATGCGAGTGCCTCGACCGATGGCTGGGTGGGAGGGTCGCGTCGCATCATCGACGTGGAGAAGGAGGCACTCCTTGTCGTCGGCGAAGCACTGGCTGCGCTGGGTGATCCCCACGCGATCTTCGCCTTTGCGAGCGCCGGGCCGTCACGGGTTTCGGTCCAGGTTCTCAAGCGCTTCGAGGAGGCCTCGGGAACGCGGGAGGGGCGCATGCGGATCGCCGGTCTTGAGCCCGATGGGTACACTCGTGTCGGCGCGGCACTGCGACACGTCACCGTACAGCTCATGCGCCAACCGGCACGGCACCGGCTGCTGCTGCTCCTTTCGGACGGGCGACCCAACGACATTGACGAATACGAGGGTCGGTACGGCATCGAGGATACCCGCATGGCAGTGGCGGAAGCGCGGCTGCAGGAAATACATCTCTTCTGCCTCACCGTAGACCGGCACGCGCCTCGCTACGCGACGCGCATTTTCGGCCGGGATGTGGAGGTGCTGACTCGCACGGAGCGGCTGCCCCAGGTGCTCACTGCCTTGCTCCGCGACCTCGTACGGGGGTGACATCGCCGCGCATCCGCCAGATCATTCTTCGATGAGGTGACG
>CAWGJN010000012.1:0-197734 GCA_963822925.1 uncultured Gemmatimonadales bacterium
GTGCGTGGAACTGGTGTGGTCACGCAGCCACCGTTCTTCGCGTGGAGTGCCCCACGGCCCTGCCCGGCTGACGCCGCTACTTCTGCCAGCCTCTGCCGGGGCCTTCGCGGGCTTCTGTTTGATGAGCGCTACTGGGTGGAAGAATCCCTCTTCTCAATCTCCAGCCATATTCGGCCAAGTCCCATGGCGTCGACGATTACTCCCCGCTGGACCGCCCGCACGCTCAGGGCATGCGCGTCGCTTAGGGCACCCCGGAGATAGATCCCCTCGGACAGCGGCCGGTTGATCTCCTTGTTCACGATCTGTACCAACTGGTCCAGCAACTCCTGGACGGGAAGCTTTGCCTCGCTGCGGACTTCATCCAGCAAGGGGCCATTGAGGAGCCAACCCGCCAGGGCTGAATTCCAGGTAACCCTGGGATTTCACGTCGAAGGCCAGGTCGGGCACCGTCATCAGCTTCGTCACCGAGTCGTAGCTCGGCGTGCCCACGACGTACACCGTGCCGTTGGCTGCGCCGGAGATGGTGACGCCCAGCAGGATCTTTCCGGCCCGCCGGCCCCGCGACGATGCTCTCGATCTTCCACGCGCCGCCAGCCCTTGCCGATGGTTTTCCCGGAGACCCTCTTCGCCAGCGCCTGATTGGCCGCCGCGTACGCGACGTCCCTGGATCGACACGTCGGCAGTATCGCACCACGGCTTGTCGTCCGGCCGACGGCGGCAGCGGGCGGAGGTGTCGTCGGGCGGTCGCTCCGCCGGCGCGGATACAGGCTGGCCGTGCAGGTCGGACGGGCGGTCAGCGTCGATGGGTCGGCCGTGATCGACCACGCCACCTGCTCCGGCCGGATCCGAAACCGAGCTTGCCCTCGCGATCGGAGATGGGCCTCTCAGCTTGTCCCAGATCCCGTCGATCGGCTTCGCGATGCTGACCTCGCGATCGTCGTCGCGCTCGCGCTTCCTTCTTCCAGCACTCCCGTGACCACCGCGATGATCTTCTCCGTCACGTCGATGTGCAGGAAGCTGATCTAGCACTGGTCCCGCTCCGTCTTGTCGGGCGATCAGATTACCAGGCGGGTCTTGCTCTTCAGGTGCCAGTTGACGGTCACGCTCGTACATCGTGCTCACGGTGAGGTTGAGGCGGGGGCGATCCTTCCCCATGCCACACGACACGTTGTTCAGTGGTGCGGACGACTCGGCCCAGGCCTTGGCCAGGTACTCGAACGACGTCGAGATGGTGACCGTGTTGTCCTTGAAGGTGGACTCAACGGGGAACGCGTCAGTTGGCCGCCACCCACACCTTACGGCTCGGACGTCACCTGCTTGCGCGTTTCCTTGTCGATGCTCCCGATGACGCGCGGAATGCGCTTCTCGACCTGCGCGATCAGCGGCCGGAAGTCGATGCGAGTCGGCGCGCTGACGTACGGGTTCGGCTTCGTCTCGGCGGCTCCGCCAGGTCGTTGACACTCACTTCGGCTGGCGGAGTATCGAGTTTCTGCGGGCTGCACCGCGCGACCGGCCAACAGCAGCACACAGCGCGAGCACGGTTCACGGGTCACAGCGCTTCCGGGGGGTATGGTTGCAACGTAAGAGGGGACGGGCATTGCCGCCCGGTCCCTCCGCACTCAGTTGACGGATCGCTTCATGTTTCGGGTGTTGACGCCGAAGGTTTTCCCTTGGCGAAGTCCCCGGCCTTGATCGTGACGAAGGCCGCCGGATCGAGGCGTACTTGCGGAAGGCCTCCTCCAGCTGTACCAGACTCAGGCCCTCACCCGGTCCTCAAGGGCGGCGTCCCACGCGAGGGTCCGGCCCAGGAAGGCGTCCTGCGCCAGCGCGGGAGCAGCTCGTTGTCCTGCGACCGCGACAGCTGGCGCGACTGGAGGTATCCCTCGCCCTTCGCCACCTCATCCGCGCTGAAGCCGCTTCTGATCACGCTGTCGATGACCTGGGAATAGGCCTCCTGCAGCTTGCCGGCGTTCTCCGGCGCATGAATACGCCACCCCGAGGAACTGGCGAGACTCGTCGAGCGGGCTCGCGTAGAACTGCGAACCGACGAAATAGCTTCAGCCCCTCCTTCTGCCGGATCTGGGTCATCAGGCGCGAGTTCAGGAAGCCGCCGCCGACCATGTAGTTGGCCAGCTCCATGGCGGCGTAATCGGGGTCATCGTCCCGGAGCTTGAGAGCCTTGCCTGAGATGAAGAATGCATTGGCCTTGTCTGGCGTCTCGATCGTCATGCTGGTGCCCTTCACGTCGAACAGCTGCTGCGGCACGCGCACGTAGGGTGTCGGGCTCTTCCAGCTGCCAAGGGTCTCGGCCAGGAGTGCATTCACCTCGGCGGGATCGAAGTCGCCGACGATGGCCAGCTCCCCGCTGCTCCACCAAGAACTGGGCGTAGAACTCCTGCGCTTCGCAAGCTTCACCGCCGTGTAGTCGGCGACCGATTCATCGAACGTGGGCGTGTAGCGTGGGTGCCCCTTCGGCCATGGACTGGTGGTGCGGGTGTGGCCTGCGAACCCAGCGCGATCGGGTCCGACCGCTGCTGCTCCAGCCCGGCGAGGTTTTCCTGACGCAACTGCTCGAATTCCTTCGCGTCGAACGCGGGCTCGCGCAGCACGGCACTCAACAGCTCGGAGCACGGCGGGCAGATTGGGCCGCGTCGTCTCGATCGACGCGTTGAGCTGCGTTGGCCCGCCGCTGATGCTGAGCTTCGCCTTGAGGCTGTCGAGACGATCCTTGATCTGCTGCCGACTCATGCTGCGCGTACCTCGCATCAGCATGTCGACCGTCATGTCCGCCGTCGCCGCCTTGCCGCTGACACCTTCGAGCGTGCCGTAGTGCAGTGTCAGCGTGGCATTGACAGACTGGCCCCGCGTCTTCTTCGGCAGGTATGCCGTCTTTCGTCCCGATGGCAGCGTCCCGCGCGTGATCCGGGGTTCGATCGCAGCCGGTGCCGGGTCGAAGGCCTCTCCGGCCGCCACGGTTGCCTCACCGCGGTAACCCTTGACGAGCGCCGCCACGTCCGGTTCGGGCGGCAGCGGCGCGCGGTCCGGCTTCTCCGTCGGGATGAACCGGCCGACCGTGCGATTGTCCGGCTTGAGATAGGTGCGCGCCACCCGGGCTACGTCCTCGGGCGTGGCCTTCTTCACCTGGTCCCGGTAGAGGAAGAGCAGCCTCCAGTCACCACTCGAAGCCCAGTCCGAAAGCGTCAGGCCCACTTTGTCCGACTGGTTGAGGAGCAGGTCCACATTCTTGAGGATGGTGCCGCGCGCCCGCTCCACCTCTTCGGCGCTCGGCGGATTGATCGCGAGCGAATCGAGCGTTGCCACCATGACGCGCTCGGCATCTGCGAGCGATCCATCCTTGCGCACCTCGGCGCGCGCTACGATCGTGGTCGGTTCGCGAAAGGCAAAGCTGCTGGCCGAGACGCTGGCGGCAATGCCCGGCTGTACCAGTGCCCTGTACAGCCGACCCGACGGCGCTGCGCGCAGGATCTCGGCGATCAGCGCCACGGACGCATAGTCGGCATCGGCGGCCGGCGGAACCTTGTAAAGCGCCATCGCAACCTGCACGTCGCCTACCCGCCGCAGAGTTCACCGACCGCTCGCCATCCTGCTCCGGATCACGGGTGTAAGTGGGCCACGAGCACGTTGTCCCCCGTGCGCTTCGGCCGGGGGAGCGATCCGAACTTCTGCTCCACCAGCTTCACGGCGAGCGCGGGGTCGAAGCGCCCCGCAATCACCAGGAGCGCGTTGTCGGGCTGATAGTGCCGGCGATAGAAAGCCTGTAGCCGCTGGATCGGCACGTTCTCGATGTCCGACCGCGCCCCGATGGTCGAATTGCCGTAATTGTGCCACAGAAACGCGGTACTGGTGACCCGCTCCTCCAGAATGCCGCCCGGATCGTTCTCGCCCAGTTCGAATTCGTTCCGTACGACGGTCATTTCCGACGCAAGATCCTTCTGCGCGATGTAGCTGTTGACCATGCGGTCGGCTTCGAGGTCGAGCGCCCAGGTGAGGTTCGCGTCGCTCGCCGGAAACGTTTCGTAGTAATTGGTCCGGTCCGTCCAGGTGGTTCCGTTCGGTTCCGCACCGTGCTGCGAGAGCTCCTGCGGGATGTTCGGGTGACGGGGCGTGCCCTTGAACACGAGGTGTTCGAGGAGATGCGCCATGCCGGTCTCGCCGTAATTCTCGTGCCGCGAGCCCACGAAGTACACGATGTTGACGGTGGTGGTCGCCTTGGACTCATCGGGGAAAAGCAGGAAGGTCAGGCCGTTGGCGAGCGTGTATTCGGTGATGCCCTCGACGGTCGGTCCCTTCACCGCCTTCACCGGCGCAGCCTTCCGTGCCGCTGGCCGTTGCTGGGCCGGAAGGGTAACGCTGAGGACCGGCGAGGCGACGAGCGCAGCGAAAGGACGCGGAGCGCGGTACGAAGCGACGGCATGGTGGCTCGATGATTGGGAGTGGTCGGCCCCACCCCGGGGACGACAGGCAGGGCGCACGCGCTCGCCTGCCCCCTCATACGCGCCTTATGCCCACCGGGTTGCAGGGAGCTTACGGCCGGGAAAATCCCCCGCTGCGGCCGCGCCTTGGGGCCGCGTGCCGTTCCGTCGCGCAGGCGTACCATGGCCTGCTGCCGGGTACGCACGTTCAATCGCTGCAGCACCTGCTCGGCGTGATGTCGTACAGTGTGGGTCGTGAGGTCGAGCATCTTGGCGATGTCGGCGGTGGTATGGCCTTGCGCCAGCAGGAGCGCCACCTCGGCTTGCCGCGGGCTGAGCCCGAATCGCTGCTGCACGTTGTCGGAGGTGAGGCGGCGGGCCGCCCGCCGTTCCACCACCAGGACAAACCACTCAGGCTCGGTCATTCCGTCGAGCGAACGGGCTGGAGTCGCACCCGCTTGCTGCCCCGAACGGCGGTCTCGCCGGCCCGCGGTAACTGTACCAACTCACCTTGCTCATCCTTCACGAGCTCGCCGAGTCGAGCCCAGGCGTCGGTAATCAGTTCGCTGGCGGCGTCATCTGGAAAGGCCTCGGTGAAGGCCGTATTGCCGGAGAGCACCTTCTGGTTCATGTGCACCACTGCGATCGGCATCGCCAGGGCCTCGAGGGCCTGGGCGAGAATGTCGAGTTGTGCCTGTCGGACCTTGTTCATGGCGGCCGGCCCCGCTGCCCCATGCTCCGCACTATGAGCTGCCACTTTACCTCCCCAGGCTACCATGCGCCGTTCGACCTATGTGTGAGACCTCGAAAGCGCGCAGAGGCCTGCTCTCGGCAGGCCTCTGGCCGAAACGAATGCGCCGTACGCGGACCCTGTGACCGAATGGAAGTCGCAGTATACCGAATACTATCGCAAGGTCGTCGCGCGGTGTGACAGTCCCGCTGTTATGGTATGTATCAAGCCTACGAAACCGCGTGAACCCGCGCAACCTCGGCTACTGGGTGTGCATCGGCGGGTTGACCCGCGGTCCAGACCCGCGTTCGATCGGCAGCTCCTCCCGCTCGGCCCATTCGGTCCATGAACCAGCGTAGATGCGCACCCGAGGGTAGCCCAGCAGATACTTCAGCACGAAATACACATGACTCGCCTCCGCCGCGAGGTTGCAGTACAGGACGATGTCGCGATCGGGCACGATGCCTTCGGCCGCGTAGCGCGCCCGCAGGCTGTCTGCCGGGCGAAACACCGTGCCGAACCCGGCCGTCTCGAGGTCGTCCTGCCAGTAGTGATTGACGGCGCCGGGCAGGTGCCCCCGCCGCATCTGCGAGCCGGCGTCGCCGACATACTGGTCGTGCGACCGGGCATCAACCAACAGAACGCCCGTCTGCATGCCCTGTTGCACATCGGCGAGCGTGGCCACGCCGGGGCGGAATGAGCGCGAGTTCCACGAGCGACCCGCCGGACGCACGACGGGATACTTCTGCGCGATTTCCCTGCCTTCGAAGGACCATTTTGACGACCCGCCGTCGAGGAGGTACACGCGAGGGTGCCCCATGCCGGCGAGGATCCAGGCGGCGAAGGTTGCGTAGATGTTGAGGGATTCGCCGGCACTGTAGACCACCACCGGGACCGAGGGGTCGAGCCCCAGTCGCTTGAAGAGCTCGCGATACCACGGCGCGTCGAGCAACTGCCCCGGCACACCGGCCTTGCTGGCGCGCAGTGTCTCGATGTCGAGGTACTGCGCCTGGGGAAGGTGCCCCTTGAGATAGGTCCAGACATCGACGCGCATGTCGAGCAGCCGCACCGGTGCCCCCCGCTCCTGCCAGGCCGCAAGCGAGTCCGTGGAGAGGAGCCGGGGCAGCGTGGGAGGCGGCTGTTGCGCGGTGATTCCGGACGGCAGCCACGCGATGGCGGCAAGAAAGACCAGCGCCTGACGCGGCCTCATGGCCTTCCCCCCACCGAATCCTGATCACCGCCGAGGCCCATGACCTCACGCTCCATCTCGACGTACACCCGGTTGGCATTCCGCCGCAGGCGGCTGTGGAGCGACACAGGGCGATCCTCGTCGGCCGGCGGCAGCGGCGCCAGGGCGCGCCGCATGGGCACTCCGCCCTCGACCGCAGCCAGCATCGCAGTGCGCAGGGCGGAGATGTAGCCGCGGGTCGAGTCGATCAATGCCTGGGCGTCGAAGGCAATGCGGCCATGCCCCGGCACGATGACCCGGGGACGCAGTTGCTCGATGCCATCGAGCACGCGCAGGAGCTCCCGTGAACTGCCGTCGATTACCATCGTCACGCCATCCTCCACCAGCACGTCTCCGGTGAACAGAATCCGGTCGTCGGGGAGCCAGAGCAGCAGGTCACCGGGGGAGTGGGCATCGCCGGGATGCCACACGACCACGCGCCGCCTGCCCAGCAGCAGCGTGTCGGCCCCGGTGACCGGGCGATCGGGGACATCAGCGAACTCGAACCCGAGCATTTCCTGCAACCCGACCACCTGGTCCCAATCTGCCACCATCTGGTCGGGACCGCCCTCTGCCGCGAGGATGTTCGCGTCTGGGTGGGCGATAATGGTGGCACCCGCACGCTTCATCGCGATGGCACCGAACTGCATGTCGGGATGGTGGGCGTACAGCACGAACCAGCGAATCGGGCGCGACGAGCGGGTCCGGATCGTGCGCACGACCGCATCGCCCTGCACCGGGCTCGCCAGCCCACCCACGACGAGGAGGCCGTCCGGCGCCTCGATGTACCCGGCGTTCGGCCGGCCCTCGACGCCCTTCCCGGTATCGCCGGACACCACGAAGACCCCGGGCGCGAGTTCGCGCAGCGGGTAGAGCGTCTTCGCGGTCGTGGGGGTGAAGGCGTTGTAGCGCGGCTTGACCTGTGCACCGGCGGGCAACGTGGCGAGGGCGGTCGCCGCAAGCAGGATGGAGAGACGCCGGATCAGGTTGTGCTGAATGCGATCTGCGCCGTCTGCTCGAACACGGCGCCCTTGTTGTCGGCCCAGCGCATGGTGAGCGGACCCTCGCGGTCCGCTACGAGCGTGAACGTGACGACGGGATCACGGCTGACGCCGGAGGTCCACATGAAGTGCGCCACCTGCCGGCCCGCGTACATGACGGTGACATCCTTGATGAAGTACGCGGGGATCGGCTGCCCATCGGCCGAACGGAAGAAGCCGGTGTCCATCGGATGCTGCACAATGGCGCTCACCTGGATGATCTCACCCTGCTGGATCCTTGCCGGGACCCGGATGCGCGCGTCACCGATCGTGTTGCGCATCAGCCGCACCCGTTGAGCGAGACATTCACCCGGGCGTAATCGGCCCACACTTCGCCGGTGTTCGTCTCGGCGATGGCGCGCACCCAGGTGGTCCGCTTCATCTTGATCCGGAACTGCAGGGAGAGCTTGCCCATCGCCGGCGTGACGTCGAAGGCAGCGAGGTACGGGTCGGGATTGTGATCGACGATGAGGTGGACCGCCTTCACGTAATTGTCGGCGGTCATCGGCAACTCAGGCGCCTCGATGATGACCGGCACCACGCGCCCGTCTTCGGCGACCACCGGCATATCCAGGAGCACCTGCCCGCGCCGGATGGGCCGGTCGCCGAACAGGTCCCTGAGGATCTTCGCCACCTGCTCATTGGGCACTTCAGGGTCAGGCTCGAGCGATGCGGCGATCAGCTCGCCCGGGCGCAGCACGTGCCCTGCGGCAAGCGCCAGAGCAAGCGACACACCCTGCTTGAGGAAGTCGCGGCGGGCCGGTTCGTCGGGGTGGCGGAACATGGATTGAACTTCATTCACTCCAATCGGGTATGTCAAGCCAACGGCAGCGACTTTCAGTGCTCCTGCCGTGGGCGACGAGTCCCTGCCGCCGTCGGGCATCCAGCTTGTAGCCCCCGCTACAACTCGTTAGTTTTCAAGGCCATACCGCCCATCCGCAGGCCGGGCGTACCATCCGATTCGCGAGGTGCCGTGGACGCAGAGCTGGTGCATCAGGTGTCCCTCTTCGAGAAGTGCCGGCAGTTCACCAAGGCACGCGAAATCCAGGCTGCGGGTCTCTACCCGTACTTCAAGCCGATCTCCGAATCCGAGGACACCGTCGTCATCATCGAGGGCCAGCGCCGCATCATGCTGGGCTCGAACAACTATCTCGGCCTTACGCATCATCCGAAGGTCCTCGAGGCGGCGCAGAAAGCGCTCCACCAGTACGGCTCCGGCTGTACCGGGAGCCGCTTCCTCAATGGCACCCTGGACCTGCACGAGAAGCTGGAGCACGACCTCGCCGAATTCCTCGGCAAGGAGGCGTGCCTCATTTTCTCGACTGGCTATCAGGCGAACCTGGGCCTCATCTCCGGGCTGATCGGCCGGGGCGAGGTGGTGCTGCTGGACAAGCTGGACCATGCCTCGATCGTCGACGGGGCCAAGATGTCCTACGGCGAGACGGAACGGTTCAACCACGGCGACCTGGCGGGGCTCGAGCGAAAGCTCGAGCGCGAGCGGGACAAGGCCGGCCGGGGCACGATGATCGTCGTGGACGGCGTCTACTCGATGGAAGGCGACATCGCCGACGTGCCCAACCTGGTGCGCATCGCCCACAAGCATGGCGCGGCACTGGCGATTGATGACGCGCATTCGCTGGGCGTGCTCGGCCCCAAGGGCGATGGCACGGCCGCCCACTTCGGCATGACCGACGAGGTGGACATCATCGCCGGCACATTCTCCAAGTCTCTGGCATCGATCGGCGGGTTCGTCGCCTCGACGGAAAGCGTCATCCACTACCTGCGGCACCACTGCCGCCCGCTCATCTTCACCGCGTCGCTTCCGCCGTCTAACACCGCGGGCGTAATTGCGGCGCTCGAGGTGCTCCGGAGCGAGCCGACCCGGCGCGACAACCTGTGGGCCAACACCCAGCGGCTGCACGCCGGCTTCCGCCAGCTGGGCTTCGACATCGGTCCGTCTGAAACGCCGATCCTGCCGGTGCTGATCGGTCCGTTGGAAAAGACCTTCATCATGTGGCGAAAGCTGTTCGACGCCGGGGTGTTCACCAACCCGGTGGCGCCGCCCGCCGTGCGCGCCGTCACAGTGCCGCCTCCGCACCAGCGTCATGGCTACCCACACCTTTGACCAGATCGACTTCTGTCTGGAGCAGTTCGGGCGAATCGGCCGCGAGCTGGGGGTCATCTGACGCAAGTCGCCATCCGCCCGGCGCACACGCGCCGGGACCTGAAGTCGTTCATCGATCTGCCCTACCAGCTGTTCGCCGGCGATCCCGTCTGGGTGCCGCCACTTCGCCTCGACATCGAGATAACCCTTTCCCGCACGAAGAATCCCTTCTTCGAGCACGCCGAGGCCGAGTACTTCCTGGCCGAGCGCGACGGAACGGTCGTCGGCCGGATCGCTGCCATCGAGAACCGGCTGCACAACGAGACGCACGCGGACCGGGTGGGATTCTACGGCTGGTTCGACTGCATCGACGACCAGGAGGTCGCGGACGCGCTTTTCCGCGCGGCGGAGACGTGGCTCCGTGCCCGGAACCTCGACGCGATGCGCGGGCCCGCCTCGTTCTCCACCAACGACCAGTGCGGTCTCCTGGTCGATGGCTTCGAGACGCGACCCACGCTGCTCATGCCGCACAATCCTCCGTACTACGTGCGCCTTACGGAACGGGCCGGGTTCACCAAGGCCAAGGACCTGCTCGTCTACCAGGGCGGCGGCGCCGAGGAGTACGTGCCGGTGCCGGAGCGGCTGGCGAGAGGGACCGAACTCATCCGCCAGCGCCAGGGCATCACGCTGCGGCCGCTCAACATGAAGGACTTCCCCGCCGAGGTCGAGCGGATCAAGCAGATCTACAACGCAGCGTGGGAGAAAAACTGGGGATTCATCCCCATGACTGATCACGAGATCGACCATCTCGCGAAATCGTTCAAGCCGGTGGTAATTCCCGAACTCGTGCCCTTTGCCGAGAAGGACGGGAAGATCATTGCGTTCGGGCTCGTGCTGCCCGATCTCAACTCGGCGCTGGTGGGGAACCGAAGCGGCGGGTTGCTGCGCTTCCTGGCGAAGACCTTCTGGCTCCTCAAGACGCACCGTCTCCGTCGCTGCCGCATCATCCTGCTCGGCATCCTCCCGGAGTGGCGCGGCCGTGGCGTGGATGCGATGCTGTACCACTGGATCTGGACTAAGGCGGGCGAGCAGAAGATCTACTGGGGAGAGGCCGGCTGGATCCTGGAGGACAATCCGGCGATGAACGCCAGCCTCGAGAAGATGAACTTCCGCGTGTACAAGACCTACCGGCTCTACGACCGCGCCCTATGAAGGCGCTGGTCACGGGCGGCACCGGCTTTGTCGGAAGCCACCTCATCGACCGGCTCCTGGCGGGCGGGCACGAGGTAACGGCTCTGGTACGCTCGCCCACCAAGGCCGCAGGCCTCGAGGCGCGCGGTGTTCGGCTGGTCCGGGGCGACCTTCACGACGAGGCAGCGATCCGCGAGGCGGTACGCGGACAGGATGTGGTGTTCCACGTCGCGGCCCTGGTGGCGGCGAAGGACGAGGCGGAGTTCTTCCGCGCCAATCGCGAGGGCACGGCCAACGTGGTGCGCGCCATGGAACAGCTGGCGCCCTATGCTCGCCTGGTCTACGTGAGCTCGCTCGCGGCGGCGGGACCGGCGGCCCTTGGCATACCTCGCACCGCCGAGCATCCCGAATCGCCGGTGACGATGTACGGCCGGAGCAAGAATGCGGCGGAACGGGTGGTGCGGCAGAGTCACTTGCCGTGGGTCATCGCGCGGCCGCCGGCGGTCTACGGTCCACGCGACAGTGATAATTTCCTTCAGGTCTTCAAGCTGGTGCGTTCGGGCTTTGCTCCGGTGTTCGGCGACGGGTCCCAGGAGCTGTCGATGGTCTATGCTTCAGACCTCGCGCGGTCACTGGAGCTCATCGGCACCACGCCCGGCATCGAGAGCCGCGCCTATTTCACTAACCACCCTGAGATCGTCACGACAGCCGACTTCGTCCGCCGCATCGGCAAGCTGATGGGCCGCGACGTGCGGATCATTCCCATTCCACAGCCGGCGGCGAAGGTGCTCCTCGGTGCAGCGGGCCAGGTCGCCGCCCTGCTCGGGAACCGGACCATCCTCCGCGCCGACAAGGCGCACGATTTCTTTTCGCCGGGGTGGACCGGTGACCCCACGCAACTGATGGCGGAAACCGGCTGGCAGCCGGAGCATGACCTCGATCGTGGCCTGGCTGCTACCAAGAACTGGTACCAGGAGTCCGGTTGGCTTTCCCGGTAGCACCGCCCCCGGAGAACGGCCCTCCGCACTACCGCGCCGCCGAAATCTTCCTTTGCAGTTACGCCGCGATCGTGGCCGTCACCGCGCTCACCCGTGTCGGGCTGTCACGCGGGAACCTGTTGATAGCGCTCGCCAACGCGCTCATCATCCTCTGGCTGTGGCTGGTCACCCGCCCGGGCCTGGGACCGGCGGGAAGGGTGCTGCGTGAAGTGATGCCACTGGTGCTCATGCTGGTGGGCTATGCGGCACTCGACGTGCTCAGCGGCGGCGGCCAACTCGCGGCACACGACGGGATCGTGCTGCGCTGGGAGCAGGCCACTTTCGGGATGCAGCCTTCCCGCGATTGGTGGCGTGGGCATTCCAGTCCCTTCTGGTCCGCTCTGTTGCACGGCGTCTACTTCTTCTACTACCTGATCCTCGCAGTCCCCGCGCTGTTCTTCCTTGCGCGCGGCGACTGGCCGGCCTTCCGCCGCTTGGCGCGCAACGTAGTGTGTACCTTCTGCGTCTGCTTCCTCGTGTTCGTGCTCTACCCGGTGGCCGGACCCTACTATGTGTTCGCGCGCCCGACCGGACCGTTCATCGACAATCTGCCGGCGCACATGGTGTACGCAGCGCTCGCGTCCGGCAGTTCCTTCGGGGCCGCCTTCCCTTCCTCCCATGTGGCCGCCGCCACCGCCGCCGAGCTCGCAGCGTTCAGGGGTAGCCGGACGCTGGGCTGGGTGTTGCTGGTGCCGGTGATCCTGATGCCGATCGCCACGGTCTACACCCAGATGCACTATGCGTGGGATGCGATCGTCGGGGTTCTGGTCGGGATCGTGGTTCCGTGGTTGGCCGCGAGCATGGAACGATCAGGGTGAAGCGCAAACGGTGAACGGTGAACAGGTCTCCCCGTTCACCGTTCACTGTTGACTGTTCACGCCCTTCATTTGATCGTCAGCACGCCCTTCATGTTGAGCGCCTGGTGCGGCGTGCAATGGATGTTGTATGTGCCGGCCGGAAGCCCTGCCGTGGCGAGAGTGAAGACGGCCTCCGGCTCGACCAGCAGGGCACCGGTGAGCGGGCCCATCTTGTTGGCGCCGAGTGCCGCGTCGACCGCAGCCGACGAGCCCGATGGAATGCCAGCCGCGTCGAACGCGACGTTGTGGGGGCCGCCGCTCTTGTTGTGGAACTTGATGACGTCACCGGCCTTGGCCGTGATCGTGGCCGGATCGTACTTGTACGTGCTGCCGACGAGTTCCATGTTCACGTCGATGGTGGCGCCGGTCGGGGCCGGCGTCGCCGCCATTGCCGGGGCTTCTGCTGCTGGGGCCGGGGCCGGGGCCGCCGCTTCCGGCGCCGGGGTGGCGGCAGGCGCCTCTGCCTTCTTCTCGCCGCCGCACGCGGCGAGCACCATCACCGCACCCGCCACCAGGAATGATCCACGCATCGCTTATCAGCCTCCACAGGGGTAGAAAACAGTCTCCAGGGTATCGGAACAACGGAGCGGAAAATACGGACAGTCAAACGCTTCACAAGCCCGGGGTAAACCGGGTAGCTTGGCGCACATCCCCCCTCGCCCGCCCGATCGGAAGCCATGAGTGCTCCCCCAGGCTGTGAATCCCTCGGCCGCCAGTGCCAAGCGCTCGATGTGCTGCTCCGCATCGGCTCCCTGGAAGAAGGCGCGGCCTCGCTGGATCACGAGGCCACCTGGCTCCTTGGTCACACCGAACGCATCACGTTCGGCGAGGTATGGACCGGCGAGGGCGAGCTATACGTCGACGCCGTGCTTCATGTACCCTGTCGCCACCTGAAAAGCTCCGGCGATGGCCGATCCCGGTGCGCTGCCCACGGTTTCAGGGGACGTACCCCCAGGGCGCCGGGCAGGCCGGACCAGCCAAGACAGCTTGGCCGCGACCGCTTCCGGGTGGTGGACCGGATGAAGCTGGTCACGCGACAGTACCCGCCCCCTCCTCGCTCCCTGCCGGTGCTCAGCGTCGCCTCGGCCAATCCCTGTGAGGGGGCGCCGTGCGAGACCTCCGATCACAAGCGGGGCGCAGCCTGTTGCCGGGACCTGCAGATCGAGATCATGTGTACCAGGAAGCAACTCCTGCTCGAGGCGCTCATCCGACACCGGAAATCGCCGTACCTCTGCAAGGTGGGCCGGGAGGGAGATTTCTCCATTGACGCCGAAATGATCTCCGCCTGCGGGTTCATTGAGGTGGGGGGCGTTGCCTGCACCTTGCACGGCCGCATGCGGGCCGATGGCAGGACCGCCAAACCCGACCTCTGCTTCGAATGGCCGCCCAAGGACAAGGGGTTGCATCCGGGTTGCGTGTTCAAGGGACGGAAACGGGTCAGGAAGGCCTGAGCCCGGGCCCACTTCCGGGGCAGCCCGAATGTGTGCAAGTTCAAGCCGGGCTGACGTCTATGCTGTGATCGGCCGAAAACTTGCGGGTCGACGCAGGGTCCCTCGGAGGGCACCTGATGGCGGACGAACTGGAAGAACTCTACCAGAGCACCTACACGGCGGTCGTTCGCTACCTGTACCGCAAGGTGTGGGACGCCGACCGGGCCGAGGATCTGGCACAGGAAGTGTTCATGCGGCTCCTGGCACACCGCCCCGAGAAGCCACGGGCGTGGATCTTCGCGGTGGCGGCAAATCTGGCGCGCGACGAGGCCAGGGCCGCAATCCGGCGTCGCCGACACCTCGTGCTGATGCAGTCCGAGCCCGGGGTGCTGCCTTCACGGCCCCGCGGAGCCGAGGACCAGGTTGAGGACGACGAACAGAGCGAACAGGTCAAGATGGCACTGGGCACGCTGTCATCCCGTGACCAGGAAGTACTGCTCCTGTGGGACGCGGGGCTGAGCTATCCCGAGATTGCCGAACAGTCCGGATTGGCAGTTGGTGCCATCGGCACCACGCTGGCCAGGGCACGGCGCAGGCTGGTGGAAGCACACGAACGTCAGAACTATCATGAGGCCGATGTCGCACATTCTTGAGGACGAGCTGCACGCATATCTCGACCAGGCACTGACCCGGTCGCGTTGCGTCGTGATTGAGACTCATCTGGCTGGCTGCGCGTTCTGCCGCAGCCAGCGTGACGAGATTGCCGCCCTTCGCGACCGGACCACTCTCCTGCTCGGGAGTCTCGCTCCCGCGCGGCGCATTCCAGTGTCCCTGGAAGAGCTCGAGCGCCGGCGGCTGGCTGGCGAGCCGCGCCGGCAGCGCACCCGCCGGGCGCTGTGGGCCGCCAGCCTCGTCGGGGCCCTGGGTCTCGGCTACGGAATCCGGTCGGTTGGATCGGCGAGCCGCCCGCCCGAACTGGCTGTGGCACCAGTCGCCACGGTCATCGTGGAGCCTCCGGCGGCCAGCGCCGCCGGGAGCAGTACCCCATCGGCCATTCCGGCCACGATGCGGCCGGCGCGCCGGGTAGCAGCCCGGGTCGATACGGCTGCCCCGGTCCCGGCACCGGTCGAGCTTACGATCGCGCGTGATGGCTCCACCCCACCGTCCGCAGAGACTTCCACCAGCGCGTTGCCAACCGATCCCGATCCTGGCCTGCAGGGCTTCTGGCGCACCGTGCCATGGGACAAGGTTCAGGACGTCTCAGGCAAGGCCCCGGCCCGGGTTGAGGGAGTCCCCGTTGAAGAGGTGCAGGTGCAGGCCAGCCGTGGAGGCGGGTCACCGATGATGGTGGTGGCACAGCGGCTTTCGTCGGGCGAGGTGATCCAGACCATCGAGGGCCCGGCCGCTGATGTATCGCAGCTGCTCTCGCGCCGTGGCGACGGCGGACTCGACTCGGCCGGCCGGCCGGCCGAGGCCATGCAGCGCGGTGACCGGATGCTGGTGGTAACGGGCGAACTGCCATCCGATTCCCTGCGGGCCATGGTGCGCCGGGTCAATGCGGCGATGCGGGTGAGGTAGGAAGGCGACTGGAAAGTCAGGAGCGGCAGGAGCCAGGAAACAACGGCGGGGAGAATCTCTTGAGATCCTCCCCGCTTTCGCTTGCCGCCTTGCCGCCTGACTTCCTGCCGCCTGCTACTTCTCCAGATCCTCCTCGTGCACGAAGTCCCGCTCCTGGTCCTCGTGATCGAACGGCTCCACCTCCAGGTGGTGAATTTCCCGGTCGAGCGTGATCTCAGCCAGGCGGGGTGAGACCATGGGATACGTGCGGGCCCACAAGGCATACGTCATCAGGAACAGGCCGAGGAAAAGCGCGGTGGGCGCGAGCTCCGGCATGCCGAACACCGGGCCGTTCTCCTCGCTCACGGAGGGAATGATCATCAGGTAGCGCTCGAGGAAGAGCGCCGAGAGGCTCACCACCGCCACCGATCCGAGGATCAGGCGGCTCCTCTTGGGGGCCACGCCCAGAAGCACCGCGAACGGGATGAGGAACATGCCCGACAGGACGGCGCGGGCCACGGGAATCCACGGGCCCCAGAGGCGTGCGAACACGAAGCCGGTTTCTTCCGGCAGGTTGGCGTACCAGATCACCTGGAACTGGGCCCACATCAGGTAGGTCCAGAACACGGTGAACCCGAAGCACAGCTTGCCGAGGTCGTGACGCTGCTTGCCCGAGATCAGGTCCTCGATACCAAGGTGCTTGCCGCCGTAGATCATGTTGAGCGCCAGCAGCATATGCGCGCCCAGGAACGAGCCCATGAAGTACCAGCCGCCGAGCAGGTTGGAGAACCAGTGCGGCTGCAGGGCCATCATCCCATCGAAGGCCACCATCGTGAACACGAGGGCGTAAATGAGCACGTAGACCGGGCCGAACGTCTTGAGGCGCCGCTCCACCCCCTCGATCGCGCCCTCGGATCCGTCGAAGTTCTTCGTCAGCCGCTCGAACATGGCGCGCCGCCCGCCGGTGGCGAGGTCCTTCGCCGCGAACACGTCGGGGACCAGGTCGGTGCGAATGAGCCGCCAGCCAACCCAGTACAGGACCAGGAGGCCAATGAACAGGCGGGCGAACATGACGCCGTGCGAGAGCCACACCTGCTTGCCGTGCGACAGCGCAGGGAGCTGCTCCTGCATATGACCGTAGATGTGGGGATAGCCCACCGTGAAGACCAGCACGCATCCGAGCAGAGAGACCGGCGCGAAGGCCACCACAGCCTCGGCGAAACGGATGACCAGGCCGGACCAGTGTGCATTGACCAGCTTGTGCACTGCGGCCAGCGCGATGCTGCCGCCCGTGATGCCGGTGAAGTAGATCCAGTTGACGTGGAACATCTGCCACGCGCGATCGGCGCCCTCGCCGCGGAGGGCGAGCGGAAAGAGGACCAGCCCGAGGAGCGCCAGGCCAAGGCCCACACCGAGATGGATGTCGTAGCGGCCCGCGAGCGAGGCCTCGACCAGCCGCTTCCGGAGCTTACGCGGGGCCATCAGTTCTTCCCTCCCGTCGGGTGGCCGCGGGTGGTGCGACGCGGCCTGCAGGGCCCGCACGTGGTTGACGATGGCCCAGCGGTGGGTGGGATTGGGCAGTTTGTCGCCGTACATCGGCATGAGGCCGCGGCCATAGCGGATGATGCTGTACAGGTAGCCGTCGGTGTAGCCGCGCGCCTGCGTAGTGAGCAGTGACCGGATCCCCACCATGCGGGCCGAGACCGGACCATTACCTGCACCGGTGTGCCCGTGGCAGGTGGCGCAATAGGTATTGAAGAGCGTGTCACCCTTCGCTGCCAGGTCGCCGGGAATGACCGGCAAGTCGGGCCCGGGCTTCGCCGCGACGCCGCCGGTCGTGGTCGGGTTGGGCAGCTTGTCGGCCACGGCCGGGTCGAAAGCATAGGCCCCGACCGATGCGTCACCGGTGTCCCAGCTGGGCTCGCCGCCACCGATGGGTACCGTGCCCTTCACCGTGTAGCGCGGCACGTCGTTGCTGGAATAGGGCCGGATCGACCGCATGTAGATCATCTGGTCGAACCACGGGATATAGTACCAGAGCTGGTCGGGCGACGGCACCGTGTTGTACCAGTAGTCGCAGCCGGCCGCGGCCAGCGTCAGCAGCGCGAGCGCCGTGCTGCGCCATACCGGACTAAGCCGCACGCTTCACCTCCACCGCGCCGGCATCCTGAAACATCTTCTCGAGTGCGGCGGCCTGGTCGGGCCCCGCCGGCACGAAGACGCCGATGCGATCGTCGCTGAACCGCCCGTCGTAGGTCACGCCCTTGTGCCGCAGTATCGTGGACAGAAAGAACACCCCGAACAGCGTGCAGAGCGCGCCGATCAGGACCGTGAGCTCAAAGCCGATGACCACGAACGCCGGAATCGCCACGATCGGCTTGCCGCCCACCAGCAGCGGCCAGTTGCGGTTCATCCAGATCTGCATCGAGAACGCCGCCGTGGTACCGGTGAGCCCGCCGATCAACGTGAAGAGCCGGACCGGGCTGACGGAGTGCCCGCAGGCCTCCTCGAGCTCGTGGCTCGGATGCGAGTAGAAGACCGTGATGTCCTTCCGCCCTTTCGCGCGGAGCGCCCGGATCGTGTCGCAGGCGGCGTCGATGTGCTCGAACGACGCCAGGACGCCTGCCGTCACCTTGGACCTGGCCATCAGTGATGCCCCGCGTGAGCCGCGCGCTTGCGCGGCATGGGGATGAACTCCTTGATTTCCTGGATCGCCACGATCGGGAAATTCTTGGCGAAGAGCAGGAACCACATGCCGAACCAGCCGAACGAGCCCGCCAGGATGCCCCAGTCAGCCCAGGTGGGATTCATGACGTCCCAGGCGTACGGGATGTAGTCGTTCGACAATGACGACGTGATGATCACGTAGCGCTCGAACCACATGCCGATGTTGATGAAGATCGAAATGACGAACAACGACGTGAGGTTGGTCCTGATCTTGCGGAACCAGAGCAGCTGCGAGACAAGTGCATTGCAGATGATCATCGTCCAACCGCCCCACCACTGCGGGCCGAAGGCCCGGCGCCAGAAGGTGGTCTGCTCGAAGGTGTTCCCGCTGTACCAGGCCACGAAGTACTCCATCGCGTAGGCATAGAGCAGGATCGTGCCGGTGAACAGCGTCAGCTTCGCCATGTTGTCGAAGTGATAGTCGCCGATCATGTGTTCGAGCTTCAATATCCTTCGCAGCGGAATGATCAGCGTCAGCACCATCCCGACGCCGGAGTAGATGGCCCCGGCCACGAAGTAGGGTGCGAAGATGGTGCCGTGCCAGCCGGGAATCAGCGAGCTGGCGAAGTCCCAGGACACGACCGAGTGCACCGAGAGCACCAGCGGCGCGGCCAGCGCCGCCAGGTACAGGTACGCCCGGGAGTAGTGCCGCCACTGGTTGTCGGTGCCCTGCCAGTTGAGCGACAGCGCGCCGTAGACCTGCTTGCGCCAGCCGGTCACCTTGTCGCGCACCGCGGCAACGTCGGGAATGAGGCCGAAGATCAGGAACAGGGTCGACACCGTCAGGTACGTGCCGATGGCGAAGACGTCCCAGACGAGCGGCGACTTGAAGTTGGGCCAGAGGTACCGCTGGTTCGGGTAGGGCAGGAGCCAGTAGAAGATCCACTGCCGCCCGATATGGATGATCGGGAAGAGGCCGGCGGTCATGACCGCGAACACGGTCATCGCCTCGGTGGCGCGGTAGACCGCGGTACGCCACGGCGAGCGGAACAGGAATAGGATCGCCGAGATGAGGGTGCCGGCGTGGCCGATGCCTACCCAGAACACGAAGTTCGTGATGTACACCGACCAGAAGATCGGGGGCTGGTAGCCGGCGAGCCCGAGGCCGTCGCGCAGAAGCAGGGTGAAGGTGACGACCCCAACGATGAACAGCCCGACGGCCCCGGCCAGCATCAGGTTGTAGCCGAGGGTCGCGGGCGCCAGGCTGCCGACGACGTCCCGGGTGACGTCGGCGTGGGTCTGCGTCGGGGGCGGCTGGGCGATGACGGCCATCAGTTGTGCTCCCCACCGCCCGCGGCGGCGTGTGCGACGGGCTCGCTGCGCAGCACCTTGGCCAGGTACGTCACGGCAGGCCGGACGTTGATCTCTTCGAGAATGTGGTAGCCGCGCGGATCCTGCTTCACCTTGCGCACGGCACTGTCGGGATCATGCATGTCGCCGAAGCTGATGGCGCGCGACGGGCAGGCCTGCTGGCAGGCGGTCACCACGTCGCCATCCTTGAGCGGACGATCCTCCAGGCGCGCGACATGCTGGGCTCCACGAATGCGCTGGATGCAGAAGGTGCACTTTTCCATGACGCCGCGGGCCCGCACCGTCACATCCGGGTTGAGCTGCAGGTTGAGCGGCTCGGGGAACGCCTTCTTGTTGTAGGCGAGCCAGTTGAAGTAACGCACCTTGTAGGGGCAGTTGTTGGCGCAATAACGGGTGCCCACACAGCGGTTGTAGACCTGTCCGTTGAGCCCGTCGGGCGTGTGATACGCGGCGTACACCGGGCAGACCGGCTCGCACGGGGCGTTGTCGCAGTGCTGGCACATCATGGGGACGAAGCGGGCCTCAATCGGCTCGCCGTCGAAGCCGCCCTCCCAGTAGCGCTCGATGCGCATCCAGCTCATCTCGCGGCCGCGAAGGATCTGTTCCTCGCCCACCCACGCAATGTTGTTCTCGGCGTAGCAGGCGGTGACGCAGGCCGAGCACCCGGTGCAGCGCGACAGGTCTACCGCCATACCCCACATCGCGTGCTCGCCGACGTAGTTCCCGAGACGGCGTCCCTCACCGTCCTGCCGGCCCACCTGGCCGTCGCGCCAGCCCTGCAGCGCTTCCAGTTCGCGCGGCGTGTTGATCTCGTGTTCTGGGTGGCCCGCCGCCTTGGCCGACTGTTCCAGCGTCATGCCCCTGGCTGCGTTGGCGAGCGGCATCGCCTCGGCGATGCCGCGGCCCAGCTGCCGCGTGGTGCCCTCGGTCTTGGCAACCTTGCGATACGCGTGGGTGCGCTCCACCTGCACCTTGACCGATACGTACGGTATGAACGACCCGGACACCGGCCCGAGCAGGTCGAGGTAGTTCACGCCCCGGCCCTTCGCGAATTCGCCGAATTCAGTGTGCCCCAGCCCGAGCGGCATGGCAATCGTGTCGCTGCGGAGACCGGGATAGATGTACGCCGCCGCCTCGACCGAACCATGAGGCGACGTGACCTTCAGGATCTCTCCCTCACGCACGTTGATGCGGGCCGCCGCCTCGGGGCTCAACTCCACCCAGGACTGCCAGGTGATCTTGGTGACCGGGTCGGGGTTCTCCGCGAGCCAGGGCCGGTTGGCGCCACGGCCGTCGAAGTAGTGTGACGAAGCGTACGGCAGCAGCGTGAATTCGCCGCTGCCCTCGAGGTCCGGTACGGTCGTCGTGACCTCGGCGCTCGCGAGCTTCACCGGCACCACGGTGGTGTCCTGATACATGCCCCCGCGCGCCAGGGCCGCCCGCCACATCGCGTCGCCGCCCGGGAACCGCGCCTGCCAGCTGCCCTTGAGCTGATCCTCCCAGCTCGCCGCGGAAAACTTCGCCAGCGCGCCGCCCGCCTTCTGCGCCGTCTTGAGCAGGATGTCGCCGGGCGCCATCGTATTGAACACGGGCGTCAGCACCGGCTGTGTCAGTCCCCACACACCGTTACGCGGGTTCAGGTCGTCCCAGCGCTCGAGGGCATGGTGGCTCGGCAGCAGCAGATCCGAAGCGGCCGCCGTCTCATCGAAGAACTGGGCAGTGGACACCTTGAACGGCACCTTGGCCAGCGCCTCGGCGAACTTCGTGGCGCGCGGGGCGGAATAGACCGGGTTCGCGTCGTGCACCAGCAGGACCTCGACCTCACCGGCCCCCATCGACCGGGAGAGGGCCTCGAGCGCGCCGAAACCGTCGCCATGATCGAGGTCGGCGCCGAAGCGCACGGTCTGGCCCACGTTGCCTGCGGCGAGATTGAGCAGGTTGACTGCGGCGCACAACTCGGTCGCCGCCGCGCTCTGGCTCCCGATGCCGCCCGCTACAGCGAGGCTGGGACTGGCCGCCGCAAATTCCTTCGCGAGCCGGGTGATGACTTCGGCAGAGAGTCCAGTCGCCTTGGCCGCGTCGTCCACGCTCACCGACGGCATGCCTGACATGCTGCCACCACGCTGCTGCAGAAGTATTCCGGCCATCGCGAGGGCGAGAGTCGTCTCGGAGCCGGGTACCACGGCATGCCACTCGTCGGCATTGAGGCCGGTGAGCGATGCACGAGGAGCGAAATAGACGTGCTTCGCGGGCTCGCGCCCCTGGGTGAAACCGTGCGACGCCGCGTAGCCGAGCTGATACTCCGTGGGCGAGCCGAAGGTCTCGAGGAACTCCGCACCGAAAGAGACGATGTACTTCGCGGCGCCGAAGTCGTAGTCCGGGATCTCGTCGCGCCCGAACACCCGCGCGTTAGCGGCTCGCACGGGCTCGAGGTCGAATGGCTGGTAGCGCACGACGCGGCCGCCCACCGCCCCGGCCCAGTCGCCCAGGAAGCTCGAGAACGTACCCCGCCCCGCCCCCGAAATGACCGCAATCTTGCCGCTCGCCGCGCCGACCTTCTGCGCCAGCATGGCAATCGCGTCGTCCCAGCTGATCTCCTTCCACGTGCCGCCCTGCTTCACCATCGGCGCGCGCACCCGCCCGGGATTGTAGAGGCCCTGCAGTCCCGCCTGGCCGCGCGCGCAAAGCGCGCCCTTGTTGACCGGATGCTCCGGGTTGCCCTCGAGCTTGACCGGACGGCCTTCGCGAACGCGCACGTGAAGCCCGCATCCCGCACTGCACTCGGTGCAGGTGCTCGCATACCACGTGGCGACGCCCGGCACCTGATCCTCCGACTGCACCAGGTACGGAATCAGCTTCTCGACCTTCTCCGTCGAGCAGCCGGACAGCACCGCCGCGCCGGCACTCGTGGTGCCCAGCACGGTGAGGAAGCGCCGGCGGGAAACGTCGGGAGCTTGTTCGCGTTCGTCGGACATTCAGGCTCCGAAGAGACGGGAGGGCGTGAGTCCTAGTAGTGACATGCGGTGCAGTCGCGGTTCACGCCCCGCGCGAGATGGCAGTTGATGCACCATCCCATGTTGTTGATGTTGTTCACCTTGTATACCTGGGGCATGCGACTCACATCGCCGTGGCAGGCAAAGCACGCATTCGGCCCCATGCCCTTGATGTGCTGGGCATGCGGGAAGTGGACGTGCCGCGCGAGCGAATGCACTCGCACCCACTCGATCGGTTTCTTCTCGGTCCACGCCTTACGCACCAGCTGGATCTGCAGGTCGTTCGCACTGTCGCTGCCGCCGACGATCAGATGACAGCCCATGCAGGTCTGCATGGAGGGGATGCCCGGCTCAGCATCGTACGCGACCGAGTAGTGGCAATACTGGCAGGTGATCTGGTATTGCCCGGCGTGGATGTCGTGGCGGAAGTAGACCGGCTGCCGCGGCCCCTTGAAGGCCGCTGAATCCGATGCCGCCAGGACGACGCTCGGCGGCGCCGCTGGCGGTTGTGCCCCGGAGGGCCGTTCGAGGACCGCGAGCGCGATGATGGCTGACGCACCCACACCCAACGCTATCCACGCCGACTTCCGCATTTATCGCTTCACCGCTCAAGGGAGAACCGACCGCGCGAATGCCGCTGGGGAACGCCGCGGCACAAACAAGATATCGAACTTGTGAAAAAAATCACAAGGATGGTAGCAAGCCACACCCTAGAAGGCCCGCTAAGGTACAGTCACCAATGGTGATGACACAACCCGGATACGTCACGATGGACCCGCGCCGCGTTGTCCAGGCTCCGGAACACTACCCGTCGCTCTCTCTGGTCGTTCCCGGAGACGCTGCGGAGGCCCCCGGCGCGTCCCCCGGGAGATCCTCGATCCCGATTCTTGGTGGCGAGCCGGGCGGACCGACGTCTGGAAGCGCCACGCCCATGCGCCGCAGGAAATGAATGACCTCGATACTCATCGCGCGGAACAGCTTGGCTTCGCGCTGATCGAGTCCGGCGCGGAAGAAGGTCTCCCGGAGGGACCGGACGACGTTGTCGTACTGGCGGGTCTTGAAGAACTCGATGGCGCTCAGCGTCCGCACCCAATCGTTGAACATCAGCTCCTGTTCCGCCAGCGTCGCGGGTTTCGCCGCGCGACGCGGCCGCTTGAACGCCACCTTGTCGCCACCCGCGGCCGTCCACAGTTCATAGCACATCACGGCAATCGCCTGGGCCAGGTTGAGCGAGGTGTAGCTCGGGTCGGTTGAGATGGTGATCAGGGTATTGCAGGCATCAAGTTCCTCGTTGGTGAGGCCATGGTCCTCACGGCCGGCTACGAGGGCTACCGGGCCGCTCCGCCCCCACTCGAGCAGCTCGGGCGCCGCCTCGCTGGGCCGGATGACCCGGCGCTTGGCCGCGCGCTCGCGGCCGGTCAGCACCATGGCCTGCACGCAGTCGGCGACCGCCGGCTGGAGCGTGTCGTACACCTCGATGCGCGAGATGAACTCCGCCGTGTTGTGAGCCACCCCCTCGATACGGTAGGCATCGAGCTCCACCTCGGGCGCCACGACGCGCATGCTCTTGATGCCGAAGTTGCGGCAGATGCGCACCGCACTCGCGACATTGACGATGTCCTGCGGGGCGATCAGCACCAGGTGGACCGGGACGGGAAGCATCAGGCGGCAGGCAGCCGGAAATCAGGGCGGCAAGGCGGCCGGCGGTTCATCTCCGGATTTCCACGCCGGCCTGCTTCTCAATCACCTTGATGGCTTCGAGATAATCAGCGCCATCGCCCAGCTTGGCGCGGGCCTCGCCGTAGAGCTGGAATGCCAGGTCGATCACGGGGCCAGTCACGCCGGCGTCGCGCAGCAACCCCGCCGCGATCCCGGCGTCCTTCTGCAGCAGCGTCAACTTGAACGTCTTCGGGAAGGTTCCGGTGAGCACACGCTCGGGGATGAGCGACTCACTCACGAAGGAGCGCCCGCTCGATGCGTTGAGGACATTGAGGGCCGTAGTCGCCGGCACGCCCGCCTTCACCAGCGCCGCGAGTCCTTCGCCCACGGCGAGGATATTCACCGCAAGCAGCGCGTTGTTCACGGCCTTCATCGCGTGGCCCGTTCCCACCGGTCCCATCCGCACGATGCGGGAGCCAAACGCGGAGAGTACCGGCGCGGCCCGATCGAAGAGCTGCGGATCGCCGCCGACCATGACGGTGAGCGTGCCGGTCTCGGCGCCATTGGTACCACCGCTCACCGGCGCATCGACAAAACCGAGGCCAAGGGTCTCGAGCCGCGCGGCGATCCGGCGGCTGGTCGCAGGATCCCCCGAGGTACAGTCGACCAGCACCGCACCCGGTGCCATGCCGGCGAGCAGGCCCTCGGGCCCATCGAGCAGGGCTTCCACCTCGGTCGACGTGGGAAGGCAGGTGATCACGATCCCCGCGCCACTGGCCGCCTCGCGCGGGGTCGCGGTCGCCCGCGCGCCCGTTTCGGCCGCGAACGCCGTGGCGCGTGCGGTGGTGCGGTTCCAGACCGCAATGGGAAAGCGCGCGGCCACGCGCGCCGCCATCGGCCGGCCAATGGCCCCGAGGCCGAGAAACGCCACCGCGGTCATCATGGCACCGGAACGGTGTCAGTCATGATGCCCGTTGTCCCGCTTCTTGCGCGTGTGGTCTCCGCCACCCTCGGACTTGCGCTGGCCCAGTTCACGGTCAAGCAGCAGCAGAGCCGGTCGATCCTCGCCCACCATCCTGAGCTGCTCGACGATGAGTTCCGCCGTCTTCTCCTCCTCTACCTGTTCGTTCACGAACCAGTCGAGGAACACCCGGGCGGGATAGTCCTTCGCCTCCATCGCCAGCGCGTAGAGATCGTGGATGCTCTTGGTGACAGCCCGTTCCTGCAGCAGCGCCTGCTCAAACACGGACATGGCCGTCTCGAACTGTACCGGCGGCTGCGCGATGGCAGGCATCTTCACCTGGCCCCCGCGGTCGAGCACGTGATCGAAGATCTTCATCGCATGCACATGTTCCTCGCCGGCCTGGATGCGCATCCAGGTGGCGAAGCCCGGAAGATTCTGGTGTTCGAAATGGGCCGACATCGACAGGTATGCGAAGGATGAGTAGAACTCGTTCCGGATCTGCTCGTTCAGCGCGTCCTGCATCCTGGGACTGATCATCGCCAACGCTCCTCGACAAGGGTCCATGCCGGCAGGGACGGGCGGGCCGGCCTGACCGAATATAGGTTCCAAAGACGCCGGCCGGTTCTGCCGGTCCGACCATTCAAATATCCGGAGCCGCACCTGACCCACGCCCGCTTCACCGCACCGCGACTCGTGCTCGCGTTGCTTGGCGCCCTCCTGGTGCTCTTCATCGTCGGCCCCCTGGTGCGCCTCCTGTTCATGGCGTCTCCATCGGGCCTGGGCAGCGCCCTCTCCGATCCCGAGCTGCAGGCGTCGATCAGCCTCACTGTGCTCTGTGCCAGCGCCGCGACGGCGATCGCTGCCCTCCTCGGTGTGCCCCTTGGCTACCTGCTCGCGCGTGCGCGCTTCCCCGGCCGCCGACTGCTGCTCGGCATCGTGGACCTGCCGGTGGTGGTCCCGCACCCGGTCGCCGGCATCGCGCTGCTGCTGTTCCTCGGACGCCACTCGCTCGTCGGCGGTGCGCTTGCCTCGCTCGGCCTCCAGTTCGTGAGCCATGTGCCCGGCATCGTTGCGGGCATGCTGTTCGTGTCGGCACCGCTGCTGGTGAGCGGCGCCCGGGAGGCCTTTGCGACGGTGGACCCGAAACTGGAGCGCGTGGCGCGTTCGCTGGGAGACAACGCCTGGGATTCCTTCCGTCGAGTGACGCTACCGCTGGCGGGCCGCGGCATCCTGGCAGGCGGCATCCTGGCGTGGGCGCGGAGCGTGAGCGAGTTCGGCTCCATCGTCATCCTGACCTACAACCCGAAGGTGGCCAGCATCCTCATCTTCGACCGGTTCACCGCCTTTGGGCTGCCCGCCGCCGTGCCGGCCGCCGTGCTGCTGCTGATGGTCGCGCTCGCCGTCTTCGCGGTCGTCCGTCTGGTCGAGCCCAAGGAGTACCGGTGATCCGCCTCGACGGCCTGCGCGTGCGGGTCGGCAACTTCGACCTGGTCGACATTTCGATCGACGTGCCAACCGGGGGCTATGCCCTCATCATCGGGCCGACCGGAAGCGGCAAGACCACTCTCCTGGACGCCATCGCGGGACACGCGCCATTGCTCGCAGGGCGGGTGTGGGCTCACGGAGACGATGTCACCGCACTGCCACCAGAGCGGCGCCGGCTCGGGATCGTTTACCAGCAGTACCACCTCTTTCCCCACCTGTCGGTCGGGGAGAACATCGCCTACGGACTTCGTCACGACGGAACGGCTGGCGCGGAGGCCACGGCCTCCCGGGTGCAGGAACTCGCCGGTCTGCTCGGCATCACGGCGCTTCTCGGGCGGGGCGTTCACGCCTTGAGCGGCGGCGAACAGCAGCGGGTCGCGATCGCGCGCGCGTTGGCCCCCCGCCCCTCGGCCCTGCTCCTGGATGAGCCCTTCGCGGCCGTGGACCCCTCGACCCGGGTGGTCCTGCGCCGCGAGCTCCGCGCCCTGCACGAGGCGGAGGGCATCACGACACTGCAGGTGACCCACGATTTCGACGATGCCCTGCGCCTGGGCGACATGGTGGCAGTGATGGCTGACGGACACATCGTGCAGCAAGGAGTTCCTGAGGACGTCTTTCGGTATCCCAGTTCCGCGTTCGTCGCCCGGTTCGTCGGCACCGGAAATGTGGTGTCCGGTCACGTGGAGCAGGTGGGCGAGATGCAGGCGGACGGACGGTTCGCCGCCCGGTTCGTCAGCGGCCCTCTCGAACTGCACGTGGTGGCGGAGCGCGAGGGGCCGGCGCACGCGGTCATCCGTCCGGAAGACCTGCTCCTCAGTGCGAACGCGCTGCCGAGCTCAATTCGCAACCGTCTCGAGGCAACAGTTCAACGGGTGGAGCATCTCGGGCCCGTAGTGCAGGTCCACGTGACGGCCGGCCGCGATCTCGTCGCCGCGGTCACTACAGCGACCGCGAGCGAACTCGGCCTTCGGGCGGGCGTCAGGGTGTGGTTAGGATTGAAGGCGACCGCGGTTCACCTGGTATAGGAGCATGATCCCATGACTGCCGCCCGGCGTACCCTCGGAGTCCTCGCGGGCGTGGCGACCGCTGCGGTCGCGATCTATCTGCTGCGCAGCGCTCGAACCCCTTCCCCGCCTGCCGGCATGCAAGACAGCGCCGTCGCCGCGCCGGTCGCGGCCGGGACGCCACAGTTGCGGATCTTCGCCACCATCGGTGACAGTGCCTCCCGCATCGAGGGGATCGCGGAGCACGGCGGAAAGCTGTACGTCGCGGACTGGAAGGACGGCGCCGTGTATGGGGTCGACGTGGCCACGGGCCGGGTGGAACGCGTGGGCCAGCTTCCCACCAAGCCCGGGGAGGCGCTGCTCGGTGTGGCTGCCGACACCGCGGGCAACATCTATGTCGGTGCGCCCCAGACCGGAATCATCTATCGCATCGACGCCGCGAAGCTCGGCAAGCCCGACTTCAAGGCACGCCGCGACGCCGAGGCGTTCGCGTCAGGTGCCGAGGGTGCCAACGGTCTCGCCTTCGATGCCAACGGCCACCTCTGGATATCCGGCGGCGACAAGAACGCGGTGTACCACGTGGGCCCGAAGGGCGGCACGGCGAAGGTCTTTGCGAAGGGCTACACGATGGTGTCCAACGACACCACGATGCCGGTTCGCGTCTATGTGACGAACGGCCTCGGCATCGATTCAGCGGGCAACGTGTACACCGCCAACACCGGCACGGGCGAGATCACGCGTATCGAGGTCAAGCAGGGCTACCAACTGGGGGCCATCTCGTCCGTCGTCAGGGACGCCCGCCTCCTCGGGGCCGATGGGATCCTGGTGGACGCGCGGGGGGATATCTGGGTTTCCGCCAACTTCAGCAACACGCTGGCGCGCATCTCCCGGACTGGTAACGTCACGATCGTGGTACACGATTCTGCCGCCGCGGTGCTTCACTTTCCGGCGGAACTCAAGCGGGCGGGCCGCACGTTCTACCTCACCAATCTCAACTTCCCCTTCGGTGACAACCGCGGGACGAAGTACAAGGGCGCCCAGATCGCGGCCGTCGACGTGCCCTAGAAGCAAACTGGTACGGGAAACGGTACCAACGCATGACCGGCATCAACCGCAGATCCCTTACCCGGGAACACCATTTGCATCGCCAACCTCAACTTCAAGGTCGGCGCCAACCGTGAACAGCCGTTTGTCGGCGCATCGGTCGCCGGGATCCGTATCAGGTAGGATGGCCACGTGCCCGCGCGCCTGATGCACGTGGACCTCGACGCCTTCTTCGTCGAGGTGTGCCGGCAGCGCAATCCGGAACTGCGAGGCATCGCGCTGCTGGTGGTGGGCGGACGCCGCGAGTCACGAGGAGTAGTGCAATCGGCTTCGTATGGCGCGCGGAAGTTCGGCGTGCGCGCGGGCATGCCGATCGCCCGCGCCGTGGCGCTCTGTCCGGGCGCCACTTTCTTCAAGGGCGAGTTCGCGTGGTACCGCGACGCGTCGCGGCAGGTGCGCACAATTCTGGAGCGCTTTTCTCCAACGGTCGTCATGTCCGGGCTTGACGAGGGCTACCTCGACTTCACCGGCACCGAGCGCCTGCATCCGGTATCCCTCTTGCCCGTGGCCCAGTCGATTCGCGATACCGTACGCGCGGAGGCCGGCCTCGACGTGAGCATCGGCATCGGGCCCAACCGCATGGTGGCCAAGCTCGCGTCGGATGCAGCCAAACCGCGCGGCATCACCGAGGTGCGGACGGGCTGGGAGGAAGGTTTCCTGGCGGGGCTGCCCCTGCGCGCCATGCCCGGTATCGGCCCAGCCGCAGCGCGGCGGCTGGCGACCGTCGGCCTCGAGGACGTATGGCAGGTGCAGCAAATGGCCGAGGCGCAACTCGCCAGATTGATTGGCGACGAAGCGCGACCGCTCAAGATGCGGGCCCATGGCTGGGGGGGGACGGTGCTGCGGGGCGGCCGGCCGGCGCGCTCGGTGAGCCGGGAGACGACCTTCGCCAGCGATGTGCGTGATCCCGACGAGCTCGAGACGACGCTCCTGCTGTTCGTGACGCGAGTCTCGGCTCAGCTGCGCGACGAGCAGCTGCTGGCCCGGACGGTCACGCTCAAGCTCCGACATGATGATTTCACTACGGTGACGCGCAGTGCCACGCTGCGGGAGGCCACCGATCTGGATCGCGACCTTTTCGAGGCAGTCCGCCCCCTCTTCGCTGCCGCGTTCGCCACGGTGCGTCAACGCAACCGCGGCGTGCGCCTGATCGGTGTGAGCGTCACGAACCTCATGCACGCGGCCGAAGCCGACCTGTTCGAAGCGCCCGGACGAGCCCGGCTGCGGCAGCTTTCGCGAGCCGTCGATCAGGTAAGGGAAAAATTCGGCGACGATGCCGTGGGCCCCGCGGGAATCCTCGGCCTGAAGCGGCGGTGACGCGCGAGGATCCTACTTCCTCATTCTTCCTTGCAGTGCGCTGGTGTCCCGGAAATCCCTGAGTTCGAAACGAAGGCGGACGACACCCGAGGCGCGATTCACCTGCGAGCCCAGACCCTCGAAGGTGGCCACGCGACCGTTGGGAAGAATCGCCCGGACACTGCTGTTGCGGAACAAGGGATAGAATCCCAGCGGCACGCGAACCGCGCCCGGGGGTATGCTGCATCGGCAGGATTCCTCCGCCGATGAGCCGACGTTGAGCCGGAGAGTGAGTGGCTGGCCGGTTGCATTGGTAACGTAGGGCAGGAAGAGCGGCGGGCCGCCGTTGTCAGCGCGTGCTTCGAGTCGAAGCACCCGTTGACGCGTGTCCAGGGTCTGGGTGCGTTGCAGGTCGCTCCCCGCCACCTGGCCCCTTCCCGAGCGCGGGCTGATGGCATACCAGCTGACGGTTAGCGCGGTGGCTCGTGGAACACTCATGGTGCTCGAGTCACCAGGAGCCAGGCGATGTTCGGACGAGGTGCCGAGCACGACGCCAACCGGCACCGACAGGTGGTTCACGACCACCAGGTGCGCATTGCGGCTCGCGAAGTATCCGAGGGCCGTAACCAGAACGAGTGCCGCACCAACCACCCCCAGCGCCGTTCGAAGCACGCTTCCCTGATGCCGTGCGCTGGCCTCCGGCGCAACCTCGGCTCGCAGCGCGCGCGCCATGGCGTCCGCCGTCTGGAATCGCTGAGCCCGGTCTTTTGCCAGCGCCTGCATGATGACGGCCGAGAGCCACGCGGGAACGCCGGCCCTGCGGGACTCCGGCGCCGGCACCGGCGCGGAGAGATGCTGGCGTACGACCTCCTGGCTGTCCTCGCCCTCATAGGGTGGCGTGCCCGTCACCATCTGGAAGAGCACCGCGCCAAGGGAATAAATGTCGGCACGGCGGTCCAGGCCGGCATGCCCTATCGCCTGTTCCGGGCTCATGTAGGCGGGCGTGCCCACTACGAATCCTGCCTGGGTAGTGCCGGCCGCCTTGTCCAGCCGCTTCGCGATGCCGAAGTCCACCAGGATAGGCCGCCCGGTGCGGCGCTCGAGCATGATGTTGTCCGGTTTGATGTCGCGATGGACGAGCCCGGATTCGTGCGCGTGCTCGAGGGCCGCCAGCATACCAAGCGCGAGGGGCACGGCACGCTCCGCCTGCATCGGCCCTTCACGCTTGAGCACGGACGTGAGCGGCTCACCATTCACGAACGGCATCGCGTAATACACGAGGCCCTGTCCGTCGCCCACGAAATGGATAGGCAGGATGTTCGGATGGTCGAGGGCAGCAATGGCCCTGGCTTCGTCGCGAAATCTGGCGAGCGTACCCTCGGCCCAGATCAGGTCGGGTCGCAACACCTTCACGGCGAGGCGCCGGTCGAGTTGCCGATCCTGGACCTCGTAGACCTCGGCGAATCCGCCGGTTCCCACGCAGCCGAGGACTTCGTATTCGGTGCCCAATGCCGCCGCGAGTCGCTGCGCCACCGTGCCAGCCTGCGGCACGGTGACCGTCTGTGTCACGGTGGGCTGGTCGTCCGCCATCAACTTTGCTCAGGAATAGGATTGCGGGCGGTTGACGCCCGGGGCGCTCAGCGCGCCGGGAGGAAGCCGCTGACGGGACTGGAGCTGCGCACCGGCTTCTTTTCAACGGGCGGCGGGGGCGCCTCAACGACTGGCTCCGGCGCTGGCGCCTCGACAACCGGCTCCGGCTCAACAGTGGCGACGGGCTCCTCGATGACCGGCTCCGGCGCGGGTGTGGCCACGCGCGCCGCATAGCTGTTCGATCGCGTGCGCGCCGGGCGGTCGGGCCCGCGAGCGAGCGGAGGCAGGTCGCGCTTCTCGACGCGGAGCGCGATCAGGCCCGATCCAGATTCGACTCGCGCATCCAGACCGTCGAATACCGCCTCCCGGCCGGAGGCGTCTTGCACGCGCACCGTGGTGCCTGGCAGCAGGCGGTAGTACCCAAGCCACCTTGGTGAGGCGTCCGACGGGACGTCGCACTCGCAGAGCTGCTGCCCGGGCCGGGGTTCCACGGCGACGCGCAGCAGGACCCCTGCGGCGTTCGTGACGCGCGGCGCGAACCAGGCATCGGGGGCGGACGAGAGGTCGATCGCGTGCCGGATGACGCCGCTGGGGTCCTTGTCGCCGAAGGTGCCCTTGAGTTCCTCACCGAGCACCTTCCCATTGGCGGCGACCGGTCGCACGATCGACCAGTCCGCGTTCAGTTCACGTCCGGCAGGCCACTGCAGCCGCAAGCTGTCGCCAGGGTCGACCAGCTGCTGTCGTCCATCGGCCAGTGTGAGCCAAACGGGGCTCATCAGCCGATTCGAAACGATGAGCGTCGCCGGCGTGCCCGGGCGGAGCAGTATGGCGCCGCTCGCTGCTATGAACAGCATCGCCGCGGCGGCCATCCAAGAAGCGTCCACGCCGTGCCCTGCTCGCCAGTTCCAGGGACACCGGCGGGTGATCCACGGCGGGCTTTCTGGCCTTGACGGTGGCGGCCGCTGGCATGGTGGAGAGTCCGGCGCGCAATGCCTCCATGACATGCGCGGCCGAGGGATAGCGGTCGGCAGGATCCTTCGCCATGCAGCGGCGGATCACACCGGTCAGCCAGGCAGGAACGCGCGGATTGCGAACAGTGGCATCGGGGACCGGCTCCGACAGATGGCGCCCAACGATCTCCTGCGAAGTCTTGCCCTCGTACGGGGGCGCGCCCGTGAGGAGTTGGAACAGCATAGCGCCAAACGCGTACAGATCGGCGCGGGCGTCGACGGTGTCCCGTCCCAGCGCCTGCTCCGGACTCATGTAGAGCGGCGTGCCAACGACGAACCCGATCTGCGTGTGGGTCGAGATGCCATCCAGGCACTTGGCGATGCCGAAGTCGAGAAGCAGCGGACGTCCGGTCGCCTCCTCGATGAGCACGTTGTCAGGCTTGATGTCGCGATGAATGATGCCGTTCGCGTGCGCGTGCTCGAGGGCCTCGAGAACCGGCAGCACCATGGGAACGAGCGTCTGCGGGTGAAGGGGTCCCTGCGCCAGCAGCAGGTCGGCGAGCGTGGGACCCTCCACGAACGACATCACGTAGAAGACAAGCCCGGCACTGTCCCCGACGAAGTGGATCGGCACCGTGTGCTGGTGATTCAGGCGGGCAATGGCACGCGCTTCCTGCTTGAAACGGGCGCGCATGCCATGGGTCCAGGCCACGTCGGGCCGCAGTACCTTGACCGCGAGACGCCGGTCCAGCTCGATGTCGCAGATCTCGAAGACATCGGAGAATCCGCCCTGTGCCAGGCGGCGCACCACCACGTACTGCGCCCCGAGCGCCTCACTCAGTGCCTGGATCAGCTCAACGTCACCGGGGAGCGGATCATGCGGCGTACACACGCACGTGGTGCCCCGCTCGCCACTGCAGCGTGGACAGGTGACGTGGGTCACCGAGTCGAGTTGGGAGCGGGCAGTCATCGTTGCATCGTGCACGTCGGCATCCGGAGCGCCCTTTCAGGCCCCCTTCTGCCAGCCGTTATGCGCACCCCGAAAAGGGTATCCAAGCGCTGATTCCACGCTAAGTTGGACTGTCACGGTAACCCTGAAACGGGCGCCCGGTCGGACGCCTGACCTGTCGCAAAAGTGCACAAAGGGTGCCACCCACGGGGGCACACCGGTATTCACCGAAAGGACGCGAGATGGAGCAGCACAGCGGCCCCGGTAAGAGCCTGCTGCGGTTCCTCACCGAGCCGTCACATGTGAATTTCGGCGGCAAGGTGCACGGGGGGATGGTGATGAAGTGGATCGATCAAGCGGGCTACACCTGTGCCGCGCAGTGGAGCGGCACCTACTGCGTCACCGTCTACGTCGGGTCGCTGCATTTCCTCAAGCCCATCATGGTAGGATCGGCGGTCGACATGCGCAGCCAGGTGATCCACACGGGACGCTCAAGCATGCACATCTTCATCGACATCTTCGCTGGTGACCCGCGCGAGCGCGACACGCACCGCTGTGCCTACTGCCTCGCAGTATTCGTGGCGCTTGGTGTCGATGGCCGGCCCATGCCGGTGCCGGCGTGGGTAGCGGTTACGGAGCGGGAGAAGGCACTCGAGCGCTATGCGCTGCGCCTGGTTGAGCACCGGAAGCAGATGGATGCGGAAGCGGCCGAGATTCTCGGCCCGACCTGAAGCCGTCACCGAGGTGAGCGCGACCCGTGACGGCGCTCACCCCGCTGCCGCTAAAACTGGTAGGTCGCGCCCACACCGATCGAGGGCTGGGAGCTTTTGGGGTCGGTCGTCTCGCCATAGTCGTCCAGGCTGGAGAAGTCGACGCGGAACTCCGGCCGGATGGTCGCCTTGGGGAAGACATGGATGTTGAGCGTCGCCGTCACGCTGCCCGCCTTGCGGGCGTCGGCCACCGGGTAGCCGAGCACCCCGGACGTGCGCACGCCGTTCGCGTCGTCCATGTAGTCGCCCCGCAACGCCAGGTTGAGGGTGGCCGACAGGTCCTGCACGAACCACACGCCCCCGCCCCACCAGGTCGCGTTCTCGTTGGGATCGGGCAGCAGGCCCTCTTCCGCGCCGTAGTCGAACTGGGCGACAATCGTCGTCTTGGACCCCACCTTGAAGGTGCCCAGCCCCTCGAAGCCATAGCGCAGGTTGTCGTTGTTGTCGGCCTGCTCCGGGCCCACGAAGCCCAGCAGGCCGATGGTCACCGCCGGGCTGGGCGTGAGCCCCAGCCGGCCCATGAACGACAGCGCGCTGTTGTTGTCCACCACCACGTCCCAGCCGTTGATGATCCGGAGCTGGGCATCGACCTTGGGCCCGAACTTGAAGTCCACCCCCAGCCCGGTGTTGGTGAAGTTCTCCAGGTAGATGAACTGGTTGCCCACGTCGAGGTTGGGATCGATCACATCGTCGATCACCTCGTAGCCCATGATCGTCCACATCTTGCCCAGCTTGAACTGGATCCAGTGATCGGCCCCCCCGGTCGGCACGTTGAGCACGACGTAGGCCTCGGTGAGGTCCCCGTTGCTCCCGAGGTTGAACCCGGCCGACTGGGTGACGGCGGCGTCCTGGCCGAAGAGGAGCTCGATGCGGGCGCCGGCGTCGAGCTTGCCGGTGTCGACCGGCTTGGTGATGCCCAGCTCCGCGGCGTTGATCATGAACTGCTTCTGGTAGCGGTCGTAGAACCGGCCCACCAGGAGGTTGTCCGTGGCCGCAAACGAGTAGGTGAAGGTGGTGGTCACGTAGCCCGTGAGGTAGAGCGGCAAGGCCCCGAGCTTGAGGCCAGGCGTCGGCTCCGCCGGCGCGGCGGTGGTGTCCGCCTTCGCGGCACTGTCGGGCTGGGCCACCGCCTGCGCCGCCGCCCGGCCCGCGAGGGCAGCGGCAATCAGCGTCACGAGAAGAACCGGTCGAAAGCGTCGGGCCATGGAGTTGTCCTCACTGCTCCTCGCCTCGGGTGATCCCTTCGCGTTGAGCGGCGGGAGCTCGACACGTGGGCGAAAAAACGAAAAGGCCCCCGCACAGGACAGCGCGGAGGCGTGAGCGGCACCGTGAATGGGGCCAGTCGGCTCAGTCGCTGCGCTTGGGGTGCGGGGTGCTCGCCGCGCCGCGATTTCGGCGCGGCTGAACGTTTCGATTGGGACCGGTTGTACCGGCGCAGAGCGTTGGCTTGTGCATGGCTTTCACAAGGTTGTGCATCGATGTCGGTTTGTCAACAGAATTCTGCATTTTTAGCACATCTTCCTTAGCATGCCGATGCTCGAACAATTCGTTTTTCGAGTGAGAAACTCAGGTAATTCATCAAAGGTACAATAACATAAACTACTTGGTCACAACGAGTTAATATATCAACTCACATTATCAACTCAACATATTTCAGCTACAGATCCACAACAACGTGGTTGAATAGACGCACAGTAATCAGTGCATTTTATGCAATTCATGCCTGACGCGAGGTGCATTGGGTCGGGGTCTCTCCGGCACCGACCGGGCATTCGTTCACCAGAGAGCGGCACCGATGAAACGCCCGACGCTCTTCGCGATGTTCCTGCTGTGCGCAGTGTCGCTTGCGGTCGCTGCGCAGCTCCCACCGTCGAATCGGTGAACGCCCGCGTCGCGAACGTGGGAATCGGGCTCAATTTCGTGTGGACACTGGTCGCGGGCTTCCTGGTGATCTCATGCAGCTCGGTTTCTGCATGGTCGAAACCGGCTTCACCCGAGCGAAGAATGCGGCACACACGGCTGCGGTGAATTTCATGGTCTACGGCGTGGCGATGATGGCGTACTGGACCGCAGACGAAATGCAGCGGCGCGCCCTCGAGCACGCCTCTCTCGACCGCTTCCCGTCGTACTCCGCCCGATGCCTTGCCGCGCAGGGTATCGGGGCGGGATCTTTCCCGGGAGGCCAATCGCTCCCCGATCCCAGCCTGACTCATGTCGCTCAATCAGCACAGCAGGGCCATCACCGAGGGCGACCAGCGCGCGCCCAACCGCGCGATGCTGCGCGCCGTAGGCTTTGGCGACGCCGACTTCACCAAGCCTATCGTCGGCATAGCGAATGGATACAGTACGATCACCCCCTGCAACGCGGCACTCGACGTGCTGGCGCACCGGGCCGAGGCTGCGATCCGCGCCGGCGGCGGCATGCCGCAGATGTTCGGCACCATCACGGTCAGCGACGGCATCTCCATGGGTACCGAGGGGATGAGGTATTCCCTCGTGTCGCGTGAGGTGATCGCGGATGCCATCGAGACGGCCTGCGGGGCGCAAAGCATGGACGGGGTACTGGCCGTGGGCGGGTGTGACAAGAACATGCCGGGGGCCATGATCGCGATGGCCCGCATGGACATTCCCGCCGTGTTCGTCTACGGCGGGACCATCAAGCCCGGGCACCATGGGGGGCACGACCTCACGGTCGTCAGTGTCTTCGAGGCGGTGGGGCAGCACGCGGCCGGCAACCTCCCGCGCGCCGAGTTCGAGGCGGTGGAGCGCAAGGCGTGTCCGGGCGCAGGGAGCTGTGGCGGCATGTTCACCGCCAACACGATGTCATCGATATTCGAGGCGATGGGAATGAGCCTGCCCCGCTCCTCCACGATGGCCGCCGAGGATGCGGAGAAGGCGGAGAGCGCCGCGCAGTCCGCGGTGGCCCTGCTGGAATGCATTCGCCTCGGCCTCACCCCGAGGCAGATACTCACGCGCGAGGCGTTCGAAAATGGCATCGCCGTCTGCATGGCTCTCGGCGGTTCCACCAACGCCGTGCTTCATCTCCTCGCCATCGCGCATGCGGCTCAGGTGCCACTCGAACTGGACGACTTCGAGCGCATCCGCGCACGGGTGCCGGTACTCTGCGATCTCAAGCCTTCGGGGCGCTTCGTCGCCACGGACCTGCACAGCGCCGGTGGCGTACCGGCAGTGATGAAGCTGCTGCTCACGCATGGCCTGCTGCACGGAGACTGCATGACCGTCACGGGCCGGACGCTGGCGGAGAATATCGCTGACGCCAACTCGCCGGCCGGGCAGGAGGTCATCAGGCCCTGGGACCGACCCATGTACGCAGAGGGTCACCTCGCGGTGCTGCGCGGCAACCTCGCCCCCGACGGCGCGGTGGCGAAGATCAGCGGCGTGAAGAACCCGCGCATCCGCGGCCCGGCGCGAGTATACGAGTCGGAGGAGGAGTGCCTGGCGGCTATCCTGAGTGGGAGGATCCGACCCGGCGATATCCTCGTGATCCGGAGCGAAGGCCCGATCGGCGGCCCCGGCATGAGGGAAATGCTGGCACCCACCTCGGCGATCATCGGCGCGGGCCTCGGAGACAGCGTGGGCCTCATTACCGACGGGCGGTTTTCGGGCGGGACCTACGGAATGGTGGTGGGGCACGTCGCTCCCGAGGCGGCTGTCGGCGGGCCGATCGGACTGGTGCGGGAAGGCGATACGATCACGATCGATGCGCCGCGCCGCCTGCTGCAACTGGAGGTGGATGATGCAGAGCTTGCCCGGCGGCGCGCGGAATGGACTGCGCCCAGACCTCGCTACGTGCGCGGGGTCCTGGCCAAGTATGCAAAGTTGGTGTCGAGTGCGAGCAGGGGAGCCGTGACCGACTGAGCAGTCGTCAATCGCCGGCGCCGGCGATTGACGACCTGGGACTCACTTCGTGCGGGTAATTTTCAGCGTGACACTGGCCGCTGCCTGCACGGCCGTGACCCGGATTTCATAGACGCCATCCGCATACGCCAGCAACTTGTAGATCGCGCCGCCCCCGCCGACACCGCCCGCCGCGTTACCACCCATCAGTTCGGTGATTCGCGGCGACTGCACCCCAGGCAGCAGCGCGCGGGCACTGAGCTTCACGCCGCCCCGGTTGGTCTCTGCGTTGTACTGGGCACCAGCACACAAGAGCACGCGGCCGAAATCAGCGGTGCTCGAGAATGTCTCGCTGAACACGAGGCCCGTCTTCTGACCGGCGCACGCCGCCGCTGCACTGCTGGCGGAATCGCCTTGCGCCATTGCCGTCGCGGGAACGGCGACCAGCAGCGCCGGGAACAGCCAGAAAGGTTTTCATAGTGCTTGGAACCTAACGCGAGTGGGCTGTCCCGACCACTTCCTGTTCAATGTTAGGTGAACGCACCTTGTGCATGCAAGACCAAGTCGGTGATTCGGGTACCCATCTCACCCGTCGACAGCGGCCGTTCCCCGTGGCGCGCAATGTCGGCGGTACGGTAGCCTCGCTCAGCGACCTCGTCGATGGCATGCTCGATGACTTCGGCGGCATGGGGCTGCTTCAGGCCAAACCGGAACAGCATCGCGACCGACAGGATGGCCCCGATCGGGTTGGCGATACCCTTGCCCGCGATATCGGGAGCGGAGCCGTGCACTGGCTCGAACAGGCCGGGCCCCGTACCCAGCGCCGCGGATGGCAGGAGCCCGAGTGACCCGGCAAGAACGGCTGCTTCGTCACTCAGAATATCACCGAACATGTTCTCGGTCAGCACGACGTCGAACGCAGAAGGAGAGGAAATGAGTCGCATGGCTGTGGTGTCGACCAGCTGGTGGTCAAGGCGCACTGTCGGGTACTCCTTGCCGACCCTGGTGACCGTTTCGCGCCACAGCTGCGACACTTCGAGCACGTTTGCCTTGTCCACCGACGTGACCAGTCCGCCGCGGCCCTTCGCGGCCTCGAACGCGACGCGCGCCACCCGCTCGATCTCGCTCGCGTCATAGGTGAGGGTGTTGACCGCCCGGCTTCCGTAGCGTCCGCGTGGCTCACCATAGTAGAGGCCGCCGGTGAGCTCGCGCACGATCAGGACATCGACGCCGTGCAGCACCTCGGGCCGGAGCGGGGACGTTGTGGCCAGCGCAGGGCGCACGCGTACCGGTCGCAGGTTGGCGAACGCGCCGAGCCGCTTCCGCAGGGTGAGCAGTCCCGCCTCCGGGCGGTCGTCGCGAGGCACCTCGTCCAGAGACGGATCACCGACGGCGCCCAGCAGCACCGCGTCGCACTCGAGCGCGGCCGAGAGCGACGCGGGCGGCAACGCTGAACCCGTGGCCCGGTAGGCCGCGCCGCCGACGAGATGGGGTACCAGCTCGACCTGCCAGCCGAACCGGTCGGCAACGGCGCCGAGCACCCGGGTCGCCTGGTCGGTGACCTCCGGGCCGATGCCGTCGCCCGCGAGTACTACGATACGATACCGCGTCATACGAGCCTCCCCAGCGCTTCCATCCGCCGTTCGTAGGCGGCGATCCGCAGTTCCTGCCGCAGTGTCTGTCCGATCTCGTCCAGGCCCTCCAGCAGCATCTGCCTCCGGTACGGATCCATGTCGAACGTAGCCCGGAAGCCGCCGGGCCCGGTGACCCGTTTGATTCGGAGATCGACGGTAAGCTCAAACGGGTCGCCCCGCCCGGCCAGCACGAACAGGGAACGCACCGTGGCATCTTCGAGCCGCACGGCAAGCAGGCCGTTCTGGCAGCAGTTGTTATAGAAGATGTCGGCGAACGATGGCGCAATGATGGCGCGAAAGCCATAGTCGGCAAGAGCCCACGGCGCGTGCTCCCGCGATGACCCGCACCCGAAGTTGGGCCCGACGACCAGGATCGTCGCGCCGCGCGCCTGCGGCAGGTTCAACTCGAATCCCGGGTGGGGCGAGCCATCGGGAAGGTAGCGCCAGTCGTGGAACAGGTGCTTGCCGAAACCGGTGCGCTCGATGCGCTTCAGGAACTGCTTCGGGATGATCTGATCGGTATCGACATTGACCCTCGGCAGGGCCGCGGCGAAACCGGTGTGGACCGTAAACGGCTGCATGAGAACATCCCCCGCACAAAACAAGGATTGAACGGCAACGGCAAACGAAAAACGTGGCCAGTGCGGAACTACCGTCCAGCGCTCACCGTTGTCCGCTCACTCCCCCGCACCAACTCGCGCACGTCCACCAATTCTCCGGCCACCGCTGCCGCCGCTGCCATGACCGGGCTCATCAGGTGCGTGCGCCCACCCTTTCCCTGGCGCCCCTCGAAATTTCGGTTCGAGGTGGATGCGCAGCGTTCTCCGCTGCCGAGCACATCGTCGTTCATCCCCAGGCACATGGAACAGCCACTGTTCCGCCATTCGAAGCCGGCCCGGATGAAGACATCGTCGAGCCCCTCCGCCTCGGCTGCGCGCTTCACCCGCTGGGAACCGGGCACGACCAGCGCCCGGACGCCACGCGCCACCTTGTGCCCGCGGACGACCGAGGCGGCGGCGCGGAGGTCTTCCAGCCGCGCATTGGTACAGGAACCGAGGAAGACCCTGTCCACCTTGAGCCCTTCCAGGGGCGCGCCGGGCTCCAGTCCCATGTATTGCAGCGCGCGTTCAAGGGCATCACGCGCATCAGCTGAATCGCCCTCCGCAGGAACCGGCACGCGCCCGGTGATGTCGCCCACCATACCGGGATTGGTCCCCCACGTGACCTGGGGGGCGAGAGTCGACACGTCGATCGTCACCGAGCGATCGAACCGCGCTCCTTCGTCCGTTGTCAGTCCCCGCCAGCCCTCCACCGCCGCATCCCAATCGGCGCCCCGGGGAGCTCGCGGCCGGCCTTCGACGTAGCTGAAGGTGGTGGCATCGGGGGCGATCAACCCCGCGCGCGCGCCGGCCTCGATCGACATGTTGCAGATGGTCATCCGGCCCTCCATCGACAGCGGCCGGATCGCACTGCCACGGTACTCCAGCACGTGACCGGCGGCACCGTCTGTGCCGATGCGGCCGATCACCGCCAGAATCATGTCCTTGGCCGTGAGCCCGGCCGGCAGGTTGCCGTCGAACCGAACCTCCATCGTCCGTGGCTGCTGCTGCATGAGACACTGCGTGGCAAGCACGTGTTCCACCTCACTCGTGCCGATGCCCAGGGCGAGAGCGCCAAACGCGCCGTGGGTGGAAGTGTGCGAGTCGCCGCAGACGATGGTCATTCCGGGCTGGGTCGCACCAAGTTCCGGCCCTATCACGTGCACGATGCCCTGGTCGGGCGAATCGAGATCGAAGAGCGGCAGACCGAACGCACGCGCGTTGCCGGTCAGGGTGCTGACCTGCTGCGCGGCAATCGGGTCGGCAATGGGGAGGTGCCGGTCGCCGGTGGGCACGCTGTGGTCGACGGTGGCAAGCGTGCGCTCGGGACGCCGCACCCGACGACCGGCGAGCCTCAGCCCCTCGAACGCCTGGGGGGAGGTGACTTCGTGCACCAAGTGCAGGTCGACGTACAACAGCGCGGGCCCCCCGGGCATCGCGTGGACCACGTGGGCATCCCAGATCTTCTGGAAGAGGGTACGTGGCTCTCGCATCACACCGTTGCCGGCTCCCGCGCCTTCGCGACGGCCGCCGCCTTCCCTTCCTCACTCCACGGCATCATCACCCGGAGGGTCCGGCCGGTCTGTTCCAGCAGGTGGTCGTGATCAGCGGCGCGCATGCGCTTGAAGTTCGGGCCGCCGGCGCGGTTCTCGGCGAGCCACTCCTTCGCGAACGCGCCACTCCGGATCTCGTCCAGGATCCGTTGCATCTCCCTGCGAGTCTCGTCTGTGATGATCCGTGGGCCGCGGGTGTAGTCACCGTACTCGGCGGTGTCACTGATCGAATAGCGCATGAAGCCCATGCCACCGCGGTACATCAAATCCACGATCAGCTTGAGCTCGTGCAGGCACTCGAAATAGGCCATCTCAGGGGCATAGCCATTCTTCACCAGCGTCTCGAAGCCGGCCTTCACCAGCGCGGTGGCACCGCCGCAGAGCACCGCCTGTTCGCCGAACAGGTCCGTCTCGGTCTCCTCGCGGAACGACGTGTGGATGACGCCGGCACGGGTACAGCCGATGCCGGCGGCGTAGGCCAGAGCATCGGCCAGCGCGTTGCCGCTCGCATCCTGATGCACGGCGACCAGGCCGGGCACGCCACGCCCACCCTCGTATTCGCTCCGCACCAGATGCCCGGGCGACTTCGGCGCGACCATGGCGACATCGACGTCCGCCGGTGGCTTGATCTCGCCGAAGTGGATGTTGAAGCCGTGCGCGAAGAGCAGTGTCTTGCCCGCGGAGAGTCCCTGTGCCACGCCTTTCTCGTAGATCTCCCGCATGTCCTGGTCGGGCACGAGGAGCATGATGATGTCCGCTGCGCGGGCCGCGTCAGCGACGCTCCGCACATCGAGGCCGGCCATTTCTGCCTTCTTCCACGACACGCCGCCGGGCCGGAGCCCGACCACGACCTTCTGACCCGACTCCTTCAGGTTGAGCGCGTGCGCATGACCCTGGCTGCCGAAGCCGATGACGGCAATCGTGCGGCCGAGGAGGCGATCGATACTGGCGTCGCCGTCGTAGAACACCTGGAGCGTCGGGCTCATGATACGGAAGCCTCAGTGGACGTGGGGGTACGGGGACTCTCGGCGGGCCGCTCGATCACAACCGCACCGCTCCGGGCAACATCGACGATGCCGAAGCGCTCGACCGCGCGCAGGCAGGAGAGCACGAAGCTGTCGGGACCCGACAGCTCGACGACGAGCGCGTCAGGCCCTTCCTCGATGACGTTTGCGTGATAGAGACTGAGCACATCCAGCAGTTCGCCGTACGACTCCAGCTGGGCGCGGATCCGGATGAGCGCCAGTTCGCGCATCACCATGTCGCCAGCCGGCACTGCGCGCGCCTCGTCAACACCAATGAGCTTCTCGAACAGCAACGCTACCCGCCGCGCCGCGTCCTCATCTGCCTCGATCATCGCAAAGAGCCTCGAGCGTCCCTCGGTCACATGCGGCCCGAAAGTCACGCTCCGTACGGGAAGGTTGCGGCGGCGGAGAAGCCCGACGGCCGCGTTAAGAGTCACCAGCTTGTCGTCCAGGACGACCGTGATGCAGTGGAGAGTGCTCATGCCGACGCCGGCTCGGGCGCAGGAGCCGTCTCGATCACCTCGGACAATGACGCACCGGGGGGAATCATCGGGTACACATTGGCCTCCTGCTCGATGACGAACTCGATCAGCGCGGGACCGGGATCTCCCAGCGCCGCCTCGATGGCGCCAGCGATCTGCCCACCCTGTTCCACCCGGTATCCGGCAATGCCATACGCCGCGGCCAGCTTCACGTAGTCGGGACTCCAGATCGGCGTGGCCGAGTAGCGACGTCCATGGAAGAACTGCTGCCACTGCCGCACCATGCCGAGATAGCCATTGTTGAAGATCGCGAGCTTGATGGGCAGGCCTTCCTGCACCATAGTCGCCATTTCCTGCATGTTCATCTGGAATCCGCCATCGCCGGAGATGGCCCACACCGGCTCATCGGGGCGCGCGAGGTGCACACCGATGGCCGCCGGCACGGCGAAGCCCATGGCGCCCAGCCCGCCGGACGAGAAATGGGTGTTGAGCCGGCGGTAGGGGAACAGCTTCGCCACCCACATCTGGTGCTGGCCTACGTCGGCCACAATGCTGCAGCGGCCGGTACTCCCGTCGTGGAGTGCCCGCAGGATCGTCTCCGGAGTCATGTCCCCCCTGAACTGCTCGTACTGTGGGCGACGCGACGCGTCGATCTCCTCCCACCAGCTCGTACAGGACCGCGGCGCCAGCGCGCGGGTGAGCGCCGAAAGGATGGGACCCGCATCGCCCACCAGCGGCACATCGACCGGCACGTTCTTGCCGATCTCAGTCGGGTCGAGCTCGATGTGCACAATCTTCGCGTGCCGGGCAAAGCCCGCGGTGTTGCCGGTCACCCGGTCGTCGAAGCGCATACCGACCGCGATAAGCAGGTCGGCATGCTGGATGGCGCGGTTGACGTGCACTTCGCCATGCATGCCAGGCATGCCCAGATGCAGTGGATGGTCCTCGGGAAACGCGCTGATGCCGAGCAGTGTCGTGATGACCGGGATGCCGGTGTGCTCGGCGAAGATGCGGAGGTCCTCGCTCGCGTTGCCGAGGATGATGCCGTGCCCCGCGAGGATCAGCGGGCGGTCCGCCTGCGCGATCAGGCGGGCGGCGTCGGCCACCGCTCTGGCATCGGGCACCGGCCTGGCGCGGGGAGCGGGTGCCGCTGCGCGCGGCGCGTAGGCGATGCGCTGGTTCTGCACGTCCTTGGGCACGTCGATGAGCACCGGACCGGGACGGCCCTCCCGCGCCACGGCGAAAGCCTTTCGCATCGTGTCGGCGAGGGTGCTGATGTCCTCCACCAGCGCGCTCCATTTGGTGATCGGCAGCGTCACCCCGATGATGTCGGTCTCCTGGAAGGCGTCGCGGCCCATCATGGGGCGGGACACCTGCCCGGTGATGGCGACCACGGGGGAGTTGTCCATGTATGCGGTAGCCAGACCGGTGACCAGGTTGGTGGCCCCAGGCCCCGACGTGGCGACGCACACACCCGCCCGGCCCGAGGCCCGGGCGTAACCGTCAGCAGCGTGCGCCGCAGCCTGCTCATGCCGCACGAGTATGTGCCGCAAGCCGGGGAACTCCGGCAGCGCGTGATAGAACGGCATGATCGCGCCACCGGGATACCCGAACATGACGTCCACGCCCTCCTCGAGGAGGACGCGGCACATGAGCTGGGCACCAGAGAGCATCTCAGTCAAGGCGGTCACACTCCCCAGTAACTGTTGCTGTCCAGCGCCGCCGCCTCGAGTGACTCCGCGTGGCGCGACTTGTTGAGCGCGTTCACCATGGCGCGGGCGCTGGCCTCGACAATGTCGGTAGACGCGCTGTGCGCACTGAAGGTGCGGCCATCCACTCGCACCTGGAGGAATACCTGTCCCACGCTGTCGCGACCGGGGGTCACAGACCGCAGACTGAGGCTCTCCACCTCGATGGTCTTGCCGACGATCTCGCTCACTGCCGCGAACGCGGCGGCGATCGGTCCGTCGCCGGAGCCGGACGCGGTGCGGGCGCCCGGATACGGACCGGCGAGCGTGACGTCCGCGGTTGCGGTCCCGCTGCCGCAGACAACGCGCAGGCCCCGCAGCTGGAACTCTTCCGGCGCATCATGGAAGCTCTCGTGCAACAGCGCGAGCAGGTCCTCGTCCAGGATCTCGCGCTTTCGCTCCGCGAGCTGCAGGAAGGCCTGATAGATGCCGCCCAGCTGCTCCTCCTCGAGTTCGTAACCCAGCTCCTGGAACCGGCGCGCGAGGGCGTGACGTCCCGAGTGCCGGCCCAGTACCAGGGAAGATCGCGCAATGCCGACGGTATCGGGTTCGATGATCTCGTACGTGCGGCCATTCTGCAGCACGCCATGCTGATGGATGCCGGCTTCGTGCGCGAAGGCATTCCGTCCCACGATCGCCTTGTTTGCCTGCGGGAAGGCACCGGTGAGGTGGGACAACAGCTGGCTGGTGCGGTAGAGTTCGCGCGATTCGATGCCGGTTTCGAAGGCATATTGCGAAGCGCGCACCCGACCGGCCATGACGATTTCCTCGAGCGCCGCATTGCCGGCGCGCTCGCCGATGCCGTTGATGGTGCACTCCACCTGCCCCGCGCCCGCGCTGATCGCTGCGAGCGAATTCGCGACCGCCAACCCGAGATCGTCGTGGCAGTGCGCGCTCAACACGATCCCCGCTGAGACCGGCACCCGGCGGCGCACTTCGCGGAACATCGCGCCATACTCCTCCGGCGTCGCGTAGCCGACCGTATCAGGCAGGTTGACGGTTGTGGCGCCCTCGCTGACCGCGGCCTCCACGCACTGACAGAGGAAGTCGAGCCCGGTTCGGCTCGCGTCCTCGGCGCTCCACTCCACGTCCTCGGTAAAGCTCTTTGCCCGCCGCACGCTTTCCCGGATCCGCTCGAGTGCCTCCTGGCGGGTCATGCGCAGTTTGGCCTTGAGGTGGAGATCGGAGGTGGAGAGGAAGACGTGAATGCGACCCCGCTCGGCACCACGGATCGCCTCGCCCGCCAGCTCGATGTCGCGGTCAGTGCAGCGTGCCAGCGCGGCAACGACCGGCCGGCGTACCTGGGCCGCGATCTCCTGAACACTCCGGAAGTCTGTTTCGGATGACGCGGGGAAACCCGCCTCGATCACGTCCACCCCGAGCACCTCGAGCTGCCGGGCAAGCCGCACCTTCTCCTCTACGGAGAGGCTGTTGCCGGGCGCCTGTTCCCCATCCCTGAGTGTCGTATCGAACACGATGACCCTGCGTGTCATGCGGTTCTCCCTGGGGCCGAAAAAGAAAGCGCCGCGAACCCGTGTCCGCGGCGCCTTGCTGGTCTCTGCGAGTCCTGCTATCGACTCATCTGACCGTCACCGGCACGCCGCGGAACCCGCCCCGTCCAATAAGAAGGACCGGAAGGACACCGAGGAGGACCAGAAGCAGGCCGCTGAGATTCATGTCGTCCGTATGTCGCCGTTGAATTCGGGAGCCTGGGCAGTTCCCGTACCGCCTGCATAAAAATACCCATGCGGCGGACTTGCAGGGTACCCAAGACCCCGGGTGGCTGTCAAGTGGGTGTTTTCCCCACCGGGAATCAGTCGCCGTGACCGAGGTGTGGCACACGAGCGCCACTTGACCCATGCATCCAACAGTATAAGTATGCACCCATGCTGAATGCTCGACTTCAGGCAGCCCCGGCCATTCTGGTCAATTCTCCGCGCTCGTTGGGAGCGGCCGGGTAGTTGAGCGTGCAGTGGCGCGCCCCCGACCCCGCTCCCAGGCGAGCGGGGTTTTCGTTTTCCGGCCGGCCTCTCAGGCCAGCCGGTGCCATCACCAGGAGGTAGCATGGCCGCACCAGGGCAGCGGATCCGCTCGGCCTCCCCCGACCCCGACCATGACGCCCACGCCCGGGCCGTGGACTCCGCGGGACTGGATGCGTTCCGCGAACATGACGCCTGTGGGGTCGGGTTCGTGGCCCAATCTTCGGGCGCGCGGTCGCACGAGGTGGTGCAGATGGCCCTGGAGGCGGTGGCCCGCGTGGCCCACCGCGGCGCGGCCTCGACCGACAATTCAGGCGACGGCGCCGGGCTGCTTACTCAGGTGCCGCAGCGGCTGTTCTACCGCGACGCCTACCGGCTCGGACTCCGCCTCGAGGCGGGACGGCCGTTCGCGGTCGGGGTCTTCTTCCTCCCGATCGATCCGGACGCGCTGGTGCAGTCTGTCCTGCTGGTGGAGCACGTGCTCGCCGAGGACGGCCTGCCGCTCATCGGCTGGCGCGACGTACCAGTGAACCCGTCGGCCCTTGGAGCCGGTGCGCGGCAGAGCCAGCCCGTTATTCGGCAGGTGCTGGTGGGGCGGCCCGATCGGGTGGCTGATGACGATGCATGGGAACGCTCACTGTTCCTGGCCCGGAGGGCCATGGAGCAGCGCGCCGAAATGCTGGGGCTCCCCGGCTTCTACGCGCCGTCGTTCTCCTGTCGCACCATTGTCTACAAGGCGCTGCTGCAGGGGACCCAGCTGCCGGCCTTCTACCCTGATTTTCGCTTTCCCGAGTTCGAGAGCGCCGTGGCGGTGTTCCACCAGCGCTACTCCACCAATACGCTTCCGAGCTGGCCGCTGGCGCAGCCCTTCCGGCTCCTGGCGCACAACGGCGAAATCAACACGCTCTGGGGCAATCGCAACGCGATGACGATGCGCACGCCCATGCTCAAGTCACCGCTGTGGGAGGGGCGCGAGGACCGGCTCAAGGACGTCGTCTGGCCGCATGGCAGCGACTCCGCGAGCCTCGACAATGCGATGGAGCTGTTTGTGCGCTCTGGCCGGGACCCGGTGCACACGACGATGATGATGATCCCGCAGGCCTGGGAAAAATATCCCGACGTCGATCCCGCCATCCGTGCCTTCTACGAGTACCACCAGATCCTTCACGAGCCATGGGACGGTCCGGCGGCGCTGGCCTACACCGATGGACGCTTCGCCGGCGCTTCGGTCGACCGGAACGGGCTCCGCCCGTGTCGCTACAAGATCCGGCATGACGGACTGGTGGTGGTGGGCTCGGAGGTCGGCCTGGTGGATCTCGAGCCCGAGGAGGTCATCGAGACCGGAAAGGTCGGCCCCGGCGAGGTGCTCGTTGCCGATCTCGTGCGGGGCCAGGTGATCCGCAACCTCGACGCGAAACGGGAAGTTGCCGGGCGGCATCCGTATGAAACGTGGGTGCGCCGCTACATGGCGGTGCTGGTGCCCGACCCGATCCGCACCCTGCCGGCGCCCGCCGGCGACGAGCTGGTGGTGCGCCAGCGACTGTTCGGCTACGGCTTCGAGGACCTTCGCCTCGTGCTCGAGCCGATGGCGACGACCGGTGTCGACGCGGTGTGGAGCATGGGCGATGACACGCCGATCCCGCCGCTCGCGCGAACGCCGCAGAGCGCGTACGCCTACTTCCGGCAGCGCTTCGCCCAGGTCACCAACCCACCCATCGATTCCTTGCGCGAGGCGATGGTGATGTCGCTGCGGATGCATCTGGGCCGGCGCGGATCCCCACTCGTGGAACGCCCGAACGCCGCGGGAATGCTGCGCGTGGAGCACCCGGTGCTGCTTGCAACCGAGATGGCTGGTCTGCTCAACGTGCGTGGCTTTCCCACCGAGATCATCGACGCGATCTGGGACCCGTCGGCTGGCGTCGAGGCCTTCCGCCCCGCCCTCGCGTCGCTCGCCGACCAGGCAGTCCGTGCGGTACGGGCGGGCGCACGACTGCTCGTCGTCAGTGACCGCGCCGCCGGACCGACACGTGCCCCAATCCCCATGCTGCTCGCGATCGGCGCGGTCCGGCAGGAACTGGTTCGCACCGGCCTCCGCGCCCGGGTCGGCCTCGTCGCCGAGACCGGAGACGCATTCGACATCCATCATTTCGCCTGCCTCATCGGCTATGGCGCCGAAGCGGTGCACCCGTGGCTCGCGCTGGCCACGGTCGAGTCGATGTTCGGGGAGGCCGGGGCACCCAGGAAGCCAACCGACACTCCGCGTCCGACGCCGGCCGAGGCCATCGAGCGGTATCGCACCGCGGCCGAAAAGGGATTGCTCAAGATCATGTCAAAGATGGGCATCTCGATACTCTCGTCGTACTGCGGCGCACAGATCTTCGAGGCGCTGGGCCTCGGACGCGAGGTCATCGACGCGGCGTTCTCGGGCACCACGTCACCGATCGGCGGCGTTGGCTTCGCCGAACTCGCCGAAGATGTGATTGCGCGTCACGCTACCGCCTATGAAGCGGCGCTCGACGGCTCGGGCCTTCCCGACTTCGGCCAGGTTCGCTTCCGCAAGGAAGGCGAGGATCACTCATGGGCGCCGCAGGTGGTGGTGGCACTGCAGCAAGCGGTGAAGGGCGGCACGGCAAACGACGAGGCCTACGACGGTTTCCTCGCCAGGCATCGCGGCCGGCGACCGGCCGGGCCACGCGACTTGCTGGGCATCCGTCCCGGTACACCCGCGCCCCTTGCTGAAGTGGAGCCGGTCGAAGCCATCCAGCGGCGCTTCGTGTCCTCCGCCATGTCCCTCGGGGCGCTCTCGCCGGAGGCGCATGCCGCGCTCACGATCGCGATGAATCGCATGAACGCGAAGTCGAACTCGGGCGAGGGTGGAGAGGATCCCGCGCTCTTCCGGACGCCGGCAGGAGGCGACCGGCTCGACAACCGGATCAAGCAGGTGGCGTCTGCGCGCTTCGGCGTCACCACCGAGTATCTGGTGCGCGCCGAGGAACTGGAAATCAAGATCGTCCAGGGTGCCAAGCCGGGTGAAGGCGGGCAGTTGCCCGGGCACAAGGTGACTGAACTCATCGCGCGGCTGCGGCACGCTGTGCCAGGAATCCCGCTCATCTCACCGCCGCCACACCACGATATCTATTCCATCGAGGACCTGGCACAGCTCATTACCGACCTCAAGACGGTCAATCCACGCGCGCGCGTCGGCGTGAAGCTCGTGGCCGAGTCGGGCGTTGGCACGGTAGCCGCCGGCGTGTGCAAGGCCTATGCGGATTACGTGCTGATCGCCGGACATAACGGCGGTACCGGCGCCTCGCCACTCTCCTCGATCAAGCACGCCGGTTCGCCCTGGGAACTGGGTCTCGCCGAGACGCAGGCCACCCTCGTGCGGAACGGGCTGCGCCACCGCATCGAGGTGCGTACCGACGGAGGCCTGAAAACCGGCCGCGACGTCGTCATCGCGGCCTTGCTCGGGGCCGAGTCGTACGGCTTCGGCACCGCGCCCCTCGTCGCGCTCGGCTGCTCCATGGCGCGGCAGTGCCATCTCAATACCTGTCCCACCGGCATCGCCACCCAGCGCGAGGACCTGCGCGCCAAGTTCAAGGGCACACCGGAGCAGGTCATCGCCTACTTCACACTGGTGGCCGAAGAGGTGCGGGCGATCCTGGCGTCGCTGGGCGTGCGGACGCTGGACGAGGTCATCGGCCGCAACGACCTGCTCGTCCGCGTGGACCACCCCGACGTGCCGCGCGCCCAGTTGCTCGACTTGTCGATGCTGCTCGCGCCGCTCAAGGGTTCCACGACGGTCACGCGCAAACGTACCGAGGCGCGCAACAACCGCCCCGGACTGGTATCGCTCGATCGCGAGATCATCGAAGAGCTGGCGCCGTTCCTCGAGAGCGGCCTGCCCTTTTCCAGTCATTACCCGATCCGGAACCACCATCTCGCAGTCGGGGCCGGTGTCTCGGGAGAAATCGCTCGCCGCTTTGGCGATGCAGGCCTGCCGGACGGCCGGGTTCGCCTGCGCTTCACGGGGAGCGCCGGACAGAGCTTTGGAGCCTTCCTTACCAAGGGCGTGCACCTGGAGCTGGAGGGCGAAGCCAACGACTACGTGGGCAAGGGCCTCTCGGGCGGTGAGATCACGATACGAGCCTTCCGCCGCGCGGCCTACGCGAGCCAGTCGCACCAGCATCTGGTGCTTGGCAATACGGCGCTTTATGGAGCCACCGGCGGGATGCTGTTCGCCGCGGGTCAGGCCGGCGACCGGTTCGCCGTGCGCAATTCAGGCGCAACCGCGGTCATCGAGGGCGCGGGCAATCATTGCTGTGAATACATGACTGCCGGCATCGTCGTGGTACTCGGCCGGGCTGGACGGAATTTCGGGGCAGGCATGTCCAACGGGCTCGCGTACGTGCTCGACGAGGCGGGCACGTTCCATTCGCGCGTCAATGGCGAGATGGTGGCGCTGGAGATGATGGAAGAGGAGGATGAGCAGCTGCTCCACCGGCTGATCCACACCCACGAGGAGAAGACCGCGAGTCCCCGTGCCCGGAACCTGCTCGTCGACTGGGAGTCGGCGCGGCGGCTCTTCCGGCGGGTCGCACCCAAGAACGCCCCCGGGCTGATCTCCGCCACCCGGTCAGCGTTCCTGCGCCGCTCGCTGGTCGCGCCCTAAGTGGACGAGGTCCGCCGCAGCGCCTAGTACGGGCGCTCAGCAATCCGGATTCGCCTGGCGCTACGGCACAAGGGTGTTCTTGAACCAGATGTTGGCGCCTGTACTCGCACTGACCGTGACCGTCACGGAGACAGGTGCCGTGGTCCAGTTGGGGTCGGGGATTGGCAGCTGCGTCGTGAAGCTGGCCCGGCAATCCGACGTGAGGCAAGGGTTCGTATACACGAAGACCTTCGCCATGCCTGTGCCTGGACGGTTGGACACCACATCTATGGTCACCTGCTCCGTTCCCACGAGCCCGGAGGGGGCATGCCACACTTCACTGCAGATGACTTGAACTTCACCTGCCCCGTCTGCGTACATGAATGGCGCGCCGATATTGGTGTAGCTGCGGGTGCTTGGCGCGACCACGCCGTCCACCGCTGATATTGTCGCAACACCGCCCAACCCATCGCCATCATCAGTGAAGTGGTTGCTCGTGCACATGTAGACTGAGCCTGCGACCGGGGCCCAGAACAACGGGCCCTGCACCGTTTTTCCGGTGGTCTCGTGGACGTTCACCGTTACTGTGTCGGCGAGCGTGCCCGAGTGCTGGGTCGCTACTACGAGGAACGAGCCGAGGGCATGTCCGGCTTTGAACAACCCGTCAGCGGCAATCGTGTTGTAGGGCGCAATTGCCGGGGGAGGGGCACTCGTCGTCGTCCAGTCGATCGCGACCGGCGTCGTGCCACCGTCGCTCAGCCGCCCGATTGCAGTATACTGGGCTGTAGTCTTTGGCTTGAGGCGAACGAGAGTGCTCGGTGAGATCTCGATCGCGACGAGATTCGGAGGAGGCGTCGCGACGGTGACGGTGGCCGATCCTGAGACCGTGCCCCCTGTGGCGGTGGCCGTCACCTGATACGACCCATCCGTGGCACCAGCTGTGTAGAAACCGTCGCCCGAGACCGCGCCGCCCGTGGCCGTCCAGTCCACCGGGATGGTGCCGGTGCTGTTGTCACTATAGTGTGCCGTCGCAGTGAACTGCTGCGTCGCCAAAGGAATCAGTGTTACCGATGCCGGCGATACTGAAATGCTGGTCAGTGTCGGGGGCGCAGGCGTGATCGTCACCGTCGCCGTGCCTGCGATGGAACCTCCCGTCTGGGTTGCGGTCACCTGATAAGACCCGACGACCGCATCGGCGGTGTACAGGCCGGTTGGGCTGATGGCGCCGCCCGTGGCCGTCCAGGTAACCGAGACGGTCCCGGTGCCGCCACCGCTGAAATGTCCCGTCGCGACGAATTGCTGTGCGCCATTGGCGCGAGCGAAACATTGGAAGGCGCGACGCTGATACTGGTGAGAACGGGTGGCGCGGCGGTCACCGTCACCGCTGCCGCCTTGGACATTGTGCCACCCTGCTCCGTCGCCATTACCTGATAGGTGCCGGCCACGGGCCCGCGGTGAACAAGCCGCTGGTGGTGACGGTGCCGCCCGTGGCCGCCCAGTCTACCGGAACAGTTGCAGTACCGCCGTCGCTGAAATGGCCTGTTGCGGTGAATTGCTGGGTCGCGCCCGTCTGAAGGGTCGCCGACAACGGAGACAGCTCGATGGACGTGAGGGTGGGATCCGTGGGACCGTCACCGCCCGAGCAGGCAGCGACGGCGAGAGTCACCACCAGCAATGCAACGCCGAGGGCGCGGCGCGCCATTACTGCACGCCCGCGCCCAAGGGGTTCGTCGCCGGTGGTGATTACGATTCGTCCGGGCAGTGTCCAGGTCCAATAAGGCCGTTGTTGTAGTTGTCCAGCGTCGTCGCCCACGTGGTGGCCTGGGTCTTCTGCGCATTGTTCAGAGTGGTGCTACCCGCTGACAGGCCGCCGAACAGCGACTCGGCGCCAGAGATCGCGGCATCCACCGCGGCCGTGCTCGACGCGCCGTTCAGTATGTTGATCTTGGCGGCCATATACTGGTGCGCCAGGATATAGAACTTGTTTCCCGCCGGGGCCGTCCAGAATACCTGATACCAGGTCTTTCCGCTGTTGAAGAACGGGGTGTCCTCTTCCAGCGCGCCCACGAGCTTCCAGCTGTTGTCGTACGGAGCCGGACCGCGATCGGAATGGGTCTTCCAATAACCCAGGGTATAGGTGCAGCCCTCGTCGTTGGGCGGGGGTGGGGTCGAAACGGTGACGTTCTTGAACCAGATCTCGTAGGCCGCGCCGTTGTCGACCTGCACGTTCACCGTGTACGGCCCTTCAGCCGCCGGGTTGAGCCACGGGTCAAGCGAAAAGTACACATCGTCGAACGCGGCGCCTGGAGTACGCTTGACGAGACGGTAGAATAGAAGCCCCGAGCCCGGCTCAGCATCTTCGGTCACGGCCACGGTGGCGCTGGTGCCACCACTCCAGATCTTCACGCACTGGGGCGTTGGCGCCGGCGTATTGTAGCCAATGAGGGTGTTGTTACCGCCGCTGACGGCCGTGTTCAGGGTGCCGTCACCGGAAACGAGCGACGCGGTGATTCGCCCGGACGTCACGTCTCCATTAACTCCCCCGGTTAGCGGGTCGACCGAGAACTTGCAGGCCCAGAATTCTCCCTGACCCGCCGGGGCGGAGAGAGCCTGGGGATCGGCAATCGGGGTCTGCGTGCTGTTGGACGTTGGGCTGTCGGTGGCACAGGCAGCCACTAGGCCCAGGGTGACCAATGGCAAGTAATGCCGGGGCGTAATTTCGGGAACGCTGAGTCGTCATTGTTCTTCCATTGTTCTGGTGGCGGCGAAACCGGATCACAACGCTCAGGCCCAGGGTTATCAACATCCATTCCGTCCGTCCCAGCATTTGACAGTGTCAAGTTATATGACTATTCCACAAGGACTTATGTGACAGGAGAACGCACAACTTGGTCGTGACAATGTTGAGGTCATGCGCCATGTTGCCTCACTCGCGCCCCACCACCTGCGATGTCTCGTTGCTCGACATCTGGTATACCACAGGCTTAGAGATCGGTCTCGCTCTTGCCGATTGACAAGTAATTCAATTAACTTGCTGGACAACAAGCAAACCAGGTGAGAGGTGACCACACCGACCGATAGGCGACGGGACGCCAGCCGCAGCCGTGAGGCGATTCTCGACGCAGCCGAGCGCCTGTTTGCCGCCCGCGGTTACGATGGCACAAGCCTCCAGGAAGTCGGCGCGGCCGCGGGCGTTTCCCGAGGCACGCCATCCTATTTCTTCCGCAGCAAGGCCGAGCTGTACCGCGCGGTGCTCGAGCGTGCTTTCGGCCAGGTGCGTAAGGCCGTCAAGAGCGGTCGGGAACGCGCCCTCAAGAGTGGCGAACCTTCTGACGTTGTGCTGGCGGGTGCCGTCGGTGAGTACTTCGACTTCATCAGCGGTCATCCACACTTCGTAAGGCTCCTCGAGTGGGAGGCGCTCCAGGGGGGCGGGCAGCTCGGCGAGCTGGCGCCGCACCTCGGCGCAATTCACGACGCGGTTGCGGCCATCGCCGAGGAGCTCGGCTTCGGCGTGGAGGACCGCGGCGACGCCGGTCAGCTGGTGCTCTCCATCCTGGCACTTTGCTGGTTCCCTATGATCCACGCACGCACCCTGCTCCCAGGCATGGGTGGCAATCCTGAAGATCCGGCGTTCGTCAGCAATCGCCGCCAGCACATCATCGACCTCGTGCTGCATGGCATGCGCGGGCGTCTTGCGACTGTTTCCACCGCGAACAACGACGAGGCATCATGACGAGCGTCATTCCCGAAGCTCCACCGGTCGCGCCGACGCGTGCCCCGCTCGCCACCGAGCAGGAAGCTCGCGAAGTCGCCGAGGCAGCACGGGAGAAGGAATGGGAAAAGCCGAGCTTCGTGCGGCAGCTGTTCGAGGGAAAGCTCCGGCTCGACCTGATTCACCCGTATCCGGTGCAATCAGAAGCCGAAGTCGCGAAGGCCCGGCCCTTCATGGACCGACTCGAGCGGTTTCTCGCCGAGCGCGTCGACAGTGACAAGATCGATCGCGAGGGGAAAATCCCACCCGAGGTAATCCAGGGCCTTCGCGAACTCGGCGCCTTCGGCATCAAGATCCCTGAGGAATACGGTGGGCTTGGGCTCAGCCAGACCAGCTACACCCATGCGATTGGCCTGGTCACCAGTGTCGATGGCAGCTTGACTGCCCTCCTTTCCGCGGCGCAATCGATCGGCGTACCGCAGCCGCTCAAGCTTTTCGGCACGCCGGAGCAGAAGAAGAAGTACCTGCCGCGGCTGGCGAAGGGAGCGATATCCGCTTTTGCCCTTACCGAGTCGAATGTGGGCTCGGACCCGGCCGCGATGGGCACCACGGCGGTGCTGTCGGATGACGGATCGCACTGGGTGCTGAACGGCGAGAAGCTCTGGTGCACCAACGGCACCGTGGCCGAGCTCATGGTGGTAATGGCCCGTACCGGGCCCAAGAAGATCACGGCCTTCATTGTGGAAGTGGATTGGCCTGGCGTCGAGGTGGTGCAGCGCCTCCACTTCATGGGACTCAAGGGGATCGAGAACGGCATCATCCGCTTCAGGAACGTGAAGGTGCCGAAGGAGAATGTGCTCTGGGGCGAGGGACGCGGCCTCAAGCTGGCGCTCGTGACGCTCAACACGGGGCGGCTGACGCTGCCTGCATCCGCCGTTGCGGGCGCCAAGCGCGCGCTGCAGATCTCGCGCGAGTGGGCGGCGACGCGAGTGCAGTGGGGCCAACCGGTGGGCAAGCACGACGCCATTGCGCAGAAGATCGGTCGGATGGCGGCGGAGACCTACGCCATGGAAGCGGTCAGCGATCTGGCCTCCCTGATGGCGGATGAGGGCAAGGTGGACATCCGGCTCGAGGCGGCGCTCGCCAAGATGTGGAACACCGAACTCGGCTGGCGGATCGTGGATGACACCCTCCAGATCAAGGGTGGTCGCGGCTATGAGACGGCCGACAGCCTGCGGTCGCGCGGGGAAAAGCCCGACCCGGTGGAGCGGATGATGCGCGACTTCCGCATCAATCTGATTTTCGAGGGTTCGAGCGAGATCATGCGCCTGTTCATCGCGCGCGAAGCGGTAGACACCCACTTCAGAATTGCGGGCGCCCTGATCGATCCCAAGGCGCCCATGAAGGCGAAGATGAATGCGCTGCTCAGGTCGGCAGTCTTTTACGGGACGTGGTATCCTCGACTCTGGCTGAGCCTGCGGGGCCGGCTCGGCTTCGGCGAGTTCGGCACGCTGGCAAGACATGTGCGTTTCGTCGAGCGGCGTAGCCGCAAGCTGGGACGGACGATCTTCCACTGCATGGTTCGGTTCGGGCCCAGGCTCGAGAAGCGGCAGGCGGTATTGGGACGCATCGTCGAGATCGGGGCGGAACTGTTCGCGATGGCGGCGACGTGCGCGCGTGCCGAAGCGGCGAGGCGGCAGGGCGGAAAGGTGGCGGGCGATGCCGTGGAACTCGCCGACGCCTTCTGCCGGCAGGCGAGCAGGCGCGTGGACGAAAAGTTCGCCGCCATCTGGCAAAACGACGACGTCTCGACCTATGCCGTCGCCCGGAGGGTGCTGGACGGCAGCTATACCTGGCTCGAGCAGGGCATGGTGGGTACTCGCGGGGACTGATCCCGGCAGGTGTACCCGTGACACTATATTCCGGTGGCTTCATCCCCGGAATGATCCATGGCAATAGCGGAAGGCAGGACCGTCCCCTTCACCGGGCCGGAGGCGATCGACGTCGGTGTCCTCGAGACCTTCCCATACGAAGGGCCCGACCAGGAAATCATCACCGAGACGCGCGAGTTCAGCGCGGTGTGTCCGTACAGCGGCCTGCCCGACTTCGCGTTGCTGCGCATTGCGTACGTCCCGTCGAACAGCTGCGTCGAGCTCAAGAGCCTCAAGTACTACGTCACCAGTTATCGCAGCGTGGGGATCTTCCAGGAGCACGCGACGGCCCGGCTGGCTGAGGACCTCTTCCGGCTGCTCGCCCCCAAGAAGCTGGTCGTCACGACCGTCTACAACACGCGTGGTGGGTTCGACACGACCTGTTCGGTGACGCTCCCCGCGTGAGCGACCTCCTCGACTCGCTCCAGGCCGCGCTCGGATCCACCTACCGGATCGAGCGGGAACTGGGTGGCGGGGGCATGAGTCGTGTCTTCGTGGCCACCGAGACGGCGCTTGGGCGCCGGGTGGTGATCAAGCTGCTGTCGCCGGAACTGGGCGTGGGGATCAGCGCCGATCGGTTTCGGCGCGAGATCCAGCTCGCCGCCCGCCTTCAGCATCCGCACATCGTCCCGCTCCTCGCTGCCGGTGAAGTAAGGCTTGAGGGCTCGAACACCGCCCTGCTCTACTTCACCATGCCGTTCGTGGAGGGCGAGTCGCTGCGCTCCCGCCTGTCGAAGGGGCCGCTGCCTTCGGTCGAAGCGATGCGGGTGCTCCGGGAAGTGGCGGACGCCCTGAACTACGCGCACCGGCAGAATATCGTCCATCGCGACATCAAGCCCGACAATATCCTGCTCTCCAACGGCCACGCCGTCGTCACTGACTTCGGCGTTGCGAAAGCGTTGAGCACCGCCACGTCGATGGATGTGAACACGACCGCCACGAGCGTGGGCACGGTGATCGGCACGCCGGCTTACATGGCGCCGGAACAGGGTGCCGGAGATCCGGATGTGGGACCGGCGGCGGACGTCTATGCCCTCGGCGTGACCGGCTTCGAGATGCTGACCGGTCAGACACCGTTCAAGGGGACGACGCCGCGGGCAATCCTCGCGGCACAATTGACGGGCGAGGCCCCTGCACTCGAGACACTGCGGCAGGACCTCTCTCCGTCCCTGCCTCCGCTGATCAAGCGGCTCCTCTCGCGCGAGGCGGCCGCGCGTCCTGCTGCGGGAGATGTGCTTGGCCTGCTCGACCAGGTGGGCACGCCCATCCCGGGAACGCTCATCACGCCACCAGCGACAGTTGCCGCCCCGCGCCGCGACTGGCTCCGCACCGGGCTGATCGTGGCCGCCATCGCGGCAGGTGTGCTGCTCGCGCTCCGGGCCGCTGGCCTCCTCCCGACCAGCACGCTGCTGGCCGAGGGAAAGTTCGGGTCGCGCGACAAGGTCGTGCTGGCCGACATGGATGTGCCCGGCGATTCAGCGCTCGGTAGCGCCCTCACCGAGGCGCTCCGCGTCGACCTGTCCCAGTCGGATGTGCTGCAGCTCCTGTCCGCATCTCAGGTCCGATCGACCCTCCGCCTCATGCAGCAGCCGGAGGACCGTGCGCTCGGCTCGACCTTCGCACGCGAGGTCGCCGTGCGGAGTGGTGCGAAGGGTGTCATCGTTGGTCGCGTCGAGCGTATTGGCGGCCAGATGATCGTGACACTCCGGCTCGTGGCGCCGGAGTCGGGCGACGACCTGGCGGCATTCCGCGAAACGGCGAAGGACTCGACCCAGCTGCTGACCGCGCTCGACGCCGTGACCAAGCAGATGCGCCGGCGCATCGGAGAGTCGCTTGGGAAGGTGCGGGCAAGCCAGCCGATGGAAGCTGTCACCACGTCGTCGCTCGTGGCGCTGCAGAAGTATTCGCAGGCGATCGGTGCATCCGATCGCGGAGATTACCCGGAGGCGCAGCAACTGCTGGAGGAAGCCCTCGCCATCGATTCCGGTTTCGCCATGGCGTGGCGCAAGCTCGGGGTGGTCTACGGAAACCAGGGGAAGTCCGAGGAGGCCAAAGAACCCCTCACCCGAGCGTTCCAATTCCGGGACCGCCTTCCCGACCGGGAGCGTTATCTGGCTACCGGGAGCTACTACAGCTCCGTGGGCCTGGATAACGAGAAAGCGGCCACTGCATATCGTGCCGTGCTCGCCATCGACTCGATGGACCCCGCAGCCAGCAACAACCTCGCACTGGCACTGCAGGCGCAAGGCGATTCGGTGGGCGCGGTCACCTACTACGGACGCGCCCTCGCCGCCCGTGACTCGAGCCCGGTCAGCTTCGGCAATCTCATACTCGCGCTTCTCGGCGCCGGCAACATCGACAGCGCCGTCGCACTGCAGCACCTGGCCACCACCCGTTTCCCCGGGAACGTGCGTCTCGTCGTCACTGGCGCGTTCATCGCATACGCGCAGCGCGACTACGCGGAGGCAGAGAAGACCGCCCGGGCGATGATGGGCCAGGGCGTGCCTCCTGACATTCGCCGCAACGCGCTGGCGGGCGCGCGATCAGTCGCGGCGATGCAGGGCCGCATGCGCCGGGCGACGGACGACACACGAAGCCTTGCCGAGCTGGCGACGAGCCTCGGGGAACCGGAGACGTACTACACGGCATTCAGTGAGCTCGCGGTGCTGGAAACCGTCTATCGGAATGATCCGGCCCGCGGCAGGCGGCTGGTCGATTCGGTGCTGGCGGCACGCCCGCTGGCTCGGGTCCCTCCAGATCAGCGGCCGTACCTTGCGCTGGCCTGGGCCTATGCGATGCTCGGCGACGTGCCTCGCGCCAGGGCGCTGATGGCCGAGTCGGCCGCCAACCTGGATTCGACACAGGCGCGGGCAGCGGAGCCGTTCCGGAACTACATCCTCGGGACCATCGCCATGACCGAGAAACGGCCCACCGATGCGCTCCGGGAGTACCAGAAGGACGACATCCGCCTTTCATCTTGTCGCGCATGCCGGGCAGCCGCCATGGGTCGAGCCTTCGACGCCGCCGGTCAACCGGACTCCGCCATCGCCTGGAGCGAGCGTTACCTCGCGAGCGCTGACGAGAACAGGGGCTACGAAGACGAATTCTCGCTGGGACCCACTTACCGGCGTCTGGGCGAGTTGTACGAGGAGAAGGGCGACCGCGAGAAGGCGGCGAGCTATTACCAGAAGTTCCTGGACCTCTGGCGCGACGCCGATGCCGATTTGCAGCCGCAAGTCAGCGAAGTAAAGAAGAAACTTGCCAAGGTGGTCGGCGAAAAGTGAAACGAGAAAGACGGGTGAGCCAAATGACTCACCCGTCTTTTCATGTGCGATCCGCTATTTCGATGCGAGTCCGGCCGACGGCTTCAGGGGCGCGGGCGGGGTCACGTCCTTCTTCGGCCCGCGAGCCAGCAGTTCCTGCAGGTTCGCCAGCTCCAGCGCGGTCACGGCCATGACAGCCGAAGCCTGGATCAGGTCGCCCGGAACGGCATGATCGTACGTGTCCACCTGCGAGTGATGCGTGTGATTGTAGCCACGGGTTTCCTGGTCGAAGTTGAACCCAGGCACGCCATAGGGAATGAATGACAGGTGGTCAGTGCCACCCTTGTTGGCATCGCGCACCGTCTTGGCGCCTAGTGAGGTGACTGGTGCAAGCAGGTCGATCCAGAGCTGCTCGAATTCCTTCCGTCCCTGGAGTGCTTGCCCTGTGATCATGCCGGTGCCATTGTCGAGGACCAGCACCGCCTGAATCTTGTCGGCCTCCGCCGCGTGTTGCGCGGCGTACGCGACAGAACCGAGCAGGCCTTCCTCCTCGCCGCTGAACAGGATGAAGCGGATGGTGCGCTTTGGCTTCACGCCCGACTGCGCGATCGCGCGGGCCGACTCGAGTACCACCATGGAACCAGTGCCGTTGTCCGTGACCCCGGTCCCGAGGTCCCAGCTGTCGAGGTGCGCCCCGAGGATGACGACCTCATCCGGCTTCTCGCTGCCCTCGATCTCGGCGATGGTGTTGTACTGCTCCACCGGCTTCGTCCCGAGCGTATTGGTGACGTTTCCAGCCAGCACCGGCGGATTGCCGCGCTTGATGAGCCGGTCGAGCATCGCGTAGTCTTCGTGCGAAATCACGAGGTTGGGCAGCGGGCTCACCGAGTTGGGCGAACCGCTCATGTTCATCAAGCCCTGTTCCTTGGATCCGTCGGTCAGTATGCCCAGCGCACCCGCGGCCTTGAGCTGATAGGCGCGGTCAAAGGATGCCTGCCGGAACTCCTGCATCGCCTTCGGGTCGGCCTGCAGGCGCTGGAAGGTGGCCATCCGCTTCTCCTGGGCCTCCTTCGCCGTCTGCGAGTCGGCTGCCGTCATCGGCGGGCCATCCGGGTTCCAGATGCTCGCGGGGTCGTTCAGCATCAGCCACTTGCCCTTCACCTTTGGCAGGTAGGCGTTGAGGCTGTCACCGGGAGTGCCGTTGATGCGGATGACTTCCCCGGTGAGTGTCTTGCCGCCGGTACCGGCCGTCCAGGCCCAGCTGTGTGCCGTCACCGTGTGGGGAAACGGGGTCACGAGCTTGAGGCTCGCCTCACCACGCTCCCACGTTACGCCGAACACATAGGACTCGAGGTGCGAGGAGAGACCGTACGCCTTGAACCGGTCCATGGTCCAGTCATTGGCCTTCTTCATCGCGGGCGAGCCGGTGAGGCGCGGACCGATCATGTCTGAGAGGTAGGCGAGGTTCTGCATGACCTCCGAATGGTTGAGCGCCTGGTCGAGCACGGCACCGGTGCCGGCCGTGTCCACCGGAATGCTCTGCGCCCGCGACGGCAAGGCGATTGTGTGCGCGAGCAAGAACACGGCAATGAACGAACGGGTCTTCATGGTTGCGATCCTGTGACTCTTGAGATGACGGCCGATGGGCTTCTGTTGGGGCAGAAAATAGGGCGGCGGCAGCCTGCACGCCATCCAAGGCCCCGCGGCGCATGCGGAGAAGTGGCTGGGGCTGTTTCAGGACGGCGCTCGGCGTCAACGCAGGGCCTGAGGGCCGGCGATGCCTGCGTGTCCGGATCAATCTCGAGTGCAACCGATTGATATCGGGCGGCTGATGACGAGATGATGGTCAAAGCCGGCCTCGCCGTCACCGTCGGCGGTCATGCTCCTGGCCCCAACCCGTCAGGCGCAATGAGGAGCACGCCTGCGTGGCTTCGCCGTCGACTCCCCGGATCCGGTTCTCGGAGACGAGTTCGACGTCCATGAAACACCGAATTCTGTTCGTCTGCGACGAGTTCGGCCTCCGGCGTCAGTTCCCTGATCGTCACGTCCAGATTCCACCCGTGAGACTCGGCAACGGCGACCAGTTCCTCCCTTGTCTCGGTGAGCGTCACGTACAGCACATGCTCCCCGCGCCCGCTCCCGCCATCAGGAACTGCAGGGCCAGCGTGGTCTTGCCCGAGCCGGGACACCCTCGATGAGCATGTGGCGCCGACGGGCAAAACCACCATCGGAATGTCATCCAGACCCGAGATACCAGTGGAAACGAGTTCACGCGCCCGATCGGCCATGATTCCCCTGCAGAGTGACGTTCGGTGGCCAGTATATCGCCAGAGGCGTGATCCCACGAACCGCGTGAAGCGATTTCGCTCGACACTTGTACCGCGCGGAGCGCGATTCAATGCGGCGCCGGCGGCCAGGAACCTTTCCAGCCCCGTAGCCGCCAGAGCCGCCTGGCGCTCAACGGGACTCGACCCGCGCCGCATGACGATCAGTTCCCCCTGTTCGACCGATTCGAACAGGGGCATCAGGGCGTTGAGCGCCGGATCCGGATCCTCCAGAGGGCGGTCGAACAGGACGAGCAGCAGCTCGTCACCTGGCCGGGCGCGATCGGGAAAGCCGGGCCAGAGGAGGTATTGGTTACTCCGCCGGGCCAGGTTCAGGGAAAAGACCTCCGGATGGCCTGGCAGGTTGAAGGCGAGTTCGGCCGCGTCCTGATATCGATTGGCGGCAAGCCAGCGGCGACCCTCCGCTACGGCGGTGTCACGGGCCACGGCAGCGGCGAGGTCTGACCACCCGTAGGCATTTGCGGTAGGATCGCGGCGCGGCGGCAGCGGGACCACCCCGGTAACCGCCTGCAGGTAGGTGACCAGGGAAAACAGGAAGCCGATCATCACGCCCCAGGTACGCCACCTGAGCCACTTGGCGCTCAGGGGAACGATCGCCAGCAGGATGGCCGCGGCAATCCATGCCGGGGCGGGCCAATTGGCCTCCACGCGGCTACGGCTCGCCGACCACGCGAAGAACGCACCCACCACGGCCACCACGAATGCGAGCAATCGCGCGATGCGGCCATCCTCACGCGCTGCACGCGCCCCCGCGACAAAGGTGAGAACGAAGAGGATCGGCGAGACGACGAGCACCTGGCCGCCGATCAGCTCGAGCTCGCGGCGCCACGCTGCCCCGCCGGTCTTGTTCAAGCCGTGCACAATCTGGGTCCGAAATGACACCCAGTCGTGGCCCGCATTCCAATGCAGCACGGGCAGCATCACGAGGCTGGCCACGAAGACCGCGACGTAGGGACCGGGCGTCGATAGCGCGCGCCGCAGGGAAGGCACCACGGACATGGCCAGCAAGACCGCGAGGGGCAGGAGCACCGCCGTGTACTTGGATGCCATGGCCAGCCCGGCAGCGAGCCCCGCACCAACCCACCACAACGTGGCAGCGGCTCTCTCCGGGGCCACGATGGCGCGCGCGGTACACAGGAGGGTCAGCGCCACAAACGCTAGCAGCGGTGCGTCGGGGGTAGCGAGGAGGAAGGCGCCGGACATGACGGGCATCGCGGTGAGGACGATCGCCGCGACGTCACCGGCCTCGCGTTCGGCGACCGTCCGCGCCGCGAGCGTAACGGCCCAGGCGGCCACCACGCCACAGATGACCGAACCGACCCTCACCCCGAACGGCGTGATCCCGAAGAGTTCAGTGCCAGCCCGGATGAGCACGGCCACCATGGGCGGATGCTCTGAATAGCCCACGGCCAGGTGTCGGGACCACTCCCAGTAGAATGCCTCGTCGGGATAGAGGGGCACGACGGCGGCGACAGCGAAGCGCACGGCCGCGGCAGCCAGCACCACGATGACCCCGGCGCGCGCCAGGGTCATGCGCGGCCGCTGGAGGGACCGACGCGCGCCAGCTGATCGGCCAGTCGCTTCACTACATTCAGGTCCACCGGCCGCGGGCCCAGCGCGATCCGCAACGCCTCGATGCCATCCCGCGCGCCCAGCAGGCCGGCGCCCACTGCCGCGGCCGACATGAGCGATACCGGCAGTTGCTCCAGCCAGCCCACGGCCGAGCTGGTGCGCGGCTCCGTATGCGCCACCCAGAGCGCGGCGCAGGTAGCCCCGATGGATGGTGAGCCAGAACTGGCAACCGCCTCGATGTTCTCCCGCCGCAGCAGCGGCAGCCGTCGCACAGTCTCCAGCAGCAGTGCCGGCGCGTCGTTATTGCGCAGGGCCTCGATCACATCGGGCACGAAATCGCGATGACCCTGCAGCAGCCGCGCTGCTGCCACGTTGATCGCGACAGCGCCCCAGGTCGACTCGGGGTCCGGGTGAGTCAGCGCGGCCAGATGCCACGTAAGGCCAGTCAGCGTGCGCGGATTCTCGAACGCGAGCAGGGCGACGGGCAGGAGATGCAGGGGCAGCGCGGGCCGCTCGCCTGGCAGGTGCACCTGGCGCGGTGCACCGTGCTCGCGCAGGTGGGCGAACCCGGCCTGTGCGCCGGCGTCGAGTGGAGGGCCTTCCGCGGCGGCATCGGCCCAGCGCCGCGCCAGCAACGCGAGGTCGGGGTCGGGCACGAGCAGCTGCTCGGCGAGAATGCGCGCGAGCCCGAGGCGCGCGGCGGCGGCGGCCGGCGCCGGCCCCAGGCCAGCCGCCGCAACCTGACCGAGCAGCAGGCCCGAGGCCCGTGAGGAAAGGGAGAGAGACAAGGATATTATCTTAGCTGGATCACTCAGCCGTGAGGAGCGCGCGTGGCCAAGGACAGCCTTTCGATAACCGACAACCGCACCGGCAAGAACTACGAATTGCCGGTCAGCGAAGGCACCATCCGCGCGATGGACCTGCGGCAGATCAAGGTCGCCGACGACGATTTCGGCCTCATGACCTATGATCCCGCCTTCATGAATACGGCAAGTTGCCGCAGCGCCATCACCTTCATCGACGGTGACAAGGGGATTCTGCGCTACCGGGGATATCCCATCGAGCAGCTGGCTGAGAGCTGTACCTTTCTCGAGGTGGCGTACCTGCTCTGCGAAGGCGAACTCCCCAACAAGGCGCAACTCGAGACCTGGGAAGCGAAGGTGCGGTATCACACCTACGTCCACACCAACATCATCAAGTTCCTGGAGGGCTACCGGTACGACGCGCACCCCATGGGGATGCTCCTCGGTGCCGTGGGTGCGCTCTCGACGTTCTACCCCGGCGCAAAGCACATCGGCGACAAGGAGAATCGCTACCTGCAGCGGATCCGGCTCATCGCAAAGATGCCAACCATCGCGGCCTTTGCCTTCCGCCACTCACGCGGGTTGCCATTCGTCTTCCCGCGGAACGACCTGAGCTACATCGGCAACTTCGTGAACATGACGTTCGAGATCGGCGGGAAGCTCGAGCCCAATGCTGTCCTGCAGCGGGCCCTCGAGATACTGTTCATCCTTCATGCCGACCATGAGCAGAACTGCTCGACGAGCGCGGTGCGGGCCGTCGGCTCCTCGGAAGTGGACCCGTTCTCGGCAATCTCGGCGGGAATCGCGGCCCTCTACGGGCCGCTGCATGGGGGCGCCAACGAAGCCGTGCTGCGCATGCTCGACGAGATCGGCTCGAAGGCCGAGGTGCCGGGCTTCATCGACAAGGTGAAGTCGGGCCAAGGCGAGCGGCTCATGGGTTTCGGTCACCGGGTTTACAAGTCGTACGACCCGCGCGCCAAGCTGATCAAGAAGGTGGCGTACGACGTGTTCCAGCAGACGGGGCTCAATCCCAAGCTCGAGATCGCGCTGGAACTGGAGCGGATCGCGCTGGAGGATGAGTACTTCATCAAGCGGAAGCTCTACCCCAACGTGGACTTCTACTCCGGCCTGATCTATCAGGCGATGGGATACCCCAAGGACTATTTCACAGTGCTGTTCGCGCTCGGACGGCTGCCCGGCTGGGTGGCGCAGTGGGAGGAAATGCTGCTCGACAAGGAGCAGAAGATCGCCCGGCCGCGCCAGATCTACGTAGGCGCGAAGGAACGGAACTTCGTGCCGCTGGCGGCGCGGTAGCCGGCGCGTCGCCTACCGCACCACCGACCAAGTTTCGAGCACCGCACTGGCGGCGGGGTCCTGCCGCAGCACGAGGCTGACGTTCTCCACGGTTGCCTCGTAGCGCACCGGCGATGTCGGAGCGGGTAGCCCGTACTTCGCTGCCAGCTCCGACGCGCGGCTCTGCAGTATCGGCCCCAGCGGTTCCGCACTGGCGTAGATGAAGGTTACCGCGATGAGCTGACCGGCCGGATCCGCGCGATCGAAGTCGTACGCCACGCTGTAGATGTTCTGGCCCAGATCAGTGTAGTCGGCATCCCGTCCATACAAGCGGAGTGGTCCGAGCGCCTCTCCCAGACCACCCCCCACCGCGCTCGACCCGCCACGCGCCGCGATCTGCTTGTTCACGGTACTGGGGCCATCTATGCCAAGCCTGACACCCGCGACGACAAATCCGGCCCCTGGATACGTGCGCGCCGCCTCGACGGGAACGAGCGTGGTGGGCGACGGGGGTGCCCCCGCGGGCCTGCCTGGTGCAGGCTGCGCGGCCGCATTCGTTCGCGACGCTGCCCTTGCCGGGCCGCCGGTCACCCGGGCATAGGTGCAGCCCATCGTCTTCGCCCGGTCGCGTCCCTCGAACTCGAACAGGAGGATGGAAAAAAGTCGGTCGCCCAGCACGAATACCGCGCCGTCCTTCGCCGCCCGGTACTGGACCTTATCGGCGACGACGTCAGCGCCTGCATCCTCCAGGACGAGTTCCATTGGCCGGTACTCGAACTGATCCTCGCCGAAGAGCGCCGAGCAGATTGCGCCGTCCGGGTTCGTCAGCAATTGCGTCAATCCCTGCACTCCCGGCGCGGGCGAGATCTGGACCCAGCGGCCGAGCAGGGGATTCCTGGCGTCCGGGAGCGGGGGTTGCTTCACCACGATGGCGCGGGTCTTCGCCAGCTTGGCCCGGGTGGCATCGATGGCTGCCTGCGATTCAGCGCCGCGCTTGGCCGCTTCGGCCTGGCTCTGGGCATCGGCCTCCGCGTCCAACTGCCCGTTGTTGTATGCCCGGTGTTCACTCTCGCTCGCAGTGGACGAGATGCCGCCGCCGGAACGGCCCGCCTCGTACGCTTTCCGATCGGCCTCGGTTTGAGCCGAAAGCAACCCGACACCCGTGCACAGCCAGATAGCCACGACGACGACCGTGCCGCTCAGCGGCACCAGATCTTTGCTCCTCACGATTCCCTCCTGGGCTACAACCACCCTTGCGAAAACCTCGGGCAAGAACCGTCACGAGGGAAGGGTGGCGGAAGGTCATGTCGACTGGGGGTGGGCACAGGCCGCGAGCCGTGCAGTGGAATCACGGGTGTCCTGGGCGATGCCAACCGGCAATCTCCCGCTCACGACCTGGGCCCGCCTGACTTCACCTAGCCCGTGGTGCGACAACTGATCTACGCGCAGGTTCCGTGATCGGATGTGCAGGGTAATACAAGGGGTGAAGCGGCAAGGGGGCGGGCCAAAGCGGCCCGCCCCCTTCTGACGATGGCAGCTCGTGCTCAGGAACTGGCCGCGGGCGTGGCTCCCGGCACCGACATGTCTCCCTCGAGGTAGGTATATCCCTCGAGGCCCGCGACATAGTCGGCGATGAACGAGTTCGAATCCTGGCGCGAGAGATCCTTTGCCGCGCTCACCTTGCGGCGGAAGGTGGCCAGGAGGTCCGACGCGTGAAACTGGACGTAGTTGAGCACCTCGGTGACCGTGTCGCCGTGCACCAGGTCGGTGATCTCGTAGCCGCCATTCTTGAGGCGGACGTGAATCGCGTTGGTGTCCCCGAAGAGGTTGTGGAGGTCGCCCAGGATCTCCTGGTACGCCCCGGTCAGGAAAATGCCGAGGATGTACGTCTGGGACTCTTCCCACCGGTGCAGCTCGAGGCTCGGCTTTCCCTTCCGCCCGCCGGCGAACCGGTCGATGACCCCGTCGGAGTCACAGGTCACGTCCTGGATGGTTCCACGCCGGTTCGGCTTCTCCAGTAGCCGGTGAATGGGCATGATCGGGAAGAGCTGGTCGATAGCCCAATTGTCGGGGAGCGACTGGAAGACCGAGAAGTTGCAGAAGTAGCGGTCGACCAGCGCGCCCTCGAGGTGGGTCGAGATCTCGGGGAACGCGCCGGGATCGTCCGCGATCACCTCGCCGAGGCGCACCAGCGTGGACAGGTACAACTGCTCGGCATGGGCGCGGTCGCGCAGCGAGAAGATGCCGCTGGCGAAGTACTCCTGCGAGCGTTCCTTGGCGAAGATCGCGTCATGGAACACTTCTTCCACCCGCTCAATGGTCAGCGACTCGAGACTCTCCTTCATGTCCACCAGCAACTGGTGCGGATCGTCGCCTAGCTCCGGTGCGGACGTCTCGTTGAGCGTTTCCACGTCGATGACGTTGATCAGGAGCAGCGCGTGGTGCGCCGTGATGGCGCGCCCAGACTCGGAGATGACATTGGGCATGGGCACCTCCTCGCTCCGGCAGGCAGTGCCCAGCGTGTAGATGACATCGTTGGCGTACTCGCGCATGGTGTAGTTCATGCTCGCCGTCCGGGTGGAGCGCGACCCGTCATAGTCAACGCCCAGCCCGCCGCCCACGTCTACATACCCCACCTCGAAGCCCATCCGGCGCAACTCGACGTAATACCGGCACGCCTCATCGAGCCCTGCCTTGACGAAGCGAATGTCGGTGATCTGGCTGCCCAGGTGAAAGTGCACCAGTTTCAGGATGCTGGTGCGGTCCAGCGCCTTCAGCCGGTCGAGCAGTTGCACGAGCTCTACCGGCGCGAGCCCGAACTTGGACTTCTCCCCGCCGCTCTTGGCCCACCGGCCCGAGCCCTCGCTGGAGAGTTTGATGCGCACCCCGATGGTCGGCTCGACCTGCATCTCGTCGGCAACCTTGAGCAGCACATCGAGCTCGTTGAGCTGCTCGAGGACGATGATCACGGTGTGGCCCAGCTTCTGACCCATCAGGGCCAGCCGCATGAACTCCTCGTCCTTGTAGCCATTGCAGACGATGAGGTGGTGGCTCGCGTCGCTGAGGCCGAGGATGGCCATCAGTTCCGGCTTGCTGCCACACTCCAGCCCAACCCCGAACTCCTCGCCGAACTCGACCACCTCCTGCACCACGTGACGCTGCTGGTTCACCTTGATCGGGTAGACCGTGGTGTAGCGTCCCTCGTAACCGAACTCCTTGATCGCGTGGGCAAAGTGTCCTGCAAGGGTGGCGATCCGAGACCTGAGAATGTCGGAGAAGCGCAGCAGCAGCGGGAGCCCGACACCCTGCGCGTCGAGGTCGGTGGCCAGCTGGTAGAGATCGAGTCCACGCTTGGGGTCCCCGTCCGGGTGGACGGTGACATGGCCCTCGGCATTCACCCGGAAGTAGCCGAGACCCCAGCCGCTCATGTTGTAGAGCCTCTCGGCGTCCTTTGGCGTCCAGACCGGGGCGGCAACGGTGGTGGTGATGGTCGCCTCCTCTGCTACGGCGTGAGCATGCAGCCAACGAAGCCGCAAACTTAAACGATCGTGGCGGCGCACGATACCGATTGCTGCAGCCCGCTCGCCGGAAACCCGCGGGGCGACTGCGGGGTACCGGGTCCATGACTAACCGCTTGATCGTTGAACGCACCACCCGCGTCGACAGCCCGGTGGACGAGGTGTGGCAGTGGCACATCCGCCCCGGCGCATTCGAGCGGCTCACGCCGCCGTGGGAGAGAGTCCGGGTGCTCGAACGCTCAGGCGGCATCGAGAATGGTGCACGCGTGGTGCTCGAGGTACGTCTGGGCCCGGTACCGCTTCGATGGGTCGCGGTGCACCGGGACGTAGTACACGGGTCACGGTTTGTCGACGTGCAGGAATCGGGGCCCTTCGCGCGGTGGATGCACGAGCACGACATGACGTCGGACGGCGCGGGCGGTACGATGCTTCGCGACTGCATCACCTGCGCGCCGCCGTTCGGTGCTCCCGGCGCGGCCTTCGCGACGCCGATGCTGAGAACCAGGCTCGAGCGCATGCTCGAGTATCGTCACGCCACCATCGCCGCCGACCTCGCCGCACACAGCGGCATCACGCCCCGACGGTTTGTCGTGGCTGGGGCCACTGGAATGATCGGCTCGGCGCTCGTGCCCTTCCTGACGACCGGCGGCCACCAGGTAACCCGGCTCGTACGCCACCAGCCTGTGCCGGGCGATTCCATGTGGGACCCCGACCGTGGGACGATCGACGCCGCGGTGCTCGCCGGCGCGGACGCAGTCGTCAATCTGGCCGGGGCGAACGTTGCAGACGGACGCTGGACCGCAGGGCGAAAGCAACTCCTCATCGACAGCCGTATTCGCTCGGCTGGCCTCCTGGCCAAGGCGATTGCACGCGCGACCGATCGATCCCCGGCCCTTGTGTCGGTTTCCGCGACCGGGTTTTACGGCAACCGCGGCGAGGAGCCGCTCGGTGATGAAGCGGCACCCGGCGCGGGCTTCTTTCCGTCGCTGGTTCAGGCCTGGGAAGGTGCAGCCGACCAGGCGACGACAGCCGGAGTCCGGGTGGCGCATCCCCGCTTTGGGATCGTACTGAGCCCCGCCGGTGGCGCACTGGCAAAACTGCTGCTGCCGTTTCGCGCGGGCGTGGGCGGCCCGGTGGGCAACGGACGACAGTGGCTCGGCTGGATCTCCATCGACGATGCCATAGCCCTGCTCTATCTCGCGGCCACCGACAGCCGGGTCCGGGGACCGTTCAATGCGGTCGCGCCCACCCCGGTGCGCAATGCCGAGCTGGCGCGGACTCTTGGGCGGATTCTGGGCCGACCCGCCGTCCTGCCAGTGCCCGCCGCCGCGCTCCGGCTGATTTTCGGCGAGATGGCGGAGGCCACGCTCCTCGCCAGCACGAGGGTCCTGCCCGAGTTGCTGCAGGAATACCGCTTCCGCCACAGACACCCGCAGCTGGAGCCGGCTCTGCGACACGTGCTCGGCCGCTAGCGCGTTAGAATTACGGCATGACGACCCGTCGTGCCGTATTGCTGCTTTCAGGGGGGATGGACTCCGCTACTACGGGTGCCATCGCCCGCCAGGCAGGATTCGAGGTACACGCACTGAGCTTTCGGTACGGCCAGCGCCATGCAATCGAATTGGACGCGGCCCGCCGGGTGGCAGCCGCGCTCGGCGTCGCGCGTCACGTCATCATCGACATCGATCTCGCCGCGTTTGGCGGTTCGGCCCTCACCGCCAGCATTGACGTGCCGAAGGACCGGCCTCTCGCGTCGATGGACCTCTCCATTCCCGTCACGTACGTGCCCGCCCGAAACACCATTTTTCTCGCGTTCGCCCTCGGGTGGGCGGAAACGCTCAATGCGAGCGACCTGTTCATCGGTGCCAACGCACTCGACTACAGCGGATATCCCGATTGCCGTCCCGAGTTCCTGCAGGCGTTCGAGGCGATGGCCCAACTCGGCACGAGGATGGGCACCGAGGGGCGCGCCATCAAGGTCCATGCACCGCTCATCAGCATGACGAAGGGTCAGATCATCGAGAAGGGGCGCGCGCTGGGGGTGGACTTCTCCCTCACCCGCACTTGTTATGACCCAGCCCCCCTCGGTGAAGCCTGCGGCCGGTGCGATGCCTGCCTGCTTCGGCTCAAGGGATTTGCCGAAGTGGGACTGAGTGACCCGGCCCCCTACGCGCGCGCCTCATGAGCTACGCCGTCAAGGAGCTGTTCTACACGTTGCAGGGCGAAGGGGCGCAGACCGGTCGTGCGGCCGTGTTCTGCCGTTTCGCCGGCTGCAATCTCTGGACGGGGCGTGAGGAGGATCGCGCGACGGCAGTGTGCACCTTCTGCGACACGGAGTTCGTCGGCACCGATGGGACCGGTGGCGGGAAGTTTGCGACGGCCGATGCGCTGGCAGATGCGGTGCTGGCCGCCTGGCCGTCCGCCCAGGGCGGCACACCATACGTGGTATGTACCGGTGGCGAACCGCTGCTGCAGCTCGATGCGGCGCTGGTCGACGCACTGCACCACCGGGGCATCGCGGTCGCGGTGGAGACGAACGGCACCCAGGTGCCGCCCCCCGGCCTCGACTGGATCTGTGTCAGCCCCAAGGCAATGGCCCCGGTGGTCCTGACGGCGGGCGACGAGCTCAAGCTGGTGTACCCTCAGCCGCTCGCGATGCCGGAGCGCTTCGAGGCCCTCGCATTCGACCATTTCTACCTGCAGCCCATGGATGGACCCGACCGCGAGTCGAACACGGTGGCCGCCGTGCGCTACTGTCTGGCCCATCCCCGCTGGAGGATGAGCCTCCAGACGCATAAGCTTCTGGGGATTCCCTGACCATCCCGCGCGACCGACTGGACGGCTAGCCGCCCGCATGCACGGTTACTCCGATCGCATACACCACGCCTTTGCCTTCGCGGCCAAGCACTACGTGCCGCGCGCCCCGGCCACCGGGAGCGCCGACTTCATCGCACACCCCGGGAACCTTGCCGTCATCCTGAGCCGGTACAACGCCGACCAGCCAACCGTGGTGGCCGGGGTGCTGCACCTGGTGCTGGAGGAGACGCTGCCCGGGCGCCGTCCGGCCATGGAGCGGAGCATTGGTGTGAAGTTCGGGTCGGTGGTGCTGGCTATCGCCCGCGACGCGGTCGAGACGCGGTTTGATGCCCGGGGCTGTGACCTGCCGTGGCGCGCGGTGAAGCACGACTACCTGGCCCATCTCGGGGTTGCCGAACCCAGGGCCGTCGACATCTGCGTCGCCGACGAGATCCACAGCGCCGGGCTGACCCTGACGGCGCTCCGTCGACTGGGCGCCGAATATGTGCGCACGGTGTCATCTGCTTCGTCTGAGCAGACGATCTGGTGGTATCGCTCGCTGCTGGAGCTGCTCGAGGGGCGCACGGACTGGCAGCGGCCCGAGATGCTTGAAGAACTGCGGGTGCTCAGCACGGACGTGGTGCGGGCGCTCCGCGCCCACGAAGACTGACCGTCTCCTTCCCGGGATCCCCGTTGCGAAACCTGGTTCTTGCCGTGACCGCGCTCGCCCTGGTCGCCTGCACGGGACTGCCCAAGGCGCCCGCGCCCACCAATCCAGCCCGCTTCCTGTCCATCAACGACGTGTACTCGGCGGACACGCTGGCCGACGGCAACGGCGGTCTGGCCCGGCTCGCAACGCTCAAGCAGCGGATCGCCGCCGAGGGGCCCGTGCTGTTCATGCTGGCGGGGGACTTCCTCGGCCCGAGCCTGCTGAGCCGCTACTACAACGGCACTCAGATGGTCCAGGCGCTCAACGCCGCCGGGCTCGACTACGCGACATTCGGCAACCACGAATTCGACTTGCCGGAGGACACCCTCGCCGCTCGTATCGGCGAGTCAACGTTCAAGTGGATCTCGACCAATTGTGTCCGGGCCGGCGGCGAGCGCTTTCCTGGCGTGCTGCCGTGGGACACGGTGCGCGTGTATGGGAAAAAGATCGGGATCTTCGGCCTGACGCTGCAGGGCCAGTACCCGAAGTATGTGCAGTGCGGATCGCCCGACAGCGCGGCGACCGTCGCGCTCGATTCACTCGCCGCGATGGGCGCGGACATGATCGTCGCCCTTACTCACCAGACGCTTGCCGCCGATGTGGCACTGCTCAACCGGGAGGGTCAACTCGACCTGGTGCTGGGCGGTCATGAGCATGAGGCCCACTCGGTCGCCGTCGGCTCGCGCTATGTGCTCAAGGCAGACGCCAATGCGGTCTCCACCCAGTTCATGACCATCTGGGGCACCAAGGGTGAGTGGCGCGAAGCGCCTCGTCTCCTCGACGTGAAGCCGAGCCTGCCATCGGATAGCGCCGTACAGGCCATCGTCGATCGCTGGCAGGACAGCCTGCGGGTGCGGCTGGGAGAGAACTATGTCGTAGGAACGGTCGTGCAGCCAATTGACGCGCTCGACGCGCCGCAGAGGCAGCAGGAAACGGTACTGGGCGACCTGGTGACCGACGCCATCCGGATGGGCACCATGACCGACATCGGCGTCATCAACGGAGGCGCCATGCGCCTCAACGAGATCATCCCGCCGGGTCCGCTGTGGTATTACACCATCGAGTCGATCTTCCAGTTCGCTGATGAGACCCGCATCGTCACGGTCCCCGTATCGGGGCAGCGAGTCAGGGAGATTCTCGAGCAAGGTGTATCAGAGCGCAATTTCGGCAGCGGCGGATTCCTTCAGGTGTCGGGAATCAAGTTCGTGGTCGACCGCGGCCGGCCATCGGGTTCCCGGATTGCGGGCCCGATTACCACGCCCACCGGCAACTCCATCTATCCCGACCAGGTTTACCGCCTGAGCATCCCGGCCTACCTCGCCTGCCGCGGTGGTGACGGTTACAAGGTGCCGGAAGCGGCTGGCCCCTGCGTGGCGGCAGCGACCGCTCCGCGCGTCGCCGACCTGGTCGTGGCCCATTTCGGGGAGCGCCTCGGGGGGCGGATTGCCGCGCCTCCCGGCATCCGGATCACCATCCGGTAACCGGGGGCCCAGCAAGCAGTTGTGTCCTTTGGTCCGGGCGGAATCTGAGGCCGGTTCCGCGATACCGTCCAAGGGGGGTGCCGGTGTACCTTCCTTCCGATGACTGTCCCGCCGTCCACGTCACTGCTCTCGCACCTGCCATCCGCCTTCGCCGCTGCCTGCCGCAGCGCGAGGACGGATGGAGAGTTGTTTGAGCGCTGCCGCACGTTCCTGGTCCAGAGATTCCTCTCCGAAAAGATCTGGTTCGTGATCACCGGTCCCGCCGCGCCCATTCCACGAGTGGGTCCGGCCGATGGTTACGAGCAGGCCGTGCAAGTGGCCAAGCTGTCGAGTGGTGCCACCGAGGTAGCTGTCCTTGCCGACCCCGTCATCGCAAGCGACCTGCGTGGCGTGGCGTTGCCGCTGGTGATGGCACTGTCGGTGGTGATCGAGTTGCGCACCATCCTCATCGAGCGCCAGGCGGCGCTCGACGATGCCGGCTTCCAGCTTCGTGCCTTGCGACAGGTCGCGCGGCTGTTGAGCTCGGTGCATTCCACCGAAGAAACCGAGCAGCTGGTGCTCGATTTCATGGCGGAGGTCTTCTTCGCCTGGTGGGCCTGCCTCTACCGCCCCGGTGGGGCGCACTATCATCCGAAGGTCTACCGCTCGCTGAATGACCGGCGTCGCCCCGCCCCGATCGAGCGGACCACGCTCGACGGCAAGATCCCCGCGGGCAGTGCCGCGCTCAGCGCCCAGGAGGTGGGCGTCGCCCAGCTGGTGGGCCCGGGCGCGGAGCTGGTGGTACCGCTCGATGCCGGCTCGGAGCGCATGGCCGTGCTGGTCCTCGGGCCCCGGATCAGTGACAAGCCCTACGCCCGCGCGGAACTGGAACTCGCCGGCACGCTCTCGTTCGCGGCGGCGATCGCGCTCAAGAACAGCGAGCTGGTGGAGCAACTGCAGAGCGCCGCGTCCACCGATGAGCTCACGGGCCTCTACAACCGCCGGGCGCTCGAGGAGCGGCTCGCGGCGGAGATTTCGCGGAGCCTCCGCCACCAGCTCAACACGACGGCCGTCCTGCTCGATCTCGATTATTTCAAGAAGGTCAATGACGACATGGGTCACGCCGCCGGCGACCGCATGCTCGTCGAGGTCGCCGAAGTGCTGCGGCGGGAGTGCCGCACGCTCGACGTGTGCGGCCGGCTGGGCGGCGACGAGTTCCTCGTCATCCTTCCGATGACGAAGCCCGAGGAGGCAATGGTCTTCGTGTCGCGGGTGCAGTCGGGCCTGGCGCGACTCGAGGAACTGCACACCGAGTTCGGGCGGTGCACGGCGAGCTTCGGGCTGGCGGAGTGCCCGAGGCTGGGTACCTCCGTCACCAGCGTGCTCGCCGCCGCTGATGCGGCCCTCTACCGGGCGAAGCGCAGCGGGCGGAACGCCGTCGCGACCGCCGAGGACTGAGTTCGTGCGGGAGGAGCGGTTCATCCTCCTTGGCGATGCCGTGTGGCTCGATTTCGTCAACACGGCGCGGGGCCGCGATCCCAGCCCGCCCGACCGTCTCACTGGAGTCTCAGCCTGGGAAGCGTGGCTCGATGCCTTGAAGCTGCCGCGCCCCGATGTGCCGTTCGACGAAGTTCGCGTCCTCAGGGCTCACCTCACCGACCTCGCCAGCGCGCTCGCCAGCAACCAGCCTTCGCCGTCCGCCAGCGTTCGCGTCATCAACGAGCTGCTCGCTACCGTGCCCGGCGGGCAGCGGCTCGTCCGGGTCGCGGGACAATGGCAACTTACTTTTGCCCCTGATCAGCCACCCGGCGTGCTGACCATGCTGGCCCGGACGGCGGCGGAGACGCTGGCCCTGCCGAATCCCACCATCCGAGTCTGTGCCGGGCCGACCTGTTCCCTGTTCCTGCTCGACCGCTCTCCCACCCGATTCCGGCGGTGGTGCAGCCCGGAGCATTGCGGCCGGGGCATGCGCGTCGAGCGCCGTCGCGGCGGCCAGGGCTGACGGTTCGATGACGGACACGGCCGGATACTTCACTGCGGCCGAGATGGCGCTTGGTACGCGATATCGGCTCGAGCGGATCGTCGCCGCCGACGCTGAGCGGGTCCTGTTCGTGGGCATCGATCGTGTGCTGAACCGGCGGGTGAGCATCCGGGTCAACATCTACACCGGTGAGGCCACGCGTGCCTGGTTCCTGCGCGAAGCGGAGGCCCTGGCGCAGCTGGATCATCCTGCCATCCGGCACGTCTACGACGTCGGCGTCGTGGGCCAGGTCGCGTACCGTGTAGGTAACTGGATCGACGGTGAGAGTCTCGAGCAGGCGGCGCAGCGCGGCCCACGCCTCATTCCAACGGTTCATACGCTCGCTCGCGATCTGCTCAGCGCGCTCGAGCACGCCCACACCCAGGGCATCCTCTTCCGCCGCATCGTGCCGGCCGGCATCGTCCTGAGTCACGCCGGACGCGGCACCGTCACCGACCTCCGCTTCAGCAGCTGGACCCTTCCGGCAGTGCCGCCCTATGTACGGCCGACAGGACTCTGCTTCATGGCCCCCGAAGTGCGTGAAGGCCAGCCGGGCGAACCAGCCAGTGACGTCTACACCGCGGGCGCGGTGCTCTACTACGCGGCAACCGGCATGGAGCCGGCGATGGACCCCTTTGCGATCAAGCGACCCTCCGAGTTGCGCCCGACTACACCGCGTACCCTGGAGCGCATCATCGTACGCGCGCTGAGACCCGAGCCAGGGCGGCGCTACCTCTCCGCCGGCGAGATGCTGGAGGACTTCGCCTCGGAGGCGGGTGCGGTGGAGGCAGTGTCGGTGCGCCCGGCGGGCGAGCAGCTCGACACCAGCGCCGACCATGCGGAGGAGTGGGAGAAGCTGCTGCGTCGGGCACTGGGCGACGATTATGAACTGCTGGACACGGTTGGCAGCGGGGGCTTCGGCCGCGTGTATCGCGCGCGCGATCTGCACCTGGAGCGTGAGGTTGCGCTCAAGGTGCTGCATCCCGCCTTGACGCGCGACCTCGCCGGCGTCGAGCGCTTTCGTCGCGAGGCCCAGCTCGCCGCGAAGCTGAAGCATCCGAACATCGTGGACATCTACGACATTCAGTCGCGCTCCGGCCTGCTGTGGTACACGATGGAACTGGTGCGCGGCCCCAACCTGGCCCAGCTGGTCCAGCGGGAAGGACCCCTCAGTGTTCCACGCGTGATCCGCCTGCTGCGGGAAGCATTGAGTGCCCTGGCGCAAGCTCACGCGCTCGGTCTGGTCCATCGCGATATCAAGCCGGAAAACATGCTGATCGCGCCGGGCGGCGGCCTCAAGATCACGGACTTCGGCCTCGCGCTGGCCCTGCGTGGCGGGCGCTTCGGCGGAGCCACCAGCCAGAGCGGCACGCCCCAGTTCGCCAGTCCGGAGCAGTTGCTCGGCGAAAAGGTGGACCAGCGAAGCGACCTCTACAGCGTCTCAGCGGTGGCCTATTACGCGCTGCTCGGTCACCCCCCCTTCGAGGGCGTCACTCCAGAGCAGGTGCTCGCCCGTCAGACGACGGACCAGGCGCCCGACCTCCGCAGTGCCGTGCCCGATGTGGGACCGGGGCTCGCGGCTGTACTCCAGCGGGCGCTGCAGAGCACGGTCGACCGGCGCTACGCCACCGCCACCGACTTCCTCCAGGCGCTGAATCGCGTAACCCGCCGCGGGCGCCTGGAGCGCGCGCTGGACGTGCTCCGCTGGCGCCTGGGCTCGCTGTGGCCCGGCTCCTCTTGACTAACCTTGCCCGCGAACGACATTAGAGGAGCCGGCTGCGGCCAGCGCCGGCACCAAGGGATCCTTCCACAATCGCTCCGGGGCATCAGGCCCCGTTCAGGCTTCATGACACGGGACAGGCCCGTGGATCATGATGGAGCGAAGCAGCAGCAATCTGCGGCTTCGCGGTCACGTCACAACGAGGTCTGCTCCGATGGCTCGCGTTTCTGGCACTGTCAAATGGTTCAACGATGCGAAGGGTTTCGGCTTCATCACCCCCGAGAATGGAGAGAAGGACTGCTTCGTTCATCACACCGCCATCGAGGCGGAAGGATTCCGCAGCCTGGCAGAGGGTGAGCGGGTCGAATTCGAGATCGTGCAGGGCCAGAAGGGCCCGGCCGCCGAGAGAGTAACCAAGCTCGGGAAGTAGGCGACAACAGGCAGCAAGCAAAACGGAGGGACGGCGTAGTGCCGGCCCTCCGTTTTTTTCCCTGCGGGTGCACCGCCTATTTGTGGCGGTAGGTCACCCGTCCACGGGTCAGGTCGTATGGCGAGAGCACCACGCTCACACGGTCGCCTTCCAGCACGCGGATCTTGAATTTGCTCATCTTGCCGGCGGCGTAGGCCAGGATCTCATGGCCGTTGTCGAGCAGGACGCGGTAATTGCGGTCCGGCAGGACCTCGGTCACCACCCCCTCCATTTCGATCCCTTCTTCTTTCGCCATCCGGACTCCCTAGAGACGTGAGGACGTGAGGACGTGAAGTCGTGAATTGTGTCCTCACGACATCACGTCCTGTTAGCGGGGGTGAATCTTGCCTCCAGAGCCCGGAGGCGCAACTCCGGCCCTCCGGCGGCCTTCAGGCAGCCGCCGGGACCTCGACCCGCAGGCGTTCCACCTGGTCCTCCACCAGCTGCACCAGTTCTCCGATGGTATCGGCGTCGAACGCGAGCCGCGCTCCCGCCGCGGCGTAGATATCGGGCAAAGGCCGGGTGTTGCCAAGCGCCAGCGCATCCCGATAGCGGCGGACCGCCTCGGCAGGATCGCGGAGGCTGTTTCGCCAGACCTGCAGTGCACCAAGCTGGGCGATGCCGTATTCGATGTAGTAGAACGGGTAGAGAAACACGTGCAGCTGGCGGAACCAGCGGGCGATCCGCTCGCGTTCGAGCCCATTCCAGTCCACTCCCGCCTCGAAGCGACTCCGGATCCGGAGCCAGGCGGCATCGCGCGCGGCGGCGTCGGCGCCTTCCGGCTGGGTGTAGATCCAGTGCTGGAAGGCATCAACCGACGCGACGTGGGCCAGCGTGACGATGACATCCTCGAGATGCTCGAGCCGGGCACGCCGCAGCTCTTCGGGGGCGAAATATCCCAGCGGACGCTCGAGATGGGGTGTGGACAGGAGTTCCATCGACATCGATGCGAGCTCGCACGCCTCGGAGCCGGGATGTCGCTGCCAGACAAGCGGGAGTCGGCCCGCGGCGAAGGCGTGGAACGCGTGCCCCGCCTCATGCATCAAGGTCATCACGTCATCGATCAGACCGACGGCATTCATGAAGATGAAGGGCCGCCCGCTCCAATGCAGCGTGTCGCAGTAGCCGCCGGGCGCCTTCCCTGCCCGGCTGTCCAGGTCGAGCAGCTTTTCGTCGATCATGACACCGAACTGTGCACCGAGTGTCGGATCTACCTGGTCGAACACGGCGCGGGCGCGGGCGGCGAGCTCCGTCCCATCCGTGAATGGGCGCAGGGGCTTCGCCCCGTACAGGTCGACGGCGAGATCCCATGGGCGCAGCTCGGACAGACGGAGTTGATCACGCCGGTGCGCCATCAGCCGGGCATACGCGGGCATGACGTGCCGTTCGACTGCATCGTGAAAGCGTTCGCAATCGGCGGGGGTGTAGTCGAAGCGCAGCTTCGCCCGGAAGACGTAGTCCCGGAAGGATTCGAAGCCTGCATTGTGCGCTACCTGCTGCCGCAGCCCGCGCATGCGATCGAACAGCACAGCCAGTTCATCATGCGAGTCCATGTATGGCATGGTACTGGCCCGGAAGGCCCGCTCCCGGACGTCGCGGTCGGGTTCCTTGAGGAACGGCGCGAGTCGTGGCAACGGAAGGTGCTTTCCCTCCCATGGGGCCGTCATGCCGCCGGTGATTCGCTGGTACGTGGCCGAGTGCTCCTCGAGCTCGCTCATGATCGGCACGTTGGCATCCCGGAAGATCTCGATCGACGTCCTGAAGGCACGGAGCGTTGTCTCGAGCGCCGGCGACGTGTGGCCTGAGGCCACCAGGAGCTTTTGCAGCGCGACACTGCGTTCCTCCGCCTGGGGAAGAATCTCGGTGGAAAACCGAAGGTGATCCTCCTCCGCCTCCTTGTTCCTGGTATCGACGGTGTACCGGATCATGGCCCGGCTGGCGGCTTCCGTAAGCATTGCCTCGAGGCGGGACCAGTCGGCGAGCCACTGCTCCACGCTGTCCGCATCGAGCGGGCGCGCGGCCAGCGCGTCGAAGTGGGGCCGGATGTCGTTCCAGGAGGCCTTGGCGAGTGCCTCGGGCGAGGCGGGCAGTGCCAGCGTCATGCATTCTCCGTCTTCGCGCGCGCCTGGCGGTGATACAGTCACGCGAGCGCGAGTGACACGATACCGAGGATGAATACCGAACCGATGCGATAGAACGCGTCGAGGGATGCCAGGTCGCTGAACAACACCTTGGCCACGGCCACGGCCGCCACACCGAGGCCCGCGACGCGCAGGCCGGCTAGCCGGCGCCGGAACCCGAGCACCGCTGTGGCAAAGCCCTGCGCGACGACGGCCGCGGGCCGTGCCGCCCACTCTGCTCGTGCTTGGGACACAAGGTATGCAGAGAACGCGGCAACGACCACGACGCCCCATACCGAGAGCGCCCAGGGACCGACGAACGCCGCCTCGCTTTCGCCGCGCCCCATCGAATCAGCCACATGCCAACCCGCGGCGACGAACGACCCGACACCCGACCAGTGCTGGCCCCATACGTGCGATAACGCGGCAGGAGTCGCCATCCGCGAGTGCCGCTGGTTCGACTGGCCGAGGTGGCGGTGGCACGGGTCGGGGCGGCACCGAGGAGTCGCGAGGCGGAGTCGCGGGCGGACCGGCCGCCGGACGGGCCGTGATGGCTTCGAGCTCGGCCACACGCTGCTCGAGTCGCGCGAGCCGCGCACTGACCTCCAGCTCTTCGTCAGGCACGAACGGCCCTCCTTCGCGGTGGGACCACCGGCACACGGAATGCCATCACGGTCACCACCGCGACGATGATGGCCCCCAGCACGAATGGAAACCAGACATTCACCTCGAAGGCCGCAGTGGCCATGAGTGGCGCCACCACACGCGATACCCCGCCAAACGTCTGCGCGACACCCATGACTGTGCCGGTTTCCTCGCGATCGGCACCTCGCGTCATGAGTGCGGTGGTAGAGGGAAACAGGAGAGCCGTACCGATCGGCACCAGAGGCATGATCAGCGCCAGGACCGCGATCGACGACGCGAGCGGGTAGAGGAGCAGTCCGATGATCAGGAGCATCGCCCCGATACGCATGGCCCAGGTCTCGCCGATCCGGTCCACGATGGGGCCGAGGAAGATCGTGCGCATGACCACCGAAAGTCCGCCGATGTAAAGGAAGAATGGACCTATCGTCATCGCATTGATGCGGAACTGGGCACCCAGGAAAAGCGCGAGCACCGACGTCAGGGAGGCGAACGCCAGCATACCGACACTGTAGATCCAGATGAGGCGTGACACCTGCAGTGTAGGGTGCCGGACGACCTGCCAGGCCGACTCCCAGACCGGCTTTCGGACAGCGGTGGTCGAACCACGGTTTACGTGCGACTCAGGAAGCAGCTTCCAGGCGAAGGCAAAATTCACCACGCACAGGGCCGCGGCAACGAATCCGGGCATGGCGCGCCCGAAGTGGGCGGCAAACGAGCCGATGACGGGACCGAGCATCACGCCCGCCGAAGTCGCGGCCGAAAGCCAGCCGAGGGCGCGGGCACGATCACCTGGCTCGACCGAGTCGGCGATATAGGCATTGGCGACACCTGTCGTGCCGCCGCCGGCGCCCTGGATGAGGCGGGAAAGGAACAACAGCCAGAGCGAGTGGGCGAGGCCGAACACGACATAGGCCGCCGCCGACCCCAGGAGACCGATCAGGAGTGCCGGCCGGCGTCCGTACTTGTCCGAGACCCGTCCCCACACGGGGGCCGACAGGATCTGCGCGGCGGAAAAGCCCGCCGTGATGAGCCCCACCTCGAAAGGAGAGCCCTTGAGGTCGAGCGCGTAGAACGGAAGGATCGGCAGCACCATGGCGAAGCCGATCATGTCCACGAAGCAGGTGGCAATCAGGACCGAAAGGCGCCGCAGCTGGTCGCGGGCACTCGCGGCGACCACCGGCGCGGCGACGTCGCTCATCGACCAGGCTCCGGCTCGGAGGTGGCGAGGAACACCGCCGCACTCACGCACATGAGGACGACGCCGTACGCCGCCGCGACGCCGACGTCGCTCGACCGCAGACTGCCCAGGATCTCCAGTGAGATGGGGCGCGTGTCGTAGGTGTAGAGGAGGACGCTGGTCACGAAATCTCCAAAGCCGGCCACGAACGCCAGCGTCGCACCGGCCACGAGCGACGATCGCAAGAGCGGGATGACCACCCGCCGAAGGGTACGGGTCCCGCCGGCACCGAGTGATGCCGACGCCTCTTCGTACGAGGGATCCAGTCGTCGGTAGCCCGCCAGAAGCGCTCGGCCGGCGAGTGGCAGGTTGCGCACCAGGTATGCAAGCGGAAGAATGACCGGTGTGCCGACCAGGATGAACCGCAGGGTGGCCGGCGAGTGCACCGAGAATGCCGTGGCGAGTGCGATGGCGAACACGGTGCCCGGTACCGCCCACGGCAGCGCCACGAGCCATTCGAGCAGCCGCGCCGTTGGCACGCGCCTCCGCACCACCAGCGCGCCCACCGCAAGCCCGATTGCCACGGCACCGGCCGTCGCGGCGACCGCCATCCACAGACTGGTCATGAGCGGGCGCGCCCGTACCGGGTCGCTCACCAGTGCCACATAGTTCCCCAGGGTGTAGGCGGGCGGCAGCGCCTCGTTCGTCCAGGTGCCGAGCGGCACCAGCGATACGAGCAGCAGAGTGGCATGCGGCAGCAGCAGGAAACCTGCGAGCAGCCACGCCACCGCTGAGAGGGTGCGTCGTGCGCGCCGCGAGGCGATTGGCCGGGCCGCGGGTGGAGCCCCTTTCGAACCACCGATGACCCCCTCGGCGTCGACCCACCGCACCAGCACGAGGCCAACGAGCGCAATAGCCGTGAGTGCCAGAGTTTCCACCATCGCCAGTCGATCGTCCCCGTTGAGGCGCGTGCTGACGATCTGCGTCGTCATGACCCGAAAGCCACCGCCGAACAGGTAGGGCGCGCTGAACGAGGCCAGCGAGGTGAGGAAGACGAGCAAGGCCGCCCCGGCAAGCGCTGGGCGCAGCAGCGGCAGCACTACCCGGGTGAAAATCCGCCAGCGCGAGGCACCGAGGCTCTCCGCCGCCTCATAGGCCGAGGCGTCGATCCCCTTGAGCCCGGCACGCACGAACAGGTAGAAGTACACGTACATCGAGTACGCGTGCACGAAGAGGATCGCGCCGGCGCCCTGCAGGCGCCACGGCGGGTCGATGCTGCCCGTGACCTGCTGCACGAGTCGGGCGGCGAAGCCGGTCTCTCCCCACAGGAACAGGAACGAGAGGACGCCCACGAGGGGCGGCAGTACCGCGGGCAGGGCGACGAGCTGGGCGAGCACGCGCCGACCGGGAAACTCGTAGCGGGTGAAGAAGACGGCGAGGGGTACGCCAATACCGGCCGAGAGCGCCACCGTGGCGAGGGAAATCCAGACGCTGCCCGAGAGCGCCTGCCACTCATTGCGGCGTGCGAGAAAATCACGGAAGCCGTCCAGGGTGAGACCCTGGACGCCGCGAACGGCGTCGACGGCCACGATCCCGATGGGGTAGACGACGAGCCAGATGAGCAGGAGTGCGAGCAGCACCCCGAACAGTACGGGTCCCCGCGCGTGACGATTCAACGGACTTCCGGTGGAAAAAGGTGCATCCCGCCCTGTCCACGTCGGCTCGGCAGCACACCCACCGACTCGCCCACCTGCGCCGAGCCCAGCGGCGCTGCCACCTCGACCTCGTGTCCCGGGGCGAGCCGCACCCCGAACAGCGAGGAGGCGCCCGCGAAGCGAAGGGAGGTTATGACACCCGGTGCCGCACCCTCGGTGCCGGTGGCGAAGCGCAGCGCCTCGGGCCGGGCAAACAGCGTCGCCGGCCCCGCAGCTTCGCCTCCCGTTTCCTGTTCCGGAGTGAGGGTCCAGAGCCCGCCCCCCGGCAGGCGGAGGCGAAGCACGCCTGTCACTCCCCGCTCAACGATGACGGGCACGGGACTGGCGCGACCGATGAACGTGGCTACGAACGGAGTGGCCGGCCGGCCGTAGAGTTCCGCGGGTGTGCCGAGCTGTTCCAGTCGGCCCGCGCGCAGGAGCGCCACACGGTCACCGAGCTCGAACGCTTCGTCCTGCTCGTGGGTCACCAGCACAGTGGTGATCCCGATGCGACGGATGACCTCACGCAGTTCACGACGGGTGCGCTCGCGTAACGTGGGGTCGAGATTGGAAAGCGGTTCATCCAGCAGCAGCACTCGAGGCTCGGGTGCAAGCGCACGTGCCAGCGCCACGCGCTGCTGCTGACCGCCCGAGAGTTCGCCAATCCGACGCCGCTCCAGGCCCGTGAGGTCCACCTGTTCCAGCGCCTCCCGCACCCGGCGGGCGATGTCGCTCGGCGGCGCGCCGATCGCTTCCAGCCCGAAGGCCACGTTCTGGCCAACATCGAGGTGGGGAAAGAGGGCGTAATGCTGGAATACCATCCCGAACCGCCGGCGTGCCGCGGGAATCCCCGTCACGTCGACGTTCTCGACCAGCACGCGACCCGCATCGGGGCGCTCGAATCCAGCCAGAAGCCGCAGCGCCGTGGTCTTGCCGCTCCCGCTGGGACCCAGCAGGGCGAGTACTTCGCCGCGTACGAGAGACAGCGACAGCGAGTCCACCGCGAGATGATCGCCAAAGCGTCTGGTGAGCTGCTCCAGGGCGAGGAACGGGTCACCAGTCATCGGTGCCGGGCCTCCATTCGCCGGCCGGTGCCGCGCACGTGCTGGTCCCAGTACGCCATCCAGACGCTTCCGTCGCGCGCCAGCAGGGCCCAGTCCACCGGTGCCACTCTCATGTCACGCATCACGGTTTCCAGCCATGCGGGAATTTCGTCACGCGGCAGGTCGGTGCGGGCTGGAATGCGAAACACCTTGTTCGCGGCCAGCACCTGTGCCTGGGTCCCTCCAACGAAGTCGATGAACGCCTTCGCGGCTTCAGGATGCCGGCTGCCACGCACCAATCCGATCGCGTCTTCGATGACCACGGTGCCGCTCGCCGGGAAGACGTAGCCGAAGGGCATTCCCTTCGCGCGACTGATCAGGATATCGGGAAGATCCCAGAGCGTCACGAGGCCCTCCCTGCGCGCAAGCTTGGCATCGAGAATCGCGGGATTAAGTGCGTAGGCGCGCGTCTGCGCATCGAGCCGGCGCAGCCACATCATGCCTTGCGCCGTATCACCGGTGGCGTTGATGCTGCGCTCGATGATGAGGCCCCAGATGGCGCGCATCGTGCCGCTTGCCATCGGGTCACGGATCAGGACCTGGTCCCGCCACCGTGGATCGAGCACGTCGTCCCAGTCCTTGGGCGCCTCATCCGGCGTTACCGCGTTGCTGTTGTAGGCAATGACGGCCGGCGTGCGGTAGACGCCGAAGTAGAGGTCGTCAGGTCCCCACGCGCTCCGGTCGACATGCTCGCTCCACTCGGGCCGGTACGGATCGAGCAATGAATCCCGCACGCCGCGATCGAATACCGTTGTGGGGCCGCCGAACCACACGTCAGCCTGCGGATTGACCCGCTCGAAGCGCAGGCGATCGAGGATCTCCTGGCTGCCAAGGTCGAGCCACCGGATGTCGATATCGGGACGCTGCCGCTCGAACTCATGCTCCAGCAGGAGCAACTGGTCGCGGCCATGCGGAGAATAGACGAGGACTGGCGTACGGCTGTCCTTGCCACAGGCCAGGAGGAACGCACACAGGGTGAACAATGCACGGTGAACAGTGAACGGGAACGACCGTTCCGCCGCGTGGCCCAGTTTACCGTTCACTGTTTGCCGTTCACACTATTGAGTGCCAGCAGGTTCGCAAACAGCCGATATGCCCCGGGCACCCCGGCCGGCAGCTGCCGGAAGAAGCTCAGGCCGGTGTAGACCCAGGTCCCCTTCCCCACCTTCGCGATCAGCAGGCCTCCCTCGAGCGAGGACTCCCCGGGATCGTGCATCTCGAGGACGGTGTGATACTCGGGCGCCCAGGCGCGCGCGAAATAGAGCCCGCGCTCCTGCACCCAGCCGTCCCAGTCGGCGGGCCCGAGCCGGTTCGGCGCGCGCAGCACTCGAGCGTTGCTGTCGGTCACGGTGACGACCGCGTTCTCATCGGTGACGCGGTCGTGGCCTCCCAGGAGGGCAGGCACCGGTGCGCCGGTGGCCGGCTGGGCCGTCGTGACCGCGCGATCGGCGGACCCGGGCGGACGGCTGGCGACGAACAGGGGATATGGCGCATAGCCGCCGAAGAAGAATCCATACTGCTGGTATTGCACGATCACGAGGCCACCGCCACGCGCATACTCCAGCAGGCGGGGGTTTTCGTTCGCGAGAGCGCTGTCGGTCTCGTAGGCGCGCGGTCCCACCACGATCGCATCGTAGCGCGACAGGTCGGCGCTGCCGAGCGTGAGCCCATCGATCACGGCGACAGGGAACCCGGCTGACACCAGTGCTTCGGGTACCAGGTCGGCGGCGCCGCGGATGTACCCGACGCGCTTGAGCGACGGCAAGGCCAGGTCGAGGGCCGTGACCCGCGCGGTGGCGACGGTGAGATAGCTGCGTGGCCTGATGTAGGGATAACTGATCGTGATCCGTCCCTGATCGTACCGGTTGCCCCGGGTGTCCTCCGCCCCGGCACTCACCGCGTAGGTGCCGGCCGCCAACCGCGCCGGGGCCCGCACCGTGAAGTGGAGTTCCACCCGCTGGCCAGGTCTCGCAAGCGTAAATCGCTGCGAGGCGACCGCCGGCCAACCACTCGGCAGCCGGAGGCTCACTGACCCACTCGTTGTGTCGCTGGCGCCGTGCTGCAGGGTCACGGTAAACGTCCGTGGCGCTGTCTCGCTCAAGCGCCAGGGCAACTCCGCAGGCGACAGCTTCACGTCGACGCGGGGAACGATGTCGACGGGTTCGCGAATCTCTCCGCGCGCCTGATCGTTCCACCGATACGTGCCCTCCCGCCAGATCCACCCAGCCTGCAGTGGAGCGGTCGCGATGCCAGTCATCAGTACGGGCGCCTCGAAGGGAAGCCCCTTGTCTTTCATGTTCGCTGCAGACCAGTCATAGACACCACCGGGCGATGAGCTTCGGAGGAAGTAGGGCTGCGTTAACGGCTGTTCGCGAGAGATGCGCCCAGCGTATCGCCATTCCAGCCCTGTGCGACCACCTGCGCCGAGGCGCCGTACCTGGGGCTGGTTCCCAGCCAGGCCGAGGGGCAACGATTCGAAGGCGGGGGGGGACTGGGTGAGCGGCACTCCTATGGCCTCAATCACGAGTTCCATCGAGTCGCCTCGCGACGCGTACGCGACGCTCGAGCGAACATCCAGAAGAGTGCCGGTCAGTACCTGCCAGGCTTCACCAATGCGTCGCAGCTGGTCCTGCAATTCAGGCACTGGTCGACCAGGTGACCAGGGCGTGCCCGCCCCGGCCGCGAGCAGTTGCGCGGCCCGAAGCAACTGTGGCACGCGCGACGGCGGCGTGCCGCCCGGCCGCGCAGTGGACAACGTGTCGCCTCGATTGGCGCGAACGCTGTCGATCAGCGACGTGTATTCGCGCAAGCGCATACCACCTGCAGACACGCGCACCGCACCAAGTGTGGTATCGATACCCGACCACAGGCCGAAGGCCCCTTGCCCGGTCATGTCGCTGATCAGCGCCAGCCGCACGATACTCGGGCCGATGGTCTGCAACTGCCCCATGTCCTGCGAGCGATGGAGGCTGCGGCCCGCCATGGCGATCTGGTGAAAGGTCCTGCCATCCGCGGAATCAATCCGCGCGCCGTCGAGCACCAGGGTCGTGGCCGCCGTGTCGAAGCGCGCGCTGCGATAGAGCTTGAGCGGCACCCAGGCGGAGAGCCCTTCCTCCCCAAGCAGTTCCGGAAACACCTGGGGATCACCGGCGACCTTGAAGGCCTCCGCCGCCGCCCACCCTGCCGCCTGGTGCTGGCCGTGTCCATCCCGCGGCGTGCCACTGAAGATCGACACGATGACCTGCGGCCTGAATCGGCGCACAATACGAACGACATCCTTGAGAATCGTGTCGCGCGGCCAGTGCGCCCACGTGTCCTCAAGGTTCCTGGAGAAGCCGAAATCAAAGGCGCGGGTGAAGTACTGCCCGGCTCCATCCAGCCTTCGCGCCGCGAGCAATTCCTCGGTGCGCAGCAGGCCCAGTGCGGGGCCCAGCTCGTAGCCCACGAGGTTCTGCCCGCCTTCCCCACGATTGAGGGAGAGATAAGCCGCCTCGGCGCCCTCGCTCCGGGTGAGGATCGTCAGCAACTCGGTGTCCTCGTCGTCGGGATGGGCCCCGATCACGAGCACCCGCTTGTAGTGCCCGAGGAAGCGAAGCGATTGCTCGAGAACGACGCTGCCGCCGGTTGTGGGAGGACCCAGCTGGGCCTCGACCATGACCGGAATGACAAGCAGGGCGGCCGATATGAGCCAGCGAACCTGGTGGCGCAGACGTCCTCGCAGGGGGCGGAGCGCCGGGAAGCTAACGGAAGCGGAGGAAGGGCGTGGAGCGTTCAGCGAACTGGAGCGGTACCCAGCGGGGTCTGCCGCATCGATTCCCGGAGGTCGGGATGATGGCGCCAGAGGTAGAACCCGATGGCGATAGCCGCCAGGGTGTTGGCGATGAGCACGCTGGAAAGGGGAAAGAGCGAACGGGTCTCTTCGCGGAACACCAGGAGCACCACGCAGAAGAACAACTCGAACGCGAGGAATACCTGCAGCAGGGCATAGCGCACGAAGTGGTTCTTGACTGACCACCGAACAAGGTGGGCCACAGCCAGGCCAAAAAGCAGGAACACGAACACGTGCGCAGCGGTGTACAGAATGATGCCGGCAAAGTCGAGCCGGTCCACGTCAGGTGTGGACTTGCCCATCAGGAGCACCTGACCCAGAACACTCGGCGTGCGAAGCGGATGACCTGCGGCGATATCACGGATAAGAAACCAGAGGGCGACCACGCCAGCACCAATGAGACCGATCCAGGTCCCTTCCTCACCCACTGGTTCCTGCTGGTCGACAATCAGTGCAGCCACCAACCCTCCTCGTCGGACCTTCTCCTACAATACCCCTCCCGAATAACGAGTCAAGAGAAGCGCGGCCGCGCGACGCGTTCGCCACGCACCAGGCGCAAAGACGGCCTCCTGAGTTTGCTGCCCTGCAGGAAGGCAACAACGAACGCACCCGTAGCGAGACCGACCAGACTGGCGCCCAGGCGCAGCGCTGTTCCATAGAGCAGCAGGAGCATCCCCAACGAGAGGAAGATCGTGCCAAAGCCACGCACGATTTCATCGCGATTACGCCAGCCCGTTCGGCGTCCCCAAGCCCATGCGCCGAGAAGCCCGAGTGTGCCAACAAGCAGAATGACGTACCAGGCGAATATCCAGAAGCGCAGACCGAGAATCTGGGTCTGCCCGACAGCGGCCACGGAAGCGTCCATGGGCCTGCTCCTGAAAATGATGTGGGGCTGTTACGGGGATGAGACAGGGGCATTTTATAAGAGTGCAGGAAATTGCACCAGCCCTAGCCTTCCCCTCGGGTGGCCCGGCAAGTGTCGCATGGACACCACGCAAGCAACTTCTCAAACGTGTAGATGCCGGTGCTATGGCCGTCGCTCCAGTTGACCTTGAGCCCGTAACTTCCCACCAGGCCAACAGATACGGGACGAATATCTGCCGGCACGGACTCGGGATTGAGGAGCGGCCGACTGCTCATCTCCTCGACGCACTCCGCGCATGGACACGACAGGCGCAGGCGCCGGGCTTCATAGAGCGCCGAATGTCCAGACTGGTTCCACTCGAGCAGAAGGCCATCGTCCAAACGGGTGATACGATAGGGCATGACAGGTGTTTTCACGGACCATTTCTCCTCCTCGCGAGACGTATCCACGCGTGTGTTATCTTCGGTCGATCCAGCAGCGACAAGACACCCAACGCCCGGCGCAGGCCTCCCGATGAGCTCCACTTCAAATCCCTTTGGTTCGCGCGGCACCCTGACGGTGGATGGGCAGGAGCCGGTCATCTACCGCCTGCCTGAGCTCGAAAAGCAGGGCATGGGCCGCCTCGACCGCTTGCCCTTCTCGATCCGCATCCTCCTGGAGAACGCACTACGGTTTGCCGGGCATGGAATCGTAACGGAGCAGCATGTGCGGGACATCCTGGCGTGGAAAGCCGTGGATCCTTCGCGGAGCGAGATTCCGCTCATGCCCGCCAGGGTGGTCCTGCAGGACTTTACCGGCGTGCCCTGCGTCGTCGACCTGGCCGCCATGCGGGACGCGGTCGTCCGCATGAAGGGCAACCCCGATGTGATCAATCCTCTCGTCCCGTGCGATCTGGTCATCGATCACTCAGTGCAGGTGGACCACTTCGGCAGCGATCGCGCACTGGCCCTGAACGTAGCGCTCGAGTATGACCGGAACCGCGAGCGCTATCAGTTGCTCAAGTTCGCCCAGCGTGCCTTCGAGAATTTCCGCGCCGTCCCTCCCGGCACCGGCATCGTGCACCAGGTGAACCTGGAATTCCTCTCGCCACTGGTGCAGGTGCGGCTGCAGCACGGGGCGCTCACTGCCTACCCTGACAGCTGCGTTGGCACGGACTCCCACACCACGATGATCAACGGCCTCGGCGTGCTCGGCTGGGGAGTGGGCGGCATCGAGGCCGAGGCGGTGATGCTCGGGCAGCCCTACTTCATGCTCATCCCCGATGTCATCGGCATGAAGCTCACCGGTGAGCTTCCGCTCGGCACCACGGCCACCGACCTGGTCCTCACGGCAACCCAGATGCTCCGGAAGAAAGGCGTCGTCGACAAGTTCGTGGAGTTCTACGGACCCGGTCTCTCGAGCCTGGGACTCGCCGACCGCGCCACCATCGCCAACATGGCGCCGGAATACGGCGCCACGATGGGTTTTTTCCCAGTCGATGTGGAAACGATTCGGTATCTGGAGCGCACCGGGCGGGATGCCCATACCGTGAGAATGGCGGAAGCCTACTTCAAGGCGCAGGGACTCTTCCGCACCGACGCAACGCCCGACCCGGAGTTCACCGCGACGCTCGAGCTCGACCTCTCCACGGTCAAGTCGAGCATGGCCGGCCCCAAGCGCCCGCAGGACCTGGTGCCGCTCGACGAGCTCAAGCGCAACTTCTATGTCAATTTGCCGTCGCTGATGAGCCCCAAGACCCCGGCAGCGCGGCGCGAGGTCGCCGAGGCGGCGTATTCACGCTGGATGGGGGAGGGAGGCGGCAACGTGATGATCGGCCACCCCGAGACCGCGATCGAGGACCTGCCGCCCCAGGTGGAATGCGAGCAGGACGGCGAGCGGTTTCACCTGCGAGATGGATCGGTCGTCATTGCGGCCATCACCAGCTGCACCAACACCTCGAACCCGTCGGTGATGATCGGCGCCGGCCTCCTGGCGAAAAAGGCGATCGCAAAAGGGCTACGCACGATGCCGTGGGTCAAGACCAGCCTTGCACCGGGCTCCCGCGTGGTGACGGGATACCTCGAGGGTTCCGGTCTCCAGGCGCACCTCGATACGCTCGGCTTCCAGACCGTGGGCTACGGCTGCACGACGTGTATCGGCAACAGCGGCCCCCTGCCGGAAGCAATTGGCAAGGCGATCGACGATCACGGCCTCGTCGCCGCGGCGGTGCTGAGCGGAAACCGGAATTTCGAGGCGCGGGTGCACCCCTCGGTCCGTGCCAACTACCTCGCCTCGCCGTTGCTGGTGGTCGCGTTTGCCCTGGCGGGCCGTATCGACCTCGACGTGGAGCGCGAGCCCCTCGGCACCGGCAAGGACGGGTCGCCCGTCTTCCTTCGGGACATCTGGCCTTCGGCGCAGGAGATCCGCGACACGATGGCGGCGGCGCTCAAACCGGAACTCTTCACCAGCCGCTACGGGAAGGTGTTCGACGGCGATGACGCCTGGCAGGCCCTTCCCGTGCCGCCCGGCAGCCGGTACGCCTGGGACAAGCACTCCACGTATGTGCAGGAGCCCCCGTTCTTCCAGGACCTGAGCCCGGAGCCGAAGCCGCTCTCGGACATCAGCGGAGCGCGCGTGCTCGCGGTGTTGGGCGATTCGGTGACCACCGATCACATCTCGCCGGCCGGCGCCATCCCGAAGAACGGGCCCGCCGCCCGCTACCTCCTCGAGCACGGCGTAGCGCAGGAGAACTGGAACACTTTCGGGTCGCGTCGGGGTAACCACGAAGTCATGATGCGGGGTACGTTCGGGAACGTGCGCATCAAGAACGCGCTTGTTCCCGACCGCGAGGGCAACTGGACGGAGCACTTCGCCAGTGGCGAGGTAACCTCCATCTATGACGCTGCCATGAGGTACATCGCGGAGCGTACGCCGCTTGTGGTGCTCGTCGGCAAGGAGTACGGCACTGGGTCGAGCCGCGACTGGGCTGCGAAGGGAACGGCCCTGCTCGGGGTCAAGGCCGTGATCGCCGAAAGCTACGAGCGGATCCACCGGGGCAACCTCGTCGGCATGGGCGTTCTGCCGCTGGGTTACGAACCTGGTGTCACGCGCCAGTCGCTCGGCCTCACCGGGCGTGAGACGTTCAGCATCACCGGCATCGCGTCGGGTCTGACCGCAGGTGGGCGGGTATCGGTGACCGCGCGCGACGAGTCGGGGAAGGAAACGAAGTTTCAGGCGGTGGTACGGCTCAACTCGCCAGTGGAGGTCGACTATCTCCGTCACGGCGGCATCCTTCAGCGGGTCCTGCGCCAATTTGCCGGGGCAGCCGCATGACTCCATGATCCGGGGACTCCTGTTCTCGGATGTCGACGGCACCTTCCTCGATGAGGCAGGTGCCGTCCCGTTTCAGCCGGCGTGGCTCGAGGATGTCGCGAGCAAGTGGCGAGTCATCTTCGCCTCGAGTCGCACGAGCGCCGACCTGCAGGCATTACAGACGCGCGTAGGCTGGCCGGACTGGGCGATCGCGGAGGATGGCGCCGTGATCGTGTCGCCCGCAGGCCACGAGGAGGTGCTGGGGCTCGAGCGAGACGTCATCGAGGCGCGGGCACGGGATTCAGGTGCCTGGGCGGAGGTCGCCGACCTCCTGCCGGTAACCACGGGAATCCGGCGGGCGAGCGTGCTCCTGCCCCGGCTGGTGGCCGAGGATCCGGCATTCGGGGAGTTCCGCAGCCGCATCATGTCGGCCGGTCTTCGGTGTTCGCCTGGTGGACGGTGGGCTACACTGACAGGCGGTTCCAGCAAGGGCCGGGCGGCCAGCATCCTGATGACCCGGTTGCAGGCCGATGGCGCGATCGCCGTCGGCAATGACGAGAATGACGAGTCGTTGTTCCGCAGCGTGGCGAGATCCTTCGTGATCCGGAACCACGATGGGCATCATGCGCGCCTTGCTGCCGTTCCAGGAGCGACCCTGTTGCAGTCACCCGGCCCCATGGGCTGGCAGGAGATGATCAGCGCGCTACCGCGTGCGCGCTGATCTTTCCACGGAGGTATCCATGTCCGAACCGCGATGGACGATTACGGCCCTGACCATACCGGGCCGCGAGAGCTACCTGCGCCAGCTGATTCAATCGGTCGAGGCCAGCGTCATCCCCGGCGGGGCGAGGCTGGTCATCGTCTACAACCGCGCGATCCGGGATCAACTGGTCGACGTGGAGCGCACCATCAGGTCGTGGACTTCCGAGCTCGAGCTCGAGGTGCATTTCAACAACGGAGACCCCACCATCAGTGGGGGGCGCAACTACCAGCTCAACCTGGTGAAGAGTCCGCTGGTCTGCTTCGTGGACGATGACATCACGGTACACGGCGACGCCTTCGTCACCATCGAGGAAGCAATGCAACGGGTGCCCGCAGGACTCGTGGGCCTGCGGTCGTTGCGCGAAGATACTGACCAGCAGTTCAAGCCGAGGGATAGCACTCCCCATGTGATCACGCCGGAGCTCCGGTTCCAGCCCGTGCAGGGCATGCTGGTGGCGAGCTACACGAACCTGCTCCGCGACGTGGGCGGTTTCAATCCGCGCCGCCGCTTCTGGGGCGAATGGACCGAGCTCAACCTCCGCATGTGGCGGTCCGGCTTCCCCACTGGACACGTGATGACCGGCGGGTTCCTTCGCCATTGGGAGAAGGCGCCGGATTCGCCGACGCGGAACATGGACGGCCGCGCGAAGCATGTGCTGTGGGGATTGATCTGCACCGCACTGGAGTACGATGCAGTGGACATGAGCCAGGCTACAGAGACCTTCTGGCGCCTGGTGCAGGAGCGCTACCTGGCCTACAGCTTCGGGGAGGAGTTGACACACCAGGAGCTGCTGCGGGCGACCCTCGAACTGGTTCCCGATTTGTCCGCGGAGTGGGCAGCGATCACCGCTTTCCGTTCGGCCGTGACAGCGCATCCCTTTGACTTCAAGCCGTTCCAGCCATTGACCGAATCCGACTTGCAGCGCGTGTTGCCGTTCGCCCGGCGCAAACTGCGGCGCTATCGGTGGCTGGCGTGGCCGCGGCGCACGAAGGCGCGGCGGTTCGGCGCCGCGCTCGGACGGCTGCTGGTCCGTCCCCCGCGCCCGCTCGCCCTGCACCCGGACGAACCCACCTGAAAACGAAGCGGGGGCATCCCATGGATGCCCCCGCTTCGTTGATCACCTGGTGACGCGTGGATGCTAGGCGACGAGATCCTTCAGTCGATCGCCGGTTTCGCCCTCGCGCAGCCGCAGCAGCGCTCGATCCCGCAGCTGGCGGATCCGCTCCCGTGTCACGCCCATCATGCGGCCAATCTCTTCCAACGTGCGGCTGTTGCCGTCGTCCAGGCCGAAATACAGTCGAAGCACCTTGGCATCCCGGGGCGGCAGAGTGGCCAACGCCAGCTCGATGTCGTGCGTCTGGCTGTTCTGCATCGCCGCGGTGTCCGTGCCCTCGGCGTCAGCCGACGCGAACCGCTCCATCCGCTCGTTGCCGTCACCATCGCGGGTCGGATGGTCGAGCCGCACCGCTTCGGTGTTCAGGGCGGAAAGGCTGCGCACGGCTTCCACGGTGAGACCAGTGGCCCGGGCCAGCTCCTCGGTGGTCGGCATGCGACCCAGGCGATCCTTGAGGAGCGTGGTGGTGCGACCGAGGCGGCTCAGGTCGGCCGTACGGTTGAGTGGCACTCGCACTGGACGCCCATGCCGCGCGATGGCCGCCTGCACCGCCTGACGGATCCACCACACCGCGTACGAAATAAACTTCACGCCGCGATCCGGATCGAACTTCCGGGCGGCAGTCATCAATCCCAGGTTGCCCTCGCCGATCAGGTCGACGAGCGGTACGCCACGATTCTGGAACTTCTTGGCGACCGACACGACGAAGCGGACGTTGTGGCGGGCCAGGCGCTCCTGCGCCACGATGCTCCCCTTGAACGCCTTCCGCGCGAGTTCCATTTCCTCCTCGCGGTTGAGCAGCGGAACGCGGCTGATCTCGTCAAGATAAAGATCGAGACTCTCGCGTCCCTCGTCGACGGCGCGCGCAATCTGCGCCGGACGGACGGCCCTGCGCTTCTTCTTTGGCGGCAGCTTTTCTTTCACTCTGACCAGCCTCCCTGGACTAGGGTGGTTCCTGCAGACACTGGAACTGCGTTCTTGCAGATCCAGCGCCGTTTCTCGGCAGCGGTCAAAATAACGGCTAAACTAAGAAAAATCAATACTTTAGCTAACTTGATGCCGTACTGTCACTTGGGCGGGTCACTGTTAGCGAGGCCGAAGATACTGCCGCAGACCTGCCAAAACTGCAGGCCGACAACCTTCGCTGCGGGTATGCAGGAATTACCCCAGCGGTACCGGAAGGTTGACGGGAGGAGACGTGCGGGAAACTACAACGTGCACGCGGCCGAGCTCAGACCGCCTTCATTTCATTCACTAGCTTGGTAAGCGTACTCTTGGCGTCACCGTACAACATGGGGGCGCGGGCTTGCCCGGGATCTGCGCCGTGGTGATCACCAGATCGACGGTGGGCAACACCTTACCGACCGCCTCGAGTACCTTCGCCTGCTGTTGCTGCGCCAGTTCCATCGCGTAGCCTCCCGCCCCTTCCGCCGCCGAACTCACCGCCTCCGCTTCGATGAAGGCGGCTCCGAGACTCTGGACCTGCACTCGAACCGCGGGCCGGACGTCGATCGCGGACACGATGGCGCCCAGTCGGCGGGCGGTGACGATCGCCTGCAGGCCGGCCACTCCGGCACCGAGCACGAACACCCGACTGGGCGCCAGCGTGCCGCGTTGAACGGTGACGCTGTGGCCGGCTTTCACGAGTTTCGCGACGCCATCGGGCACCAGCCCGACCCGCCGCCCCTCTGAAGCGGTTTCCCCAGGAACTGCAATGCGCATGGTGCTGCTCCAGGCGGAAAGAGACTGCAGGACCAAGCGGACTACTTGCCTGATGCCTCCTGCGCCGGAGTCGGCGGCGCGGTCCCGTCTCCCGTCAACCGCGCCGATCATGAAGGCCTTCACATGGACAATCACCGAGGCGGTGGGTATCGTCGCGGGCTATGACTGCAACCCGACGTCCGCCCACGGTCCACAAGTTCGGCGGTGCCTCACTGGCCGATGCCGCCGCGATGCACCACGCCGTGGCGGTCATTCAGGACTTGCCGCCGGGTCCGGCCGTGATCGTGGCATCCGCGATGGCCGGGGTGACGGATCGGCTGCTGCGACTCGCGGCGCTAGCCGCCGAGGGCCAGCCGGCCGACGGCACAGTGCTCGCCTCGCTGCGTCGGCAGCACATCGAGGCCGCGCGCCAGATCGTGCGCACGGCCGGCACGCGACGGGTGGTACTGGCCGCGATCGAGACCTCGATCGCGGAGCTCCGTGCATTGCTCGACGGGCTCCGGGTGGTGCGCGAGCTGACGCCGAGAACGAGCGACTATATCACAGCCCGGGGCGAACGGCTGAGCGCGATGTTGCTGGCCGCGGCCCTGGCCGACACCAGGCGCCGGGTCCGTCTGGTCGACGCGGTGGAACTGATCGTGACCGACGGACAGTTCGGGGCCGCCGCGCCAGACTTTGCGGCAACTGATCGGCGAGTACGGCAGCTCGTGGCTCCGCTGCTGCAGCGGGGCATCATCCCGGTGGTTCCCGGCTTCATTGGCGCAGGTCCCGCCGGGGATCTCGTCACGCTCGGTCGCGGTGGGTCGGATCTCACGGCCACCCTCATCGCCCGGGCGCTGCGCGCGTCGTCGGTGTCGCTGTGGAAGGATGTGCCGGGCTTTCTCACCGGTGATCCGCGGGTGGTGGCCGACGCACGCGTCATTCCGGAGTTGCATGTGCGCGAGGCGGCGGAGCTGGCTTATTACGGTGCGAAGGTGCTGCACCCACGCGCGCTTATTCCGCTCAGCCGACGGTCCATCCCCGTGTACGTGCGGCCGTTCGCGAACCCCGCCTCGCAGGGCACGGAAGTGTCACAGAAGCGCCGGCATACCTTCTCACCGGTGCGCGCCGTGTCGGGGATCGGCAGCCAGGCGCTGATCACGGTCACCGGCAACGGGATGCTCGGCGTGCCCGGTGTGGCCGCACGCACCTTCGAGACGCTGCAGCGCGCCGGCTTCCCGGTTTCTCTGGTGACGCAGGGCTCGTCCGAGGCGTCCCTCACCTTCACCGTCCCCGAGGCGCAAGCCGGGCCGGCGGAATCGGCATTGCTGCGCGAGTTCCGCGAGGAGATCGCGCGACAGGACATCGACGGCGTGGAGGTCCGCCGTGGCATGGCGACCGTCGCCGTCGTCGGCCGCGGCATGGCGGGGGCGCGCGGCGTGGCGGCGCGCGTCTTCGGAGCGCTGGCCCATGCCGGGATCAACATCGTGGCGATTGCCCAGGGATCCTCGGAACTCAACATCTCGTTCGTCATCGAGGAGCGCGATGCCGCCGAGGCGCAGCGGCGCATCCACGATGCGTTCCAGCTCGCGAAGATCGGCGGCGGCAGCGTGAACCCGCCGGAACGTGTCGCGGTCGTGCTGCTGGGGTTCGGGCAGGTCGGGCGAACGCTCGCACGCCTGATTCCCCGCGCTCGGCGCCCGGGCATTCAGCTCGAGATCGCGGCGCTGATCGATCGGACCGGGTTTGTGTTCGATCCCTCCGGCCTTACGCCCCGGCGGCTCGCGCAGCTCGCGCAGGACAAGGCACGCGGCCAGCCGCTGGGCCGTGCGCGGGGCGGCGTGGCATCCAACTCGACGGATGCGCTCGCGTTCATCGCGCGGCATGCGCTGCCGCGGCCCGTGGTAGTGGACGTGACGGCGAACGACACGGCGGCCATCCTCCGCCACGTGCTCGAGACCGGAATGGACGTGGTGCTGGCCAACAAGCGGCCGCTCACCGATCGCCGGCCCGATGCGGACGCGCTGCAGGCCACCGCCAGGTCCCACGGGCGGCGTCTCCTCTTCGAGGCGACCGTCGGCGCCGGGCTGCCGGTCATCGACACCGCCTCGAAGCTGCTGGAATCGGGCGACCGGATCCGCCGGATCGACGGGTGCCTCTCCGGCACGCTCGGATTCCTGCTCAGCGAGGTCGGGGCGGGACGCGCGTTTTCCACGACCGTGCGTGAGGCTATGCGTCGTGGATATGCAGAGCCCGATCCGCGCGAGGACCTGTCGGGGATGGACGTGGCGCGGAAGGCACTGATCCTGGGCCGACTGCTAGGCTTCTCCGGCGGCATCGACGCCGTGTCGGTCGAATCGCTGGTGCCGAAGCAGGCGCGCGGCGTGCCACTCCCGGAGTTCCTCGCCTCGCTGGATCGCTTTGATGATGAGTGGGTGAAGCGGGTTGCGAATGCGAGGGAACGCGGCCACGTAATGCGCTACGTCGCCGCCGTGACGCGCGGGCGTATCCGGGTGGGTCTCGCGTCCGTGCCGCTCGAGAGCGCGCTCGGCGCACTCCGAGGGACCGACAACCAGGTGGTGTTCACTACCGACCGGTACCATGACAACCCACTCGTCATCACCGGCCCGGGCGCGGGCCTCGACGTCACGGCCGCCGGCGTCATGAATGACATCCTCAAACTGGCGCCGACCTGATGATGCGCCTGACCATCTTCGCCCCCGGATCGGTGGGCAATGTCGGGCCGGGTCTTGATGTGCTGGGCCTTGCAGTGGCCGGTGCCGGCGACTGGGTCACCGCCGAGCTGCTGAGCGTGCGCGGCATCGAGTTGCGCGACCCGGGCCACCCGGATCTCCCGGTTGATCCAGCGAGACATAGCGCGGCACTCGCCGCAGCCGCCGTGCTCCAGCGCGCCGGCGGGCACCATGGCCTCGCCCTCTGGGTACGCAAGGGCCTGCCGCTTTCGGGGGGACAGGGCGGAAGTGCGGCTTCCGCAGTGGCGGGTGCCGTGGCCGCCAACGAGTCGCTCGGACGCCCACTCGGCGTGCGCGCACTCTTGGAGTCGTGCCTCGAGGCAGAGGCAGCGGTGGCAGGCCGGCATGGCGACAACCTGGCCCCATCGCTGCTCGGTGGGATCGTGCTGGTGCGGTCGATTGATCCGCCTGACGTAGTCACGTTGCCGACGCCAGCCGGGCTCACCGTGGTGCTCGCGCACCCGGATCAGCGCATGCGCACCGCCGACGCGAGAGCGGCACTACCCGCCACCGTTTCGCGCGACCTGGCCGTGCACCAAATGGCCCAGGTGGCCGCGATGGTGGCCGCCCTCTACGCCGGCGACCTGGCCCTGCTGGGGCGCGCACTCGACGACCGGATCGCGGAACCCGCACGCGCGCCGCTGTTTCCGGGATTCCTGGCCGCCAAGCGTGCTGCGCTCGAGGCGGGTGCCCTCGGCGCGTCCATCTCCGGCAGCGGGCCGACTGCCTTCGCCCTCGCGGACAGCCAGGCCGTGGCGACACGGATTGGTGCAGCGATGGTAGCGGCGTATGCCACGGCCGGTGTCGCCTGCGTCGCCCGGATCGGCAGCATCGACACGGCGGGGGCGCGGGTCGTCTCCAGTCCGGGCGCCTTCGAATGATCGATCCATCCGTTCGCTCCTGGCAGCGTTGCGCCGACTGCAGCCATGAAATGCCGGAGCTCTCCCCGGAGACTCGCTGCACCGCATGCCGAGGACTGCTCGAGATCGTGCACGCGCCCCCGGCACTCGACCCGGGCCAGCTCAAGCGCCAATTCCTCACCGGTGCGACAGCGGGACGTGGCGCCGCGGCCTCGGGAGTATGGCGGTTCCGGGAAATCGTACTGCCGACGGCGGCGGTCCCGGTATCGTGGCCCGAGGGGAACACCCCTCTGCTCGAGCGGGCAGCCGTGCGGCAGTGGACCCGTTGCGAGGAGCTTCTCCTCAAGCACGAGGGCATGAACCCGACCGGTTCGTTCAAGGATCGTGGCATGACGGTGGGTGTGACCCAAGCGGTCCGCGTAAGGGCAACAGCGGTGGCCTGCGCCTCCACCGGTAACACATCGGCGTCCCTCGCGGCCTATGCCGCACAGGCGGGGTTGCCTGCCCTGGTGTTCGTTCCGAGCGGCGGCATCGCTCTCGGGAAGCTGGCCCAGTCACTCGCGTATGGCGCGCACACGCTGCTCGTGCGTGGCGATTTCGACGCTTGCCTTCGGCTGGTGGAGGAGGCACACCGGGAACTGGGCGTCTACCTGCTGAACTCGATCAATCCGTTCCGACTCGAGGGGCAGAAGACAATCGTCCTGGAGTTGTTGCTGCAGCTCGCGTGGGACTCGCCCGACTGGATCGTGGTGCCAGCGGGCAACCTGGGAAATACCGCCGCGTTCGGCAAGGCGCTGCGAGAGGCAAAGGAGCTCGGCCTCATGACCAGGATTCCGCGAATCGCGTCGGTCCAGGCCGCCGGCGCGGCGCCTTTTGCCACGGCATTCGCCGAAGATTTTGCCGTGCGTCGCCGCGTGCGAGCCGAGACCGTGGCAACCGCGATCAAGATCGGGGATCCGGCGTCATGGGACCGCGCCGTCCGGGCCATTCGCGAGACGGACGGGGTCGTCCTTGCGGTGAGCGACGCAGAAATCCTGGAGGCGAAGGCCGTCATCGACGCGAGCGGAACGGGGTGCGAGCCTGCGAGTGCCGCGAGCGTGGCGGGCGTTCGGCGGCTGGTGAGTGACGGAACCATAAGGCCCGGCGAGCGCGTCGTGGCCATCCTCACCGGTCATGTGCTCAAGGATCCCGGAATGCTGCTGCGCTACCACCAGGAGATGGAGCCGCCCCCGCCCGGAGCCAATCGCCCGATCGAGATCGAGGCGGACATCCGGGAGGTGGCGCGGGTACTGCAGGATCTCGCTTAACTGCCCAGAGTCTTCTTCACTGCGGCCTGAAGTTCGGTGTAGCTGGTCGGATCCACTTCGCGGAATGGCGATGCCACGTAGCTGATCTTCCCATCGGGCGCGATGACGAACACGGTGCGATTGTCGAGCCCGTACTTCGTGTTGAACGCCCCGTAGAGCTTCCCTACCGTCCCGCCCACGTCACTCAGGAACGTGAACGGATACTCCGCATCCCGGGCCCAGGAGGCCAGCGTCGTATCCGGGTCGGTGCTGATGGCGACCAGCGTGACATCCTTACCATCGTTGAAGAGCGTCGCGTACTGATCACGGTACGCGTCCATTTGCGCCGTTCAGCCAGAGGTCCTGGCCTTGAAAAAGAAGGCCAGTACCACGGTGCGTCCCCGCAGTTCACTGAGCTGGAACTGTTTCGGCAGGACCCCCGCCGCCGTGGCGGCCGGCAGGGTGAAGTCGGGGGCCATGCTGCCTGCGGCCAGCGGCTTCGCCTGGGCCGCCAGTGGTACCGCCCAGAGCAGCGAAGCCGTGAACAACAGTTTCCTCATGTGCATGGTGGCTCCTGACGATCAGGTTCTCACGTGCCCTGAACAACCTTCCAGATCGTGCCCCGGTTGTCGGCTGAAATGTACACCGCGCCGTCCGGCGCGACTGCGACCCCTGTCGGACGCAGCCAGGTATCGCTCTCGCTGCCGGCGGCAAACGTGGTATAGCTGCCTTCGGGCTTGTCATTCGTGAAAGGCACAAAGACCACGCGATACCCGGCCTGGGGCAGCGGCGCGCGATTCCACGAGCCGTGGAACGCGAGGAAGATCCCGTCGGCGTACGACCCCTTCAGCGCCGAGCCGGTGGAGAACGCGAGCGCGAGCGGTGCCCAGTGTGCCGGGAACACCATGGCCGGTTCCTTCATCGTCGCGCACCGGTCGACCTTCTTCCCGTCCCCACCATACTCGGGGGAGAGGACCAGGGTTTTCGTCTCGGTGCTGAAGTAGCAGTAGGGCCAGCCGAAGTCGTCACCCTGGGCGATGAGCACCAGTTCCTCTCCCGGATTGTCCGCGTTGTATTCGTCGGAGAAGTTCCAGTTCGTACTGAGCTGATCGCGCCCGTTCGTGCCGCCATAGAGCTGGCCACCGCCTGGACGCACGCCGAGCGCCGTCGAGTTCCGGAGACCGGTAGCGAAGCGTATCCCCCCCGAGTGGCGCTGGCCGGTGCGCGTCGCGGAGAACTGCCAGATTCCTGCGCGGGTGGCGAGATCCGGGCAGGGGTCGATTCCCGGCGATCCCTTCGTCCGGTCCTGCTGCTGGCAGCTGTTGGTGGGCGAGCCGACGTTCACGTACATCATGTCACCGGCGCCGAAGGCGATGCTCTTGGCCTTGTGGCTGGCGTCTGCGGGGAGCCCATCCACAATGATCTCCGGCTCAACCTGAGGCCCGAACTGTCCCGCTTCGAGGGGCCAGCGGACGATCCGATCATGGAGCGCGAGGTAGAGATGACCCTCGTGCACCTTCACGTCATTCGCGCCCTGTGGACCGAACACGCGCCGCTCGTCCGCGCGCCCATCACCATCGGTGTCCCGCAGGGCTACGATGCCGCCATCACCCTTCGCCAGTGCGCCATACACCGTGCCATCGGGACCCACTGTGATCTGACGCACAGGGCCCAGGCTCTCAGCCACTACGATGGCGCAGAATCCCGGCGCGAGGGTCAAGCCCCCGTTGCCCGGGGCACAGGCGGCCGCAGCGCCGTGCCCGGCGGCAGGCGTCGTCCGCGTCATAGGGAAAAACGCCAGGATCAGAGGGAAAAACACGCTTCGCATCGTGACTCCGGAGGTTGTCGTGGGACAGCGTCCCGCCACCGCGCCATAGGGAAAACTACCCCCGAGGGCACCCGTCGTCGCGACCGGAACCGGGCGCGCAGAGGGTATTCCGAGGAGAAATCAGGCATTTTCAGAGGGAAATCCCTATTGCAACTCCGTGACAAGGTAGTACCTTGAACCCCGAGTGTTTGTGCAGGGCGAGTCCAGTACCTTCACTTTCACAGGAGCATCGCGATGGCAGCCAAGAAGAAGGCAGCGAAGAAGGGCGCGAGGAAGGCAGCGAAGAAGAGCGTGAAGAGGGCCGCGAAGAAGAAGTCAACGCGGAAGCCGAATGCGGCGTTCATGAAGCCGGTGAAGCCGAGCGCGGCGCTCGCAGTGGTGGTCGGCACGGCAGGATTGCCGCGCACCGAAGTGACGAAGAAGCTCTGGGCGTACATCAAGCGGAAGGGCCTGCAGGACAAGAAGAACCGGCGCATGATTCACGCGGACGACGCGCTGAAGCCGATCTTCAAGAAGGACCAGGTCAACATGTTCGAGATGACCAAGCTGGTCAGCAAGCACCTCAGCTAGTCGCTCGACAGAACACGCACCGCAAGGGCGCTCCCGTCGGGGCGCCCTTTGGCGTTCCGCCCCTTCCATCTATCTTTGCCGCCCTATGGCCGGCGAATACATCTTTACAATGCGCGACCTCAGAAAGGTCGTGCCCCCCTCCCGCGAGATCCTCAAGGGCATCCACCTCGCCTTTTACCCGGGCGCCAAGATCGGCGTGATTGGGTCGAACGGCGCAGGCAAATCGACGCTGCTGCGCATCATGGCCGGTGTCGACACCGATTTCCTGGGCGATGCGCGCCCGCTCCCGGGTACCAGGATCGGCTACCTGCCACAGGAGCCTCAGCTCGACCCGACAAAGGATGTCCGCGGAAACGTCGAGGACGGCGTTGCACACCTGCGCAAGCTGCTCGACGACTACAACGACATCTCGATGAAGTTCGCCGAGCCCATGGACGACGCGCAGATGGAAAAGCTGCTCGACAAGCAGGGGCGCCTGCAGGAGCAGATCGACCATCTCGGCCTCTGGGAGCTGGACCACAAGCTTGATATGGCCATGGACGCCCTGCAGGTGCCTCCGGGCGACGCCGATGTCAGCACGCTCTCCGGCGGCGAGCGCCGGCGCGTGGCGCTGTGCCGGCTCCTGCTCTCCGAGCCGGATATGCTGCTGCTCGACGAGCCGACCAACCACCTCGACGCCGAGAGCGTCGCCTGGCTCGAGCGCTACCTCGAACAGTTCAAGGGAACGGTTGTGGCGATCACGCACGACCGGTACTTCCTGGACAACGTCGCCAAGTGGATCCTCGAACTTGACCGGGGCGCCGGCATTCCCTGGGAGGGCAACTACTCGAGCTGGCTGGAGCAGAAACAGAAGCGCATGGCGGTGGAGGAGAAACAGGCCTCGGCGCGGCAGCGCACGCTGCAGCACGAGCTGGAATGGGTGCGGATGTCGCCCCGGGCGCGGCAGGCCAAGAGCAAGGCGCGTATTACCCGCTATGAGGAGATGCGGGCCGAGGCGGAACGGCAGAGCGAGGGCAGCGTCGAGATCCTCATTCCGGTGCCGGAGCGTCTGGGCGAGGAAGTCGTCATCGCCAAGGCGCTGTCCAAGGGCTACGGCGACCGGCTCCTCTTCGAGAATCTCACGTTCTCGCTGCCCCGCGGCGGCATCGTGGGCGTCATCGGCCCGAATGGCGCCGGCAAGACGACGCTGTTCCGCATGATCGCGGCGCACGAGCAGCCGGACACCGGGGAGCTCGTGGTGGGCAAGACGGTGAAGCTGGCGTATGTAGACCAGAGCCGTGACGCCCTCGACGGCAGCAAGACCACCTACGAGGAGATCTCCGGCGGGCAGGATGAACTCCTGTTCGGCACTCGCAAGGTGAACGCGCGCGCGTACTGTGCCGGCTTCAACTTCCGCGGTTCCGACCAGCAGAAGAAGGTGAAGGACCTATCAGGCGGTGAGCGCAACCGGGTACACCTCGCGAAGCTGCTCAAGAGCGGCGGGAACCTCCTCCTGCTCGACGAGCCGACCAACGATCTGGATGTGGATACCCTGCGGGCGCTGGAAGACGCCCTCGAGCGCTTTGCCGGCTGCGCGGTGGTCATCAGTCACGATCGCTGGTTCCTGGACCGCATCGCGACGCACATCCTGGCATTCGAGGGCGAGGGCCAGGTGTTCTGGTTCGAGGGCAATTATCAGGACTATGCCGCCGATTACAAGCGCCGCACCGGGCAGAGCGTTGACGAGCCGCACCGCTTTCGCTTCAAGAAACTGGTGCACTGAGTATGTCCGTGCCGGGACCCGGGCGCGACTTCAGGGCCCAGTACGGGGAAGACCGCTTGCTGGCCGCGGAATTCGGTGCCGAACGGGGTACCTGCATCGAAGTGGGCGCCAACGACGGCGAGACTGGTAGCAACACGTACTACTTCGAACGGCAGGGCTGGCGGTGCCTCTTGATCGAGGCAGATCCGGAACTCGCGGAGGCCTGCCGCACCTCCCGACCGCGCTCCACGACGGTCAACTGCGCGGTCGTGGCGCCGGGATCGCCGCCGACCGTCACCTTCAGCGTCGTACGGCATGCCCGCGGCCTGTCCTCGCTCCAGCTGGACCCTCGCACGCTACGCCGGGTCGGCATCGATGTGAGCAGGGATGCCATCGCGGAGATCACGGTCATGGCCCGGACGCTGGATGACGTGCTCACCGAGCACGCGCTACCCAGGATCGACTTCATGACGATCGATGTCGAGGGACAGGAGTGGGGGGTGCTGCAGGGCTTCGACATCGCCCGCTGGCGACCGGGCATCCTGATCATCGAACGCAACCGTCATTTCCCGGACGCGCGGATCATGCGATACCTGCGTGACGCCGGCTACGCCTACCGGCGCACCACTGGCGTGAACGACTGGTTCTACGCGGCCACTGCTGCCGAGACGGGATCCGTCACGTATCGGCGCAATCTCCTGCTCGGCTACTACCTGCCCCGCTATGCCACGGCGTGGCGGGCCCTGACGCCCGAATGGCGTGCCACCGACCGGGCCGCGCGAACGGTGGTCCGGAATCTCCTTGACGGCCTGGGGCTCCTCGACCTGGCGCGCCGCGCGCGGGCGCGGCTTCGCGGTGGTGCGGGGCGGAAGACATCCTGAGTGTTCGTCCTGACACCAATCTCACTGGAGACAGGCTCTCCTTCATGACGTCCCTGGAACAGCGCATCCCGTACCTCCCCACGCGCATCGAAGGACTGAGCCGGCTCGCCACCAACCTCTGGTGGAGCTGGAGTCCCGAGGCGCGGAGCCTGTTCGGCAGCATTGATCCCAGGTTGTGGCATCACACCCGCCACAACCCGCTGATGCTGCTCCAGCATATCGACCCGGCACGACTGGCCGCCTGCGCGAGCGACTCGGCCTTCCTGCAGCGCTATGACGGAGTGATGACGTCGTTTCACCGCCATCTCACGTCCGACGACACCTGGCTGGCAAAGCACCGGCCTGAACTCTCCGGCCGCACCATCGCCTACTTCTGTGCCGAGTTCGGTCTCCACAACTCGGTGCCGATCTACTCTGGGGGCTTGGGCGTGCTGGCCGGCGACCACCTGAAAAGTGCGTCCGACATGGGCGTGCCGATCGTGGGGGTGGGCCTCTTCTACACCAATGGCTATTTCGACCAGAAGGTGAACCTCGACGGCTGGCAGACCGATAGTGACGAGGTGTTCGATCTCGCCGGAACGCCGATCCAGCCTCTGGCCGGCCCATCCGGTGAGGAGTGGGTCACGGTGGTCGAGACTTCCGGGCGTCCGGTGCATGTCCGGGCCTGGACGATGATGGTGGGACGGGTGCCGGTATACCTGCTCGATACCAACCTCGCGGTGAACGATCCCGAGGATCGCGCGCTCATGAACAAGCTGTATGCCGGCGGCCCGCAACTGCGCATCCGGCAGGAGTGGATTCTCGGCGTGGGCGGCGTCCGGGTCCTGCGCGCGGTGGGTATCGACCCCGCCGTCTGGCATGCCAACGAGGGCCACGCGGCCTTCATGTTCGTGGAGCGACTCCGGGAACAGGTGCAGGGCGGCGCGTCGTTCGCTGACGCAGTTTCAGCCGTGCGCGCCCGCAGTGTCTTCACCACCCACACGCCAGTGCCGGCAGGGCACGACTTCTTCGCCCTCGATGAACTGGAGCGGGTTTCCGGGCCGGTGTGGGAATCGCTGGGCATCGACCGCTCCCGGTTCTTCGCCCTGGGCGTCATGGCCGGTGACGCACTCAACTTCCACATGACCGTGTGCGCCGTGCGGCTGGCGGCGCGCGTCAACGGCGTGTCGCGCCCGCACGGCCAGGTATCACGGCACCTGTGGCGCAGTCTCTGGCCCGACCGACCCTGGGAAGCGGTGCCGATCGGGCACGTCACCAACGGGGTGCACCTGCCGACCTGGATGGCTGGCACGATCCAGGAGTTGCTCGTGGACCACCTCGGCCCCCGCTGGACCGAGCAGATCGAGGACAACGCGCTGTGGGACCGGGTGCTCTCGCTCGACCACGACAAGCTCTGGCAGGTACACCTGCGCCTCAAGCAAATCCTCCGCGACTTCATCCGCGAGGATGCGCGGCACCGCTTCGCGGGTCAACTCAAGGAGGCCGCCGCGGTGGTGGGCGCCGGGACGCTGTTCGATCCCGACGTCCTGACGATCGGTTTTGCGCGGCGCTTCGCGACCTACAAGCGCGCGAACTTGATTTTCAGCGACATCGACCGCCTCCGCCGGCTGTGCACCAATGCCGACCGCCCGGTCCAGGTCATCTTCGCCGGGAAGGCGCATCCGGCCGACACGCCGGGCAAGGAAGTGCTGCAGAGCGTCTACCGCTACACCCGCGATCCCAGCTTCGAGGGCCGCATCGCGTTCGTCGAAGACTATGACATGCACATCGCCCACCTGCTGGTGCAGGGAGTCGATGCGTGGCTCAACCTGCCCCGCGTGCCCCTCGAGGCGTCAGGCACGAGCGGCATGAAGGCAGCCCTCAACGGCGTCCCGCAACTCAGTACGCTCGACGGCTGGTGGCAGGAGGGATACGATGGCCTGGGCGGCTGGGCCATTCCCACGGGGTCGGACGGCAGCAGCAGTGACGCCCAGGATGCGGAGTCCTGCTATCGCCTGCTGGAGGAGCAGGTGGTGCCGCTCTACTATACGCGGGACAGCCGCGACATTCCGCTCGGCTGGGTCGAGCGGATGCGGCACGCCCTGCGCCTTGGCGGGCGGCGCTTCACCGCCCAGCGGATGCTGGCCGACTATGTACGGGAGTATTATCTGCCAGCGTCCCGCGCCGATCTCGCGGGAGATGCCCCACCCACGGACTGAATCCGGGAGGCCCAGTGGCCGCCGACAAGCCGGACCGCCCCTCGCTGCCCGCCGTCGTGCATCTCTCGGCGGAGTACTTCCCTTACGCGCGCACCGGCGGCCTGGCCGAGGCGGTAAGCGGCCTGGCGAGTTTCCAGCAGCGGTCCGGGCACCGGGTGGTCGCGATGCTGCCGCTGTACCGCTCGGTGCGCGAACTGGCCGCCGGGCTGGTTCCGTCAGGCGACCCCTTCCCGGTACAGGTGGGCCCCACTTCCGAGCTGGCGCAGCTCTTTCGCGTAACCGGAGCCGGCCCCGGCCCGGAGGTCTACGCGATCGCACACCCACACTTCTACGATCGCCCGGGCATCTATGGAGATGCTTCAGGCGATTACCCTGACAGCGCGCGCCGCTTCGCGTTCTTCGTCCTCGCCGCGCTCGAGGCGCTCCCTCGCTTCATATCGGGTCCCACAATCCTTCACGCACACGACTGGCATACTGCGCTCGCCCCACTGTATCTCAGGACCACGCACGCCGACCGCCCGGTAGCGAAGCAGGTGCGCACGGTTCTCGCCGTTCACAATCCGGGCTATCAGGGTCACTTCCCGCCCTCGATGGTGCCTGAGGTCGGCCTCCCCTGGTCGGTCTACACCTATCACTGCCTCGAGTGGTACGGGCGTGCCAACATGCTCAAGGGCGGCCTCACGACCGCTGACCTGGTGGTAACGGTGAGCGCCAAGCATGCCGAGGAGCTTCGCACCGATGAGGGAGGGTTCGGCCTCCAGGAAGTGTTTCAGGCGCTCGGGCCCCGGCTCGTGGGTATTACCAACGGCATCGACCAGGCGGCATGGGACCCGGCCACGGACACTCACATCACGGCCACATACAATTCGGAGCACCTCGACAGCAAGGCGCGTTGCAAGGCCGCACTTCAGCGTGCTTTCGGGCTGCCCCAGCGGAAGCGGACGCCCCTCTTCGGGTTCGCCGGCCGTCTCGCCCAGCAGAAGGGGCTCGATGTAGTCTTCGCGAGTTACCACCTGCTTAACGTCGATGCCCAATTCGTGTTCCTGGGTGGTGGCGAGAAACGCTACGCCGATTCACTGCTCGAGTTGCGACGTGCGCTCCCTGAAAAGGTCGGCGTGGAAACCAACTTCAGCGACCGGATGGAGCACCGCCTCATGGCGGGTTCGGACATGCTCCTCATGCCGTCGGTGTACGAGCCATGTGGCCTCACCCAGATGCGCGCGCAGCGGTACGGAACGCTGCCCGTCGCGCGGCGCGTCGGTGGCATCGCCGATACGGTGGAGGACGGCGTCACCGGCTTCCTGTTCGACACATACGATGCTTCCGCTTTCCAGGAGGCGGCCTTCCGCGCCATGGGATGCCTGGAAGACCGCGGGCGCTGGACCGCGATGATGCGCACGGCGATGCACCGCGACTTCAGCTGGGACCGCGCCAGCCGCCGCTATGCCGCGGTGTATCGCGCCGTCCTGAGTCACTCGTGAGCCTCGACTTCGTCCTCGCGCTGCACAGCCACCTCCCGTGGGTGCTCAACCACGGGCGCTGGCCACACGGCTCCGACTGGCTCACCGAGGCGGCGCTGGACACCTACCTGCCGCTCGTCGAGTCATTGCAGACGCTCGAGCGCGATGGCGTCCATGCGCCGGTCACCATCGGCATCACACCGGTACTCGCCAACCAGCTGGCACACCCACTCTTCCGCACCGAGGTCGAGGCGTTCTTCGACCAGCGCCTGGAGGCGTGCCATGCGGCGCCCGAGTCGTTGCGCAGCACTGGTGATGCGCACCTGATCCCGCTCGCGACGTTCTGGCTGGAGCGCTACAATCGCCTGCGAAGGCTCTTCCACACGCTCGACGGGGACCTGATCGCAGCGTTCCGCGGGCTCGAGGCACGCGGCCGTCTCGAGATCATCAGCTCCGCGGCGACGCACGGCTTCCTGCCGCTGCTCGCGCGCGACGAGAGCATCCGCCTGCAACTGGCCGTGGGCGTGCGCGAACATCGCCGGCTCTTCGGCAAGTCGCCGTCGGGGTGCTGGCTGCCGGAGTGCGCCTACCGTCCCCGGGAGCGCTGGGCACCATGGCCTACGGCGCCGACCACGTCGATCCGCAGGGGGATCGACGAACATCTCGCCGATGCGGGCTATCGATATTTCTTCGTCGACGCGCACCTCGTCACCGGTGCCAAACCGCTGGGCCTCACCAGCGAAGGCACCAATGGCCTCAGCGTCGCCGAGGCGACGGATGCACTCGCGGTGGCACAACGTTCGCCCTACCGCGTGTGGCGAGTGTCGGCGCCTGGCAAGGGAGCCGGCGTTGCGGCGTTCGCGCGGGACCCCAAGGCGTCGGCGCAAGTCTGGAGCAGGCACGGCGGCTATCCGGGTGACGGTGCCTACCTCGACTTTCACAAGATCCGTTGGCCCGGCGGCCTCAAGTACTGGCGCGTCACCGGCTCCTCCGTGGACATGGGCGCCAAGGAGCCCTATGACCCGCAGACGGCCGCAGCTCATGCCGATGCCCATGCGGCGCATTTCGCCCGGCTCATCGATGCGCTCTCCGCCGAGGAGCCGCGGAAGTCGCCCGCCGTGCTGGCGGCGCCTTTCGACACGGAGCTGTTTGGTCACTGGTGGTTCGAGGGGCCTCACTTTCTCGAAGAGACGTATCGCGTATTGCCGGGCTATCCGGACGTGAACCCGAGCACCGCGTCGGCACACCTGCACAAGCATCCGCCGGCCGGCGCACTCCGGCTTCCCTCCGGATCATGGGGAGCGAACGGCAACTTCAGCATGTGGCTCAACGAGCAGACTGCCTGGACCTGGGAGCGCCTGTGGCCCCTCGAAGAGGCGTTCTGGGATGTGGCGCCATCGGCGCTGGCTCAGCCGGCCACGCGCACGGTGCTCGCGCAGGCGACGCGCGAGCTGCTGCTCGCCCAGTCGTCAGACTGGCAGTTCATCATCTCGACGGGGGCCGTGACGGACTATGCTTTCCGCCGGTTCAACGGCCACTGTGATGACGCGGAGCGCCTGGTGGCGGCATTGCGTCCCGGTCACGAAGCGGAGCTGCCGGCGGCACTCCGGCTCGCGGAGGAGAGTCATCGGCGCGACGACCTTTTCCCCGATCCTCTTCCCGCCGTCGAAGCGGCGCTCGCGGGTACGCGCGCCCTGTCACTCGACTAGCCCGCATCGATGTCACCGCTTCGCTTCGTCATAGGGCTGCACCTCCATCAGCCCATCGGAAACTTCGATCACGTCTTCAGCCAGCACCTGGACGACGTGTACCGCCCATTGCTCGACCAGCTGGAAAAGTCGCAACTCTTCCCCGCGGTGCTGCACCTCTCAGGGCCACTGCTGGAGTGGCTGGAGAAGAACGAGCCGGCCTACCTCGACCGGCTCGCGACGCTGGCGCGTTCCGGCAGGCTGGAGCTGCTGCTGTCAGGCTTCCATGAACCGATCCTGGCTGCACTGCCGCGAGTTGACCGGGTCGAGCAGGTGCGCTGGATGCGCGAGGCGATCGCGCGCCGGTTCGGCGTCGAGGCCACGAGCCTGTGGCTCACCGAACGCGTCTGGGAACCCGAGCTGGCGGCGGATCTGGCAGATGCCGGGGTCGAGGCCGTGCTGGTGGATGACCGCCACTTCCTGGTGGCCGGGTTCAGCCGCGACAGCCTGCACACCTGGTACCTCACCGAGAGCGACGGCAAGCGTGTAGGTGTCTTCCCCATCGATGAACGCCTGCGTTACCTGATCCCCTTCCGACCGCCGGAGGAGACCGCCGAGTATCTCCGAGACCTCAATCGCCAGGGTTACGCCATGGCCCTTCTCGCCGACGACGGCGAAAAATTCGGCGGCTGGCCGGGCACGAAAGAGTGGGTGTACGAGAAAGGCTGGTTTAACCGCTTCGGCACCGCAATTCGCGCGCTGGTCGATGAAGGCACCATCGTGCTCAGCACGCTCGCGGATGTGTTACGGGAAGTGCCTTGTGGCGGCCTCGCCTACCTGCCAACGGCATCATACCGCGAAATGGAGGGCTGGGCACTTCCTCCTGACCCGCAGCTCCGCCTTGCCGAGCTCGAACGCCAGCTTGGGCCCGAACGTCTCGACGGGCCGGAAGGTTCGCTGCTCCGAGGCTCGCACTGGCGTCATTTCCTCGTGAAGTATCCGGAATCGAACCGGCTGCAAAAGATGATGGTGGCCCTGTCTGCCCTGTGCCGGGAGCGGGGCGACCCGGTCGAGGCCCGCCGCGCGGTTGCCCGGGCGCAGTGCAACGACGCGTACTGGCACGGCGTGTTCGGCGGGCTCTACCTGCCGCACCTGCGAAACGCCCTCTGGAATGAACTGGTGCGGGCTGAGGGGCTGTTGCGCGAGGGGGAGGCACTGACCTGGGAGGAAGTTGACCTCGACAGCGACGGCGCGACGGAAATCTGGGTACACGGGGCGGAGTGTTCCATCGTGGTGGCACCGGCACGAGGTGGCGCCATCGAGGTGCTCTCGCATCTCGCCGCCGGGATCAATTATGCGGATGTGCTCACCCGACGGCGCGAGGCGTATCACGACGAGGCCCTGACGCGAAGCCAGGCCGACGCCAGCCACGAGGAAAACGGCACCGCCAGCATCCACGATCTCGAGGATTCGTTGCGGCTCGACGTCGCCCCGGCGATCGATCCGCACGATCGCGCCATCGGGGTCGAGCGCCTGCTGCCGGCCGACACGACCGCCGAGCTGCTCGAGGCGGGAGCGGTGACGGCGGTGCGCAGCTGGGCACGCGAACGCATGAGCGCCACGGTGCGTGCCGTCGGTACCGAGGTGCGCATTCTCCTGGCCGCGCCCGACACGTCCCTCGTGAAGGAACTACGCATCTCCCCCGACGGCACGATCGTGATCAGCTGGCGCTGGACGCCCTCGGCGGCGCGCTGGTTCGCGAGCGAGTTGTCGCTCGCGGGGCCGCTGGAGGCGGTCGCAGAGCCGGTCGCCGAACTGGTGACCTATCCCATCGAAACCATAGCCAAGTCCGAGAAGGGCTTCGATCGCACCCGGCAAGGCGAGTCGCTCACGTTCCTCTGGCCCGCTTCCCAGGGCTCCGCACAACTCATCCTCTCGCCGTCCCGCTGACGCTCGGCTTCCCTGCGATCGCGGAACGGTTCGGCGGGGGCAAGGCCCTGGGCCTGCGCCATGCGGCTCCAGCCTTCGGGGCCTTCGTCGCGAGTGCCACGAGCAGCTGGACCGGCCGGGTGCACCGGCATGGGCGCGCCATCGCCCTCGCGGCGGCGTTCTGGGGCATGGCCATCATCGCCTTCGGGTTCACCACCACGTTGTGGCCCGCCTTTGCCTGTCTGCATTCGCTGGCGCCGCCGACATGGTGAGTGCGGTCTACCGCATGACCATCTGGAACCAGACCATTCCCGACGGGATCCGGGGACGCCTGGCCGGGATCGAGCAGATCAGCTACATGAGTGGCCCACTCCTGGGCAACGTGGAGGCCGGCCTCGTAGCGAGCGTTGCGGGCATCCGCGGATCGGTGGTGTCAGGCGGGATTCTCTGCGTGGTGGGCACGGCGGCGCTGTGCTGGCTGTTGCCGGACTTCGTTAAGTACGATGCGCGAACCTCCGTTCACAGGAAGTTGAAGCAAGCCGAGATAACGGCGTAAGGAGGAACAGCACCAGCGTGAGGAGGAACTGAAAAAGCGGAAGAGGAGCGAGCGACGTTCCGCAGTCGCTGTTCCTCTTCACGTTGTCGCCGTTCCTCCTCAAGCTGTCTTGGTCAGGGCGTTGCTGCCCCCGACTTGGGCTCGAGTTTCAGGATCCAGAGCCCGGAGTTGATGTCGGGCACGTAGATGTATCCGTTCTTGACCACGGCCCCCCAGGCAAACGTGGCCCGCGGGCGATTGCCTTCCGCGTCGGCGGTGAGAATCCAGCTGATCTCGCGGCCTTGCTTGAGGAGGTCACCCTTGAGCTCGCCGGAGATGTCCACCGCGCGGGCGCCGCCCTGGTAGTTGCCCAGGTACAGCGTGTCACCCGCCACCCAGATATTGTGCACGCCGCCATCCGTCGGCTCGTACCAGGCGACGATCTTTGGCTGCTCGATGTTGGACACGTCGAACACCGTCATGCGACCGAAGGTCAGGTTGTTGCCATCCTTGAGCCCGGTGGCCGCCTTGGAAGCGTAGACCTCATCGCCGACAAAGACGTAGTTCTTGTGCCGCCACGCGGTGTGCGTACCCCGCGCGCCGAGTCCCCAGAGCTGCTCCACCCGGGTGTAGAGCTCCTGCAGGTCGTACTTGGCCTGGGACACCATCACCGGCTTCTCCGGCGACCCGCCCTTCATGCCGTTGCCCACGTCGACGATCACCAGGCCGTCGTTCCAGTAGGACAGGTAGGCGAGGCCGTCCAGCACCATGATGTCGTGCAGGTAACGGCCCTCTTCGGTCTGCTCGGTCTGGAACCGGGCCACTTCATGCGGCTTGTACGGATCACTGATGTCGATGACGCGCATCGAGCCGGTAGCATCGTCGGTGAGATAGACGTGGTTCTGGTACACGTACGATGAGTGCACCCCGCCCTGTACCGTTTCGGTGTACTCGGCGATCGGCTTTGGGTGGCACGGGTCATTGGCGTCGAAGATGACGATGCCGTTCTTGCGATCGGACGCGCCCTCACGGGAGAAAGCCCCGAACTTGCCGTCCTCCGTGGTCATCACGTCATTCACGATCCGGGCGTTCGTCATCATGGAGTCGACGATGACCGGAGTGGACGGCGTGGTGATGTCGATTGCATAAACCCGGTCTGCGATCGTGCTGAGATACACGCACGTGTTGGACGGATGCACCCAGGCCTCAGCGGTGGAGAACTTGACCGGCACGCGCCCCACCACCTGGAACCCGCGTCCCACCTTCCGCTTCGCGACCTCGATCACCGCATCGGCGGACGAGCCGCCGACGCTGGCCGTGACGGTATACTTGCCCGGCGTCTCGGCCACGAAGGCGCCATCACCGTCGATTGATGCGGACGCCTCCGGTCCACCGGCCTCCATGGTCCAGCGAACCGCGACATCTCCCAGCGACTTGCCTCCGGACCCCCGAACGTCACTCTTGAACCGCACGACATCGCCGGTCAGCACCGATGCCTTGTCCGGCGAAAGGCTCACCTTCGACACCGGGCCCGGCAGCACCTGAACGGCGATGGTCTGCGTGGCGCCGGCGGCCTTGGCGGTCAGTGTGGCCGATCCAGGGGCCACCGCCATTACGCGGCCGTCCGGGGTCACCTGGGCCACTTTCGGGTTGCTGGAGGTGAAGGTCACCGGATCGTATCGGCGGTCGTTTTCATGGCTGTAGGGCGTGCCCGTAATCGACAGGTGCGTTCCCACCACCAGGCGCGACACGGAGGGCTCCACCACGATACGCGCCGGCGGAGACGGAATGACCTTCACGTCAGCCTCGCCGAACGCCGGCTTGCTGCCCGGCACGGACGCAGCCACCGTGACGCGCACCTTGCCGCGATACCCTGCCTTCACCAGGCCGGTTTCCGACACGCTGCCCTCGTCACCGCCGGTAAACCACCGGAAGGAGGCGTCCGGCAGCAGGTTGCCGTTTGCGTCGTATGCCTTGGCGGCGAGCTGGAGCGTCTGCCCGACACCCACTTCGGCGGTGGCGGGAATGACTTCAACCCGTTCAATCACCTTGGGGGGTGCCGCCGGCTTGGCTGGGGCGGGCGGTGCTACGGGTTCCTGGAATAGGAAGAGCAGGGCGAGCAGCATGGGATCGGTCACTCCACGAGATTGGGGCCTGGCCACCTGGAAGGCGGTTCAACAGAGTAACCGTACGGCCCTCGGAGAGGAACGGTTACGCGTGCGGGCGGGCACGGCGCCGAGTATCTTTTCCTGCATGTCACACACCGAGCGCATCGTCCAGATCGGCCTGGTACAGCAGCACGCGTCCGCAGACCCGGCCGCCGGTCTCGCTCGCGCGATCGAGGGCGTCCGCGCTGCGGCCGCGCGCGGCGCTCAGATCATATGCCTCCAGGAACTGTTCCAGGGACCGTACTTCTGCCAGACCGAGGATCATCGCTTCTTCCAGCTCGCCGAGGCCATTCCCGGACCGTCAACCGAGGTGCTGGGCCGGGTGGCCGGGGAACTCGGCGTCGTGATCATCGCGAGCCTGTTCGAGAAGCGCGCCGAAGGGCTTTATCACAACACCGCCGCCATCATCGATGCTGATGGTCGTTACCTGGGCAAGTATCGGAAGATGCACATCCCGGACGATCCCCAGTATCTCGAAAAGTTCTATTTCACCCCGGGTGACCTGGGATTTCGCGCATGGAATACCCGGTTTGGACGGATTGGCGTCCTGGTCTGCTGGGATCAGTGGTATCCCGAAGGGGCCCGCCTGACGGCTCTCCGGGGGGCGCAGATCCTCTTCTATCCGACGGCCATCGGCTGGCTCATACCGGAGAAGGCGGAATTTGGTGCACAGCAGGCCGATGCGTGGGAAACGATTCAGCGGAGCCATGCCATCGCCAACGGCGTATTCGTCTGCGCTGTCAATCGGGTCGGCATCGAGGATGGACCAGCGGGAGGCATCGAGTTCTGGGGACGAAGCTTTGTCGCGGACCCGGGCGGGCGCATCCTGGCGAAGGCTGGTGAGGGTGAACAGGTGATCGTCGTGCCCTGCGACCTGGGACGCGTGGACCAGCAGCGCACCCACTGGCCTTTCCTGCGGGACAGGCGCATCGAAGAGTACGGCGGCATCACGCGGCGTTTCATCGACGACGAAGCAGTGAGCCCTCACCACTCACCGCGTCCCTAATTGCCCCTGACTCCAGCACAACTCGGCTACTCCATGCCTGCCGAGTGGGCGCCGCACCGGGGCACCTGGCTCAGCTGGCCGCACAAGGAAGCCTCCTGGCCCGGCAAATTCGAGCCGGTTCCGGGCATCTTCGCGCGCATGGTGCAACTCCTCAGCGAAGGCGAGGAGGTGCACATCAACGTGAGCGGTCCGGACATGGAGGCAAAGGCCCGCCGCAGACTGCTGCCGGGCACCAGGCTCGCCAACGTCCACTTCCATCACTTTCCTACCAACGACGCCTGGTGCCGGGATCACGGTCCCATTTTCGTGCAGCGCGACACGCTGCGCGGCGTCGAGCAGGCCATTGTCGACTGGGACTACAACGCGTGGGGCGACAAGTATCCGCCGTATGACCTGGATGACGTCATCCCGAGCCGGGTGGGCAGCGAGTACCGTATCCCGGTGTTCCACCCGGGCATCGTCATGGAGGGGGGCTCGATCGACGTGAATGGCGCAGGCAGCCTGCTCACGACGGAGGCCTGCCTTCTCAATCCAAACCGGAATCCTCATCACTCGAAGCGCCAGATCGAGCAGTATCTCGAGGACTATCTGGGCGTCCGCCACATCCTGTGGCTTGGAGACGGAATCGAGGGAGACGACACCGACGGTCATGTGGATGACCTGACCCGGTTCGTCGACCCGACCACCGTGGTGACGGTGGTGGAGGAAGATCCGTCGGACCCGAATTACGAGCCGCTCCAGGAGAACCTGAAGCGGCTCGGCTCGATGACGGACCAGGACGGGCACCCGCTCCGTATCGTGACGCTGCCCATGCCGCGGCGCCTGGAGTACGAGGGGCAGCGGCTACCGGCGAGCTACGCCAACTTCTACATCGGCAACTCAGTGGTGCTGGTGCCGACCTACGACCCGAAGCGGGACAGCGAAGCCCTCGAGACGCTGCAAGGCCTTTTTCCCGCCCGGCGTGTGGTCGGCATCGATTGCACCGACCTCGTGTGGGGCCTGGGCGCCTTCCATTGCGTCAGCCAGCAGTGGCCCGCCCTGGCTCAGGACTTGGTCCAGGTACCCACCAGCGCCGCGTGACGGGCACCGCACGGATCGGTGCTGCCCGCGCCGATCGTGAGGGTGTTCCCGCTCACGGCGAACGCGTACTTGGGCGCCGGCTGGGGGCAGGCCGATGGACCGCCGTCGGCGGTTACGCTGAGGCTGTCGCCGACCACCGTGACCTTGCCGGTCATGTCGATGGCCGCCGGCCACCGTCCATCGGGAAGCGCGAGCGACGCGTTGCCATTCCTCTCGATCGTCAGCACGACATCGCCCTCTCCCGCCATCGCCTTGGTCCACTTGCCTGCGATTGCGCTGCTTCCCCCACCACAGGCCGAGCTCACCAGCCCGACGAGCACGACACCCACAAACCACCCCGATGCAAGCCGCATACGTTCTCCTCCGCTAGAGGTAACCGAGCCACCACAGGTCGCGCCGGCGCGCCTTCACCCCGGCGAACCACCGACAAGGAACGTACAGCACCAGCACTACGAACACCCAGATGAGATACACGTTCAGAAGTCCTGTACCCCATCCTTTACCGTAGCCAAGGAACGGCGGGACGACGAACGGCGGGTTGAGGAGGGCCTTCACCTGAAATCCAGCAATGGCCCCCCATATCAACGCCAGGCCATGAATGAAGGCGACGTGCAGCACATAGAAGAAGAACGGCACCCGCCCGATCGTATCGAAGTACGTAGCGACCGGGCCCCGCAAGCGCTCGAACGGCACCAGGAGCATGATGGCTGGCCCGAGTGTCATCAAGAGATACAGGAGTGAGGGAGGATACTTCGTCGTGTTCAGGAATGACATCGGCGTCATCCCAGCCCGCGGCTGCACTGCCCAGTGCGAGGGGTCACCATACATGTTGAGGCCGCGCAGCAGCACGAACAGCAGCGTCAGCGAACCGCCGAGCAGCAGCAGGCTGCGGACGCGTTCGGCGCGGGGCTTGAGGAGAACCGGGGCGAAGGCATAGCCGGCCGCCATGACCCCGACCCATGGAATGATCGGATAGGCGACCGGCAGGCGCTGAACATGCAGGAACGCCCAGATCCAGTCGCGTGCCCCCGCGCCGATCAGCGTAGGGCCCTGGTACAGGAGCGGGATGCCGTCGAGCAGGTTGTGACCGGCGATCATCACGATGCCGAAGGTCGCCACCGCCCACTTCGGCAGGTGCACCAGGGCCGCAAGAAAGATCATCGACCAGCCCAGCGCCCAGATGACCTGGACCCAGACCTGCGTGGTGTACTCGAGGTTGAAGGCCCACGCGAAACGCACAATCGTTACCTCGGCGACGATGAGCCAGAGGCCGCGCGTCCAGAGAAACCGGGACAGCGAACGACGTGAACGCCCGCCCGCCTCACTCAGCCCCGCCCCGACTCCCGCCAGGAACACGAACGTGGGTGCGCAGATGTGGGTGATCCATCGTGTCAGAAAGAGGGGGACCGATGTCTGCGTTAGGTCGGCAGGATCGAACGGAACGTTGGTGAAATAGTCCCGCACGTGGTCCAGGGCCATGATGACCATGACGACACCGCGGAGGATATCGACCGAGAGGACCCGGCCGGCCACCGTGGGCACGGTGGCCGAAGGCTCAGCGACTTCTATGAGTGGGCGTACCGCAGTAGCCAAGCAGCCTCACCATTGAGGTATTAAGGCGCCATAATGATGAGAGGGTGTAGTCGTTCGCGCCAGACCGAGCCTGGCTCGACACTCAGGGACGCGCGGCGAATCCCCGCAGCACATGCCAGATCGTCAACGCCGCCAGACGGCCAGTCTGTCCATCCCGGTCATAAACTGGATTGAACTCGGCCAGGTCCACCGATCGCACGGTGGTCTGGCGGCCGCCGCTGTAGGCAAACGTCAGCCATTCCGCGGGAGTGAAACCGCCCGTGGACGGGGCGCTTACGCCGGGCGCATAGCTCTGGTCCACGGCGTCCATATCGAACGACACGAACGAGGGGCTGGCAAGCTGGGCATACAGCTCTCGCATGACCGTCGGCGTGACCTCGTCGCGGAACACCGCACGGCCACGCTTCCGCACCAGTTCGAGATGCGCCGCGGCGACGTCGTACGGCTGCAGCCCAGCGACGGAAAAGCGCCGGAGGGCGCCCGAGGTGTGCTCGAGCGCCTGGCGAAACGGCGACCCGGAATGGGCAAGGCGGTCACGGAGGGGGCGGACATCCGCGTGGGCGTCCCAGCTGAGCACATCCACCTGCAGGCGCGCGTTGGCATAACCGAGAAAATGTCCGAAGGACGTTTCGTGCCCGCCGCCCAGGATGATGACGAAGCGCCCGAGCCGGAGTTGTCCCCCCACCACCTCGCCGAGCGCGGCCTGGTCGGCATCCAAGTTACCGGTGAGGGCGATATCACCGAGATCGGCGGTGTGTTCGAGCAGCGTGGTGAAGCGCGCGGCATCCCGCGCGTCGGGTACCAAACGGGCGAGCCAGCGCCGGATCTCCGCCGGGCCGCGGGCGGCTCCCGGCCGTCCTCCGTTGCGCAGCACACCCTCGTCAGTGGGAAACCCCAGCAAGACCGCGTGCGGCGCCTCGCCGGCCGCGACCGCGCGCCCCATGATGTTCTCCACGCGAGGATCGGTGCGATCCCACGGGGTCACGAGCGCCACGCAGTCTCTCCGCCAATGACGGTGCGGACGCAGGCATTGGCCTGGAGGTGATAGAGCCACTGCGTCGCATCGGGCACGTCGAAGATCGCGAAATCGGCGTACTTCCCTGGCTCGAGCGAGCCAACGTCCGATTCCCGTCCCACCGCCCGCGCGGCGTAAATGGTGGCGCCCTTGAGCGCTTCCGACGGCGTCATCCGCTGCAACGTGCAGGCCAGGGTGAGCGCGAAAGGCAGGTGAAAGCTCGGTGCCGAGCCGGGGTTGAAGTCGGTTGCTACCGCCACGGCGACCCCGGCATCGATCAGCCGGCGAGCCGGCATCGGCGGCTGGTTGAGATACATCGTGGCCAGGGGCAGGCTCACCGCGACCACGCCCGCGACAGCCATGGCGGCGATGCCGGCATCGGAGATGTGCTCGAGGTGATCGGCCGAGAGCGCGCCAAGTTCGGCTGCGAGCTGGGCACCGCCACCATCAGACAGCTGGTCGGCGTGAAGCTTCGAACGGAGCCCGGCCCGGAGTCCGGCAGCCAGGATGGCACGTGCCTCCTCAATGCTGAACGCCGAGCGTTCGACAAATGCATCGCAGCACTGGGCGAGGCCCTCGCGGGCCACCAGGGGGATCATCTCCTCGATGAGCAACCGCACGTACTCCGCGCGACACTCCCGGTACTCCGCCGGCACGACATGCGCACCGAGGTACGTTGGGACAAGCCGGGAAGGCTGCGAGCCGGCAAGGCGACGGTATACCCGCAGAAGGCGCAGCTCGGTGTCGCGGTCGAGACCATAGCCGCTCTTGCACTCGACGGTGGTGACGCCGAGCTCGCGCATCGCGGCAAGCCACCCACGGGCCCGGTCCTCGAGCTCGGCCTCCGTGGCCTCGCGCGTCTGTCGTACCGTGGAGGCAATGCCACCGCCCCGTGCCGCGATGTCGAGGTAGGTGGCACCCTGGATACGCTGCTCGAACTCATCCGCTCGCCAGCCGCCGAAGGCCAAATGCGTGTGACAATCGACCAGCCCGGGGAAGACCGCGCGGCCACCCGCGTCTTCGACAGGCAGCCTGGCGAATGCGGTGGGCACCTCGCCGGCGGAACCGACCCACGTGATGCGGTCGCCGTCCCAGGCAAGGGCTGCATCGCGAAGTGGATGAATGTCCGCTTGTCCGCCCTCGGAGCGACAGGCAGCGAGGAATCCGATGTTGGTGAGGAGCGGCAGTTCGCTATTCCCCGCGGTTGAGCATGGGAAGGTCGATGCCGCGCTCGGCGGCGGTGGCGATCGCATCCTCGTAACCAGCATCGGCGTGACGCATGACTCCCGTACCGGGATCTGCAGTGAGGACGCGCATCAGACGATCGCCACCCTTCTCCGTTCCGTCCGCCACTATCACCATGCCGGAATGAATCGAGTACCCGATGCCCACACCGCCTCCGTGGTGCAGCGATACCCAGCTGGCACCGCAGGCCGTGTTGAGCATGGCATTGAGCAGCGGCCAGTCGGCGATGGCATCGGAGCCGTCTTTCATCGCCTCGGTTTCCCGGTTGGGCGACGCCACCGACCCTGTGTCGAGATGATCGCGCCCGATGACGATCGGTGCCTGCACCTTCCCCTTCTTCACCAGCCAGTTGAATCGTTGCCCCATCTCGGCGCGTTCCCCGTACTCCAGCCAGCAGATCCGCGCCGGCAAGCCCTGGAAGTGAACTTTCTCCCGCGCCTTGGCGATCCAGCGCGCGAGGTCCGCCTTGTCGGGGAAGGTTTCGAGCACCGCGTCGTCGGTCACCGCGATGTCCCTGGGATCGCCGGAGAGTGCCGCCCAACGAAATGGCCCAGACCCGCGACAGAAAAGCGGGCGGATGAACTCGGGCACGAATCCCGGGATGTTGAACGCCTCGCTCATGCCACGAAGGTCGGCCACCTGCCCGCGCAGGTTGTTCCCATAGTCGAACGCGATCGCGCCCCGCGCCTTGAGCGCGAGCATCGCCTCCACGTGCGCGCACATCGAGTCGAGCACCGCCGACTCGTATCCCTTGGGGTCCTTCTCTCGAATCACCGCCGCCGTCTCCAGCGAGTAGCCGGTGGGGATGTAGCCGAGCCGCAGGTCGTGCGCCGAGGTCTGGTCGGTGAGGACGTCGGGGATGATGCCACGGCGGACGAGGTCCGGCACCACGTCGGCGATGTTGCCCACCAAGCCGACGGACAACGCGGTACCCCTCGCCTTCGCGTCGAGCACGAGCTGCAGCGCGCGATCGAGGTCAGTCTCCATCCGGTCGCAATACCCCTGGTCCACCCGCCGGCGAATACGCTCCGCATCGACGTCGACGCCGAGGAACGCGGCGCCGTTCATCGTGGCCGCGAGCGGCTGGGCGCCACCCATGCCGCCAAGACCGCCGGTGACCACGAAACGCCCAGCCAAGGAGCCTCCGAAGTGCTGGCGCGCACATTCGGCAAAGGTCTCGTACGTGCCCTGCAGGATTCCCTGCGATCCGATGTAGATCCAGCTGCCGGCGGTCATCTGGCCATACATGGTCAGTCCCATCGCCTCGAGGCGACGGAACTCGTCCCAGGTGGCCCAGCGTGGCACCAGGTTCGAATTGGCGATGAGCACGCGGGGGGCTTCATCGTGCGTACGGAACACGCCAACCGGCTTGCCGCTCTGGACCAGCAGGGTCTCATCGTTGCCGAGGCGGCGCAGGGTCTCGACGATCTTGTCGAAACAGGCCCAGTTCCGCGCCGCCTTGCCGCTGCCGCCGTAGACGACCAGGTCCTCGGGGCGCTCCGCCACCGCAGGATCGAGGTTGTTGTGCAGCATCCGGAGCGCCGCTTCCTGGTGCCAGCCGCGGCAGGAGATAGTCGTTCCACGCGGAGCGGTCAGGACGCGACCAGGGGCAAGCGACGTCATGGAGCTTCTCCTTCAGTAAGGCAGCGCATGGGCACCGATTAGCCGTCTCTCTGGCCATGGTGCCGGCGCAAATATATCGCGGAATGGTCAGCCGAGGGACCGGTCTTGCAGCAAGCGCGGCACTCCCCGAGTCGCGAGTTGCGGGCTCACGCTTATTGTCAGTGCAGGGCCGGGAGACCCCGGCCAGTCCGGCCGAAACGACAGGTCTCGCGGCATGCAACCCTTTGGGGCAGCGGACGGTCCAACCCCATTGAAATGCAGAGCCTACAGCGTGGAGCCAGCACCCTGATCGAGCGCACCCAGGAACCCCGGAAGCGCGATGAGGAGACGGTCGAGGTCACGCTCGCCCAGAGTGGGGACAGTCGCGCCTTTGAGCGGCTGTACCGGCAGCACGTAAACCGGGTGCACTCGCTGGTCCGACGAATGGTCCCGGACGCCGACGCCGAGGAGTTGACCCAGGATGTATTCGTCCGGGCGTGGCAGAAGCTGGGCGGCTTTCGAGGCGAGTCTGCCTTCGGCACATGGCTGCATCGCCTGGCAGTCAACCTGATGCTGGAACACCGGGCTGGGCTCGGACGGGACCGGAAACGATGGAGCAGCGACGAGGCAGCTGTCAGCGAGCAGCCGGCACGGCGCGCCACGATCGACGAGGGAATGGACATGGACGATGCAGTACGACGGCTCCCGGACGGCATGCGGCAGGTCTTCGTCCTGTACGACGTCGAGGGCTACCAGCACGATGAGATCGGGAAGCTGCTGGGCATCTCCACCGGCACGTCAAAATCACAGTTGCATCGGGCCCGGATGGCCCTGCGGCAACTCCTGTTGCGCTGAAGGGAAGCAGAGCATGACACACGACACCTGGACTGACCGGCTTTCGGAGTACGTGGACGGCGAGCTCGATGCAGCGACCACAGGCGCAATCGAGCAGCATCTTGCCGGATGTGCGGACTGTCGCGCCGTCGCCGACGACCTTCGACTGGTGTCGGCGCGGGCCCGTACCCTGCCCCAACTGCCGCCTCGCGCCGATCTGTGGCCGGGAATCGAGCAACGGATGCACGAAAGCGGCATCGTTCCCCTGCGTCCTCCCGCCCGTGCTGGACTGTTTCTCTCCTGGCCGCGGCTCGCAGCGGCCGGCCTCCTGCTCGGGCTCGTCTCGGGAGGTGTCGCGTACGTGGCGACGACATCTGCTGCATCCGGCACCGCCGTGGCCACCATTCCAGCGGCGCCGGCCTCGGGTAGCACGTCGGTGGGTGTCACCGAACTCCACGCTGGAAACCAGGTCACCCAGTCCACCGCGAAGGCGGTTGGCGACCTCGAGATGATCCTGGCCTCGGAGAAGCTCGACAGTGCCACCGTGCGCATCCTGACCCTGAACCTGGCTCGCATCGACAGCGCTATTGCCGACGCCGAGCGCGCCCTGGCCGCTGATCCGTCAAATGTCTACGTAAGCCGGCACCTGGCCAGCACTGCCAGGCGGAAGGTGGAGCTGCTCCACCTCGTGGCCGGCCTTACCCAGTCCCGCAGCTGAGGAGTCGCTCGTGCTGATTACGTCATTGCTGCTCGCACTCACCACGCTCCAGCAGGGAGCCGACACGACGCTCACGGCCCGCAAGGGCCAGCGGCTCGAGGCCTCCGTGTATGCCGGCTCGATCACGATCAAGACCTGGAGCCGCGACGCCGTTCGCATCCAGGCGGACACCCGGCGGAAGGACCATCTCGATATCGACGCGGACGGGTCCACCATCACGGTGGAAACGAGCGGCAAGTGGGGTCCCGCCGGCAGCGCGGACGTCGAGATCACCATGCCGACGTGGATGGCGGTCGAGATTTCGGGTGTCGAGACCGACCTCTCGATCGAGGGCTGCAAGTGTACGGTGAACGCAGAGACGGTGCGGGGTGAAGTGACCGTGAAGGGCGGCGAGGGCAATGTGTCGGTGCAGTCCGTCGAGGGGTCCGTCACCGTCACCGACGTCAATGGCCGGGTGGAGGCCCAGTCGGTCAATGAATCGGTCACGGTGGAACGGGTGACGGGCGACCTCGCCGTGCAGACCGTCAACGGCGACGTGGCGCTCGAGGCGATCAAGTCGGGCAGCGTCGAGGCGAGCACCGTGAACGGCGACATCACCTATGACGGCACCATTCAGAACGGGGGGCGCTACGAACTCTCCACTCACCAGGGCGACCTGGCGATCACGGTGCCGGAGAACGCCAACGCCACCGTGAGCGTGAACACCTTCAACGGGACGTTCGAGTCCGACTACCCGGTGACGCTGACGGGGCGAAACCAGCGCCGGAAGTTTTCGTTTACGATCGGCAACGGCAGTGCACGGGTAGACCTGGAATCCTTTGGCGGCGACATCCGGCTGGCCCGGCCGGGATCGCGCACCATCAAGAGCAAGAGCACGGGAGACGACAACTGACATGCCACGCCATTCGAAGCCCCTCGCCGCCCTCACGGCCCTGACCGTCCTGGTCACGGCGGCCGCCGCGGCCCAGCAGAAGAGCGACGATTCCTTTCACTGGACGAGCGCCCTCGCCGCCGGGAAGACACTCCGCATCCAGGACGTGAATGGCAGTATCCGCGCGACCGGCACGTCGGGCGGCGAGGCCACCGTGTCTGCCGTCCGGCGGGGCAAGAAGAGCGATCCCAAGAGCGTGGAGATCAGGGTCGAGCAGGACGGTGACATCACGACGATCTGTGCGGTATGGCCGGGTGAGCAGGACGCGGACGGCTGCGATCGCGGTTCGCACCACAACAATGACCACTGGGATCGCAACGACGTGAACGTCGACTTTACCGTGAGCGTCCCGGCGGGCGTGAAGTTCGAAGGACAGACGGTGAACGGGTCCGTCGCCGCGAGCGATCTGACCGCGGATGCCGACGTCAATTCGGTGAATGGCAACGTTTCGCTTGCCACCCGTGGCACCGGGAGCGCCGCCACCGTGAATGGTGACGTCAAGCTCACACTCGGTACTTCCACCTGGACCGGCGATGTGGAAGCCAAGACGGTGAACGGCTCGGTGACGGTCGAAATGCCGACCCCCGCGAACCTCGATGTTCGCGCGAACACTCTCAACGGGGACATCAGCAGCGAGTTCCCCATGACGCTGCAGGGAAAGATGTCACCGCGCAGCATGAGGGGCACCATCGGCAACGGGGGTTCCCGGCTCGAACTCTCGACGGTGAACGGACCGATCGAACTCAGGAAGGCCAACTAGTCGTCGCGCCGGATCACAAACACGAAGCGGCCAGCATCAGCTGGCCGCTTCTTATTTCCATCGGGACGGCGGGATTTGAACCCGCGACCCCTGCAACCCCATTGCAGTGCGCTACCGGACTGCGCTACGTCCCGTACGAGGTCACCAGTCTACCCGGTTGGGGCGCCTTTCGACAGTCCCGGGCCAGGACGAGCGGCCAGCGCCCGGTGTTCGACCATGATGCAACTATCCACGACCACCTGAAGCCCGGCGGCCGCCGCCTTTTGGGCTCCCGCGCCGCACGGGATATCCAGCTGGTACCAGATCCGCGGCGCCCCGGCGGCGATCGCCTGTTCCGCAACCCCGAGGCACTCCGGCCCCGGTCGAAACACCAGCACCAGGTCTACCGGATCAGGCACGCTCGCCAGTGTCGGGTACGTGGGCTCACCCAGCACCGTGCCGCTGTGCGGGGTCACCGGGATGACCCGGTAGCCAGAGCGCTGCATGTGCGCTGGCACGTAGTGACTCGGCTTCCGCGGGTCGCGCGACAACCCAACCACCGCGATCGTCTTCACTTCGTCGAGCATGCGACGAATGGTACCGGGATCCTGGAAACGCCGGCGTTCCTCCGGTGACAACGCCGCCTGCGGGTTGTACTCACACGCGGCGTCCTCGGGTTGATTGATCATGCAGGCAATCTATGAGGCTGCGACCTGTGGCACACTCCGCACCGGCTCGCTGGTACCAGCGGACGGGAAACACGAACCGGGTGACGGCCAGAGCCGTCACCCGGTTTGCTGTTATTGCGGCCTGAATCGAACCGCGCCGCTGCGAGCTGGAGAGCCACTGGTCGGATTTGAACCGACGACCGCTCGATTACGAATCGAGAGCTCTACCCCTGAGCTACAGTGGCGCCTGCATTTGTGCTGAGGGATGCCCTGGCGCGGACTCGAACCGCGATGCCTTTCGGCACTACCCCCTCAAGATAGCGTGTCTACCAGTTTCACCACCAGGGCGGCGAGGGACGAACATACCGACCCCTCACGGAGCGGTCAACCCTGACGCAAGTCGTTCAGCCGCCTTGCAATCCGATGCTGACACTGAAGTTGATGATCCGCTCGGTGTAGCCCGGGTAGACGCCGCCGCCGCCGTACCACTGCTGATACCAGTCGACGCCTGGCGTGATGAAGAACTTGGAGCTGACTGGAAACTCCCAGCCGACGCCGAGCAGGGTGCCGAAACCGTTGTCGCCGGAGGTGACGCCGTAGTAGTAGTTGTCGGTGACGCTGCTCCAGGCATACCCGGCCCCGCCGCGGAAGTTGAGTCCGGCGGTCTTGAGCGGATACACCTGCACGATCGGCATCAGGGTCACCAGCGTCTCGGTGAAGCCATTCTGGTAGTTCGACCAGACGAAGACTTCTCCCCCAAGTCGTAACACCTGCTTCACCGTCCCGCCAAGGCGAAAGTCGAACGTGGGCCGCCAGAGGGCATCGCTGTAGCCGAAGGCATCGTTGTCGAGGTCGACATTCTCCATGCCGGCACCGAAGCCGATGCTGCCCCACACGCCACCCCGACGGGTCGGCTGCACCTCGGCGATGCCTTTGCGGGGCACCTGTGCCTCGAGCTGGGACGCCATCACGATCGTGAGCGCGGCTACTGCGAGTCGGCGGTACATGGGGAATCGCCTCACAAACAGGACCGGGTGAATTGCTGGATCACCGGTAGCCAAGGCAAGGGTCGGACCACGCTGCGGCTGGCGATATCTTTGTCACCCCGGGGGTCGAAACACCAGCCGGCTCCGCCATGTCCTCTCGCCCAGACAGCCATGTCACCTCGCGCACGCATTCTGTTCGTCGCCCTCATGCTCCTGATAGCCGCCGCGTGCGTCCGGCTCGGGATGTGGCAGCGTGCGAGACTGATGGCGCGGCGCGCGGGAAATGCCACCGCCCAGGCCGCCCGCCAGATGCCCCCGGTCGACCTGGCGAGTTCCAGCAACCCCAATCTGGCAGACCGTCACGTCATCGTGCATGGCACCTTCGACCATGCCCACGACATGCTGCTGCGAGGGCAGGTGATGAGCGGCGCCCCCGGCGTGGTGGTAGTGACGCCGCTCCAGGGCGCCCGCGGCGACTCGGCAATCCTCGTGGTCCGCGGGTTCGTCCCCTCGGCGGACGGCATCACGGTGCCGCAGCTCGATTCGCTGGAGGAGCCGGGAGACCTGTCGGTGAGCGGCACTGCCCGGACGATCCCGCTGCACACCGGCAGGGGACAGCCCCTGGCACGCGATGGCCACATGACCTGGAAGGAACTGGAACTCGATGCGCTGCGGGCGGAGCTGCCCTATCCGGTGATGGGACTCCTGCTGTTCGCGACGCCCGCCTCCGGTCAACCGCCCTGGCCTCGTCGGCTCGAGCCGCCGCCGCTCGACGACGGCCCGCACAAGAGCTACATGCTGCAGTGGTTCGGATTCGCCACCGTCGCCACCATCATGGCGTCGATTGCGCTGCTGCGCCGTCAAGCTGCTGGATGGTCTGAACCGACGGCCGCTTCGTCTTCTGCAGCCGCGCCGCCACCTGTTCGTTCTCCTTGAGCACGCGCAGGATGTTGTAGCGCGCCAGCTTCTTCAGGTCGTCGTCACTCCAGCCGCGCCGGATCAACTCCGCGAACAGGCCTGGAAAGGTCGAGACGTCCTCCAGCCCCGTGGGCGTGGTGTCGATGCCGTCGAAGTCGCTGCCGATGCCGACGTGATCGGCACCCGCGATCTTCTTCACGTGCTCGATGTGGTCGGCCACCTGGCTCAGCGTTGCCTTCGGCGCCGGGTTGGCCTTGAGCCACTCCGCGCGCTGCGACTTCACCGCCGCCGTGTCCGTCTCCTCGACTCCCACCGGCTTCCATTCACGCGCCTTCGCCTCCCACTGCATCACCTCGGTCGACACGAACGCCGGCACGAAGGTCACCATGACCACGCCGCCGTTCTTCGGCACCCGGGCCAGGATCGAGTCGGGCACGTTGCGCGGATAGTCCACCAGGGCGCGCGCGGAGGAATGCGAGAAGATGACCGGTGACTGTGTCGCATCGAGCGCGTCGCTCATTACGCCCGGCGACACGTGCGACAGGTCCACCATCATGCCCAGCCGGTTCATCTCGAGGACCACCTCGCGCCCGAACGCCGTGAGTCCGCTGTGCACCGGCTTGTCCAGCGCGGCATCGGCCCAGTCGAGCGTCACATTGTGGGTGAGCGTCATGTAGCGCGCACCCAGGTCATAGTATACGCGCAGCGCGCCCAGGGAATTCTCGATGGCGTGCCCACCCTCCATGCCGAGGAGGCTCGCGATCTTCCCGGCCTTGTTGGCGGCCTCGATGTCGGCCGCGGTGAGGGCGAGCGTGAACTTGTCCGGGTACTTCGCGATGAACCGGCGCGCGATGTCGAACTCCTCCAGCTGGATCTTCGCGTAGCCGCTGTCCTTCACCTCGCCCGGCACGTAGATCGACCAGAACTGCCCGCCGACGCCTCCCGCGGCGAGGCGCGCGAAGTCGGTGTGTCCCGGCGTCGTCTGCCGCAGGTCGTAGGCATCGACGTCGAACGGCGCCGTCTTGCTGGTGCGGATCTCCCAGGCCAGGTCGTTGTGGCCATCAATGATGGGTGCCGCCTTGATGACCTGCCTCGCGTGCTCGAGGTTCTTGTCGGTTTGACCCATTGCGGAGGCCGGCATGAGGAGAATGAACAGCGTGAGCAGTGAACGGTGAACGGTGAACGGGGCACGACGCATCATTGGGGGATAACCCTCCTGTTTACGGTTCACTGTTTACCGTTTACGCGGTTTCGAGTCAGCTGAACCAGCTCGGGTCTCAGCGTGAACTCGGGGCAGATTGTCTGGTCGAATTCGTACGGTCCGCCGGTCTCGGAATCGGTCCACGGAAAGCCGCGGCAGACCACCGGATAATACGATTCCGCATGAATGCTGCAGCCGCCGTCCTTCATGAACACGCAGCGGCGGTTCCTGACCCTCGTGCGCCATTCGCCCCACCGGGTGCGGTAGACCTTGTCGTGACCATGTGCGCTGATGATCGCCGCCACTTCCTGTTCGCTGACAGTCGCGCCGTAGGCGCAACAGGCCGAGTTGTGCGGGCAAGGATAGCAGGGCAGCTCAGGGAAACTGCTCATGGCCGGCGAGGCGCAATCTCGGACAACACGCGGCCCGTGACGGCTTCGGTGGGGCGCACGCCGGCCAGCGCCGCGAAGGTCGGGCCGATGTCCTCTGTGGCCACCTTGCGGGTGATCCGCCGTGGTGGAAGCCCGGCACCAAGAAACATGATCGGCACGTGCATGTCGAGCGGCTGAGTGGAACCGTGGTTGGTCCAACCCGGGGTCTCGGCCCAGATCCAGCCGGGCTTGCTCGACGCCGCGATCAGCCAGTCCCGGCTGGGAGGGATGGCCCGCCGCCACAGTCGTGCCTCCTCATCCCCCGCGGGGGCGCGTGCCAGCGAGCGCGGCGTGAAGACCCTTGCAACGCCCGCCATGCTGCGGGCCTCCCGTGCCAGGGCCTCGGCCAGGCTGTCCACGTTCACGCCCCGGGCCTTCAGGGCCGTCAGGTCCGCGGTGATCAGCCCGAGATCCCAGGTCACATCGATCGGAATCCGGTAACGCGACTGGTACTCCTGGGCGAAGCGCATGGCCAGCGGCTGAAACGAGACGCGCCCACCCTTGCCGGTCATTTCCGGAAACGGCTGGACCCCGTGGTCTCCCGTCAGGACAAAGATCGTATGCTCGCGGGGCACGAGCACCGCCAGCGAATCCAGGAACCAGCCGAGCCAGTGATCGAGTCGCAGCAGCTGGTCATGCTGCTCGCGCGAGTCAGGCCCGTAGGCATGGCCGATGGCGTCCGTGGTGGAAAGGGACACGACCAGCAGATCGGTCCCATTGCGCTGCCCCACGCCGGTGTGCCGCACGCCTTCCAGGGCCACGTCGAGCGTGAGTGAATCCATCCAGGGATAGTCGCGCAGCTTGAGGAAAGTGCGGCCGGTATCGGCCGGGAACCGGTGCGGAAAGGTGAAGTCGTGATCCCCGAACTCCGAGTTCTCGTAGGACATCGAATCCGCCTCGGCGTATACGGCAGGGTCGCGCAGCAGTCCCCATTCCCTGCCGGTCAGCGCAGCGGGTCCGCCCCGCATGTTCCAGGCGTAAAGCCACGTCGGTACGCTGTCGGCATACCAGGAGCTCGTCGTGAACATACCGGCCGTCCACCAGAACACGTTTCCTCGCGCACGACCCACCGGGAAGATGGCCGCGCGGTCCTTGCGTGAGACCGAGAGGACGCGCGCGGCGGAGTCGCGCACCAGCAGCCAGTCGTAGAGCGCGGTTCCCCGGAAGCGCCGCGGCGACGCACCGGGCCAGAGAGGCCCACGGGTGGCGGAGCTGCGCACGAGCACCGTGGCTGAATCAAGCGCCCCGAGGTCATTCGCAAAAATACCGGTACTGGCTGGCGGACGACCGGACAACAACGTGGAGTGCCCGGGCGCGGTCTCCGTCAGGGCATGATCCTGATAGCCGTTGGTGAACACAACCCCCGAGCGGAAAAACCGGCCCAGGCCGCCGGTAAACTCGGCGCCATAACGGTCGAAGTAGTCCGGCCGCAGCTGGTCGACGATGAGCAGCACCTCGAGCTTCGGGCGAGCCGAAGATTGTGCTGCAGCCGGAACGGAGAGCAGCATGACAAGCAGGACAGGCAGTCCGCCGCGGAAGGAACGAAACATGGGGCGGAAGCCTAACCGGGGGCCGCTGCTCTTTGCAGCGGACCCCGGCGCGGTCACCCCGGCATCCCGAATTGTTACTGCGGCGTCACCCGCTCCTGCCAGCTACGCACGCCATCGGACCATGTGATGTCCAGCGCCCGCCCGCTTACAGCGATGCTGGCATCACCATGGCGGGCGAAGGAGAGGATGTCTCCGGTAGCCGCGTCGCGCACCAGCGCCATGGGATACGCTGCGGCATTCCACTGCAGCTGCACCATGGCGCCGCCGACTACCCGTGCCTGGCGATCCGGCAACGGCTGCTGCTGGCGGAGCACGTTCAGTCCCCTGCCCTGCGCCGCCATTGCTGCCGCACTGGCACGCTCTGCGGGGCGATTGCCACCTCTCACTCGCAGGCGGGCCAGGCGGTCCGTCCGGGTACCATCAAGCGGGATGACAAAGGCAAACTGGCGCTGCTCAATGTCCTGGTCGGCCACGAGGTCGCCCTCGAACTGGTAGCTGAAGAGAATCCTGCCGCCCTCGTCGAGGCCCTCGAGCAGATACGGTCCGCGGCGCGCTGGCAGGCTGGCCGGGGCAGTGATCTCGAAGGCCGGCTCGAGCGTCACGGTGCCCCCGGTGATGCGGCCCCAAACCAGCAGCCCCGCCTGCGCGCCGGCGATCACCGTTCCCGTGGTGTTCTGCCGGTAGTTGAGCGCCTTCTGGTAGTGGTACTCGCTGATCCACTGGCTGCCATTGCAGTATCCCATCAGGTCCTTGGTGTCTGGCGGCTTGATCGTGAGGGAGCTGAGATCGAGGCCATACACGCCAATGGAACCGTCGGCACGGGGAAAGTTCGCGTCCGGGTTGCTCGCCCCGTTGCATGGCGCATGCAAGAGGCTGAGGTTGTGCCCAACTTCGTGCGCCAGCACCCCATCTCCGCTCGGAAGCCGATCCCAACCGACCGCGCCCTTGTTGCCGACATAGCCGATCCCGGCCACGCCCGAACCGTAGCTGGTGCCGACAACGCCATAGAAGTACTTGCCGGTGCCTTCGGCCTGCTGCAGGGCGAACATCTCGCTCAGTACGGTTCCCCAGGCGCCGTTGCTGTTATCGCTCTTGAGCGTGTCCGCCGACGAGCTGTAGGCCGTCGGCCGCAGGGTGACGTTGACCGCGCTCGACTGCAGGGGCATCACTTTCTTCAAGGTCACCACGAACTGGTTCATGTTGCCCGCCGTGACGTTACCCGTCGTGCCCTTCACGACGACCGGCACCATGTGAATGTTGAACGCGGCGACGGCACGCACGTCGAGCGCCTCTTGCAGCCCGGTCGAGGGGTAGTTGTTGTCGCTCTCGTCGCTTTCAGGCACGCCGTTGCCCGGATCGACGTCCGCCAGAATACGAAGGCCGGTCGTCATGAGGCTGGCAGGGATGAGCTGGTTCCAGGAACTGTTGAGCGTTCCCTGGTCCACCGTCATCGGCACGCTCGCCCCGGGGGCCGGCAGGGTGTACGTCATCACCGGACTCGGGTTCGACCCCTGATAGAGCCGCACCCGAACGGCGGGTGTCGCCGTGTTCGCCTGGTCGGCGCGCACGAAGACCCGCACATAAGCATCGCGATTGGCCACCAGCGGTATGGTGTCGTCATACGACTGCACTGACTGGGTGATAGTGAGTCCGTCGATCACCAGGTTCACGGTGCCGGGAATCGACACGGCATAGGTGACCATGGCGTTCACCGACTGTCCGGCGGTGACCTGCACCTGCTGGCTGGCGGGGTTGGGCGCATAGGTGGCGGGACCCGACGTCACGCTCGAGGCCGATATGGTGTAGATGCCCTGGGCCAGGCCGTTGAGCGTCGTACTGCCTGTCACCGCCCGCGAGTAACCCCCCGAGTTCGTGACCAGAACGCTACCGTTGGTGCCGCCCGGCAAGCCTGAGACAGTCAGAACGATCTGGCTGTTCTGTTGTGCATAGACGACGGTGACTTGCACTCGCGACGTGGACGCAGGAACGTCGACCGTCTGTGAGGCATTTGCCGGCGCGTACGTGCTCCCTGCCGCAGAAACGCTCGACGCCGCGACCGTATAGCTGCCAGGTGCGAGCCCATCCACGGTACCGGACGCGGTGAGTACCCGGCTGAATCCTCCAGGACCCGTCACGGTGACACTGCCGGCGGTGCCGGAAGGGAGCCCGCTCAGGGTCACGGCGATGCCGCCAGTGGTGGGCGGGGAGAGCGACTCGCCGTTGCCACCACATGCCACTGCCGCGAGGGAAATGACCAGCGGAAGGAACGGCGCGAGTCGGGTCGTGAAGCGCGTCATGAACGTCGGCTCGATGGGGAATCTGTGCGCGCCGATCCGGAGCGGCCGGTCGCGTCAGGTCCGATCCATCGATTTGTGTGCAACCCCGGTGCCGCAAAACGACTCAGGCCTTGCGGCGCTAACTGGCGGTATTTCAGCAACTTGGCTGGGGCGTCGGAATCGAGGGGTAAGCGCGTTGCTTCAGGCAGTGGCTGCGTGCGAGGACGCTTCGCGAACGGCCGGTTACTGGCGGATGGCCTCCAGTGCAATCTCGATCTCGACGTCGTCGCCCAGCATCGCGCCCGAGTCGACCGTCTGGTTCCAGTCGAGGCCGTAGTCCTTGCGGTTGATCATGGTCGAGCCCTCGAACGCGACCCGTTCCTTGCCGGTGCTGTCCTTCGCGAGCCCGCGATACTCTCCGCTAAGCACCACCGGATGGGTCCGGCCCTTGATCGTCAGGAGGCCGCCCATCTCGAAACTGTTGTTCGCGGCCACGATGCCGGTGCTTTCGAAGAGGATCAGTGGGAAGCTGTCCGCCGCGAAGAACCGGGGCGAGAGCAAGTCCGCATCGCGCGTCGGATTATTCGTGTAAATGCTCTTGGTCTGGATGAACACGTTGACAGTGCCCGTTCGCCAGTCGTCGGTGCTGGTCACCAGCGTCGCGTTGAAGCGTGTGAAGGAACCGCGTACTCGGCCCACGAGGTGCCTGATGCGGAAGGACACATCCGAGTGATCAGGGTCGACCACCCAATGGACACCGCCGGCAGCCGGTTTCGTGAGCGTCTTGGTGGGCGTCCACACCTGCCCGGCAAGGGCGGCTGGTGCCAGCAGCCAGACCAGCACTGCGCTCCGCAACACGAGGCTCGACATGGCTCCTCCAGGATGGAACCTCCCTGCACGACAGGCCTTCTCCCCGTCAACCTACGGAAGTGTCTTCAAAGCAATCATGGGTCATCGGTGAAGAATTCCTCACCCGGTGCTTGAGCAGGCGATGGCGGCAGGTGATCTTCCCGGCGTGACGTTACCCTCGACCCGCGTCCTGTCCCCCGGACTACTCCTCCTTGCCGTTGTCGGCGCTTCCCCCGTGGCGGCCCAGATACGCCTGCCCAATCGCTTCCGGGGCAGCGGCCAGGTCGACTCGCCGCCCCGGCGCACTGACTCCGCGCCACCGGTTCAGCAGACCGTTGATCCCAGCTCGCCACGCCAATCGATGGAGCAGTATTTCGAGTTCGCGCGGGAGGGACGCTGGAAGGACGCGGCGCGGTACCTGAGTACCGATCCCACCGACTCGGCCCGCGGCGCCGAGCTGGCCGAGCGGCTCAAGGTGGTGCTCGATCGGCACCTGTGGGTGGACCTGGACCAACTCTCACCGCTCGCCGAGGGCGACACCACCGACGGCCTGCGAGGCGGGCTGGACCAGGTGGGAATGTTGCCGCGCGCCAACGGCCTGTTCGAGCCGGTTCGCCTGACGAAGGTGACCCGGGGCGCCAGTTCGTGGTGGGCCTTCGCGCCTTCGGTCGTGCGGCAAGTAGACACCTGGTACGCCGAACTGGGCGACAACTGGATCCGGGAGCTCGTCCCCGAGCCGTTGCGCCGCACCGGGCCGCTCCGTCTCCAGTGGTATCAGTGGCTCGCGCTGCTCGTCCTGATCCCGCTCATCGTCCTGCTGGGCACGGCCGTACAGCGACTGCTGACGCTGGCGCTCCAGGCCATCGTGCGGCGAACGCCGGGAACCTGGGACGACGACCTCCTGCCGCAGCTGCGCGCACCGCTCCTGCTGTTCTGTGTCGCCCTCTTCGTGGCGCCGGTCACCGCCTGGCTGGGGCTCAACGCGCTGGTGCAGGGATTCATTTCCAGCCTCATCAAGGCGGCGGTCACCGCCGCGCTCTTCTGGGCGCTCCTTCGTGCCCTGGGCGTCATGGAGGCGCGCGTTATCGCGTCCGCCTGGGCCACACAGCGCGCCGACGTCCTCTCGCTCGCGCCACTCGGTGGGCGACTGGCCAAGGTGCTGGTCGGATTTCTCGGCGTCGTGGCGGTCTTGTCGCAGTTCGACATCCCCGTCGGGACGCTCCTGGCCGGCCTCGGCATCGGCGGTATCGCCATCGCGCTGGGCGCCCAGAAGACGCTCGAGAACGTGATCGGCTCCATCGCCATCGTGTCCGACAAGCCATTCGAGGTGGGCGACTGGATCAAGGTGGAGGACGTCGAGGGAACGGTGGAACAGGTCGGCATCCGCTCGACCAGGATACGCACTTTTGACCGTACCATCATCAGCTACCCGAACGGCAAGCTCGCCGATATGCGCCTCGAGTCGTTCTCGGCCCGCGACCGGTTCCGGCTCAACACGATCATCGGCCTGGTGTACGGCACGACGGCGAGCCAGATGCGGCAGATCGTGGGAGAGATCGAGGGCGCGCTGCGGGGCAATCCAAAGGTGTGGCAGGAGATCGTCATCGTGCGCCTGGATAACCTCGGTTCCTACGCGTTGAACGTGCGGATCGTGGCCTGGTTCCTGGCCAGGGACGCGATGGAGTTTCGCGACCTGAACCAGGAGTTCCTGCTGCAGGTGTTGGAGATCGTGGAGCGTGCCGGCAGCAGCTTTGCCTTTCCGACCCAGACGCTGGTCATGCCATCCACACCAGCCCCACCTCGTGCACCTGAACGTCCGACGCCTTCGGCTTGATCGTGATGGTCTCCAGCACCTCGCTCTGCGCGTCGAATCCACCCTGGAGCGCGCCGGTCTGTTCTTCGATCTGCTGATCCAGTTCCGCCAGCGCCTGCCGCACCGACTCCGCGCTCTCGTTGGCCCGCGTCACGTCACCCGATTCCTTCTGTACCCGCCCCACCCCGCGCGCCGCCGTGCCCATCCGTGAAACGTTGGTCGCACTGACCGCCTTCCGGCTGAACAGCGCGCCGATCACCGCCGTACCGAACGACACCGCCGCCTGCAGCTTCTGCGAGCTCGCTTCCTGTGACTCACGCTGCACCCGCTGTTCCGCGCGCTGCAGCCGGTCTACCAGCGCCGACCGCCTGGCCGCGAACTTCTGCCGGATCGACTCCACCGACGCATCGCGCTGTTCCCGCGAGTTGTTCTGGAGGCGGATCCGGAACTCCTTCTCCGTCTCTCCCGCCTGCGAGATGAGCTTGAGTGCCGCGCTTCGGTAGAGTGTGACTACCTCGTTCGCCTTGAGCCACTGGGTATACGCCTTGGTCCACGCGGCGTAGTTCTTCTCCTTGAGTGCCGCCGATGGCACGGCAACGAAGGTCCCCTCCGCCGGCGCTCCCTTGCCGATCGTGGCGAGGTCGGCCTCGAGCGCGTCTGCCGTGCTCCAGTCCACCGGCACCGGCCCGTCGCCGAACCCGACGGTGTGCAGCACACGATCGGTGCGGTTGATCCCGTACTTGGCGCTCGAGATCGTCACGTCCGCGACACCGAGCAGCCTCGGCTGGTACACGGCATCGCCGGCGGCGGGAAGGTGGAACTGTGGAATGCCGGCGGGCACTGACGGTGGACCTGACGCGCCCCCATCCGTCACCGGCGGCGCGGCGCGGCTGGCGCTTGACACCGCTGAAGCCGCGGGGGCGGCCGGAGTGAGGCGCTTGATCTGCTCGCGGGTGAGCGGACCGGCGAGGTACGACATGGTCCAGCGGGTCTGGAAGATCGTCGGCTTCGACTCGTGCACGCTGTGCAGCAGGAACACCCGCTTGCCGAGACCCGCGATGAGCTGCTCCATCGCGGTATGGTCGAAATCCCCTCCGGACGACGCCCCTTCGAGCCCTTCCATGACGCGCGCCTTGTCCCGCTCGGTCTGCAGCCGGCCGATGCACCAGGTGCCTGCGTTCGAGAGCGCCTTGTAGTCGAGATCCACGGGATTCTGCGTGGACAGCACCACGCCGAGGCCGAACGCGCGAGCCTGTTTCAGCAGCGTCAGGAACAGCAGCTTGCTCGGCGGGTTCGCGACCGGCGGCAGGTACCCGAACACCTCGTCCATGTAGAGCACGGCTCGCAACGAGCCCGTGCCCGGCTGCTGTCGCATCCATCCGATGAGTTCATTGAGCAGCATCGTGACGAAGAACATCCGCTCCGCGTCGTTCAAGTGGGCAATGGACAGCACCGATACGCGTGGTTTGCCCGAGTCGGTGTACAGGAGCTTCGAGGCATCGAGCGGGACGCCGGTCATCCACGCCTCGAATCCCGGCGCGGCCACGAGGTTGTTGATCTTCATCGCGAATGCGTTGCGGTCCCGCGCGGGAAAGACCTGGTCAACCGGCATCACGCCGACCTTCTCGAACGGCGGGTTCTGCACCTGCGAGATCAGGGCGGCGAGGTCGACGTCCTTCCCCGTACCCCAGGCCTTCTGAAAGATGTTCGACAGCAGGATGTGCTCCCGACTCGTCGCCGGATCGGCATCGATCCCCATCAGCGCGAGAACGCTGCTCGCCGTCGTCTGCAGGCGTTCGCGATACAGGTCGGCGTCATTGCGCACGGCCTCGGGGGGCGGCGAGAAGGTGCGCAGCACGGAAACAGGCGCGACCGTACTACCCGGCGTGTAGATCGCGAAGTCCGCCGCTTCCCTGAGCCGCTTGATGCGCTCTCCCGACTGCCCCCACTCAGCCAGTCCCTTCTCCCACGTGCTCGCCTGTTGCTCAGCGAATTGCGCCTGGGTCAACCCCTGTGCCTGTGCATCCTGCAGACTCACCCAGGGCTCGAAGTCGGCCGGCTTGAGGCTGGGAAAAGTGAGGAGCAGGTCGCCGAGATCGCCCTTCGGGTCTATGGCGATCACGGGGATCCGGTCCATCGCTGCTTCCTCGATCATCCCGATCCCGAGACCGGTCTTGCCACTGCCCGTCATGCCGATGATCACCGCATGGGTGGTCAGGTCCTTCGAGTCGTAGAGGATCAGTTCGTCCGTGCGCTTACCGGCAACCAGGTCTTGCACCCGCCCCAGATAAAACGCGCCCAGCTTTTCGAAGTCTTCCATGTGACCCAAGGCAGTGAGGTGTGGGCTGCAGCGAGCGCAGGCAACGAATACTGCGCGCCGCGGCCGCCCCGACAAGGGAGCAGCGCGGCTATTCTCACAATATGGCGCTGAGGCAGTAACGAGCTATATTAGACATTATATTGAGTTTATACAGGCTAGCTCTATTAGCCATCTCATTAAGGTCTAAATAGCCTATTATGAGATACGAATCTATCTCCAATGCCAAGAATAACTTATCATCTCTAGTCCGCGAGGTAAGCGAGGGCAACTCGATCGTCATTACCGATCGAGGCCGCCCTGTAGCTCGGCTCGAGCCGGTAACCAACTGGGGGACACTGACGCGCGAGTACGCGCGCTGGTCGAGGACGGGCTCATCGCGCTGCCACGGAGGGCACCAGACGCGAGCGTACTCGACCTGCCCATGCCCGTCGTGGTGGCCGGTCCAAGCGCCGTGGACTACCTCCTCGAAGAGCGGGAAGGCGGCCGGTGAAATTCTGGGACTCGTCCGCCCTCATCCCCCTGCTGGTGCCAGAGCCGGAAACGCGTCCCCTTGGCGGCCTGCTCCGGGCCGATCCGTCCATCGCGGCATGGTGGGGCAGCCGTCTCGAGTGCGCCGCGGCATTGGCCCGGCTGGAACGCGATCGCCGCGTCACTGGCCCCAACATGGCACAGGCCCGGTCGAGGCTCGATCTCCTCACCGATCAATGGGTCGAAATCTCGCCCACGCCGCAGGTGCGCGAGCAGGCGGAGCGGCTCCTCCGCGTCCACGCGCTCCGGTCCGCAGATGCGAACCAGCTCGCCGCTGCGCTGGTGGCCAGCGAGCATCGGCCCTCGACGCTGGAGTTCGTCACCATTGACCAGCGTCTCGCCGATGCAGCCCGGCGCGAGGGCTTCCGGCTCCTCCCGACATGACGTCTCAGGTCCATGTGGGTCCGCGCGAGCGGTGACCGGCCCGGCGCATTCAGGTCAGCAGGGGAACGTTCAGGACATCCAGGGCCGCCCGAGCAGGGCGAACAGGAGCACGAGCGCCGCGACCACCAGGCAAAGCATTCCCAGCACCAGCAGTCCGCTCCCCGCCCATCTGGCGCCTCGTGACGGCAAGCGAGTTGGATGTCCGCACGTCAATCCCCAGAGTGCGGTGGAAACCACCGACAGGACGAGGAGCAGCATCGCAAGAGCGAGGAGCGGCGTGTGCGGACGCACCTGATCGGCCAGCCACAGGAACCCGAGGGCAACGGCAATAACGAGGAGCAGTCGAACGCGTGTGGCGTTCCCAGCGTGACGCCTGACAAAGGCGGGGAACGATTCCGATTCCGGGTTCATCAACGAGTCCCGGCGAGCGGCGAGGGCCAAGTCATCACCCATTCCTGAAATGCTGCCGCGTCTTCCGGTCGGTAATCAGTCATGAGGTCCAACAACATGCGAACGAGTACCGGCTGCATGACGCGAATGTCTGCCCCGAGCAATGCCGGTTCCCTGATGGGCGCGAGCCCAGAGCGTTCTCCACCCTCAGCCACGCTGGGCAGGTCAGCACGTGCTCCGTCACCGGTATCGGCCAGCGTTCCATAGAGTTCGAGATAGTCGGGCAGCATGGCAAGTTTCTCCGCCATCGCGCGGATCGATGTCACGCCGTCGGGGCCGGGCGAGTACCACTCGGGCTCGAGACCTGTTCTTGAAGCCTCCAACTCGAATTCGCGATTGATCGACCCATAAACGGTGCCGTCAAGGAGGTCCCGTCTCTCGCGATCACTCGTCGGATCCAGGATTCCTGCCAAGCCAGCGACTGGCGCCAGCGCCTTCCTCGCCTCGCGCCACGCTGCCCAGGCCGCCTCATACTGGCGATGCGCTTCGGCGTCCTTGATGACCCGGCGAGCCACCAATCCTCGTCTCCGGAGATTCGAGACGAAGAGCTGCCTGGCCCAGCGTGCGCGGCCCATGGTGCGGAGCCAGCGCTGGTAGAGTGCCGTCTCCCATAACACCCGCGCCTGCATACGCGCGGCCTGAGCCGCACCCTCGTTTGCCAGCAGCAGCCAGCCATCGAGTGCCACGATGGTCTGACGCAGGAGACCGGCGACAGTGCCAATGCCATCGGCCTGCCGCATGCTCGAATCCATGAGGTGTTCGAGAAGTCCGCACGCGTAATCGCGCACTTTGGCCATCAACACGAGCTCCCCGCCATACATGCGCTGCGCCTCTGCGCGGGCACCGGACGGATCGAGCAAGGCATTCTTGCTCGGCGTACTGGCCTTGGACACGTGAGTCTCCTGGGGCCCTGGTGACGGCAGCGGCATTCTGCCGGCCGGCGATGCTCGGCGACACAAGCGGTGAGAGGTTAAGGGTACCGCGCGAAGCCGGACCGCGATACCAACCGGGGGGCCATCCTCACCGAGGCGCGGCGCAACTAGCGCCCACGCGCGCGGTAGCAGGGATATAGACGGTACGCCTGATGGCCGGGGTGAAGCTCCGGAAGTCGAGGCGCAACCTGGGTGCTCCTGCCCATGTTGCGCCTTCTGGCTTTGAAAGCGACGCGGACGGGTTGCCCGCGGAATGGAGGGACGAGATGATCACAATTCGATTGGAGCGCTGGATTCTCGTTCCGGCAGCGCTGGCCTTCGTCTTCTTCGCCTTTGGCAGTGTCGGCGCGGTGCTTGTCGCGACCATGAAGCTTCTGGCCGTGTACTTCCTCGTTGGTGGCGTCGGGGAACTCGCCTGCTACGTCCGCGGCAGGCACGTCACGTAAGATTCCCGCCGGGCACTGACAACGAAAAGGCTCCCGTTCCCGGGAGCCTGAGACACAACGATCCGAACGTATGCGGCGCGTAGGAATCGAACCTACAACCTAGTGATTAAGAGTCACTTGCTCTGCCAATTGAGCTAGCGCCGCTCGCCCCTGCCCATAGCCCCAACGGGAATCGAACCCGTCTTTCAACCTTGAAAGGGTCGCGTCCTAACCGATAGACGATGGGGCCGGTTTCCCGCCTGCTTCAATTTTTCCAGTAGCGCTAACGGGATTCGAACCCGTGTACCAGCCTTGAGAGGGCTGTGTCCTGGGCCTCTAGACGATAGCGCCGTGCACACCACTGAACCGCTCGATACCATGCTGTTGTGCTGCACAGGCCCGGCAGGAATCGAACCTGCAACCCCCGGTTTTGGAGACCGGTGCTCTACCAATTGAGCTACGGACCTCTGATCCGGGGCGCGCGACGCGCCGGGCTTCAATCAGAGGGTGACTGACGGGAATTGAACCCGCAACCTCCGCAGCCACAGTGCGGCGCTCTAACCAATTGAGCTACAGCCACCATGCAGGGGGCTGCCGGTCCCCTGTCGAGCAGCCAAAACTAAGCGCAGCCTTGGCTTGGTCAAGGCCAGAATTGCGCGGCCAGCTCCGGCAAGTGTTCGGATTCCGGTACCCTGGCATCGTCCAGGTCCACCACCGGCACCACTCCGCGCACCGCATTGGCGACGAACAGGGCTCGTCCGCCAAGCTCCGGTCGCGTCAGGGCTTGCTCCACCAGCGGGCCTCGCAGTTCCTCGATGCGCATCCGCGCCACTCCCCGCAACACCCCAAGGCCGAGCGGCGGAGCGGCAACACGTGATCCCTCCCACCAGAAGAGGCTCCAGATCGCGCACTCCGCCACCACGCCCCCTGCCGTGAGCATGAGCGCATCATCTGCCCCTCGGGCCACTGCCTGTTCCCGGGCCGCCGTGAACGCCTGTCGAGCGGCGGTCTTGTGCGGATATGCCGGGTGCACCGTGGGAACCGTCGCGAGTCGGACGCTGGCCGACAATTCCAGAGGTCGCTCGATCACCCTCATTCCTTCCGGTCCCACTTCGAGCTTCCGGACCCGATCCGGTCCGCCGGCTGGCACGTCGAACTTGAGTGGAAACGGCACTCCTAACTGCGCGGCAACTCTCGCTCAAGCGGCGCAGGTGCAAGTACCACAGCGGCGCCACGCCGTTCCGGATCCGTATGGTTTCGATCAGTGTCGGGATGAAGCTCACGCAGCTCCTTCCCTTCCCTGGACTGCTGCCTGGGCGGCCGTGGCCCCGATGATCAGCGCACCTCCCAGCAGCGCCCAGTGACTGGGACGCTCACCGTGCACCATCCATGACCAGATAGGGTTCAGCACCGGTTCCACCATGAGCAGCAGTGACGCTTCCAGCGCCGGAACGTAGCGCAGCCCCCGGGTGAGACATGCGTAGGCCAGGCCGATCTGGATCGCCCCGAGGTACAGGATGACCGCCCAATCGGCCGTCGTGGCCGCCAGCACTGGCAGTGCGAATGGCAGGCCCCATATGAAAGCAATCAGGTTGCCGAGCGCGACCGTGGCCAGTCCGTGATCCTCCGCGCCTCGCGACAGCCAGCGCAATCCCGCGATGGTCACGGCGAAACACAGGCCGCTCAACAACGCAAGCAGGTTGCCTCGCGCCGGATCCGGCGCGGTCGCGACCGGCGTCTCAGTGCCAACGAAGAACAGCAGAAGTCCCGTCAGTACCGCCGTCACCACCCACAGGTCCCGTCGGCGCACCGGCTCCTTGAGAAAGAGAGGTCCGAGCAGCAGCAGGTAGACCGGTGATGTGGCCTGCAGGAAGATCGTGTTCGCGGACGTGGTGAGCTTGTTCGCCGTGACGAAAAGAATCAGCGTGGCTGCATACGCCACGCCAACCAGCGCGGGCCGCCAGCCCCATCCCCTCCGGGTGGCCGGCACGAACAGCAATAAGGTCAGGGCCGCCACGCCGGACCGGAAGCTCGCGACCTGCCAACCGGTCAGGCTCGACGACTTGATCGCCGCGCCACCCGTCGAGAAGAGGAGCGCGGCAAGAACCAGCTGGAGTCGGGCGCTGTTTCGGGAACGCATGGGCCGAGAAGATAGCGACTCGTCCGTCACTCCTGGCTCGGACCAGCCGCGCGACGCCGCATGAACAGCTTGCCGGCGATGCCAATGACCAGCGCGGCCGCGACCGCGATCCAGGTGACACGATGGATGCCCGACCAGACCGGCTTGAGCCGCTCCCCCCACTCGCTGCCGTAGTATCCCAGACTGCAGATCCAGGCCACCCAGACGAGTCCGCCCGAGACGTTGCCGAGGAGGTACTCGCGCCATGAAAGGTTGGAAGACCCCGCGAGCACGGCCGACACGGTGGAGACGCCCGGAATGAAACGCACGAGGAAGATGGCCCGAGCGCCCCAGCGATCGATCAACTGGTCGAGCCGCGCGATACGCTTCGGCGTGAGGATGAGGCTGAATCGGCGGGCCAGGACGTCGCGACCTATCCAGCGGCCCAGCATGAACCCGGCGTTGTCACCGCTCACGGCTGCAGCGACTCCGGTGAGATAGACCAGGGGGAGGCGAAAGTGGCCTTCCTTGGCAAGCCCTGCCGCTGTGAGGAGCACCGATTCCGCGGGGACCGGCACGCCAATGTTGTTGACCAGCAGGCTCCAGAAGAGCACCGGGTAACCATGGTGCTCGAGCCCCTCGAGCACCCGCGCCGCGATTTCGCCTAGCAGAAGCATGCGTGTTCCGCGGCGCGAGTGAGGTCTGTCGTTCAGGCGGCCGCGACCCGCGCCGGCAGTGACTTGAGCCTGAAGGCAAGCAGGAGCAGCAGGACTCCGAACGCCACCGCGTAGCCGGCGATCAGATAGACGACCGCGAGCGCTCCCGCGCCCGGCCGCGCGATCAGCATTGCACCAAACAGCACCGACAACAAGCCGGCGAGGCCCAGTGCCCACTCACCCGTGATTTCCTTGCGCAAGCGTATCGCGATGACGATGGCCAGAATTCCGGTGATGATTGCCCATGCCGCGATGAAGTAGAGCAGCACCAGCGCCGTCATGCCGGGATAGACGAACGTGCCAATACCCGCCAGCACGCCCACCAGTCCGATGAACACAAGGGACCAGACCTTCGCCTTGAAGCCGGCGACGAGGGCCAGTACACCATCGATCAGGGCGTAGACCCCCCAGATGAGCACCAGTGTTGTCAGGGTCAGCCCCGGCATCATGAAGGCAACGATGCCAAAAAGGAGCGCGCAGACTCCGCGTATCGCGAGGGAAGACCAGTGTGTCGCCAGCGCACGAGCAATCGGGGCATCAGGCATGACGCACCTCCATGAGGAATTGTTCTACTGCCAACGACCAGCCACCCACGCATAGCCATCGGTCCTGCTCTCCCAGCGCCCAGGCACCCATGTCGTGGCGCCAACCGGGATCGGCATCCAGCGCCCGGCGTCCCACAGGAACTCCGATCCGTTCCACACCCAGTAACCGGCGACCCAAGCCATCCCCCCGCCCGGCAGGGCGCCGGGCGATTCATCCTTCGGTGGTGGCGGTGCGGTGGGCGCCAGCGTGCCTGCGACCGGAACGGTGCCACCCGTGGCATAGCCATAGGCGACGAGGCCGTCGACGTACGCGCAGCAGGACGATGGCGGACGAGTGGAGGGCGGACGCGAAGGCCTCGGTGGAACGGCAATGGCCTGAGCCGCGAGCGGCGAGCTGGCCAGCATCAGGAGTGCCGCCGTCGCGCACATTCGCATGTCAGCGCGGCGCCGCGGTGGCGGCCTCGTGCACATCATCGAACGGTCGCACCGATTCGTGGCCGGCCGCGATGACCCAGGTCGAACCACGGCGGCGGAGCACGAGCGTGAGCGCGCCACGTATCGCCTGGTCAGTGCCGGTGGAGTCCTTGACGACACCCGACACGATGCCCGACCAGACGACCGCGTCCGGACCAAGCGGCGTGAGCTGCGCGTCGTTGGTACCGAGCACGATCGCCTTGCCGGCCGCCCGCTGTACCCGGAGCAATGTGGTGAGGGAATCGGCGCTGATCAGGGCGCCGCTGCGCGCCCACACGAAGCCCGCGGTGTCGAACCGTCGCGGCGTCACCGGTGTACGCGGGCTGGGCAAGCGAGCCGAGGAACGAATCGACGAAGGCGGTAGCCGAGGCGAGGTCGGGACCGGCGGCCACCGGCGGTGCCGATGGCCTGGAGCAGGCCACCAGCGCAAGCAGGGCCATGGTTCCCGCGCTAGTGCGCATGAGCCGAATCAACGACCGGCTCCCTGATCGCGCAAGCCGGAGCTAACGCGCGATCGGCGCTCCCAGCACGGCATCGGGAATCCCGAAGGCGTCCACGAGGCCCTCGGCGGCTGGTGCGATCGACGCCGACAGCTGGAGCACCAGGTTCCGGATCGCCCTGGCCTTGTTGCCCTCCACCACCCCAGTCGAAAGGAACCAGGCGGCGTCGCGATCGAGGCCGTTCAGCACATGCAGGTCGGCGAGGTCGGTGAGAACCGGGCGCAGGTTTGCTGGGGCGTCCGCAATGGCCGCGCGGAAGGCCGAGGCAATCACGCGCTCGATGTGCGCCCTGGCCAGGTGACGAGATGATCCTGGCACTGGGTGAACGCGTCGAATGGATCCTCGCCGTCGTCGAGCAGGCGCTTGAGTCGGCGTGCTACGGAGGCGGTCATGCGCTCCTCGCGGTAGCGCAGCAGGAACTCCTGCGCCTCGACATCGCGCAGGTGGGCCTCATCGGTGTTCCGCGCCGCGACCGGATTGAACGCCACGATGCGACGTGACGCCTGTGAGGCGAGAAAGCGGATCACGCCACCCAGCCGCATGCTCCCGAACTGCTGCCGGTACTCGGTGAGGAGGCCCTTGGCCACGAGCTGCATGAGGACGGTGTTGTCGCCCTCGAAGGTGGTGTACACATCGGTGTCGCTCTTCAGCACGCCCACGCGGTTCACCGACAGGAAACCCTGGCCGCCGCAGCACTCGCGGCAGTCCTGAAGGGCATCCGTCACGTGCCAGGTGACGTAGGCCTTGAGCCCCGCTGCCTGCACCTCGATCTCGCGCTGCGCCTCCTTCAGGAAGCCGAGATAGCGGCGCGTGAGCGCCTTGAGCGCAAAGTCGCACGCGTACGTGGTGGCGAGCGCCGGCATGAGACGGCGCTGGTGCGACTGATAGTCGATCAGCAGGCGCTCCGAGCCACCCGCCGGCCCGAACTGGCGCCGTCGCACGGCGTAGCGCACGGCGATGGCCTGGCCGCTCTTGGCCGCGCTCAGTGCGAACCGCGCGACACTGATGCGACCCCCAACGAGCGTGCCGAGCATGGTGAAGAAGCGCGCATCGGGACTCGCGATCGGACTGGTGTAGGTGCCGTCCGCGGCCACGTCGCCGTGCCGGTTGAGCAGGTGTTCGCGGGGCACGCGCACATGGTCGAACCAGATGCTGCCGTTGTCCACGCCGTTGAGTCCCATCTTCTCGCCGGCATCCGCGATGCGGACGCCAGGCAGGATCCGGCCATCGGCATCGCGCAGCGGCACCAGGAGGGCATGCACACCGTGGCAGGTCTCGCCGGTGTACAGCTGCGCGAACACGGTGGCGATGCGGCCGTGCACCGCCGCGTTGCCGATCCATTCCTTCCGTGCGCCATCATCGGGGGTGTGGACCACGAACTCATCCCGGGCGGCATCGAAGCGGGCCTCGGTGCGCAGGTCACGCACGTTCGAGCCATGCTCCAGTTCACTCATTGCAAAGCAGCCGGGAAGCACGCCGCTCGCGGCATCGCGCACCCAGCGATGGTGTCGTTCCGTGCCGAGCATGTAGAGGCTTCCGGCAAACAGGCCGAATTGCACCCCGAACTTCACCGCCAGGCTCTGGTCGTGAGTGCCGAGTGTCTCGAAGGCCGCGAGGAAGCCTGGGAGGTCGCCGGCGCCACCCAGGTCAGTGGGCAGCCCCTGCGCCCCGAAGCCTTCGCGCGCGAGCAGCAACAGCCACTCGAATACCTGCCGGCGGTACTCCTCGGTACCGATGCCGTGGCGGTACCGGAATGCCGGCCGGGACAACACGGTCCGCATGTGCTGACGCGCCTCCCGCTCACCGCCGTCCAGCAGGAGTTGCATGGCCGCGGTGTCAACGCGAAGTGCAGCGGCGGACGGTACCCCGGGCGAAACCGCGCCGAGAAGTTCGCGGACAACCTCCTCGTAGGGCATGCCCAAGGCACCCGCAACCTCTTCCACGCCGTTGCCACTGCCGGGGCGGAGATACTCGTCCCGGTGCTGGTGGATCCGGTCAAGGAGTTCCTCGAGCTCGACCGCGGTGAGCGGCAGTTCGGGATCGAGCCACCGATCGAGCGCCACGAGCGAGGGGGCATCGAGACCGGGCTGCCGATGGATGGCGGCCCGGAAGGCGCGCAGCTCGTCTGCGGTCAGCTCGCCGTCGGCCCAGGCGACGTAGATCAGCGGGAGGAACGGCACCATGCCCGGCAGGGTTCCGGTAGATGTCATGCCGGCAAGCTATTACTCGCCAGCCAGCGCCGCGACGCCTCGCCGACTGACGCAGATCTCGACGTTCAGGACTGAGGCAGTATCTTCCCCGCCCATGAAGACCATCATCGAGCCGTTCAAGATCAAGTCCGTCGAACCCATCCGCCTCACCTCACCCGCGGAGCGCGAGGTGCGGCTGCGCGAATCGGCCTATAACGTGTTCCTGCTCAAGGCCGAGGATGTGCTCATCGATCTCCTCACCGACAGCGGCACAGCGGCCATGAGCGCCGAACAATGGGCGTCCATCATGCGTGGCGATGAAGCCTATGCCGGCAGCCGTTCATGGTTCCGTTTCCTCGCCGCCGTACAGGACATCTTCGGTTTCAGCCAGGTGCTCCCGACGCACCAGGGCCGCGCCGCCGAGAAGATTCTCTTTGCCACTCTCTGCAAGCCCGGCGACGTGGTGCCCAACAACACCCACTTCGACACCACCCGCGCGAACGTGGAATTCACCGGCGCCAAGGCGGTCGACCTGGTGATCCCGGAAGGCCGGCAACCGCAGAGCCGCCATCCCTTCAAGGGCAACATGGACATCGAGGCCCTGGAGCGCCTCATTGCCGAGACGGGTCGCGACCGGATTCCCTGCTGCATGCTCACGATCACCAACAATTCCGGTGGCGGACAGCCGGTTTCGCTGGCCAACGTCCGGGCGGTCTCGGCGCTGTGCCGCAAGCACGGAATTCCGTTGTACATCGATGCCTGCCGCTTTGCCGAGAACGCCTGGTTCATCAAGCTCCGGGAGGAGGGACAGTCGCACCGGAGCCCGATCGAAATCGCGCGCGAGGTGTTCTCCCTCGCCGACGGATGTACGATGTCGGCGAAGAAGGACGGAATGGCCAACATCGGCGGCTTCCTCGCGACCAACGATGCCCGCCTCGCCGTGGACCAGCAGAACCTGCTCATTCTCACCGAGGGATTCCCGACGTATGGCGGGCTCGCGGGTCGCGACCTCGACGCGATCGCCACGGGCCTGTATGAGGCGCTCGATCCGGACTACCTGCTCTATCGTATCACCTCGACGACCTATCTCGGCGAGCACATCTCGGCGGCCGGCGTGCCGATCGTGCAGCCACCGGGAGGGCACGCCATCTACATCGACGCGGCCGCGTTCCTGCCGCACCTCAGGCCGCTGGACCTTCCCGGACAGGCGCTGGTGGTCGAGTTGTATCGCGAGGCGGGAATCCGGGCGGTGGAGATCGGCACCCTGATGTTCGGTCGACGAGACCCGGAGTCGGGCGTGGAGCACGCGGCGCCTATGGAACTGGTGCGGCTCGCCGTGCCGCGCCGCGTCTACACGCAGAGCCACATCGATTACGTCGTGGAAGCCATCCTGGAAATCTGGAAGCGGCGTGATGCCGTGAGAGGCTACCGGATTACGGAACAGGCGCCGTTCCTTCGGCATTTCACGGCCAAGCTGGAACCGAGGGCTTAAGAGCGTCGCCCCAGCCACTCGCCGTCAGGGCGAGACCCGCACCTTCCACGGCTGGTCCTCGAGTGCCAGCGCGAGTTCATCCTGCCCCACCCTGGGCAGCGGCATGAGTACCGCGTGTGTTGCAGTGCGGTACATCTGCGCCAGGGCCTTCCGGTAGCGCACCGGGCAACTGCCCTCCACCAGCACCTGGGTGTCTCGGGCCGGTGACCAGCGCAGGTAGAGCATCAGCGCGCCATCGACATTCTTGACCTCGCCAGAAACCTGGACGTCGCCGGAGCCAGCGACGCTGACGCTGCAGGTTTCGGCGCCATGCACCCCACACTCGGCGTACTTCGAGTCCCGGCGCAGAACCCCGACGTAAGTGGCGCCGGTCCAGGTGAGCCGGCCGGCGACGGTCTCCCCACCGGCAACGGCGCAGATCTGGATGACGTCCGAGCGGTTCCAGTCACTGCGCAGCATGACCGTGTATCCCGACGCCAGGCCTGCAGGAGGTGTGAAAACGCTTGCGTTCGCGTTGGCAGAGGGCCGCACCACGTTGTTGAGGGCCTGGGCCAAAACCGGTCGATGTGTGCCAGCCAGAAAGGAGCCCAGAACCCCAGCGCCAACACCGCGAACCATCCTGCCGACCGACCACATGTGAGAGGCTCCTTTGCCGTATCGTGACGGCTGGGACCCCTCCCTGTGTCAATCACAGTCGGGACGCCATCACACTCTCACCATAGTCTCCAAAGGTCGGTTGGTCAACAGCGAATGTGCAAAATATGCATAATAGTGTTGTGATGTTACATAATAGATTTAACTTATTGACCAATAGCACGAGCAAATTTGCATTAAATGCACAATCAGCGCGACTTGCTAGCAAATCGGAGGGTTACTCCGGAGCCTTTGGAACCCCAACCAGTTCGACCCGGCTGACCGAAAAGCCGGCCTTGAGATAGTTGGGTAGCGCCGCGGGATGATCCAGGGTGCAGGTGTGCAGCCAGACCCGATCCGGATCCCCGCTCCAGGCCTCTGCGATCGCCTCGCCGAGGAGCCACCTGCCCAATCCACGGCCAATCGCGTGGGGCATCAGCCCGAAATAGCCGATCTCCACCGACCCGTCGGCATGTCGCACCAACTCGTAGTAACCCGCAGGCGCGCTGTGCACGCGGAGCAGCCGGATGGAGACTTCAGGTCGCTGGAGGTGCGCGGCCAATTCTTCATCGGTCCACCAGAGCCGCTCGAACCAGCTCCAGGCGCGACCGACCTCGCTGTACAAGTGGCGATAGAGCGCGGGCGGGCATGGCTCCAGTCGCTCGATCTCGGCGCCTTCGGGCGAAGGAGATGACCTGCCTTGCGGACGCTGGCGCATCTCGAGGTACGTCCGGGTCACGGTCTGATCCACTGGCTGATCCTCCGTCGAACACTCCACGGCTGCAGCACTCAAGCGACAGGTGACTTGGGTGCGATGCGTTTGCGACACCCCACCGTCAAGTCGCCTCACGTCGAACAGGAATCCCCACAACAAGATGCGGGCGGCCGCTTTCCCGGCACGCCCGCTGCATCACGCCTGTCCGGCGACCCCCCGTCCACGTATCCACCGTTCCGAAGCCCGGCTCCAGCGCCGGCGCCGGTTCACATACGTTGGCCCGAGGGGTCGTGCCACATGCGCCCCTCAGCTCGTGGGAGGGTTGAACTCCGCGTGCTGGTGGTCCAGCCAGCTCTTGTGATAGCCCGGATCCTCGATGGCCATCGCCGCCTTCGCCACCTTGAGCGGCTTGAAGCTGTCCATCATCACCGCGAGTTCATTGGTGTACTTGGCACCGATGCTGGCCTCGGTACGACCAGGATGCGGGCCATGCGGCAACCCGTCGGGATGGTGGGTGATAGATCCGTATTCGATTCCCTTCCGGCTCATGAACTCACTCGAGGCATAGAACAGGACCTCGTCGGAATCGACGTTGCTGTGATTGTAGGGCGCCGGCACGGCGTTCGGGTCAAAATCGTATGGCCGGGGGCAGAAACTGCAGATGACGAAGCCGTCGCCCTGAAAGGTCTGGTGCACTGGAGGCGGCTGATGAATGCGCCCTACGATGGGCTCGAAGTCGTGGATGTTGAAGATCCACGGGTAGTAGTAGCCGTCCCATCCCACGACGTCGAGCGGGTGGTGGTCGAGCACGAGCTCGTTGATCGCGTTGTACTGCTTGACCAGGATAGGAAAGTCGCCCATCTCATCGCGCGGGCGGAGCTCGGTGGGCCGCCGGATGTCGCGCTCGGAGAAGGGTGCGCCTTCCAGGAGCTGGCCGAAGTTGTTCTTGTATCGCGTCGGGAAGCGGATGTGCCCCCGGCTCTCGAACACCAGCAGCTTGGGCGGCGTCGCCAGATCAAACCGCCAGCGGTGCGTAATATTCCGGTGGATCACCACGTAATCGCCCTGCTGAAATGGAAGGTCGCCGAAGACGGTCTCCAGCACCCCCTTCCCTTCCACCACGTAGACGCATTCGTCCGCCTGTGAGTTCCGGTAGAAGTGCACGTCATTCTCGTCCGGCTCCACGTACAGCATCCCGATGTCACTGTTGAAAAGGAGCGGCATCCGGTCGAGCGTGGGACTTCCATGTCGCTTGATACGAGACGTCAGGAAGTGACGGTGACGGAGGGACGTGTCGTCGTCCTCCTCCCATGTAATGTCGCGCACTCGTCGCGCGGTCTTCACCGTCGTGGGAGGATGGATGTGATACAAAAGCGATGACGTACCGACAAATCCCTCATGACCCATCAGCTCTTCCGCGTACAGCCCGCCCCCGGGCTTGCGAAACACGGTGTGCCGCTTGCGCGGCAAGGTTCCGAGCGACTGGTAGAATGGCATTACAGGTTTCCTCGCGCGGCCTGCTCCCGCTCGATCGCCTCGAACAGGGCCTTGAAGTTGCCTTTGCCGAAGCTGCGCGCGCCTTTCCGCTGGATGATCTCGTAGAAGAGCGTGGGCCGGTCTTCGACTGGCTTGGTGAAGATCTGGAGCAGGTAGCCCTCGTCATCCCGGTCGACGAGGATGCCAAGCTCCCTCAACGGGCCCACGTCCTCGTCGATCTTGCCCACGCGATCGAGCAGGGTGTCGTAGTAGCTGGTCGGGACCCGGAGGAATTCCACCCCCCGGTCACGCAGCTGGGTGACGGTACGCACGATGTCCTTCGTGATGATCGCGATGTGCTGCACACCGGGGCCGCCATAAAACTCGAGATATTCGTCGATCTGGGACTTCTTCTTTCCCTCAGCGGGCTCATTGATCGGAAACTTGATCCGCTCATTGCCGCTGGCGACCACCTTGGACATGAGCGAGGAATATTCGGTCGAGATGTCCTTGTCGTCGAACGAAATGAGATTCTTGAAGCCCATCACGTCCTCGTAGTACTTGACCCAGGTGTTCATCCGGCCAAGCTCAACGTTGCCGACGCAGTGGTCCACATACTCCAGCCCCACGGGTTCCGGCGCGAACAGGGACTCGACCGGTCTGAAGCCGGGCATGAAGAGCCCGGCGTAGTTCCGCCGTTCCACCAATGAATGGATGGTATCGCCGTAGGTGCGAATGGCGGCGATGATCACCTCGCCATACTCATCCCTGAGTATCGTGGGCTCCTGCACGGCGGTGGCTCCGCGTTCCACGGCGCGGCTGAAGGCCTCGCGGGCGTCATCCACCCAGAGCGCCAGGTCGCGGACCCCGTCACCGTGCCGGTGTACGTGCTGTGCCACCGGACTGTCGGAGCTCATCGCTGTGGTGAGGATAAAGCGGACCTTGCCCTGCTGGACCAGGTAGCTCGCGCGGTCGCGGGTCCCGGTCTCGGGACCGCGATAGGCCGCGATGCGAAATCCGAACGCCGAGCAGTAGTAGTGGGCCGCCTGCTTGGCATTTCCGACCAGAAACTCGATGTAGTCGGTGCCGTTGATCGGAAAGGTGTCGGTCGCGGCCGAAGGCACGGGCGCGGAGATGGTAGTCACGGGGACGGCTCCTAATTCAGGCTCACGGAAATATAGGCGGGACCCCCGGGAGGGCGTGAGGACGCGGGGGGTGAGGAAGCAGTGCCTCGCCCCCATTGTGTACGTTTCCCGCACGGAGGCATCCCCCTAGCTCATGACCGACGTCGGTGCCCTTTTCGAGCAGTACTACGAGCCGCTCGTCCGCATGCTGTACCGGCGGACGGGGGACCGTGACCGTGCAGAGGACCTGGCGCAGGAGACCTTCGCCCGGGCCGTCGAAGCACCCCCCTACAATCCCCGCCCCTGGCTCTTCGCGGTGGCGCTCAACCTGGTGCGGGAGGAAGGACGCCGATCGGTGCGCAGGGGACGGCATCTCGAGCTGATCCGGGGAGAATCACCGGTGGGCACTCCCGCGCCCGACGAGGAGTATGTCAGGGAGGAGGACCGGGCCCGGGTGCAGCGGGCGCTTGCCGAACTGAGCGAGCGCGACCGCGAGGCCCTGCTCCTCAAGGCCGAAGGGTTCAACTACGACGAGATCGCCGCGACGCTGGGCATGGCGCGCGGCGCCATAGGAACTACGCTGGTCCGCGCCCGCCGCAAGCTGGTGGACGCGTATCGCGAGGAGGAGAAGCGTCATGTCGCATCCTGACGATGGCGTGCTGCAGGAACTGCTGGATGGTGAGCTGACCACGGTCGATGAGACCGCGGTACGGGCACACCTCGCCTCCTGCGCGGCGTGCAGCGCCCGGTTGGAGGAACTGCGGTCAACCCAGGCGGAAGCTGATTTCATCGTGGCGCGTCTGGACCTCGATCCGCCGCTCCGCCCGCCGGTTTCCCGTCGCACCGGGGAACGCCGGATCAACCTGCGGCTGCTGGCGCTCGCGGCGAGCACCGTGCTCGTGGCCGGCACCTCCTGGGTGCTGCTCCGAAGCACGGCGCCAGGTGCCTCCTTCGGCAGGAGCAACGTGGACGCAGTCCGGCCAGAGGGCAGGTTGGAGGACCGGAACAAGGCACCAGCCGCGGCGCTGGACACTCCCGCGGTTCCCGCGTCGTCGGCCCCGCCGCGGCAAGCCAAGCCGGCACCGCGACGCCCGGCGGACGAGAAGAAGACGGTCGCTGACGCGGCGCCGGCCAGGGCGGCGCCGGAAACCGTCGTCCTGCGACAGAAGGAGGAGGAGGCTACTCCTGCCGCCAACGCGGCCGGAATTGCCGTCGCTCCGTTGCTGCGGCAACAGAGGCTCACCGCAGCGAACGCGGGAGAGCTGGTCGGGTGGAAGGTCCGGACGATCGAGGGACTCGCCCCGCAGTCGGTGGAGCTGGTGCGGTCCGGTCCCGACAGCACCCCTGCCGTGCTGTCGCGCTACCGGGTTGGTGAGGCGACGGTCGCGCTCCTGCAGCAGCCGGCTTCCCGGAGTGATGACGCGCTTGGCGGGGGGCGGTCCGACGAGGCCGCGACCCAGCTCTCAGCGGAGGCCAAGCCGCTCGAAAAAAGCGGGAAGGATCGGCCGGCGATGCCGGCGTCCGCGCTGGCCGCGAAAGCCGCGACCGGTCCAATGGTATCGACTCGCGTGTGGCAGTCTGATGGGGTACGGTTCGAGCTTTCGGGGGCGATACCGGTCGATTCACTCGACGCCCTGATGGGGCGCGTGCGCTAGGGAGAAGCCTAGCCGGCGATGCTGGGCACTGACGGCAACAGGCCGGTCCTCCAGGCGCCGCATCATGGCGGCGAAGGCGCGCGCGATACCGGCATCGAACATGGTGCCGGTCCCCTCCTCCACGAACTCGAGGGCCCGCTGCGGCGTCCAGGCGGGCCGATACGCGCGCGGCGTGCGCAGCGCATCGTAGACATCACAAACTGCCACGATCTTGCTGGCGTAGTGCATTTCCCGCGGAAACCGCGTCCGAGGAAACCCGGCGCCGTCGGGGCGCATGTGATGTTCGTAGCACACGATCGCGGCGAGGTCGAACACGGCGCTCCGGGCGAAGAGCATGCGGGCACCGATCTCCGGGTGAGCCTCGATGACCAGCCGCTCCTCTGCCGACAGTGCGGGCTTGCCCAGGAGTTCCTGAGGAAGGCCCGAAATCCCCACATCATGCAGGAGTGCGCCGCTTCCCACTGCATGCACGTCGTACGATGCCATGCCCAGGGATTCCCCCAGCGTCATCGCCAGCAGCGAGACATTGATGGCATGCAGCGCGTTTGCGGCGTCCTGGCCGGGGAACTCGAGCATGGGCAGGAGCAGCTGCCCCTCGGCGTGCATGGCCACGGAAAGCGACGCCACGACCGTCTCGACCTCATCGAGCGCGACGCCGCCGTGAGTTCCGGCGCGCTGGTAGATCTGCCGGACGATGTCCGTCTCCTCGTTGAGGCGGTACGCGACATACTCGCGGTCGACCCGCTCCCGCTCGAGGATCTCCTCCAGGTCGTCGCCGGTCGCCTCGACGCCCAGCAACCCCCAGCGGATGCCGCGTCGCTGACTGGGTATTTCGGCATTGCCCGGGCGCCCGGAGAGGAGCCGGTTCACGATGTCGTCCAGGAACTCGCCAAACGCGCTGCGGGTCACCAGTCCGTCGAACTCCAGCCGCTGCACCCCGATATCGACAAAGCGGGCCGACCAGGGCCAGCTGTGCAGTTCGTGCAGCGCCTTGTCGTTGGCCACCACCGCCTCTCCGAGGAACGAGAAACGGTATTCGCCGGTCTTGACCAGCTCCTTGAGCCGCGCGAACGAAGCATCCGCCACGGCCACGCACGCCGGGTGGCGCGACGTGTAGAGCGTCATCGTCGACAATGCCTGGGCCAGCGACTGAAGGAACTGCGCGGGGGTGGTCGTGCTCATGCGGGGCTCAGATGATGACCCGGGGCGCCGTCGGTGCATCGATTTCGGTCTGGCGTGACGGCGGCATGCCCGCCCTCCGGATCTCGTGATCCTTGCTCTTCTGCGTGAGCTCCAGGACCTTCGACGCCTCGGCGTGGTAGGGCCAGTGCGCCGCGAGCCCTTGCAGCGCCGCCAGAAGCTCCGGACTCTTGGGCGCGAGCTTTCGGCCCAGGCCAAACCTGCCCTTCACCTGCGTCAATCCCAGCAGGCATGCAATCACATTCGGATTGTCGACCGACGCGACTGCCCGGATAGCCACCGCCCGGACCTGCGGTTCCAGGCCGCCTGAGTGGATCCGCTGCAGCAGCATGGGCGCGATGTTCGACGGGCAGCCGTCGGCCGCGGCCATGATACCGAGACGCACGGTCGGCGGGTCCGGTGCCTCCAGCGCCCGCTTGAGTGCCTCGGGGCGTCGCACCCGGTCACGCAGCATGATCCGAAGCGCCTCGTGGCGCACGCGCGGGTCGCTGTGCTTCACGTGCGACGCGAGGGAGAACCCCTCGGGCAGTTCCGGCAGCATGCCGAGCAGCCGCAGGAGATTGCGCTGCACGAACCAGGGAGAGCCCGAGATGCGGTGCACGACCTGCGGGCCAATCGACGGTCCGAGGTGGGAGATGATCTCCAGCAGCCGTGCCCGCACCTTCCGCTCCTTCGCGGTTGTCAGCGCATCGAGCAGTGTGGGAAGTGCGTCGCTGCCGACGCCCTTCACCAGCCGCACCAGCGTGTCGATGTCGATGGGCTCGATCGCGAGGACGCGACTCACCGTGCTCGTGCTCAGCACCCAGCCGCGCAGCTCGCTCACGGCCGGCTTGTCTGCCGGCACGCGCTCGAGGAGGTCGAGCAGCAGCCCCGTTTCGCGGTTCTCCACCATGCGGTCGACGGCCCGGCGAGTGCCCGCCTGCACCACGCCAAGCTCGAGGCAGGTCATGATCACCCGCTGGGCCTCCGGGCCATACACGAGCACCGGCTCGAAGTCGGCGGCCCCGCCCGGCAGTGATTCCAGCATCCGGTCGTAGGCGGGCGAACCATACGGCAGGTCGGCCAGGCTCCAACGGCTGATCATCGCGCGAATGCGCTGGCGCAGTGCCTGCTCGGCGCGGAGGCGGGTCTTGGGCGGCCCCTGATCGACATGACTGGAGAGCTTGCTCAGGAGCTGCAGCATCGCCGGGGACACACTGCGCTGCTGGGCGTGCGCGGCCGCCTCGACCAGGGCGACAATCACGTCGGCCGTCATGATCTTGGAAGCCTGGAACAACCACTTGCGACGGCGGTCGTGGTCACCGCCCATGTGCATCAGTCGCTCCAGCGTCGCCGGGGTAAGCGAGCCGATGAGCCGGGAGAGCTGGCGCTGCAGCGCGATCGTCTCCGCCCGTCCGCGGCCCTGGCAGGCCTCTGCCAGGTCGGTGAGCGCGGTGATGACCCGCTCGTCGCGGCGCGCCTCCTTCTGATGTTCATTGATGGCCTTGGCGATCTCCTCGGGATCCACCTTTGCCGCGACTTCGTCCGAGAGGTGCTCGCCCATGGACGCCCGCGCGAGCCCGAGCCAGAGCCGACCCGCCCAGCTGCCACCAAGCGGATCGAAGAGGGCCGTCTCCTCGTCCTCCTCATCCAGCAGGGCGAGCCTGTCGTAGGCCGGCCCGAAGAGCCGGATATGCGGCCATTGCGCCGTAGGTTCGTCGTGCGTGACGAGCTGCTGCGCGTCCACCGCGTCGGTGCCGATGACCCCGAGGAAACTGGCGAGTTCCGTGCGGCTGACCCCGCGGAAGATCTTGATCCCGCCGACGTTGCGGCGGTGCAGCTTGCCGGCCAGCTCCCGGAGCATCGTATGGTCGGGATCGGTGGGAACGCCCGAGACGACCAGCTGGGTCGGCGTGACCGCCATGGAAACACTGGCCCGCTCGAGGAACACGGTGTTGAGACGGCGCGTCAGCGAGTCGACCGCCGGGTCGAGGAGGGGGTGCCCGACCGGGTACATGGCGAATCGCTGTTGAGCCCCCAGGAAGTCCAGGAGGAATTCGGACAGTTCGCGGGAGAGGACCTGTCCGTCCGGGGAAGAAGGCGAAATGCTCATCGGTTCAGGAAGATACCCCGGAGCAGAGGCAGTTCCAGAGCCGTCAGTTCGGGGCGTGGACCCCGCTTCCGCCATAGTAGCTGCCGTTGCCGATCACGGGGCCGTTCACGTCGACCCCCACTTCATTGGTCGACTTGGCGATCCACTGCTTCACCGAGCCGGTGAAGGGCTCCGTGCGGCCGTTGCGGCCGAAGGGATCGGTGTACCAGACCTCCGGGCCGTCGGCGTTATCGATGCGGTTGTTGTTGACGTCCACGATGCGCCTGGCACCGTCGAACGTCGAGCGCGGATCATCCCACGTGACTCCCGCCGTCTGACCGTTCTGGGTCGATGCTTCGCAGTAGTCGCCGGACGCGCGATCGCCATTGGGCTCGGTTTCATAGCAGATATCGACCTGGCGACCGACTGCCGGCGCAAGGGCCGGGTTGTAGTAGCGGCTCGCCTGGCGCACCTGGTAGTACGGATTGAAGAACGCCAGCGTATGGCCATCCTCCCGCCGGATGCTGTTGGACGTCTCCCATGTCTCGTTGAGGGCGAAGAAGTTCGAGTTCTGCCCATTGGGCACCAGCACTTCCTGCTCGATGCAGAACCGGTCGGGAATGGCCCGGAAGCCGCCGCCCTCGGGCGAATTGGCGGGAGTCGCCGTGCCCGCCTGAATCGCGACCCCGTGATCGCAGGAGCGGCGGAACTCGCCCGGCTTGCCGATGGCGGTCATGAGCACCACGTGGAACTTCGTGCCGTCCCCGCAGCTCAGGTGATAGACCAGCTCATGCAGGTTGTTGGTGAACGCGTCCTTCGAGTGCGTTCCCTGGTGGAGCTTGGTCAGCACATCGCAGCGAATCTGGAACTGGCCGCCGCCGGCGGTGAGTTCTACGTCATTCTCCCACTCGATCTTGTGGCCGACATGGTCCTCGTTCCGCGGGTTCGCGGGATCGAAGGCGGCGAGCTGCTCGTTGGCGTACCCGAAGGGGATGGGGCCGCTCTCGCCGTACAGGTCCGAACCGCGGGGATCACGGCCGTGGTCGTGGCCGAAGGAGCATCCGGTGGCCGGATCGACGGCGGGATGCCACGTGGGATAGAGCTTGCCATCCGGGACCAACGACGGCGTACTGGTCGTGCACTTCCTTCGTGCAGGTGTCGTTCGTTCCCGGCGTCCAGGCGTTCATCGCAATGCTGCGCGGAGCGTTCGCGGGATCGATTCCGCTCGTCTCTCCGCCACCGCAGGCGACGAGCAGGATGGTCGAGCTGGCGGCCCAGGTAACGGCGATGAATCGCGCGGCCGCGAGCGCAGAAGGATGCACGCGCATCGGTCAACTCCAGTGTGGCCGTTGATGTGGATCAGGAACGGGACACCACGGAGCGAGAGCGGGGCCGCCGTCGGCGCGGCGGCGGCCGGCCAGGGCGGCCCGCCTAAGTGGCGGCAGCGCAACCCGGGCGCCGCCCGATGCGACCGGCGTCACAAGGCCCGGTGCAGTGCGCTGCATTGCAGGAAAGGCGGCGGCTGGCAGAACACCGTGGCCGCTGGTGCGTCACCGGAACAGGAGGCTCACCCCGAACTGCAGCAGGCTGAAGTTGGGGTCAGTGGTGACCGTGTTGCCATTGCCCTGCGTCACGTCGCCGCCGGCCGACCCGACGAAGGCGAAGAAGGGTGAAAGAAAGACGTGCTTCGCCAGGTGAAAGTCGTAGCCAATGCCGGCAGAGGCGCCGAATGTCGTCGCCGTGAACTGGTCATTCTCGTTATCGGGATCGTCCGGGTTGTGCTGCGAGTAGTGCAGCACGCCCAGGCTGAGCTTGAGGTAGAGGCGCTGTTTCGGCGTGGGATAGAAATAGGCCACGGGACCCACAAGCCACATCGTCTGCTTCACCGGCTGTGAGTTCTCGGGATCACGGGAATCGGTCCAGCCGGTTCCCTCGAGTCCCATCAGCCAGAGCTTGCCGAAGGAGACGCCCACGCGGGCGTTGCCACTCCAACCCCAGTTGCGATCACCGGTGCAGATCGACGGGCACGAGAACCGGAAGGATCCCGGCCCGATGCCGACCCCGGCGAACAGCTTCGGCGCCTTCGCCGTGATAGGAGGCGCCTCGCCCGGGCCCTTTGTCGGCGCCTGGGCTCGCATCGAGGCCGGCAACGCCAGCAGGGCTAGCACGGCGAATCCACTGATAGGCCAGCGCATCCGACCTCCCCGGTTCTGCGCCGCCTGGCGCGGTCTGAGGGGGTTCCAAGGGGCAATGCACAGGCCAGTACCGCCCCCGGAAAACGGGGCTGCGTCCAAGTCCTGCCCGACTCGCCACCTAACGGGTGTAGTCACGAAAACTGACGGACCACGTCTACCGAGGATTAGCTGGTTGCGTGACCTGTCTATCGCAATGATTCCATGGAAGTTGCGAGTCGACTTGACCGCCGAATCAGGTCCGGTCTCACCTGCATGACGCAACAGGTTGCATACACTGCATGCGCATTGTTGCACGAATTGCACTTCCGGAAGGACAGCCAATTTGCTAAGTCATTGTCACTTATGGCCGAACGGAGACCTCCATTGGCTGGCGCCTGTCTTGCCACTGGTGGCGCCGAAGGCACGCGCTCGGCGTGCTATCCCGAGGAGGATCGGATGTCTCGACACAAGATGCTGTTCAACCGGCAGGGCTTCGCGCTGGAAGCGACGCTGTTCGTCCTGCTGCTGCTCGCGGTGCTGTGCGTCTTCGCGGTCAGCGGCGTGACCACCGCGACCCGCACTGCCAACTACGACTACCGGAACACCCGCACCGCGTACGCGGCCGAGGCGGCATCCGACGACATCATGCAGCAGCTATCGGGCATGGTGGACGACGGGTTCATCTCGCAGACCGAGCTCGACTCGCTCACGCGACCGACGGTGCCGGGCTTCTCGATCCCGACCATGACCGTGACGCCGAACGGCGGCGCCACCCAGGAGACCGTGAACGACGGCCCCCTCTCGGGACTCTACGCCCTGGTGCGGAACTACGACATCACCACCCGCGCCAGCGACAGCATGGGCAATGCGAGCCGCGCCGTCGTCACGGTGAAGGCCGCGGCGATCCCGATCTTCCAGTTTGGCGTGTTCTACGAGAAGGACCTCGAGATCACCAACGGCCAGCGGCTGGACATGCAGGGCTGGGTGCACACGAACGGGAACATCTACGCCCGCTCGGGTGGCGGTCTCTACCTCCACAACATCGTCACCACGCCGAACAAGTTCTACTTCCGTCGTAAGGACGGCACGAACCCCGGCGGTACCGACCAGGTTTACGTCGATGATGCCGGCGCGACCGCGCGCCAGGTGAACAACGATTCCTATGGGCTGCCGCTGTCGGCCGCCTTCCAGAACTGGAGCGAGACCCGTTTCAGTGGCCGGCTCAAGACCGATGCCTACGGAGTCGACACCCTCCGCCTGCCGCTCCCGCTCGGCGTCCCGCCGGAAGAGCTGATTGCGGACCGGGACAACGGCGGCCCCGACAGCCCGGAAGAGCGCGAGACCAAGTTTGCCTGGAAGGCGGACTTCTACATCTCGATCGACTATACCCGGATCAATAACACCCTCTGCAACACGGTGGGTGCAACCGACATCCAGTACGTCCGCGCGGCAGGCCGGACCACTCCAACCACGGCGCAGTGCAACCTCATCTTCGTCGCCGACAGCAACAAGTGGTGGGAGAGCCGCGAGCAGACGTTTGTCGACGAGATCAAGATCGACTACGCCCAGCTCTTCGCCTGGATGCTGGCGAGCGGAACGAATCCGTCTTCCATCATGTACATCACGGTGCGCAACATCCCGGTGGTGAACGAGACCTACACCAGCGCGCGCGGCTGCCCGGCCGGTAGCTGCAGCTTCCGCCCCTACCCGGTCATCAAGATCGTCAACGCGAGCGTGCTCGGCCGTCCATTCACCCTCGCCAGCAACCTGCCGATCTATGTGCAGGGCAACTACAACTCCACCGTGGCATGGCAGCCGTCGGCCATCATCGGCGATGCCTTCACCTGGCTGTCGCCGGGATTCTCCACCGCCGGCATCCTGAACCGTCCCGCCGGCGCGGGAGTAACGACCGGTGGCGTGACCCGGTGGACCTATGCCCCGGCCGCGGCAACCGCCAACACGTCCATCTACGCCGCGGTCCTCGCCGGCCACGGCGCCACGCCGTTCGACTGGGTCGCGCCGGGAGTAACGCCCCTGGGTTGCAACTACACCGGCGCCGGCTCGCAGTCGTACTTCTACGGCGGCGGCCTGGAGAACTTCCCCCGCTTCATCGAAAACTGGGGCGGCGTCACCGCCTTCTACCGCGGATCGCTCGTGTCGATCGCCTACGCGCAGAAGGCCAGCAACTTCTGCGGCTGGGCCGGCGCCTACTACGGTGTCCCCACCCGTAACTGGGCCTTCGACACCCGGTTCCAGGACCCGGCGAACCTGCCCCCGGGCACCCCGGTGGTCGGCAGCGTGGTGCAGACGGCGTATCGCCCGGTGTACGAGTGATCGCCCTCGTGCGGGACCGGTGGAACCGGCACGGCATGACGATGATGGAGCTGCTCATCGTCATCGTCATGATCGGCATCATGTCCGCCATGATCGTTCCCCGGCTGCGGACCACGCCGCGGCGCATGGTACAGGAATCGGCGCGGCAACTGAGCCGCGATATCGAGCTGGTGCGCTCGCGCGCCCTGGGCACCAAGCGGGCCGCGCGCCTCACGCTGGTGGGTACCACAGCCTGGATCGCCTATCGCGACGTCGAGGGTGACGCCGTGATCAGCGAGATCGCGGCCGAGGCCGACTCGATGCGCGGCTTCGGCCAGCGCACGCTGGACCCGCAGGTGCTGCTGGGCCGGGGTTCGGCCACGGCGCTCTCGGGCTGGCCCACCGGCGATCCGACTTCGTTCACCGGCAGCCGGCTCAACTTCAAGGGCAACGGCATGACGCAGCCGTTCGGCACCCAGGGCATCATCTACCTGCGTCATCGCGACGACCCGACCGTGGTCGCCGCCGTCACTGTCACCGGCGCCGGTTCGGTGCGGGTGTGGACCTACCAGGGGGGCACATGGCAATGAACAGGCGCGGCTTCACGCTGATCTCGGTGATGATCGCCGTGGTGATCCTGGCGGTCGGCGTGCTGGCCCTTTCGCGGACCCTCACGGGGGCCATGCAGGCGAACACCCGGGCCGGCCTGCGCACCATCGCCCTCGACATCGCGCGGCAGCGGATGGAGTTCCTCCGCAGCCAGCCGCCGGCTGACATGGGCGACTTCGCCGAGGTGTCCGGGACCGACGTGAATGAGGAGGGCCGTCCCGTGAGCGGCGGGAAGTACCACCGCACAGTCGTCGTCGCGGACGTTCGGGCCGACCTGGTGAGCGTCACGGTGCGCGTCACTTATCCCAACGGGACGACCCCGGTCGAGCTGATCACGTACGTGTACACCGGCGCGGTGACCTGACCATGAGCAATCGTCTGCAGGACCGGCGCGGCATGACCCTCGTCGAGATCATGATCGCCATGGTGGTGGGCGTGATCGTGATGGGCGCGGCCATGTCGTTCACCATCACGACCTTCCGCGGCGTGGAGCACACCAACCTCCGGGAGGATGTGTTCCGCACCGGCCGCTTTCTGGGCTCGTCGCTCGAGCGCGATGCGGCGAGCGCTGGCGTCTCCATCCGGAGCCAGGCGCGCTTCGGCACCTTGATGGCCAAGGGCGACACGCTGGTCATCATCAGCGTGCCCTTTGATTCGCTGCAGTCACCACCGTTCCCCGCCGGCAACGCGCTGGCCCCGGTCTACAGTATGCCGGCCGCCACCGCCACACCGGCGACGCCGGGCCTGGGCAGCTGCGGTACCTACTGTGTCGACCTGCAGGTGGATGCGTCGATGCCGACCGATACGCTGCAGATCGGTGTCGGCAACATGGTCCAGATGAACGTCGACAACGAGCGGCGGTTCCTCAACGTCACCGCCAAGCGGAACATGGGTGGCGGCCGTTACCAGCTCACCTTCTCGGCGGGGGACACCCTGTTCCTCCACCCGGCCGACTGGGCCCGTCCCATCGCGAGTGCCCAGAACCTCCAGCTGCGGCCGGCAGAAACGTCGTTTCAGAAGATCACGCCGGTGATGTACTACCGGGATGCGCAGAACCGGATCATCCGGAGCACCGGCCTGACCGCCGGTGGCGCACCGATTGGCGAAGTGGTGGCGGAAAACGTCGTGGCGTGGGACGTCTGGCTCTTCTTCGCCGATGGCGATTCGGTCGAGTCGGCCGATCCCACCGATGCGGACGCGACCAACGACCACGATGACCTGGCCAGCGTGAAGGTCACCGCGACCCTGCGGAACGCGCGCGCCGATCGCAACATGGGCACGGCGGCCCAGCGCAGCTTTGAATGGCGCTACTCGCCGCGGAACCTGGCGTACGAACGCAATCGGTAGACAATCGAGCGCCAGTGAAACGGCGTAAACGGTAAACAGTCAACAGTGAACGGGGGGCGGCCTCAGGCCGCCCTTCGTGCTTCCGGTCGTCGATCGGTCCCGTTCACCGTCTACCGTTGACCGTTCACATCGGTCAACCTTCCCCTTGACTTCAGCTATCGTAGTGATATCATATAGGTATCACCCCAGCTGGAGCCCAAGATGGTCCGTGAACGCCCCCTCCGTGCCGCCAATGGTTTTGTCGCTTTAATCGTCATTCTCGCGCTCGCCGCCCTCGCAGTCATGCGTCTCCTGAGCGCTGCCCGGGAAGGCGACCCGGGGAAGGCCATCGCCTGGATCCTGCTGCTGGTGGTCGCGCTCATTTGCCTGCCGGGCGTTTTCGTGGTCAACCCCAATGACGCACGGGTGCTCACGCTCTTCGGCAAGTACATCGGCACGGTGAAGGAAGCGGGCTTCTGGTTCGCCAATCCGTTCGCGGTAAAAAAGCGGATCTCGCTCCGGGTGCGGAACTTCGAGACCGCCAAGCTCAAGGTGAACGATGCCCATTCCAACCCGATCGAGATCGCCGCGATCGTGGTATGGAAGGTCATCGAGACTGCCGAGGCGATGTTCGAGGTGGACAACTACGAGGAGTACGTGCGGATGCAGAGCGAGTCGGCGCTGCGCGCACTCGCCTCGAGCTATCCGTACGATGCGCACGATGCCGGCGCAATCGCGTTGAGCACCCACACCGCCGAGGTATCGAAGGGCCTGGTCGAGGCGCTGCACGAGCGGCTGGGCAAGGCGGGTGTCGAGTGCATCGAGTCGCGCATCAGCCACCTCGCGTACTCGCCCGAAATTGCCTCGGCCATGCTGCAGCGGCAGCAGGCGAGCGCCATCGTGGCGGCGCGCTACAAGATCGTGGAAGGTGCGGTCGGCATGGTGGAGAACGCCCTCGAGTTGCTCTCCCAAAAGGGCGTAGTGCACCTCGACGAAGAACGGAAGGCGGCGATGGTGAGCAACCTGCTCGTCGTGCTCTGTGGCGAGCGCTCCGCCCAGCCGGTGCTCAACACCGGCACGCTCTACAGCTAGCCGTGGCGGAGCGGAAACCATTTCTCCTGCGCGTGGACCGCGACCTCCTGGACGCGGTCCAGCGCTGGGCCGACGATGAGCTCCGTAGCCTGAACGGACAGATCGAGTTCCTGCTTCGCGAGGCGGTTCGCCGGCGCAGGCGGGAGAAGAAGGCCTAAACCAGCTTCCGCAGTCGCTCGAGACCGTCCCGGAGCTCGGCTGCGATCGCCTTCGCCTTTTCCTCCAGGATGTCTCCCGCCTCGTCGCCGGTGCGATCCGCCTTCACCTTGTAATCAGCCATCTTCTGTTCCCACTTGGCCCACTCATCCCGGGCGTCCGCCTTGGCCAGGTGGAGCTTCACCTTGAGTTCGTCGATCTCGGGCTGGAGGTCCTGAATGATCTTGTCGACGCGAGCGCGCCAGTCGGGAGGTGGGGTTTCGTCGGGCATTTCTTGAACCTCGGAAAGGGAACTCGACAACGTCAAGGGTGAACAGTGAACTGTGAACCGGAAAAGGGCAACGCGATCACCGTTCCCTGTTCACTGTTCACGCTTCTCAAAGATACGGTTGTCCCAGTCTCGCCACCCCGCCCCGCAGCCGCTGGAAGAGATTCTGGCCCTGCCAGTCTGCCGGCGTGTAGAGCCGCCCCGTGGCGATCTTGCGCTGCACCACGTCCGTCAACACCTGCGCCAGTGCCGTGTCGTAGCACTCGATGTTGTATTCGAAGTTGAGCCGCAGGCTTCTTGGATCCCAGTTGGCGGAGCCCAGCATGGACCAGGTGCCGTCGACCACCATGATCTTCGAGTGATCGAAAGGAGGCCGGGACAGGTATACCCGCACGCCCCACCGCAGCACGTGCCACAGCTGCGCCATCGCCGCCCACGCGACCACCGTCAGATTGTTCTTCTCCGGCAGCACGAGGTCGACCCGTACGCCACGCATCGCGGCCACCCGGAGCGCATCGATGAGCGGCGTGTCGGGGAGGAAGTATGGAGTGACGATCTGCACGGAATGGTGCGCCACGGAGAGCGCGCTGAGGATCGTGTCATGCAGGGTCTCGAAGTCCTCGTCGGGCCCGTCGGGAATGCCGCGGGCCACCACCGGCCCGGTGGGTTCCAGCACCGGAAACCAGGCCGGACCCGTCAGCACCTCCCTGGTGGTGAAGTGCCAGTCGAAGGCGATCGTCTCCATGAGCTGCCGCACCACCGGACCAGTGATCCGCGCATGAATGTCCTGGGTCGGCTCCTTCGACGGCACGGCGAGGATGCACCCTTCGCGCACGTTCATGCCCCCCACGAACCCGACCCGTCCGTCGATCACCATGATCTTCCGGTGGCTGCGCAGGTTGAAGTACGGGTTGGCGAGGGGAAAGATGTGCGGCAGGAACCGCGCATTGGTGATGCCGCGCGCGGTGAGCACGCCGGTGATGGGCGGTTTGCTGTAGCGCGCACCCACCCCGTCAATGAGGACCCGCACGATGACGCCTCGCGCCACCGCGCGCGCGAGCGCATCCGCGAACATCGCGCCGGCCCGATCATTGTCGAAGATGTAGCTGGTCATGGCGACGGACTGGGTCGCCGCGTCAATCGCGGCGACCATCGCGGGATATGCCTGGTCGCCGTCGACCAGGGGCTCCACCGTATTGCCGGGCACCAGCGGCTGGCCGGACGTGGTGCCCACGGCGGTCGCGAGCGCGGCGAACCGTCCCGGCATGCTGGCGGGAAGGAACTGTGCTTCTTCCTGCTTGGCGGCAATTTCCTGGGTGAAGTCGGATGAGAGCGCGATGCCGCGCCGCATGCGCCCGGCGCGCCGGCGGATGCGGTTGATGCCGAGCATCCAGTAGAGCATCGCTCCGATGAACGGGGCCAGCCACACCAGGCCGGCCCATCCGATCGCAGCTCGCACGTCGCTCTTGTAGAGGACAATGTGCGCCGTGGTGCCCAGCGCGACGAGCACGCCGAGCACCGCGATGATGTGGGGCCAGAGGTGGCCCAGAGTCCGGAGCGCGTCGTCCAGGGTCATGTTTGCCGGGAAGAATACGCTATAATCCACGCCGAATCGACGTGCCCGCCAACCTGGAGCCAGCATGGGTCGCATCCGCATCATCGGTGTACCGCTCGATCTCGGGGCCAGCCGCCGCGGGGTCGACATGGGTCCCTCGGCGCTGCGCATCGCACAGCTCGAAGCCCGGCTCGAGGCGCTGGGTCACGAGGTGGAGGACACCGGCAACATTCGCGTTCCCGAGCGGGAGGCGCTGCCCGACATCCAGAGCGCGCTCGACCTCCTTCCGGCCATCACCGAGGTGTGTCGGGTGCTCAGCGAACGGACCGCCGCCGCCGTGCGTGATGGCTTTGCTCCCCTCGTCCTGGGGGGCGATCACTCCCTCGGGGCCGGCTCGGTCGCGGGGGTGGCGACCGCGTTCGCGGAACAGAAGCAGCGCATCGGCCTCATCTGGCTCGATGCCCACGGCGACCTCAATACTCCGGAGTCGTCCGAGACCGGCAATGTTCACGGCATGCCGGTGGCCCACCTGGTCGGTCATGGCGATCCCGCGATGGTGAACCTGGCCCACCCGGTGCCGGCGGTGTTGCCGCAGCACACGGTGCTGGTAGGCGTGCGCGACCTCGACCCGGCCGAACGGGAGAACATCCGCAAGTTCGGGGTGAAGGTCTTCACCATGCGCGACGTGGACGAACGCGGACTCAAGGACGTCATGCGCGAGGCCATCGAGATCGCCACGACCGGAACGGCCGGCTTTCACCTGTCGTGCGACGCCGACTGGGTGGACCCCGCGCAAGCGCCGGGCGTGGGCACGCCGGTGCGCGGCGGCGCCACCTATCGCGAGGCGCATCTCGCCATGGAGATGGTGGCCGATGCCGGCAAGCTGGTATCGATGGATATCGTGGAGATCAACCCGGTCCTCGACTCGATGAACCGTACTGCAGACCTGTGCGTCGGGCTGGTGACGAGCGCGTTCGGGCTGCGGATCCTCTAGGCTAGAGTCCGTAGACCGCGGTGAGCCCGATCATCCTCGGCGCACCCGGGTTCCGCTCCAGCACGTCGGTATAGAACGTGTTGAACAGGTTGGAGATCTTCAACTGCCATAGCACTCCCACCAGCCGGTAATCCAGCCGCAGGTCGAACACCACGATGTTCTGTCGCGGATCCAGCGGATAGGCCAGCACCTCTTCTACCGCAGTGCGATAATGCACGTCGACGCCGGCATGCCCCTGCAGCGTGGTCACCGTCCCGGTCACGTTGAACTGCGACCGGTAGGGCAGCGGCTGTCCGGTATCGAGGTCCTTGCTGTCGAGATAGAGGAACGTGGCCGCCAGGTTGAGCCAGTGGGCGTTGACCGTGGCATTGGCCCCAAGGTCGAGCCCGAGCACCCGCGCATTGGCGATGTTCTGGAACTGGAAGGTGAGCGGCGAGCTGCCGGGAATTGCGGACGGCCCGATCAGGTTCGAGTAGCGGCTGCCGAACACCGCCGCATCGACCTGCAGGCGATTCCACAGCACGGCACTCGTGCCGATCTCCGCCGACCAGGAGCGCTCGCCCTGCAGCGCCGGATTCGGGATGACCTGGAAGCCGAACTGGAAGGTGTTCACGAACTGCTCGATCGCGCTCGGCGCCCGGTACCCTGCCCCGATGGAACTCCGCATCGTGACGGAATTCGAGAGCCGGAGCGAAGCCCCGATCTTGGGGCTGATCACGAATTCCGACTGCGCGGTCGTCGCATCGTGATAGTCCGCCCGGAAGCCGGCCTCGCCCTTCAGGTTGGCGCCAAGCCGGGCCTCGTCCTGCACGAAGACGGCTGCATCCACGATCTGGGGCGTCCCGATGAAGTTGGAGCTTACCCAGGTATAGGCCGCGTCGGAGCCCAGCGTCAGGCTGTTCCTGGCGCTCAGCGCGCGCGTGAGAGCCGCGTTGATCCCCGGCTTGATCGCCGAGTGATGATCCTGGTTCGCGGTGAAGTGGTTCTGCGACGAGTTCCAGGTGAGGAACGGACTGACCTTGAGCAAGGTCTTCGCGGTGGCGATCGCCGCGACCGTGGCGCCCGAGAGGAATACCTGGTCCCGGGCATAGTCGCCCAGGAACTGAGGGGACACCTCGAACGGCAGGCTGTCGGCGCGCCAGTTGAGGAATTCCTGCGACTTCTCGTTGGTGTAGAGGGCGAACGCATCCCACTGATGAGTGGCCGTCGGCAGCGCCTGGAACTTGACGCGTGCCATCCAGATGTGATTCTGGCCATTCTGGGTGTAGCCGTCTGTGCCCTGATAGCCGACGAAGGCGCGGGCCCCCATCGGCCCGACGCGCCGAGCGTGTTGCAGCTCCAGTCCCTGGGAATTCAGGAGCCCGTCGCTCCAGCGGTAGCCGGAAGGCATGTCATAGGCGTCGAAATGGGCCCGCGCCGCTGTGGTGGGCCGGTCGTCGACCGGAGTGGTGATGAGATTGACGACGCCGCCCAGGGCGTTGCTGCCGTAGAGCGCGGAGTAGGCTCCCTTCACCACTTCCGTACGAGCGAGGTCGATGACCGGCAGCGCGCGGAAATTGATCTCACCGCCGTCGGCACTGAGCGCCGGATGCCCATCCAGCAGCATCAGCACCCGGCTGCCCACGCCGCGGGCGAAGCCGGTGGAACCGCGAATGTCCATCTGGTCGGGACCGTTGAACGTCACGCCGGGCACGAACTCGAGCGCCTTGTTGACCGTAGTCACATTGCGCGCCAGAATCTCGCTGAATGGCAGCACCGCCACGCTCGCCGGCGTCTCGGCACGCCGTTCGGAAAGGCGGCTTGCGGTGACGATGATTTCCTGCAGGTCGAGCGGCGTGCGGTGCATCGTCAAGTCGAGCGTCCGCGTCTCACCAGGATTGAGGGTGAACCCCGGCAGGCTGTCCGCCGCATAGCCGATCGCGATGAAGCGGATGGTGTGCGGCGTGGTCGGGACGCCCGCGAGCGTGAACTGTCCCTGACCGTTGGTGACCGTGCTGAGAAGGGTGCCACGCACCTGCACGGACGCCCCCTCGACGGGGACGCCGGTTTCGGCGTCGCGGATGATGCCGTTGACCGTACCGGTGCCGGCCTGGGCCTGCGCCGTGCTGGCCATGAGCGCGAGCGCGCCCACGGCCAGCAGGAGACGGCTCAAGTGCCCGGCGGAACGGTGAGCGTCACGCGTTCGTCGCGCAACGTGCATGACCCGTCCAAGCGGGACAGTGTCAGTCCAGCGGCTCGAGACGCGTTACCGAGCGGACGCCGGCGCAAACGGTGTCGATCGTGAGCACGCTGTTGACGAGGGTGTAGGTACCCGTGCACTGGGTATCGATCGGGTCCTGGCCAGCCGGAGTGGTGGTGCCGTTCTGGTTGAAGGTACCGTTGTCGAACGCCTCGTAGTTGCCCTGACTGCTCGCGATGCCCGGGATGTCGATCTGGTATGTGGTGGAGGTCAGTTCGCGCGTTGCCACTGACGGTAGCGAGTACCGGCGCTTCAGAAGGATTGGCGCTGAAGCCAGATAGCCCGTCACCTCATAGCTGCCGGACAGATCCACCACACCGAGCTCGTCGCTGCTGCACGCCGCGAGGGTGAACACCGAGGTAAGCGCAAACGCAGCGCCAAGCAGTGCTGCCTTTCGGGTCAGTCGCATGGTAGCCTCGTAAATTGGAATTGAATTGGCGGCCCCGCTTGCGGGTGCCGCAAGAGCCTCCAATATACCGTGTCGAGAATGCTTCGGGACCCCATCAATCTCCGTGTCCCCATCCCCTTGGATCCGTGAAACTCCGCCCATTGCTGGTGCTTACCGCTGCCGTTCTTCTTTCTTCGGCGCAGCCAGTGTACAGCCCGTGTACCCATGACGGCGGCTGGGCTGCGCTCGTCCGATCACAGCTCGCGCGATACCCGGCGATGGAGCCCGCCGATGCCTACAAGCTGCTTCACCAGGCCACGCTCGGGAGCGAGCATGCCGTGCCCTCGCGTGAGATGGCGGCGCAGTGGCTCGCGCGCGAGATCGAGACGCTGCCGGCAGGCCCGCCGGAGCCGATGGTGGATACACTGGGCGCTGGCGGGAACTTCGTGCGGATCCACCTGCGGCCCTTCCTGGCCGCGGGGGGTTCGCCTGACTCACTGCTGAACGCCTTTGTCCGCACGGCGCAGGTGTCGGCGAGGGACACCGTGCAACTGGCGTGTGCGCTAGACGTGGTGCGCCAGCTCGTTGCCGATCACGAGATCGGCTGGTCGACGGACAGTGTCGAACGGTTGTTCCGGGAAGCGGCGATGGCAGGCTATCCGGCGATGCATCACAGCGCGAGCTTCGAGGCGGCATACCATCCCGCCTATCGCGTCGTGGATGTCACTCTGGTGTCAGCCGCCCTGCCCTGAGGGGGCCAGTCATGGGCTCGCCGCTGATGCTGATGGCGAGCGACGCGCCGAGCTGACGGGCTTCAGCTCTCGGGCGTGTTTTTCGGGTCCGTCGCATCGGCTCCATCGTGCGCCGAACCGTTCACGTCGCCGCCCAGTCCGTACCGCTTGAGCTTCATGTAAAGGCTCTGGCGGCTTACGCCCAGGACTTCCGCTGCCGAGGTCCGGTTGTCGTCCGTTTTTTCGAGCGCCGCCTCGATGAAGTGGCGCTCCACCAGATCGGTGGTGTCGCGCACCAGGTTCTTCAGCGACACCCGTCCGACGAGCGAGCTGAGCTGCTCGACTGCCTGGCTCAGGTCACGCGCGCCACGCGGGCCCGGCACGAGGCGGCGGCCCACGTCGCGAATGAGGAAGCCGACCTGCATGTCGGCCGCGTCCGAGAGGGCGACACTGGAGATCTCCACTTCGCTCGAGGAACCGAGTTCGCCGCGCAGCGCCGTGCCAAAGAGGCGCACCACGCCGTGTTCGCGGAGCGTCGCGAGCAGGCGGCCAAGATCGGCACCGGGACGTCCCACCCACTGGCCAAGCGATCGACCGCGCGCCTGTTCCATGGTGGGCAGCTCGACCATGTCGAGAAATGCGCGGTTGGCCATGAGCACGCGCCCGTCCCCGTCGCCGATGACGAAGCCATCGGGCAATGATTCGAGCAACTTGAACGCGGCACCGGCGGAGGCGGGGCCCGCACCCGGCGCCGACTGATCAACGATCGGCAGAAGACGCACGAGGAAGAGCGTCGATGTATCCTGGCGCACGAGCGAGAGCGACAGGGTAACGCCGCGGCCCGAGCTCGCCAGCCGCACGACCAGGTCGTCGGCGCGCCCGTGCGCGCGCACCGTGGCCAGTTGCTCCGCCACGGCGGGTTCGCTCGAGGAATCAATGTCGAAAGGAAAGGTCCGCCCTACGAGGCGCTTGACCGGCGCGTCGAAAAGCACCGAGGCGGCGGGGTTGGCTTCGATGACCTTCAGGGTGCCGGCATCGATCATCAGCACCGCTTCGGTAGAAACCTGGAACAGGAGGCGGTAACGCGTCTCGATGTGGCGCAGGTGCCAGTAGTCGCGTTCGAGCGACTGCTGGGCCTCAACCAGTTGCTGCTGCAGTGCTGACATGGCGCGAAGGTCGCGGCCGATCGCCACCACTTTGCCGGGTGTCTCGTCCATCCGTACTGCGGTATAGAGAATCGGGATGTCCGCGCCACTGGGCGATACGTGGTCCACCTGGCGTCGGCGCGACATGCCCTCCGCCAGCGCTTCGGCCAGCATATCGGTGATCTTTGCGCGCGATTCGACAGTGACCGTGTCTATCCAGCTATGACCGAGCCAGGCCCTCAATTCCTCGAGAGGCTGATCGGACTGCCCGAGCGTGATCTCCCGGATCACTCCGGCACGATCAAGCACAAGGGCAATATCCGAAGCTGCAGTGAAGATGGACGACATCACCTGGCTGGATACCTCGAAGCTGTCCATCTGAGCGCTTAATGACTCAGCTAACTCTTTCATAGTAGTATCTTTACAAGCCGCCAAGAAGTGCCATCAACCCGCGCCTTCTACGGCGGAACGAGAACGTTACCTCCCAGCCACGAACCGAGGGCCTCATGGCGCACATCGATCGCTGCATCCCGGGAACCATGGTTCGCATCCTCAAGACCGGCGTGCCGCGGGTCAGCGGCAAGACCGGGACGATCGTAGAAGTGAGTCGCATCCAGCGGCACCGTACCGACCCACTGAGTGACCGGATCACGGTGGAGGTGGAGGGGCACGGCGATGTGGTAGTAGCACCCGGCGACGTGGACATCGTCGACAGCGCATGACGGCCTACCGGGCGCCAATTACCAGGCCCACGCCACTCGCGGCCGCGAGAGCCAGGAGCCCGAGCGCCGTCCGGCGCCGGAAATCGGGGGCGCCGAGAACCAGTGCGATCACCAGCTTCAGGAAGGTGTTGGAAAGAACGCCGACAGCAATCGCCCGGGCCCCCAAACTGACGGCATCTGGCGTCCCGGCAAGACGGGACATGGTGTAGGTGAGTGCGTCCACGTCAGTCAGGCCCAGGAGTGCCGCGGATGCGATGACACCCGGTGCACTCCAGATGTTGCTCACTAGTGGGATGGCGAGAAGCACTACTTGAAAACCGATCGCCATCTTGATCGCGGACCAGAGGCCCAGCGGACTCGAGGGCTCATGCTCGGCCTTCAATTCGGCGGGCTCGGCCGCCCGGAAGAGTGCGAACAGCACAAAGCCAAGCCCGACGATCATCGGAGGTACCAGGTAGGGCAGCAGCGCCAGCGCGACCGCCGGCGTGATGACCGCGCTGATGAACAGGACGCGCGGCAGGAGCACGGTGCACGCTGCAAGCACTCCCGATGCGAGTGCCGTTCCCATCTTCTTTTCTTCCCGGCTCAATCGAGAGAAGGTCAGCGTCACCGCCGTGGACGACAGGAGACCGCCCAGCAGGCCGGTAATGCCGTAGCCCTTGCTTCCGCCTACCGCACGACGAGCGGCATACCCCACGAAATTGAGTGCGGAGAAGAGCAGAACGACGGTCCACAGCGTCCGGGGACGGATGCTGTCAAATGGGCCGTAGGGACCTTCGGGCAAGAGTGGAAGGATGACCAGCGCGAGGACGGCAAACTGCAGAGCCGCCTCGAACTCGGTCTGCCCGATTCGACCGATGAGTTGATGGATGCGTCCCTTTTCGGCCAGCACCAGCACCGTGACCGATATCGCGGCACTCGTGAGGAGCGGAAAGCCAAGTCCGGCAGCGGCACCGAGGCCCAGCACGACCAGGGCCGCCACCTCGGTGGTGCCGTCGGGGTCCGCACCGGTCCGCCGGCTGGACATGACGTAGGCCGCCACCGCGAGGGCGGCGGGCGCTGCCACCAGTAGCGCGCCGAGCGTCGTGAGCCCGCCCCGAAACAGCCAGCCCGAAAGGCCGCCGAGGAGTCCGAGGAGGAGAAAGGTCCGGGCGCCGGCGAAGCGGGCTTGGGGCCCCGAGGCGTGCCCGGACCACTGTCGTTCGATCCCGACGGCCAGCCCGGCCAGGGTCGCCACGCCCAGGTCGCGCGCCACGTCGAGCCCGAGTTCGAGACTCACCAGAACCCTCGTCCAGGCACGTCCATTCCCTTCACGCTGCCTCCACCGGGGCTTCACGGTCGTGGCGATAATATGCATGGCGCACCATTGGCTCAGAATGAAAAATGTCAGCCAGCATGCGCCTGCCGGAGCGGTTCTCAGGATGCCACGCCGGCAAGACAATGCCTCCAGGTCGAGGAGAACGCCATGACCCCGTTGCCAGCGATGCACACGCTCTGGCTCCACGAACTGCGCACCGCGTTCCGCCCAGCCTGCGCCCCCGATGCCAGCGTGTGGGACCGCGCGCGCGCCGTGACCTACCTCCGGGAGCGCTTCCGTCCGCGATTCCGCGTCGAACGAGACGCCGCCAGCAGCCTCGTGGCCCTGCTCCAGGCGCCTACGGGACATGAACTTCAGGCGGCCGGCGAGCTGGTCGAGGCCCAGTGCGATCGGCTGACGCGCCTGGCCACGTTTCACCAGAAGGGAGCGGAGTTCTGCGCTGCCGCTGAGGAGCTGGAGAGCGCGCTCGAGTCGTGGTGTACCACGCTCGATATTGCCGCGGATCATGTGTGTGAGGCCGACCTGCAACTGGTGTGAAGGACCGGCTTGACCCGCGCTTGCAGGAAAGGGTTCAGCAGTAAGAGATGCCGCCCGGTGCGGGAACCGCCGGGCGGCATCGTGGTGTGTGAGTCCGCCTAGAAGGTGTACCCCACGCCGATCTCGGGACCGAACGTCGTCACGTCATACTTGAAGTAGTTCCGGTCGCCGATCTCACCCGTGACGTAATCCATGCCAAGGGCCCAGTAGGCCATCCCGAACTCCCAGTGCTTGGACACGCGGTACGCCACCGTGGGACGCACCTGCCAGGCAAACTGGGAATCCACGCCGAAGCCGCCGACATCTCCTCGCAGCATGACGATCCACTTGCCGGTATTCGGCAGGATGAACCGGGCACCGATGAACGGATCGAACCAGGACTTGTTCTTGTCCACGAGCGTCACGGACGCAGGTGAGGTGACGCTCGCGCCCATCAGGTTGAGCCGGCCGCCCGCCAGGACCTCGAAGAACGGCGTCAGCTTCCGGAAACCCGTCAGCTCGACGGCCCGCCTGATAGCCGTCGTACTTAGTCGCGAACTGTCGATCCGTCCTTGCCCAGATCCATGTACAGGCCGTCGAATCCGATGGCCCACTCGCCGTTACCCGCTTCGGCGGCGAGCATGGCGCCGAACTGCAGGTTGTCGAAGATGTCGCCAGGGCTGACGTCGATGTCGGACTGGATCGGCCCGACCGCGACGGTGCCGTCCATGTGAGGGAAGAGGAAGTAGGGAGCCAGGGTAAAACGCCATCCCTGCGCAGGCTCTTGCGCTACGGCCCGGTCAGGGGAGGCGGCGGCCAGGAAGACTCGCCGCGAGTAGAGTGAGGCGAGAATGCATAGCAGGCCGATACTCCTGTGAGATGAGAGGCACCGTCCGGGCTTGCCTGCCGGACTCCGACCGAAAGATATAGCCGCGACACTGTAGATTCCGAGAAGCCAGCCACAGGAGTTCCCATGTCGGTCATCACGCGGATCACCCGCCGGTTCACCTTTCCGGTGGAGTCTCCCTTCACGTCGCTTACGCTCTACTACGGCGTCCTGATCGGGGCGGCAATGCTGCTCTACCGTTACGTGCCCATCCTGCGGCCGGCGTTCACCGGCGCCAGGCTGATGCACATGGCCGGCCAAGGCGACAACATCTTTGCCGACCAGGCGCCCGTCGTGGCCAGTGGCACCCTGTCGGTGGAGTTCGCCCTGCTGCTCGGCGTCTCGATGCTTGGCGCCACACTGCTGATGCTGCCCACGGCCGTGGTGTACATGGCCACGCGGCAGAAAAAGGGGTTCGACCAGAGCGTGGTGCAGACCATCGTGATCCTCGCCATGGCAGTGGCGGGCGTGGTGGTGATTGTCCGCAACAGCCTCGCGCTTGCGTTCAGCCTGGCCGGGATCGTGGGTGCCGTACGGTTTCGCAACTCGCTCTCCGACACCCGCGATACGCTCTACATCTTCATTTCCATCGGCGTCGGGCTCGCCGCGGGAGTCGAGGCACTCCCGGCAGCCGTGGTGCTCTCCATCGTCTTCAACTACACGGTGCTCAGCTTTTCGCTGCTGGACTTCGGGCTCTGCGACCTGGGAAAGCCGGCCGGCCACATGCTGCACACGGCCCGCTTCCTCGCGTCCCGGGCGGATGCAAAACGTCCGGCGACGCCAGCCCCGGTGGCGATGGCCAGCAGCACTGCTGCTGCGCCTGAGTCGGCGAAGGCCGGAGAACAGGAGAAGTTGCGCAGCCGGGAATTCAACGCCGTGCTGCTCGTGCGCACGCAAGCACCGGCCAATGCGCGGCCGATCGTCGAACAGTTCCTGGGCCATGAAACCAAGCGCTGGGCACTGGCCGAGATCCAGCAGAGCGAGCGTGGCGGGCAGGCGGTGCTCAAGTACCTGGTACGGATCGGCAAGCGCGCGGCGCCTGCGGATCTCGAGGACGCACTGATCCAGATCGGCGGACCCGCCGTCATCGGCGCGCGCATTCACTGATGCAGGTTCGAATTACGACGCTGGTCCTGGCCATTGCCGCGGCGGTCGCGCGGCCGGCTCCCGGCGCGCTCCAGGGCGACCAGCCGCTGCTCTCGCGTTGTCACTACCACGCACAACCAGACACGGTACGCTCACTTCCCGTGGCACTGCACGAGATTTCCGGCCTTGCCCTGCATCGGGGACTGCTGCTCGCGCACGATGACGAGCTGGGCCGTATCTACTCGATCAATCCCGCGAGCGGAGCCGTCGCGGTGATGGCGACCCTGCAGGGCCCGATCCGGGATGACTTCGAGGGCATCGCGGTACTGGGCGATACCATCTGGCTCATGACCAGTGCCGGGCGCCTGTACGGCGTCCGCGCGCGCGCCACCGGCACCCCCGCCCCCTTCGTGCTGCGGCAGACGGGCCTTGGCAAGCGCTGTGAACTCGAGGGACTGGCCGCCGATGAGGCGAACGGCGTCTTGCTGCTGCCCTGCAAGATCCCGCTGAAAGATGGCGGCGGCATCGTGGTGTACCGCTGGAACCTGGCTCGCGGCGCGTTGGCGGCCCCGGCCACCGTCAGCGCCACAGCCGGTGACCTGAAGCGCGCAGGCGGGCAGCGCATACGGCCCAGCGCCGTGGAGATGGTGCCGCGCAGCAATCACCTCATGCTGTTGTCTTCTAGCCCGCCTGCACTGGTAGAAGTTGGCGCCGCCGGCACCGTGCTTGGATACGCTCGGCTCGGCGCCCGGCACGCACAAGCCGAGGGCCTTGCCATCGCGACGAACGGGGACCTGTATGTGTCGGATGAAGGCGGCAACGGATTGGCGACGCTCTCGATCTACCGATGCCGTCCCTAGGCGGCAAACTGCTAGACGGGAACGTGCGTCGGCGCTACGATACCCCTTGGATCCCGTCGAGCGTTTGACCGGAGTGATAGCGTCTCACCTCAATGGCGACATCGGGCAGTGGTCTCCGCAGGGCCGCCACGACGTCCTGCAGCGTCACCTTGCGGCGAAGCTGGATCTCATACTCCAGCGGTCCCGTGGTCCGTGATCCCTTCTGGGGGGACGTCCGCTTCCACCGGCGCACCAGCTGCTCCAGCACCTGCTCAACTGCATCGCGGTTCTCGAGCGCCCCATCGGGCGCGCGAATGGAAAGGATGTAGCGCGGCCGGCGAGGAGTCGGACGCCCATTCTCGGCGGCGGCGGCCGCGTCCGGGGCATGCTCAGGGGGCGCGGCGATGTACTCGTCGGTCAGTCCCGGCACGACATCGGGATGCAGGCCACTCAGGGCGTCCGCGATCGCGACCCGGTGAGCCCGCACCTTGGCCAGCGGTCCCGCGTACACGAAGGCCCGGCCGCCGAAATCCGTGGCCCAGAGCCACAGCACCGCGAGGTTGAAGAGCAGCGACAGGGCAAACGCGACGTCAAAGGCGCGCACGCCGACCGCGATGCCGACCGCACTGGCCACGAAGATGTACACGGCATCCCGTGGATCGCGGAGCCGGTTGCGAAAGCTCACCGCAGCCATGATGCCTGCGAGGCTGAAGGCGAGGGCCAGGCTCGACTTCACCAGGATCACCACCCCCGCCACGACGAGTGGCAGCATGATAAAGGTCTGCGTTATCGATTCGTCGAGGTCCGCGGGCTTCGGTTGGGTCTGTATGTAGATGATGGCGACCGGGAGCATCAGCAGCACCGCCACCGCCATGGCAATGGCGGCCGCCAGCCCAAGCAGGCCGAAGGGCGGTGCCAGCGCCGGCTCCCCCGCCTGGGGGACACCGCCCAGCGATGCCGGCAGACTGGCACCGGGCATCTCGCCGAACCACGCATAACTGCCCAGGGCGAGCCCGGCGAGGATCCCGTAGTAGATGGCGAGGTACAGAAGTGGCCGGTCCATCAGCCAGCGCCACCGGCGCAGCGATGGCGAAAGCTTTGGTAACTCGGCTACCGGGATCGCTGGCACGGTCGCGCTTTCCGCAGGAGGGTGACACATCGGTTGATCTGGCTCAATATTGCACGGGAGTTCCCGGCACACAAGGAGGAGCACACATGTCCAGACTGACGCCCGGCGTCAAACCATCGCTGCCGGCAGTCGTGGCAATGCTGGGACAACTCGTGGCCGCGGAGCCAGCGCGGGGACAGGAGGCCAGAGAATCGGGCGCAGCTGCGCCCGAGAGCACAACCGTAGTGGCGGGGCCTCATTACGGCGCGAGCGGCCTGCATAAGTGGTTGTTCGGCAAGCACTACCGCACCCTTTGGATGACGCCGATACGGGTGGAGATCCTCGATCTTGGCACCTTTGCCGGCGGCCTCAAACCGGTGAAACAGGGTGGCGGTCTGCAGACCCAGTCCCTTCGGTTCGAGGGTGCCGACGGCAGGGAATACGCCTTCCGATCGGTCAATAAGGACGCCTCGAAAATCCTGCCGCCCGACCTCCGGCAATCGCTTGCCGCGAAGATCGCGCAGGACCAGATCAGTGCCGCGCACCCTGCTGGTGCCGCGGTGTCAGCCCCACTCGCTCGTGCTGCGGGGGTCCTGCAGGCAGAACCACGCCTGGTATACATGCCGGATGATCCGCGCCTGGGCGAATTCCGCACCGAATTCGCAGGTGTGCTGGGATTCATCGAGGAACGGCCCGACGAAAATGAGGATCCGGCGAGGGCGTTCGCTGGAGCCCTGGAGATCGTGAGCACCGACGACCTCTACAAGATCATCGAGCAGAAACCGGGCAACTACGTGGACGCGGAGCAGTTCCTCCGGGCGCGGCTGCTGGATGTGTTCATGGGCGACTGGGACCGGCACCGCGACCAGTGGCGTTGGGCCAAGATAAAGGATGGCGACCGCTACCTGTGGACGCCGATCGCGCGGGATCGTGACCAGGCATTTGTGCTCTTCGACGGACTGCTGCCGGGGTTCGCGCGGCAGACATTCCCGCAGCTGCTCAAGTTCGGCCCCAAAATCGGCGCGCCGGTTGGCGCCACCTGGAACGGGCGCGACCTCGATCGCCGCTTCCTCAGTCCGCTCTCGCGGCCGGTATGGGATTCAACCGCCGCCGAGCTCGTCACCCTGCTGACGGACGAGGCCATCGATTCCGCGGTGGCCCGCATGCCGGCCGAGTATCAGGCGATCAACGGCGCCGCCCTGCGCGCGGCACTGGTGCAGCGACGGAGCCAGTTGCCGCATGCCGCCGACCGGTACTACCGCCTGCTGGCAGGCCAGGTGGACCTGCATACCACCGATCACGCCGACAGCGCCGCGGTGATTCGCGTGGATGGGAATCATGTGCAGGTGAAGGTGTTCACCGAAGCAGCGCGTGCGTCCGGCGCGCCGCCATATATCGACCGGACGTTCTCTACCAACGAGACAAGCGACATCAGGCTCTACCTGCACGGTGATAACGACCTGGCCGTCTTCGAGGGCAAGGGATCGATGCCCATCACCGTACGCGCCATCGGCGGCAAAGGCGAGGACGTGTTCGATGATCCCGGCAAGAACGGGAAGGTGCACTTCTACGACGAAGGCGGCACGAGCACGGCGGTCGGGCATGGCGTGAATACGAAGGACTGGCCCAAGCCCGCCCCAGGCGATGTGGGCCCGCGTGACTGGGGCGCGCGCCACGCCTACGCCGCCCTGGTCGCCGGAGGTCCGGACATCGGCGTGCTGTTCGGCGGCACGGCCAGCTACTTCCGCTATGGTTTCCGCAAGGTGCCGTACTCGAGCAAGTGGCGCCTGCGCCTGGGCTACGCCACCGAGGCCCAGACGCTCAACGGGGATGTGCTGGGCGACATCCGCCTGGAAAACTCGACGACCTACTTCACGATCCTCGCGCGCGCATCGGGAATCTCGACCCTCAACTTCTACGGCTTCGGGAACAACACGCCCGAGACGGAGCCTGCTTCGTTCTATCGGGTGCGCCAGAACCAATTCACCCTCGAGCCGGGAGTGACGTTCAGCCTGACAAAGCGCACGACCCTTACGCTGTCGGCGCTGGGGGTCTATTCCGTGACGAAGGACGACGAAGACCGGTTCATCGGAACTCAGACGGTGCTGGGCACCGGCGATTTCGGCCAGATCGGCGCCGCGGCCGTGCTCGATTGGGGCGTCACCGACCTCGCGATGACCGCCTCCGGCGTCTCCGCGACAATTGGCGGTTCGGTGTATGCGCCCATCTGGAGCGTGCCAAGCACGTTTGGTGAGGTGCACGGCGTGGTGAACTGGTCCTGGAACCTGTACGCGAAGGGACCAAGACCGACTCTCGCGTTCAGGGTGGGGGGCGCACGCGTGTGGGGTGACTATCCCTTCATGAACGCGGCCTTCATCGGCGGCGGCGCCACCGTTCGAAGCCTGCGCTACAACCGTTATGCCGGCGATGCCTCGGTGTATGGCGGCGCCGAGCTTCGCCTGCGCCTTGCCCGCACCTCAGCGCTGCTGGCGAGCGACCTGGGCGTGATGGGCCTGGTCGATGTCGGCCGGGTCTTCCTGGAGGGAGAATCATCCGACACCTGGTACCCGGGTTACGGCGGTGGAATCTGGCTCGCCTTTCTCAATGGACGTACCAGGGCGACCGTGTCGGTGGCCGGCGGACAGGGCTCCGCGAGGTTCTACTTCAATTTCGGTCTTTCGCCCTGAGTTTGTTATGTTGAGATGTGTGGTCTCGGCGCGTCCAGCCGTCACCACTCTTGTTCCGCCGCAGGTTCGGGTTCCGCCGGAGGGTCAGACCATGCGCAAGCTGCTTTCCGTCACCGCTGCCACACTCCTGCTCGTTTCGTGCAGCAACGGTCACGAAACGGGTAAACCGTCGGCGGCCCAACCGGGCGCACAGCGAGACCTCAACCTGGCGTCGCAAGCCGGCACGGAACCACTGGTACTTTCCGCGGTGGAACGCCAGTCACTGACGCGTCCGGCCAGCAAGGGGCGAGGCAAGGTGCGGCTGGTGACCGAGGTGCGGACTGCGGTGCCGCGTGCTGAGGGCACCGAGACCGTGGCAACCGCGACGGAGTTGACGCCGGCACCGGCCCCTGAAGTCCTTCCCGAGTCCCCGGCCAGCACGCCGGTCGAGACGCAGGTTGCGGCTGGCGCGGGTCACGCGCTGGCCCCGGGCCAGACGGTGTCCAGCATTCCTGCGGCCGGGATGGGGACCGGTGATCCTCCTGCCATTCAGACGATTGCCAGGGGCGGAAGTGGCTTCATGGTCCGGCGGCCGGACGACAACTGCGCTCCGCATGGCGGGGTCATCGCGATCAACCGGGTGTATCCGAGCCAGGGCGGGTTCCGGCGCTTCTAGCGGCCAGGTTCAGTTTCGCAACGTCAATGCCCCGCCGGAAACCGGCGGGGCATTTTCTTGCTACCGATCTCTAGCACCTACTTCACCAGCTCGATCTCACCCGGCTTCCATTCCTTCGAGAAGAAGGAGGGCAGCGGGCTGTAGAGGCGCAGGATCGTGTTCCAGCCCTTGCCCGGCGTAGTCTGGATCCAGTTGCTCGGCTTGACGCCGGCCGGCAGCGTGGGCCCGAAGTAGACCGTGGTCGAGCCATCCGCGTCGGGAACGGCGGCCGGAGACGGGTAGTTCTGGCTGCCGGCGCGCGGGTAGCGCTGTGGCGTGTCGAGCATGGAGCGGGTCTGGTTGTCGTACAGGGTGAACGACCAGAACTTCGCCGCGGGAATGTTGGGCGGGAGCTTCACCCTGTAGGTCTTGCCGCCATCGAGATCATTTCCAGCGGCATCGCTGAAACCCATGAGATACTGGGACCCGACGTCGGGCAGTCGCATGATCATCGCCGGCGTGATGCCGGTGGCATAGTAGAACATGGCAGTGCGCGCGTTGAGCGTCCGGGCGCCCGTGGCCGGGATCGGCACCACGCCATCCTTGGTGACCATCGGGGGTGGTGTCTCCATGGTATAGCCCCCGATCCACAGCGGATTGTACCACATCGAGTTGGGATAGAGCCCGAACCCCTCCGCCGCGCGGGGGCGGTATACCACGGTGCGCGACGTCGCCTGACCGATCTGCGCCGCCTCGGTGAGGATCTTCTTCATCCGCTCATCGGGCTGGAACGGTTTCCCCTTCACGATGCCGATCGCGGCCAGCTGCCCCATGCGCTCAACGTCGATGCCGCCCACCGGTTCCTGCTGTACCAACTCGTTCAGCATTTCGTAGAACGTGTAGTTGCTCGGGGGAATCGTATTCATTGCCTTGCCGCTCAAATCGACAAACACGGTCGGCTGCACCGTCGGCTGCTTGCCAGGCTTCACCGTGCCGTCGAGGATCTGGGCGAGGCTGGTTCCAGCGCCGCCTGCTACGTAGGGGTAGATCTTCAGCGTCTTTTCGACCAGCTCGACGGCGGGCTTGGGATCGTCGTTGACGAGGAACGATCGTCCGAGGATAAGCACGCGCGTGGTCTTGGTGCGGGTCACGAAAAATCCACCTTCGGGCACCGGACCATCGTAACCCGGCGGCAGGACAAGGAAGCGCCCGCCCTGACCGCGGTCCGGGCCGGGAGCTCCGAAGTCGATCACCCAATCGAACCACATGTCGTCGAGAGTTCCCAGGGCGCCTGGAGGAGTCTCGAGAACCATTGGCCCCTTGGTGAGGTCGAGCACACCGATGTAGTAGACCACGTCCGCGTTCGCAGTGAGGAACAGCGATTTCGCGTCCATCAGTGTGCGGAAGATGCCGATCTGGTTGTCCTGGATGCCGGCCTCGAGGAACCCTTTACGAATCGCGTAGGTCGAGACGCCCTGGAAGGCATCGAGGTAGACGTCAACCCCGTGCTGGAGGTCGAGGAAGTCATACGATTTCTGGACCGTCGCCGGCGTGGGAACGCCGTCCTTGTACTCAAGGACGCCAATCCGTGTCGTCACCTTGGCGGGAGTGCCGAGGGCGTCGATGGTCTGCTGGGAAACCTGGGCACCGGCCGGGGACGCCGAGACCGTGACCACCAACGCAACCAAAGGAACCATTATCCAGTGGACGCATGCGTGGCACTTTCAATTGAAGGACTGAGTCGCGCGAGAATCAGAAACGACAGCAGGGCCAGCTGAAGCGGAAACTAACCCGGGCCCGGTAATGGAAGGCCAGTTCGCAACCGAGCTGCGGCCGGTATACCATGCTGCCGATGTTACACTTGGAGACACGCCCAGCAATTCATTGTTCGGTCGCCCGCCTTCGAAAAACCACGAACAGTCGAGGAGGTAGAATGCGCAAGGCGTTGATGGCTCTCGTTGCGGTTGCGCTGGCAGGACCAGCGGCAGCTTCTGCCCAGCAGAAGGACGTCATGGCGGTGGTGAATCAGTTCGTAGATGGGTTCAACAAAGGGGACACCAAGGCGGCCGCCGCGGCCTGCGCCGACCAGACGGCCATCATCGACGAGTTTGCCCCGCACGCGTGGCAGGGCACCGGGGCGTGCCTGGCATGGATGAAGGACTACGATTCCGACGCGAAGAAGGAAGGGATCACCGATGGTATTGTGACCCTGGGGACGCCGCGGCATGTCGACGTGTCAGGCGACTACGCCTACGTGGTCATTCCGTCCGACTATGCGTTCAAGAAACAGGGGAAGCCAGTGAAGGAGACCGGCTCGATGTTCACCTTTGCCCTGAAGAAGGGCGCGGCGGGCTGGCGGATCACCGGATGGTCGTGGGCGAAGAGCTGAAGGCGCTCGCAGTTCATGTCATAGTTAGGTGGCGTTCTATGAGGAGGACGTTCCGTGCCTCAGACTCCGATTGTCTTCAAGAGCACGCACCGGATTCGCTTCTCCGAACTCGATCCCTACGATCACGTCAGCACCGGGAATTACGCGATCTATTTCGTGGATCACCGCATGCAAGGACTGCGCGACAAGATCGGCTGGGATCTTGCGACTCTGGCAACCTTGCCGTTCATGGTGTGGGTCCGGAGGATGGAGATCGACTTTCTGCGACCGGCGTTAGCTGATCAAGAGATCACCATCACCTCCTTCGTGCGCGAGTTTCGCGGGCCGGATGCGCTGATCGAATGCCTGATGGTGGATGCTGCCGCACAGCCGTTGTCTCGCTGCCTAATGACTGTCGCGTATGTCGATAAAGCGACGCGGCGGTCAGCCCCCTGGTCGTCTGAGGTCATGGCCCTCTTCTTTGAGGGTGGAGCGACCTAAGCGGCTTGGACAGGACTGAGGGACGCGACGCTGAGCGACGTAGGAAGGGCAATTGCTTGGCGAATCATCGCTTCACCCAGAACGCCACCTATCCAGCGCATGCAGCTGACGAGGGCGCGCCGGTGCTGGCAGCCGCGCCCCTCGCAGCTGATGCGCCATTCGTTATGCGGCTACCAAAGGGCCGGAACTCGAGGTAGAAACAGATGCCAATTCAGGTTCGAGGCCTCAGCCGCCGTCAGCTTTGTGGCGGGGACGCGCCCGAAGGTGGATACCGGAACGGGGTACGTCTCGCATGGCAGAGGCACCATTTCCGTGTCCTCCTACCAGCCCAAGTGCGGCACCGTGCGCTCTGCGAACTGTGCGGACTCCGCAATCGATCCCGGCTACACTTTCCGCGTGATTGGCTACATCCCCGTCTTGCCCCGGGAGGGCATGCATGACGACGGTTGAACGGCGGAGTACTGCCGCGCTCCTTACGCTGCTGGTGGTACGCCTGGCGGCGATGGCAGCAATCCCCCTCAACGAATCGACCGAGGCGCGCTATGGCGAGATGGCGCGCAAGATGCTCGAAACTGGCAACTGGGTGCTGCCGATGCACGACTACGGCATCCCGTTCCTCGCCAAGCCGCCGCTGTGGGCGTGGATGTCGGCGGCATCGATGGGGATTTTCGGGGTCAGTGCATTCGCCGCACGGCTGCCGGCGTTGCTGCTCTCGATCATGACGCTTGGCCTCGTCTGGCTACTGGCACTGAAGCGTCACGGTCGCGGCGCATCTATTGGCACGCCGCTCGTCCTCGCGGCCAGTGCGGGGTTCTTCGTCGCCGCGGGCACGGTCATGACCGACCCCGCGCTCGCCTTTTCGACCACGCTGGTCCTCGCATCGTTCTGGCTCGCAATCCGATACGAACAGAAGTTCTGGGGCTGGATGTTCTTCGCTGGCTGCGGGGTTGGCTTGCTTGCCAAGGGACCGGTGGCGCTCGTCATCGCCGGGATGCCGGTGTTCTTCTGGACCCTGTGGCGAAAGGAATGGGTAAACCTGTGGCGACGGCTGCCGTGGATCGGGGGATCCCTGCTGGCGCTTGCGATTGCGGCGCCGTGGTATGCACTGGCGCAGATACGGGCACCTGAATTCCTCTCCTATTTCCTGATCGGGGAGCACATTCACAAATTCCTCGAACCGGGCTGGAACGGCGATCGTTATGGCTTCGCCCACGCCTTTCCTCATGGAACAATCTGGGTCTTCGCGCTGCTCTGTTTTCTCCCCTGGAGCGCTGCCGTCCCCGCACTGACCGGGCCGGCCAGGTCTGTCTGGAAGGACGAGGACGGCTGGATGCTGTTTCTCGCACTGTGGAGTTGCGCATCACTGGTTTTCTTTACCCTGGCCGCCAATATCATCTGGCCTTATCCGCTGCCGGCGCTGCCGGGGCTGGCACTGCTGTTTACGGAACTCATGCTGCGCCTTGACAGGAGGATCCCGATTGCCGCGGTGTACGCCACCGCGCTGGCGGGCGCGGCCGCCACGCTCGGTGCGCTCGTCATGCCGCACCGCTTCGACCACAGCGAAAGGGACATGATCGCGGCATGGCGCGGGCAAGCCCCGGCGCCGGACAGCAGGCTCTTGTTCTGGGGCTACACGCGGATCGAGTTCTCGGCGGCGTTCTATTCCAGCGGCCGTGCGATCACGACGTCCGACGATGCTGCCGCCGAGGCGTTGTTGAGCAACGGGACACGGGACTACATCGTCTCGACGCCGGGCGGACTCGAACGCCTGCCGCTGCAGGTAAGAGAAGGGTTCGAGGATATCGGCCACTACGAGAATGGGCGAGGCGTTCGAATCCTGCTTCGCGAGAACGCGGGCAACACCGCCGGTCCTTGACCGTCCGCGCCTGGGCCGAGGCTGCCGGGCCATTTAGATGCCGCTTGAATCGCCGTCGGGCTACGGGCGGCATAGGACGACTGCCCCATCGGGCTTCTAGACGAGATGCGAACAACAGAAGGCGACCGAACGCGCTATCGGTGCAAGACGTGCGGTGAGTTTGAGATCACGGGCTCATCGCTTCAAGTGATTGAGAGCGGGAGACTCGCTCATGGCGCACGACACCCTGGTCGCCCGCCTCGAGGTCGGCCAGCAGTTCACCGTCGTGTTCCCGGTCAACGGCCTGCGTGACAGCATCGGACCGCTCGCCGAGGCGTGTGGTTGGCGCTAGCTGTCAGGCCGGCCGCTGTCGACCATGGATCCCCACTATCTGCGCCGAGCGTTGAACCAGTTGCCGAACCAGGTGCCGCGCATCAGCAAGGATCCTCCGCAGCTATCGTTCGCCCGTCGACTCTTGACAGGGACGTCTGACTCTTCCGCAGGTGGCCCATAGGCGGTAGGCTATCGGGGCTTGCTGGACGGACTCGACAGCGACCCAATGACAGGCGGCATGCGCGCACCCTCCCCCCCTTTGGCGGCCGACCTGATGAGGGCGCGCATCCTTACGGTCACCGTCACCGGCGTCTGGTCCGGCGTTGAGGCACTCGCCGCGCGGGTGCTGCATCACTACACGGTCTACCAGATCGTATGGGCCCGCTACGGCGTCCACCTCCTGTTCATGCTGCTGGTGTGGGGCACGCGGCAACCGGCCTCGCTGATCGCGACGAGGCGTCCGGCCTTTCAGCTGGGGCGGTCGATGCTGATGGTCCTCATGCCTGCATCGTGGGCGATTGCCATCGGCCGAGGCGCACCGCCCACTGCTGTCCTCGCCATATTCTGGCTCGCACCGCTCATGGTGCTCGCGCTCGCAGCGGCCGGCCTGGGCGAGCGCCCCCGACGCCAGGAGTGGTTGATGGCCGGATGCGGATTTGTCGGCACAAGCCTGATCTTCCATCCCGTCGTGCTGCCCGGCACACTGAATTTCGTGCTGGCGCTCACGATGGGACTCAGCTTCAGCCTCTATATCGTCATGACGCGCTCGCTTCGGAGCGAGAGTACCAGGGTCAACCTGTTCTTGACCGCGCTCGGCGTGTTCGTCGTGCTTACGCCGGTGATGCCGTGGGTCTGGATCGCGCCTTCGCGCCATGACCTGCTCATCTTTGCGGGGATCGGGCTGTTCGGTTTCGTGATGCTGTGGCTGCTCGATCGGCTGGCCAGCGCGGCACCCGTGTCACTGACGGCTCCGTTCCTTTACCTGCAGGTGCTGTTCACGGCGCTATTGGCCGTGTTCGTCGGCCACCTGCACCCGGGGCGTGCCTCGATCGTGGGGATTGGCTGCATCCTGCTTGCGGCGCTGGTGACGTGGTTCGGCGGGCGACGCCCGGTTCTGGCTGAGGCGACCTGACCGTGCCAGGCCAGTCCGCCTCGCAGGGAGGACCCCGCCTCACGCCTTCCGTGGTTCCGACCGTGGTTCAAAATGGTTCCAACAACCTGCCTATTCCTGCCCATTGGATCTTCGGCGCACAAAGCCCATCACACCAGTATCGTGTAATGGGGCTTTGTGTTGTGCCGATGGGCCTGGGTAGAGTTGAACTACCGACCTCACGCTTATCAGGGGCCTCGTAATTGACCTACTTTCAATAACTAAGCTCTCATTTGACGCGCGACACCGCACGATCTGCCCAGATTGGCGTCGCCTCACCCCCTCGTTGGCAGCAACCGAAGACACATCACGCCCAAGATCCAATGACCAAGGCCGAAGGGAGAATAGAAGGTGCGGAGCCTTGCATGGCTGGCACCTGCGGACGCGGGCCCAACCCACAGCGCCTCTAATCTCGTGCGCATCGGAGGTCGGTGCCGCACCCCCCGCACTGGCAGGCGCTCGCCCGCCGATTGGGTTGTACTCCGATTAACCCCCTCGTCGATTATCCGGAACGCACGGGATGTGGAGTGGACGATTAAAGGCGGGCAGCGCTTCCAACGCTGGAGACCCTACCTCTTGGTAGGCCTTGCGGGCCGCGACGGAATCCCGAAGTGCCTCGTAGACCCGACCACGCGAACCCTGCGTGCACACACCACCCGACCTTCACTGCGCGCCGAGGTCTAGATCGTCCTTCAGTATCCCCCGACTCACTAGCGACCCAAGCCAGTCATCATCATGGCAATTAACCAGCACGATGTGCTGTCGCTGGGTAAGCCCAGATAGCCAATTCAGCTGCTGTTGCAGAGCGGTTCGGTCCTCACCCATTTCGCGGCTAATCGCCGCAGGCTTTTGTAATCGACGCTCAATCCCCGCCATGAACCACGCAATATCGCCGACCAACAGCACCTCCTGCCCCGAGTCGAGGTGTACATACACCATTTGCGAGCCAGGTGTGTGGCCCGGCGCTTTGAGGAGGACGACACCCGGAGCAACAGGGTACAGCTCCTCATAGTCAATCACGATATACCCGGCGGCATCAGCAGGTGTTAACTGAATCAGGGGCGAGGAACCAAGAGGAAAGGTTCCCGTGTGCGTCGCGAACAAGGTTTGCACTTGCGCACGGGTAAGAATTGTCTTTGGCGCGATGAGATCGCGTGCAGGTGTGTGAATGACTCCTGCAACGTGATCGTGGTGCTCGTGGGTGACCACGATCAGGTTGGCGGCTCGGAGCGCCTCCTGTACCCGCTGGTACCGATCCTGATAAATCGTAACAGAGGTATCGGTCTCGACCTCACGGTCCACACCCGCGTCCACCATGATCCATCCGTGGGAATAACGGACCTGGAAGACGGCATAGACTCCGTCAACAACTTCATCCCCTGCACCCTCCACGGCCCCGCTTAGGGGCGTTCTGAACTCTGCAAACTTGAGGACATGAAGCGACTGGGGAAGATCGCCCGGAACCGCCAGTCCGGCGCTACGCACCTTGTCGAGAAGCGCGTCTGTAAACGTGGGACTTTGTGCCCCGGCGCTGTGAAGCGTAGGGAGGCTGAAACCTGCCGCCAGCAGTGAGGCCGCAAGAGCTGCCCTGAACATGCTTGGCCTCCCGCGCATCGCCTGGCAGGCGTGTGGAGTGCCAGGGTGCAGATGCACTAGTGAAGGTCTTTGCCAAGTGGCCGGCCGCAAATTGTCAGGCCCGCGAGGTCGGAATTCCAAATGGCCCGTGTCACGAGCCATGAGCGATCTGACTGTTTCCGCCACACCGCCCGGAGTCGCCTCATCGCCCCCTCAAGGTTTGGTGGAGGGTACTAGCCCAATGTCCCGCACCAGTTCCGCGAAACGGGGGTCATCGCGGACACCGTCGTACCAGGTCGCCACGTTGATATAGATGAGCAGGAGGGACCGCTCCTCATACGCTCGCCGCAGCCAGCGAAAGGCGTCGTCCCGCTGTCCCAGCGCGGCGTAGAGGAGGGAGAAGTCCATGGGGTGGACATCTTCTCTCTTAGCACGCGCATCCAAACTGCGCAGGATCACTCGGGCCTTATCGCGCTGGCCGGCCCAGGCGTACACGGCTCCGAGCACCGCATCGCTCGTCATCGCGGAGTCCGGTACCGCCTGCTCTATTGCGTGGATCGCGTCGTCATAACGTCCAAGTCCAGCATAGGCGAACCCGAGCCAAGTGCGCGCAGGAGCAAACCCCGGGTCCAGTTCCAACGCACCCTGTAGTTCCACCACTGCTTCGTTGAACTGGCGGGCGCAGATAGTAGCGATTCCCGAGATTCCATCGTACCGGCAGGGACACCGGATCGAGTTCCACCGCCCGGTGCAGCTCAGCGAGCGCTTCGTCATGTCGGCCGAGAGGGGACAGGACGAAGCTCCCATACCACATGTGAGCATAGGCCGAGTTGGGGCTGAGCGCGATGGCGCGCCGGAAGTGCGTCTCCGCGGCATCCCAATCCCAGTCATAGGCCGCCGCGATGAGCCCGAGCGCGGTATGGGCATCGCCCAGGGTACTGTCCACCCTGAGAGCCCTGGCAGCAGCGGCTCGGGCGGCGGGCATGAGAGCACGGGGCTGCGCCCTCCCCCAGAGCACGAGAAACACCTGGGCGTCCGCCAGCGCCGCATAGGCCGGGGCGAACCCTGAATCCTTCGCGATCGCCTGCTCGAAGTACTCGATACTCCGCCGCATCGCGGGCGGAGTGTACCGCGCGAAGTAATGATGACCCAACAGGTACAAGCGGTACGCCTCCGGATCTGCCGTGCGCTGTGCTACCAAGCCTGCTTTCTCGCCGGGTGTGAGCGTGGTGTTGAGCGCGGCCGCGATGTGTTCAGCAATCTCTCGCTGAATTCCGAGCACGTTGCGGAGGGTGCGGTCATACTCTCCGGCCCAGAGTTGCGCACCGGTCCGGGCATCGACCAGGCGCGCGGTTACCCGGATCTGGTCTCCATCTCGCCGTACACTCCCTTCCAACAGGGCCGCCACCCCCAAGGTGGCCCCGATCTCGCCAGGCTCTGTGGTGCGGATAGCGACCGCTCGCGCTGATGTGTGGGCGACAACACGGAGCCCACTCAGGCGGGCAAGCTGGCTGGAGACGTCCTCCGAGATGCCGGTGGCGAAGTACCCATCCGAGGAGTCCGCGCTCAAGCTGTGGAATGGGAGCACCGCCACCGACCTGACGGAGGACAGACCAAGCGGGGCGTCGCTGGCTCCCGGGTTGTTGCGGCCCACACCCCATCCCACAGCGATCAGTGCCAACACAGCGGCCGCCGCCCCTACAGTGGCGAACACGCGCGCGTGCGGACGTTCCGGGCCTTCCAAGGCCGCCGGCGCCTTCACGAGTGCCTCGGCGTACTCTCGCACCGTATGGAACCGATCAGCGGGTGTCCGGGAGAGCGCCCGCGTGACCGCCCGCTCTACTTCTGACGGCACTTGTCGCAGCGTGCCGAGCCGGGGCACCGGCTCGGCCAACTGCTTCGCCAGGATGGCCTGCGCGGTCGCCCCGCTGTAGGGCGGCTCGCCGGTCAGCATCTCGTACACCACACAGGCCAGGCTGTACTGATCCGTCCGCCCATCCAGCCTGGGATCGGCGCTCGCCTGCTCGGGGCTCATGTAGGCCGGGGTGCCGAGGGAGAATCCGGTCTCGGTGAGCCGCTCCTTCCCCACACTCGAGGCGGCGAGCGCGATGCCGAAGTCCGCCACGAGGGCGTGTCCTCGCGAGATGAGGATGTTTTCGGGCTTGATGTCCCGATGGATGATTCCCTGCCCGTGCGCGTAGTCGAGCGCCTCGGCGACCTCGCCAGTCCAGCGGACCGCATCCTCCAGCGGCAGCTGGCCCTCACGTCCGAGCCGATCGCGCAGGCTCTCACCGTCGATGTACGGCATGGTGAACCAGAGGTGTCCTGCCGCCTCACCGGATTCCAGCACGGTGAGGATATGAGGATGCTGCAGTCGCGCGGCGAGCTTGATCTCCCGTTGGAAGCGCTCGGGGCCGAGCGTCGCCGCGAGTTCCGGGTGGAGTACCTTGATCGCCACCGGCCGGTCGTGCTTGAGATCGTGGGCGAGGTAGACGGTGGCCATGCCACCGCGGCCCAGCTCCCGCTCGAGGCGGTAGCGGTCGACTAAGGCGGCGGCGAGACGAGCAGGAGGGTCTGCCAAGGGTAGTGTAGTATGGCCCTTTATCCCCGGGACGCCAGCAAGGTGTCCCCGGCTGCCCAAATCTCATTGCGTTCCTCGCCTTGAGACTTCTCGCTTGTCTCGAAGCGTTTCGCTGGCGCCGTGCCGCGATCGGCCGCAGATTGAGTCACTTCCTCCATACGCGGTCCCTTGGCACCTGCGCTGCCTGGCTTGGCCACCGCCCTTCAGGACCGCTACCGGCTCGACCGCGAGCTCGGTCAGGGCGGCATGGCCACGGTCTACCTGGCCGAGGACATCCGGCATCGCCGCCAGGTGGCGGTGAAGGTGCTGCGACCCGAGCTGGCCGCGACCTTGGGCAGCGACCGGTTCTTCCGCGAGATCGAAGTCGCTGCCCGACTGCAGCATCCCCACATCCTACCGCTGCTCGACTCCGGCGAAGCTGGCGGGTTCTACTTCTACGTCATGCCCTATGTCGCGGGAGAGTCGCTGCGCGAGCGGCTGGCCCGGGTGGGAGAGCTCCCGGTCCACGACGCGGTCAAGATCCTGACCGAGGTGGTCGACGCGTTGGCAGCCGCGCACGCGATGGGCGTGGTGCACCGGGATATCAAGCCGGACAACGTGATGCTCTCCGGCCGGCACGCCCTGGTGATGGACTTCGGCGTGGCCAAGGCGGTGAGTGAGGCGACCGGCCGGAACAAGCTCACCACGGCGGGTGTGGCCCTGGGAACCCCCTCCTACATGGCCCCGGAACAGGCCGCGGCGGATCCCCATCTCGATCATCGGGTGGACATCTATGCGGTGGGGACGATGGGGTATGAGCTGCTCACCGGACGTCCCCCATTCAGCGAAGGCTCCAGCCAGGAGATCCTGGCGGCCCAATGACTCGGCCTCCGGAGCCGGTCTCCTCTCGCCGTTCTGCCGTGCCGCCTGCCCTCGGAGCCGTGATCATGAAGTGCCTTGAGAAGCGACCCGCCGACCGCTACCAGACCGCTGAAGAACTGCTCACCCAACTCGAGCCGCTGGCCACGCCCAGCGGCGGGATGACGCCGACCCAGACCCGACCGGTGGAGGCAGTCAGGGCGACAGGGGTGCCTGGGTGGGCCAAAGCGGTCGGCGCAATACTGGCGGGCATCGCGGTCCTGGCGGTCGTGCTGGTGCCAGCAACCCGGCGGCATCCACGCAGCCCCGTCACGCTCCGCAACCGGGTCCAGCTCACCTCCACGGGCCGGGTGAGCAAGCCGGGGATCTCGCCCGATGGGAAGCAAATGGCCTACGTGGTCACCGACTGCTCCGATCGCTGCACCTATGGCCTCGAGATCATGGACGTGGGCGGGACCGCGACCCGGCGGCTCGTGAGCGGTGCGACGTCCCTGTTCCTTCCCACGTGGAGCCCAGACCGGCGCAACTTGCTCTTTACCGGATCCTTAAACGGCCGCTTCGCGAGCCATCTGGTCT
>CAWGJN010000013.1:0-86649 GCA_963822925.1 uncultured Gemmatimonadales bacterium
GTTGAAAGACTTGCAAAAAACGGGCGGACGTGCCGCCCGTTCGCGCCATGGCTTGTGAAACATTTCACAAACATATACTCCGCTGGCAGCCTTGGCCACCCCGACTCAGAAAGCATGGGGTCGGAATTTAGCGCTCGGTGCCATCACCCAGCTACGTCCGGGCCGAGCCACTGGAACAATGGCTTCATCAACAACAGCTAGCGCGCCAGCACGAGCAGGGAAAAGCCGCCGAGAAGTCTGGCGGCGACGTCGTGACTCAGCGCTCCCGCGAGCGCGCGAGAAGCGGCCGCTATCGAAGCCAGCCATGATTCGGATCGTTCGTTATCGATTCGTGTATAGAAGTAATCGATGACCTCATAGCCTGCATCGGCCAAGGTGAGGAGAGCGGTTTCCTTGGAGAAATAGTGGAGGTGACCGACCTGTTGCCTGGCGCGTACCAGCGGCATGGAGCGGAGGACCGCCAGTGCACTCATCTCGAGCGGGATGTGAAACAACTTGTGGTCGCCTCTCGGCCGGAGTCGGCGGATGAAGCCGATGTAGTCCTCCACATGCTCCACAACATCGATGCAGAGGAGCAGGTCTACGGGAGGCGTTTCGAGCGTGAGTAGATCGGCGCACACGAACGCGAGGCCAGGTGCTTCGCGCGTCTGCGCGAGATCGATCGCGTGCTGGGAGATCTCGTATCCGGTGAACGCGGTACCGGCAGGCAGTCGGCGCTGCAACTCACTGAGGATGGCCCCCGCACCACAGCCGACTTCGGCGACCGTTCGCACCCGGAGTTCGTGGCGGCGGAGCATGCGCATGATCTGACCGGCCTTCCACGCGGAGTCCTCGACGTGGTAGGTTGGGTTCTTGGTCAGGTAGTCGCCGTCGACGTACATCTGGGTCATGGTACGGAGCCCCGATGCTGGAGTGCGTGTCGCCATAGTTGTTGGGTTCGCCCCTGCTTCTGAGGAAGGACAGATCTCACCACGCCGCAAGTTAACGCGAGCGATACGAAGACCGGGAGGGAGCCGAACTCTGCGATTTCCGTCAGGCGAGAGCGGCGGCGCGCACCTCAGCCAACAATAGCCTACTCGGGTGGCCATTGCACTCGTGCACTGGATGCACATATTCACTGGAGAACACAGGCGCGTCGAGGTCTGCCGATAGACCTTGTGAAAGTATTCACAAGGGAGCGACTACCTGCGGTGCAGGCGGTTCCGCAACGGTCTCCCGGATACGGGTTTAGGTTCGACGTCGGATGGTGTATCATCTGTCGCACAGCGCAACTCCGGGCGCTTGCGTAACAACCGCATCTGCGCCTATCTGCCTATCTGAGGACTACTAGCCTGAGCGCGTCTGCCTTCCCCTACCCGAACTCTTCTGTCGACTAGCGACCTGGCCTACCACTCGGTTTTGGTTCCGAGCGTGCTTGACCCCGGCTCGTCGGTGCCTCTCGTCGGCTTCCCGGCGCCGTTTGTCAGCGCGGTGCCACGCTAGTGTGCGGTATCGCTGGCACGCTTGTTGTACGTCCCGACGTCCTGTCACTGCACCGGTTCAAGAGTGCCCTTGACCTAATGAGGCATCGCGGGCCGGATGACGAGGGGTTTGCGATCTTTCACGGGGATGTCGATCAGGTCAGCCTCTACAGTGGCCCGGATACCGATGCTCATTTGCGCCTGCCCCACCTGAGTGCGCAGTCCGCCGCCGGCGCTTCGGTCGTGCTCGGTCATCGTCGCCTGGCCATCCTCGATACGTCGTGCGCCGGTCACCAGCCCATGGGCGGTGCCGATGGCCGGCTGTGGATCGTTTTCAACGGCGAGATCTACAACTACGTCGAGCTCCGGGCTGAGTTAGCCGGGCTGGGACATGCGTTCCGCAGCGGCACAGACACCGAGGTGCTACTCGCCGCGTTTGCCGAGTGGGGCACAGCGATGCTGCCCCGCCTGATAGGCATGTTCGCCTTTGCACTCCTGGACCTGCGCCACCGTCGCCTGGTGCTGGCACGCGACCCCTTCGGGATCAAGCCGCTCTACTACAGCTGGGCCGGGGTCGGGTTGGTTTTTGCATCTGAGGCTCCGCCGGTGCTAACACTGGGCGATTTCAAGGCGCAGGTCGATCCAGCGCAACTCTACACGTACTTGCGGTTTGGTCTGGCAGACGGGGCAGAGGGCACGTTCTTCGAGGGGGTGAAGCAGTTGCGTCCGGGGCACTGTCTCGAGATTCCGCTCGACCGGCCCACACCGGATGCGGCGACGTGCCGTCGATTCTGGCGTCTCGATCTGAGCCGGCGCGTGAACATCTCTTTCGACGCCGCCGTCCATGAGTTTCGGGAGCTCTTCCGCGATTCCATTGCCCTGCACCTGCGCAGCGACGTGCCGATCGGCTGCTGTCTGTCAGGGGGGCTTGATTCAACGGCCATCGTCATGACCATGCGAGATCTGCTCGGAGACTCGAGCGATCTGCGAACCTTCAGCTATATCGCCGACGATCCACAGCTGTCCGAGGCGCCCTACGTCGAGTTCGTGCGGGAAGCTGCCGGAGTCAATACGTTCAGCGTGAAGCCGAGGGCGCACGAGCTCCTCGAGGATCTCGACCGCTTGATCCGGATCCAGGGGGAGCCCTTCGGTAGTACCAGCATGTATGCCCAGATGAGGGTGTTTCAGCTGGCGAAGGAGGGCGGGGTCAAGGTCGTGCTGGACGGGCAGGGAAGCGATGAACTGTTCGGGGGCTATCCGATCGCGGTGTCCGCGCAGCTCACTTCGCTCCTTCTGCACGGGAACTGGATCGACGGCGGTCGCTTGTTCCGGAAGAGCGTGGCGTTCGGCGGTGGCGTGCGCCGGAGGATGCTCCTGTCCGCTCTGGGTCGGCTGTTGCCAGCAGGCCTTGCGGGGCCGCTCATGTCGCTGGTGGGGGAACCCCTCTTTCCGGACTGGCTCAAGCAAGAGCTGGTTTCGGGAGCGGGGTGTGCGCGGGGCTCCGCGGGCGCAGGGACGCGGAAGTGACACACTTCGCAAGGAGCTGCTCTGCTGCATTGAAGACGTCACGCTGCCCCAGATATTGCGTTCCGAGGACCGCAATTCGATGGCCTTCTCCATCGAGAGCCGCGTACCGTTCTGCGTACCGGCCATTGCGGAATTCGCTCTTAGTTTGCCGCCGAGCTATCTGGTCAAGCCTGACGGCGACCAGAAGGCGGTGGTACGGGCGGCCATGGCGGGCATCGTACCGGACGTGATTCTTCGGCGGCAGAAAATGGGATTCGCTACACCGGAGCAGCGCTGGCTCAGGGTGCTCTCGCCGTGGATCGATGCCACCATCAACAGCGAACGGCTGGCGACCATACCGTTCCTGAACCAGGAGGCCGTGCGCCGGATGATGAACGAGCAACTGAGCAGTCGCTACTATGTCTCGGAGACGCTGTGGAGGGTGCTGAACGTCGTCAACTGGATGCGCATATTCGACGTCGCTGCGTGACCCTGCCGCTGGGCGAGCACCCTAGCCCGACACGCCCTCCGCCCGTACCACACGCCGCACTGTCATGCCGAGGATCCTGACGTCCAGCAGGAGGGACCGTTGCTGGAGGTAGTCGGCGTCGAGCTTCACCTTCTCACGAATGCTCAGGCTGTCCCGGCCGTTGATCTGCGCCCAGCCGGTTAGTCCCGGCACCAGCGCCTCCACGCCGAGCTCGGTGCGAAGCGAGATCAGGTCGTCCTGGTGAAGAGCGCCGGGCGTGACCCGACGAAGCTCATATCGCCACGGATTATCCTCCACAGCTGCGGCAGCTCGTCGAGGCTGGTGCGCCGGAGCCACCCGCCTACGGGTGTCAGGTTGGATGCCGGGTCCTTGAGGAGGTGCGTCGCCACCGCGGGTGTGTCGAGCCGCATGGTCCGAAACTTGGGCGTGCGAAAGGTGCGATTTCTGCCGCCCCACCCGGTCGGACCAATGGAGCACCGGCGCGCGGGAAGTAGGCGGACGAGCATCGCGACCACGACGATCGGCACCGCCAGCAGGGTCGCCGCCAGGTACGCGAGAGCGAGATCCATCGCCCGCTTCACAGGGGGTTCCGGGCGGGGTCCGTGCGAGCGACATAGCCCATCCACTCTTCCAGCTGCGTCAGGAGCCGGTCGCGGTCGAATTCCTGCGCGGAGTAGGCCAGCCCCCTTGCCCCCATTGCCGCCCGGTCTTCGGGCGACCGCGCAGCGAGCTGCGCCACGCATTCGGCCAGGGCCAATCCGTCTCCGGCCCGGCAGACGACGGCGGCACCGGAGCACTCCAGCACACGCCCGCCTTCCCCATCGAGCATGCCCACCAGGGGAAGCCCGGACGCGAGGTAGGCCTGCACCTTTCCTGGAATGGTCAAGGCAAATACGGGATCGCGCCGAAGTGTCACCAAGAGGGCGCCGGCCGCGCGGAAGAAGGATGGCATTCGCTCGATGGGATGCCGGCCCAGCATGATCACCCTGGACTCCAGCCCCCGCCGCGTGATTTCCCCGCGGACCCACTCGGCAGCCCGGCCCTCCCCGACGATCAGCCAGCGGATGTCGGCGCGCTCGCGGAGGGCCTCCGCCGCGTCCATGATCGCCGGGAAATCCTGGGCCTCCCCAACGTTGCCCGCAAAGAGGACGTTGAAGGTTTCGAGATAAGGCTCGACTTCCGTCGCTGCAGCTACCGATCCGGGATCTCCTCGAAAGAGGGGCTCGGCCCACCCGGGAAAGTATCTCGCCTTCGACGGCGCTTCCGGCATAGCGCTCGATGCTCGGCAGGAAGGCTTTCGACTGGACCAGCAGCAGGTCGCAACCGCGGTAGATGAGGGTGACCATGCGGCCCACGAGTGCGAGCACCAGGGGAGAGCGGACTGCCCCGACGGCGGAAAGGGTCTCGGGCCAGAGGTCGAGGATCCACATCACTACCGGTGTTCGCTTGAGCTTCCCCAGAAGGATCGCCGGCAGGCAAGAGGTCACGGGCGACGGCGTAAACGAGAAGATCGCGTCGAAAGACCGGCCCCGCAGGCGGTATGCGCCCAGCGAAGACGCGGCGAGCACGAAGGTGAGGAAGTTGAGCGCTAGCTGCACGGGCCCTCGTCCGCGGGGCAGGACGGGGACCCGAACGATGTCAGCCCCGGCGAAGTGCGCGAAGCGCCCCGGATCGTGACGGAAGGCCGGCGCCACCACGCCCTCCGGATAGTTTGGCAGACCGGTCAGCACGGTGACCTCGTGCCCACGCCGCACCAGTTCCTCCACCAGGTCGTTTACGCGGAATGTCTCGGGCCAGAAGTATTGGCTGACGACAAGCAGGCGCACCGGCGTCCCCTCAGGGATACTCGTGCCAGACGACGCGCTTCACGTAGTCCGTGTAGCTGTGGATGAGGCGGACGACCTTATCCGATACGTTCGGCACGCGGTAGTCCTCCACGATCCGGAGGCTCCGCTCGGCGTCCCTCGGCTGGCGCTGCAGGAGGGCCAGCCCCTGCCGCACCCGCTCCGGCTGGAGGCCTACCATCATGACACTCGCCTCCTCCATGCCCTCCGGGCGTTCGTGTGCCTCGCGCAGATTGAGCGCTGGGAAATTGAGGATCGATGATTCCTCGGTGATGGTACCGCTGTCGGACAGCACGGCGCGCGCCGACACTTGCAATTGCACGTAGTCGAGAAAGCCGAGCGGCCTCAGCAGGCGCACGTTCTGGTGAAAAAGCGTCCTGGTGCTCTCGATGCGCTTCATGGTCCGCGGGTGAGTGGACACGATAACCGGAGTACCATGTTCCTCGGCCACCTCGTTCAGCAGGGCGGACAACTTTCCAAACGCCGCGTCACCGTCGACATTCTCCTCCCGATGGGCGCTGACGAGGAAGAACTCCTCCGGCGCAAGGCCCAGACGCGCGAGCACGTCAGACGTCACTATCCGCGGCCGGTAGTGGGTCAACACCTCGAACATCGGACTGCCGGTCTTGATGACCCGGTCCGGCGGCAGACCTTCGCGAAGGAGGTACTCGCGGGCGATGGAACTGTAGGTCAGGTTGATGTCGGCCGTGTGGTCGACGATCCGGCGGTTCGTCTCCTCCGGCACGCGTTGGTCGAAACAGCGATTGCCCGCCTCCATGTGGAAGATCGGAATGTGGCGCCGTTTGGCCGGGATCACGGAGAGACTGCTGTTGGTGTCGCCGAGCACCAGCATGGCATCGGGCTGCTCCCGTTCGAGCACCTGGTCCACGGCGATGATGATGTTGCCTATGGTCTGGGCTGCCGTTGCCCCGGCACAGCCCAGGTTGTGGTCGGGTGGCCGCAGTTTCATCTCGTCGAAGAAGACCTGGTTCAGCTCGTGGTCGTAGTTCTGGCCTGTGTGCACCAGGACGTGGTTGCAGGTCTCGTCCAGTCGAACCATCACCCGGGAGAGGCGAATGATCTCGGGACGGGTACCGACAACCGTCATCACCTTCAGCTTCTTCATCAGGGCACCTTTACGGCAATTGTGTCCGGCCTGGCGGGGTCGAAGACCTCGTTGGCCCACAGGAGAACCAGCACGTCGTCGGTGCCAATGTTGGTGATGCTGTGTGCCCAGCCCGGCACGGTCTCCACCATCCGCGAGGTCGTTCCGTCCACGAAGATCTCGAAGGTCTGTCCGGTCATGATGTGACGGAAGTCAAACCTGGCCGAGCCGTGCACCACAAGGAACTTCTCGGTCTTGGTGTGATGATAGTGCTCGCCCCGCGTTACGCCGGGCGGCGCGCTGAAAAATGAGAACTGGCCCGAGTCGGTCGTGCGCAGCATTTCCGCGAAGGTGCCACGGGAGTCACTGTGCCGGCGCAGGCTGTAGGCAAATTTCTCCGGCGGAAGGAAGCTGACATAGGTGGAATACAGCGCGCGAGTGAAACCGGTGCCGACCGGCGGAATCGTGAGGCTGTTGCGGCTCTCGGCAAAGGCACGGAGCAGGGTGGCGATTTCGCCCACCGTCGCACGGTACACCGGGCCGGTTTCCACGAAACCGGGGCTCACCGCAGCCGGGGGAAGCAGCCCGAGAAGCCGGTCGATGACGTCATCAACGTGGATGAGCTCCACGACGGCTCCGGGGTCGTGAATGGTGATAGGGAGGTTTCGCGCGAGGCAATGGCAGAAGGTTGCAACCACCGAGTTGTGGTTAGGCCGGGACCACTTGCCAAACACGTTGGTCAACCGAAGTACGAAGACGGGCGACCCGGTGGAGGCCCCGAACGCCTCCACCGCCAGTTCGGCACCACGCTTGCTCCGTCCGTAGGGATTGTCGCGCGTGGCCTGCGTGGAAGAGGCGTATACCAGACGCACCGTCCGCCCGGACGCGCGCAGCATGTCACAGAGCGCGGTGGTGAACGTCGCGTTACCATCGTACTCCGCGACGTCTCGTGGCCGGTTGACGCCCGCAAGGTGATAGACGATGTCGGCCTGCGCGAGGGCGGCTTCCAGCTCCTGGCTCGTCGTGGCGCGGGTCACGTTCACCACATCCGTGCGGTCCATGTCCCGAAGCCGTGCTCGCAGGTTGAGCCCGAGGAACCCATCGCCACCGGTCACGACGATCGGCACGGAACTCAATACTCGGCGGACATGAGCTCGCCCCGCACCGCGCGCTGCACGAACGGCAGTCGCAGCAGCATTTCCCGCAGCTCGGCCACGTCCAGACGGCGGGTGTTGTGCGAGTTGTAGTCTTCCGCTTTCGTGATGCGCTGTTCGCCCTGTTCCACAAACTTGGAATAGTTCAGGTCGCGGCCATCCGGCGGGACGCGATAGTACCCACCCAGGTCCTCGGCCGCCGAAAGCTCCTCGCGACTGAGCAGTGTCTCATACAGCTTTTCGCCGTGCCTGGTGCCGATTTCGCGAACGTCGTGGTCGGGACGCCCGAGCACCTCCCGGAGCGCCTGCGTCAGGACGGCGACCGTAGCCGCCGGGGCCTTCTGGACGAAGATGTCGCCGTTCGTCCCGTGGTTGAACGCGTACAACACCAGTTCGACGGCGTCATCCAGCGTCATCATGAACCGCGTCATCGCGGGGTCCGTGACCGTGATGGGCTGGCCGGCAAGGATCTGTTCGACGAAGAGCGGAATGACCGAGCCGCGTGAGGCCATGACGTTGCCGTACCGCGTGCCGCAGATCACGGTGCCGCTCGCCTCGCGGTTGCGCGAAGCGGCTACCATGACCTTCTCCATCATGGCCTTGGAGATGCCCATGGCGTTGATGGGATAGACCGCCTTGTCGGTGCTCAGGCATACGAGCCGCTTCACGCCAGCGGCAACAGCCGCTTCGATGACGTTCTCCGTGCCGAGGATGTTGGTGCGCACCGCCTCCATGGGGTGGAACTCGCACGAGGGGACCTGCTTCAGTGCCGCCGCATGGAAGCAGTAGTCCACGGAGCGCACGGCGCCGGCGCAGGCTCTGGCGATCGCGCACATCGCCGAGGTAGAACTTGAGCTTGGGGCTCGCGTAGCGCTTCCGCATGTCGTCCTGCTTCTTCTCGTCGCGGCTGAAGATCCTGATCTCAGTCACGTCTGAGTCGAGGAAACGCTTGAGCACGGCATTTCCGAAAGAACCTGTTCCCCCGGTTATCAGCAAGACACCTTCCACCGACGGCCTCCTTCTGGAATGGCCGGCAAGACGTTTGATCAAGCCAGCAGGGCAGTGCGGATGAGGTCGTCCCGCTGCGCCTGACTGGGGTAGTTGATCAACACGGCGCGATATGCCCCCTTGAAGACGAACGTGCTGCCGGCGGCCGCGCCCACCACCCCGCACGCGCGGATAAGGCTTCCGATGTCTGCCAGCGAGCCGGCGCCTCCCAGGACGGTCAGGGGCAGGCGCGTGGCCGCCCGTACGGCCGTAGCGAGGTCCAGGTCGTATCCCTTCATCATACCGTCATTGTCGATTGAGTTGACAACGACCTCGCCGGCGCCCAGGGCCTCGGCTTCCGACACAGCCTCCCCCAGGCTCCTATCTCTCTTCAGGGTCCCGTTGTGGGTCCAGATCTGGTAAGCCTCGGCGCCGGGCGCGCGGCGAACGTCGAGCACCACCACGACGCTCTGGCTGCCGATCTCACGCGCGATTACTTCCACAAGGCCCGGGTCGGCCTGCACCGCGGCACTCATTGCGACCTTTTCGACGCCGAGGGCAATGATCCGCTTCGCCTGGTCGACGGTGGACACCCCTCCACCATAGCAGAGGGGCATCCGGCACTCGACCGCCAGCTGGGCGATGCGTTTCAAGTCGGGTTCGGTGCCCCTGACCGTCGCATCGATGTCCAGGACGATCAGTTCGTCCGCTTCCTTCTCGTTGAAGATCTTGACCGCGTTGATCGGATCCCCTACGTACTTGGGGTTAGCGAACCGCACGGTCTTGACGAGGCCTCCACTGCTCACAAGCAGGCATGGAATGATACGGGGCCTGAGCATGTCAGAGCGCGGCGAAGTTCTGCAACAGGCGTGTTCCGAAATGATGGCTCTTCTCGGGATGGAACTGCACGCCGTAGATATTGTCCTGGTGCACCGCGGAGCTGAAGGCCTGACCATAGACCGTCTCGGCCGCCGAGCTGCTGGTGCTGGCGCACTCGAAGAAGAAGGAGTGCAGGAAGTAAAAGCGGGCGTCCTTCTCGAGCTCGCGGAACAATCCTCCGGCCTCCGACGGGCGCACGTCGTTCCATCCCATGTGGGGCAGGGGCAGCTCACGCGAGGAGTCGAGAGCACGGAATGCCCTGACGCGGCCGTCGATCCAGCCGAGGCCAGGCAGCACACCCTCGTCACTGGAGCGGCCGAGCATCTGCATCCCGACGCATACGCCGAGTACCGGAATGCGGCGCTGATGTGCGGCATCGTCCAGAGCAGGGCGAAGGCCGGATGCGTCGAGCCTCGTCATCGCATGGTCAAAATGGCCGACGCCTGGGAGGATCACGTGCGACGCGACGCCGAGAGCCTCCGAGCGGTCGGCCCTGCAGGCCGGGATGTTGAGGCGCTTGTAGACGTTCAAGAACGCCTGCACGTTGCCGAGCCCATAGTCGACAATCGTGATCATCGCATTATTGCCCGTTGCACTCCCAACGCGCGGAGCACCTGTGTTCCCGCGTTGATCAGGCCCATACTGTTGGCGTAGTCGCGGTAGGTACGGTTGGGGCCGGCCATCAGCACCTGAAGGTCAGCAACGCCTATGTCGAGCTTGGTTGCAACATATTCGAAATCCTGAGCGATAGTCGCGGCATCATACGCGGGCTCGGCGATTTTGCGCAGCGCCTCGTCGCGCGCGAGCTGCCGGGTGAGAATGAGGCTGGAAAAGTGTGCCCTTCGCTTGTCGTAACCAAACTTGGTGGGGAGCCAGTAACCCTCGTAGAACCGTGTGAACCGCGATTCGTAGTGCTTATGGGCGTAGCGCTGCCACCCGAAGCGATCCACCAGCAACTGCATTGCCTCCTCTTTGATATATGGCACGCAGTTGAGCGGCTTCACCACCCGTACCCCCTTCACATACCGATAGTAAAGTCTATAAGTGAAGATGTCGGCCGTTGGGAAGGAGGTGAGAGGGTGGAGGCCGAAGCGGCCATGAATATCTCGGATCTGACGGAGATCGGACGCGTGATAGTGCCACTCCAGCGGTTCGCGGACGCACTCGGTCGAATAGTTCGCGCCGGTGAGGATATACTTGAACCGGTGCTTCGCCGCGAAATTGTACAGTCCGGCAAAGAATGCGTGGTCCTGTGGCGTGTCCAGATGCGGAACCTGGGCCTTGAAAAACGCCAGCTGCAGGTCCTGCATCTCGAGCCAGTCAATGACTTCGGTGTGAAGGTCGAGCGCCAGCGCGTCAACAAGTTTTTCAACGTTGTTGACCGCCTGCTGCGAGTTCCAGCCAGCGTCTACATGAACCAGGAGCGGCTTCAGCCCATATCGCTCCTTGGCCAGATACGTCACGTAAGAGCTGTCGACCCCACCGCTGATGCCGATGAGGCAGTCATGCTCCCGGCCCTTTCCGTCTCGCCGTATCCTCTCGGCATAATCCTGCATCAACCGTTCCCCGACGGCATCGGGGTGCCAATTGGGAAGGATGTTCTTGTAGAAGTTATTGCAGTAGTCACACCAACCTCGGGTATCGAACGTGATGTTCGAGTCGGTGGTATCCATAATGCAATTGGCGCAGATGGCGTACGCGCGCTTCGGTGGGTTCGCGATCGTCATAGCCTGGGTGGTAAACAGAATGTCAGCGCAACGTTGTCAACGGTGCCCCCCAAAGGCGGGCCGGGAAAGCGCAAAGGTAACGGATTAGTGGGCGACCTGCACAGGCTCCGAGGCGGCGGAAGGGGTGGGCGGGGCACGCACCGGTCGTGTGTTGGCCGCCAGGGCCCTGCTCAGATCCGCGCGGCAAGGCGATTTCAGAGTCAAGTTTATCCGCCAGCGACCGAAGTGGCTATGCGCAGGAGATTTTGATTGAAAATGGTGGTGCGGTACGCGCTGCGCGCCGTGGTCAGGTTGGTTTCGGCCATAGTGCGCAGCCGTTCAGGGTCGCCAAGAGCCTCTAGAAGCGCGGTTCTTACGGTGGACGCCGACCTCGAGGCAACCTGATACCCATTCACGCCCGCCGTGAAGATGTCACCGATACCGCTATGGTCCGTCGTAACGACGGCACAGCCGGACGCGTACGCTTCGAGGATGCTGATCGGCTGGCCTTCATAGGGGTAGTAGGTGGGGAGGCAGAAGACGTGGGCCTGGTGAAATAGTTGCCGCTTTGCGTCGCCTCGGACCGTGCCATGATAGTGCACATGGGGCAGGTCGGTGATGCTACCGCGGAAGGCTTCTTCGTGCGCGGCAGATTCGAAGCCGCCGGCAAAGTCGATCCGCACGCGATTCCGTTGCGGCGGCGGCAATTCGCGATAGCCTGCTACAAGTTCGACATACCCTTTGCCGGGCAGCAGATTGCTCAGGAACAGCACCCTCAGTGGGTTCATCTTGGCGAACTTTGCCGTCACTCCATCGGCCTCGATGAACATGCTGTCCTCAGCGAAATTTGGGACCTGATGGATGCGATGCGGCGGCAGCACGTTGGCAAAGATTTCCGTGTGACGTTCACCCAACACTATGGCGCCCCCCAACCGACTCACCAATCGCTCGTTCACCAGACGTCGCGGTCCCCGGTGGCCAAGCATGAGGAGCCGCAGGCTGGCACCTCCATGAAGATGAATCAGCATCCGCGAGAGGCTTGAGGAGCACACAAGATAGATCGCGAGATCCCTGAGATTACCAGCAGGCGACTCGGCAACGGTCAGGTAGATGAGGTCGGCCCCGCGTTGCTTGCGCCAGATATCTACGACAATCCGGAACACGTCGAGTACCCGGCCGAAGGAACTGACGCCCTGCCTAAATCCGTCCTTGCTGAGGTTGACGACATCGACCTCATGATGCTTCTGCAACTCGTCGAGAAACACCCGGCACGCCAACGACTGCCCGGTGACGGGCTCGGGCAGTGGGCCGATGAAGAGGACTCTCATCCTGCGGTGCGGTTCCCTTTCGAAGGTCGCTCATCGGCGAGCGTCTGGAGGATAATCCTGTCATAATTCAGCAGTTCATTGGCGGTCCTCCGCGCCGCTGCTTGGCGCTCCGCCAGAAGCGCCGGTTGCCGGATCAGTTCCCGTATCCGGTCCGCAATTACCTCGCTTCGGATGCTGCCTTCCTTCAGGATGACCATGCAGCCATTTGCATTGAGGTAGGACGGGTCCTGTACACCGACCTGGCCAACGATCAATGGCAATCCCATGGCCAGCGCCTGTTGCCAGAGCACCGACTGGCTCGCAGGAAATACGGCGAAGTCGCATCCTTCCATGAGACGGTAGACTTCGGCGGCGTCCACCCAGCCGACAAAGTGGACCTGGGAACTACCTGAGGACGCGGAGATCAACCGTCGCATGTACCCAGCATCTTCTGGCACGACGTCGCCAACGACCAGCAAATGCAGGCGGGGGTCCGCCACCTGCTGCAACGCCTCCACTAGCAGGTGCGTTCTCTTGGCGGGCGTGAGCTTCCCCCCGGTAAATATGACCAAATCATCATCGGCGATGCCCAAGCGCCGCCGCATCGCAGTTCCGGTCCTCTCGAGTTTCGCGCTCTCTGCCAGGTCGGTGTCGGCTCCCAGCGGGAGCAACTCCATATCCGCGTCCTCGACCCCATAGACTTCCCTGAGGAAAGTCGCGCTCGCGGGTACGACAGGGAAGATCCGATCGATAGAGGACCGATAGCGGCAAAACAGCGAGCGGCGAATCAACTTGTGCAACACATTCAGGGAGAACCAGTTCCTCCCGGAGTTACTGTAGTCCGCGTGATAGTCCATGACGATGCGACAACCATTGTGCAGCCTCCTGTATCGGGCCGCGTCCGTGAGATTGAGGTGCATGTCGTGCAGGAAGATCAGGTCGGGCCGTTCCGCATTCAGTATAGCGTCGACTCCTCTGAAGCGTCTCAGGCGGTTTAGGAGGTTGAGCGAGTAAGGAAGTTTGATGACCTTAACCCTGCCGTCATAGTACTGTCTGGCGGGCGCGCTTTCGTCGTAGCTCGCGCTCTGGAAGGCGAATGAGTTGTCGAACGTTGCGGCAATTACCGTGACCTGATGGCCGTGCTTCACGTAATACTTGCCCAGGAGGTTCTCCTGATACTGCACCTTCTCATCGTAGAAGTCGCACAGCATGACGATCTTCATGGAGCGGTGCCGGACACCGGTGCTCTCTTGTTGAATAAAAAGAAGAGCATTAGCAGCAGGGCGCCACCGGAAAAGGCGGCCGAGAAGAGTGAAGCGTTCAACAGCATCACGATGAATGGAATGAAACAGAGGAGGACGAACAACTGGTTGTAGCCCCTGGTAGCTGAGTTTATGCACAAGAACAGCAAAGCGACTGCTAGGCTCGCGACGGGAACTCCCGCCAATCCGGCAGCCGCAATGCCATCTGTTGCCCAGAAATTAGCGTTGGCATTCATGTCAGCCGACCAGAAGTACTGCCCTACAACCTGACCAACCTGATTCGGCCCATAGGGGTAGGAATCGAACAGCATGTTCACCAGGTTGATATGAGCGTAGTCCGTATGCGGATGAGAAGAGAAAAAGCTGTAGTAGGCCATGGTCAGCTGGCCCGCATTGGCGATGGTTCGCGACATAAGGATGGAAGCTGCCATGAAGAGAATTCCCTCAACGTTCCGCACGGTCGCTAGCAGAATGGCCATTAGTGCGGAGACTGAGAGGATGAACAGCGCGAGGACACTGCGAAGTCTGCCGTGCGAAAAGAGCACGTATGACGCGCCATAAACGAAGGGCAGGAGAATCATCCACTTGGCCGCCGTGGCCATGTACATCGCCACGCAGGCGACTGCGCCAGCGAGAAAGTACCTGACCTTGCGGGCAACGAGTCCGTGAGCGAGGCAGACTGGCGTGAGGACGGTCGCGAGCCAGGAGGAGAGGTACCTTGCCACCAGGCCGGTGCCCAACTCCGCAGCGGAGGCTCGCTGCGTATAGACCTCCTGTCCGAAGGAGGCGAATCTCAGATTGCCCCGGTAAACGAAGAGAATGTAGAGCGTGGTTGCAACGGTGAGCGCAAGGCAGTATGGCTCCAATGCGACGTGCCCATGGAAGTCTACCGGACTCCTGAGGATGATGGAGTCCGCTAGGAAAATGAGGCACATGCTCAACATGAAGGTCACCTGGATCCCAACGATCTCGACAACGGGCAGCGGCGAGCCGAGGGCAAAGGTGACTGTGATTGGAACGTAGAGCAGGGCATAGATAAAGACTGCGACGGCGCTGGAGAAGGCGCGAAACCCACGGTACATGACGATCGGTAAGACCGCAATGAGCACTGTGAATGCCACAAAGGAGAGTTCCCGCGGATACAGTACTACGCCGTCATAGTCAAAGTAGACGGCAAGGAACAAGGTGTAGCACAGGACGTACATGCCGGTGAAGAGCAGGGCCAGGGCTACGTTCCCGAGATACCGCAGGGGCATCATGCTGTGGCGGGTGCCTTACGAATGATCACGGAAGTGAGGAGGATGCTGCCCACATTGACCACGACCAGCACCCCGGAGACCAGATAGCAGGTTGCGATAAAGCCATGCAGATGATACCTGCCAACGAGGAGGGCGGCGACAAGGAGCGCACCGCTCAGGAACTGCATCCGGAATGTGTACTGTTGGCGATTGGTGACCAGATAGAACATCGAGAGCGGGAACGCCACGAACTCGGCCAGGATACCGGGACTGAGGATCCGCGCTATGCGTCCCGCATCAGCCCATTGGGCCCCGAATGCCAGGGCGAAGAGTTGATCGCTGAAGAAGAGCAGCACCAGGAGCGGGACGACCGCAAGGATCAGAAGTCCCTTGACCGTACCCGCGAACAGCGGCTCAAGGCTGGCGCCGCGGCGCAACTGGTCAACCGCCTCCTTTCGGAGGGAGCTCGCAATCGCAGCCGAAACGACAAGTGCAGGAACCCTCACGATGCGAGTGGAGAAGGAGTATACCCCGGCCGCCGCAGGGTCAAACAGCCCCAGGAGGAAGACCGGGACGAACTGTTGCACCAGGACGGTGATAGCGTCGGCGCCCAGCATGTAGCGAGGGAAGTTCGCAAAATGTCTCGCTGTGAGCAGGAGCGGTTCACGCTTCATCTCTCGCCATACATGATAGAGACTATTGCGACGGAGAAACAGGATCGCGAATGTTGCGTTCGAGAAGATGGAGCCAGCAAGCGTGCCGAGGATAAGCCCGTGCTCGACTCGGAGAACTCCCAGGGTGACCTGGGGCACTACGGTCAACAACGCCTGCACAGCCGCAATGGCTGCCAGGCTCTTGAACCGCCCCGCCTTGATGTTGACCTGAATGAGGAGCGAGGTCAGGCAAATGGACAACACGCCAAGGGGGATGAGGAGGACGATCCCCTGGATCTCCCTAACGTAAGTGAAGTGGGTCGGAAAGCGGTACACGATCAGGGCGGCCAGCATCTGACCGAGGAAGCTTATCAAGGAGAGCAGGGCCGTTAGCGCGATTACGCGGTTGATGCCGGCTCGGCCGTGCGCCACGATGATCGCCTGCTCATATCGCAGATTGCTGAACAGTGCGAGGATTGCGACCCAAGCGTTGTAGTTTGCGAAGGTGCCGAACGCGGCATGGCTGAAGAACCGGGAGAGCAGCGGGGAGAACAGAAAGACAATCAGCTGCGTTAACACGGTGCCGGAGATCAGCGTCAGCGAATTCGTAAGGAAGGAATTGCGGCTCACCGACTGCCCCGGCTTTCCTCGAGGAAATGCCTGTTGCGGAAGGGTGCTGGTGGAGCGCTTCACTTCCACCTGAGTCCCGCACGGAAGCGCTGCCATTCTTGAGCGAGCATCTTGTACGATGGAGTTTCGGCGGCGCTCCACGCCAGTTGGCGGTACCAACCCTCGCGGATGAGGGACGCCGTCACCGCAAGGCACAGGCTGGCGAGTGCACCCAGAATCGCTGCGCGCCCTCGTCCCTGTGGATCCGCCTGCACGGCGAGCACCGGGTGTTCGATGACCATGATGACGGGCGTGTCGCGGACTTCGCGGATACGTGCATCTTCGTTTTGCTGCGTCAGCCCGCTGACAACTTGCTCCTGGAGCGATACCTCACGCATGAGCCGGTCCCGCTGAAACATGAGCGACGGGGAGTTCGTCAACTGGCGGTTCGACTGGAGGAACGATTGGAGGGCGTCCTCCGAGGCGCGAAGAGACGCTTCTGCGGCCCTCAGCCGCCCCTCGGTAAAGCGCCTCTCGGCTGCCGCCTGGCTTTGGCGAGTCACAATGTTGTACCGATTCAACCCCTTCAGGAGACGCTCAGCAATGGCCAGCGACACCTGGGCCGATCGTGTACGCACTCGAACCGTAACCAAACCAGTGGTGCGTGTCGCCACTGTGGTCAAGATGATCTTCTCACGCAGCCGGCGAAGCGTATTCTCGTAGGCGACGGCGTTATCGGAGCCGGAGACGCCCAGGAACCGGAAGAGCGGAACTCGGTCCGAGGCCGCGGGCCCGGCCGGAAAGCTGTCAGTGGCAATGTCGAGGAGCACCTCGCGCGTTTGGAGCAAGTCTGCATAGAACTGCGGGGACTGCGAGGATCCGGCCGCACCCCCGAGCGGCAGGCCAAACTGTCCGGCCAGGGCCGCGAGCCCGGACCCCTGCTGGCCCTCCGTTGCTTGCGGAATGAACGACAAGGTTGAGGTGTAGTAGGGCGGTCGCAGCAGCGTCGCCAGCAGTGATATGGCAGCACCGACGCCGGCAAACGCGAGGATGCCGCGTCGGTCACGCAGCAGTACCGCAAGGATCCATGGTAGTGCGAGCTCGCCCGTCTCGAGGGTCGGCGGGATCGGTGCGGGTTCCAGCTGCCCGGTCATTGCGGCTTCCTATTCACCGAAGGGGGGTGTGAACGAAGAGGAACTCCTCATTCGTTGATCGGGAGTACCACGCACATTCGAATCCGAGCTCATGCAAGGTGCGCACTGCGCGTTCAGTGCTCTGCGTTCCTCGACCGCCCCACCGATGATGAAACTCTACGCACAGCTGGTCAATCGCACGAGCACGTTCACGGAACTCGGCTGACCCGATCACATCGTATTCCGTCCCCTCGATGTCGAGCTTAAGCAGATTGATCCTATCACATTCCAGAAAAGCGAAGATTCCGCCGATGGTGACAAGCTCAACCTCGATGCCATCAGAAGAAAGGTGCTGTTCGTGCGTGACCGAGCCAGACACGTGCGAGTCGTTGTTCGGCAGGAAGAACTGCGCACGGCCAGCCGCTGCGGCAAGCCCATACTCGAACAGCTTGAAGCGCTCGTTCGCGAGATCCTTGACGAACTGGATAGAACGCGGTGTCGGATCGAAACCGTTGACCAGGCAGCCGTATTGCGCGATGATCGACTCGGAGAACGATACATTGGTGCCCAGGCCGACATCAACGACCACTGAATTCACATCAAGGGATCCAGCAACGATGTACCACCCGCAGTCCTCATCGCCATGGAACTCCAGGCGGGGCCACACGGTCTCCCTGATCAACGGCTCGATGCCAAGAACGCGTTTGCACCGGACCCTCGCTCTACGAAGCCACTGTCTAAACGACCGCATGCTCGGGCGCCCTCCTGCCGCGGTTGATCGCTTGGCGACGAACCGGGGCGTGCGTCGGCTGGGCAAGTAACCATCGTAGGGAATCGGTTCTCATCCAAGGGATTTGGGCGAGGAAATGCCGGAAGCACAAGTGCTGTCCCAGTGCGACTCCCGGGCCAGTATCAAGCTGACCACTACCAGCAGCGCTAGCGGCACGGTTGTCGCCATGGCCATGGGGAGCTGACGGGAGTCGGCGCTTGCGGCGAGGACCGGTCGCTCGATCACCGTAATGACCGGGGTGTCCCGGACCTCCCGGATGCGCGCGTCTTCATACTGTTGAACGAGGCCAAGCATCATCTGCTGTTGCCGCCCGGCCTCCCGTTGCAGGCGGTCACGCTGAAAGCTCAATTGCGGCGAATTCTCGAGTTGCCGATTGGTTTGCAGAAACTTCTCCAACGTATCTTCGGCAGCGCGCAACGCACTCCGGGACGACTTGAGCCTGCCTTCGATGAACTTCCGCTCCGCGGCAGCCTGACTTTGCCTGGTTTCGAGATTGAATCGGTCAATACCAGCGAGGAGGCGATCCGCGATCGCGAGGGAAACGTAGCGCGATCTGGTGCGTACCTGAACCGTCACGACCCCGGTTGTGCGAGCCGCAACACTTGCTGAGATGACCTTCTCTCGCAGTGCGCGGATTGTGTTGTCGAGGATGACACCCTCCGACGATCCTGGGGTGCGTAGGAACTCGGAGAGATGTATCGCTTGCGGGCGGTCGGCCGAAAGCGGAAATGAATCGGCCGCGATGGGTGCAAGAAGCTCGCGGGTACGAAGCAGATCTGTGTAGAACTGTGGCGACTGCGCCTGGTTCGAAGAGCCCAGTGTCAGACCAAACTGCCCGGCAAGGCCAGCCAGAGTGGCTCTTGGCGCATCCTGCGTCGCGGCAGGTACAAACTTGAAAGTTGTTGTGAAAATTCGGGGCCGTAACATCGCATATGTTAACGTACCAACCACAGCCAAGACGACAGCCCCGACCAGGACACGCCGTTCGCGGAGCAGGATCGCGAGAAGCCACGCTGGACGACTTGACCTTCCCAGTTGCACTGGCCGGTATGTGCCGATCATTGACCTGTAGCCGGGATCTGGTGCGCGCCGAAGGCAAATATGAACTGGCTGCGAACATACCACGTCACCTTAACGAGTCAACTGCCCGCAACCCGGCCTCTTGGAAAGGTGGGGGCGTCCGCCGGACCCGGAGCAGCAGCAGGGCTCAGGACCGGCAAGTCCTTGACGGGCCGACGCTTCCAAGCGACTTTTTCGCAACGCATGAAAATACTTCCACTGGCCGCCCCCGTTCGTGCAGAATCGCCGCACTTTGTCCGCTCGGAGACCCTGTTTTTCGGCGCTCGGCGCTCGCTAAGCTTGCGACGCCAGGTTTTGAAGGGCCCTTCGTGGCCTGAGCCCTAGCCAAACGCCGCGCTAGCCGGACTCGATCCCGCTGTTGACAGTCGTCTGCTAGCGAGTTGAAGATTACCGGCTTTGGCTCGGAAGGTGAATACATAGGCCGCAACAGTCACAAGAACCGGCCATACCACGCTCGAAGTGATGAACGTTCCGTCTCTCGATAGGAAGCCGATTCAGGCGGCCGTGGCGTACTCCTCGCGGGGCGGGTTCGATCATTGGTACGCAATGGCGCGGCACTTCGCCCGTGTCACCTGGTCGGTGATGTTCCTGTGTCGGGCTCGCTTGCCCTTGCGGACGCGCCGCGGAAAGCTTCCTGCCAATGCACGGACGGGCCGCAACGAATCAGCGCCCTGCACAGGACCTGCTGCCGGTGGGGAAGGGCTGACAGGCGTGAGCCCGCGTGTGGCGGTGACTGGGGCGTCGGGCTTTGTCGGTCGCGCTGTGTGCGCGACACTGTCGGGTACTGGATTTGAGGTGATTGCTGTTTCCCGCACTGCCGCTCTTCAGGTCCCGGGGGCGACTCGTACCGCGGTGGTCGAGGGCCTTCACGACACTGTCGGGTTGGCGAGAGCATTTGCCGGGACGTCCCATGTGGTTCACCTCGCGGCAAGAGTGCATGTCATGAGAGAAGTCGCTGAGGATCCACGGGCCGAGTTTCGGCGTGTCAACGTCGAGGGCACGCGCGCCGTGCTCTCAGCCGCGCGTGCGGCAGGCGTGCACCATGTCGTCTTCATGAGTTCGGTCAAGGCTAACGGCGACAATCGGGAAGCGCCTTACACTGAATCGGACGCTTCGCGTCCAGCGGACCCGTATGGACGGTCGAAGCTTGAGGCCGAGGAAGTCGTTCGCACAGCGGGAGCCGGCGTCGCGTGGACAATTGTGCGCCCGCCATTGGTTTACGGGCCAGGCGTAGCAGGCAACTTCCGGCGCTTGCTGCGCCTTGCAGACACCGCGCGTCGCTGGCCGCTGCCGCTCGGCGGTATCGACAACCAGAGGAGCATGGTCTTCGTGGACAACCTGGCCGACGCTGTCTCGGCGATACTGTCACATGAAGCTGCACTTGGCAGGACCTACCTCGTGAGTGATGGTCACGATTTGTCCGTGAGCGAGGTGTTGCGTCGCCTCGTGATTGCCATGGGTGGTCGGGCGCGCTTCTATCGCGCGCCGATTGGCGCGATTCGAGGGTTCGCCGCGCTTACGGGTCGAGACGCCGACGTCAATCGTGTGCTGGGCACTCTACGCGTGGACTCGAGTCTGATCCAGTCGACCCTCGGCTGGCGACCCCCGGTCGAGGTCGACCATGCGCTCGCGACTACGGCACAATGGTGGCGCAGCACGGTCGGAGGGTGAAACCGGTTGGTTGTCACTCCCGTGCTGACATTCGTCGCTGCGGCCGCCGCAACTACGGCTCTCGTTGGTGGAGTGAGGCGGTATGCCATCCTGCACCAGGTCATTGACCACCCCGGTGCGCGGAGTTCGCACGCCATCCCAACCCCGCGTGGCGGTGGAGCGGGTTTGCTCACCGGATGGCTGCTCGTAGTCTTCCCTCTGCTCATTCTGGACCGGCAAGGAGGCCTGCCGCTGCTGGTGTCCCTGGTAGGGGTCTTGGTGGTTGCCGGGGCGGGCTGGCTGGATGATCACGGCGGCCTGTCGGTTCGAACCCGGTTAGGGGCGCACACACTCGGCGCCCTGGCGATTCTCCCGCTCGTGATTCTTCCTGCACCTGAACCTGCCTGGCCTACAGCATTCGTGGTGGTGTGGTGGGTGTTCTGTGCCATCGCAGCGGCTAACGTTGTCAATTTCATGGACGGCATTGACGGGCTTATTGGGGTCACTGCGCTCATTTTTGGACTCTTTGGCGCGCTGGTCGGATCTCCGGATGGGACTGCTGCGCCCGTCGGCCTCGCGCTTGCCGGGGCGGCTGCCGGTTTCCTGGTCTGGAACTGGAGTCCCGCTCGGATTTTCCTGGGGGACGTCGGTTCAGGCGCCCTGGGCTACGTCTTCGTGGTTCTGGGCGTCTTGGTCATGCGCGAGTCGGGTCGTGGAATTGTGACGACGTTCCTCCCCTTGTGGCCTATCTGTCTCGATGCGAGTGCGACACTGGCGCGGCGGTGGCTGCGGGCGGAGCCACTGACTCAGGCCCATCGCTCTCACCTCTACCAGCGCTTGGCCAATAGTGGTTTGGGGCATGCGCGGGTCAGCCTGATCTTTGGGGCGGCGGCTCTGGCGGGGGCCGTGTGCTCGGCGCTGCCGGCGGGCCATCAACGCAGCGTCGCCGCCGGAGTCTACTTGGTCCTGACGCTCGCTGTGGGTGTTGCGCTCGAGCGACGGTCACTTGCCTAGTTATGGTCTACGCAGCACCCGATCCGGCAAGTCCTTGACGTGCCGATGTTTCCAAGCCAACCTTCGCTCCAATGACATACCCCCGGTCGGCAGGACCAGCAGTACGCAATCGTTACTTCGTCCTCTCGGACGCCCTCCTCTTCAGTGCCTCGACCCTCATGGCGTTCGCGCTCAGGTTCGAGGGCGTCACATGGCCCGAGCCCTATCGCACCGCCGCGTTGACGTATCTGCTGGTCTCGGTGCCCCTCAAGATCGCCATCTGCTATTTCCGAGGGGTTTACAACCGGCTCTGGCGACACGCCAGCGTGGTCGAGGTGGAGCGGCTCATTGTCGCCATGACCCTTATCGGGGTCACCTGCACACTGCTGGGCGCGCTGGTTCTCCCTGCGATCCATGCGATCCCGGTCCGGGTGCCGATGGCGGTCCTCTTCCTCGACATCCTCCTGACGGCGGTCGCGGCCACCATCCCCCGTCTCGGGGTGCGAATGCTGCGTCGGCGCTCCGTGCGTCGTCACAACGGGCATATCGAGCGCGTGATCATCGCGGGAGCTGGAGCGTCGGGTGAACTGATCGGCAAGGAACTGCTGGGCCATCCCCAGCTGGGACTCCAGCCGATCGGGTTCGTCGACCAGGACAAACGGAAACATGGGCAGCGCATGCTCGACCTTCCGGTGCTGGGCGACTTTACCGACCTCACCTCGCTCATTTCCCGGCACGACGCGCAGGAAGTGATCATCGCGATGCCCCGGGCCCCGGGCCGGGTGGTGCGCGAGGTATTGGACGCTGCGGCCGCAGCCGGCGCTCGTGCCCGAACCGTTCCCGGCATGTTCGACATCCTGTCTGGCCGCGTGGCCGTGACCGCCCTTAGGCAAGTGCAGATCGAGGACCTGCTGCGCCGCGAGCCGATTCACACCGATCTGGGCCAGGTGCGCGGACTCGCGACCGGAGAGACCGTGCTGGTGACGGGCGCGGGCGGTTCCATCGGGAGCGAGTTGTGCCGCCAGCTCGCCCGCCTCGAGCCATCCCGCCTCGTCCTGCTGGGCCACGGCGAGAACTCGATTTTCGACATCCTGCACGAGCTGGGGCGCCTCGCGCCCAACCTCACGTGCATCCCGGTCATCGCCGATGTCCGGGACCGGCGTCGGATGCAGCAGATCTTCGTGCGCTTCTCCCCATATACAGTCTTCCATGCCGCGGCGCACAAGCATGTGCCCCTCATGGAGACCAACACCGGCGAGGCGGTGACAAACAACGTGCTCGGCACCCGGAACGTCGCTGAGCTCGCGGCCGAGTTCGGGGCCGAGCATTTCGTGCTGGTCTCGACCGACAAGGCGGTGCGCCCCACCAACGTCATGGGCGCGACCAAGCGTGTGGCGGAGCAGATCGTGCAGCGGATCGCGGAGGAGCACGGGAAGAACTTCGTCGCGGTGCGGTTTGGCAACGTCCTGGGGAGCCGGGGGAGCGTGGTGCCCACCTTTCTGCGGCAAATCCAGGACGGCGGCCCGATCACGATCACGCATCCCGAGATGCGGCGTTACTTCATGACCATCCCCGAGTCGGTGCAGCTGGTGCTGCAGGCGGGTGCCATCGGCAAGGGCGGCGAGGTCTTCGTGCTGGACATGGGTGAGCCAGTCAAGATCGTCGATCTCGCGAACGATCTCATCCGCCTTTCGGGGCTCGAGGTGGGTGACATCGACATCATGTTTTCCGGGACACGGCCGGGCGAAAAGCTCTACGAGGAGCTCTTCTTCAATTCCGAGAATGCTGTACCAACCACGCATCCGAAGGTGCTGCGCGCCAAGAATGGCACGCTCCCGACCGGGCTCGACGCGGCCGTGGATCGGCTGATCGGGGAGGCCCAGAACGGAGTCGGAGACGACGTGCTCCGCGCCCACCTGCTCAGGCTCGTGCCGGACTTCGCGCCGCCGCCAGCGTGGCAGTGCCACGGGCCACGCCCGCGCGAGGCATTTCCGGGCCCCTCAAGCAGCGGTCGGCGTAGCCTCCCTGACTACTGTTTCGCGACAATTATGATCGTCGTGAGGCTCGCGATGATGGTTGCGGCCGTCGCCAGCACCTGCAGCGTGTTGGCCGGCGGCTTGGTCTTGTCCTTCTCGGGCACGAAAATCTTTCCGCCCGCCGCCGGCCTGGGCTTCCCGTCCGGGATCAGGAACCGGCGCTTCACGCTCTCCACCTTGCCGCTCGGCTGCGTGACGTAAGTCCTGCTCTTGTCCGCATCGCGACTGTAACCGCCAGCCGACGCCACATAGAAGTCGAGGTTCTTGCCCTCCACCCACGTCACCGCCAGTGGCGCGTTCACGGCGCCAGCCACCCGTACAACCGGGTTGTATTCCGGGATGTGGATCGAATCTCCACCCGCGAGAATCAGGTTGTCGTGGTAGGCGCTGTCCTGCAGGACCTCGGGCAGGTCGATGCCGATGCGGCCTTCCTTGTCCTTCCGGCGGTAAAACTGGATCCCGTCGGCGTATGCCTCCCTGGTGAGTCCGCCCGCCTCCGCGATCAGGTCACTCAGTCGCTCGTTCCGGGTGCGCAGTGCGTACTTGCCGGGAAACTGCACCTGGCCGGTCAGGACCACGACGCGTTGGAGCTCCCAGCCGGGCTGGTCGAAGATCAGCACGTTGTCGAAGGGATCGAGCACGAACGATGGGGCGCCCGATGCGGGTGCGGGCAAGCCCGGGGGGCCCAGGTACTTGCCGTCCGGGCCCCGGTCGAAGACATAGGTCGAGTCGAGTGGAACCCGGATGGAGGTCGCCACCTGGCCGTAGGCGCGGCTCGCCGGCAGCCGGGCAACTTCGGCATACTCCAGGAACGCGTCCTCGCGCAGGCCATCGGCCAGCAGCGCCACGTCACGAAGGGTCATTCCCTCGGTATAGGGCAGCCGACCCGGCTTTCGTACGGCACCGGTGATCGTGACGTACCGATCACTGCGAAACTCGCTCCGGGCGAAGACGATGATGTCGTCGTCTTCGGCGAGCGGGAAATTGTCGACCGGCTGTCCGGTCGAGTCCGCGAGCGCGCTGCGGAGCTGAATCCGGGTCGAATCGGGCTGCAGGCGGCTCACCAGGACATCACCGAGGAATACGTCGGCCTTGGGGCCGCCTGCCAGCCGGATGGCGTCGCCTAGGCGCATCCCGGACGTAAAGCCGATCGGCCCCTCCAGCCAGACATTCCCGCTGACATTGACCACCGAGCGCTGGCGCTTCGCCACCGGGAATACGACCACCGAGTCGCCGGCGTCCATCGGGTACGGCGGAACGATTCCCTGCGCCAGCTGCTCGCCGGACACGTCGACGACGACCCGATCGCGTCCCCTGTCGCCGCGTGCGGCCGGCGGCAGGATGCGGTTGATCTGGACGCGCGTGGTCAGCGCCTGTTCGGAAAAGCCGCCCGCGGTAGCGATGAGGTCGCGCAGGGTCTCGTTGGCGACGAGCTCGTAGATGGCAGGGCGAAGGATCTCGCCGGTGATCTTCACCTGCGGACCGTGCGGTGGCACGAAGACCACGTCGCCCGACGACATCCGCAGGTTGCTGCTGTTGATGCCGCGGAGCAGGTAGTCGTACAGGTCCACCGTGCCCAGCAGTTCCGATGCCGCGGCGCACCTCGATCTTCCGGAAGGTGCCGCGCGGCCGTGGGACCACCAGCCGAATAGAGGGCACTGAGCACGCGAGCCCGCGCCGGATACCTGATACAGGCCCGGCCGGGCTACGTCGCCCGAGACGTAGATCTGAATCGCGCGCATCTTGCTGACCGAAAGCTGGAAGCGGGTGCGCGCGTCCGGTCCACGTCCTATGCCGGAGTAGACCCGGCTCAGCGTGGTGTACAGCAGGTCCGTGACCTCGCCCGAGGGTCAGGTTCGCAACCTGAAGACCTGCCCGACCTGCGGAATGAGGATGAACCCCTCGCGATTCACGTCGAGCGACTGGGAACGCTCGACGTCACCGGTGATCACCAGCACCAGGAGGTCGCCCGGGCCGAGCACGTAGCTCGGATCGATCGGCCCGGCGAGTGCCGGCGCGAACTCTTTGCTGCTGCGCCTGAAGACGTCGAGGCCGAATACCTGCAGACCCTTCGCTTCAGCGCCAGGGAATCCTTCCGCAGCGACTCGGTCACCGCGGCCGAGTCGGTGAGGAGGCGCAGGCGAATCGACTCCTCGGCGCTCACGACGCCAAGAGAGTCGCACCGCGTCGAGGACGCCTGAACGTCGGGGAGGCCTGACGAGTCGTATCGGCGCCCGCCATGTAGTCGTCCAGCAGGTCCTCGGGATAGCCCGCCGCCCGAGGCGCACCCGGATCTGTTCGGGGTCAGCCCGGAGGCCGCAATGCGCTCTCGCACCTGCTGCGCCAGGTCCGGACGCGACTGCAGCAGGGCCCGCGCCTGCGCCGGGGGCATCGTGGCGGATTCGGAAGATCCGGCCGCCGGGCGGAGCCCCGGTATCGGGTCTTGAGCCCGGAGCATGGGCCGGAGCTGGCTGGATCGACAGCAGCAGGACAAGGAGGGCCGCGGACAGCAGCCGGAGCGCCGCGCGGGACACGGCGGCCGGAGGGCATCATGGGGCCGAAGTTTCGTCGCAAGTAGAGCTAAGTCAAGGTGTTCGGGTGCCTTTGGCGGACTGGCTCCACTGCGGCACTCCCGCTGACCTGGCGCCAGAATGCCAGCGTCTTCCGGGCAATCGCATCGTCGACATACTCCGCCATCACCCGCCGCCGGCCTGCGGCGCCGAGGCGCGCCTGTTCGTCGGGCATCTTCTGCAGGCGCTCCAGCGCAAGACCGAGGACGTCCGGATCATCCTCCTGCACCACGATACCGGCGTCGCCGATGATCTCGGGAAGCACGCCCGAGTCGGTACCCACGACGGGCAGCCCCTGCGCCATCGCGTCCAGCAGCGCCTGGCCGACCGGTTCGACCCAGCGGGTGGTCGTGCGGGCCGGCAGCACCACACAGTCGAGCGTTGGCCACACCGATTCGAGCCAGTGCCTCGGCATGCCCCCGAGCCATCGCACCCGTGAGCCGATGCCGACCTTCTCCGCGAGCGCCTCGAGTTCCTGCTGAGCGGGTCCGGTGCCGACCACGGTCAGGCTCCAGTCGCCCCGCAGCCGAGCGGTAGCCCTGATGAGGAGGTCGACCCCGCGCTCCGGGACCAGTCGGCCGATGAAGCCGATGTCGAATCCGGGGCGAGGGGCGCGCGGACGCCCCTGGACGGGGACGCTGACCCCGTGCATTGGCACGATGACCGAGGGAACGGAGGGGCGCTCCCGGCGTACCAGGTCGAGTGCGAGGCGGTTGATGCCGACAAATCCGCGCGCCGCGCGGAGCGACCGGCGGCGGCGCAGCCGTTCAGCGAAGCCCAGGGTGACCGGTACGCTGGTGCTCGCCACCAGTACAGCGGGGATCTTGAACTTCTCGGCCAGCCGGAGAGCGCGGGTGGTGATCGGCCACCACGGTTCACCCTCCACCTGGATGATGTCGGGCCGGAACTCGGTGAAGAGACGACCCAGAGCGCCGCCGCGCCAGCGGAGCGTCGCGGGATCGTCGCCGCCCCGAACCTGGATCGGCGCCACCTTGATCCCGCCATCGGAACCCCATTCGACACGAGCACCCCCCTGCGGCCAGTCGGCGGGAACCGCGAGCGCAACGGCGCATCCCATACCCTCGAGGGCGCGGAGTTTGCCGCGCTGGGAGGGATCGATCGCGTCCGTGGAGATGACGAGAGCGCGCACGAATTCCTGTTGCTGAAGCCGGGAACGTGAGGTGCCGTGCCTTCACGGCGTGAGGTAATCTACTGGCGCGTCGCACCGTACCAAGTGCGCGGTTGACCGGGCTCCGCAACTTGGCCAACTTCCCGCCGCCGCGGCACGGCCCCGTCGCGCATGCGGCACGACCGCAACCTCCTTCGTAAACGGGTATGCATGCGTATCCTGCACCTCGCCAAGTATTACTGGCCGCGCTCCGGTGGCATGGAGCGGGTCGTGCAGGGCCTCGCGGAAGGTGCCGCGGCGCTTGGGCACGACGTGCAGGTGGTGGCGGTCGAATCGGTCTTCGGTACCGGCCAGTCGGGCAGGTCGCGCAGCACCATCACCCGCACATACTCGCTCGGTGCGCTCGGTTCACAGGAAATAGCGCCGGGGTACCTGGCGGCCGCCTGGAAGCGGGCCGACATCATTCACGTGCATCATCCCCACGTGCTTGCCGACGTGGCGGTCCTCCTGCGCGCCGGCCGCGCGCCGGTGGTGGTGACGCACCACGACGACGCCCGGCACGGGCTTTACCGTCCGGCCGTGCGACTGGTGCTCCGCCGGGCCCGGGCCATCGTGGTGCCCAGCCGGGCGCACCTCGCGCTTTCGGCTGATCTGCGGGGCTACGAAGCCAAGACCGAGGTCATCCCGTTCGGCATCGACGAGTCGCGCTGGGATGTCGTGCCGCCCCCACCGCCTGGGGCTCCGCCGCGCGCGATCTTCATCGGCCGGCTGGCGAGCTGGAAGGGACTGGACATCCTGCTCCGGGCCCTGGAGCAAACGCCGGACGTGAGGCTCGACGTCATCGGAAACGGCCCTGACGCCCCCCGCCTCAAGACGATGGCACGCGCGCTGGCCATTGCCGACCGGGTGCGCTGGTTTGGTGAATATCCGGATGAGGACCTGCCGCGCCGCATGGCGGACGCGGACTTCCTCGTGCTGCCATCCGTCACCTCCGACGAGATGTTCGGCATTTCGGTGCTCGAAGCCATGGCCGCGGGGCGCGCGGTAATCACGACGGCACTGCCTACTGCCGTTCGCGAGCTGAACGTCCCGGGCGTTACCGGACTCGAGGTGCCCATTCGCGACGTCGAAGCGATGTCGCGGGCGCTCGAGACGCTGAGCCGCGATCCCGGATTGCGGGAACGGATGGGGGCGGCGGGACGGCAGCGCGTCAAGGAGCAGTTCACTCGCGCCATCATGGCGGAGCGCTATATCGCGCTGTACGAGCGCGTGCGCGCCCAGGGGAGGAAGTGATGCATCCGGACATGACCACTACCACGTTCACACTGGAGAATCACCGCGTCATCCATACACTCGGCGTGGTGCGCGGCATCGTGGCCCGCTCGCGATCGGTGTTCGGGCAGATCGGGGCGAGTCTGCAGACCATCGTGGGCGGGAACATCTCGCTCTACACGGACCTGTGCGAGAAGGCCCGCGAGGAGGCCTACGAGATCATGATGGCGCACGCGGAACGGCGCGGCGCCAACGCGGTGATCGGGGTGCGTTACGACGCCACGGAGATCGCGAGGGGAGTTACGGAAGTGCTGTGCTACGGAACTGCTGTCGTGGTTGAGCCGCTGGAAACGGAGTATGAGCGGTAGGCGTGCCGACGGCCGCCATGAACGCGTTGTACACCGACTCCCGCCACCAGCCTCGGCACTGCGCCATCTGCTCCAGCGCTGCCTCGTGCGTCATCGCCTTCCGGTAGCTGCGGTCCGTTGTCAGGGCGTCCCACACGTCCACGATCCCGATGACCTGCGCGCTGAGCGGGATCTCCTCACCGCGCAGCGCGTCGGGATAGCCCCGGCCATCCGCGCGCTCGTGATGGGACCGGATGATGGGACGGATGTCCCAGGGGAACTGGATCGAGGCCAGCAGTTCCACGCCGTAGATCGTATGATCCTGCATGATGCGGAACTCATCAGGTGTCAGCGGCCCCGGCTTGTTGAGAATTTCGTGCGGCACCCGGACCTTCCCCACGTCGTGCAGGTAGGCTCCTACCCTGATCGTCGTCTGCTCGAGCGCATCCAGTCCCAAGGCGCGAGCCACCGCTTCGGCATAGGTGGCGACCCGCTCACAGTGACCGAAGGTGTAGCGGTCGGCTGATTCGATCGACTGGCCCCAGTTCCTGACCACGACGAGATACGTCTCCTCCAGCCGGGACGCGCGCGACGCAACGTCGACCACGTCGAGGTTCGCCTCGAGCCGCCGGAAGAGCCTGTGCGCGTGATCGAGGCTGCGGAGCGAGTCCTGATTCCGCCCCGTCTGCTGGAAAAGGAGCGCAAGCTCACGCAGTGATTCCGCCTCTTCCAGCGGGAAAGCGCCATCGCGCGCCAGGTCGATGGAACCCCTGAGGCGCGCCTCCGCCATGGCGGGCTCCCCGGTTTCGCGATAGAGCATGCCGAGAAAGCGGTAGGCTGCGGCCTTGCCGTCCGCGCTCCCCAGCTCGTCGAACACCTGGAGCGCGGCGTCGGCGCTCTGCCGGGCCGAGGCGTACTGCTGCTGGGCCAGGAACACTTCCGTGTGGTTGAGGAGGCAGAGCCCGCGGAGCTGCACGTCGCCCTGGGCGGCAGCGAGTTCGCTGCTCCGGCGATAGTAGCGATCGGCGTCCTGCCATTGCCGCCGGTCTGCGCTGATCATCCCCAGATTGTGATAGACCAGTGCCATGCCCTGGCGATCGTCGGAGGACTCGAAGGCATTGAGCGCGCCAAGGTAGTGGGCGAGCGCTTCATCCAGGTCGCCCCGGATGTTCGCCAGCACGCCGAGGTTCTGTTCGATCCGCCCGCGAAGCCGCGCATTGCTTCCTCCGAGCTCCAGGGCGGCCGAGAAGGTTGCCCGGGCCGAGTCGTAGGCGGCCTGCTCGAGCTCGAAGCCGGCGAGACAGTTGAGCGCCTCGGCCGCCGCCACCGGCAGTCCGGCCGCCAGCGCGACGTCGTGACTCTGACGACAAAGGTCCCGACCAAGGTCGGGACCCTCGCCGCGCCGGTGATGGGCGACGCCCAGCCGGCGCAGTGCTTCCGCCTCGAGGGCTGCCTCGCCGGCGTCGCGAGCCCGCCGTGCGGCTTCGCCGTAATGGTCCGATGCCTCGCGCAGCCGCCCCGCAAGTTCGTGCTCCCGGCCGAACGCAATCAGTGCCCGGGCATCTACGGGGCCGGGCCCGTCCTGCTCCGCAGGGCTGGCGCAGCGATAGCGCACTAGTAGGCCACCGCGTACTTCGAGAAGTGCCGGAGCCAGCTGCGAATCCAGCGCGAGCTGCGATAGTCCTCGGACGGCGGCGCCTCGAGGATCTTGAGAAGGTTGTCGAGATATACGACGCGGAACGCGCCCGGCAGGAGCGGCTGCGTGCAGTGTTCATAGTCCAGCCGGAGCTCAACGTCCTTCTGGAACTGGAGGCCATGCGGGGAGAAGTCCGCGGTGACCATCAGGGACGTCGGTGCCTCGGCGGTGACGACGGTGCGAGTGAGCAGCGCCCCCGGGGGAATGGTCAGCCGGTGCGGACCGAACCGCAGCTCACCGCCTTCCGGCCCGATGATGGCGGCCGCGCCGTCGTATTCGAGCGGCTGGCACAACAGCAGCGGGGTGGGGATCGGCAGCATCGGAAGCGCCTGCGTCAGCTGCCACACCAGGCGGAGCGAGTCGTACACCGCGCTGCTCGCCGCGCGCGTAACCTCGATGCGATCCTGCTCCGATTGCAGCACGCGACTGGAGCGAGTCTTCCGATGGACTTGGCGCGGGCGGAGTGCCGGTGGTATCGGCCGGAGGCGTCCCGGTGGTATCACCCGGAGGCGTCCCAGTGCCGGACGCCGGAGGATTGTTGCCAGAGGGGCCGGCAGGGCCATCGCCCGCACACGACGCGAGCGTCAGCGTGCATGCGATCAGTATGGCCCAGGGGCGGAAGGCGCGCATGGTGTCTCCAGTTGGTCACCCCTCGCGGTCTGTCAGCGAGGTACCAGGTGAACAGTGGCCTCTGGAAGAGCAGCAGGCGTGCCCCGGTGGCCGAATCGACCGTCAAGGGTTACGACGGTGCGGCTGCAGCTTTCTGCAATCACCGTGCGTGTGATGCGGATGGGGCGCCCGAGTGTCTACAGGTACGACATCATGCGACTAGAAGTTGGCGGTCACACGATGGGATGGCTGCAGCCATGGCCTGTGTCATCCTGTTGCATGTGGCGGTGAGCCGACAGCCGGAGGGGCGTCGAGTGCGCGGCACCGGCGCCACCCGGGCACGAGTGGACGTAGGACGGCCATCGTGACAGATTCGGCTTGCTTCCGGGCCCTTAGCTCAGTCGGTTAGAGCAGCGGACTCATAATCCGTAGGTCGTTGGTTCGAATCCAACAGGGCCCATGCAGGGACGTGAAGGCGTGAAGACGTGAGGACATCAAGCGTGAAAATGCGCGGAGGGCGTGAAGTGGCCGGAGCCACTTCACGCCCTCCATGCATTCCCACCAGTCAGGCCATCAACGTACTATCCCATCCTAACGCACTCCTGTTGTGTTCAACGTCGCCTGCAGGCGCCGCTGCAGGCCAAAGGGATCCGCCCTGGTGCGGAGGCCGTGCAGGGTCAGTGGCGTCGAGCCGCTGGTGCGGAAGCCCCACTGAACGTGCTGCCATCAGTGATCGGAGAAATGATCTGGGCGGTTCCTCCCTGGGCAACCACTGTCCAATCGATGGCAGTGCCGTTCTGCAGACCCCACGTCTGCTGCCAACCCGTCACCCCGTTCAGATTCGGGTAACGGCAAGTCCCACGTGGCGGGCGCGGCTGCCGAAGTATCCCGCCGTCGCCGAGACGCTGGCGAACCGGTCGAGACGAGGCCTGGGTGTAGACTGCACCCAACAGCTTGTTGTACTCCGTCTGAACCGGGAACTGTATCCGCGGCCAGGCGTTGGACCCATTCACGGTCTTGCTCACGGAGGTAGGCGTGCTCAAGTCCGGCCCCAGCGTGATCGACTGGTTGACCGGAGTGCGGAAGTAGATCCCGGCACGCCGGGCGTGGTCCGGACTGCTCAAGTTGAAGGCATCGGCAGACAAACTCTGCAGGTCACCCGCGGGAAGCTCGCCAACCGGGATCGCATTGTATGCCACGGACGGGGAAGCATATGAGATAGGCAAGCCGATTCCGGCCGTGGTCGAGCCATTCGACCCCCAGAACTCGCTACTGATCGAGCCATTGTCGGATCCGAGGCCTGTTACGCGTCACGTTGTTCGCGGTGCTGGGCGCGAACCCTTCAGTAGCGAAGTCCAGCGTCGAAAGGGGGCTGCTGTTCGGTCCCGGCCGCACAGGATGATCTTGTTAACTGCGAACAACGCATTGACTCGCGAGGCGATCAGATCCAGGGACCCATCCGGCACGTTCTGGAGCGCGAAGTTCAGATCGGCGGGCGGGTTCGGTCCGCGTTCGCGCTGGCAGACCCTAGTCGTACGGTGGCAGTCTCTGTTGGTGCCAGGCCGGCCACCGAGCCGTTCACTGTCTTGGTGCCGCACCCATTGGAAGCCAAACTGGCGCCCACGCCGGTAAACTCGGCGAATGTGGCGTAGATAGACGCTACAGCTCATACCCACCGGAGCCGTCTGACTGGACGACGGCGACGCCACCGGTGCCCGACGTGAACGTGAACTGGTACGTCAGAGCCCGGTGGTGGGCGTGACTTGGGTCCAGGCGCCGGAGCCGCTCCTGTGATGCCACCCAGAGGGGGGCATTCTCGGCGCAGAAGGTGGCCGACACATTCCCGCCACCGCCACCTCCGCCCGTCACCGTGACTGGCAAGCGTGCCGACCGCGTTCGGAATGCCGGTACCGGTGCCCGTGAGTGTGAGGTCGTACGTGCCGGCCGCCACGGCCCCAGTCGCCGTGCGCGGTCACGGTCGCGGTGTTTCCGGTCACGTTGGTATTCGGCGTTACGGTCGCGGTGAGCCCGGCCGTCGCGCTAGCCACCGTCAAGTTGAGCGCGCCCGACGGGGCGAACGTACCGGTGCGCGCGATCGTCACAGTGGAAGTGCCGTTCGCGCCACCTGCTGTGATCGGCAGTGGTGTCGGCGCGAAGGTGAACGAGGCGCCTCCCGCGGCACCGCCGGTCACGGTGGCGTTCACCGTGACGGTGGCGTCTGCGACACCGGTGCCGGAGCCATGAATGACCAGCGGGTAGGTGCCGCTCACGGCACCCGCCGCCGCCGAAACGCTCAACGTCGAGGTGGTGGCTCCGGCGGCAACGCTTGTGGGGTTCACGGTGGCAGTCACGTTTGCCGGTGCGCCGGTGACGGTGAGGCCGACCGCGCCGGCGAACGGTGCGGTGCGTGTAAGGGTGATGGCGGATGTGACGGCGGCCGCGCCAACGGCGACGCCGGTCAGCGCAGCAGGATTCGCCGCGAGCGCGATCGCGCCCGCCTCGGCCCCGATCACGACGACAGTAAGGGTCGCAGTGGCAGTGGTAACTCCCGAGCCGGTGGCACTGATGGTGATGGTCTTGCTGCCCGGAGCAACCGCCGCGTCAACAGCGACCGCGATCGTCGCGGTGGTCGCTGCCGCTGCAATGGTCGCCGGGGTGAAGGTGACGGTAACGCCGGTGGGGTTGCCAGTGGCGGAAAGGGTTACGGCACCGGTGAACGAACCACCACGTGTGATGGTGGCCGCGGCGCTGCCGGTTCCTCCTGCGTGCCACATTGATGCTGGAGGGCGCCACTGCGAGCGTGAGAGTCCCCGCAGGCGGGTTTTCCTCCGTACTGCATGCGGAGATCGTGAGGACGCCCGCGACAGCGGCGACGGCGGAAAAGAGCAGGGCACGGCGGCGGATGAACCTGATCGATGGCATATGGCATTCCCCCGGTGCGGCGTGTTGCGCGTCGGGAGTGCCGGTCTCGCGGGATCGCCGGATCAGGCCTCCCGTCCATACAGTATCCCTGCCGGAGATCCGCGCAAGTGTCGCATAAGGACGTGTGGACGTGAAGTAGCGGGGCCCAGAGACTCCCGCGACCGTCTGGGTCGATACCCAGACCCATGCCATCCTGCGGATTCGCTACGACCTTAGCGCACGCGCTCTGAGCTTCACTGATGAGCGCGTGACGCCCCTGCACAGGTAGCGAGCGCCCCTAACTACCACATGCGCGTTCCGCCGCGGCCGCTTGCCACCATGCGGCGACCGAAACGGACGACCCCGTCGAGCGCCAAGCGCTCGACGGGGCCGTGGTCATGCGGTCGGGGGGGTCGCGCTCAGGGCACCGAGAAGCCCACCGGCGCATCGCCCAGCGAGATCGAGGGCAGCGGCAGGCGGCCGGCAGGGTTGTCGAGATAGACGCCGCTCCAGGTCCACGGCTGCCCGGCCACCGGCAGCGCGATGAACTGGGTGCTGCCGCACTGATCCGCCATCACGCTCGTGGTCAGGATGGCGTTGATCGACCCGTTGAACGACTGGGCACCGAGCGTGGCCGTGGCGCTGATCGTGTCGCTAAACGGCTGGCCGCTGCGGCGTGTTGTCGGCCTTGTTGTAGCACTGCCACTCGCCGGTCACACTGCCGCCCACGACGTAGGAGAAGCTCGCCACGGTCAGGTCCGTCTGCCTGAAGCGGAACTGCAGCTCACCGCTCGGCAGCACCTTCAGCTCCCAACCCAGGAAGCCCTGCTCCGTCTCGGTCTGGCCGCCGCTGGTGCTGCCACCCGGCGACCCGCCGGTGAACGTGGTGTCGGCCGTCGAGCCATCCGCCCGACCCCGTGCCGCCCGGTACGCGGTCGCCGCCCGTTCCGGTGCCGCCCGTCCCGGTGCCACCGGTGCCGGTGCCGCCGGTGCCGCCGGTGTTGGTGCCGGGCACGGTCCCGTCTGGGCCGAGGATCGGCTCACCGGGCGAGCAGGCGGCCAGCGTGATGGACGTCAGGGAGAACAGGGCGAGAACGGCCTTCGAGGACATGCGCATACGAACCTCCTGCATAGAGTGAGTGCCGGAACTCTTCCGGCGCGCTCCTGCGTTGTCGGCTCGGCTGTCTCCAAGGAGACCCGTGGCTTTGCGGACCGGCCTCACGACCGGGGTGCCCGTCCCGCGGCAGGATCAACCGTGATGAAAGCAATCCAGGGCCAGCAACGAGTCGGTTTCGTGACACGCCGACCCTAAAGGTTCTCCAAGTGCTCGCGTGACAACGCGATGGCAGACCCGTTTTCGTGCCGGAAATCGCGGTCGCGCGGGCGATCTCGCCAGGGGCGCCAAGGTTTTTCGCATGATTTTGCATCGTCACGGCGGATCCCAGCGAAGAAAGTTGCGCGCCCCGGACCCCGTCTGGCTCGGGCACCGACCTTTGGCAATTCAGCGGCACCACGACAACAGAAGACCCCGCAAGTTCATTGCGGGGTTTGTCGTTTGGGCGATGGGCGATGAGGGGCTCGAACCCCCGACCTCTGGTATGTGAGACCAGCGCTCTAACCAGCTGAGCTAATCGCCCTTCAGGGGCGGAAAGTCTAACCCGCGTCGTAGGCCGCGAGCAACTCCTCCACCGAAACGGTGGCCACACCGGGCTTTCCGACCTCGATCCCCGCCGCCATGTTCGCCAAAACAGCCGCTTCTTCGATGCTCGCACCTGCGGCGAGGGCGAGGCCAACCCAGGCCGTTACCGTATCACCAGCTCCAGAAACGTCGTAGACCTGTCGCGGGGTGCCCGGCACCCGCACCGTCTCATCCCTCCCGACCAGTGTCATGCCCTCCGCGCCCAGCGTCACCAGCAGGTGCTCCGCTCCAAGTCGGCGATACGCCGCCCGGAAGGCATCGGGTTGAGCCGGATCGATTGCGGCGCCGAGGGCCGCCACCAGTTCGCGCCGGTTGGGCTTGAGTACACTGGCACCGGAGTAGGCAAAGAAGTGCCGGTACTTCGGGTCGACTACGACCGGGATCTTCCGTTCGCGCGCCGCCGCAATCAGGGCCGTGGCCAGTGCCGGTGGCAGCGACCCCTTGTCGTAGTCTTCCAGCAGAAGAATGTCGCTGTCCGCGAGCGCCGCGAGCGCCTGCGCCGTGATGTGCGCCAGGGCGTCGCCCTCGATCGCGCGGTCGGTTTCCTCATCCACGCGGCACACCTGCTGGCCCCGCGCGATGACGCGAGTCTTCGTCGTGGTGGGACGCCCGCTCACCGAGGACACGCGTGCGTCGTCGACACCAACTTCTCGCAGTGCCTGGCGCAGGGCCTCCCCGGCGCCATCATCACCCACCGCGCCAATGAGATGACATCGTGCCCCGGCGGCGGTTACGTTGGCCGCGACGTTGGCCGCACCGCCCGGTGCATCCCGCCGCTGCGACACGTGCACCACCGGCACGGGCGCTTCAGGCGAGATTCGCTCGATGTCGCCAATCAGGTAGCGATCCAGCATCAGGTCGCCCACGACGGCCACCCGGAGGGCGCTGAACTGTGCCGCGATCTCGGCGGCACGCGCGCGCGTGAGCGGCGTCGCGTCGCGCATCACTTGAGCGCTCCCCGCTTGCCGATGCGCAGCAGGGCCTGGATCTTCCCCTCGAATCGCGTGTCGCTCACGCCTTCCACGTTGCCCTCGTTGGTCACGTGGTACAGACCGCCCGAGCCCTGGATCTCGAGCGGTCCCTGTCGGCCGCTGAAGGTGACACCGAGGCGGTAGCCATACTCGATCGGCTTGCTCAGGAAGGCGGGCGTGTCACGAATCTCATCCGGGTCCTGCGGCGTCGGATCGGTGATGCGCGACGGCCCCTGCCGCTGGAACACGGCATCGGGCGAGATCATCCAGCGGTTGGCGATCGGGAATCGACGATGCTCAGGCTGAGGTAGTCCATGTCGGGATAGCCGCGACCGATCCCGACACCACCATCCTCGAAGTTGTCGCTCGGGTCCGACGTACGGAACGCGAGGTTCGAGGCCTGGGTGTAGAGGGCCTGCCAGGACATGTGCCTGCCCAGCGCACCGAAGCCCGTCACCGTGAAGGCCCATCGGTTCGGGTACGACGTCGAGTCGTCGATGCTCTGGATCTGCAGGTCGTCGATGTGCGAGCTGCACCTGGATCGTGGCGCGCTTCGCCACCCGCCAGCTCACGTCGGCGCCAACGATGATGTTGCCCTTGTCGCCCTCGCCGTACTGGTTGGAGAGGAGGAGCAGCCCGACCGGGTTGATGAAGGTGCCGTCCATTCCCTGGTTCCACCCCCGACCACACCGTCGTTTCCCACAGCGCCGCATACCAGCGCGGCGAGAACTGGACGCCGAGCCGGTGCATGAAGTGGTAGCGCGTCATCGTCTGCGCCCAGCGAGTCGGTCTCGTCGCGCAGCTTCGCCACCTGCGCCACAGGCGCACATTCTTCGAGCCGACATCGAGCCCGAGATAGTTGCGGGGATAGGCGTAGTTGCTGAGCGGAATGCCGTAGTAGTTGATCGGCCCCCAGTTCTGGTCGAACTGGCCGAACCAGAATCGCCCCCAGGTCTTGAACTGGAGGCCGAGATAGGCCTCGACCATCCGGCCGGCGACCGTGAGGTCGGTCCGGCCAGGCCAGTCGGGGTCGTCGGTGACGCGAGGTTCGATGGCCGGGCGGCTCACCGCCACCACCGGACCGAACACGCCTTCCAGCAGGACGTCGCCGTACGGCTAGATGCCGCCACTTCCGGCCGGGTGCATCAGGTCGCGGCGATCGCTGGTCGTCGCCTGGAAGCCCGCCCGCACCCCGACGGCGTACCGGTAGGGCGCCTCGAGCTCCTTGTACTGGGCGATCAGCTTCCGGATCAGGGTACTGTCCGAACCCGGTGTCGAGTCGGCACGCTCCATCGACGCGACGACATCGGCGCGCCGGAACGGGCGGTGCATGGGAGAGGGATCCTGGATCGAGCCGCGCATGATCAGGTACTCGATCAGCGGGAGGCTCGGGTCGTCCAGCGGAACGTTGGGCGACCCCTGAGCGCTCAGCGGTCCCGCGACAACGGCCAGAACTAGCGGTAACCAGCGGGATCGGGCAGCGATCATGGTCGGGAAGTCTAACGGCCTGTAACGCTGTCGCGGAGGGCCACGTCGTGAGCCGTCACCGGCTATCTTGTGCCGATGCTTGAACTTCGGGCAGAAGCTACCAGGGGCGGATTGCCGGAGTCGGTACACCGCATCTCGGTGGCGGTGGTCGATCCGGCGGGACAGCTGATTGCCCGGTCGGGCGATCCAGGCCTCCGCACCTTCTGGCGTTCCGCTGCCAAGCCGTTCCAGGCGTTGCCGGTGGTAGCCGATGGCGCAGCCGACCGGTTTGGGCTGACGGACGCCGAGGTGGCACTGACCTGCGCATCGCACTCGAGCGAGCCAGGCCATGTGCGCCTCGCCGAAGAGATGCTCCGCAAGGTCGGCCAGACTGAGGCCGATCTTGCGTGTGGGCCGCACGTTCCCTTGTCGCCGGTGATGGCGGCGAGGGTGGCCCGCGAGGGAATTCAAATGAGCCCCGCCTGGAGCAACTGCTCCGGCAAGCACGCTGCGATGCTGGCGATCTCGCTGCATCGCGGCTGGCCGATTCATGGATATGAACGGCTGGAGCACCCACTGCAGCAGCGCATCCTCTCCGAGGTGTCGCGCTGGACCGACGAACCAGTCGAGTCGATCGGGCTCGGGGTAGATGGCTGTACGGCGGTGAGCTTCGCGCTGCCGCTGGTAGCGATGGCTCGGGCCTATGCGCGATTTGGCCGGTCCGATGAGCCAGCGATGATGCGCATCCGGAACGCGATGATGGCGCATCCGTGGCTGGTGGCGGGCACCGGCCGGTCGTGCACGGATCTCATGGCCGCTGCCCCGGGGCGCCTCGCCGTCAAGCTCGGCGCCGATGGCATCTACAGCGCCGTGCTGATCCGCTCTGGTATCGGTGTGGCACTCAAGGTAGAGGACGGCGACATGCGCGCCTCGCCGGCTGCGCTGGTCGCCATCCTGCGCGACCTGGCCGGGCGATATGAGCCGGACCTCACGGCGGCCCTCGAAGCACCGTCGGTCGAGCGACATGCCCGGCTCGCGATCTACAGCACGCGCGGCCAGGTGACGGGGTACCTGCACGTGGTGGGTGGATTGCAGCACGAGGCACCGGTCGGCGCGCGAACGGTGATGGTTGAAGCCCGGTGATGAGGTAGCGTATGGCGAAACAGGACAGTCTGGATCTCCCGACTCGTGAACTGGTGCGGTTCGCGGCGGCAATTGCGCAGGGTGACGAGCCCGACATGCGTGAGCGCGTCCGCGCGGTGCGCCTGGCGCAGGTGCCGGTCATCTGGGTCGAGGAGTTGCTGCTGCAGTCGATCCTGATGTGCGGCTATCCGCGCGCGCTCGTGGCCATGGCGGTGTGGCGCAAGTTCAGCGGAGTCAAGGCTCCCCCACTCGATGCCGATGCATCGTATGACGCGCATTCCGAATGGACGAAGCGGGGAGAGGCCACCTGCATGGTCGTGTACGGCGAGAACTATCGGAAGCTGCGCGACAACGTCCAGGCCCTGCACCCGGCCGTCGACGAGTGGATGATTGCCGAAGGCTACGGGCGCACCCTGTCGCGTCCGGGCCTCGACATCATGCGTCGCGAACTGTGCACCGTGGCCCAGACGGCCATCCTGGAAACGGAGCGGCAGCTGCATTCGCACTTGCGGGGTGCGCTCAACGCCGGGGCAGACCCGATGCAGGTCGATGCCGTCCTGTCGGTGGTCAATCCGATGATTTCGTTCGACGCGTGGCGCAAGGTGAAGGAGTTGTGGCGCAGCGTGCGCGATGGCTGGACCCCGGAGAGCTAGCGTAGATGTTCGTTGATCAGGCCATCGTAAAGGTTGCGGCAGGCACCGGCGGGTCCGGGGCTTCGTCCTTCGCGCGCTTCAAGTACATGCCGAAGGCCGGTCCCGATGGCGGCGACGGTGGCCGCGGCGGAAGCGTCTTCGTGGTGGGCGATTCCAACCTGAGCACGCTGCTCGACTACCGCTATCGCACCGTGTGGAAGGCGGAACGAGCGGAACACGGCATGGGGAAAAACAAGACCGGCGCCTCCACCGACGACATCGAACTGCCCGTCCCTCCCGGCACGGTGGTTCGCGACACGTCCACCGGGGAAGTTCTAGGCGAGGTCATGGCGGGTGACCGGCTGCTGGTAGCTCGTGGTGGCCGAGGCGGGCGCGGCAACTCCCGCTTTGCCACGTCTACACACCGCGCGCCCCGCGAATGGGAGCCTGGCGCCGAGGGTCAGGAACGCGAAATCGAGCTGGTGCTGAAGCTCATCGCCGACGTGGGCCTCGTAGGCGAACCGAATGCCGGCAAGAGTACGCTGCTCTCTGTCATCTCCGCCGCGCGCCCGAAGATCGCAGACTATCCCTTCACGACGCTCGAGCCCAACCTCGGCGTGGTCGGACTCTCCGGTAGTCGTACTTATGTCGTCGCCGATATTCCGGGGATCATCGAGGGGGCCCACGAGGGCAAGGGGCTCGGCCTTCGCTTCCTGCGGCACGTCGAGCGTACCCGTGTGCTCGCGTACCTCTTGCCGCTCGACGCCGAAGATCCGCAGTCGGTTTACGAGCAGCTCCGGCGAGAGATTGCGGCGTACAGCGAAGAGCTCGCCACCAAGCCGCATGTGGTCGTGCTCACCAAGGCAGACCTCCTGCCCGAGGGGGAACCGGAGCCGGTGGTGCAGGCCCCCGAGGCGGCCGGCCAGTTCACTATTTCGAGTGTCGCGGGCACGGGACTCGATGACCTGAAGGAGTTCCTCTGGCGCTTCGTCGAGGCGGCGCGCCGCGAGGCCGCCGCCGTAGAGCAGAATTACGTCGAGCCTCCCGATCACGATGACAATGCCGCGCTGTTCGATCCCGATTCGATCGATGACGGGACCGACGACGGTTCCTGACGATCCTCGGGAGCGGGCGGCGTACGTGGCGCTCGCGCTCACCCCGGGTCTCGGATCAAGACTTCCCGATCTCCTCGCAGCTTGTTCGACCCCGCTCGGCGCCATTTCGGCGCCGTCTGCGTTTTTGGGTGCCGCAGGATTCTCCAGGGCCGCCGTGGCCACCATTCGCGGTGTGAAGGTGGCGGCCGGAGAGCGCGTACTGCGCCATGCCGATGCGATGGGCGTGGTCACCATCTTCCCGGGCGACGCCACCTATCCGGCCGCGCTCGCCGAGATACCCGACCCGCCGCGGCTGCTCTTCGCTCTTGGCGACCTGACGTTGGTTGGGCGACGGGCGGTCGCCGTGGTGGGAAGCCGGAATCATTCCGACTACGGTGTCCATGCCTGCCGGGCCGTGGTCGATGCCGCTGCCGGTATCCAGGCGGTGGTGGTGAGCGGTATGGCACGTGGCATCGACGCCCACGCGCACACGCGCGCACTCGATGTAGGTGGCAATACCATCGGCATCCTCGGAAACGGCATCGGCCATGTCTATCCAGCCGCCAATCGCGCGCTGTACGACCGTGTTGCTCGCGACGGCCTGCTGCTCACGGAGATGCCGCCTGGTGAGCGGCCGCGGATCTACACCTTTCCCCATCGCAATCGCCTGATCGCCGGGCTGGCAAAGGTCACGGTGGTTGTGGAGGGGGCTCACACCTCCGGCTCGCTGATCACCGCGGCCGCGGCCGTCGACGCCGGACGGGACGTCATGGCAGTGCCAGGGCCGATCACCGAGGCCACCTCCGAGGGCACCAACGCGCTGATTCGCGATGGCGCGATGCCGTTCCTCACCGCCGATGATCTCTGGGCAAGATTTCCGGGAGTGCCTGTTATCCGTTCGGTCCCGTTCCCGCTGACTCCGCCTCCACGCCGGCTGCCCGAGGGACTCTCCGACGTGGAGCGCCGCATCGCCGCGGTGCTGCTCGATGGTGACCAGGACGTCGATGTCATCGCGCGAGAGGTGGCGGTGGATGCCGGCGTAGCACTGGTGGAACTGCTGTCCCTGGAGCTGCGGTCGGTCGTGGAGGCACTGCCGGGGCGTCGGTATCGGCTTCGATAGCCCCGCACCCAGCCTATTTTCCGCTGGTGCACCTCTACATCCATGTCCCGTTCTGCGCCCGGCGCTGCAGCTACTGCGATTTTGCCATCGCGGTGCGGCGCCAGGTGCCCTCACGCCGGTTCGTCGACACGGTACTCGCCGAATGGCGCGACCGGCAGGAAGAACCGGGCTGGGGCGACTCCCCGTCGCTGTCGACCATCTATTTCGGTGGTGGCACCCCTTCGCGCCTGGAGGCCGCGGAACTCGACCGCCTCATCGCGGGACTGCGACAGGCTCGTCCGGTAGAGGAGGACGCCGAGATCACGCTGGAAACCAATCCCGAAGATGTGACCAGCGTTAACGCGGCGGCCTGGATCGCGGCTGGGGTGAACCGGATCTCACTCGGTGTGCAGTCATTCGACGACGCGGTGCTCGCGTGGATGCATCGTACCCACGATGCCGCCGCGGTGCCGGTGGCAATGTCGACACTCCGCGCGGCGGGATTCGTCAACGTCTCGGTCGACCTGATTTTTGCGCTTCCTGAAGCGCTTCGACGCGACTGGTCCCGCGATCTCGAGCTGGCGCTCGCGCTCGGCCCACAGCACTTGTCGCTCTACGGGCTCACGATCGAACCGAATACGCCGCTCGGCCGCTGGACGGCACGTGGCGAGAGCGCGCTGCCGCCCGACGAGCGATACGCCGTCGAGTACCTGCAGGCGCACGAGACGCTGCGGGCGGCGGGATTTGATCACTATGAGGTGTCGAATGCCGGGCGTCCCGGCTATCACGCGCGTCACAACAGTGCGTACTGGCGCCGTGCTCCCTTCATCGGCCTCGGCCCTTCGGCCCATTCCGCGATCGCGGGGCACCGCTCCTGGAACGTGCCGCAATGGGCCAGCTACGAGCGTCTCGTAGGCGCCGGTCAACCGATCCGGGAAGGGGAGACCCTGGATTCGGCTCAGCTTCACCTCGAGCACCTCTACCTCAGTCTTCGCACATCCGACGGCATCGAAAGCAGCCTGATTCCGGACGCGGCACTCCGAGAGTGGCTCGACAGCCGCTGGGCCGAGGTGTCCTCGGGGCGCGCCCGGCTGACCGCCGAAGGCTGGCTCAGGCTCGACGCGCTGGTCCGCTCCATCGCGTGAGCATGTCACTTGCGCTACACAGTTGGTTCGCAGCCAAACCTGTCGGATCGGCTGCCCGACCTGTCAGGCTGACTGCCAGCGCTTCACCTGACCCCACCTGACCCCGTAAATTGCTGTCATGACTGCACCTGAGGGGCTGAACGAGCGGGAACTGCGAGTACTGGAGGCGGTGGTTCAGGCGTACATCGATACTGCCGAACCAGCTGGCAGCCATGCCATTGCGCGCCGGTCGGGCCTTGGCGTCTCGTCGGCCACCATCCGCAGCACGATGAGCGAGCTGGAAGAGAAGGGCTTTCTGTACCACCCCCATACCTCCGCGGGCCGGATTCCCACGGACCGGGGATACCGCACCTATGTCGACGGCCTGGTCCGGGTCGCGCCTCCTACGGAGCAGGAGCGGGAGCTGCTTCGGCAGGAGCTCCAGCCGCCGCCGGCCACGAATGCCGTGGGCGAGATTCTTCGCCGGGCAGCGCAGGTTCTGGGTGTCCTCACGCAGGAGCTCGGCGTGGCGGTGGCGCCCGCCCTCGATGCGGTGGTGCTGGAACGACTCGAGCTCGTGTCCGTCGCGTCGGACCGGCTCCTGCTGGTGTTCAATCTTCGCAGCGGCGTGGTGCGGACGATCTTCGTGCAGGTTCCCAGCAGCCTCGCGCCGGGCGCGGTGCAGCGTGTGAGCCGGATTCTGAACGAGCGTCTCGCGGGCCTGACATTGCGCGAGATCCGTACGACGCTGCCGATGCGCCTGCGCGATACAGAGGACCGGGGCGGGGAACGGGACCTGCTCAACATCTTCGTGTCGCAGGGTGAGGAACTGTTCGACCTGCGAGATGATCCCGGCTCGGTCATGCTGGGGAGCGCGCGACTCCTCGCCGACCAGCCCGAGTTTGCCGGCAACAAGGCTCGCATCCGGGACCTGCTCGAGCTGACCGAGGAACGGAACACTCTCGGTGCCGCGCTCGAAGCGCGCCGGCGGCGCGGCCTCACTATTACGATCGGCGGCGAAAATTCCGATCCGCGCCTGGCCGGCTTTACCCTCGTCACTTCTTCATACCGCGCCGGTGACCTCAGCGGGGTCATTGGTGTCATGGGACCGACACGCATGCCGTACGACAAGATCGTGAGCCTGGTGGACCACACAAGCCTGCTGGTGGAGGGACTCCTCACGTGAGCGAGTTCTACGCATTGCTTGGAGTGTCCCGCGATGCTTCCGACGCGGACATCAAGAAGGCCTATCGCAAGCTCGCGATGGATTACCATCCCGACCGCAACCCCGCGCCCGACGCGGAGGCGAGGTTCAAGGAATTCACCGAGGCCTATGAAGTGCTGCGCGACCCGCAGAAGCGCGCAGCGTACGACCGCTATGGCAAGGCGGGGCTCAACGGGAGTGGAGCCCAGGGCTTCCATCACGTCGATCTGGCCGAGGCGCTCAGCATATTCATGCGCGACTTCGGCGGCATGGGCGGGTTCGAGTCGATGTTTGGAGGCGGTGAACGCCGCGCGCCCGGCGATGGGCGCCGCGGCCAGGACATGCGTGTCACCGTACGACTGACGCTTGAGGAAGTGGCTCGCGGCGCCAAGCGATCCGTGAAGCTCAAGACCCTCGAGCGGTGTAGCAACTGCAACGGCAGCGGCGCGCGGAAGGGCAGCAAGCCTCAGCGCTGCCCCACCTGCGCTGGTGCGGGTGAAGTGCGGCGCGAGGCCCGAAGCGTATTCGGGCAGTTCGTTTCGGTCAGCCCCTGTCCCAGCTGCGGCGGGGACGGTGAGATCATCAAGGAAGGGTGCGAGATCTGCCGCGGCGACGGACGGGTGCGTGCCGATCGTTCGGTGACGGTGGAGATTCCACCCGGAGTGTCGTCGAACAACTACCTCACGCTTCGTGGCCAGGGACCGGCAGGCGTACGCGGAGGGCCGGCGGGCGACCTGATCGTCATGCTGGAGGTGAAGGACGACGAGCGCTTCGAGCGGCAGGGAGATGACCTGGTCGTAGACTTGCCCGTGTCGTTTTCGCAGGCGGCCCTGGGCGCAGAGTTCAGGGTCCCCACCGCCACGGACGAGGTCCTCGTCGTGGTCCCCGCCGGCACACAGTCGGGTACCGTGATGCGCCTGAAAGGCCGCGGCCTTCCGCGACTGGGCCAGAATGGCACGGGTGACCTGCATGTGCGCGTGCACGTGTGGACGCCGGATGGCCTGAACGACGAGCAGAGCCGGCTCTTCCGGGAGCTCGCGACCCACGAGGGCGAGCCACCGAGCCGCTCCTCGGGACTCTGGTCCCGAATCAAGGAGGTACTGGGCGCATGAGCTGGGTTGCGATCGAGGTCAACACAGCACCGGAATCACGCGGGCGGCTCGGGGCCTGGCTGGTGGAGCAGACCGGGCATGCCATCGAGGAGCGTGATGATGGCACGCTGGTGGCCTATGCCGGCACCACCGAGGCCGCCGGCATGCTCGATCGCGCGCTTCGCGGATTCGCCGAGTCGCCCGTTACCGTGGTACACCGGGTGATCCCCGAGGTCGACTGGAGCACATCCTGGCGGGATGGCATCATCGTACGCCAGTTTGGTCGGCTCACGCTGTCTCCGACCTGGCTCGCCGAATCGGCGGGTGCCGGGCCGCGGGTGATACTTGATCCTGAATCGGCTTTCGGGAGCGGTGAACATGGATCGACGCGCGCGGCGCTCACCCTGCTCGATCGTCACGCCAAGCCGAAGGATCGGGTGCTCGACCTTGGCAGCGGCAGCGGCATCCTGAGCATCGGTGCGGTGAAACTAGGTGCCGCATGGGCGGTAGGCGTGGAGGTGGATGAGGAATCGGTGCCGGTGGCCGAGCGCAACGCGGAGCACAACGGCGTCTCCGACCAGGTGCAGTTCATCCACGGTGACGCTGCCGACGTGGCGCCGCTGTTCGCTCCAGTCGACCTGGTGTTGTCCAACATCCTGCGCGTCGTCAACGTCGCGCTCCTGCCGGAGATCATCGCGGCACTTCGCCCGGGCGGCGTCGCCATCTTCTCCGGCATGGAAGAGCACGAGGAGCCATTGTTTCGCCCCGAACTCTCCGCCGCCGGATTCACGGTCGTGGATGAAGCGCGCGACGCCGGCTGGTGGGCGGTCGCGGCCCGCCGCTGAGTGACCCTGGTTCTCGTTCCTCCCGGGGCTGCAATTGCGGGCGCGACGATATCCCTCGACTACGATGAACTGCATCACCTGAAGGTGCGCCGGGTTGCGGCGGGTGCGGACGTCGTGTTCACCGATGGCGCAGGAATTCGGGGGACGGGCCGGCTGGTTGCGGGTAAGGCCCACGGGTTCACCCTCGCGATCGAATCCCTGGATCGAACGCCGGCGCCCGTGCGGCTCGTGCTCGGCGTTGGAGCCGGTGACCGCGATCGCTTCGGCTGGCTCGTGGAGAAGGCCACTGAACTGGGGGTCACGGAGATCGCGCCGCTGGAGACTGAGCGCACACGTGGAGTGGCGACCGGTCTGCGGCCCGAACAGCTTGACAAGCTTCGTCGCCGCGCACGCGAGGCACTGAAGCAGTGCGGTAGCGCCTGGGCGCCGTTGCTCCGCGAGACAGCGCCGATCGATTCGTTCGTGCGCAGTGCCGAGCCCGGAGTGCGTTGGTTGCTGGACGCATCAGGTGACGCGCCGCCCACGCTCGATCCGGCGCTTCCGGCTTGCGCCCTGATTGGCCCGGAGGGCGGGCTGAGCGACGCTGAGAGATCGCTGGCACTGACCCACGGATTCATCCGGGTCTCGGCAGGTCCGCTCATGATGCGCTTTGAGACCGCGGCATTGAGCGCCGCGGTCCTCATCCAGGCGGCCAGGGCGGGGGCCTCGCTTGCTGCCCGGCCGGCCTGACTCGATCGCTGGAGTTCACATGTCCGATTGCATCTTCTGTCGTATTGCCCGGGGTGACATCCCGGCCAGCATCGTCGAGCGAAACAGCGAAATGGTCGCCTTCCGTGACATCCAGCCGCAGGCGCCAACACATGTGCTGGTCATCCCCGTCCAGCATCTGGCGTCGGTGCGCGAAGCGACCGGGCCCGAGGGAGAGGCATTGCTCGGCCGCATGCTTGCATTCACCTCGCAGCTGGCCAGCAATTTGGGCCTCGATGCGAATGGCTACAGGATCGTCACCAACACCGGCGATCATGGCGGGCAGAGCGTGGATCACCTGCATTTGCACCTGCTTGGCGGGCGACAGCTGCACTGGCCGCCCGGTTGATATGAGCTCGCTTGTCTCCCGTTCCGTCCTCGGCTAGACTCCCGATCATCGCTACCAGAATTGCCCGCGTGAGGCCCGAAAGTGGTGGAATTTCACCGTGCCGAGTGTCCTCGGATCCAGCGAGGACGCCCGGGATGGGGGGTCCGTGTGCCTGACTTCCTCGAACGGCTCCAGTCGGCCCTGAACGCCTCGCGGAAGGCGCAGTCGAAGGACCGCACACTGGTACTCGGTACACTGCTCTCCAGCCTCAAGAATCGGGAAATCGAGCTCAAGCGCCCCCTCACCGACGAGGACGCCATCGAGGTCCTCCGGCGCGGGGTGAAGACACGGCGCGAATCCGTCGAACAATACGAAAAGGCGGGGCGCCTCGACCTGTCGGCGGTGGAACTGGCCCAGATCAAGGTCATCGAGGAGTTTCTTCCGGCCGATGTGGACCCGGAGGAAATTCGTGCCGCTGTGCGGTCAGCCATCGCGGCTGGGGCGGCGGACGTTGGCAAGGTCATGGGACAGGTGATGCCGGCATTTCGCGGGCGGGCTGATGGCAGGGTGATCAACCAGATCGTGCGCGAGGAGCTGCAGCGCGCGTGAGTCACTCGGAGGTGCAGTCGGCAAACGACGGGGTGCCCAGCCGGCTTGCGGCGGGCACCCCGTTGCGCTTGCCGGACACCGGCATCGCGGCTGCACTGGCGGATCTGGAATTCGGGGAGGTGCTTGCTGCCGTATCGGGACACGCAGCTGGCCCGCTCGGCGCCGCGCGTGTGCGGGATCGGCGCCCCTCCAGCGACCTGACGTGGATCCGGGAAGAACTCGCAGTGGTCGGCGAAGTCGCCGCCGTTTTTCGGCGCGGTGACAAGCTCGTGGCCGAACCGGTGCCCGATCTTTCCCAGGCGCTGTCGCGACTCCGCATCGATGGATCGGTCCTCGAACTGTCCGAGCTTCGGGATCTGCGGGTGGTCCTGAACGCGGCGCGCCTGGTCGATGCCGAGCTGCGCCGCGTGGCGGAACAGGCGCCACGCGCGGCGGCGCTTGCAGTTCCGCTGCCCGACCGGGCGATCGACCGGCGCCTCGAGCTCGCGGTGGGTGACGATGGCGAGCTTCTCGACACGGCGAGCCCGGCCCTGGCCGCAGCCCGGCGTGAGATCCAGGCCGCGCGTCAGCGGCTGGTGCGACGACTTGAGGGAATCCTGCGTGGACTCGACGCGCAGGCCACCATCAAGGATGCCGGAGTGACGGTGCGCGGGGGTCGCTACGTGATCCCGGTTCGGCGGGATTCGCGTTCCCGGCCCGGGGGCATCGTTCACGACGAATCGGCCAGCGCCGGCACGCTCTTCGTCGAGCCCTCGGAGGCGGTCGAGCTCGGGAACGCGCTGCGCGAGGCGCAGGCGGAGGAAGAACGCGAGGTACTGCGAGTGCTGCGCGAGCTCACCGGGATGCTTCGCCCCGCCCGGGAGGTGCTCGCCGCGGCGCTCGAGATGTGCATTCAGGTTGATGATCTGGTGGCCCGCGCGAGATATGCAGTGGCAGTTCAGGGCGAAGTGCCGGAAATGATGGAGCCGGGCGGGCCACTGCAGCTGCTCGAGGCTCGGCATCCGCTGCTGCTGTCGCGCGGCGTGGTGGTCATCCCGTTCTCGCTGGAAATGCACGGCGGCGAGCGCACGCTGCTCATCAGTGGTCCCAACACTGGCGGCAAGACCGTCATGCTCAAGACCACCGCGCTTTCGGCGTTGATGGCACAGTCCGGCATTGTCCCGCCCGCGGGCCGCGGCACCGCGCTGCCACTGTTCACGCAGGTGTTCACCGACATCGGGGACCGGCAGTCGCTGGCCGAGAGTCTGTCGACCTTCAGCGGCCACCTGGCATCTCTGCGCACCATGCTGGCGCAGACGGACGCTGCGACGTTGATCCTCCTGGATGAAGTGGGTAGCGGCACGGACCCCGCCGAGGGCGCGGCGCTCGCAGCGGCGGTACTGCTCGAGCTGACGCGTCGAGGCGCGCTCACACTAGCCACCACGCACCTCGGCGCACTCAAGTCGCTCGCAGCCGAGGTGCCGGGGATCGTGAACGGATCGCTGCAGTTCGACACCGAGACACTCAGTCCTACCTACCGATTCCGAAAGGGCGTGCCCGGCCGGTCCTACGGACTTTCCATCGCGCGGCGCCTGGGCCTGGACGCCGCAGTGCTCGCCGACGCCGACGGGCGGGTGTCCGACGAGGTACGCCGGCTCGATAGCCTCCTCGCACGCGCCGAAGAGCGTGAGGGCGAGCTGGAGCGCCGCGCAGCGGCAATGGCCGAGCTCGAGTCCGTCGTCGAGGCGTTGCATTCCCGGCTCAAGGTTCAGGCGGAGAGCCAGACGATCCGGGAGAAGGAATTGTCCGCCCGGGAAAAGGACGCCGACCGGCGCGCTCGCTCCGAGGCCAAGCGCTACCTCCTCGATGCGCGGAAGGAGGTCGAGGCGGCCATCGCGGCGGCGCGGGCGTCGGCCGACGACGAATCGGCGCGCGCGGCGCGGAGGGCGCTCGAGGAGGCGGCCGCCGGTCTGCAGCGGGTTGAGGACACCGCTTCCGTGCCTGCTGTGGGCACGTCATCATCGGCGGTCGCACCGGGACTCCGGGTGCGACTGGCGACCGGGGTCACCGGCGACGTCCTCGAGGTCCGTGCCGACGGCAAGCTGGTGGTCGCGGTCGGCTCGATGCGTATGGTCGCGGATCCTGACGGAGTGGAGGTACTCGGCCGGCGCGAAGAGCGGCGGGAGCGCGCTTCGCAATCGTCAGGGGATGCACCGAGTCATGACGCCGCCGTGGAAGTGGATCTCCGCGGGATGACCGGCGACGAGGCGGAGGGCGCTACTCTCGCGGCGGTGGATTCTGCCGTGCTGGCGGAGTTGCCCTTCCTCCGCATCATTCATGGGATGGGAACTGGTGTGGTACGGGAGCGGGTGCGTCGCGTGCTGCAGCGCGACCGGCGGGTGGCGAAGTTCGATTTCGCCCCGCGACAGCAGGGTGGCACCGGTGTGACCATTGCGGAGTTCTCGGCGTGAGCCTCATTCCCGACGAGATCATCGAACAGGTAAAGGATGCCACCGATATCCTCACCCTCGTGGGCGAGTCGGTGGATCTCAAGCGCACGGGTAGCGACTGGCGCGGCTGCTGCCCCTTCCACGGTGGCACCCATCGCAACTTCGCGGTGATTCCCCGCAAGGGCCTTTTCTACTGCTACGTCTGTCACGAGGCGGGCGACGTCTTTTCCTACATGATCAAGCGGTTCGGACTGGACTACCCGACCGCCGTGCGCGAGCTGGCGCGGAAGGCTGGCATCGTGGTCCCGGAACGCCAGCAGCGCGCCGGTCCCGATCCCAACGAGCCACTCTATGGCGCCGTGGCCAGCGCGGCGGAATGGTTTGCCCACCGGCTCTTGGAATCGGCCGATGCAGGCGCGGCGCGCGCCTATCTGGAGAAGCGTGACATTGCGCTGGAAGTCGCGGCTCCGCACGGACTGGGTTATGCGCCGGCCGGCACCGCGTTCATTGATGCGATGCGCGGGCTGGGCATCAAGGACCAGGTGCTGGTCGAGTCCGGCCTCGCGGTGCAGCGCGACGACGGGCGGGTCCACGCGCGATTTCGTGACCGGCTGCTCTTCCCGATTCACGACATCCGGGGAAGGGCCGTGGGATTCGGCGGTCGCCTGCTCGGCCCAGGAGAGCCGAAATATCTCAACTCACCCGAAACGCCCATCTTTCACAAGGGCCGGCAGCTCTACAACCTGCACCACGCCAAACAGGCGATTCGGCAGGAGCAGGTCGTGATCGTGGTGGAGGGCTACTTCGACGTCTTGCGACTCGTGCTTGCCGGTATCGATAACGTGGTGGCGCCCCTCGGCACGGCGCTGACCCCGGAACAGGCCGCACTGCTCAAGCGTGTTGCGCCGGCCGCCATCCTGCTCTACGACAGCGATTCGGCGGGCCTCCGAGCCACCTTCCGGGCGGGCGATGAACTCCTGCGGCACGGTGCGCGGGTTCGCGTTGCAACGCTGCCGCAAGGCGAAGATCCCGACACCATCGTGCAGAAGGGTGGCGCGGCGGCACTCGCGCCGATCCTGAAAGACGCCATCGACGTGCTGGAGCGGAAGATCCTGGAACTCGATCGCCGCGGCTGGTTCCGGGACGTGGAACACCGGCGCGAGGCACTCGACAAGCTGCTGCCGACGGTGCGCGCGGCAACCGACCCGATCACCCGCGAGCTCTATCTCGGTCTCGTGGCGGAACGCTCCGGCGTGAGCCGGGAGGTCCTCGAGCGTGAACTGGTCGCCGGTCCACCCGCCGTGAGCGCCGCACCCGCGCCACTGCCGAATGAAGGGCCGCCGCGCCTCAGGAAACGCGGCAGTGCAGGCGAGCGGGTCATGCTGCGGCTCCTGCTGGCGCATCCCGACCTCGTAACGCGAGCGCGGGGGGAGGTCCAGCTGGAATGGCTGCGCGATCCACTGGTCATCGAGGTCTTCAGCGCCTTGCTTCAGGGCACACCGGTGTCCGAGTTGTTTCAGCAGCTCGGCCCCGACGCCGCCAGCCTGACCCAGGAATTGCTCAACGCCGAGGACACGGCCGGCCTGGACGCTGACGCGACATACGCGGAAGCACTGCTCGACCTGGAAGCACGGCCGCTGCTGCTGGCCTACCATGCCCTCCGGGCGGCTCGCGCCGACGATGCTGCCGGCGCCGAGGCGCTGGAGTCGCGCCGGCTCGTATTGAAGCAGGAACTCGCCGCCAAGTATCCGAAGCAGTGGAAGCAGTACATCATGCGCACCAGGACGACGGGCCGGCTGGGCCCGCGGCCCCCAAGGAGATCGAATGCACCCTGACCTGGAGAAGCTCCTGGACCTGCAGTCCAAGGATCTCGCCCTCAAAGCGGTTGATGTCGCACTCGCCGACGTGCTCGCCGCGGAGATGGCGCTCGACGAAAGGCTCAAGCGGGCCGAGCGCGAGGTGGAAGCCGCAACCCGCTCCGCGGTGGAAGCGACAGCTCGTCGGGACGAGCTGATGCGCCGCGTCGAGGAGTACAAGCTGCAGCAACAGCGACGCCAGCTGCGACTCGATCAGGTCAAGAACATGAAGGAGGCCAACGCGGTCACGGCCGAAATCGACCTTGGCCGGCAGGTCCTCTCACGCGAGGAGGGGGAGTGGCTGCAGGTGGCCGAGGAACTGGGCCGGCTCGATTCCCGGCAGGCCGCAGCGGAGCTGGTGCTGGCGGAGGCACGCGCAGCCCAGGAGGGTGAACGGACTGCCCTGAGCACAAGGCGCACCGAGTTGCAGGCGGAGCGCGGCGCTGCCTTCGCCGCCCGGAGCGAATGCGCGGCGCGGCTCGACCGTCCGCTTCGTACGCGTTACGACCGGCTCCACAATTCAAAGTCGTCGAATGCGCTGGTTCCCTTGAGTGGCTTCTCGTGCAGTGTGTGCTTCACCGCCGTCCCCATCAGCCGGCGCGCGCACATCCGCGATCGCCTGCTGCTCGAGGGTTGCGAAGTTTGTGGAGCGATCCTCTACCTCCCGGCACCGGTCGAAGGCAATACATGACTGCAGTCGGGGGCGGCACCTTCCCGGTGACACCACAGCTCGCCCCTCGCTGGGTGGTGGCGCCTCCGCCCCCGGCGGAACTGGTGACGGCTCTTGCCACTGCCACCAACCTGCCGCGACCGCTCGCTGCGCTCCTGGTGCAACGGGGCTTCACGACGGTCGACGCGGCGCGCAACTTCCTCCGTCCGACGCTCGATCAGCTTTCTGATCCGCTCCGTCTTCGGGACATGGATCGCGCGGTAGATGCCATTGTCGGCGCCGTGAAGAACGGAACCGTGATCGCCGTCAACGGCGACTATGACGTGGACGGCCAGTGCTCCACCGCAATCCTGGTGCGCACGCTGCGGGTAGCTGGTGCCAGGGTGGCACCGTTCATCCCCCACCGGCTCCGCGATGGATACGACTTCGGCTCCGCCGGACTCGCGGCAGCGGAGGCGGCTGGCGCGGGCCTGATCATTACCTGTGACAGCGGGATCAATGCGCAGGAGGCGGTGCGAGAGGCCGAGGCGCGTGGCATCCGGGTGGTGGTGACCGACCACCACCTCCCCGGCCCCACTCTTCCTCCGGCCACGGCCATCGTGAATCCGCAGCGGGTGGATGACGATTCCGGCCTTGGCATGCTCTGCGGTGCCGGCATCGCGTGGATGATGGTGCGGGCACTCGCGCCCCGGCTGGGACTGCCCGAGCATTTCCCGCTGCACCTCCTCGACCTGGTCGCGCTGGCGACCGTGGCCGATGTGGTGCCCCTCGTCGGCGAGAACCGCATCATCGTGCGGCATGGGCTCCGGCTCATGCGCGACACCCGCTGGGCCGGGCTGCGTGCGTTGCTCCATACCACCAAGCTGCTGGGCAAGGAACTGCGGGCCGGACAGATGGGCTTCATCGTCGGACCCCGCCTCAATGCGGCCGGCCGCGTGGGCGAGCCCATGGAAGGACTTCAGCTGCTGCTCACCGACGACCCGCAGGAAGCGGCGGCGATCGCGGCGCGCCTCGAGGTGCTGAACACGGAACGGCAGGCACTCGACCAGCAGATGCTCGACGAGGCTCTGACCCAGGTGGAAGAGCAGGGCGGTGTCCAGGCATCCGGGCTCGTGCTGGCGGGAGACGCCTGGCATCCCGGCGTCGTCGGGATAGTCGCGTCGCGCGTGGTGGAGCGCTTCGGTCGCCCGACCTTCCTCGTCGCATTCGATGGTGATACCGGACGCGCCAGCGGACGGAGCATCTCCCGGTTCGACCTGCACGCCGCCCTGGTGCAATGCGGTGACCTGCTTGAGCGGTTTGGCGGTCATCACATGGCCGCCGGCCTGACCATCCGCCGCGACCGCCTCGAGGCGTTCCGCGAACGGTTCAATGCACTGGTAGCGAGACAGCTGGCGCCCGAGGAGCTCGGTCCCGAGCAACGGATCGATATCGAACTTCCGCTCTCCGAGGCGACGGACGACCTGGAGCGCCTCGGGCGGCACCTTGAGCCCACCGGGGCCGGAAACCCGGGCCCGGTGTTCGGGGTTCGTGGCGTCCACTTCGGCCAGCGACGGCGAGTGGGCAACGGTCACCTCAAGGGAGTGCTGGAGGATGGCCTCGCCCGACTCGCCTGTATTGGTTTCAGCTGGGCCGATCGCGTTCCCTGGCTGGGCGAGGCACCAGTGGACGTGGCTTTCCGGCTCGAGAGCGACGACTGGAATGGCGCGCCTTCACTGCAGGCCAAGCTCGTTGCCGTGACGCCCTCGGGGCGCCCCTGAGGATCATTGCAGGCCGCTTCGGCGGCCGCCGCCTCAACGCACCAGCCGACCCGCGGGTGCGTCCCACCGCCGACCGCGTGCGGGAGGCCTGGATGAGCATCGTCTCCGACGCGCTACCCGGCGCACGGGTGCTCGACCTCTTTGCCGGCAGCGGTGCGCTCGGGCTCGAAGCACTGTCGCGCGGGGCGGCATCAGCCGATTTCGTCGAACTCGCCCCCAGGTCCATCGCGGCGCTCAGGGCGAACATCGATACGCTCGGGGTAGCCGAGGTGGCTACGGTACACCGGGCCGATGCGCTACGCTTCGCCGCGCGGCTCGCGCCGCTCTCGTACGATATCGCCTTTGCCGATCCACCCTACACGATCGAAACCGCGGCGACCGAGCTGGTACGGTCCTTCCGTGAAACGCCCTTTGCGCGCATCCTCGCCGTAGAGCACTCGGCGGACACCGCTCCTGATGGTGACCAGTCCCGTCGCTACGGCGACACGGCCATTACCTTCTGCTACGCCCCATGACACGACTCGCGATCTATCCCGGCTCGTTCGACCCGCCGACGCGTGGCCACGAAGACCTGGCGCGTCGAAGCCTGGCGCTGTGCGACCGGCTCATCGTGGCAGTCGCGACGAATTCGTCGAAGCAGTCGCTCTTCTCGGTGGAGGAACGGCTGGATCTCCTGCGGGCGGCGATCGGGTCCGATCCCCGGGTAAGCTTCGAGCGATTCGACGGCCTGCTCGCCGAGTTCGCCCGGAAGGCAGGGGCCAGGCTCGTCGTGCGCGGCCTGCGGGCCGTGAGCGACTTCGAGTATGAGTTCCAGATGGCGCTGATGAACCGGCAGCTCTACCCTGAGCTCGAGACGGTATTTCTGGTGCCGTCGGTGGACATCACGTACCTGAGTTCCAGCCTGGTGCGCGAGGTGGCGCGGCACGGCGGGGACGTGACCGGGCTGGTGCATCCCTCCGTGGCCGAGGCGCTGCGCCGCCGGTTTGCCCCGACCCCCGCCTCGGGGGGCTGACCCTCCCGCCGGTCAGGTTCCACCTTCATATTGACCCCTCCGCCTTGCGCGGCGGGACTTCCCGGGAGATGCCATGGGCCTGTCGGATGCGAAGAGTGCTAACGGCGTAATGATCGTTCGGGTGGAAGGGCAGCTCGTGGTGGGCAACCGCAACGAGCTCAAGGACCACCTGCAGGGGCTGCTCGAGAAGGGTGAGCGACGCTTCCTCATCGACTTCGCGCAGACCGGCTACATCGACTCGTCCGGCCTGGGCGCGCTGGTCACGCTGGGGCGGAAGGTCCGCGAAGAAGGCGGCGATCTGAGGCTGTCCGGGCTGAATGAGGATCTTCGCGCGCTCTTCGAGCTGACCAAGCTCGATACGCTCTTCGCCATCAGTGAAACGCCCGATCAGGCCCTGGCCACTTTCTGAGATGACGGCACCCCACACCCATCCGCTCCGGCTTTGCGTCCATCGCACGCCAGTACCGGGTGAGTTGCGCGCGGTGCAGCGGGTCGCCTTGCGGGTGCCCAGTGACGTGGACTGCATCGAGGAAGCGGTGGCGGTCCTCACGCGCCACTGCCTGTCCGGTGCAGAGGCCTCGCCGCGCATCCAGTTCCGCCTGCAGGTTGCCCTGTCCGACGCGCTGGCAAATGCCATCCTCCGGGGCAACCGCGAGGATGCCCAGAAGCAGGTTTACGTCGAGGTCGACCTGCATCCGGACGCCGTCAATATCCACGTCACCGATGAGGGTGACGGCTTCGATCACGCGAGCGTGGCCGAGGCGCTCGACTCCGGGTCGCTCGACCTTCCGAGCGGTCGCGGGCTGTTCCTCATCCGGCACCTGGTGGACGACGTCCACTTCAACGCCCAAGGCAACTCCATCTGCATGACGCTGCGCCGCCACTGAAGCGGCTCGACGAAGTCCTCGAGGGGCTCTCACGCCTCTCCGGATTGCGGGTGCGTCTCTGGCGACATGACGGGCAGTGTCTGCGACACCTCGCGGGCCCTGCAGCATCGTGGACGCTGGACGTGCCGGCCGCCGCCGGGGCGTGGGCCACGCCCGAAGGCACTGCCTGGCTCGGGCCGGCGCGCTGGGTGGCGGGCGACTGGATCGAACTGAGTGGCGGCGAACCCGCAGCGCTCGAGGCCGCCGGCAAGGCGGTGATGCCAGCGCTCTCCACGATCCTGGAAAGTGACTGGCACCGGACGCAGGTAGGCGAGGAGCTCGCCAGCCGCTACGAAGAGATCGACCTCCTCTACACCATCACCGAGATCCTCGGCAGCACCGTGCGCCTCGACGAGGCGACGCAGGTCATCGTGCGTGAGGTCGCCGCCGTGGTCGGCGCCCGTCGCGCCTCGATCATGGTGCACGACGCCACCCGCGACCGCCTGCGCACGGTGGCCGCGCGGGGCTTCACGGCCGACGACGAATTTTTCGTGCAGGTAGACGATCCGCAGTCCGTCGCCGCACGCGTGTTCCGCGAGCGCCGCGTTGTGGCGCACGACCCACTGCTCTCGCCGCCGCAGAACACAGCCACGGACCGGCCGTACCGGGGCGAGGCCTTTCTCAGTGTTCCCATCTGCTATACATCGCAGGGCGGCCCGCTCAAATGCATCGGCGTGATCAACCTCACCGACCGCACGGGGGGCGACCGGTTTACTCCCGGCGATCGCAAGCTCCTCACCGCCATCGCGAGCCAGGTGGGAGCGGCCATCGAGAATGTCCGGCTGGCGGAGCGCGACCGGCAACAGCAGCGGGTGCATCGCGAGCTCGAGCTGGCCCATGACCTCCAGATGCGGCTGCTGCCGTCACCCTCGGTGCTGTATGGCGAGGCGCAGGTGGCCGCCCGATGTACTCCGGTTGATTCCGTCGGCGGCGATTTCTACACCTTCAGCCGGCTGGGGCACGGGCGCGTGGCGGTGATGCTGGGGGACGTCTCGTCTCACGGCTTCGGTGCCGCGCTGGTCATGGCGCTGGTACTGTCCGCGGCCGGCATCCACGTGGAAACGATCGGAAGCCCGGAGGCCACGCTCGACGCGCTGCTCAACAGCGTGGGCGATGAACTCCGGTCCGCCGACATGTACTTCACGGTGTTCTACGGCGTGCTCGATCGGCATGCCCGGACGCTGCGCTACGCGAGTGCCGGCCATCCGCATGCCTTCCGTCTTCCACGGGAGGGCGAACCGGAGCGGCTCCTGGCCACGAGTCCACCAGTCGGGTTGGCGGTGCAGGGGGTGAGCGAGGCGCGGCAGGTGGCATGGGATACCGCCGGCGACCTCCTCTGTCTCTGGACCGATGGCCTGGTGGACGCCACGAACGCGGATGGCGAGCGCTATGGCGATGCGCGCCTCCTCGACGCGCTGTCGAGCCGCCGGCACCTGCCGGTGGAGGAGATCCTGGCCGGCGCGCTTGCGGAGGCCGATGCGTGGACCACCAAGGCTGCCGACGATCGCACCCTGCTCGTCATGCGGCTCTGATCGGTGGCGACACCGCGACGTCGCTTTGGCCAGCACTTCCTGTCCGACCCGCGCCTGCTGGCGCGCATCGCCGATGCAGTGGGGGCCACCGGCGCTGACACGGTCCTGGAGATTGGCCCCGGACCGGGGGGCTTGACGGTCGCACTTCTGGAGCGTGCGGGGCATGTCGTTGCGATCGAGAAGGACCGTGACCTCGCTGCCAGTTTGCGGCGGCAGCTTCCGAGGCTCGAACTGGTGGAGGGCGACGCGCTGGATGCCGATTGGCACGCGCTCGGCGGTCCCGATGCCCTCATCGCCGGCAACATTCCGTATAACATCACATCACCGCTGTTGGACAAGGCCCTCCTGCCGCCCCGGCCACGCCGAATCGTGTTCCTGGTGCAGAAGGAAGTGGCCGATCGGGTCAGCGCCGCTCCTGGAAGCGAGAGTTACGGAGCGCTTTCCGTGGGGGTTCAGGCGGTGGCCGTTGGCGAGCGTCTGTTTATCGTGCCGGCGGGAGCGTTCACGCCCCGGCCCAAGGTGGATTCGGCCGTGTTGCGACTCACCCCCCTGGCCGCGCCGCTCGTTCCCGATGACCTGATACCCACCTTCAGACGTGTGGTCGTGGGGCTGTTCAGCTACCGTCGCAAGCAGATTGCGCGCGGACTGCGGGAACTGACCGGTTTTTCGCCGGCCCGCGCGCAGGCGGTATTGGCGCAGGCGGATATCGCGCCGGCGCTCCGACCGGAGGTACTCGACCCGGCCGCATTCCATCGTCTGACCCAAGTCCTCGTTGACGGCGGATGGTCTCCCTGAGCAGATTTGTGAATCATTTCACATAAGCAGCCCATGCGTAAAGTCGCCGACAGCACCGTGCGCCGCCTGTCGCTCTATCTCCGCTTCCTGGACGAATTTGAGGGGCAAGGGGTCGAAACGGTGAGCTCCGAGTCGTTGGCCCAGCGGGGCGGCACCACCTCGGCTCAGGTCAGGAAGGACCTCTCGTTCTTCGGGTCGTTCGGCAAGCGAGGGCTCGGATACTATGTGCCCGAACTCGCCCAGCGTCTGCGACAGATCCTGGGGCTGGGGCGTCGCTATCGCGTGGCGATGATCGGCGCCGGCAAGATCGGCAGCGCGCTGGTGCAGTACCGGGGCTTCCAGCAGCGGGGCTTCGACATTGTGTCGATCTTCGACATCGACCCAGCGAAAATCGGGACACAGTGGAACGGCCTCACGGTGCGATCGATCGATGATCTCGATCGTGACCTGCGGGCCCAGCCGGTCGACATGGCCGTGCTGGTGACCCCCGCGGACGCGGCCCAGGCGGTGACGGAGCGCCTGGTGGCACTTGGCGTGAAGGCGATCCTCAACTTCGCGCCCGCCCAGCTCAATGTGCCGGACGAAGTGGTGGTCAAGACTGTGAACCTGGCACTGGAGCTGGAGACCCTCAGTTATGCGCTTACCAACAGGTAAGCGTGGACGGTGAACCGTGAACGGTGAACGGGGGTGACACTTTCGGTTCCTGTTCACCGTTTACCGTTTACTGTTCACTGAATGTCTGTCCACGTCACCTCCGAAATCGGTGCCCTCGAGGCAGTGGTAGTGCACACGCCGGGGCTCGAACTCGAGGCGGTGACACCGCAGAACCGCGCTGCGTTCCTCTACGACGACATCATCGCGCTCGAAGTGGCCCAGCGAGAACACCGCCAGTTCGTCAGCGTGCTGCGGCGGTTCACGCAAGTTCACCAGATTCGCGACCTGCTGATCGAGATGCTGCTGAACGACGAGGCGCGCGAGTTCCTCATCACCCGGGCGCTCGACGTGGTGCCGTCGGACGCACTGGCCCGGGAGCTGACCGAGCTGCCCGCCGTCGAGATGGTGAGGCGCATCATTGAGGGGATGGACGGTGAGGCCGGTCCGCTGGCCCACGCGCTCAACGACACTGCCTACGCGCTGCCGCCGCTGCCCAACCTGTTCTTTCCCCGGGATATCGGGATGGTGGTGGGCCGCCACGGCATCGTCGGCGCGATGCGCTACGACGTGCGATGGACCGAGGAGCTGCTGATCCGGGCGCTGTTCCAGTTCCATCCGGCCCTGGCGAACGACGGGCTCCTGTTTGATGGCGCGGACGAACGACGCGCTCGCTACACGCTCGAGGGCGGTGACGTGCACGTGCTGCGGCACGATCTCCTCGTAGTGGGCTTCAGTGAGCGCACCTCGGCGGCGGCCCTCGACGTGCTGTGTGAGGCTCTCTTCTCCCGCGGCAACGTCACCGACATCCTCGTGGTGGTCATGCCACGGACGCCGACGGCCATCCATCTCGACATGTTGTTCACCCAGCTCGATCGCGAGTTGTGCGCCATCTACCCGCCCTACTTTGTGGGGCCGGAACGCCTGTCCGTGCTGCACCGGAAGAAAGGTGTAGACGGCGTGCGCGAGATGCCTGATTTCTTCTCTGCCCTCCGCGCGGTGGGCATGCCGCTCGAGCCGGTGTTCTGTGGCGGACGCCAGCGCACCGGGCAGGACCGCGAGCAGTGGAGTTCCGCGTGCAATTTCCTCGCCGTGCGCCCGGGTATCGTGATCGGCTACGCACGCAATGAGGCGACACTGGATGAACTGACCCGGGCCGGGTACCGCACCGTGTCGTCGGTAAATTTCCTCGCCTTCGACGACTGGGCCGAAGCGAAGCACCGCACGGTCATCACGATCGATGGGACAGAACTGGCTCGCGGTGGCGGCGGACCCCGTTGCATGACGCTCCCGATACGGAGGATGGTCGCGTGACCGGCCTGGCGATGGTGTCGGAGCTGACGCTGGTCGATCGCGCACTGGCGCGCCTCCGCGGGGGACCGACGGCGGCCGCCGAACTCTGCGCCGAAGTACTGGGTCTCATGGGTGCGCCGCGGGCCGTGGCCGAGCGGGTCGCGGTGGCCGTGCTTGGCGCCGATCCACGGGTGCGGCAGTTGCCCGACGGGCGCTGGGCCATCCTCGCCGAGGCTCAGGGCTCGCCGCACATCGAGGAGTGCGCGTTCGCGGTCATCGACCTGGAAACCACCGGCATGCGCGCTCGGGGCGACGACCGGATCACCGAAGTGGCGGTGGTGCTGGTGCACGGCGAACGACGCGAGGTGGTATTTCAGAGCCTGGTGAACCCCGGCCGGCCGATCCCGTCGATGATCAGCCTGGTCACGGGGATCACCAACGACATGGTCGCACGCGCACCGCCGTTCGAGGCCATCGCTGACGAACTGCTGGGGATTCTCGCGGGTCGGATCTTCGTGGCGCACAATGCACGCTTCGACTGGAGCTTTCTCGATGCGTCGTTCCGGCGCACGCGCGGGCTGGCCCTGACCGGGCCACGGCTCTGCACCGTGCGCCTGGCGCGCCGGCTCCTGCGTGATGTGGGATCGTGCGGGCTGGATAACCTGACACTGCACTTCGGATTTGAGAACGCGGCCCGCCACCGTGCCACCGGGGATGCCGAGGTGACGGCGCAGCTGCTCGAACGGCTACTGTCGCTGGCACGTGGGGAAGGGGCCCGAACGCTCACGGATCTGGAACGGATCCAGCTCCGCCGTCGTCGCAGGAGAATCGTGAACAGTGAACTGTGAACGGTAAACGGGAACTCCGGCCCGCCTTTCCCGTTCACCGTTTACCGTTCACCTTTTACGCCTTCAAGGCTGACTATGCCCCTCGCGCAATCCTTCTCCGTCGGCCGCCTCCGTTGCCACACCCTCGAGGGGGGTCTCCAGCGCCTTGACGGCGGCGCCATGTTCGGCGTCGTGCCGAAACCGCTGTGGGAACGACAGATCGCGCCCGACGAACGCAATCGGATCCCACTCGCCATGCGTTGCCTGCTGGTCGAGCATCCGGATGGGCTGGTGCTGGTGGATACCGGCGCGGGGAACAAGGATGACGCCAAGTTCCGGAACATCTACGGTATCGAGAATGCCGGGGAACGCGGCGCCACCCAGCTCGAGGATGCACTGGCCGAGGCGGGGTTCGCCCCGGCGGACGTGAAGCTGGTCATCAACACGCACCTGCATTTCGACCATGCCGGCGGCAACACCCTGGTGGAGAAACCGCCCACCAGCGAGCCTGCTGACCAGGCGGATGGTTTTGCTCCGGAGCAGGCGCAGCCTGGCCGCGCTGTGCCTCGGCTCGCCTTCCCGGGCGCCACCTATTGTGTTCAGCGGGGTGAGCTTGAGTTCGCCCGGCATACCAATGAACGCACCCGTGCCAGTTATCTCCCGCCCAACTTCGAACCGGTCGCTGCGGAGGGGCGGTGGCGCCTGCTCGAAGGGGATGGTGAGGTAGTGCCCGGAATCGTGGTCCGGGTGACACCCGGTCATGTGCCGTGGCATCAGGTCGTCCTGATCAGCGATCGGCGTGAGACGGCCGCATTTGTGGGCGACCTGTTCGCCACCGCCGCCCATCTCCCGCTCGCATATATCATGGGGTACGACGTCGAACCACTGCGGACGCTGGAGAGCAAGCGCTCGTTCCTAAATGATGCCGTGGCAGGCGGTTGGCGAATTGTCTTCGAGCATGACGCGAAGGTGGCTTGGGGCTGGCCCGTCAAGGAAGGAAAGCGCCACGTCCTTCGGGATCCGGTGTCGATCTGACCGGCTCGCGGTGCCCGAGACGAAGACGTGCGGTTGACCTAACCCCCGGCCACCATTACGATTTGCCCAACTCAAGCGGGACCGATAGGTCCCCACCCCGAGCGGGCGCGCCAGACTGCACGGCGCCCAGGCGAAGAGGGTCTTGATTCAGTCGAGAAGCGCCACCCGGAGCGGCGCTTTTTCGACCGATTGAGACACCCGGTCGCCGACCGGGTGTTTCTGTTTTCCAGAACGGGAGGTACTGCCACTGTCCACCAGTGATCGCGAGCGGCGGGTCCGCGTGAACCGGATGATCCGCATCAGCCCCGTGCGAGTCATCGACAATGACGGCGGCCAGCTGGGTGTCCTGGCCATTGAAGAGGCACTGGCGATCGCGCAGGAGCGCGGTCTCGATCTCGTGGAAGTCGCCCCGACGGCGCGGCCGCCCGTGGTCAAGATCATGGACTACGGCAAGTTCAAGTTCGAGGAAGCCAAGGCGGCCCGGGCAGCGAAGAAGAAGCAGCACGTCATCCAGCTCAAGGAAGTGAAGTACCGCCCGGGCATCGAGGAGCACGATTTCGAGTTCAAGACCCGCCACGCGCGCGAGTTCCTGGCGGAGGGCAACAAGGTGAAGTGCACGCTCATGTACCGGGGCCGGCAGATCGCGCACCTGGAACTTGGCAAGGCGGTACTGGATCGCGTCGCGGCGGCAGTGGCCGACATCGGGAAGGTCGAGTCGGACGCGAAGCTCGAGGGCCGCAACATGACGATGGTGCTGGCGCCGAAGTAGGCGTGAAGGCTTGAAGGTGTGAGGACGTGAAGGGCAGGTGCGCCGGCACGTCAGAAACCAGGAACAGGAAAGCACAACGATGCCCAAAATGAAGAACCGGCGCGCGGCGACCAAGCGCTTCCTCCGTACCGGTACGGGGAAGCTCAAGCGCTTTCATGCCAACCACACGCATATCCTGACAAAGAAGACCCGCAAGCGGAAGAACAGGCTCAAGAAGGCTGACCTTGTGAGCTCCGCGGACTTCCGGCGCGTGAACCGCCTGCTGCAGGCCTGAGGAGACTACCATGCCACGCGTCAAGAACGGGGTCGCGCATCACGCGCGGAAGAAGAAGATCATGGAGGCCGCGAAGGGTGCCCGCGGCTCGCGCAGCAAGCTGTACAAGTCGGCCAAGGAGACGGTCGAGCGTGGCATGCGCTACGCCTACCGCGATCGCCGCAAGAAGAAGGGCGAGTTCCGCATGCTCTGGATCGCGCGCATCAATGCGGCGGCGCGGGCCAATGGCGTGAGCTACAGCCGGCTGATGGCGGGACTCAAGGACGCGGGCGTGGAGATCAACCGGAAGGTGCTGGCCGACCTCGCGGTGCATGACGCGGATGCCTTTGCGAAGCTCGTCGAGCTCGCGGCGAAGGCAGTGAAAGCGTAGGACGCACCCTCCGGGGTTTTCGGGCCGTTCGCCGATTCGGTGGACGGCCCTCTACTCATCCAGCCAGACCTACAGCCATGGCTGATACCACCGGGTATCCGGAACTCGACTCCCTGTTGCCGCGTGTCGCGGCGCTCGCGAGTCTCGACCAGGCCAGCCTCGAGCGCGAAGAAATTGCGCTCGTGGGCCGGAAGGCGGGCGAGATCACCGCGGCGCTCAAGACGCTGGCGACGCGCGCGCCCGACGAGCGGCGCGCCTTTGGCGCCGCCGTCAACGCGCTCAAGCTGCGCGCCGAGGCGGCCATCGCCGCCCGGCGGGCCGAGCTCGAGCAGGCGCACGCCGACGCGGAGCGCCGGTCGGTGGACCTGACGATGCCGGCCCGCCCCCGCTGGCTCGGGGCGGTGCACCCGGTATCCGCGGTGATCGAAGAGATCTCGGAAATCTTCCGCACCCTCGGCTTCGCCATTGCGCTGGGTCCCGAAGTCGAGACCGACTGGTACAACTTTCTCGCCCTCAACTTTCCCGCCGACCATCCGGCGATGGACCTGCACGACACGCTCTACCTCGATGTGCCACCGGCCACCGGGGAGGGTGGCGGCCGGTTGCTGCTTCGCACCCATACGTCGCCGGTGCAGATCCGCGTCATGCATGCGTCGGAACCGCCGATCCGCGTGATCATGCCGGGAATGGTGTATCGCAGCGACGCGTTCGATCCTTCCCACGCCCCCGCCTTCGAGCAGATCGAGGGACTGGCCATCGACGAGGGCGTCTCGTTCGTCGACCTGAAGGCGACGTTGACCCACTTCGCCCGTCGCTTCTTCTCGCCGTCCACGGCGGTGCGCTTTCGGCCGTCGTTCTTCCCGTTCACCGAGCCGTCGGCGGAGATGGACGTGGAGTGCCAGCTCTGCCATGGCGCAGGCTGCGGCGTCTGCAAGGGCACCGGATGGATGGAGATCCTCGGTTGCGGCATGGTGCACCCGAGGGTGCTGGAACAGGGCGGCATCGATCCGGAGCGCTATACCGGGTTCGCATTCGGCATGGGGCCGGCGCGCATCACCATGCTGCGCCACGGCGTGCCGGACATCCGGCTGCTCTACGAGGGCGACATGCGCTTCCTGACCCAGTTCACGCCGGGGAGCGACGCATCGTGAACGTGTCGCGGCGCTGGCTCGAGCGCTTCCTGCGGCGGCCGCTCGATGCCACCGACCTCAGCAACCGCCTGGCCGCTCAGGGGGCGGCGGTCGACGTCATTGAGCCACTCTACGCGGGGCTCGGCGACATTCGAGTGGCGCTCGTCGAGGAGGTGCGCCAGCACCCGAACGCCGACCGCTTGCACGTGTGCACGGTGAATGATGGTGGTGCGGAGCGACGCCAGGTGGTGTGTGGCGCTTCCAATGTCACCGCCGGCCACAAGTATCCCTTCGCCCCGGTTGGCGCCACCGTCCCCGTCGGGAAGGGAGGTGTGCCAATGCGCATCGAGAAGGCGAAGCTTCGCGGCGAGCTCTCCGAGGGCATGCTCTGTTCCGCTCGGGAACTCGGCGTCGGCACCGATGCCGACGGGCTCTGGGAGCTCGATACCGACGCGAGACCCGGCACGCCGCTCCTGGAAGCCCTGCCGATCGATGATGACCGGCTCGTTGTCGACGTGACGCCGAACCGTCCCGATCTCCTCGGGCACAAGGGCATCGCGCGTGAACTTGCCGCCTCGCTCGATGTCCCTTTTCGTCTGCCGCAGCTTGGTGCTTCGGTGCTCGCGCCCGACGTCGCCCCGGTGCAGCGCGTGGCCGGTGCCCGGGAGGCGATCACGGGACCGCTGCGTGTCGCCATCGACGATCCGGAGGGCTGCGCCCGATTCCATGCGGCCGTGGTTCGCGGCGTAAAGGTTGGCCCGTCGCCATCATGGCTGCGGCGGCCACTGGAGGCGGTAGGTGTCCGCTCGATCAACAACGTGGTGGATGCCACGAACTACGTGATGCTCGAGCTTGGCCAGCCGATGCACGCTTATGACCTGACCACGCTCACCGGCCCGGCGCTGGTCGCCCGCCGCGCGGCGCCGGGCGAGACGCTGGTCACGCTCGACGGCGTCGAGCGCCGCCTCGATGCGGAGACGACGGTCATCGCCGACTCGACCCGGGTGGTGGGGATAGGCGGCATCATGGGCGGGCTCGCCACCGAAGTATGCGAGACCACCACCGACCTGGCGCTCGAGGCGGCCTGGTTCGAGCCCACCCGCATCCGGCGCGCGCGCCGCGCGCTTGGCCTGAGCACCGAGGCGAGCTATCGCTTCGAGCGGGGGGTGGACCGGTGGAATGCGGCCGAGGCAATGCGGCGCTGCCTCGAGATCATCCTCCTCACTGCCGGCGGCACCCTGGAAGGCAATCCGGTCGACCTGCATCCCGTGGTGGCGAATCCGCCCCGCGTCTTCCTTCGCCTCTCGCGCGTCGCTCAAATCCTCGGGCTCGATCTCGGACAGCACGAAGTGGAGCGGTGTCTTGTCGCCATCGGGGCAACGGTGGTGGCCAAGCCGGACGATGCGAGGCTCGCGGTCGACGTGCCTGGCTGGCGTCCCGATCTCACGACCGAGATCGATCTGGTGGAGGAAGTGGCGCGGATGCATGGCTACGATCGGGTGCCCACCGAGTTGCGGCCTTTCCGCGTCGGCACGCTGGGCGATGCACCGGCAGTTGAAGTGAAGGACCGGATCCGGCACGGGCTCGTGGCCGAGGGATTATTCGAGGTGGTGAGCCTTCCGTTCACCGCGCCCGATGGCGACGCGAGCGTCGCGTTGCTCAATCCACTTGCCGACACTGGAGCGTCGCTGCGACGCCGCTTGCTGCCGACCCTCGTGCGCCTGGCGGAGCGGAACTGGAACAATCACGTCCGCGACGTGCGGCTCTTCGAACTCGGAACCGTGTTCGAGCGCGGAGCTCCGGGGGCTCGTCCCGCCGAGCGGCTACGCCTGGGCGTGGTGGTGACGGGGGCCCGGGAACCGGCGCACTGGACCTCCGACGTCGCCCCCGACGTGGACGTGTGGGACTTGAAAGGGCTCTTCAAGGTGGCCGGCGCTCTAGCGCATCCTGGTGCGACATGGCACGTTGAAGGTGATCACTTCATGGCGCACACGAAGGATGGCCGGACGGTGGGATGGGCGGGTCGCCTGGAGGCGGACACCCCACCCTGGGGCGGTGCCCTGTTCGGTATCGAGTTGGATGTGTCGGATGCGGCGCGCCCGCCCGTGAGGGTCGAGCCGCTCCCGACCACCCCGGCCATCGAGCGCGACCTGTCGCTGGTGGTACCCGACGGCGTGGAGGCCGCGGCGGTAGAGCGGGTGATCCGGCTTGCCGGGGGTGAGCTGCTCGAGGGGGTGAGGGTCATTGCGGAGTTCCGCGGCGCGGCAGTGGGAGAGGGCCGGCGCAGCGTGACGTTCCGCCTCACGTTCCGGGCACCGGATCGCACCCTTCGTGATGCCGATGTCGACGCCATCGAGAGCCAGGTGCTGGGGGCGCTGGAGCGCGAACTGGGTCTGGCGCGCCGTGGCGCGTGAGGAGCGCAACGTGAGTGATGCGTATGAGCGGCCGGAGCGCCGCGCTCTGGCCGACGTGGAAACGCTGGTACGTCATGCCACCGAGGAACTGACTACATGGCGTCGCCGGTGCCTGCGCGCAGAGGGAGAACTGCAGGAACTTCGCGCGCATTCGCCGGGAGGCAAGGCACCCGACCCGGTGCAGGCCCGTGCGCGCATGGCCGAACTGGAGCAGGAGAACGTGGCACTGCAGCAGCGCCTGGCCGCGGTTCGTGAGAAGGTGACGGCGCTCTCCAGCCGGCTCGCGTTTCTCGAGCGCGGAATGACGGAGTCGGCATGAGCAAGAACGTGGTACCGGTAACGATCGGCGGTGAGGTTTACACTGTGCGGTCGGAGTTACCGCCCGAATACACTCGCGAGGTCGCGGCCTATCTCGACGCGGCGCTGACGCGGGTGCGTGCAACGCTTCCGGCGGTGGAGCCACACAAGGCCGCGATCCTCGCGGCGCTGGCGATCACCGATGAACTGTTCCAGTCCCGCCGCGGCGACCGGGAGTTCGCCGCGCGGCTCACTGCGCTGGCCGACGAGATTGCGCCACTGCTTCCGCCAGCCAAGCGGGGTAGCCGCGCCACCTCGACCTGACCAGTTTCGACTGACTGACCGGAGGCGCCCCGGCGGCCTCCTGGAGATCCATAGTTCATGAACCAGGCGCTGCTCCTTCCCCTCATCGAGGGGATCACGGCCGGCCTGATCGTCGTGGCCGGCCTGCTTTTTGTCTACAACAGGTTGCAGAAGAAGGCTGCCACGGGTGTCCTCGCCGAGGCGCGCGCCGAGGCCGCGCGCATACGGGCCGATGCCACGCAAGGCGTGGAACGCGCTCGCGCGGAGGCCGTTCTCGCTGCCAAGATGGAGGCGGTGCAGGTTCGGGAGGCGCTGGAGCAGGAGCTGCTGCGACGGCGTGAAGAGGTGGGGCGACTGGAGCGCCGGGTCGAGGAGCGCAATCAGACGCTCGACCGGCGCCAGTCGGAGCTCGACACTCAGGTGAAGGATCTCGCCAGGCGGGGGCAACAGCTCGACGCGCGGGATAAGCAACTTGCCGGACGGGAACAGGAGGCAGCGCGGTTTGCGGCTGAGCAGCAGGCCAAGCTGGAGCAGATTGCCGGCCTCACGGCCGCCGACGCCCGGCAGCAGTTGCTGCAGCGGGTGGAAGATGAGGCGCGCGGCGCCGCCCAGGCCCTGGCACGCGACATCAAGGAACAGGCTCGAAAGGGTGCTGACCGCGAGGCCCGTCGCATCATCTCCATGGCCGCCCAGCGCATAGCCGCGGAGCACACCGCGGAGACGACGGTGTCGGCCGTGACCCTGCCGAGCGACGAAATGAAGGGACGCATCATCGGCCGTGAAGGGCGGAATATTCGCGCCTTCGAGACGGCGACCGGTGTCGACGTCATCATCGACGACACTCCCGACACCGTGGTGATCTCCTGTTTCGACCCGATTCGGCGCGAGGTCGCGAGGCGCTCACTCGAGGCGCTTATCGTGGACGGCCGGATCCATCCCGGGCGCATTGAGGAAGTGGTGGCGAAGATCCGCCGGGAGCTCGATCAGCAGCTGGTCGAGGCGGGCGAGCAGGCAGCGTACGACGCGAACGTCCACGGACTGCATCCGGAACTCATCAAGCTCATCGGCCGGATGAAGTACCGGACGTCGTACGGGCAGAACATCCTGGAACATTCGAAGGAGGTTGCCTGGATTGCCGGCAACATGGCGGCGGAACTGCACGTCGACCCCGAGCTGGCGCGGCGAGGCGGTCTCCTCCATGACATCGGCAAGGTGCTCACGCACGAGAGCGAGGGCACGCATGTCGAGCTCGGCGTCGAAATGGCCCGCAAGTACGGCGAGAGCGCGGCCGTCATCAACTGCATCCACGCGCACCACGACGATGTGCCGCACGAGTCCACCGAGTCGGTGCTGGTGCAGGCCGCCGATGCCATCAGCGGCGCCCGCCCCGGGGCCCGGCGCGAGGCGTTCGAGAGCTACGTGAAGCGGCTGACGCGCCTGGAGGAGATCGCGAACGGGTTCAAGGGCGTGGAGAAGTGCAACGTCATCCAGGCGGGGCGGGAGGTGCGGGTGGTGGTCACTCCGGACCAGGTCGACGACGTCGGCGCCGCGGCACTCAGCGAGCAGATCGCCAAACGCATCGAGGAGGAGTTGCAGTACCCGGGACAGATCCGGGTCGTGGTGATCCGCGAGACCCGCGCCGTCGGAGTGGCCCGATGACGGCTCGTATCATCGACGGCGTGGCGCTCGCGAAGACCATCCGCGAGGAAGTGACGGCGGAGGCAGCCAGGCTGGCGACGCAGGGCATGAAGCCGGGACTCGCAGTTGTCCTCATCGGCGAGGACCCGGCCAGCAAGGCATATGTTGGCAGCAAGGAGAAGGCCTGCATCGAGGCGGGCATGCATTCCGTCAAGGTCACCCGGCCGGCAACCGCGTCGGAGGCCGAGGTGCTCGAAATCGTCGACCAACTCAACGCCAATGCGGCAGTGCACGGAATCCTGGTGCAGTTGCCACTGCCGAAGCACATCAACACGGAGAAAGTGCTCAACCGGGTGAATCCGGCCAAGGACGTGGACGGATTTCACCCGCAGAACGTCGGCAAGCTGGTCATCGGGGATCCCACCGCGCTGCGTCCGTGCACACCGTACGGTGTGCAGCAGATGCTGATCCGCTCGGGCGTTGAGACGAAAGGTGCGCATGCCGTGGTGGTCGGCCGGAGCACCATCGTCGGCAAGCCGATGGCCAACCTGCTGATCCAGACCGGCCCGGGGGGTGATGCGACGGTCACCGTCTGCCACTCGAAGACCCGCGACTTGCCCGCCGTCTGCCGCAGCGGCGACATCCTGATCGCCGCCATCGGCAAGGCTGAGTTTGTCACCCGGGATTTCGTGAAGCCCGGTGCGGTCATTATCGACGTGGGTATCAACCGGGTGGACGATGCCTCGAAGCCGCGCGGCTATCGGCTCACCGGCGACGTGGCGTACGCCGAGTGTGCCGAGATCGCCTCGGCGATCACGCCGGTGCCGGGTGGCGTGGGCCCGATGACGATCGCGATGCTGATGCAGAACACGCTGCAGGCGATGAGGCAGGCGACGCGGTGACCCTGCCGCTGCCGTTCGGGCCGGCGGGGCTCGATCCCGCCGAGGTCTGGTCGGTCAGCGACCTCAACCAGGCGGCCCGGGGCCTGCTCGAGCAGAACATGCCTCCGGTGTGGGTGCGCGGCGAAGTGACCAGCTTCAAGTCCTACGCGAGCGGGCACTGGTATTTCACACTGCAGGACGGCAACGCGCAGGTGCGCTGCGTCATGTGGCGCACCTGGGTGCAGCGGGCGAGGAGCAAGCCGGAGGAGGGGGCCGAGGTGCACGTGTTCGGCACGCCCGGTCTGTGGGAAGAGAAGGGCGAGTTCCGCTTCACTGCCACGGTGCTCCTGCGGAGCGATCAGCTCGGCCAGCAACAGCAGCAGCTCGAGGCCACGCGAGCCGCGCTCGCCCGTGACGGCCTGCTCGATCCCTCCCGCAAGCGGCCGTTGCCCCGCTACCCGTCGACCCTCGCGGTCGTTACCAGCCTCGAGGGCGCGGCACTGCACGACATCGTCACGGTCGCCCGGAGCCGCTGGCCCGCCGTGCGGATCCTGGTGGTCGGTGCCCGGGTACAGGGTGGTGATGCCATACCCGAGTTGGCGCGTGCCCTCCGCACCGTGAACCTGCTCGACGCCGAGGTGTGCATTGTGGGCCGCGGCGGTGGCGCCCGCGAGGACCTGACGGCCTTCAATGACGAGAAGGTCTGTCGCGCGCTTGCCGCGGTGCGGATTCCGACGATCTCGGCGGTGGGGCACGAAAGTGACATCACCCTCTGCGATCTCGTGGCCGACATCCGCGCGGCGACGCCGTCCAACGCCGCTGAGCTGGCCGTGCCCGACCAGCGCGAGGTGCGCGGTGCTGTGGATGCGCTCGCCGTCCGGCTCGCCGGAGGCCTTGCGAGGCGCACGCGCCTGCTCGGTGAACGCCTGGCTCGCACCGCTGACCGGCTGGAGTCGGGCATGGAAAGGGCCGTGCGGCAGCATCGTCACCGGCTCGAGCGTATTGGCGCCCAGCTCGACGCGCTGAGCCCGCTCAGAGTACTGGAGCGAGGTTTCGCAGTGCCGATATCGCAGGAAGGACGCGTGTTGCGGCGACGCGACGACATTCACGCCGGGGCTTCGCTACCGGCTCAGTGTGCGCGATGGTGACGTGCCCTCTCGCGTGGAGGAGGCCTGATGGCCGATACGCCATCGCTCGCCGAGGAAGTGCGTGCCCTCGAGGAGATCGTACGTCGCCTGGAGCAGGAGGACGTGGACCTCGACGCTGCCCTCGAGCTGTTCGAGGAGGGCATCGCCCGGCTGAGGCGCGCGCGCGAGACCCTGGCTGGCGCCGAGCAAACGGTCCAGTCGGTGCTCGCTGATGCATCGGGCACCCTGCGGAGCACGCGTGTCGATCTCTGAAGCTCCGCCGGTGTCGGCGGAGATGCTGCTCGCTGAAGCACGGGAAAGCACCGACCGGCGACTTGCCCTGGTGAGCCAACAGCTCGCGGCAACGGTGCCCGGTTGGATGGGGGACGCGTTTGCGTATGCCCTGCAGAGCCCGGGAAAACGGGTGCGGCCCGCGCTGGTGCTCAGCGCGTATCGCGGCGCGGGGGGGCGTTCACCAGGCGCCGCTGGGGTCGCGGCCGCGGTCGAGATCGTGCACACCTATTCGCTGGTGCACGACGACCTGCCCTGCATGGACAACGACGACCTGCGCCGGGGCCGCGCCACCATGCACCGTCAGTTCGACGTCCTGACCGCGACCAGGGTAGGCTTCCTGCTCGTGCCCGTCGCGGCGCGGGTGCTGGCCGACGCGGCGAGCGAGCTCGGCCTCGAGTCCTCGCTGCTGGGCACGATGGCCGCAACCCTGTTCGAAGCAGGTGGCATCGAGGGGATGGTGGGGGGACAGTGGCTCGATCTCGAGGCGGAGCGCCGGCAGCTCGATCTCACCGAACTCATCGATGTGCACCGGGGTAAGACCGGGGCACTCATCCGGGCCTCCTGCGTGCTGGGGGGACTGGCGGCGCGTGCGTCGGGCGATGGTCTGCTTGCCCTCCAGGGCTACGGCGCCGACATCGGGCTGGCATTCCAGATTGCCGATGATGTGCTCGATGTGACGGGCACCAGTGACCAGCTTGGCAAGACGGCGGGCAAGGACGAAGCACTCAGCAAGTCGACCTACGCGCAACTCCTCGGCATCGAGGGCGCGCGGAGGGAAGCGTTGCGCCTGGCCCAGTCGGCGATGGGTCATCTGGAGCGGGCCCGTGTGGCTACGCCCGCCCTCGGAGCACTGGCGCACTATATTGTGACGAGGAACTCCTGACACATGTCTCTGCTCTCCACCGTCCACGGACCGGCCGATCTCAAGCGCCTGCGGCGCGACCAGCTTCCCCAGCTGGCCGCGGATATCCGCGAGCGCCTCATCGAATGCTGCTCCCAGACCGGCGGGCACATCGGCGCGAGCCTCGGGGTAGTGGAGCTGACAATCGCGCTGCTGTATGAGTTCGATTCTCCCACGGACAAGGTGCTGTGGGACGTCGGCCACCAGGCCTATGCCTGGAAGCTGCTGACCGGTCGCAACGAGGGTTTCCCGACGCTCCGGCAGACTGACGGTATTTCAGGCTTCCTCAAGCGCAGCGAGAACGAGCACGACCAGTTCGGTGCGGGCCATGCCGGCACGGCGATGTCCGCGGCGCTCGGCATGGCCACGGCACGAGATCTCCGTCGCGAACAGCACAAGGTCGTTGCGGTGGTGGGAGACGGCGCGCTCACCTGCGGCCTCTCCTACGAGGGGATGAACAACGCCGGTCACTCCGACCGCGACATCATGCTGATAGTGAATGACAACGGCATGTCCATCTCGCCCAACGTCGGCGCGATCAACAAGACGCTTGGTGCCATCGTGGCCGATCCGCGCACCAATCGCCTGCGCGAAAAGGTGAAACACATGACGTTCGCGCTTGGCGGCGTGTTCGGCCAGGGCGTCGTCGACTTCGCCAAGAACGTCGAGGAGAGCGTCAAGAACCTCTGGTCGCCCGGAATGCTCTTCGAGGAACTCGGGTTCCGCTACTTCGGCCCGATCGACGGCCATGATCTGGACAAGCTGTGCGATACCCTGGCGATGGTGCGGTCGATGACCGGACCGCGCGTCGTGCACGTGCTCACCGAGAAGGGCAAGGGCTTCGGCTTCGCCGAGTCGAACCGGGAAAAGTGGCACGGCCTCGCGGCCTACGATCCCATCACCGGTGAGCCGCGCAAGAAGGCGAGCGGGCCACCAACCTGGACCCAGGTATTCGGTGATGCGCTCACCGTGCTCGCTGAGGAACACAAGGATCTCGTTGCCATCACGGCGGCGATGCCGTCCGGCACCGGCACGGCAATCTTCCAGAAGAAGTGGCCCGAGCGGTTCTTCGATGTCGGTATTGCCGAGGGACACGCGGTCACGTTCGCCGGTGGGCTCGCCACACAGGGCATCAAGCCGGTGTGCGCCATCTACAGCACGTTCCTGCAACGGGCGTACGACAACATCATTCACGACATCGCGGTGCAGCACCTGCCCGTGATCTTCTGCATGGATCGCGCGGGGCTCGTGGGCGAGGACGGCCAGACCCATATGGGCCTGTACGACATCGCCTATATGCTTGCCGTGCCGGGTATGACGGTCACCGCGCCCAAGGATGGCGACGAACTGGTCGGGCTCCTGCGCACCGCGCTGCTGCATTCAGGTGGCCCGTTCTGCACCAGGTACCCGCGCGACAAGGTCCCGATGGAGCCACGTCCCGTGGCCGAGGTGCCGGCAGTGCCCTACGGCACCTGGGAGTCGCTGCGCGAGGGCCGCGATCTCGCGATCCTGGCGGTCGGCACCATGGTCCAGCCGGCGCTGCAGGCGGCCGAACGCCTCGCGGCGGCCGGCATCGATGCGGCGGTCGTCAACTGCCGCTTCCTCAAGCCACTCGATTCCACCATGCTCGAGGCGATCGCCCGGGAACACCGCACGATCGTCACGGTCGAGGAAGGCACGGTGGTGAACGGTTTCGGCGCCTACCTCGCCGAGATGCTGCAGACCACCCGGCCCGAGGTGCGCGTGGTAGCCCTGGGCGTGCCCGACAGGCTGGTGGAGCAGGCGCCCCGGGCCGAGCAGCTCGAGAAGTTCGGTCTCACGGCCGACGGCATCGCGCGTCGCATCTCCGCGCTGGTGCGCGAGGAGAGCCTGGAAACGCGATGAATCTCGGCGTCGTCGGGAACCCGCGGTACGCGGACCTGGCGGCGGTCCTGCGCGAATTGGCCGGCCTGGCGCCGAAGCTCGGTGTCAGGCTGTTCAGCGAGCCCCGCCTTGAACCATTCTGGGACCGCCCGGTCCCGTTCCTCGAATCCGCGCCGCTCGACGCGCTCATCACCTTCGGTGGCGATGGGACGCTGCTGCGTGGTGCCCGGCTCCTCCAAGGGCAGGAAGTTCCCGTCCTCGGCGTCAACCTCGGGCGCGTGGGGTTCCTGACGGGCGTTCAGCGCACCGACCTCGGGCGCGCGGTGGAAGCGCTCGTGCGCCAGGACTACCACCTCGAGCGGCGCCTCACGCTAACCGCAACCGTGACGCTCGCTGATGGCACGCTGGTGTGCACCCAGCGAGCGCTCAACGACGTGGCGGTGCACAAGGGCGGTGTCGCCCGCGTCGTCAGTGTCAACGTGATGGTCGATGGTGAAAGTGTCGGCCCCTTCAGCGCCGACGGCATCATCCTGGCCACGCCAACAGGGTCCACCGCCTACTCGCTCAGTGCCGGCGGGCCGATCCTGCTGCCCGGGCTCGAGGCCATCTGCATCACGCCGGTCTGCGCCCATACCATGACGGTGCGACCCCTCGTGGCATCAGCCACGAGCGTCATTGCCGTGGAGCCCATGCCGGGATGGGCCGAGGACATGTTGGTGTCGTTCGACGGCCAGACTGGTATCACGCTGGCCGAGGGCGCGCGTGTCGAGGTGCAGCGCTGCGACACCGCGGTCTGCCTGGTCCGGCTCGACCGGCTCGGCTACTTCTCCCTGCTGCGCGAGAAGCTGCACTGGGGCGACCTGTCCGAGCGCGAGATCGAGCGATGATCGTCGAGCTCCGGGTGCGCGACCTCGCCACCATCGCAGACGTGACGCTGCAGCTCGCGCCGGGCCTGAATGTCCTGAGCGGCGAGACCGGGGCGGGGAAGTCGATGCTCGTCGATGCCCTCGCCCTGCTGCTTGGCGGTCGGGCCGATAGCGGCGTGGTACGGCCGGGTGCGTCACGTGCGGTGGTGGAGGGCGCGTTCGACGTTCCCGTTGCTGGCCTCAGGAAGCGCGTGGAATCGCTGGGCCTCGACCTGGAGGATGACCGCGTGGTCGTGCGTCGCGAGGTATCGACGGAGGGACGCTCGCGCGCATGGGTGAATGGCAGTCCCACCACCGCGACGGTGCTCGGCGAGCTCGGAGCGATCCTGGTAGACCTGCACGGCCAGCACGAGACCGAGTCACTGCTGCGTCCGGATGCGCAACGCGATATGCTCGACGATTTCGCGGGCGCGGAGCGCGAACGCGCGGCGGTCGTGGAGGCCTACGCGACCACCGAGACTCTCCGGGCTGAGGAAGCGGGCCTCGTGCGGCGACGCGACGAAGTGCGCCGGCGTGCCGACTATCTGCGGCACGTCGTGGCGGAGATTGACCGCGCGAAGCTCAAGCCCGGAGAAGAGGAAGCGCTGGACCGCGAGGTGCGCCTGCTGTCGCAGGCGGGCACCCTGAGCGGCCATGCCTCGCGCATCAGCGAGGCGGCGGGATCGGGCGATCACGGTGCCCTCGATGCGCTGGCACGGGCCGATCGGGCGCTCACCACGCTCGAGCGCGCCGATCCGGCCGTGGCGCCGTGGCGCGAGCTGCTGGATGCCGCATTCGCCAACCTCGACGAACTTGCCCGCCTCGCGGCCGACTACGCGCAGGAGGTGCAGGACGATCCTGCGCGACTGGCGGAGCTGGAGCAGCGTCGCGACCTCCTCTTCGGGTTGTTCCAGAAGCACGGCGCCAATACCGCCGCGGTGCTCGAGGCGCGTTCCACGGCGGCCGCGGAGCTCGACCTGCTCGACACGGCAGAGCTCGACCTTCGCGTGCTCGCCAATCGCCGCCAGGCTGCGGAGACGGTGCTGCGCGAGACCCTGGATCAGCTGTCGTCTCGTCGTAGCGGCGGCCACCGAGCGACTGGCACGTGCCGTGAACAAGTGGCTGCCCCGCCTGGGCCTTCCTGGCGGCAAGTTCCGCGTCGCACTCGAGCGCCTCGGGGCGCCCCACGCCTTCGGGCAGGAAACTGTCGTGTTCCTGGTGCAGCTCAACGCCGGCCTCGAGGAGCGTCCCCTCGCGAAGGTCGCATCCGGCGGCGAACTGTCACGCCTCATGCTCGGACTGAAGGTGGTAGTGGCCCGGCAGGATCACGTGCCCACCCTCGTGTTCGACGAGGTCGATCAGGGCATCGGCGGAGAGATCGGCGTGCAAGTGGGAGAGGCGCTGGCCGAGGTGGCCGAGCGTCACCAGGTACTCGTCATCACGCACCTGCCCCAGATCGCGGCGAGAGCGGGACATCACCTGGTGGTGTCGAAGGCGCCAAAGCGGGGCGTCGCCACCAGCGACGTCGCGACGATTCACGGTGAGGATCGCGTGCTCGAGGTCGCCCGCATGCTGGGAGGCTCGGAGAGCGAAACCGCGCGGAAGCATGCGCGCGAGCTGCTGGCCGGACGGGAGGCCCCCGCCGCTTCACGCACGCGCGCTACATGACGGAGTCAGACGAGAAGACGAGACTCGACAAGTGGCTCTGGGCAGCCCGCTTCTTCAAGACGCGCGCTCTCGCGGCCGATGCCATCGAAAGCGGCAAGGTTGAGGTGAACGACGATCGACCCAAGCGGGGGCGCGCCGTCCATGTCGGCGATCGTCTCGTGATCCGGCTCGGACCGTACGAACATAACGTAGTTGTGCGCGCGCTTTCGGGACGGCGAGGGCCGGCGGCGGTGGCGAGGGAATTGTACGAAGAGACGGCCGACAGTCTGACAGCGCGAGAACGTGTCGCCGAAAGACTTCGGAGTGCGCCGCCGCCGGTGTTCTACGAAGGCGGGCGCCCGACCAAGCGTGACCGCCGGGCCATCCAGCGCCTCAAGGACGGCAGCGGGTAGGTGTTACCACTACCAGATCTTCGCGTAGATCCGGGCGAAGAACACGATTGCCGACCACTTGGTTGCGATGCCTCCCGACGAGGCGACCGTGGTCTGCCAGCGCCATCCGGCATCGAGGGGTATACCGCCGGTGCCGTCGGCATGCTGTCCCGACGACGAGTAGGTCAATCCGATGGACAGAAGTAGTCGCGAGGCGCCGGTTCCCTCGCCCAGGAGCGAAGCGGGCACGCCGGGCACCGAGTCGGCGGCGGTCGCATACTGCACGTCGTCGTCACCCTGGTCCAGCCACACCGCCGAGCCGACGATGCCGAGCGCGCGCGCCAGCCGGTAATAGGGTGCGATCCCGATCTGTATCTGGTCGCCCGGATTCACTGTCACGTTCGCGGTGGCGCTCCGCGGCACCAGGGCCGAACCCGCGCTCGCGACCCTCCGTGTGAAGTCGCCGGACAGCTGCAGCAGGTACGCGCCGCTGAGCCGGGCACCGAAGGTTCCTCCGCCGAGATCGAGCGCCGCACCCAGGCCGACGGCCGGTGTACCGGCGCCCAACGACACGCCGAACGGATCGGTTGGCAATGCCACCGCTCCAGTGGGCAGCCGCACCGTGACGGTGGTAGCCAGCCGCAGCCCGCGCGCGGCGTCCGCGTTCCACCGGTCGATGATCGTGTAGATGGCGCCGACCTCCACGTCGCCGATGCCACTGCGCTTGCTGTTGCTGAGGGTGGAATAAGCGTAGGGCCCACTGGCGGACGTCGCATAGTTGCTGAGGTCGCTGGCCTGGGCGGGTTCGATCGGCAGCGGAATCGCGTCGGTGAAGCCTGGCACACCCAGACCGTCGAGCGCCTGCTGCACCGAAGTCACCTGACCACTCAGGGTCTGGCCCGCACTGCTCGAGGCCAGGGGCAGGAACGGGGAGGCCGTGCCATCATCCGCTATCAGCGCGCTGAGGCTGTCGGAGAGCGCGAGTCCCGACGCAAGGGTCTGGAGCGCCAGTGCCTTTTCCGCCGGGTCGCCGTCGTAGTCTCCGGAGGCTATCCGCTGCTGCAGGCCCGCCAGTGATGAGTTGAAATTGCTGAAGAATGCTTCGGCGGTTGCTGCACCCGCAGTATTACCGATGGCTGGATCGGCAAGGTTCACCCCGGCGCTCGATGTGGCAGTATCAATGGAAATGGCCTGCCGCCACCAGGTGCTGACGAACGGAAGCCGGCCGAAAATCGAAAGCCCCTTGGTGATGCCGATGCCAAGACTGAACGCGCCGGTTCCCGTCGATACCTGCGCGGTCCCGACGGAAGCACCGAGGTCGAGCTTGTACCCGGGCTGGCCGATCAATACCGCGATGCGCTGATCGGCCTCCGTAAGTGTCGGAATGCGGTCTGAGCCCAGCCCCGGTGAGCTGAAGCTGGCGCCGAGACTCTCCCGGGTGCCGTCATTGAAGCGTTCATTCGCGTAGGCAAAGGAACCATCGACCTCGAACCGGAAGTATCCCCGGGAAATGCCCAACGGAGCCAGCTGGGCGTGGCCGGCGTCGGGGATCAGCAGGATCGTGAGCAGCGCGCACCAGCCAGGCCGCAACAGTTACCTCCACGATGGGTGCAGTGGAATGGCGCGACAGCATGAAAGAGAAGCCGGGACGGCACTCTTTCGCGAGGCATTTGGCACGGGGGCCGAGATTGCGGCCTCGGCGCCGGGGCGTGTCAATCTGCTCGGCGAGCACACCGATTATAACGGGGGGCCCGTCCTGCCGATCGCCATCGAGCGGCGCACCGTGGTGCATGCCGGCCGAGCGCGCAGCTTTCGCTTCGTGTCGGGACTCGATGCGGGTGTCGTCGAGCGCGAGCTGCGCGAGGAACCTCGGGGCCACTGGTCCGATTACCTGGTGGGCGTCGCGCGCGCGCTCTCCGCGCTGGGCTGTGAGCTTCCCGGTGCCAGCATCGCGGTTGAAAGTTCGGTCCCGACCGGGGCAGGCGTCTCCTCCTCGGCTGCCCTCACGGTCAGCACCGCCGCCGTGATGGCCCAGCTCGCGGGTTTCCGTCTCTCCGCGGAGGCACTGGTTGAGGTCGCGTGGCTGGCCGAATCGCAATACGTGGGTGTGCGTTGCGGGCGCATGGATCAGACCATCGCCGTGTTCGGGCGGCCAGGGAAGGCCATCGAATTGGAGTCCGCTTCTGGCCAACGAGAGCAGGTCCCGTTCACCGGGTCGGTTCACCTGATCGACAGCGGCCTCCGGCACGCGCTGGTGGCGGGCGAGTACGAGCACCGGCGCGTGGAGTGCGAAGAGGCCCTCCGACGCTGCCGCCGCCTCATGCCCGATGTGAACGCGCTCGCTGAAATTCCCGTGCGGGCGCTGCCGCGAATCAGCCGCGAGCTGCCGAAGACACTTGCCCGCCGGGTGAGGCACGTGGTGTCGGAGACGGCGCGCGTGCGTGAAGCTGCCGACGCGCTGCGCCGGGGACGGCGCACACGCTTCGGCGACCTGCTCTACGCGGGGCACCAATCACTGCGTCGCGACTTCGAGTCATCGTGTGATGAGGCTGACGCGATCGTGGCACTGGCCCGAAAGGCGGGGGCGACCGGTGCGCGGCTCACCGGGGCGGGGTGGGGAGGGGTGGTCATCGTCCTGGCACCGGAGCGCTCAGCTGCCACGGTCGTGGCGCGGATCCAGGATGGATTCGCAACGCATTATGGCCGGGTGCCCGCGGCATGGCACAGCAAGGCTGGCGGGGGTGTCCGGATCGGGCGCTGACGCGAACAGTGTAGGTTACAGGTTGAAGCCCGGATGGCGAAACTGGTAGACGTCGCGGACTTAAAATCCGTTGAGGAGCAATCCTCGTGCAGGTTCGAGTCCTGCTCCGGGCACTTGATGTGCAATCACTTACGCCCCCATCGGTCATGCTCTGCTCGGTGGGCGCTCGATGCGGTAGCGGCCGGCAGGGCCCTGCGTGACTGGTCCTGCTGGTTCGATCGGGCGGACTTCTTAGTGTGGCGGCTAGAACGTGAATTCGACGCCCAGCCGCAGCTGAGTGCCGGGTCCGTAGAACAAGGTAGGTGCCGCCCAGTTAGTGTAGTAGAACGCGCTTGATGCCTGCAGCTGTTCCTCCTGCGTGAAGACGCCGTCGCCATTTCCCCACCGCTGCTCCGCACGCGCCAGATAGACGCAGTTCGGCACTGATGGTTCGTTGTTCAGGGTGACCCAGCTGGCGCATCCACTGCTGCCCGCGCCGCCGAAGGTGAGATCGAGGCTCCCGTCCTCGAGATACACGCCGTTCTGCCGGGCTTCGGTCGCGTACAGGCTACTGTCGGCGCTGAACGCGTTCTGCTTGTCGACCTGGCTGGTAATACTTCGGGTGACGACGTATTGGGTCAGCACGTTGGTAAAGTTGAAGATATTCCGCACATCGAGGTACAGCGCGAGCTGACTCCGGCCCAGGCTGAAGCCCTTGATGAAGCGCATGTCGAACTGCTTGAACGACGGCAGGCGCAGAGTGTTCAGCCCGCCTTGGAAGCCACCACGAAAACAGGCATCGCCCGTTCGAACGCTCTCGTTGCCGCTGGCATTCTGGCAACCGGTATACGCGGTGCCGCTGGCGAACCGGAAGGCGACAAACACCTGGAAGTTCTGCAGGATCGACCCGATGATCGAGCCCGAGTTCCACCCGTTCGGGAACGTCAGCGCCATGCTGCCCGTCAGGTTGTGGGGCCGCGACAGCGCCGTCGGCGCGATCGCCTGCGGCGGCGGCTGGTGGGCACCCGTAACCTGGTTCACGACCTGCGCCCCGAAGTCCAAGTAGGTAAACGGGTCGGTGCCGGTGCTGGACGCGCTGGTGTAGCTGTACCCGAGGGTGCCGTTGAACAGCTGTCCGAAGCGACGGTTCAAGCGCAGGTCGATTCCCCTGGCGTTGCCGAAATCGGCGTTCGTCAGAAGGAAGAGATCGGCATCCGCGTCCCTGAGCGGGTCAGCGGCGGTAAACAGGCGGACCGCGGCGTTCGCCAGGTTGTCCCGGTTATACGCCGAGAAGTCGAGCACCATGTCATCGCTGAAGGCGTGCTGCATGCCGAACTCGAAGATGAACGACTTGCCGTAGTCCACGTTCTGGCCATACACCCCGCCCGCGGTCGCGCTGACGTCGCTGTTGATGCCGGTGAGCACCAGCGCGAAGTCCGGCGTCTGCACCGACTGCGCGTATGACAGCCGGAAGCTGGTCCGCTCCGTCACCGGGAACGCCACTTGCAACCGCGGGCTCAGGTAATCGAATGGCTGGTCCTGGACATACAGGACCCTCGGATCCGTCCCCGGCGGCAGGGTGTCGAGCGCTGGGTTGGTGGAGATACGCGGGAAGTCGCTCCAGCGACTGGCGTTGGTGCTGAAGTGGTCGTAGCGCAGGCCCAATTGCACGACCACGTCACCGATGTCCAACCGGTCCTGGATGAACGCCGCATAGCGCACCGGTTGCTCTTCCCAATAGTCTGCAAAGAACTGATTCGCGATGCGCTGGGAGTAGCTCGTCATATCGTAGTGGACATATTCACCCCCCACCTGGATGCGGTTATACCGGTCCAGTTGCCAGTCGAGCGATGCGTTGGCGACCCAGCGGTTCTCCGAGTAGAGCTGCAGTCGTGCATCGGCGAGGCCGCCATCCGGGTAGTAATCAGTCTGGAGGCCATAAGGGTTGGAGCGGAAGACCGATCTAGCCACATGCGCATTGACGGAGTCGTCGTTTCCGAGCGGGATGACGCCGACGCAGTTCGCGATGTTCCGCACGAAGCAGTCGAGCTTCGAGTACACGCCGTTCGGGTCGACGTTGCCGTCGGGATCGTACCTGGTATCGAGCACACTGAATCCATACTGCAGCGGGATGGGCGAGAAATAGAAACCCAGCGTGCCCGCACCCGGTCCGCCATCGGCGAAGGGACTCTCGATGAACCGGTCGGTCTGGTAGGACAGGTTCACGTCGAGCGCCAGCGCGCGCTCCGCCGACTTGGCCAGGTTCTGGGTCCAGCTGGCAATCCACACCGCATTCTGGGCGCGGAAGCCAGTCTGCTGGTTGCCGGCGATGCCGGGGTTGAGCAACAGGCCTCCAGGAGGAAAATTCTTGCCCTGGTTCTGGCTGAAGGCACCGCCGATCCGGAGGCGCGAACCGTTGCCGTAGGACAGGTTGATGTTGCCGCTCCATTGATAGGCCGAAAAGCTGGAGCCTGGCAGCCGCGCCCCATGGCACGGCTCGCCGTAGTTGTTGCTGATGCCTCGATTGGAGTTGCCCGCAAACGCGGAACAACTGCCGGTGTAAACGGAGTACTGGTTGACGGCGACCTGGGTATAGCCGCCTGGGACGGTGGAATCGGGGTTGTTCACCACCGTGTCGACGCCGGTCGAGACGAAAATGGGAAAGTCCTGCCGACCCTTGCCCGAGCGCACCGACAGGTTGCCCTCGGCCGCCCCAGCGAGGTTGAATGTCAGTCCTCTCACTCCCATCGGGCCGCTGACGTTGGCCTCAAACCGATTGTACCCCATGCCGATGGTGTTCCCGAACACCGCATCAGTCTCGGCGGCCAGCCGCGCCGCGAATTTGCTGCTTCCGGTGCGGGTCGAGATACTCACGATGCCCGCCTGGGCGTTGCCATACTGAGCGCTGGTCGCACCGGTGGTCACCGATGCTTCCTCGAAGCCATTGCTGGCCACCGTGACCCCGGCGTTTGACACATCGAGGCTGCCGGGGTTCGCCGAACGGACCGTGCTCCCAATGGCGCCGGAACTACCCCCCCCAAAGGATCCGAAGGTCGTGGAATTCGTTCCGGCCGCCGGAGAGCCGCTGCCGCGGTTTCCCGGCTGCACCGACACGCCGTCAAGGTAGTATGCGGCCTCGTCGGCCCGCCCCCCACGAATGGACAGGGTCGTGCCGCCCGGGCTCGCGACCACACCCGGCTGCAGCTGCAGAACCTGCCCGACCTGGTCGACCGGCAGGTTTTGCGTGAACTCACCGTCAATGCGCTGCTTCGTGGTTACCTCGTCCCGCGGCACCAGCGGATTGCCCGCGGCCGTGACTGTCAGATCCTCCAACTGGACCGGAGTCGCCTGCAGCTGGACGTCCTGCGTGATCGTCTGGCCCCCGAGGATCTTGATGGCTTGCACTTCGATCCGGCCGTAACCGATGCAGACAACTCGCATCGCCACGGTGCCAGGCGGGACCTGATTGATGAAGTAGTAGCCGTGCACGCTGGTGACAGCACTGAGCGCGGTACCGACAATGATGATCTCGGCACCCTGAATCGGGGTGCCCGCCGCATCGCGCACCTTGCCTTCCAGCTTGCCGGTCTGGGCTGATACCAGTCCGGTGCCAAGGGCCCACAGTGCCGCCGACAGAGCCAAGTCACGCATGCGTGACCTCACTTCGGGAGGCCAATACTTCAAAGCCGGCCCGCGGCTGGAGTGGCCGCGGGGGCGGCTTCCAATGTCTTCCTGTGGTTTGGCCAATGTACGGCTGCGAAGCCCGCCCGACTAAGCCGCGCGCCCCGGCCCATCTTATCTAACCCGACCTCTCCGGATCACTTGCCAGATCTACCAGCGCGGCTGCAGGAGGGCCTGGCCGATCGCTATGCGCTCGAGCGCGAGCTCGGCCGAGGCGGCATGGCCACCGTCTACCTGGCGCACGATCTCCGGCACGACCGGCCGGTGGCGCTCAAGGTGCTCCACCCCGATCTGGCCGCGACGCCTCGGCCGCCGACCGGTTCCTGCGCGAGATCCGGCTGGCCGCCCGGCTCCAGCATCCCCACATCCTGACCGTGCTCGACTCGGGCGAGATCCCGGTCCCGGGCGCGCGCCTCCTGTGGTTCACCATGCCCTTCATCCGGAGGGGGAGAGCCTGCGCGACCGGCTCGACCGCGAGAGCGCAGCTGCCGGTCGAGGACGCGCTCCGGATCGCCCGCGAGGCGGCCGACGCGCTGGAGTACGCGCACCAGGCAAGGGATCGTCCACCGCGACATCAAGCCGGAGAACATCCTGCTCACCGGCGCGCAGGCGCTGGTGGCCGACTTCGGCATCGCCCGGGCGCTGGGGCGAGCGGCGACGAGAAGCTGACCGAGACCGGGCATGCGGTGGGGACGCCGGCCTACATGAGCCCGGAGCAGGCGAGCGGCCAGCGCGAGCTGGACGCGCGGACCGACGTCTACGCCCTGGGCGTGGTGCTCTACGAGATGCTGGCCGGGGAGCCGCCGTTCACCGGGCCCACGGCGCAGGCGATCCTGGCGCGCCACGCGGTGGATCGGGTCCCGCCGCTTCGAACGGTACGGACCACGATTCCCGAGGCCATCGAGCAGGCGGTGGAGCGGGCGCTCGCCAAGGTGCCATCCGACCGATTCGACTCCGCGGCGGAGTTCGCTGCGGCACTCTACCGAGCTCCCGCCACCCAAGCAGGCATCCCACCGTCAGTCGCCCCGGATTCGGCGCAGCACCGTGCTGGCCGCGCTGGCTGCGGCCGTCGCGCTAGTGGCAGGCGGGTTCCGATTAATGAAAGCGAGGGAGCCCCCGGTCCTCCCTGCCGCCGCCGCCATCGCCGTGCTCCCCTTCGAGGCGCCCACCGGCGATACCGCGCTGGCCCGCCTCGGGAAGGATCTCGCGGTGACGGTGAGCGCGAGTCTGGACGGGGTCGGCGGCGTAACGACGACCGACCGGCTCAGCATAGCCGGCGCAACCGAGGGAAAGCAGAACCTCTCGATCACCGAGGTGCGCCAGGCCGGCTCGCGAGCTCGGCGCCCGCAGCATCCTGCGGGGCACTCTCGTCGGCACGGGCGAGATCGTTCGCCTCGATCTCAGCCTGTATGACACGAAGAGCCTCGCCCCGCTGGCATCAGGAATCGCGATCACCGGCCACCGCGACAGTCTCGCCGCGCTGACCGACTCGGTGACTTGGCTCCTCCTGCACCAAATCTGGCAACGGGGCGACGTGCCCTCGCCGAGCCTGTCGGCCGTGACGACGAAATCGCTTCCCGCGCTCCGGGCCTTCCTGGAGGGCGAGCATGACCTGCGTGGCCGGCGATTGGGACGGGTCGGCCCTCGCATACCGCAGCGCCATGGCGGCAGACTCCACCCTGTGGCTCGCGTACTATGGTTATGCCCTCAGTCAGTCCTGGACCAACCAGGAGGTCGAGCCAGCAGTGATCGACGTGCTCAAGCAGCAGCGAGAAGGC
>CAWGJN010000014.1:0-41066 GCA_963822925.1 uncultured Gemmatimonadales bacterium
GTGCGCGAGGTAGACGGTGGCCATGCCGCCCTGGCCAAGTTCGCGCTCGATCCGGTAGCGGTCAGCGAGCGCGGCCTTGAGACCGTGTGGCGCAGTCACCTGTTGGCGGCGGCGACCGCAGCCTTCATCTGCGTCACCCAGTCGGGCACGACGCGCAGGTAGGAGGCGCTTACCTGGGCCGGGCCCTGAACGTAGATGATGCCGCCGTTCCAGTCGGGGCGGTTGGACCATCCGGCGGTGTCGTTGAATCGCGGATCGCGGCCCCAGAACGTGGCGGGTCCGAGCGGTTCGCCGGTCGCGGGGTTGATGCGGGTGAGATACCAGGAGACGCCGATGCGACAGAGGATCTCCGTGGGCGACAGCCAGAGCGGCTCGACACCGTCGGCCGCAACCTGCCAGCGCCGGCCGGCAACGGGATAGCTGGTGACGAGGACGCCGGATGCACCACCGTCCTGATAGACGATGTGCTTTCCGCCTGGTGCGACGGAGGGGAACCTCGCCGCCGCGAGGACGGTGTCGAATTGCACCGGAGATACCGCAGGGTCGAAGCGGCGGGTGACGTTGGCGCCCCAGTCCTGGACGAGCACGGTGTGCTCATCGGGATAGTCGATCGGATCGACCGCCAGTGGGGCACCCTCGACGGTCAGCAGGGTGACGGGCTTCTGGCCGGACCCGGGCGTGATCATGAGGACCGAGGTGACGCTGGAGTCGCGCCGGCCCACGAGGAGCCGCTCGCCGGTGGGACTCCAGAGGGGGTGGCGAACCAGTTCGGCGTTGAGCACCGTGCTACGCTGCCCGTCGCGCAGGTCGTAGAAGCGCAGCTCCTGGCCCTCCGGCATCTGCACGGCGGCAGCGAGCCAGCGACCGTCGCGGCTGATGTCAATGCGCTGGAAGGCAGCTGCCTCGGCCACCAGTGGCGCGGGAGCCTGCCCCGGGAGGAGCCGGACGACCTGGCCAACGGTCGCGTTCACACCCGGGGCGAACACGAGCGTGCCGTTCGGCGCCAGGTCGATCTGGGCATCGCCCAGCGCCTCACCGCGAACGCCGCCATCCAGCGTGACCGACCGGCCGACGAGGTGTCGCTTGTGGTCGTAGGGTGCAGCACGGAGGACGCCGTCCACCGACATGTAGAGGACGTACGCGCCACCAACGACCCGGAACCCGAACCCGGCCAGCAGTGCCCCGGGAGAACCATCGGGCCGGGCGACGCGCAGGTTCCACTCCTCGCGGGAGATCGGGTCCACAATCGACGCCGTTCCGTTGTAGGAGCAGATCACCTTGCTGTGCTCCGGAATCCAGTGCCCGATGAGGCAGGCGCGTGTCACATCCACGGTACGCGTCACGCCACCCTCGGGGTCGAGCCAGGTGAAGCGGGTTCCGGTGCGCTGTTGCAGGAAAAGCTCGGTATTGGAAATCCATTCCGGGGTGTCCGGCACCTGGGCGTCCAGCAGCATCCGGGGCGTGCCCCCCGCGACGGGGATCAGCATGACCCGATTGCCGACGGTGTACGCGATGCGCGATCCGTCGGGAGAAATCCTCGGACCGGTGCCGCCCTCGGTACCGCTGATGGGATGCGAGGATGCATTCGTCAGGCTTCGGTACCAGAACCGGGTCGAGTCCCCGCTGCGGGATGCGTACACGACGAAGTCGCCCTTCGGCGAGATCGACAGGTTCCGCCGGGCGGCGCCGAAGCTGTTGGTCGACGTCGTCGCGCCGAAGGTGATGGCGGCGCTGTCGGGGAGGGCGGCGTCGTAGACGCGTCGGACCTGCGCGCGGGCTTCCGCGGGACATGAGCCCAGCCGGCGAGCGGCGATGGAGGCGTGCTGCGAGAGGACGGCGAGGCGCGAAGCGCCGACGAGGCGCGAAGGACGCTGAGGACGTGAGGGCGTGAGCGTCAGCTACGGTCGGGGCGTAGCTGCCTGACGATCCGCTGTCCGCGAGGGCATCGGCGAATTCCTTCGCCGAGGCGAAGCGATCGGCGGGGAGCTTCTGCAGCGCCGTGAGGACCGCGTGCTCGACGTTCGGCGGCACCGTATCGCGGATGCGGCTCGGTGCCGTCGGCCGCTCGGTCATCACCTTGGCGACGATCGACTGCACGGTGCTGCCGGAGAAGGGCGGGTCGCCGACCAGCATCTCGTACGTCGTGGCACCGAGCGCGTAGATGTCGCTGCGGGGGCCGATGTCGCGCTCGCCCATCGCCTGCTCGGGCGACATGTAGGCGGGCGTGCCGAGCGACATGCCGGTCTGGGTCATGCGACTGTCGCCCGCCTTGCTGGCGGCGAGGGCGATGCCGAAGTCGGCGACCAGGGCGCGGCCGTCATGCAGGAGAATGTTCTCCGGCTTGATGTCGCGATGGACGATGCCGCGGCGATGGGCATAGTCGAGGGCACCCGCCACCTCGGTGGCGATGCGCACGGCGTCGGTGATCGAGAGCTGCTTGTCGCGAACGAGGCGATCGCGGAGGGACTCGCCCTCGACGAAGGGCATGACGTAGAAGAGGACCGATCGTCGCTGCGAGTCGGGATCGCTGGCACCCGAGTCGAAGAGCGGGAGAATGTGCGGGTGCTGGAGGTTGGCGGTGGTCTTGATCTCCGAGAGGAAGCGTTCGGCGCCGATGACGGCGGCGAGTTCGGGGCGGAGGACCTTGATGGCGACGGGGCGATCGTGCTTCAGGTCGTGCGCCAGGTACACCGTGGCCATGCCGCCCTGGCCAAGCTCGCGCTCGATCCGGTAGCGGTCGGCGAGGCTGGCGGCGAGTGCGGCGGGTGGGGTCGGGTTGTCGGCCATTGGGGCCACAGAATCTACTGCCTGTGCTCACCTTGTGGCGGGAGCGTCGTTCTGACCGGCCAGTCGCCGCAGCGCGGCGTTGGCTTCATCGACCATGTGCTGGTGGGCCGGCGGTGGCATGTCATAGCGCCGCAGGAACTGCTGGTAGTGGTCGAGCGCCAGGTCGCTTTTCCCTTGAGCGTCCTCGATGCGGGCCAGTTCGTAGTATGCGAGCGCGGCGAATAGCTGGGAGCGCGGTTTTTCCATGGACAATGGCAGCGACGCCTCGTGCCAGAACAGCAGCCGGAGGGCGCGGCTGGTGTCTGCCTGCTCGAGGAGCAACCGCGACGCCGCGAGATGACTGATGGACCTGACGTACGGTACGTGGTTGGTAATCCGGCAATCGGTCGCTGCAAAGTCGAGGGCCGCGAGCGACTCGGCTGCCGCCTGCTTGGCGCCCCGGAGTTCCAGTTCGAAGCCGGCGAGAGAGCGCTCCAGATATGCGGTACTCTCGTAGCCACTCTGGCGAACGCGTGTCGCGTGCTTCTGCGAGCGCCTGCCGGTCGCGCCGGTGAAAGGCGAGCATCCCGTCGGCCCAGGCCAACCGCGCATGCCCGTCCTTCGCGTCGGCGGAATCGGGTGGAAGCCCGGCGAGGTACTTCAACGCCGCCGCCCTGCGGTCCCCGGCAAGCGCCGTGTCGAGACCTCCGAGCAACGCGCCCACCGCCAGGAACGTGGTATATCGAACGGGGTCGATTGGGGTTCGATGGCGAGCCCACCGGTCGCTTGCCACGAGGGCGGAGTCCCAAGCGCCACGCGCCGCCCAGGAAAGAACTATTCCCTCCCAGTCGACGTCCGCGTAAGGGCCACGAGGGTCGAGTGCGAGCAGGCGCCGGTTGAATTCGATCTGGGCCGCCGGATAGCCGGCTATATGGAGGTCGACGCTCGCGCTGAGGTGCGTTTGAGCCAGATCCTGGCGCTCCCGCAATGCCTGCGACTACACTGTCGAGCAGCGGCACCGGGAGCGGCCCACTCGCGGAGAGCAGCAGGCGTCGGTACGGCCAATCATCTGCCCAGGGCGGTCAGCGACTTCGAGGCGAGCGCCGCCTGGGACGAGTCAAAACCTGCACTGGCGCCGAACAAGTGCTGCCACATGGGGACGAGTTTCGGGTTCAGGTCGACGGTCCGTTGCAATGCGGCCCGCGCGTCGGCATTGGTGTACCCGATCAGTGGTCCCCAATGAGTGAAGTTCATCGGCGTATTTCCACCAGGCAGACCAGTCGCCTGGAAAGCGCTCCGGTAATGATGCGGATCCGCGCCAAGTACTGTTCCTCGGTCAATGAGTCGACACCCATGTCCAGCTCTATGAGCAGGCGATCCCGCTCGCCGAACGCGACGAGGTGGGACCGATATCCGCGCTCCAGGTCCAGGTTGAAGTCAGGTTGTTCCGCATCCATCCCTGTGCCGCAGTTGTAGCGCCAGCCGGCAAGCCAGAAGCTGGAGTCGGCCTCGATGGCCTTGGCGTATGCTTCAATCGCTTCGGGCCAGCGCCCTGCGACCACGAGTTGCTCGCCTTCGAGGAAGGCGCGCAGCGATGCGACGGAGCGCGTGGTGAGGCTGGCATAGCTGGGCGAGGGCGGATCGCCCCGGCGCCAGACCTGGCGCAACAGGGCCCAGGTGACGGAATCGGTCAGCACGCCGATGGAGTCGGGCGCGCTGGCAATGGTGGCCCGAGCCAGCGGCTGGGAATCACCGCTGGTAGCCAGCAGCTTGAGGTCGATGCGAACATCCGGGCCCACGCGCACGATGTCGCCAACGACCACGCTGCCCGCTCCGAGGTTCTTCCCGAGTGCGATCGCGTCGGCAGTTGAGCGCCCATCGCTGGAACCGCCTGCCCCTGCCAGCACGAGGCGCGGATCCGCGGTGCGGATGCCGCCCACACCGTCGAGGTTGGCACTGACGGTAAGCACGAGGTCGCGTCCCAGGCGCGCGAGTGCAGTGTCGGGGGAACTAGGCAGGAACGGGAGCACCGCAATGACCGAAGCCGAGGGCGCGACCTGCGGGCGGCGGGCGTGCACGAAGCGCCAACCGGCGATGAGGCTGAGCGCCAAGGCGGCTCCGGCACCAACGAACCACGTGCGATTCTGCGCGGCACGCGTTCCCGTCACCATGGGCGCGGTGACGGCCGATCCGCTCAGCGCGTCCGCGAATTGCGCCGCTGTGGGGAACCGATCAGCCGGTGAGCGGGCAAGCACGGAAGCAAGGGCGTGGTCGACCGACTCGGGCACCGTGTCCCGCAGTGTGCGCACCGACGGGACGGGGTTGGTCATGCGCTTGGCGATGATGGCCTGCGCCGTCGGACCGGTGTAGGGGGGTTCTCCAGCCAGCATCTCATAGAGCACACAGCCAAGGGCATAGAGGTCGCTGCGGCCGTCGATCTCCCGCTCGGCCATCGACTGCTCGGGGCTCATGTAGGCCGGCGTGCCGATGGCGAGGCCGGTTTCGGTCAGCCGTTCGCTTCCGGCGGCGTCGATTGCTCGCGCAATGCCGAAGTCGGCCACGCGGGCGTGGCCGCCGGAGAGCATGATGTTCTCGGGCTTGATGTCGCGGTGAATGACCCCGCGGGCATGAGCGTAGCCGAGCGCCTCGGCGACCTCGCGCGAGACCTGGAGCGCGTCGTCGAGTGGCAACTGTTTCTGGCGCTTCATGCGGTCGCGGAGTGATTCGCCCTCTACGTAGGGCATGACATAGAACAACAGTTGCCTGCCGCCGGTCGTGGACGGCTCTACCACGCCGCTGTCGAGCAGTGGCAGGATATAGGGATGGTCGAACTGGGCGGTGATGGTGATCTCGCGCAGGAAGCGCTCGGGGCCGAGCGCGTGTGCGAGTTCGGGGTGGAGAACCTTGATGGCGACGTGGCGGTCGTGCTTGAGGTCATGCGCGAGGTAGACGGTGGCCATGCCGCCGTGGCCGAGTTCGCGCTCGATGCGGTAGCGACCACTGAGGGACGCGGCGAGACCAGCAGGGCCAGCGCTCATCTTGGCGCGGGCGGATCGTTCATGCCGGACAGCCTGCGCAGGGCGGCGTTGGCATCGTCGACCAGGTGCTGATGGGCGGGAGGCGGCATGTCATAGCGCCGCAGGAACTGCTGGTAGTGGTCGCGGGCCTGCTCCTTCCGGCCCTGCGCCTCCTCGATGCGGGCCAGTTCGTAGTACGCAACTGGAGCGAAGACCTGGAATAGAAATTCCGGGCCACCCGGCTTTGCCTCGTGCCAGGTCAACAACCTGACAGCTCGGCTGGTGTCACCCGCCTCGAGGAGGAGGCGCGACGCCTCGAGGTGATCGATAGACCGGGCATACGCGTCGCGGACAGCGAGCAACTCGGTCTCCGTGGCTGCCAGGTCGAGCACCGCGAGTGAGTCGGCGGCAGGGCGCTCGGTGCCCCTCAGTTCCGACTCGAAGGCAGCCAGGGAGCGATCCAGAAAGCCGGCCCCCTCGGCTCCGCTTCGGCGAATGGTCATGCGCGCCACGGCGAGCCCGCGCGGGTCGCGGCGGAGTACTGAGAGCATTCCATCGGCCCAGGCCAGCGCCGCCCGGGCCTCCCTGACGGCGGTGGTATCCTCTGCCGGGATCCTGCCGAGATACTTCACCGCCGCTGTCCTGCGCCCTGCCGCGCGGGCCGTGTCGAGTCCGCCGAGCCAGGCGCCAGCCACGGCGAGCTGATAGATCTCGACTCCAGATGCCGTGTCGGGGCTGGCTGCGGCGTACCGGTCCCAGGCAACGAGAGCGGAGTCCCATGCGCCACGCGACGCCCAGGCGAAGGCGGTGCCTCTCCAGGTGACCCCGGCGTACGGACCGTGCGGATCGAGGGCGAACAGGCGCCGGTTCATCTCCACCTGAGCGGACGGAAACCCGTTTGACTGCAGGAATCCCGCTCCAATGCGGTGGAAACCCGGTTCCTTGGACTGAGCATTGAAGACGGCCAAGCTGTCGAGTATCGCGAGTGAAAGTTGCCCACCCGCGGACACCAGCAAGCGATAGCCTAGGCTGACAGCCCTCCGGCAACCCCTTGAAGAAGCCGAGCGCCATGAGCGATTTCACTGCCTGTGCGGCCTGGGCTGAATCGTGGCTAAAGCTGGCCCGGGCCAGGTGCTCCCACATGGGGGCCAGCTTCGGGTTCAGGTCCACGGTGTGCTGCAACGCGGCCCTCGCCTCGGCGTTCGTGTGGCCGATCAGGGGTCCAGCGTGGAAGAGGTGATCTGCGTACTGAAACCCAGCAGACCAATCGGCAGGAAACCTCTCCGCAACTCGCCGGAACCGGTCCACGTGCTCCCAGTAGGTTACGGAATCCCCGGTCGTCTCGGCCTCGATCAGCATCCGATCCCGCTCGCCGAACGCGGCGAGGTGGGACCGATATCCGCGCTCCAGGTCCAGGTTGACGTCAGGTTGTTCCATCCATCCCTGTGCCGCATTGTAGCGCCAGCCGGCGAGCCAGAAACTCGAGTCGGCCTTGATGGCTGCGGCGTAGGCATCGATCGCCTCGGCGAACCGGGCTGCCGTACTCAACCTTTCGCCGTCGAGGAAGGCACGGAGTGCCGGCACCGAGTGGCGTAGTGATGTTTGCGTAACTGGGAGAGGGCGGCTCACCCCGTCGCCAGACCTGGCGCAGCAGCGCCCAGGTGATCGAATCGGTAAGCGCACTGATGGAGTCGGGCGAGCTCGTGACGGAAACGCGAGCGAGTGGTTCGGAATCCCCCTTCGTCGACACCAGCTTCAGGTCGAGCTGCACGTTCTTGCCCTGCGGCACGATGCTGCCCACCACCACGCTGCCTGCGCCGAGTCGCTTGCCGAGGGCCAGGGCATTGGGGAGCCACTGACCACTCCGGGAATCGTCCGCCTCGGACAACACCATCTGCGGATCAGCGGTGCGAATGCCGCCCACGCCGTCCAGGTTCGCACTGACCGTGAGGACCAAGTCATGACTGAGGCGCGTGAGCGCGGTGTCGCCGCTGGTGCCGAAGGGAAGGACGGCAATGACCGACGCCGACGGCGTGATATGTGGCTGACGTGATCGAGCGAACAGCCAGCCGCCGACCGCTGCGGTGAGCGCGATCGCGGCGCCCGCGATCCAGGCAGCAGACAGCGTTCCTCGTCCCTGCAGCGGCGGGTACTGGAACCGGCTTGCTGAAGGCTTCGACAAACTGTGCGGCGGAGGTGAATCGGTCGGCGGGAACCTTCGCCAGGGCCTTGGTGATCGCGGCCTCGACCGGCGCGGGCACCGTCGAGCGCACGGTCCGCAGGCCGGGCACCGGATCGACGGCATGCCTCGCCATGATGGCCTGCACCGTCGGGCCCTGGAACGGCGGGTTGCCCGGCGAGCATCTCGTAGAGCAGGCACCCGAGCGCGTAGATGTCGCTCCGCGCGTCGAGATTGCCCTGTCCCGGCAGCCTGTTCCGGGCTCATGTAGCTGCGGCGTGCCAAGCGCCAACCCGGTTTCCGTCAGCTTCTCGCTGCCCACAGCGCTCATCGTCCGCGCGATCCCGAAGTCAGCCACGCTGGCATGACCATCCTGCAGGAGGATGTTCTCGGGCTTGAGGTCGCGGTGCACGAAGCCTTGGCGATGGGCGTGATCGAGGCCGTCAGCGATCTCGCCGAAGAGCCGCAGCGCCTCGTCGATCGGCAGCTGGGTCTCGCGGTTCATCAGGTCGCGGAGTGACTCGCCCGCCACGTATGGCATGGCGTACCAGCACAGCCCGGTCGCGTAATCCTCCCCGGAATCGAACACCTGGAGAATGTTGGGATGGCTGAGCTGACCGGTGATGCGGATCTCGCGGGCGAACCGTTCGGGGCCGAGCACGGCGGCGAGCTCGGGACGGAGGACCTTGATGGCGACCGGGCGATCGTGTTTCAGGTCGTGGGCAAGGTAGACAGTGGCCATGCCGCCGTGGCCGAGTTCGCGCTCGAGGCGGTAGCGGCCGGCCAGGGCAGCCGCGAGGTTCGCAGCGATATCAGTCAAGCGATGTCAGTCATTGGTCGGTTACTGCTAGAACGTGAACTCGACGCCCAGCCTGAGCTGGCTGCCAGCTCCATAGAAATAGGTGGGCGCCGCCCCGGCGGTGTAGTAAAGAGCGCTGGAGGCCCGCAACTGCTCCGCCAGCGTGAAGATGCCGTCGCCGTTCCCCCATCGCTGCTCCGCCCGTAACAGATAGATGCAGTTTGGCACCGATGGCATGTTGCCCAAATTGACCCACTCGGAGCATCCGCTCCGCCCCGCGCCCCCGAAGGTGAGATTGAGGCTCCCGTCCGGGAGGTATACGCCGTTCTGCGCTGCTTCGGAAGCGTACAGGGAACTGTCAGAACTGAACTGGTCCTGTTGCTCGAGCTGACTGGTGATGCTGCGCGTGACGACGTACTGGGTCAGCACGTTGGTGAAGTTGAGGATGTTGCGCGCATCGAGGTACATCGAGAGCTGGCCGCGACCCAGGTTGACGCCCTTCACGAAGCGCAGGTCGAACTGCTTGAACATTGGCAGGCGCACGGTATTGAGGCCGCCCTGGAGACGGCCCTGATTGCACCCGTCCCCTGACCGGACGCCCTGATTGCCGTTTGCGCTCGCGCAAGCGGTATAGGCGGTGCCGCTGGCAAACCGGAAGACCGCAAACACCTGGAAATTCTGGAGGATCGCCCCGATCGTGGTGCCGGCATTCCACCGGTCCGGGAAGGTCAGGGCCAGGCTGCCCACCAGGTTGTGCGGCCGCGACAGGGCTGTCGGCGCGATTGCCTGCGGGGGCGGCTGGGTGCCACCTGTAACGCGGTTCACCACATTTCCGAATGCGAGGTAGGTGTACGGATCGCTCCCGGTGCTTGCCGCACTGGTGTAGCTGTACCCGAGCGTGCCATTGAAGAGCTGCCCGAAGCGACGGTTCAGCCGCAGGTCGATGCCCTTCGCGTTGCCGAAGTCGGCGTTGGTCAGCATGCTGAGGTCAGTGTTGTTGCCGGTGAGCGGGTCACGGGCTGTGACCAGTCGGGCAGCGGCGTTGGCCAGGTTATCCCGGTTGTACGCAGAGATGTCGAGCACCATGTCATCGCTGAAGGCATGCTGGATGCCGAACTCGAAGATGAACGACTTGCCGTAGTCCACGTTCTGGCCATACACGAAGGGACCGGTAGCGCTGATGTCGGAGTTGATGCCGCCGAGCACGAGCGCGAAGTCTGGGGTCTGTACCGACTGCGCGTACGAGAGCCGGAAGTTCGTTCGCTCCGTCACCGGGAACGCCACCTGCAACCGCGGGCTGAGGTAGTCAAACGGCTGGTCCGGGACATACAGGACCGTCGGATCGGTGCCCGGCGGCAAGGTGTCGAGCGCTGGGTTGGTCGAGATGCGGGGGTACCCACTCCACCGGCTGGCCCGGGTGTCGAAGTAGTCATACCGCAGGCCGAGCTGCACGACCACGTCGCCGATGTCCAACCGGTCCTGGATGAACGCCGCATACCGCACCGGCTTTTCCGCCCAGTAATCTTCAAAGGACTCGTTGGGGATCCGCGCGGAGTAGCTCACCATGTCGTAATGGACAAACTCGCCTCCGACCTGGATGCGGTTGTACCGGTCCAGCTGCCAGTCGAGGGACGCGTTGGCGACCCAGCGGTTCTCGGAGTAGAGCTGCAGACGTGCATCGCTCAAGCCGCCGTCCGCGAAAGTCGTGGTCTGGAGGCCGTAGGGGTTGGAGCGGTAGACGGTCGTAGGCACGTGCGCCCCGACGGAGTCGGCGTTGTTGAGCGGAATCACGCCGAGGCAACTCGCGATATTCCGGATGAAGCAGTCGAGTTTCGAGTACACGCCGCTCGGGTCCTCGTTGCCGTTGACGTCGTACCGGGCATCGAGGACACTGAATCCATACTGCAGCGGAATGGGAGAGAAATAGAAGCCCAGCGTACCCGTGCCCGGTCCGCCATCGGCGAAGGGGCTCTCAATGAAGCGGTCGGTCTGGTACGAAAGGTTCACGTCAAGCGCCAGTGCGCGCTCCGCCGACTTGGCCAGGTTCTGGGTCCAGCTCGCAATCCAGGCCGCATTCTGGGCCCGGAAGCCGGTCTGCTGGTTGGCGGCAATGCCGGGGTTGAGCTCACGGCCGAACACGAAGTTCTTGCCCTGATTCTGGCTGAAGCTGCCGCCGATCCGAAGCCGCGAACCATTGCCGTAGGACAGGTTGATGTTGGCGGTCCACTGGTACGCCGAAAAGCTCGCGTTCGGCAGCCGCGCCCCATGGCACGGCTGGCCGTTGTTGCTGGCGATGCCTGGGTCGGAGTTGTTCGCGAACGCGGAGCAGCTACCGGTGTAAATGGAGTACTGGTTGACGTTCACATTCGTCGTGGTCGTGGACCCCACGGAATCGGGATTGGCCACCACCGTGTCCACGCCGGTCGAGACAAAGACGGGGAAGTCCTGCCGGCCCTTGCCCGGGCGCACGGAGAGGTTGCCCTCGGCCGCCCCGGCGAGGTTGAACGTCAGCCCTTTCACTCCCATCGGGCCGCTGACGTTGGCCTCGAACCGGTTGTAGCCCATGCCGAGGGTCTTTCCGAACACCGCATCGGTCTCAGCCGCCAGCCGCGCCGCGAACTTGTTGCCGCCGGTACGGGTCGAGATGTTCACGATGCCCGCCTGCGCGTTGCCGAACTGAGCGCTGGCCGCGCCGGTGGTCACCGACACCTCCTCGAAGCCGTTGCTGGCCACGGTGACCCCGGCGTTTGACACGTCGATGGCGCCCGGGTTCGGCGAGCGCACGGTGCTCCCGCTGGCCCCCAAAGTCCCCCCAGAAGGCGAGGAGAAGGCGGTGGAATTGGTACCGGCAGCCGCCAAGCCGCTGCCGCGGTTGCCCGGCTGTATCGATACGCCGTCGAGGTAATACGCGGCCTCGTCGGCCCGCCCCCCGCGGATGGACAGGGTGGTGCCGTCAGGGCTCGCCACCACGCCCGGCTGCAGCTGCAGAACCTCCCCGACCTGGTCGACCGGGAGATTCTGCGTGAACTCACCGTCAATGCGCTGTTTCGTGGTTACCTCGTCCCGCGGCACGAGCGGGTTGCCCGCCGCGAGGACCGTCACGTCCTCGAGCTGCACCGGACTCGCCTCCAGCTGGATGTCCTGCGTGATCGTCTGACCCGCGCGGACTCTCAAGCCCTCCACCTGGGTCCACTTATACCCGATGAACATGACCCGCATCACCACCGTGCCCGGCGGCACGTTGTTGATGAAGTAGTACCCGTGTGCGTTGGTGAGGGAGTTGAATGCCGTTCCAACGATCAGTATCTGCGCTCCCTGGATCGGAGCACCGGCCTGGTCGCGCACTTCGCCTTCGATCTTGCCGGTCTGGGCCGTGAGCAATGCCGCGCCCAGGGGCATGAGCGCAACCGATATCGCAACGGCACGTATCCAGCCTCTTTTCCTCAACGTAGTACCGCCACGTTGACCCGTGCCACTTGGCGGTGCCACGAATCGGATGCGGGACTGAGGTAATCTAGGGCTGGATGCTGGCTTGGCCAGCTACTTGAAACTCGTGGGTGGCACCTTCTTGCGCCCTGCCGCGGCTCTGGGGTGGCTCCTTCGGCTCTCGTGCCGGCGCGGCCTGATCCAGACCGCGCCAGCTCGATGATCGGGGATGCGCGTTGGGAGAGTTCAATTGCGCTGCCGCCGGGCAAGAGAGCCTACGGAGCCATCCCCATTCGCCGCGCCCCCGCACGTCCTCACGTCCTCACGCTTCACGCCCTCCACCGATTCACGGCGTGATCGTGATGGTCCCGACCATCGTGGGATGAATGGAGCAGTGATAGGTATAGGTGCCGGCCGCGACGAAATCGAAGGTATAGGTCCCACCGTTGCCGAGGTTCCCGGAGTCGAACAGCGGCGTGTCGGAGACGACGCGGTGGGTGGTGCCATCGTTGTTGGCCCAGATGACCTCGGAGCGAGTGGTGATGCTCTCGCTGAATGGATTGGGAGAAAACGCTGCAGCACCCTTCGTGCTGGCGCCGGATACAATGGTGACGTCACGGGTGACCGCACCGTTGTTGTCGGAGCCGCAGGCGAAAGCGGTGGTGAAGGTAGCGAGACCGGCGAGGAGTGTAAGAGCGAGACGCGGGCGCATGGTGGACCTCATGTTGCTAAGTGAGACGCTGCCCAAGAGATAGCGGCCTTATGGAGACGTCGCAGCGCCTCCGCGTCATACACCTCTCCAGACAAGATCACGCAGCATCGGAGGGGCCGATCGGTCGAGGCGACCCGAGCCGGAACGCGATGACTGTCGCGAGCAGCATGCCGGTCGCCACTACGATGGCAGGTCCACCGGTGGTGTTGTAGAGCAGCGACAGCGGGATCGGCGCCAGCAGCAGGCCGAGGCACCATCCGCTGAGCATCGTGCCGTACACGGCGCCCACGTCCTCCACACCGAAGTAGTCCGCTGCCAGCGCCGGCATCAAGCCGAAGACGCCGCCATTGCAGAACATGACAGCCATCGTGAACACCTCCGCCGTCCGGTACGAGGCCAGGACACACCAGGAGCAGTAATGCCTGGGCGGCCACCAAGAGCAGGAGCACCCGCCGGGCGCCGTGTCGGTCGGATATCCAGGCCCAGACAAGAGAGCCGGCGGCGCTCGACAGCACGAGCAACGGCGTGAGCGCGCCCGGAGGGAAATTCCTGGCCGGAACAGTCACGACGGCGACGACGCCGGCGATGGTGTTGAGGAACAGGAGGGCCCAGAGCGCGTACCACTGTCGCGCCCGCAAGGCTTCGCGAAGTGTGCGCATCGCGCCTCCGCGATTCCGCTGTTGAAGCGGAGACGGAGTCCAGCCGGAAGGGGCGTACCCGGTTGCGGGATTCTGCAGAACACGGGCAGCCAGCGTCACCACGATCAGGGAAACAATTCCTGCAATGAGCAGCGACCTCACGCCGAAGAGGGACAGCAAAGTGCGGACTCCAAATCCACCGATGCCGAACGCCGCTGTTGCGATGCCGGCGACCGTGCCTCGCCGGTCGGGATACCACTTCAGCAGCGTGGTGACGGCGACGATGTAGCCCAGTCCCGCACCGGCCGCGGCGATACAGGCGGATGTGAGCAGGTAGACGAAGGCTGTACTGAAGGGAATTGCTCCCGTGAGTCCGGTCAGCATGAGGCCGCCGCCGTACAGCAGGCCCGCCAGGGTAGCGAGTTTCCCTGGCGGGAAATGCCGCAGCCGGAGACCACCGGCCACGAATGCGACGGCGAGTACCAGGAGCCGGAGCCCCGACAGTGCCTGCACTTGCGTATTGGTCCAGCCGAAGATCTGGGCGACAGCGTGTTCCCAGCCGCGGACGATTCCGAGTACCGCGATGATCACCACCGCAGCCAGCAGGATCCTGCGTCTTTGCGCGCGGTTCGGGTCGGTCGGCACCGGCGCCGGGCGGGGACGCGGTTGTTCGATCGCCGCTGGCGGTGATGGCGCCGCTTGCTGAGGAGGTGCCAGCGGCGGCGAGGGCCGCGCTTGCGGAGGAGGCGATGTGGACGGCGCTGCCGCAGGCGGCGCTTCCGTGGTTTCGATGACAGGTGGAGGCACGGGCCGGACGGCCTGCACCGGAGCGACGGGCGCCGACCCGCCAGGCGCGCGAGCGAGGAGCAGCGTCACGGTGTCGGCCAGTTGCACCAGGTGCTGCTCGAGCGGCGTGGTGAGCGCGTCGAGCCAGTGGCGGCTCGAGATGTAGTACTCCATGGCCGCCGAGGGTGCCACGTCCTCGATGCGCAGCGGCAGGATGGGCAATCCCTTGCTGACCGCGCGTTCGACCTCACGCAGCACCTGCGGCGACTGATTGGCGCCGGACGAGAACACCAGCACCAGCATCCGGCTGGCGTGGATGGCGTTGACCAGCGCGGAGGCGTATTCGTCGCCGGGGAGCACGTCACGCGGCGCAATCCAGCAGCGGATGCCGCGCGACTCGAGCGTGGCGCAGGCAGCGTCCGCCGTCGGCTTGTCGGTGTGCGAATAACTGATGAAGACGTCGTGCGCCATGGAGACCTACCGGCTTTGCGGTCGGGGATACAAGTGGTCGCGGCGCACGTGAGCGGATGCGTAGTCCCGTCCCAGTCGCCTGCAACCGGGGAATCAGTCTCAAGTCGTCCATGCCGGCCTCGGCACCTGGTGCCTGTGGCTCGAACGGCTGGTCGTAGCGAACGTAGGTGAATTTCTGTTCGTTCGCCGCCAGCAGCGTCGGGGAGTCCAGCGCGTGGACCTCGGAGTCCAGGGGCGCGCCGTGCAGACAGTCCCCGATCACACGGCAGAGAAAGTCCTGTTCCACGGAAATCGCATCGATCAGGGCCGGTGCCGCGTAGTAGACGACATCACGCAGGTTCACGTCCGTCGCGGCCTTCTGCCGGAGCCTGGTGCGCGAATCACAGGTGCCGATCGAGACAACGTGGAGGTGCTCGCGACCGGCAGGCCATGACAGGCCGTAGGCGGGGAGCGTGGCCATGAACACCGCGATCAGCGTGGGGTTGTTGAATGGCGTCATGGCGCCGTCCACGAAGAGGAACGACTGCTCGCCCAGCTGTATTCTCTCCGGCGGGAAGTAACTGGGGGCGGCGGTACTGCCGCGCAGAAGCTGCCACAAGGGAATGCGCAGGTTGCAATCCGGCAGCGCCGGACTGTTGAAGGCCGCGTGCGGGTTGTTGCTCACCGGCCAGGGCGAGCCGGTGGTTGCATTGCGCATGACGATCAGCAGCAGCGTCCGGAGCCGGGCCGAGCCCAGCAGCGCGGGTTCCCGGCCTTCGACCGCCTCCGTGAACGTTCGCATGAAGAGCCGGGTGATGGGCTCGGCGCGGTACTTGGTTTTCCAGCGGTTGTACCAGCGCTCCCTGGTGAAGATGGCGGTGCCGCAGGAGAGGTAGAGTTCCTCGATCTCACGCACCGACATGCCCCAGGCGAGACAGGTCGCGATGATCGCGCCAGTGCTGGTTCCCGCGAAGAGGTCGTATTCGTCAGCGAGGACCAGGTCGTCGCGGTTTCGCTCGCGGCGGAACAGCGCCTCGATGGCGGCGAGCACCTGCAGCGAGAAGACTCCCCTGATGCCCCCGCCATCCAGCGACAAGATGCGTTTCACGGCGCGGTCCGATGACCTAGTGTGGTTCGCTGGCGAATCGGCGGAACGCCTGCCATTCGACGGCCTCATTCAGCAGGGCCTCTTCCGTCTCGGTCGCCACGCGCGCCAGACCGGTCCAGGTTCGCGTCGCCGCAAGGCGCCGCGCGGCGTCCTCGAGCAGGCCGACCATCTCGCGATACCTGGACGCCCGGCGGGAATGTTCCTGGGTCAGGACAAGCGAGAGCAGGGCCGCACTCACGAGCGGCAGGATCAGAGACAGCAGTTCGGTGGCGGGCAGCGCCGGACCCTCGGCGTGCAAGAGCGTGAGGACAAGGTGTCCGGCCGCCAACAGCGCGGCCAACGCGGTGCTGACCATCGCGAGGCGGGTGAGGCGCCGGTATGCCTGGGTTGCCTCCCGGCAGCGGCGCTCGAAGTAGCGTACCTGATCCATTACGCGGTGCTCCAGGTATTCGTCGCGCGCCGTGCCGAGGGGCGAGTCAGTGCCGCGGTCCATCAGCTGCAGCAGTCGAAGGTTGCGGGTGAGCCGCTCGAAGCCGCGCAGCGCGAGCCGCGGGGAGCGATCGATCCGCGCGCGCAGGGGCCAGGTGGCGAGAAAGGAACGGCACAGTTCCGCCTCGATGCGGCTCTTCATCCATTCCCGGTGCGCATGATGGTGCCGCGCGGTGAGCGTCAGCGCGGTGGCGAGCAGCACCACCTCCACGAACGCGATGACGTATCCGGGCGGGCCTTCGATGTGAAGCGCCAGGGCGGTAAGGCCGAGGACCGAGGCAAGGAGGTGCAGCAGGACAATGCGCTGGATGAGATGGCGCACGTTGGGCGCCTCGCGTGACGCCGCGGCATCCAGTTCGCGGAAGTGCCCTTCCATCACCTGGCGAGGCGGATCGTTCACCGCTGACGAAGTCGTGGCGGAATGGAGCAGATCGAACCGCTCCTTCACGATGGCCCCGGTGACCGGATTGAGCCAGAGCAGCGGCTTGTCCAGGGCACGCGCGAAGGCAACGACATCGGCGGTCCCGCCGAGCCCCGACGTTGGCGAACCATCCCACACGGCGACCAGCAGGTCAGCCTGGCTCACGATACGGGTGCCGGCGTCCATGTAGGCCTCTTCATCGGACGCGGAGCCGCTGATCTCCTCGACATGGGCTGCGTTCCGGAGGAGAGGTGCCCGGGCGAGCCATTCCCCCGGTTCGAAGTCGTGCTGAAAGCGGTCGGCGGGGAAGGGCAGGACGAGGAGGTATGGCACGCCACGCCGCGCCACTTCACTCACGAAGAGCGTGTCGGCGCCGGCCGCGATCGAGGAGATCACCAGCGGAGAACGGTTGGTCGCCAGGAGATCATCCAGGGCAACAGCGAGGTGGCCGGCCAGCGCCTTCGGGTCGGCAATGCTGCGATGCCCGGTGAAGCCTACGACCGTCCAGTCCGGCAACATGGGGAGTGCCTGTGTCCGTGCAGGGAGGACCAGACGCGCCGGTGAACGACAGCGCGCCGCAAAGATTGTGCGGCGCGTGCGGGTGTCGCGCTAGGGGCCGCCGTCCCTCACGTGGGTCCCGTCAACGGCAGTCGCAGCGTCGCGCGGCAGCCACCCCCGTTGGCGCGATTCTCCAGCGACAGCCTGCCCCCGTGGGCCTCGGCGATGCGGCGCGACAATGCCAGCCCGATCCCCGAGCCTCCCGGCTTCGTGGTGTAGAAGGGGACAAAGAGGTTCGCCGTCGCGGCCAGCCCGGGACCCTGGTCCAGCACCATCAGCTCGAGGAGACCTTCGCGCGCCGACCAGGTCACCTCCACGTCGCCAGCGGTTTCCTCCACCGCATCGACGGCGTTGCGCACCAGGTTGATCAGCAGCTGTTCCAGCTGACCGAGGTCTGCCAGGAGGACGCAGTCGGGGCCGCTCCGCACGACCACCGGTTTCCGGGTCTCGAGCGCCACGACGCGGCGCACAAATTCCGGGCACGTGCACCGGTTGGAGCACCGGCGGCGGCAAGCGGGCGAGGCGGGCATACGCCGCGATGAACCGACCCAGCGAATCGGCGCGCTGCCCGATGATATCAAGCCCGCGGCGCAGATCCTCGTCGCCCTCGGGCGTGCGCGGCCCGTGCTGCAGCATCGCGCGCAGTGAGCCGGCGAACGAACGGATCGGGGTGAGCGAATTATTGATCTCGTGGGACAGCACGCGGATCAGCCGCTGCCACGCCTCGCGCTCCTCCGCCTGCAGGGTGCGGCTCACATCAGTGAGCAGCACGAGCTGATGCGGGACGGCCGTCCTGGCGGAACGTCGTGCGGCGGAGCTCCCAGCGTGACTGCCCTGGCCGTTCGATCACGCGTGGCGTCTCGCCGTCGAGGCAGTCCGCCAACCCCAGCTCGCTTGCGTGACGTCCGATCGCACGCTCGGGCGCCTGGTCCAGCAGCTGCTCCCCCCCGCGATTGATGAGCAGCAACCGGCCGTCCGCATCGAAGGCGAGAACGGCGGCATCGATCCCGGCCATGACGGCGCGGAGCAGGGTGCCGGCCTCGAGCGCATCGAGCCGCTGCATGCGCAGCATGTCGGCCAGGCCGTTGGCCTCGATATAGAGGAGGCCCAGGTCGTCATCGGGATCGTTGGCCCGCGCCCGCAACGAGAAGTCGCCCTCCCGCATGGCAGCGAGGAGATTGGAGGCGGTCTGCAGCGGGCGAATGACGTGATCGTAGAGCACCGAGAGGCCGACGGCGAGCACGACCGCCACGATGAGGGTGCCGGTCCATTGTGCTCGAGCGCCGTAGGGGCCAGTCCAGAGCAGGCCGAGCGCGATGAGGACGGCCGGGAGGGCAGCCCACACGGCGATGGTGACGATGCGCCGGGGATATGTCGCCATTGGCCGCTAGAGCCCGAACCGCTCCACCCGGCGATACATGGCGCTGCGGCTCAACCCGAGCGCCTTCGCGGCGTCGGCGACGTTGCCGCCGGCGCGCGCGAGCGCCTTCTGGACCAGCAGCCGCTCCACCTCTTCGAGCGTCATCTGGTCGAGGTGGGCGGCGCGGTCACCACCGGGGCTGAGTGACAGGTCGGAGACCTTGATGTCGGCATCATCGGCCAGCAGCACCGCGCGTTCCAGCGTGTGGTCGAGCTCGCGCACGTTGCCGGGCCACGAATACGACAGGAGAGCGGCCATCGCCTCCGGCCGGAATCCGCGGAGCTGCTTGCGGTAGTGCGCCGCATAGCGATCGAGGAACTGCGCCGCCAGAAGTGGAATGTCCTCGCGGCGTTCGCGCAGGGGCGGGATGCGGATCTCGATGGTGTTGAGGCGGTAGAGCAAGTCCTCGCGGAACCGCCCCGTCGACACTTCGGCTGCGAGGTCGGCGTTCGTGGCGGAGAAGACGCGCACCTCGATCTGCCGCGTGCGCGAGGAGCCCACCCGCTCGAACTCACCAGTGTTCAGGACCCGAAGGATCCGCGCCTGCTGGCCGGAGGTCATGTTGGCGATCTCGTCGAGGAAGATCGTGCCCCGGTCGGCCAGCTCGAACCGGCCGATGCGGTCGGCCTTGGCGTCGGTGAACGCGCCCTTGAGGTGCCCGAACAGCTCGCTCTCAAAGACACCCTCGGACAGCCCGCCCACATTCACGGTGATCATCGGGCGCGCCGCGCGGGCACTCGCGGCATGCAGCCAGCGGGCGGCGATTTCCTTGCCGACTCCATGTTCCCCGAGAATCAGCGCGTTCGCATCGGAGGGGGCGACGCGTGCCATGAGGCGCGCGGTGGCGCGCATGGCAGGCGACTCGGTGACGAGATCGGGCAGTCCTTCCCGGCGGAGCGACTGGTTCTCGCTCTCGAGCCGCTGGGTGCGCCGCAGGGCACGGCCCAGTTCCACCTGGGTACGCAGGAGCGACACGAGCCGGTTGTTGTCCCACGGCTTCTCGAGGTAGTCACGCGCGCCCCGGCGCATGGCCTCGACGGCCCCCTCGACACTCCCGTATGCCGTCATCACCACTGTCGGCAGCGCGCCGTCGAGGAGCTGGATGCGCGCGAGCACATCCAGGCCCTCGTGGCCGGACGTCGTGTCCCTGGCGTAGTTGAGGTCCATGAGGAGGACATCGAAGTCCCGGTCCTCCAGCGCCGCCAGCACGGCCGCGGGCGACGTGGCCGTGTCCACCACGAACCCTTCGTTGCGCAAGAGGAGGCGAAGGGCCTGCAGAATGTCTGACTGGTCGTCGGCGACCAGGATACGTGGTGCGGGAAGTGCCATGGGCGTGTGGAATCTACCCCGGGGTGAGCCAGCCGTCCTTCAGGTGGATGACCCGGCCTCCATAGCGGGCGTTTTCCTCCGAATGGGTCACCTGCACAATCGTGACGCCCTCGGCGTTGAGCCGCTGGAAGAGCTGCATGATCTCCCGACCCTGGCCGGAATGGAGGTTCCCGGTGGGCTCGTCAGCGAGGAGGAGCCGCGGTGACGCAATGACGGCCCGGGCGACGGCGACCAGTTGCTGCTGCCCACCGGACAACTGGCGAGGGTAGAGGTCCTTCTTTCCGACAAGCTGGAACCGGTCGAGCGCATCCCCCACGAGCGCGGCACGTTCTCCCGCCGGCACGCCGCGGTAATCCAGCGGCAGTTCGAGATTCTCGGCGACGGTGAGTTCATCGAGCAGGTGGTATTGCTGAAACACGAATCCCACGGCGGTCCGGGCGAGCGTGCTGCGCTGTCGCGGCGGCAGGCGGCCAATCTCGGTGTCGCCGAACCAGTACTCGCCGGTGAACTCGCCGTCGAGCATGCCGAGGATGGTCAGCAGGGTGGTCTTGCCGGCGCCCGATGGCCCCATGATGGTGACGAACTCGCCCGCGCCGATCGTCAGCGTAATGCGGCGCAGCAGGAACGTCGGGGAAGGCCGGGTGGGAACGGCTTTCTCGACGTTGTCGAGCCGGATCACTCGATTCTCAGGACGGTCATCGGGTCGACATGGGCCGCGCGACGCGCCGGGAGCCAGGCCGCGAGCAGCGCCGCCGCCAGCAGGGTCGCGACCGCCGCGGCCAGGACCAGGGGATCGGTGGCGCGGACCTCGTAGAGCCGGGCGCGGACGAGCCGCGAGGCAGCGAGGAAACCGACCAGCCCGAGCACGGTACCGACGGTGGTTGCGCGAAGTGCGTGACCCACGACCAGGCGCACCACGGACGGCGCGTGGGCGCCAAGCGCCATGCGGATGCCGATTTCACGACGCCTCCGGGATACGCCCTGCGCCACCACGCCGTACACGCCAATGCAGGCAAGGATCAGCGCGGTGAGGCCGAAGAGCCCGAGCAGCATGGTGAAGAGCCGCGGTTGCGCCACCGAGCCGGCAACCTGGGACGGGAGCGGGCCGAGGTCGCTGATGGGCATGTCGGGATCGATTTCGTGCACCACGTCGCGGATCCGGGCGATGTAGCCAAGCGGCGCGCCGGTGACACGCACGAAGACATTGAACGCGGAGCGCTGCAGGATCGCGAGCGGGACGTAGGCCGCAGGAGCGGCGGGGATCGCCAGCGACTGATGCCTCACGTCCGCGACCACGCCGACCACCACCGCCTCATCAGTCCCAAAGAGGATGCGCTGGCCCACCGCGTCCTGCCCGGGCCAGACCTGCCTCGCGAGCGCCTGGCTCAGGATGAAGGGCGTGGGGTCGGTGGTATCGGCGGGCCCGAACTCCCGGCCGCTCAACAATGGAATGGAGAGCGCGTTGAAGTATCCCGGCGTGACGATGAACACACCGGCGGCGGGGCGAATCGTATCAATGACTCCCTCCGGACGGATCACCGTGAAGCTGTACGGCTCCCCCCCGGCGGTGAGCGGTGCACGCTTGGCGGCGCCGGCCGCCACGACGCCGGGTATGTCGGCGAGACGCGCCAGTACATCGGTACGAAAGCGCTGGGCCGTGGCTTCATCCGAGTAGCGGCCGCCCTGGAGCGCGAGCCTCATCGCGACGACATTGTCGGCCCGGAAACCAGGATCCACATGGGTCAGGCGCCAGAGACTGGTGAGGGCCAGCGCCGACCCGCAGAGCAGCAGCACGGCAAGTCCGCTCTCGGCGGCGACGAGCCCGTCGGCCAGACGGCCGGCACCGGCGGACTGACCCCTGCCCTCACGCAGTGCCGTGCCGGCCGCCGGCATCGCCGTCCGCAGCGCGGGGAGGAGGCCAACCACGAGGAAGGTCGCGAGCCCTGCGAGCAGCGTGAACACCGCAATGACGGGATCGATGCTTATCTCATGCGCACGCGGCAGCGCATCGGCGGCGAGCCGGGCGAGGAGCGGCACGCCGATCCAGGCGAGCAGAAGTCCCAGCGCCGCGCTGGCGGACGCCAGCACCGCGCTCTCCAGCAGGAGCTGGCCGAGCAGGCGGCGGCGTGAGGCCCCGAGGGCCGAACGAATCGCCATTTCCCGCTCGCGTGCCATGCCGCGCGCGAGCATGAGGTGCGCAACGTTGACGCACGCAATCAGGAGCACGAGACCCACGGCCGCGAGCAACGCCAGCAAAGGCAGCCGGACATCGCCGTTCAGGTACGTGGTGAGGGGCACGATGGCCGGGCGGTTCCAGCCCTCGTTGCTCTCGGGATACTGAGTGGAGAGACGGTCCATCAGAGTGCCCACCTGCGACGTGGCCGACTGCAGAGTCGCGCCCGGTGCCAGCCTTGCGATGACATTGAGCCAGCGAACCCCGCGGCGGTGCGGCACCTCGTCCTCGCCGAGCACCGACAGCGGGACGTATGCCTGCACTTCACTCTCCGGAAACGCGAAGGCGCGGGGCATGATGCCGATGACCTGGTAGGGCAGGCCGTCGAGCTGGAGCGTGCTGCCGACCACCTTCGGGTCGGCGGCGAGGCGACTCCGCCAGAATGCATCGCTCACGACGAGCACGCGGTTCGACCCCGGCACGTCGTCGGCACTGCCGAAGGTGCGGCCGCGTGCCGCCGACACGCCCAGGGTCGCAAAGAAGTGACCGTCCACCGCGGCGACCGCAATGTTGAGGGGCTCACCGATGCCGCTCAGGTTGCGGGTGCCAAGACCCGGCACATAGAAATAGGCCGACGTGGACGACAGCTGAGTGGCGCCGGCACGCAGATCGTCGACGTCCTGAGGCGAGAAGCCGCCGAAGACGCTCCCGCGTTCGGGGCGATCGTGACCCACCTGCACCAGCTCGGCGGGCCGCTCGAAGGGATAGTCACGCAGCAACACCGCGCGCACCACGCTGAAGATCGCGGTATTGGCGCCGATCCCGAGTGCCAGTGTAGCGAGCGCCACCAGGGTGAAGCCCGGCGTCCGCGCCAGATTACGAATGGCGTACCGAAGGTCGTGCCAGCCCACGGCGCTACTCGTCTCTCAGCGCGACCACCGGGTCCACGCTGGTGGCGCGTCGTGCCGGCAACCAGGTTGCGAGCAGCGTCACACCGATGAGAAAGAGCGAGATCGACACGAAGGTGACCGGGTCGTTCGCGTTGACGCCGAAGAGCAGCCGCTCGGCGGGTTTGATCGTCGCCGCGTTGTCGAAGGCGCGGAGCACATTAGTCAGCGTGAGCGCGGCGACCAGGCCCGCGCCGACTCCGATCAGGGCCAGCCGCATGCCCTGACCCATGACGAGCCGCTGCACGCCGGCGGGCGTGGCGCCAAGCGCCAGGCGTACACCGAGCTCCTTGGACCGCTGGGTGACGGAGTAGGACATGACGCCGTAGAGGCCGATCGCCGCAAGCGCGGCGGCGAGCCCGGAGAATACCGCCAGCAGCACCATGGAGAAGCGACGGGGCCCGGTGGTGGTGGCGACGAGTTCATCCATCGGGGTGATGTTGGCGATCGCCACGTCGGGATCGACGCCCTTCAGCGCCGCGCGTATGCCGGGCATGACGCTGACGGGATCGGCGGGAGTGCGCACGGCGTAGACCATGCCGCCGTTTCCGTTCTGCCGCAGCGGGAAGTACACCTGCAGCCGCTTCTCGGCGTCGAGTCCCTCGTGCATCGTGTGACCCACCACGCCCACGACCTGGATCCATTGCACGATCGAGTCCGTGAAGTTGTTGAAGGTGATGCGCTTCCCGATCGCATCCTGCCCGGGCCAGTACCGGCGCACCATCTCGTCGTCGACGATGGCCACCTGGGGCGCGTTGATGTCATCCTGATCGGTGAACTGCCGTCCCTTGAGCAGCGGGGCACCGATGGCTGGGAGGAATCCGGGGGTGACGAGGCGGATGTCGCCCCACGGCATGTTGGCACCCTTCTCGACGACGTGCCCCTCGACGTTGAACGAGGCGGTGGACCAGTTGTTGGTGAAGGGCATGACCGACGTGGCACCCGCGGCGGTCACTCCCGGCACCGAGGCAATGGCCTGGGTGGCGCGGTCGAAGAAGGCAATGCGCACGGTGTCGTTGGGATACTTCGAGTCCGGCAGTCCGACGTTGAAGGTCACCAGGTGATCAGTGCGGAAGCCCGGGTCCTGTGCTACGAGCCGGGTGAAGCTGCGGGTGAGGAGACCCGCACCCACCAGCAGCATGAGGGCGATGGCGACGGTGGCGACGACGAGCCCGCGCCGGAGCGCGAGGCCGCCGCGATCACCGGCGGCGCCGCGGCCGCCTTCCTTCAGGCTCTCCTGCAGCGAGGTGCGGGAGACGCGGAGCGCGGGTGCCAGCCCGAAGACGAGACCCGTCAGCAGCGACAACAGCAGGGTGAAGACGAGCACCTTCGCGTCGAGCCCCACCACCGTCGCCGGCGGCAGGTTCCGCGAGTTGAGTGCGAGGAGCGCCGGCACGCCCCAGAGGGCGAAGAGCAGCCCGAGGGCCCCTCCTGCGAGCGAGAGGATGCACGCTCTCGGTGAGCAGCTGGCGGATGAGGTCGCCGGGCGACGCGCCGAGCGCCACGCGAACGGCGATCTCGCGGGAGCGCGCGGCCGCGCGGGCGAGCTGCAGGTTGGCGACATTGGCGCACGCGATGAGGAGCACCAGGCCTACGGCGCCAAGGAGCACGAGCATCGCCTTCCGCATGGCGGGATCGACGAGCTGGTCGCGCAGCGGGCGTGACCCTGAGGGTCCAGTCGGGGGAGTAGTCGTCGGGCCGCTCGGACTTGAGACGCTTGGCGAGCGCAGTCATCTCCGCCTGCGCGGTCTCGATGCTCACGCCGTCCTTCAGGCGCGCACGGAAGCCGAGGAACTCGTTGGTGGCCGAGCCGTTGATCTGGCGCGGGGTGAAAACGAGGGGCACCCACATGTCGGTGTTGCGGTTGAGCATCGCGGTGAAGCGCCTCGGCATGACGCCGACCACTTCGTAGCTCTCGCCGTTGAGGAGCAGCTTGCGGCCGATGATGGCGGGGTCGGCGCCGTACGAGCCGCGCCAGAAGGCCTCGCTGAGGACGACCACCTTCTCGTTGCCGGCGGTGGACTCGTCGGAGCGGAGCGCCCGCCCGAGGATCGGCTGCACGCCAAAGGTGGAGAAGTAGTCGCCGGCCACGGTGACGGCCTGCAGGCGAACCGGATCGCCGTGCCCGGTGAGCGTGGGGGCCCACCCGGTCTGCACCCCGGCGTCGGCGAAGGCCTGCTTCTGCTTGTCGTAGGTGAGGAAACCCGGTACCGACACGCCGGCCTGCAGGTGCAGCGAGGGATACTCGTGCGTCATGCTGACGAGGCGATCGGGATCGGCGAAGGGCAGCGGCCGGAGGAGCACCGCGTTGATCACCGAGAAAATCGCGGTGTTGGCCCCGATGCCGAGCCCGAGGGTGAGGATCGCGACGATCGCAAAGCCGGGGCTCCGCCGCAGTGTACGGAGCGCATACCGGATGTCCTTCGCCATGCCTGCCATGGGATGTTCCTTCCGGCTCAGGCCGGGGCCAGTTCCAGCGCCTGGTCCTCGACGACGCGGCCGTCGAAGAGGTGGATGGATCGATCGGCGTGACGCTCGTAGCGCGGATCGTGGGTAACCATGCAGATGGTGGCGCCACCGCGATGGAGTTCCTGCAGGAGCTGCATGACCGATTCGCCGTTGGTGGAATCGAGGTTGCCGGTCGGCTCGTCGGCGAGGAGGATGAGCGGCTCGCCTGCGACGGCACGGGCTACTGCGACGCGCTGCTGCTGGCCGCCGGAGAGCTGGGCGGGATAGTGCCGCACGCGGTGGCTCATGCCGACCTTCTCCAGGGCGGCCATGACCTTCTGCTTCCGGTCGTTCGGCGCCAGGCCCCGATAGGTCAGGGGGAGCTCGACGTTCTCGTAGACAGTGAGATCGCCGATCAGGTTGAAGGCCTGGAAGATGAAACCGATCTCGCGGTTGCGAATGCGTGCCCGCTCGGCGGCCGACAGCTGGGCCACCGGCTTGCCGTCGAGCCAGTACTCGCCACTGGTGGGCGTATCCAGCAGTCCGAGCAGTGACAGCAGCGTGGTCTTGCCGCAGCCAGAGGGGCCGGCGATCGCGACGTACTCACCGCGCCGTATCTCGAGGTGAACCTCGGAGAGCGCGTGGGTCTCCACTTCGTCGGTATAGAAGACCTTCTTGATGCCTTCGAGGCGGATCAGCGCCGGGCCGGCGGATGTCATGGGCACTCCCTGATATGGCGAATTGGTTACTTCACGCGAACGCGATCGACACCGTCAAATCGGGACATGTCGGACAGGATCACCAGGTCGCCAGCCTCGAGACCGCGGACGATCTCGATTTCACTGGCGGAACTGCGACCGAGGGCCACCTGGACCCGCTCGGCGTCACCGTTGGGGAGGAGCTTGAACAGCCCGACGGTGCTGTTGGCCTGCCCATAGGTCGGGCGGCCCACGTGGAGGACCTTGCCCAGGCGCTCGATCTCGATGGTGCCGTCGACGCTCAGGTCGGGACGCGCCCCCTTCGGCAGCGAGTCGGTGAGCGCGACATCGATGGTGACGGTGCCGCCCGAGGACGAGGGATCAGTACGTGAGACCTTTCCACGGACCAATCCGTTGCGTGTGTCGATGACGGCGAGCTGCCCGATCGCGACGTCGCGGGCCTGGTTCTCCTGCACCCGCAGCACGGCCTTGAGGTGATCGGGCTGCACCACCTTGGCGATGGTGGTTCCGCTCTGGGCGAACTGACCGATCTCGAGGGGAAGCTCCTGGAGGACGCCGTCGGCGCCGGCGCGGACGATCATCGCCCCGGCAAGCGAGTGCTGGAACGCGACCACCGCCTTGAGCCGGTTGATCTGTTCCTGCTGCACCTTGAGCTGGAGCGGGATGTTGTCGGTGAGGATCTTGAGGCGCTGCTGCTCGATGGCGAGCCGCTCGGTCATCTCCTTGACCGCGTCCTGGGCCTTGGCGGCGTCGAAGGTGGAGATGAGCTGCTTCTGCACCATCTCGGAAGCCGCTCCGGCCTGGCGAGAGGCCTCGTTGTACTGCGAGCGCACCTGAGCCACGACGCCGGCCTGAGTGAGGCGCTGGGTTTCCAGGCTGATGCGGAGCGCGACCAGCTGCGCCTCGGCGTCGGTCAACTGGCGCTGGGCCTGGAGCAGCTGGATCTCGACGTCGGGATTGCTGAGTTCCATGAGCACCGTTTCGGCGGTGACCCGGCTGCCGGGCTGCACCAGCTTCTTCTCCACCCGTCCGGGCGCCACTGCGGATATCCAGCGGATCTGCTCTGGAACGAGCGCGCCCGGCGCCCGAACCTCGCGGATCATGGGCCCCGACTCGACGGTGTCGATGGAGAGCGCCGCGCGCTCGACACTGGGCGGCGCGTCCTTGAGACGGCTGATGCCGACCGTGGTGAGCACCACGATCGCAAGGGCAGCACCAGCGACATACTTGATCCGATTGTCGGGTTTCTTTTCACGGGCAACGTCCACGACATATCCTTGCGGTGAATGGCGCGAGGCGCCTGACAGGTGCCTTAAGGGAAGATGTGTGCCGGTCCGGACGATCGGGTGCTTCGGGGAAGCGGTTGTGGCTAGCGGACTTGGCGAGCGGCTAAATGGAGATGGGAAAGAATGTGTCCGATTCCGGGATTGGCGATCCCATGGGCGGACTCCTGGTCTTCGTCGGCTCAGGAGCCACCGCTCTGGGGCGGCTCCTTCGGCTCTCGTGCCGGCGCGGCGGAGTCCGCATCGCTCTGGTGCGAAGATCGGGGGCGCGCGTCGGCCCACCTTCGATCGCGCCGCGCCGAGCAACAGAGCCTTCGGAGCCGCACCCATTCGCGGCGGCTCCATTCGCTGGTAGCGTCACGTCCTCACGACTGCGCCCCATTCGCGGCGGCTCATTCACGCCGTCAGTCGGCGGAGATTGCTTCGAGTGGCTTGATCCGCGCTGCTCGCAGTCCCGGAAGCAGACAGGCGATCAAGGCGATCGCGATGAGCACCGTCACCGCGATGGCGATGGTGGTGGGGTCACCGGCGCGGACGTCGAAGAGCAGGGAGCCGAGCCAGCGCGACTCGAAGCCGGCGACGCCGAGTCCGATGGCAGTGCCGAGGAGAGCGTACCGCATGCCGCGCTGGAGGACGAACCAGACGAGGGACGCCGGCGTGGCGCCGAGGGCAATGCGGACCCCGATCTCGCGACGACGCTGGCGCACGACGTACGACATGAGGCCGAAGATGCCAAGCGCCGCGAGGAGAGCGCCGGCACCGGCGAAGGCCCCGACCACGGCGGCCCAGCGTCGTGGGTCTCCGAGCGCGGCACTCAGGCGCTCCGTCATGATGATGTCGACCGGGGCGAGCTCGGGGTCGAGTCCGCTGATGCCAGTGCGAAGGGCCCGGATGGTCGCATGGGTTTCCCCGGTGGTGCGCACCATGAGGGAGAGCGATCTCGGCTGATCCTGGTCGACCGGCGCGTAGACCGCGATGCCATCACCGGCGAGTCCCTGGTACAGCACGTCGCCGACCACGCCGATCACCGTGGCGGGAGGGCAAGTGTTGCAGCCACCGCTGTACATCTGACGGCCGACCGCACTTTCACCGGGATAGTACTTCGCGGCCCATGCGCGACTCACCACGAGAACCGGCGGCGCCGTCAACGAATCGGCGATCGTGAACAGCCGGCCCTCGAGCAGGGGCACGCCCATGGCGGCGAAGTAGCCATTGGTCACGACAGGCCATGACGCAACTGGCTGCGAAGTACCGGCCGGGACCGGCTTGTCGAGGAGGTCGAAGTTGTTGACGTCGCCGAAATTGTCGGGCGGGATCGAGCCCGCGAGTCCCGCGGCAGTGACACCCGCGGTCTCGAGCGCGCGCGCCTCAACCCGGTGCCAGAAGGCCTGGCGTACCGTGCTGTCAGCGTAACGCGCCGTCGGAAGCGACAATCCGATGCCGACCACCCCATGCGGATCAAAGCCGGCGTCGACCCGCTGCAGGCGCAGGAAGCTGTTGGCCAGCAAGCCGGCACCGAGGAGCAGCGGGAGAGCCAGGGCAAACTCGGCGACCACGAGCACGCCACGGACGGTGTTGGCACGGCGGCTTGCACCGGCCCGGGCCGGGGACGCGACCAGGGCCGGCGCGGCCAGCGAACGCCGCGCAAGAACGGAGGAAAGGGGTGCCAGGCTGACGAGGACGCCGCTCACCAGCGCCACGGCACCGGCGAAGGCGACACTCCGGCCGTCGAGTGCCACTTCGTTGAGCCGAGGCAAGTTGGGCGCCACAAGACCTACCAGATCGAGCGCGAGCTTCGCGAGCGCGAGCCCGACGGCTCCCGCCAGCAGGGTGAGCGTGACACACTCGGTGAGGATGAGCCGCGCGATGCGCTGGCCTCCCGCGCCAAGTGCGACGCGCACGGAGAGTTCATGCTCCCGGGCCGATGCGCGCACCAGCATCAGCGTGGCGACGTTGGCGATGGCGAGCAGCAGCACCAGCGCCACGGCACCAGCGAAGAGCCCGAGCTGGCGACTCGAGTTGCCGATGATGGCGTCCCGGAGAGGCTGAGGATACAGGCGCGCCGCGCGGTCCTGAAACCCGGCGGCCCAGAGGGGAAAAATGCGCACACTGATTCCGTCGAGGTCGCGGACGGCCTGCTCGAAGGTCACGCCCTCCTTGAGGCGCGCGACGCCATTGAATCCGAAGGGCCCACGGCGCGGCGGGGTCGCGAGCTGGAGCACCGGCCACACCGCCGCCCGCACACCGACGAGATCGGTCCGCCCCGCTTCGAGAACGCCGGCCACGGTATGGCTCACGCCGTCGATGGTGATCGACTTGCCGACGGCTGCAGCCGCGGTGCCGAAGGTGCGCGTTGCCCAGGCATGAGACACGAGGACCGTCGGGTCCGCACCCGGTGCATCATCGGCGGGTTCGAGCAGCCGTCCGTAGGCGGTAGTGACTCCCAGCGCGCGGAAAAACCCCGAGGTGGCGCGCCCGGCGAGGACGACCTCGGGACCGCCGGGTCCCGGAACTGATGCGCTGCCGAATCGAACGGCCCCGAACGCCTCGAAGCTCTGCTGCTCAGCCTGAATCGCGAGGATATCGACCGCCGAGATGGTGCCGAAACTGGTGGGGGAGAATTTCTGCCGGATACGCACGAGGCGGTCGGCATTCTGATATGGAAGATCCGCAAGCAGCACACGATGTACGACAGTGTAGACGGCGGTGGCGGCACCGATTGCGATGCCGAGGACGGCCACCACGGTGATGCTGAAAGCAAGGTTGCGCCGCAGCGCGCGAAGCGCATAGCGGGTATCGGCGAGGATGTCCTCGATCGCGCGCACACCGCGGGCATCGCGCACCTGCTCCTTCACCTGCTCGACTCCGCCCAGGGCGAGGAGTGCCTCGCGCCGGGGATCGGCACTGCCGGCAGTGGCCCGGGCTTCGGCCTCGCGCTCGAGATGAAAACGCAGCTCTTCATTCATTTCGCGCTCGATGCGATCGCGAAAGAGGAGCGCCCTGAGGCGCTCGACCAGGTCAACCAGGGAGGTCACGCGCGCACCGGAGTGGGACTGAACTGAAGAACGCCGTTGACGGCACCGGAAGCGCGCTGCCAGAGCGTGGTCTCGGTGGCAAGCTGCTGCGAGCCGGCGCGGGTGAGGATGTAATAGCGGGCGCGGCGGTTGTTGTCGGACACGCGCCACTCGGAGCGTACCCAGCCCTTTCGCAGCATGCGCTGAAGGGCGGGGTAGAGCGAGCCCTGCTGAACGTCGAAGACGTTATTGGAGAGCTGGCCGATGCGGTGGCCGATGCCCCAGCCGTGCATCGGCTCGAGGCTGAGCGCCTTGAGCACCAGGAGCTCGAGGGTACCGGGGAGCAGCTCGACGGGGTCGTGGGGCATATGTTCCTCTTGACGGTCTAAAGGAGCATAGCGTTACTCCTTCAGACGGTCAAGAGGAGAGGCGGCTCCAGCGGGCCCGATTGGCGGCGAGGTGACGGATTCAGGCGCAGTCGCGGCTCTGGGGCAGCTCCTGCGGCTCTCGTGCCGGCGCGGCGGAGTCCGGATCGCGCCGGAGCAACAGAGCCTTCGGAGCCATCCCCATTCGCCGCGCCTGTCACGTCCTTACCTCACGTCCTCACGTCACCTCGTCCTCCCTCGCCCAGAATGCCATGATGCTCCAGGAAGGCGTGGATCACGGTCCAGGCCTGGGGGCAGTCGTTGTGTCCACAGGGGAGCAGGTGCAACTCCGCCTGGGGTGCTGCGGCGGCGAGGATCCGACTGTGCTGGGTGGGGATGACTTCGTCATGGCTCCCGTGGAGAAGGAGGATTGGACCCTGATACTCCCGAACGAACGCGAGGTTGTCGAAGGGGTCTCGGACGAGGAACCCTGGCGCACCAAAACGTCCGGCAAAGGCTCGGACACTGGTGAAGGTCGATTCGAGAATGATGGCTGCGAGCGGACGCTGAGCGGCCAGCCGGCACGCAGCCCCTCCGCCGAGCGACCGGCCGTACGCAACAATGCGGCGAGAATCGACGGCGCGATTGGCTCGGGCCCAGTCGTAGGCCGCCAGGGCCGCGTGCGTGATGGAGGCCTCGGAAGGGCGGCCCGCGGAGCGGCCGTAGCCCGGGTACTCCAGCAGCAAGACTGCGACACCCCAGGTTCGTGGTTCCTCGAAGGCTTCCGGCCAGAAGTCGATCAGCTCGGCATTGCCATGGGTAAAGATGAGGAGTGGGCTCGGAGTGCTCGTGGCAGGTATTGGCGGAAGGAACCAGGCGGCGACGGGTCCCGCGGATCCTGCGAGCCAGACCTGCTGAGCGTAGGCGGGCGGGGCAGGCGCCTCGGCGAGACTCGGCGCTGGGAAAAGCATGGCCCGCTGAGCTAGAAACAGGAGGCCCCAGTAGGCCACCACGAGGCCGACGCCGATGTAGACGAGCTGCAGGATGTGTCGAGGCATGCCATCACTCCTCGCGCAGTTCCAGCAGCCATCCGCGGGCTGGCGCCATCGTGATCGGTTCACCGGGACGGAATTCATGGGCGACTTGAAAGCTGTCGATCACGGGAGCGGTGATCGCGGTGCGGGCCGAATCGAGGCCGAGCGCCTTCCAGTCGATGTTCAACGGGACAGTGACGGTATCGGTGGCCCAGCTGGCGATCGCCAGCAGGGCCTTTCCGTTTCCGGCATAGGTGGTGACGAGGACATCACTGCGGCCAGTGGTGACGGGAGAGTTCGGGACCCACCAGCCGATCATCCTCGTGTCCTGGATGCCGAAACGGTCCCACTCCTTCCAGATGGGCCGGGGATCGCCGGACCAGGGCAGCCGGTTGGTCATGCCGAAGAGCATGCCGCGCCAGGGATTGCCGCCGCCCTCGAGCATCTCGCCCATCAGGCCGAACGGAATGCCGGAGATTTCCACCAGCCAGTAGTCGGGCGGTGAGTTGTAGTCGAAGTATTCTCCGAACCAGAGGCGGTCGATGAAGGGGAAGTGCTCGAGGTAGAGATTGGCGCTGCTGGCGAAGCCGTCTCGCGGGTTGTACTGGTTGGCGCTGTGCAGATCGATGAGTGACCCGGGACGGTTCCGCTCCAGCGCCTTCCGCGCGCGCATCATCGTCGTGCGGTCGAAGGCGACGTCATCGAGGTAGAGGCCGTCGAGCCCTTCATTGCGCGCGAGCCAGTCGAGCCCCTCGACGTAGAAATTGTGCCAGCGCGACACTCCGCTGGTGACGAGTGCCGCGTCGCTGATCTCGGGAACGAACCATCCGCCGAGATAACTCCCTTCCACGTGTTCCTGGAGCCAGGACCATCCGCCGCCGGGCCCGTCGGCGAGAACCTCGTCGTCGAGGGTGCGGAGGGTCCAGAGCTCGGGAGCGCGGTTGGTGAGCTCGCGCACCGTGTAGTAGATCTTGACCTTCATGCCGCGGGCGTGGGCCGAGTCGATGTAGGCCCGCATGGTGTCCGGACGGAGGAACGGGTAGTTGATGAAGGGATTGATGGGGGTGGCGTGATGCACGTTGATCACGTTCGCGCCCATCTTCGCGACCGAATCGAGCGGCACGTAGGCGTGAAAGTAGCGTTCCTTCCAGTGCCGGGCCGGATCGATCGGGTGGAATGGGGTGATCATCAGCCGGAAGTCGTAGTGCAGCGTGTCGCCGACCAGCACGGTACGGGGCCCACTAAAGCACGTTGTCCTATATGTGGCGCCCATTTCGGCGAACCGGCAGCCACCGCGGCCGCGGTTGGCCCAGGACGCCGGCATGACCAGCGGCTTCTGCTGGTAGAAGTTGGTGTTGAGCGGGCGGACGTAGGAGTGATCGTCCTTGAGGGTGAACTGGATGCCACCGTTCACGTCGCCGAGCCAGGCCGCGTCCTGGTTGCGCGTGACTTCCCACTTCCAATCGTAGCTCGCGGGTCGCCTTCCTCCCTTGAGGTTCATCCCCATGAAGTAGCGGGCGGCCTGGTTGTCCATGGGAATCTCGAGACGCACGTCGGCGAGGTTCACGTTCGCCGTGCTGCTGAGCGACGCCTGGTACTCGAGGGTGCCGTCGAAGTCGAGCTGACCGTGGAGCAGGAGCGTGAACGGGCCGCTGGTGCTGGTCACAGTCCAGGCGGCGGCGCCCTCGGCGCGCTTGGTGAAGGAGATCGGCCCCGCCGAGAATGACAGCAACGCGGCCATGCGCATCCTCGACCACGAGCCTGACGGGCTGGGCCAGCAGCTCGCGCGGCACCGTCCCGATCGAGGTCATCTCCGGGGTGTAGAAGCTGCGAATCGACTCCGGGAGCCCGCTGGAAGCCAGGCGAAGGTCGCGGCCGAGCACGGCGAGTGTATTCCCGGTGGAAGTGACCGGGGTGTACGGTGGGACGAGCCCGTCATCCTGATAGAGCGTCGAGTTGAGCCAACGCAGCCGGGAGAGGCGCCGGGCTCATTGTCACCAGCGGCCGCGATGGTGTCGGGGAGGATGGTGAGGGCGATCGGAAGACGTTCGAGAACCGTGAACGGTAAACGGTGAACGGGAGGAGCGCGCCATCTTTGCTGTCACGGCGACGGTTCCCTATAGCGGCCGGGCTTTGCGTCGATGGGGACCTGCACGCCGCACCAGAGGGGATAGATCTCGCCTTTTGGTACCGTGACATTGCGGGTGAAGGGCCGGCCGCGCCAGTCGATGCCGTCGACGTTCACGCAGGTGAACGCCGCCGCGGCAATGGTGCCGGGACCGCGCAGCGCGGTGAACAGCGCGCGCACACTGTCGAGCGCCTGCCTGCTGGCGTAGACGCCTATCTGGAAAGCGTACCATTCCCCGCGCATCGCCTGGCCGGTCACGCTGCGGCTTGTTCCGGCCGTGGTCCAGCGTTGCGGCAGGTCATGGCGCATGCGGATGGCACGGGTGCGGTCTTCCGGGAACAGGAGGAACGGCGCGGGGCCGCGGGCCTTCACCAGTGCATCGGTCTCAGCCGCCGTCGCGATGACCTGCATCGGCGAGAAACTGTTGAACTCGTCGATCGACTCCATCGCCACGACTGTCGCCGAGGGGAGCGTGGCCCATTTCGACTCCGCGAAGCGGAGCCAGCCCGGGTCGGCGGTGGAAGCTGGTGCGGGGTAGAAGATCCGCGGGTAGTTCGAGGTGATCGATCCGCGGTAGGGGAGATAGTAGAGGTAGTAATCGCCGGCGCCGGCCACCGGCTGGAAGGCGAGGTCACCAGATTCGCGAGTGATGCGGCGGCGGTAGATGTTGAGGATCCGGTTGCCATCCGGGCCCATCCCGATGATCTCGACCGCCTCGGGATGCGTGTCGGGACGGCGCCAGGGGATGTGGACTCGCACCGCTTGCGCCGGACCGCCGACATGGACGACAACGCGGTGGTTGCCGAGCGAGTCGGGATTCCAGGTGCCGGTGCGATATGGGAGCTGCTGCGCCCCCAACAGCTGCACCGACGCGAAGGCCCATGCTGAATGCCGTCAGGGCAGCTGTGATCAACCATTCAAGTCGGATCATCGCCAAGGAGTCGCAGAGACGGGGTGGCAACTGCTGATGTGGTCACGAAGGATAGCAGGGCATACCACTTGCCGGTTGGGGCAGGCCTGCGGTCCTGCCGACCGCACCATCAATTTCACACGGGGGCGATATGTCGAAGCGAGTCAATGGATTGGCCGTATTTACCGCGGCGGCTGCCGCGCTGACACTTCTTGCATCTCCGGTTGCGGCCCAGGGCAAGTCAAAGCAGTACGCGGTAACGGAGGATCGCGCCGTGACGGTCACGCGCGAGGTGCTGGTGGCGCAGGGGTACGACGTGGTACAGGTAGAAACCAAGGGCAGCGAGCAGATCGTCTACTATCGCCTGGGGAACAAGGGCAAGGGCAAGGGCAAGGGCAAGCTGCAGAAGATGATCATCAAGCGTGAAGCGCAGAAGGTGGTGTTCGTCGACACCCCGTCGGCCATCCTGGTCGACATCAACGTGCGCCTGAGCCTGTAACGGGCGCGCGACGCGCGCCCGTCGCACTGCAAACGCGTCAGGCGACGTCGGTGCGGAAGCCCTTCACGGCGGCGCGGCCGAGCCAGACGAACATGACGAGCACAAGAAGCTGCGTGATCGCGAACGGCGGCTCCTTCTGGGTCGGCGCAGTGGCGATGAGCAGCGGGAACTTGGAGAAAAGCTGCACCACCAGCACGAAACAGTTGAAGTAGAGGGTGACTACGCTCACGGTGACGAAAGTTCTGCGCCAGCCGCCCTCGAGGTGCTTTCCATAAAGAGCGAAGAGGGCCAGGGGCAGCAGCACCAGTGACAGGCCACCCAGGATGTGCGAGGGGAGCAACTTCGCGAAGGGGAAGAAGAAGCCGGTCACGTTCGTGAGGATGGTGGTGACCAGAAAGAGTCCGGTCCATCCGCGCAGCAGCCTTCCCGACATGAAGCCCCCCACCACGACGAGACCGGCGAAGATTCCCACCAGGCTGATGAGGACGTGGATCAGCGCAAAGACCGGAAGACTGAATCCGAGGACCATGGCAGCACCCTGGGCAGAGTGGGAGGAGTGTATACAACGACTGCTGAAGATGCGGCGTCGGCCGCGGGATTTCCAGACGCCAACGGTCAACGGCGGAGTCTGCACGATGTGTCGAGGAGGTGGATGGCGCTGGCGCCAAAAGCGTAGAATGTTGTGAGTGCAGCGAAGCTGGGAGGCACACCATGCGCTGGATTACGAGGGAACACCCCAAGATCGACCGGGTTGCCTGTCCGTGGCTCATTTCCCGTTTCATCGACCCGGAGGCTGTGTTCATGTTCGCATTGAAGTAAAGAGTGACCACGCTCACGATGAGAAATCTTCCTCAGCCGCCTCGAGGTGTTTTCCATAAAGCGGAAGAGCAAGGGCAGCAGGACCAGCGACAGGCCACCCAGGATGTGCGAGGGGAGCAACTTCGCGAAGGGGAAGAAGAAACCGGTCACGTTCGTGAGGATGGTGGTGACAAGAAAGAGCCCGGTCCATCCACGCAGCAGCCTTCCCGACATGAAGCCCCCCACCACAACGAGACCGGCAAAGATTCCCACCAGGCTGATGAGGACGTGGATCAGTGCAAAGACCGGAAGACTGAATCCGAGGACCATGGCATCACCCCGAGTGGAGGAGGTCAGGAGGCGCACCGCGACCGGCTGAAGATGCGGCGACGGCACGGAGATTTCCAGACGCCAACGGTCACTGGCGGAATGCCCAATGAATCGAGGAGGTGGATGGCGCTGGCGCCAAAAGTGTAGAATGTTGTGAGCGCAGCAAAGCTGGGAGGTACAACAATGCGCTGGATTACGAGAGAACACCCCAAGATCGACCGGGTTGCCTGTCCGTGGCTCATCTCCCGTTATATCGACCCGGAGGCGGAGTTCATGTTCGTCCCGCCGGACCGGGTCGCCACCATAGCCGCCAAAGCCGGTGCCACCGCCTTCGACGTCGAGGGCGTGGAGCTGTCCCACGACGGCGAGCGCTGCAGTTTCGATGCATTCCTGCAGAAGTACGGGTTGACCGACCCGGCGCTCGCCGACCTGGCGGTCATCGTCCGGGGCGCGGATACGGCCCGACCCGAGCTCGCTCCCCAATGCGCCGGCCTGCTGGCCATCTCGCTGGGCCTGTCCCACAACTTCCCCGACGATGACGAGATGCTCGACCACGGCTTCGTGATCTATGACGCGCTGTACTCCTGGTGCCGGTATGCCCGGGACGAAACGCACACATGGAATCCGCAACGTGCGCGCTGACATCAGGGTCATCGTCGCGCTGGCGCTGTTGGCGGAGCCGGCACAAGCGCAAACACCCGTGCCCGCCGCCTGGGACTCGGTCGGCAGGATCCTGCAGGCGGCGGCAACAATGTCCCCTGGTTATGTGCGCTATGGTCTTCCACGCTCGGACCTGCGCGTCACCATCGGCGAACTGACGGTGCCGACGGCGCTGGCGCTGGGCGCCTGGGCAGGGTTCAGTGGCACCGGCGATTCGTCGCTGGTGATGGGCGACCTGGTGCTGACCGCGGCCGAACTTCCGCGCGTGCTCGAAGCCCTGGACCGGGAACGGATTGATGTCACGGCCGTCCACAATCACCTCGTGGGCGAGACGCCGACACTCACGTACGTGCATTTCCACGCCGTCGGCAGTGCCACCGATCTGGCGGGGCGCCTCGACAAGGCGCTCCGCCTTACCGGCACGCCCCGCCCGGTCCCTCCAGCATCTCCGGCTGACGCTGCCATCGACAGCGCGCTGGTGTTCTCCACCCTGGGGGTCCGTGGACGCGTCAACGGACCGATCGCGCAGGTGGCTCCTGTCCTGGTCCGCGACACGGTCCGGCTCCACGGCGCTCCACTTCCCCCGGCGCTTGCATACGCCAGCCCGATCAACGTCGCGCAGGTGGGACCGGGCCGATTCGTTGCGACTGGGGACTTTGCCCTGCTGGCCGGGCAGGTCGGGCCGGTGACCCACGCCCTCGCGACGCATGGGATCACCACGACTGCCCTGCACAGCCATCTCATCGACGAATCGCCAACGCTGTACTATCTGCACTTCTGGGCTGATGGGTCGCCCGCTGCGGTTCTTGGAGGCCTTCGTGCCGCGCTGGACGCGGCGGGGAGCGCGCCGGGCAAATAGGGTCCCGCGAGCGACTTCATCCCCGGTCGTTGTGGTTTACACTCGGTGGTAGTAGACGTATTTCACGACCAGCGCGCCTGTGGTTGGACGGGCAAGCGGCACCCCGCCCGGCAGTCCGGTGGGCCAGACATTGTTCCACACGATGAACAGATCGCTGCCCGGGAACGGAGAGTACCGCATCCGGTAATTGACGCCGATGCGGCTCGACTCGTTGTCGAACTGGACGAAGAGGGTGTGTGACCAGCGCGGCGTGATGGCCACGTCCGCTCGCACGCGCACGAGGTCGGCGGAGAAGCTTCCGGCGACGCGTGTGACCCGGTTGTGCTCGAGGTCGAGCCCGAGGATCACATGCGGCTCGATCCGGGCGCTGACGCCCGCAGCGAACGATGTGCTGTGTCCGTCGAACAGACCGCCGGCACTGATGGAGGCTTCGATGCTCACCGGTCGTCCGGGTGATGTAAACACATTCAGTTCCAGGCGGTCGAAGGTGTAGTCCCCGGCCGGAACAATGGCACCCGGAAAGATCACGAACGCCTCGGTCGGGTTGTCCCAGAAGCGCTCCAGGTTGACCTCAAAAAAGTCCTCGCTCTGAAACTCTGCCCCCAGCGGGCGGATCAGGATCAGCCCATTGTCGAGTCTGCCGTCGAGGTCCCAGGTGACATCCGCAGCCAGGGGCACGAAGTCGAACTTGCGGATGTTGAGGAAGTTTTGCGGACGGGGGAAGAACTCGGCCTGGCCGGTGCCACGGTAGATACCGGCCTGACGGACGAAGCCGAGCGCCGGATCGAAGTTTCCGGCAATGCGGTCGAATGTCAGATTGCAGTCGGCCGCATCGTTGGGATAATCGATGAAGATGCGCTGCGCCGAGCCGGTGCCGATGCTGTCGTTGATGGACCACATCGAGTAGCCGGAGAACACCAGGTTCTGATCCTGCTGCACGATGAATGGCAGGTAGAAGTCGGCTCCGGCACCCCAACTGCTCTGCCCACCCTGTGCCTGCAGCGTACCCATGGCACCGACGAAGCCGCGTCCGAGCGCATCGCGCTGGATGCTGGCGACGACATCTACGGCGTCCTCGTCGCCGCCGGTCACGGCGCCGAGCAGGCCGATGCGCTGGTGACCGGCACGGCCCTGCAGGCGCGCGCCGGCGAGCATGGGCACGACCGTCCCCGAGTCACTCAGCCCGATGCGGCGGGTATAGAAGAGCTGGGTCCGTTCCGGTCGCCCGAAGTCGAAGATTCCGGCCCCCTCGAGGAAGAACTGACGGGTCTCGGGAAAGAAGACGGGGAATCGGGTGAGGTTGATGACCTGACGATCCACTTCTGCCTGGGCGAAGTCGGTATTCACGGTGACATCGAGTGCCAGGGTCGGGGCGACCGCGAACTTGACGTCCCCACCGACCCGCGGTTCGACCGTGGCGGATTGGATGACCGTGTCGTTACCCGCCGCATCGTACACGCGCTCGGGCACGGCGGCGGTCACGGCCGCGTAGGGGCGCAGCTCGGCGATCTGACGCCGAGGCAGGTCGGTCATCCCTTCGAGGATGCCCTCGCGCTGCAGGAAGGTCAGGCCCTCACTGCGATGCCAGGCGCTCCACAGCGCGGTCTCGTTGGTTCGACGAATGACCCGGCGAAAGTTGGCTCCCCAAGGCTGGCCGTTGAGCGGGTAGCGCAGGGTCTGCCAGGGAATGACCAGCTCCGCCGTCCACCCCTCATTCGTGATTTGCGCCCGCGCGTTCCAGATTCCGTCCCATGCCGTGTTCACCGTCTCGAACGAGATCACCTCGCCATCGTAGAGCGCCCCGTTCGGGTTGACTGAAAAGATGTATCCGGCGCGGAAGTCATGCGTCGCGTCGAGCATGACGCTGAAATTGTCATCGGAGAGGAAGTCGGCGTCGCGGCGCAGCTGGGCATGCCGGATGGTTGAGGGCAGACTGTCATAGCCCCAGAACGCAATGTGCAGGCCGTCCGGCGCAGCGAGAATGCGTACGACGGTGCGCATCGTGACCGGCTCTGCCTCATTCGGCTCCTTTTGAATGAAGTCGACGATGCTGTCGGCCTGGAACCAGGCCGGTTCGATGGGGATGCCATCGAGCTTGAGCGGGCCGCTGGCCCAGTGGACCATGGACACGGGCAAGGCGGTCACGGTGTCCTGCGCGACCGCGAGACCCGGCATAAGCAGGGCGAGGATGAGTTGTGACAGGCCCCAGCCGAGGCGTGGTTGATGCAAGCTAGTCAGCAACCCCTGGTGGGGGCTTCCCGCAGCCGCTCAAGGCGTGATCGTTATCGTCCCGACCATCGTCGGGTGAATCGAGCAGTGATAGGCATAGGTGCCGGCTGCGGCGAAAGTGAACGAATACGACGTCCCAGGCGCGAAGACGCCGGAGTCAAACAGCTGCGTATCGGAGACAAGACGGTGGGTCGTCCCGCTGCTGCCTCCGTACCCGCCAGTGGTGCGGTCCCCATTGACCCAGGTTACCTCGGCCCGGGTCGCGAAGCTCTCAGTGAAAGGATTAGGGGAGAAGGCGCCACTGCCCTTGGTGCTGGCGTCGAGGACGATCGTAACATCGCCGACTGGCAGCATTGGTTCCGTATTGGAGCTGCAGGCCAGGTTGGTGACAGCGACGAGAATGGCAAAGAGCGGAATGATTCTTTGTGGGCGCATTTGGAACCTCGCGTGGCAAAAGTGGGACGCCACCCAGGCGAACGGTGACCCATTAGGAGACGTCCGAGCACCCCGCCGCATGACAGTCGGCCCGGCCAGAGGACCTTGATCGCGACGGGGCGATCGTGCTTGAGATC
>CAWGJN010000015.1:0-123981 GCA_963822925.1 uncultured Gemmatimonadales bacterium
GCGTGGCCAGGCTCCGGGCTGACGACTCCCTGACGACTGCCGACTCACGACTGACGACCGAGTCACTGCTGTTTTACGTCATGCCTTTCGTCGAGGGCGAGTCCCTCCGCGATCGCCTCGATTCGCGACAAGCAGCTCTCGATAACCGACGCCGTGCGCATCGCCACCGAGGTGGCGGGTGCGCTCGACTATGCCCATCGCCGCGGCATCGTCCATCGCGACATCAAGCCGGAGAACATTCTCCTGCATGACGGCCGCGCCCTGGTCGCCGACTTCGGCATCGCCCTCGCCGCCAGCAAGGCGGGCGACAGTCGCATGACCCAGACCGGCATGTCGCTCGGCACGCCCGCCTACATGTCCCCGAGCAGGCGATGGGCGAGCGCGACATCGGCCCGCGCAGCGACATCTACGCGCTCGGTGCCACGACGTACGAGATGCTGGTCGGCGACCCGCCCTTCTCCGGCAGTACGGTGCAGTCGATCGTCGCCAAGGTGATGACCGAGCGGCCGACGTCACCGAGCCGCATCCGCGATACGGTGCCGCCGAACGTCGAGCACGCTGTCCTGACGGCGCTGCAGAAGCTCCCCGCCGATCGCTTCGCCTCCGCGAAGGAATTCGCCGATGCGCTCGCGTGACTAAAGCGGATCGTCAGGCAGCTATGCCCCGACCGTGGTTACCTCACGTCCTCACGTCCTCACGTCCTCACGTCTCGGGCGCTTCGCGCTTCCCGTCCTTTCGGTGGCCGCCATCGCTCTCTGCCGGTTGGGCCATTTCCCGCCGGTTCATGCGGGCGCCCGAAGGTCCCACGGTCTACGACGCCGCGCTCCCCGACAGCGCGGCCATCACCTTCGGCGCGACGACGTCGACCAACAGCTTCGGCGCGGCCCGGCGCAACCTGTCGATCTCGCCGAAGGGCGACTTCGTCGTGTACGCATCCCGCAGCGGGGACTCGACCCGGTTCTGGTACCGAAGTCTGACGAATGCATCCTCGCATCCCATCAGCGGTACCGAGGGCGGCACCGGTCCGAGGATTTCTCCCGACGGATCGCGCATCGCGTACACCGTCGGCAATCGGGTCATGCTCATCCCCGTCGCGGGGGGCACGCCCCGGATGCTGCTGGACGCCCAGGTGCCGGACACCCCGGAATGGATTTCCAATACCGAGCTTTTCCTGCAACAGCGCACCGGAACCCGCTTCACCTGGCTCGACCCCGAGGGTGGCGTGACGCGTACCGTGGATGTGACACGCGCCTGCCTCATCGGGCACTGGATTCCGGAGCACCGCAAGGTGATCTGCTCCTACAACGGAACGGCGTCGATTGTGGACCCGATCTCCCGCGAGGAGTGGAACCTGCGCGTCGCCCGGCCCGATGGTTCTCCCGGGGCACTGCTGGCCGGGTTCGGGTTCCGGGTCGTTGGTGGCGCGTACGTCCTCTACATGTCGGTGGACGGCGTCCTCCGTGCTGCACCCTACGACCACAAGCGACACCTCGTCGGCCGGTCGGTCACGCTGGATGGCGGCGTTCGCGGTGAGGCGCTGGGCGATGCCCAGATCGACATCGCACCGAACGGCACGCTGGTGTTCGCCCCGGGTGTGAACGCGACCGTTGGCCAGGTCGTCCGGCTCCTCCCGGGGCAGGCTCCCGCGCCACTGGTGGCCGAGGCAGCTGCCTTCCAGCGCATTGACATCAGCCGCGACGGTCGCTGGCTCGCTGCCGCCGTGCAGATGCCGGAGGGCCAGGAGCTGCGCTTCTACGACCTGCGCGACGGGCAGCGTAGCACGGTGCTCAACGCCGAACTGGTTCGCCACCCCCTCTGGAGTCCCACCGGCGAGCGGCTCCTCGTGGGCCGGCGCGACTCCAGCGTCACCTCGGTCCTCATGATCACGCCCGGGTCCGGCCAGAAGCCCGTCACCCTGCTGACCGTCGAGGGTGCCCCACTGGCGGTCGATCCGATCGACTATCCCGATGAGCACACCGTGCTCGTCCAGGACTGGGGCGCCAACGTCACCCGCCGCTTCGACCCTGCGGTATCTCCGGTGCAATTCGACACCGTCCTCGCGGCGGCGAGGTTCCCCTCCGTCGCACCAGGCGGAAAGCACATCGTCTATCAGGACGGTGGTGCATCCGGCGTCCTCGTCACCAGCTATCCCGTTGCCGGCCGGCGCTGGCAGGTTGCGGCCGACGGTGTCGAGCCGCTCTGGCTGTCGCCCACGGAGATCCTCTGTCGCATCGGCGTATCCTGGTATCTCACGCGCATCAACCCGGCGACCGGCGAACCGCTCGGACCCGCCACGTTCTGGGGCCGCGATCCGCGATTCAACGACACCGCCGGATGGTCCAACCGCCCCGACTGGGACGGCGGTATCATCTACGTCCAGGGTCCCGCCCAGGTGAGCGCTTCCTACCTTCGCGTCGTGCCCGACTGGGTGGCGCAGATGAAGTCCGCGGTCGCCTCCGCGAACAGGTGACTGCGCCACGCGGTCTCGAAGCCGCGCTCGCTGACCGCTACCGGATCGAGCGCGAACTTGGCCAGGGCGGCATGGCCACCGTCTACCTCGCGCACGACCGCAAGCACGATCGCAAGGTCGCCATCAAGGTCCTGCGCCCCGAACTCGCCGCCGTGCTCGGCCCCGAACGGTTCGCCCGCGAGATCCGCATCACCGGCCAGCTCAGTCACCCCAACATTCTGCCAGGTGTTCGACTCCGGCTGGTGAGGACTCACGGCGACCGGCCACGACTGCTGGTACGCCATGCCATACGTGGCGGGCGAGTCACTCCGCGACCTGCTGAAGCGCGAGACCCAGCTGCCGATCGACGACGGCGCTGAAGCTCTTCGGCGAGATCGCCGACGGCGCTCGATCACGCCCATCGCCATGGGTTCGTCCATCGCGACCTCAAGCCCGAGAACATCCTCCTGCAGGATGGCCATGCCCGGGTGGCCGACTTCGGTATCGCACGGACGATGAGCGCGGTGGGCAGCGACAAGCTGACGGAGACCGGGCTCGCGCTGGGCACGCCGCAGCTACATGAGCCCGGAGCAGGCGGCGGGACAGAGCAACATCGACGCGCGCAGCGATATCTACGCGCTTGGCTGCCTGCTCTACGAGATGCTCGCGGGAAATCCGCCGTTCCAGGGACCGACCGTCGCAGGCCATCCTGGCGCGCCACGCCGTCGATCCGGTGCCGACGCTCCGCACGGTGCGCTCGACGGTGCCCGCATCGGTCGAGGCCGCCATCACCAAGGCGTTGGCCAAGGTCCCTGCCGATCGCTTCACCTCTGCGGCACAGTTCGTCGAAGCCCTCAGCACGCCGGTGCCAGCCGCCCCGTCAACGGGGGCGAAGAAGCTGCCCGCAGCCCGGATCGCGGGAATCGGGATCGCGCTCACAGCGGCGGTCGGCGGCTTGCTGTTCGCACGGTCGCGACGGCCGCACGTCGAGCCCTCCGCTTCCGTCATCGCCGTCCTTCCCTTCGGCACCAGTGGCGACAGCGCCCTGACACGGCTCAGCCACGACCTCGTCCTGACGGTCAGCGCGACCCTCGACGGCGTGGGAGGCATCCGCGCGGCAGATCCACACCAAGTGCTGAGTAAGTCTGACGATTCCCGGAGCGGCCAGTGGGTTCCAAACGCACTCGCGCTCGGGAAGAGCCTCGGCGCAGGGAGCATATTGGTCGGAGACATCGTCAAGGTGGGTGCCGGGGTGCAGCTCAACCTGAAGCTGTTGTCGACGAAGGGCGACTCTGAGCCGCTGGCGCGCCTCTCCGTCAGCAACTCGCCCGATTCCATCAGCGCGCTGACCGATTCAATCACCTGGGCGCTGCTGCGCCAGGTCTGGCGTCGGGGTGAGCCACCATCTCCCAGTTACGCAAACATCACTACGCACTCGGTGCCGGCACTCCGCGCCTTCCTCGACGGCGAAAGGTTGAGTCAGGCAGCCCGGTTCGCCGAGGCGATCGAAGCCTACGCCGCAGCCATCAAGGCCGACTCGACCTTCTGGCTCGCCGGCTGGCGATACAACTTTGCGCAAGGATGGGTGGATGGCGACCAGGACCCTGATCTGGAGCGCGGGTACAGGTCGCACCTCGCAGCATTCGGGGAGCGGGATCGGTTGCTCATCCAGGCGGAAATGAGCGCAGACTCAACCAGCTACGTAGACCATGTGGCACGGCTCCACGCCATAGCAGAGCGGTTTCCTGACGATTGGTCCGCGGCCTGGCAATACGCCGACCATTTGTGGCGCGGCGGACCGTTGATCGGACACACCAGGACCGAGACACGGGCAGCGCTACAGCGAATTGTTGACCAGAATCCGAGGCTGGCCTACGGATGGGAGCACCTCGCCCGGGCCAGCTTTGGACACGATTCTGCCCAGGCCGCACAGGCAGTGAAATCGCTCATGGCGCTCGGCGGTTTCAAGGAGCCATCGGAGCACCTGGGCCTCGACGTCAGCCTGTACTATCGCTTGCTCGTGTCCGCGGGTGGGCAACTTTCACTCGCGATACTCGACAGCCTGGCCGTCGGCATTGCTCAGTCCAAGGTACCGTTTGTCCACAAGCTTGGAGCGGACTTCCTGCAGTCAAACGGGTTTCCGTCCGCTCAGGTGGAGATGAACCGGCGCCTGTTGGCCCTCGATCCGCACGGTCCGTACGCCGGGGTCACCTGGAGAGGCACCGCCATCGCCTGGGCGGCGCGTGGCGCCTGGGACTCCGCTCTCGTTGCCTGGGACCGGTTCGCCGCAGCCGGCCCCGAGCACGCATCGGCGCTGGAGGGTTATCAGCTGGCCGTGGCTGGCGCCTGGCTCGGCGGACTCGACACGGCCCTTGCGGCGGGCCGCAGGGCTGCGGCCGCCAAGTATGTGGGCGAACTCCCCGTTGAAGATTCCGCCGCCGGGAGGGAAGCCCGTGCCACACTTGGATGGACCGATGGAATGCTCTCGGTACTCCGCCGCGACCTGCGCGGGCTCGCCGTGGCGCGCATGACCATTCGCCGAAGCGGAGCCGAGGGGGCCGGCTTTCTGGATCGCTCCCTGGCTGCCTTCGAGTCGGAACTGAGGGGCACCGAGCGCCCTGCCGCCGACTCACTCGCGGTGCTCGACCTGGCAGCCACGGAGACCGAGTTGTTCGCTGGCCGCGACGCGTACGCCCGGTCTATCGATCACCTCGCGGCGTCGCGCCTCCTCCTCGAGGCGGGTGACACCAGCCGAGCTGTCAGGTTGTTGACCTGGCACGAGGCAAAGCTGGACCCGGAATTTCAGGTCTTCGCTCCACTTGCGTACTACGAACTGGCCCGCATCGAGGAGGCGCAGAACCGGAAGGAGCAGGCCCGCGACCACTACCAGCAATTCCTCCGACGCTACGACATGCCGCCTCCCGCCCACCAGCATCTGGTAGACGAGGCGAAAGCCGCATTGCGCAGGTTGTCCGGCCAGAACGATGCCCCCTGAGCATGGGGGATTACCATACCTCGCACTCACGCGAGCCACCGATCGAGATTGGCACTCACGAAGGAGTCATCCGCCAGGTGGGGATAGGACACGAGCACCGGCGTGAAGAGTGAGGACGTGAATACGTGAAGACGTGAAGACGTGGAGACGCGGCGAATGGGGATGGCTCCGGAGGCTCTGTTGCTCGGCGCGGCGCGATCGAACTCCTCCGGCACGCCCCCCGAATCGTCACTCCCAGCGCGATCCGGACTCCGCCGCGCCGGCACGAGAGCCGAAGGAGCCACCCCAGAGCCGCGGTAACGCGCGCACGCGACCAAGCGAGCGACCAAAGAGAGACTGGTGCCATCGCGTTCGCGCTATCATCTTTCGGTCCTTGAACGACGCCACCCGCCTCGCCACCGCCCTGGAAGAACGCTACCGGATCGAGCGACAGCTCGGCGCCGGAGGCATGGCCACGGTCTACCTGGCCACCGATCTCAAGCATGATCGTGAAGTTGCCCTTAAGGTCCTGCGGCCCGAACTCGGCGCCGTCCTCGGGGCCGAGCGCTTCCTCGCCGAGATCAAGATCACCGCCCGGCTCGACCATCCCCACATCCTGACCCTCATCGACTCGGGCGAAGCCGGCGGCTTCCTTTTCTACGTGCTCCCGCTCGTCCGCGGCGAGTCCCTCCGCGACAAGCTCAATCGCGAGCAGCAGCTCGGACTCGAGGAGGCCCTCGCCATTACGAAGCAGGTCGCGAGCGCCCTCGACTACGCCCACCGTCACGGCGTGGTCCATCGCGACATCAAGCCCGAGAACATCCTGCTCTTCGAGGGTGAGGCGATGCTGGCCGACTTCGGCATCGCGCTGGCCGTGAAGGAGGCCGGCGGCAACCGCCTCACCGAGACCGGCCTCTCCCTCGGCACACCGCAGTACATGAGCCCCGAGCAGGCCACCGGCGACCGGCTCCTCGACGCCCGCAGCGACGTCTACTCCCTCGCGGCCGTGCTCTACGAGATGCTCGCCGGCGAGCCGCCCGTTACGGGGCCCAATGCCCAGGCCATGATCGCCAAGCTCATGACCGAGCGGCCAGTGCATCTCCGCGTGGTGCGCGGCTCGGTGCCCGACAACATCGACGCCGCGGTCGCGAAGGCGCTCGACAAGACTCCGGCCGATCGCTTCGCCAGCGCGGGCGACTTTGCCCGCGCGCTCGAGCTGAAGCCGATCACCGGCACCGTCCCGATCGCGTCCAGCCCGGTCGCACGGGCACGGCGAAGTCGAAGCGGGGTCTCTGGATCGGCCTCGGTGCCGCGGCACTCCTCGCCGCCGTCGCCGGCGCGTTCGCCATGAAGGGCAAGGCTGCCGCCTCGCGCGAGTCCTTCGCCCTCCGCGACCGCACCCAGCTCACCACCAGCGGCAACGTCTTCGTCTCCGCCATCAGCGCCGACGGCAAGCAGCTCGCGTACATCACCCACAACTGCGCCGCCGACGGCTGCTCCTTCGCCGTCGACATCCAGGACGTGGGTGGCACCGCGACCCATCGCATCCTCGACAACGTCTCGGCCGGCTACGGCCTCGAGTGGAGTCCCGACCGGCGCAACCTGATCTTCGACGGCACCTGGCAGGGGCGCTACGGCTACTACCTGCTCTCGGCGCTGGGCGGAACGCCGCGCTACCTCTCCCCCGGCGCCGCCATGTTCTGGGCCGGTGGCGACTCGCTCCTGGTCGGCCCCTCCGGTCCGAGCGCCGACTCGTCGTTCCAGGTCAAGGTCACCTCCATCGACGGCACCGTGCGCGACAGCATCCGCGTCGCCGGTCCGGGACTCGGGCTCGACGGGCTCAGCGTCTCACCCGGCGGCAAGTGGATCGTGGCACTGGTCGTCCAGGCGGGGCGCGGCTTCTGGCAGGTGTTCGATCGCAGCGGCAAGGTGGCGGATCACGTCCTCAATTCCTGCACCTGCCCCGGCCGCATCACCCGCGACGCGCTCTGGCTCACCCGCTCCGGTCGAGGGCTTCGAGTCGATCATCCGGCTCGGCATCGATCCCGCCACCGGCAAGCTCGCGTCACGGCAGGACACGCTGCTCTCCGGCAACTTCAACAACTTCAGCGTCACCGCCGACGGCTCCACGCTGGTCGTCGATGACGGCAACTCCGACTTCACCCTGTGGGCCCTCGGATTTCCCGAGGCGCTGCACGGCAAGTTCACCGACACGCGATCGCCGCACGAAGTCATCGACCCGGCTCCAGACCCAGCTGTCGCCCGATGGCGCGCGCATCCTCGTCGCCCGCAACGTTGCGTCGTCGTCCGGCCAGAGCGAGCGGCGCTTCAGCGTCCAGCCGTTCGCCGGCGGCACCGAGGCGCCGCTGAATACCGCCGCCGGCACGCGCGGGGCACGGTGGATCGATTCCGTGACGGTGCAGTTCGGCGACCAGACCGCGACCGGCGCCAGGGTCAGCCTCGTCGACGTGCGCACCGGGCGCGATCGGACGCACGCTCGACCTGCCCGATTCGCTGGCCCGGGACGTCGCGCCGCTTCCCGACGGCTGGGCCTGGGTCCCCTCGACCTCCGACAAGGTCGATCGTTCAGCGTGGCGACAAGACGATCGAAATCGCCAAGCCCGCCTGGTTCGCTGCGATCTTCGACCTCGATGTCGACCCGGCGGGCCAGCGGCTCCTCATGCGTCGGCTGGGGCGCAGCTACGACACGCTCGGCGTCGCGGTGGTGCCGGTGCGAGGGCGGCACGCCGGTCATGTGGGCGACGTCGCCCGCCGAGCGGGGCGACGCCGGGTTCCTCGACGACGGCTCGATTCTCTTCACGCCGTGGGACACGCCCGAGTCCATCGTCTTCTACCGGGTCACGGCTCCGGGCAAGATGGAGCGGCTCGGCAAGGTGCCGCGCTCCGTCGCGGGCGTCTCCGTGTCCGACGACCTCAAGCGCGCCGTGGTGCTCGAGGCCGATTATCACGGGGACGCCTACATGAGCCGGATCGTCCGCCAATAGCCCATCGCCTCGCCTCAGCCCCGCAACACCGCAGTGTCCTTGGCGCCTCTCGGCATGCGTTCAAGACCCCGACGCTCCGCAACATCGAGCTCACGGCGCCGTACATGCACAACGGGGTCTATGGTACGCTGGAGGAGGTGCTGGACTTCTACAATCGGGGTGGAGGTGCCGGGATCGGAAGTGAGGTGCCCAACCAGACGCTGCCCTTCGACAAGCTGAACCTGACCTCGGCGGAGCAGGAGGCGATCATCGCCTTCCTTCGCACGCTTACTGATACTGCTGGACTTGGCAGTCGGACTTCCATTGTCACTGTCGCGACAACAAGCCAGTAGCTAGCGGGTCAAGCTTTCTCGGCGCGGCCGGGAGTTATAGTGTAACTGTTTTGGCATTGCGAGGTTGCGCGGGCCGTAGCCGGCGCCAGCGCCCCACCACTCGATCGGCTCACCCCAAAGCGCCGCGTATGTCCTGGCTAGCCGTTCCGCTGACTCCGGCGAGTAGGGTTCCGATATTTCTTCCACCTCCCCCGTACGCGTGCCTCGCAACACGATCCCGTCGGGAAACCACTCGCTGGTAGGCATGGGCGAGATACTGCAACCCGGAACCGGATCCGTCCAGTCCCGCGTTGTAACACCACGCCTCGCGCTCAGCGCAGGGTAGCCAGCACCGATCGCGCCGCCGCGATCGCCCGCGCCACGTCATCTTCGTTGGTGCGCCAGTTCACCACGCTCACGCGCATCGCGCGCAGACCACGCCATGTCGTGCCGCTGAAGAAAGCCTCACCTGTCGCATTGATCGCCCCGATCACCCGGTCGGTGTGCCGATCGTGATCCTCCGCTGAGGCTCCTGCGCGCGGGTCGAGGAAGCGCACCAGTCCCTGGTTCAGCTCCGACACCCACAGCGCCTCCGCTCCCTTCAAGCCGCCGATGCCGGTCACGATCGCTCGGCAGTGCTCGCACGAGCGATCCACCAGCGCCTCCAGCCCTTCGCGCCCGAGTTCCCGGATCGCCGCGTAGACCGTGTAGCCCCGGCCGCGGCGGGAGAACTCCGGCGTCCAGTCGAGCTGGTCCCGCGCGCGGTCCTCGGTGACCAGGTAGGACGCACTGATCGTCATCGCGGCGCGATGTGCTTCGCGGTCGCGCACGATCGCGATACCGCAGTCGAACGGCACGTTGAGCCACTTGTGACCGTCGGCGGCCCAGCTGTCTGCCGACTCGGCGCCGGTCAGCAGTGCGCGCTTCGTCCGGCTCGCGCGCGCGAACAACCCGAAGGCGCCATCCACGTGCACCCACGCGTTCGCGGCATGCGCGATGGGGATCAGTGTGTCGAACGGGTCGAATGCCGCGATGTTGAGGTCGGCTGCATTGAGCACCACGATGCTTGGCCCGTTCCAGGCAGCGAGCGCTTGCGTCAGCGTCGCGGGTGAGAGGCGGCCGGCGTCATCCGTCGGCAGCACCTCGAGGTGGCGCGTGCCGAACCCGAGATAGCGCGCCGCCCGGTCGATCGTGCTGTGTCGCTGGTCGCTCATGAAGATCCGGATGGCCGGCGCCCCGCTCATCCCATCGCGCGCCACGTCCCAGCCCCGCTGCTGCAGCACCGCATGACGCGCCGCGGCGAGACAGGTGAAGTGCGCCATCTGGCATCCGGTCGTGAACGCGAACGATGCCTCACGCGGCAGGTCGAGCAGCTCCTTGATCCATGCCCCCGCCACTTCCTCCACCACCGCCGCCGCCGGTGCCACCGCATACAGCCCCGCGTTCCCGTCCCACGACGACGTCAGCCAGTCGGCCGCGAGCGCCGAGTCGAGCGAGCCGCCGATCACCCAGGCATAGAAGCGGCCGCTGGCCGAACCGTTGTGGCCACCGGCAGTCTGCACCACCAGGTCATCGATGATCCGCGCCGGGTCCGTGCCCTTCTCGGGCAGCGGCAGTTGGAGCCTCGCTCGCAGGGTCGCGAGGTCGGTCGTCGCCGCGACGGGCCGGGTGTCCAGACCCGCCAGCCACTCGGACGCATGGTGCACGGCGCGCGCGAGCGCCGGCGGGGTGACAATATCTGGGATCGCGTCAGGCATCACGATCGAGCTCCGGTGGGGGCAGGCAGAAAGTCTAGCGGAACCCATCCCGCCTCGCCTCCCGTTTCATGCGATACGTCCTGGAGCCTGGGATGTCTAGCCACCGTCCCGGGGAGCGCACACATTAAGTTCGCCCTCAACCCCTTCCGTGGACCTCACGTGACTTCCTTGCACGCGTAAGTGACGAACACACCCGGTCGTCTTGCCGAGGCATTGTCTGACCGGTACCGAATCGAGCGGGAGCTGGGCCATGGCGGCATGGCGACCGTCTATCTCGCGCATGATCTCAAGCACGACCGCAAGGTCGCCATCAAGCTTCTCCACCCGGAACTCGCCCACGCGCTCGGCCCCGAGCGGTTCCTGCGCGAGATCACCATCACCGCCCAGTTCGACCATCCGTACATCCTGCCGCTCCTCGACAGCGGCGTGGTCGAGCCCCCCACCGACAATGGCCGGCGCCTGCTCTACTACGTCATGCCCTACGTCGCGGGGGAGTCGCTCCGCGACCGCATGAAGCGCGAGAAGCAGCTGCCGCTCGACGACGCGCTCCAGGTGACGCGCGAGATCGCCGAGGCACTTGGCTACGCCCATGCCCGCGGTGTCATTCACCGCGACATCAAGCCCGAGAACATCATGCTCTCGGGCGGGCACGCGCGCGTGGCCGACTTCGGCATCGCCCGGGCGATCGACGCCGCCGGGAGCGAGAGGCTGACGGAGACCGGGCTCGCCGTCGGTACGCCGGCCTACATGAGCCCCGAGCAGTCGATGGCCGAGCGCGAGATCGACGGGCGGAGTGATCTCTATGCGCTGGGCTGCGTGTTGTACGAGATGCTGGCGGGGGAGCCTCCTTACACCGGACCGACCGCGCAGGCCATCATCGCGAAGCGGATGACCAATCCCGTCCCGTCGGTGCGCACGGTGCGGGAGGCCGTGCCCGAGCCGGTCGACCGCGCGCTGGCGACGGCACTCGCCCGGGCGCCGGCGGATCGCTTCGCGACGGCGGCGCAGTTCGTCGAGGCGCTGAGCCAGTCAGCCCGGCTCACCGGCGGGTACAGGAACGCCAAGGTCCCGCGCAGTCGCGCCTGGGTCGCCGTTGCAGCCGGCGCAGCTCTTGGCGCTCAGTCTCACCGGCGGCTGGCTGTTCGCGCGCTCGCGCCGGCCACACGTCGAGCCCTCGGCCTCGGTCATTGCGGTGCTGCCGCTTCCTGCCCAGCACGTCCGACACGGCACTCGCACGCCTTGGACGCGACCTTGTGATCACCGATCAGTGCCAATCTGGACGGCGTGGGCGGCATCCGGGCAGCGGATCCCCGCCTCGTGCTCGCCGAGGGAGACGGTTCAAGGAGTGGGCGCTCAACCGCCCGAAGCCGTGGCACTCGGCAAGAGTCTCGGCGCGGGCAGCGTCGTGGTCGGGGACATTGTACGCGTGGGCCCCGATGTTCGGCTCGACCTGAAGCTGCTGTCGACCAGCGGCGATTCTCAGCCGCTGGCGCGGGCCACGATCACCAGCGCTCCCGATTCCATCAGCGCGCTCACCGATTCGGTCACCTGGGCGGTGCTGCGGCAGGTCTGGCGCCGGGGCGAGCCGCCGTCACCCAGCTATGCCAACCTTACCACTCGCTCGGTGGCATCGCTGCGCGCCTTCCTCGAGGGCGAGCAGTTCACTGTGGCCGGACGCTGGCCCGAAGCCATTGATGCCTATGACACGGGCCATCAAGGCCGATTCGAGCTTCTGGCTTGCCGGCTGGCGATACAACTCGGCACAAGTATGGTTGTTCGAGGGCAGTGCGGATTCCATCATAAAAAGTCGGCTACCAGTCACACCTCTCGGCCTTCGGCGAGCGGGACCGGCTGCTCATCGAGCTGGAGAGAGACGGTGGCGCGTTGCCAGAAGAAGAGTATGTCGCTCGGCTCCGAACCATCATCAAGCGCTTTCCAGACGACTGGTCCGCCTGGTGGTTCTACGCGGATGAATTTCACCATTTGGGGCCGCTGATCGGGTATACCAATGCCGACGCCCGTGCGGCACTGCAACGGACAGTGGATCTGAACCCGATGCTGGTCCCCATGTGGGAGCATCTGTTCGACGCTGCAGTCGGTCATGACTCATCCCAGGCAGCGCTCGCGGATAGTGCGCTGACCGCGCTTGCAGGCAAGAGCCTTGGCCGGCGCCTGCTGCTTGCCGCGAGCGGGCAACTGCCTGTGCTGTTGCGCGACAGCGTCGCCGTGGACAACCTTGGTTTCACGAATTGGATCTCTCGCGTCATGGGAGGCGCCTTCCTCCTTTGGCGGGGATATCCGGCGGCGCAGATCGAACTCAACCGGCGCCTGGTCGCGCTCGCGCCTCATGACTCACTTACACACTACGCCTGGGAAGGCATGGGGCATTCCTGGGCGGCGCGTGGCGCCTGGGATTCTGCCCTCGTCGCGTTCGATCACTCGGCTGCAACCGACCACCGGGCGGCGGTCCGCCAGGAAATTCTTCCGCTCACGTACGAGATCGCGGTAGCAGGCGCCTGGCTTGGTGGTCTCGACACGGCACGCGCTTCCGATCGGAGGGCGGCCGCCCTGAAATTCCTCGCCGGACTTCCTCCGGACTCGCGCGCTGCGAAGCGAGCGCAGGCGCGCGTAGCATGGGCCGACGGGATGCTGGCCGTACGCCGGCGTGACATGCGGGGGCTCAGTGAGGCGCGCGCGCGCCTGAAGCAGGGCGAGCCAAGGGGCCCCGTTCATGGAGCGCTCCCTCGCCGGCTTCGAGCTGGAACTCTCGGGTTCGAAGCAGGCAGCCGCGGAATCGCTCGCCGCCCTCGACCTGGCGGCGACGGGTGCGGAGATCAGTGACTATCATGATCCCTACGCCAGGTCCATCGCTCATCTGGAGGCGTCACGGCTGCTGCTCGAGCAGGGCGACACCAGCCGCGCCGTGAAGCTGCTGGTCTGGCACGAGGCCGACATCCCGACGCTCTGCCGAACCCCCGCGCAGTCAGATGTTTGCCGGGCTCGCGTACTACGAATTGGCGCGGATCGAGGAAGCACAGGGCAAGCACCGACCTGGCCCGCGACCACTACGAGCAGTTCCTCCGCCGCTATGACATGCCGCCTCCCGCCCACCGCCACCTGGTCGACGAAGCGAACGAGGCACTGCGACGGCTCGCCGGCCAGAGTGACAAGCCCATCACTCAATGAAGTATGCTTTCGGCTTCACCCGAGCCAGCGATCGAGGTTCGCCTTCACGAAGGTATCGTCGGCAAGGTGCGGATAGGCCGCGAGGACCCGGTCGATCTCCCTCATCTGCCCCGGCGAAAGCTCCTCGCTGGGATCGAGGCACCAGCGTCCCCTGAGCAGCCCCTGCCGTCGCAGGATCTCGTGGATGCCGGGGATGCATCCCTTGAAGCCGTTGGCCGCATCGAAGATTGCGCCGTTGGCGTCCGTCGTCTCCGCACCCAGTCGCAGCAGGTCCGATGGCACTGCACTCGACTGCAGTCGCTCGACCCGGAGCAGCAGCGAGACCGCGTTCCGGGTCCAGTAGGCCCAGTGGCCCAGCAGTCCGCCAACCACGCGGACGGTCGCGAAGCTGCCTTCCTCCAGCCGCCGGACCCGGAACGCAGTCAGGAGGTCGGTGACGATGTTGTCGTCATTGCCGGTATAGAGGGCTACCTCGCGCTCCCGCCGCGCTTCAGCCACCGCGCGCACCACGTCGATAGTGGCATACCGGTTGAATGGCGCCATCTTGATCGCCACCACGTTCCTGATCTCCACGAACCGGCGCCAGAAGGCGTACGAAAGGACGCGCCCGCCCGCTGCGGGCTGGAGGTAGAATCCCATGAGCGGCATCACCTCGGCTACCGCCCGGCAGTGGGCAATGAGCCGCGCGTCGCTGAATCGGGAGAGCGCACCGAGGCTGAGCAGTGCCACGTGATAGCCGAGGTCGCTCGCGATCCGTGCTTCATTCAGCGCCTGCCGCGTGCCACCCACGACCCCCGCCACCTGAGCACAGCCTTGCCTCCTGCACGTTGCCACTCCGCGACGGTCTCCGCAGCAAGCTCGAGTACCGGCCGGTAGAGTGCCACTTGGGGGTTGCGGATGGCGAACTGGGTGGTGTGTACTCCGACGGCCACGCCGCTCGCCCCTGCGGCGAGGTAGTAGCGCGTCAGGGCCCGCTGCCGCCGTTCGTCCAGCTTCCGGGAGACGGTGAGCGCGAGCGGGTGCGCCGGGATGACCATCCCTGCACGGAGGCCCTCACGCAGCATGGAAGGCAGGCTCAGAACTTTCCCTCCCTCGACTCGAAGTGTGTCGGCTTGTTCAGCGATCGGCCGTCCTGCTCGATCCATTCGGCCACGCGTGTCATCATCTCCTCGATGCCCACTTCCGGCGCCCCGAAGAGCGCGTCCATTCGGGAGGCATCGCTCAGGAGCGCGGTTGGCGCTTCGCTACCCTCGAAGCGTGGCACCGTCTTCCATCGCTTTCCGAACTCCTCGGCCAGCCAGCGGACCCGCACTGCCGGGCGCCCGGTCACGTTCAGCACCAGCGGTGGTGAGGTGCAGCGGCCGAGCGCCCGGAGCGCAATCGGCGTTCGCGTCGCGCTGCCAGATCACGTTGACCCAGCCCATGGCCAGATCCACCGGGCGCCCTTCCCGCACCTTGTCGGCGATGTCCCGAAGCACGCCGTAGCGCGGCTCGATCGCGTAGTTGAGGCGCAGGATCGCCATCGGCGTCCCGTTCCGGCGGGAGAAGAACTCGAGGATCCGTTCCCGCGCCAGCGCCGACATCGCGTACTCGCCGATGGGGCCGGTGGGATCGGATTCGGAAGGCCCGCTCGAATCGGTCGGCGTGAGTGGATAGACGTTGCCGGTCGAGAACGCGACCATCCGCGACTCCCGAAAGCGGGTGGCCACGGCGCCCGGCAGCCAGGCGTTGAGGCCCCAGGTGCGCGACTCATCACCGGTAGTCCCGAACTTCTGCCCCGCCATGTATACGACATTGGGTGCATCGGGCAGTGCCGCGAGCTGGTCCGGATCCACCAGGTCGGCACCGATCGTCTCGATTCCATCACTCTCGAGCTCGGCGCGGAGGGCAGGATCGGAGAAGCGCGCCACCGCAATGACTCGACTGCGCTTCCCGGCCTCGCGCAGGCTGCGCACCGCCAGCCGGGCCAGGCTCGGACCCATCTTGCCGCCCGCACCCAGCACCACGATATCCCCGTCGACGGCCGATAACTCATCGACCATGACTGGCGTTGGCTGCGAGAGAAGTTGTTCCAGCCCGGCTTCGTCGGTCACGGCGCCTGCGGTCGAGGTTGTCGGAGCGTAGCTCCGCCGGGGGCGGGCTGACAAGCGGACAGACTGCCCTAGCCGCCACCGTGCCGGAGTGCCACCTTTACCTCATCCAACCTCCAGCCGTGGGATCACGCTTGACCTGCCTGCCACCCGGTGACTGACACCGCCCCGCGTTTTGCTGCGGCGCTGGCCGACCGCTACCGCATCGAGCGGGAGCTCGGGCAGGGTGGCATGGCCACTGTCTACCTGGCGCACGACCTCAAGCACGATCGGCCTGTCGCGATCAAGGTCCTCCGCCCCGAGCTCGCCGCCGTCATTGGCGCCGAACGCTTCCTGTCGGAGATCAAGACCACCGCCAACCTGCAGCACCCGCACATCCTGCCGCTCTTCGACAGCGGCATCGCCACCCTGCCGGGAGACGACTCGCGGCTGCTCTTCTATGTCATGCCCTTCATCGATGGCGAATCGCTCCGCGACCGGTTGAATCGCGACAAGCAGCTCTCCATCAGTGACGCCGTCCGCATTGCCACCGAGGTGGCCGGAGCCCTCGACTACGCCCATCGCCGTGGCATCGTCCATCGCGATATCAAGCCCGAGAACATCCTCCTCCACGATGGCCGCGCCCTCGTCGCCGACTTCGGCATCGCCCTGGCGGCGAGCAAGGCCGGCGAGAGTCGCATGACCCAGACCGGCATGTCGCTCGGCACACCCGCCTACATGTCCCCGGAACAGGCGATGGGCGAGCGCGAAATCGGCCCCCGCAGCGACATCTACGCGCTCGGCGCCATGACATACGAGATGCTGGTCGGCGATCCGCCCTTCACCGGCAGCACCGTGCAGTCGATCGTCGCCAAGGTGATGACCGAGAAGCCGACGGCACCGACCCGCATCCGCGACACGGTGCCGCCCAATGTCGAGCACGCGGTGCTCACGGCCCTGCAGAAGCTCCCGGCCGATCGCTTCGCCACCGCGAAGGAGTTCGCCGACGCGCTCGCGATAGCGGGAGCAGGTTCCGACAGCTACGCCGCGACGGTTGCTCCTCACCTCCTCACGTCCTCACGTCCTCACGTCTTCAAGTCCTCACGTCTTCACGTCCCGGGCGTCTGACGCCCGTTCTCGCCGTCGTGGCCGCGCTCTCGCTCGCACTCGCGGCCTGGGCCCTGTCCCGCCGTCCCGCGTCCGGTCCACAATCCACCATAACCTTTCTTCTCTCCTTCGCCCCCGGAGTTCGCGTGGCGACGCCGGTGTCGAACCCGATCGCCATGTCACCGGACGGCGACGTGATCGCCTTCTCGGGCCGCAGCGGCAATGGCCCGCTGCAGTTGTTCGTCCGGCGAATGGACGAGCTTGCCGAGCGTGCGCTCCCGGGGAGCGAGGGCGCCGAGCAGCCCTTCTTTTCGCCCGACGGCAGATGGATTGGTTTCTTCGCCAATCACCAGCTCAAGAAGGTGGCGCTCGCCGGCGGATCTCCCGCGGTGCTCGCCGAGCTGCCGGGACTCGTGTACGGCGGCTCGTGGGCTCCGGATGGCCGCATCGTCGTGTCGCGCGGCAACACCCTCGCCATTGTCCCCGCGGGTGGCGGCACGGCGAACCTCCTGTCGCCGGCCGATACGGTAACCGACCGGCTCCTGATCAACCCCAAGGTGCTCCCCGACGGCAAGACGGTCATTGTCACCCGGTGGCGTGGTTCGACCGTCACTGCAACCCTCTGGGTGGCGACTATCGGTGAGGGTGTGGCCACGGAACTCGGAATCGCCGGCACCCATATCCTTGGAATGCTCGAGGACCACCTCGTCTACGACACCCAGGCCGGCGTGGTGATGGCGGTACCCTTCGACCTGCGCAAGCGGAAAGTCCTTGGTCCGCCGGTGTCGGTACTGGACGGCATTCCGGTCAGTCCCAACGGCTTTGCGCACGCGGCGCTCTCGCGAAGCGGGTCGCTCGTCTACCAGAGCGGCGCGCTGCTCCGGCAGATGGTGATCACCGATCTGAAGGGCGCACCGGTGTCCACCCTTCAGGTGCAGCGTCAGTACATGGGCCCCCGCTACTCTCCCGATGGAAGCCGCATTGCCGTCGGCCTGGTCAACCAGGGCACGGTGGACGTCTGGGTCTACGACCTGCGGTCACAAACGTTGGGCCGCATCACCAGCGAGGGCAGCGTCAACGACCGGCCGGAGTGGACCCCTGACGGAAAGCGGGTCGTCTTTCGCTCCAACCGGGGCGGGACGATGGCGCTGTGGTCGCAGCCGGTCGATGGTTCCGGGAAGGCGGAACTGGTATGGCGGGAGCCGAACGCGGAGATCTGGGAGGGCGTCCCGGCGGCCGACGGCGCCGGCGTGATCTACCGTACCGGCACCGTCGGCACTGCCGACATCTGGTACCGGCGGTTCACGGGAGACACCGCCCGTCATCCCCTCGCCGCCACGCCCTTCACCGAATGGTCCGGGCGGCCGTCGTACGACGGTCGCTGGCTCGCCTACGAGTCCAACGAATCCGGTGATTTCCAGGTGTACGTCCGCGCGCTCGCCGGGGAGGGCGCGCGGCAGCAGGTCTCCATCGACGGCGGCGTCGAGCCCGTCTGGTCGCGCGACGGCTCCCGGCTCTACTACCGTCATGATGATGAGGTGGTGGTGGCTACCCTGACGACTAAACCTGAACTGGGTATCGTGAAGCGCGAGATCTTCTTCCGAGGTGACTATCCGAATACGACGGGCCACGCGAACTTCGACGTCGCACCCGACGAAAAGCGGCTCCTGATGCTCCGGTCCGTCAATGATTCCGTCAGGACGGTGGTGGTGCACGGCTGGGGCAACGAGCTCAGGGCGAGGCTCGCAGGCACGGCGCAATGATGTGAGTTTGTGGTCTTGAGCACTCAAGCAAGCGGAGGTAGCACGCCATGAAAGCGAACATGGGAACGACCGACCGGGTCATCCGGACAGTGGCAGCCCTGGCCATTGCGGCACTCTACTTCACCGGGCGCATCAGCGGCACCGTGGCGATTGTTCTTGGCGCGGTAGCTGCGATGTTTCTATTTTCGAGTTTCGTGAGCTGGTGCCCGGCTTACGCACCCTTCGGCTTCTCCACCAGGAGAAAAGGTACTTCGTAGCCATTCCGCGTCTGTGACACCACGAGTGGCCTGGATACCGTCGACGGCCGACAGGGTCGTGATCCGCGCGCCGGCACGACGACGTTCGCAGAGCAATTGACAAGGGAACCTTTAGGGCATACGCTCGGACACTGATCCGGAGGGTCGTATGCCTACGTACGAGTATTCCTGTCGCGACTGCCACCACGTGTTCGATCGGGTCGAACCGCTTGCGCAGCACGGCGACAAGAGCCCGAACTGCCCCAAGTGCAAGAGCAAGAACGTGGAGCAGGTCTTTACAACTTTCTTTGCGAAGACTTCGCACAAGTCCTGAGAATCGGCGCATTCCGCAGTTCGACCTGTCGAAGGCGCTGCTTGTGCCACTCGTCCTCACCAGCTTGGGCCTCCTCGCCGCCTACTGGGGCGTCCTGTTTCTGGCTCAGCGGGCCATGCTCTATCCAGCGCCCAGTCTCGCCGACGCCCCCGCCCCGCCCGCCTACGTTCAGCCGGTCTGGCTCGCGGGCTCGGCGGGCCCCGTCGCAGCCTGGTTCCTTCCGCCAATACCTGCCTCGACCACCCCGAGCCCACTCATCATCTTCACCCATGGCAACGTCGTCGATTCTCGCCGCATCGTCGCCTATGGCCGGTCGCTCGGCGGCGGGGCTGCGTGCCGCCTGGCCGCTCAGCGACCATTCGCCGCCGCGGCACCCCAAGCGGAGTTGCACCTGCTCCCCTGTGGCCACAACGATTGCGCCCAGGCCTGGACCGTGATCCGGGACTTCCTCGAACGTCATGGCATTCTCGACGGTGGCCCGCGCGCACCCTCCTTGCCACCTGACTCAAGCCGCCTCCCCTAGCCTTCCGCTTTGCGGGCGCGCACCTTTCCTGTGCTCGCCATGACAGACCTCGACACGGCGCTCGCCGCCAATCGCAGCGCCCTCGGCGACCTGCTCGCGACGGCCGAGCAGGCTGGCGCCAACTGGACCACACCCCTGGCCCCCGGAAAGTGGTCGCCGTCACAACTGGTGGAGCACGTCGCCCGGGCGCTGGAGGAATCGGCCAACTCGGTCGCTGGCGAGCCGTCGAAGTTCCCTTCGTTTCCGCGCGTCATGCGATTCGTTGCCCGAACCCTCTTCTTCAACCGGGTTCTCCGAAGGGGGGCGTTTTTCAACGCAAAGGCCGCCGCCGCCTTCGACCCGGAGAAGGGCCCGGCGTCGCCCGCCGAGGCGCGTCGCCGCCTGGTGATGGCTCTCGACCGGTTCGAGCAGGCGTGCCGCAGCCGGACCCTCACCGCGCCCGAGTTCACCAGCACGATCTTCGGCCATGTCTCGGTACTGCACTACGCCAGGTTCCAGGAGCTGCACACCCGCCATCATTGCGCGCAGTTGAGCCGCCGTGGGGGCAATCGCCCCAAGGCCTAGCCGACGCCGTGCCGCGGTGACACTCTTTATACGTAGCAGTGACCGCCACCAACCGGCTCTTCCGCTCTACTGAGGCGTCACTATGACTCAAGCCACGATCGAAGACGAGTCGGAGGCCAGGAGCATTTCCCTCATACGTGGCGACGCGCTGTTCCGCCTGCAGCGCGCCATCGGCCTGATCCCGCCCAACGGACTGGGCTTGATTCGCCGTGTCGTCTTCTTTGCTGCACTCACCTGGCTGCCGATCGCCGTCTGGGCCTGGTGGCAGGGCCACATGCTCAAGGGCGCGCTCGACGAGAAGCTCCTGCAGCACTTTGGGGTGCACGTCCGCTGCCTCGTCGCCATTCCGCTGCTCATCCTCTCCGAGGGGCTGGCGCACGCAGTTACCCTGCGCCTGGGTCCGCAGTTTGTGCGCGCTGGCATCGTGGCCGACGATGGAGCGTTCAGGGCGGTGGTAACGGGCATGGCGCGCCTGCGTGATCGCACGCTCCCCTGGATCCTGATCGGCGGGCTCGCGGTCGCCTGGGTGTACCTGTCACCGGGCACGCCCCAGGAGCATGACGTACGCTGGGCCGTGGATGCGCCTGCCTCCGGCGCCATTGGGTTCGGTGGTTGGTGGTACCTCTATGTGGCCCGCCCGATCTACATCGCCCTCCTCCTGGGGTGGCTCTGGCGGCTCGTCCTGCTCACCATCTTCATGCGCCGGCTCTCGCGGCTTCCACTCTCGCTCGTGCCGACCCACCCGGATCACCACGGCGGCCTCGGCTTCATCACCTCGGCACCGACGGCGTTTGCGCTTGTCATCCTGGCGCTCTCAGCCGTGCTGGCGTCGCGGCTGGGCCCACAACATCATGTATCACGAAGAGACCCTCGACGCGCTGAAGCTCCCGGCAGCGGGGTTTCTGGTCCTCGTGCTCCTGGTCTTCCTTGCCCCGCTTCTCGTATTCGTCCCTGCGCTCGCCCGGTCCCGCAAGGTCGCCATGCTCCAGTACGGGGCGCTTGTGGCACGGCATGGGCGGGCCGTGCGTGCCCGCTGGATCGATGGCGACCCGGTCATGAATGATGAGCCGCTGCTGGAGGCACCTGAAATCGGCCCGGTGGCGGATACGCTGTCGATGTATGACTCCGTCGTTCGCATGCGGGCGATTCCCGTCGGCAAGGCGAGCCTGATCGCGGTGCTCATCCCCGCCATCATACCCATACTCGTCGTCGTGTCCCTGCGCATCCCCATCAAGTCGCTCATCCTCTCAGTGCTGAAGGCACTCACGTAGCTTTAGGCATGACCGTCCCTGAACGCCTGGCTACCGCTCTCGCCGATCGCTACCGCGTCGAGCGGGAACTCGGCGCGGGCGGGATGGCCACTGTGTACCTGGCCCACGACCTGAAGCACGATCGGAAGGTCGCCATCAAGGTCCTCCGTCCCGAACTCGCCGCCACGCTCGGTGCCGACCGCTTCCTGTCGGAGATCAAGACCGTAGCCGCTCTCAGCCATCCCAACATTCTTCCCCTGTTTGACAGTGGGGCCGTCGGGGTCGATGCTCCGCTTTCGACGCGGGATTCACGGCTGCTCTTCTACGTAATGCCCTTCATCGAGGGCGAAACCCTCCGGGCCCGCATGAGCCGCGAGAAGGTGCTCCCCCTCGATGACGCCCTGCGGCTCACCCGCGAGATTGCCGACGCACTCGCCTACGCCCATGCCCGCGACGTCATACACCGCGACATCAAGCCGGAGAACATCCTGCTCCAGTCTGGCCACGCGGTCGTCGCCGACTTCGGCATCGCGCGTGCGGTGAAGGCCGCCGGAGCGGAGCGGATGACCGAGGTCGGCATGGCCATCGGGACCCCGGCCTACATGAGCCCCGAACAGTCGGCGGGTGAGCGCGACCTCGACGGGCGCAGCGACCTGTACGCCCTGGCCAGCGTGCTCTACGAGATGCTGGCGGGCGAGGCCCCATTCACGGGCGCTACGGTCGATGCAATTCTGGTTCAGCGCTTCACCCAGCCGCCCCCGAAGATCACGCGCAAGCGGCCCAATGTGTCCCGCGCCATCGAGGCAGCGCTCTGCAGCGCGATGGCCCGTGCACCGGAGGACCGGTTCGCCACTGTCGACGGGTTCGTGGCCGCGCTCGCCGCACGGTCCGTTGTCGCTGATGCTGAGCTCGATCGGTCCATTGCCGTACTGCCCTTTGCCAACATCAGCGGCGACCCCGAAAATGAGTATTTCTCCGATGGTATCTCCGAGGAGATCATCAACGCCCTGACCCAGCTGCCCGGCCTGCGCGTGGCGGCGCGGACATCGGCCTTCTCCTTCAAGGGCAAGAACCTCGATCTCCGCAGCGTCGGTGAGCAGCTGAACGTCGCGACGGTGCTCGAGGGTAGCGTGCGGCGCGCTGGCGGGCGCATTCGCATTACGGCACAGCTCGTCAACGTGGCCGACGGCTACCATCTCTGGTCCGAGCGGTACGATCGCGAAATGACTGACATCTTCGCGATTCAGGACGAGATCGCCAGCGCCATCGCCGAGAAACTGAAGCTGACGCTCCGCGTCACCGCCGAGGGTCAGCTTGTCCGTCCCCCCACCGCGAGCGTAGAGGCATACGACCTCTATCTCAAGGGCCATGCGCTCGTGAAGCAGCGCGGGCTTGCGCTGGTGCGTGCCGCCGAATGCTTCGAACAGGCGATCGCCCTCGACCCGCGGTTCGCGCTCGCCCAGGCCGAGCTCGCCGAGGCACTGGTCCTGATGAGCCTGTACGGGATTGTGATGCCTGCGGAAATCAGAGACCGCGCCAGCAAGGCGACCTCGCGAGCCCTGGAGCTGGAACCTGAGCTGGTGGCCAGCCAGATCGCCCTGGCCCTCTATTCGATCATTGTCGAGTTCGATCGCGGCGCGGCGACCGCGGCCTTTGCACGCGCCCGCGAGCTTGACCCGCCGGATGTGGACGCCAGTCAGTTTCAGGCGGCGTTCGACCTCTGTTATGTCCAGGGAGCGCATGAGCGCGCACGGGCACAGCTGCTCGACGTGATCGAGTCGGATCCCCTGAGTGCCGTGGCGCGCGGGCAGGCCAGTATCGTCCTCGCCTTCGGCGGGAAGCATGAGGAGGCAGTCGCGCAGGCCCGGCGCGGCGTCGAACTGGATCCGGGCGCATTCTATCCCCGCTGGGCCTTGCTCCATGCGCTCATGCTGGGATCCAACCCGGCAGCCGGAGTGCAGGAGGGCCGCCAGATGCTTGCCCAGTTCGGCCGTCATCCCTGGCTGATGATGGGTGTGGCCTTCGCCTGCGGCGCTGCGGGTGAGCGAGAGAAGGCCGAGGCGATCTATGCCGAACTGGCGGCACGTGCGCGGGGCGAGTTCGTCCAGCCGATCACGCTCGCCGTCGCGGCATTGGGAGCCGGCCGGAAGGACCTGGCCTTCGAGCATCTCCGCGAGGCCGCGCGCATTCGGGATCCCATGCTCGCGGCCACAGCGTTGTACGGGCCGATGTTTCCGTCAATCCGGCACGAGCCGGAATACCTGGCTATCCTCAGGGAACTCGGCTGGGACACACCCATTGCCCATGACTGAACCCGTCCGTCCCATCACACTCGACGAGATCCGCGCAGCCCGCGTGCGCATCGCCGGCACGATCGTGCGCACGCCCCTCGTGCGGCTCGAGCTGGGCCCGGAGTATCCCGACATCCGCCTCAAGCTCGAGAACCTGCAGCCGATCAACGCCTACAAGCTGCGCGGCGCCGCCAACGCGGTGGCGATGCTCTCCGACGAAGCACGCAGTCGCGGCGTCTGGACCATCAGCGCCGGCAACGCGGGACAGGGGGTTGCCTTTGCCGCGAGGAAGGCGGGCATCCCCTGCACCGTCGTCGCCATCGAGACTGCACCCGTCTCGAAGCTGGAGCGCATGAAGGCGCTCGGCGCCACCCTGGTGCTCGTTTCCTATCAGGGCGCGTGGAAGGCCCTCGAGGATCGCGCGTATCCCGGCCTCGAAGGTACTTTCATACATCCCTTCGACGACCATGACTTTATTGCGGGACACGCCACCATGGGACTCGAGATCCTCGAGGACGCCCCCGACACTGCGGCCGTCATCGCCGGCATCGGCGGCGGCGGGCTCATCGTTGGTCTCGCCAGTGCCATCAAGGCGTTGAAGCCTCAGGTGAAGGTGTTCGGCGCCGAGCCGGAAACGGCGGCCCCATTGTCGCTGTCACTCGACAAGGGTTCCGCCCAACCGTTCAAGGACTGGCAAGCCTCGTTCGTCGATGGCGCCGGCGGGCAGAGCGTCTTCCCCCGCATGTGGCAACGCATGCAGCCACTGGTGGACGGCAGTATCGTGGTCACATTGGAAGAGACGAAGCGGGCCATGCGGATGATGGCCGAGAAGGCACGCGTCATCGCCGAGGGTGCCGGCGCCCTGCCGCTGGCGGCTGCCCTGACCGGCAAGGCCGGTCAGGGACCGATTGTTGCCATCGTGTCCGGTGGAAACATCGACCTGAAGAAGTTCTTCGAGCTCATCGATTGACCGACGCCGCGCGCCTCGCAGCCGCGCCTCTCTTGACTCTCAACCCCTAACTTCTGGCCTCAGACCCACCATGAGCACTTCCTGTTCCGGTTTTTGTGCCTCGATCACCCGCCAGTTCGACGCGGTGGTTGCCGAAGGCGACCTCAGGCGGTACCACACCAAGGGCCCCAATCCGACGACGCGCCAGCTTCGGGATGGCATTCTGCGCGCTGGCGCAGGGCAGAGCCTCCTGGATGTCGGTGCGGGTGTCGGTGCCCTGAGCTTTGAGCTGCTCGAGGCCGGCTTTGGCACCGCCGTCGCGCTGGACGCCGCTCCGGCCTATGTCGCGGCGGCCCGTCGTGAGGTGGCAGCACGCGGGCTGGACAACCGCATGACTGTCGAGGAGGCCGACTTCGTGGCGACCGGCGAGGCTGCCCCTTCGGCCGATGCCGTGGTGATGGATCGCGTGGTCTGCTGCTATCCGGAGTTCCGGCCGCTTCTGGAGCGGGCTCTGGACCGCAGTCAGGATCTCTTCGCCTATTCCTATCCCCGAGACCGCTGGTACGTGCGCATCGTCGTGGCGCTGCAGAATGCGGCCCGGGCGGTGGCGGGCAAAGCCTTCCGCACCACCTTGCACCCCGCCGCCGCGATGGAAGACCTGATTCTGGCCCACGGTTTTTACCGCGCCAGTCGGACCGGCTCGCTGGTATGGGCTGTGGACGTGTACCGAAGGCGCCGGCTGACCCTGGCTTGAAGCATGGACTACGACCACGCCTTCCGGATGGTCCTGGCCGCCATGGTAGGACTTCTTGCGTACATGATCAATCCGTCATGGATGGCGTGGTCCGGGTGAAGCCGTGAACGTAGGGGCGCCATGTTGCGGCCCCGTCACGCGCGCGTCACCTTCTCTCCATGTCATCCTCCGCGGATACCGAGGTCCTCATCGTCGGGGCCGGTCCCACCGGCCTGATGCTGGCCAACCAGCTCGGCCGCCGCGGCGTGCGCGCCATGATCATCGACCGCCATGCCGGGCCGGCGCGCGAGACCCGGGCGCTCGGCGTTCAGGCCCGGACCCTCGAGATCTACGCCCACCTGGGCATCGTCGGGTCGGCGCTCGCCTTGGGCAAGCGCACTGCCGCCGCCAACATGTGGTCTCAGGGCCGCAAGGCGGCCCGCATTCCCCTGGGCGATATCGGGCGCGAGACCAGTCCCTATCCGTACATCCTGATCCTCGGCCAGGACGACAACGAGCAGCTCCTCGGTGAGGCGCTCCGGCGCTGGGAAATGGCCGTGCAGTGGAACACGGAACTGGTCGGCTTCGTGCAGGATGCCGACCGGGTCACGGCCACCCTGAAGCAGCCGGACGGCGCACTGCGTGAAGTCACGGCGGCATGGATGGCAGGTTGCGACGGCGCGCGAAGCGCCGTACGAGAACTGAGTGAGATCCCCTTCGAGGGAGCGCCGTATGAGCACGTGTTCTTCGTGGCCGACGTTCAGGCCACCGGAGGCATGGTGCCCGACGAGCTCAACGTCTACCTGTGGCGTGAGGGCTTTCACCTCTTCTTTCCGATGCGTGGCACCGACCACTGGCGGCTCGTCGGCATCCTGCCGCGGAACCTGCGGAACAAGGACGGCGTGACGTTCGATGAGGTGATTCCTTCGCTGACTCATGAGGCGGGCGCGGGGCTCACCTTCCAGGCGTGCAGCTGGTTCTCCACCTACCGCATTCACCACCGTCGCGCCGCACGCTTTCGCGAGGGGCGCTGCTTCCTGCTCGGCGATGCCGCGCACATCCACAGCCCGATGGGTGCTCAGGGCATGAACACCGGCCTGCAGGACGCGTACAACCTGGCCTGGAAGCTCGCCCTGGTCCTGTCGGGACGCGCGGCACCCGCGCTTCTCGACTCCTACGAGGACGAGCGCATCCCCGTCGCGCGGAATCTGCTGAGTACCACCGACCGCGTCTTCTCACTCATCGTGTCGGACACGGCGCTGGCTGGTTTGTTCCGCACCCAGGTCGTGGCGCGGATCGCGGCCTTCGCCATGCGTGTCGAGCGGATGCAGAAGCTGGCGTTTCGCGCCATCTCCCAGACCGGCATCAGGTATCCCGAGAGTCCCCTTTCGGAAACACTGCCGGGCCTGCCCGACGATGCGCCACGTGCCGGGGACCGCTTTCCCTGGCTCCAGCTCAAGATCACGCCCGGTGGCCCCAGCGAGGACCTGTTCACGGCCCTCGACGACACGCAGTTCACGCTGCTGCTGTTCGGTCAGGAATTGCCGGACGGATTGCCGGCTCTCGGAAACCTGCTGCGCACAATCGAAGTTCCCGCCGACCCCGTCAATGATCAGGAACTTCGCCGCGCGCATGTTCCCGCAGCCGTCATTCTACCTTCTGCGCCCCGACGGTTACGTCGGGCTCGCTGGCACAATAGCGGATAGAACTGCGATCACTCGATACCTGAACGACTCCTTGCATCTTTCATCTTGAACACAATTCGCGACTTACCGTTCACCGTTCACCGTTCACCGTTCACCGTTCACTGTTCCCTGTTCCCTGTTCACCGTTACCACGCCACCTGCACCAGCACCACCCCTCCCGTGATGATCAGCGCCACCGCCCAGGCGAAGTCGACATTGAACCAGACACTCGTGAGGCGCCGGAGCCCGAGCTTCTCGTATACCAGCCATGCAATGAGTCCGGTCACGAGCAGGTAGCCGGCGGTGTGGATTCCTGCGGCGATCCACGCCATCGCCTGGCCTGGCAACAAGCTGGCCTGCTGCAGCCCGTGGTGCGCATGGGCCCCCGCCAACATCACGCCCGTCATGAGCGGCAGCACCATCAGCCCCGCCCCATGCGCCGACGCCATCAGAAATGACCACGCCGTGAGCTGTCGCGCATTGGCACGCATCCCCGCCGTGCGCGGATGGCGATGCCAGCGCAGGCGGTAGGCACCAAGTCCGATCAGCATTACACCGAGCACGACACGCACCGCGGTCGCCGGAAAGACCAGGCCGACGATCGCCAGCGGAAGCAGCGCCACGGCGACGGCGAGCGCGTGTCCCGCAGCGAGTGGCGGCAGGGCGCGCCACACTGCGCGCCCCTGGCGCTCCTGGAACCCGAGCGCCACCGCGAAGAGCCAGCCCATGCCCGGGTTGAGTCCATGCAGTGCGCCGAGCAGCAGGAGCGTCAGCCAGGGAAGGCCCTGGTGCCAGCCGGCGTCCATCACGAATAGCAGAACGAATCGGATGACGTGTCTCCCCCCTGGAGCCGCACCTGGTGGGGCCGCATCCCATGCTCGAATTCCACCAGGAATCCCGGATCCAGTGCCAGCCCGCCGCCCTCCTTCACGTCGGCCTTCACCATCCAGCCCGCGATGCCGTCGGGATAGAACTGCGCGTCCCACGGTGAGTAGAGCGAGTTGGTGAAGTACACGCGCCGGCCGTCACGGCTCACTTCCACCATCTGCGGTCCGCCGTTCCTGGCCACTTCAGGCGAGCCTGGATGGGCCGAGCGTGCCGACGATGCCGCCGATCGTCACCTTGCCCTTGAACACCGGGGCGAACGGGTCGCTTACGTCGTACTGCAGCAGCTCCCCAGTACCCCAGCACGATACGTAGAGGTACCGGTCGTCGAGGCTCAGGTTGATGTCGCTCACCAGCGGCGGCACCGCCCCGAAACCCTTGAGCAGCGGCGGCAGCAACGCGGGATCAGCCGGCACCGCCGGGATGTCGATGATCTTCTTCGCCTTCCACTCCCCGCCCTTCTTGCCGTTGCCGCCCTCCAGGTACCACGTCCAGATCGACGCCGAGAGGTCTTCCAGCGAAATTACGACACCGGCGAATCCATAGGCCTTCCGCGGGTCATGCGCCGGCCTGAGCTCGAGCACCATCTGGTACTGCTTGCCCAGGTCGATGGTTTGGCGATGCTTGCGGGTGTTGAGATCGAACACGTGCAGCTGGTGACCGTACTTGCCTGCGAGAAGCAGCTCCGGATTGAGCCCCGCTGTCACCATGTTCGGGGTGCCCCACTCACTGGTGATCATGGTGTCGTAACCCAGGTGCCACCAGAAGTCGTACGCCAATTCCTGCGATCCGCGGTCGGCTTCCCACGGTCCCAGCAGCTCGAAGGTCTCGTGGTCGAGGCGGAAGATGCCGCCAGGTCCGCCGCCATCCGGGCGTGCCGAGTGCATTCATGTAGATGGCATCGGTGCCGCAATGGACGGTGTGCGGTGCCGCGTAGCCGGTGCGCTCCGCCACCGTCTTGCCCTCGATGACCTTCACGATCCTGGGCCGCTTGGGATCGGGCTTCGTGTCCAGGATGTGGATGCGGGAGGAATGAATGCCCGGCACCACGAGGTACCGCCGCTCCACGTGCGCATTCGGCTGGTGACCGCAGAGATGGGCGCTGCATGCGTTCCAGCCGAAGTGATGCAGTTCATCACCCGGGGCGGACATGTCCACCTGGCTGATCAGGCGGCCGAAGGTGGGGGAACCAGGCTTGAGGTCGACCACGCCCATCGCATCGGGACGGGTGTGGGTGGGATCGATCATGGCCACGTAGGCGAGCTCTTCTGGCGGCGCCTCCATCGCCAGCGCAGCCGAGGGATAGAACGTGGGGTCGGGCTTCAGGGCGGGCATTTTGGGGCCTCCGTTCAGGTGCTCATGTAACTCCTGTCATGGGGTAAAGCGTAAAATCGGGGCAAACCCCGACATCACGCTTCTATTCTGCCCCCGCCGCCCGGCGCCGCAACCGGTCAGGCCCCGAACCGCCGGTGCGCCTCCCGTTCCAGCGACTCCCGCACCACCGGGGCAGCGATGGCAGTGAGCGCCTTCGCTCGTTGCCGCAGGTTCTTGCCGTACAGGTCCGCCACGCCGTGCTCCGTCACCACGTAGTGCACATGCGCCCGCGTGGTCACCACCCCGGCACCGGGCCTGATCTGCGCCACGATGCGGGACTCGCCCCGCGTCGTCATCGATGGCAGCGCGATGATCGCCTTGCCGCCCGGTGACAGGGTCGCCCCGCGGATGAAGTCCATCTGTCCGCCCACGCCCGAGTAGATCCGCTCGCCGATCGAGTCCGCCACCACCTGCCCGGTCAGGTCCACCTCGATGGCGCTGTTGATGGCCGTCATCTTCGGCTGCTCGCGGATGATCGAGGTGTCATTGACGTAGCTGCAGTCGCGCATCTCCACCGCCGGGTTGTCGTCGATGAAGTCGAATACCCGCCTCGTGCCGATCACGAAGCTCGCCACCGTCTTGCCCTTCTGCCGCCGCTTGTGCTCGTTGGTGACGACGCCGCTCTCGATCAGCGGCAGCAACCCGTCGCTGAACATCTCGGTGTGCACCCCGAGCCCGCGGTGACCCGAGAGGGCGAGGAGCACCGCGTCGGGGATGGCGCCGATTCCCGTCTGCAGCGTAGCGCCGTTCTCCACCAGGCCGGCGATGGTCCGGCCGATGGACTGCTCCACGACACCCACCGCGGCCGGCGCATGCTCCGGCAACGGCACGTCCACCGGCACCAGGGCGGCGAACCGGCTTACGTGCAGTGATCCATCGCCGAGCGTTCGCGGCATGCGCGCGTTCACCTGCGCAATCAGCGTCCGCGCCGTTTCCGCCGCGGCAAGGGCGGTATCGACCGAGGTCCCGAGCGACACGAAACCATGCTCGTCGGGTGGCGAGACGTGCAGCAGCGCTGCGTCGAGCGGCAGGACACCGTTCCGGAACAACAGGGGGATCTCCGATAGGAACACTGGCAGGTAATCGGCGCGCCCCTCCGCCACCGCGGTCCGCATGTTGGCCCCGCAGAAGAAGACGTTCGGGCGAAAGGCCCTGCCGAACTCGGTCCTCGCGTGGGGCGCGTCACCCTCGAGGTGCAGGTGCACCGTCTCCACCTGCTCCAGCTCGGCGGCCCGCCGCACCAGCGCGTCCAGCAACACCGATGGCGTGGCCGCGCCACCATGCACGAACACCCGTGAGTGCGATCGAATCAGTCGGACCGCCTCGTCTGCCGTCATCGATCGCTCCGGTGCAACAGCGGCTATCGCGGCTCGGGTAAGCTTGCCTTCGCAGGTAGAGCGGCTATTTGGCGGGCCAGTGAATCTTGTACTTCGAGAAGCCGGTCCATCTGGCTTGCCGAATAGTCGGCCATCTGCTCGAGGTTGGTGAGTCGTTCCGCGAGGCTGGCCGGATCGGGCAGCGCAGCTTCCAACCGGCGCAGTTTCGTCCGGGTTCGCCACCAGGCAATACCAAAGGCGACCGTGCCGATTACCCCGACTTTGGCGGCTGCCAGGAGCAGTCCCAGGGCAAACCCACTCAGCGTAGGGTCCATGGAAACAAACATAGCCGGGGCAAACTGACCCACCACCACCCTAGCCTCCCCCGGTACGGGCGTGCACCTTTACCAACGTCGTCCTCTCCCTTGGATCCAATGCCGTTGTCGCGTTCCGCAGGATGACTGTCACGTCCGACCGCCTCGCTTCAGCCCTGAGCGACCGCTATCGCATCGAGCGCGAGCTCGGCCAGGGCGGCATGGCCACGGTCTACCTCGCCGAAGACCTGAAGCACGGCCGCAGGGTCGCCATCAAGGTCCTGCACCCCGAACTCTCGGCCGTCATCGGCGGCGACCGGTTCCTCGCTGAGATCAAGGTCACCGCCAACCTGCAGCACCCGCACATTCTGGGATTGATCGACTCCGGGGAGGCCGATGGCCTCCTTTACTATGTCATGCCCTACGTGGCGGGCGAGTCGCTGCGCAACCGGCTCGCCCGCGAGAAACAGCTCCCGGTCGACGATGCCGTACGCCTCTCCAAGGAAGTTGCCTCCGCCCTCGACTATGCCCATCGCCAGGGCGTAGTCCATCGCGATATCAAGCCCGAGAACATCCTGCTCCAGGAGGGCTCCGCGTTGGTGGCCGACTTCGGCATCGCGCTGGCCGTGCAACAGGCCGGCGGTAGTCGCATGACCCAGACCGGCATGTCGCTCGGCACCCCGGCCTACATGAGTCCCGAACAGGCGATGGGCGAGCGCGACATCGGGGCGCGCAGCGATGTGTACGCCCTCGGCGCCATGACCTACGAGATGCTGACCGGCGAACCGCCCTTCACCGGTCCCAACTCCCAGGCCATCGTGGCAAAGGTGCTCACGGAACAGCCGCCCCTGGTTCGTCCCAAGCGCCCCAGCGTCTCGCCCGCCATCGAAGGTGCTGTGCTGACAGCGCTGCAGAAGCTCCCAGCCGATCGATTCAACAGTGCGAAGGACTTTGCGGATGCCCTTGAGGGCAAGGGCGGTTACGCCGCGACCGTCGCGACCGGGGCCACCCGTCTTGCCCGTCCTCCCCGCCTTTCCCCCCTGGCGGTCATCGCCGCCGTTGCGCTGATCGCAACCGGCGCGGGCGTCGCTGGCTGGCTGCTGCGAGGAACGCCGCGGACTTCCTCCCTTCCACCATCTCGTCTCGCGATCCTGGCTCCAGGCGTGGGGGGGGGCGGTGGTACGTCGCTCAATCGGCAGATTGCGCTCACGCCGGACGGCGGCACCGTGCTCTTCGTCACCGTAGGCTCCGACGGCCAGAACCGATTGATGAGCCAGCATCTCTACGCCACCGAGGCCACCGTCGTTCCTGGTATCACGACCCTTACCAACCCGGTCGTGTCACCCGATGGACGATGGCTCGTGGGCCTGGTGGCTGGGCAGGGTGTCGTCCGGTACAGCATGGCCGGCGGCGCCGGCGTACAATTGCCTGAGGCGGTTCCTGCCGCATTCTCCGCCTGGGACGACAAGGGCAGCTTCTGGTTCGGCGGTGGAGATAACCGCGGGCTCGCGCGACTGGGCGGCGGCGATTCCGTCATCCAGGTGTTCCCCGGGAAAACGGCGCGCCTGCAGTTGCAGCAGATACTCCCTGATGGCCACACCCTGCTCGTGCAGCGCAGGCCCGGCGGTGCCTCGTCGTCACCGGTGTTGCTCTTCGACGTCGAGTCGGGGAAGGAAACACCGCTCATCGATGTCCCGGTGGTCGAGGTGCGCTATACCTCGGGCTATCTCGTCTATACCCAGGCCGACGGGACCATGCAGGCGGCGCGATTCGATCCGAAGGGCCTGCGGATCACCGGGAACGGCGTCCCCATCGCGACCGGCGTTTCGGTAACCGGCACCGGCATTGCGCAGATGGCCGTGGCGCCCAACGGCACGGTTGCCTATATCCCTGAGGAGCCTCGAACCCTGGTCTTCGTCGATCGCAACGGGAACGCACGCCCTGCCACACCGGAGCGGCACAACTTTCACGCGCCGAACTTCTCCCCCGACGGGCGTCGCATCTCCACCGACTTCAATTCGTCCGATGGTCGCGATGTCTGGATCCTCACGCTCGATCAGGGAACCCTCTCGCGCGCCACCTTCGACCGCGATGGCCACGACGCTACCTGGACGCCAGACGGTCGTTTCATCACCTATACCTCGTCGAAGAGCGGTGCCTTCGGCATTTACCGCACTCGCCCTGGTAATGCCGAGCCCGCCGAATCGCTCTTTGCCTCGGCCAGCCTGAGTTACACTGGCGTCTGGCTCCCCGATGGCCGCGGCATGATCGTGACCGCCGAGAACCTGCGCCCCTCGTCCCGCACCGACATCGGTCTGTTGCAGAACAGTGGGCGCGGCCCCATTACGCCCCTCGTGTCATCGGCGTTCCTGGAGAGCTATCCTGCCATTTCTCCCGATGGCCGTTGGCTCGCGTTCGTGTCTGACCAGTCGGGTCAGCAACAGGTCTACGTGCGCCCCATCGACGGGCAGGGAGATCAGGTGCAGGTATCCCAGACTGGCGGGAGCGAGCCGGTCTGGGGACGGGACGGACGCGAGATCTATTTCCGCGGGGTGTTGGATGGGCAGGCCGAGTTCATGTCGGCTTCCTTGCAGGCGTCGCCCGAGTTGGAAGTGACGGGACGGAGCTCGCTTTTCCCGGTGCCCGACGCGGTCGGCACCAACCCGCACGCGAATTACGGCATCTCGCCGGACGGCAAGACCTTTGTCATGGTCATGCGCAGCCCCGCTACGCGCATCATGGTGATCCAGAACCTCCCGGCACTGGTGCAGCAACTCCAGGGAACTGCTGCAGCCACACCGTAAGACTGCGCGCCCTCATGCCTCGCCCTCGCCTGGCCGCGATCCTCTCCGACATCCAGTTCTGGGTCCCCGTCGCTGTGCTTGCCGCCGGTGCACTGGTTCTCTCCTGGGTCAGCCGTTGAGTACCTGGCCGGCCGACCTCGCTGCGCGCCGGCGTGCACTTCGCACCGCCGGCCTCATGAGCGGCATCGCTGCTGGTGCCTGGCTCGGTGCCGCCGAAGCACCGGCGAAACTCGTTTCCATCGGGCTCAGTCCCGTCACCGTGTCGCTGGTGATGGTGTGCGGCGTCTTCCTCGCGCGCTGGAGTGTGCCGGCGCTGCTGCAGGGCACCTCTGCCGTTGGCGCCGACGTGCGCCAGGCACCGCATCTGCTGATCTGGGCCGTGCTCGCCGGCAGCCTCTGGTCCGTCGCCAACACCCTGACCGTCTACGCCATCCGCGACGTGGGCCTCAGCATCGCCTTCCCCCTCTGGAACTCGAACAGCCTTCTCGGCATCCTATGGGGCGCGCTCTTCTTCGGCGAATTGCGCGGCGCCACCGGCGGCCAGCGCGCGCGCGTGGTCGGCGGAACCATCGCCATGTGCATCGGTGCCACGCTCCTCGCGCTCGCCTCGACCCATGAGGCGGCGCACGGCTCCGCGGCGCGCGGCGTCATCGCGGCGCTCGCCGCCGGTGCGATGTGGGGCACCATGTACATCCCCTACCGCAAGGCATACCTCACCGGCATGTCCCCTCTCGCCTTCGTCACGTTCTTCACCGTGGGCGAGCTGGCCTGCATGGGTATCATTGCGCTCACCATCAATGGCGCGGAGGTCACCGCGACCGAACTCGCCTCTGCCCGCGGCGTCCTCTTCTGGCTCATGCTGGGCGGCTTTGTCTGGGTCATTGGAGATCTCTTCCAGCAATACGCGGCGAAGTACGTGGGCATCAGTCGCGGAATTCCCCTCTCCAACACCAACCAGCTCTGGGGACTGCTCTGGGGCACCCTGGTCTTCGGCGAACTCCGAAGGAGCGGGGTCTCCCTTCCGCTCGTCGTGGCCGGGTCCCTCATCATGGCGTTTGGTGCCGCCGCGGTCGCCCTCGCCACCACCGGAGACACCGAGCACGACCAGTGGCGTGAGGCCGCCGAGCGTGAGGCGCGGCGTTACGGCGTGAACCTCGAATGGGTTCGCGCGCGCCTCGTCGGCACCGCCTCGGCGCCGGCCCGTCGCACCTGGGTCGACTGGACGCTGGTGGCAATTTCTACGGCAGTGTTCGTTTTTCTGTCACGTCACGCAGAGGCTCCAGCCCTGGCCATGGACCTGCGCTGGGTGGCTATCCTGTGTATCGTGACGGTCGCGCTGCTCGCTCCGCGGGGTGGATACTGTGGCGAACGACACGATTCAACTGATTCCTCTCTGGAGTGAGGGCGAGGTGTCCCTCCGAGAAAGGTCTGGCTGCCGGGTGGACCTGAGCGCGAACCTCAGAAACCCGGCCCCGAGGACCTTTTGAGGAGGGACACACCGTCGAGCTTCCAGAAACGCGAGCCGAAGTGCGATTTCACCATCAGCATCAGGTTCTCAAGTGATCGATATCGCCCAGTTCCATCCCCAGCTCGTCCACTTCGTCGTCGCACTCGGCGTCGCGGGAGTCATTCTTCGCCTCGTCTCCCTCACCGGCAAGGTGACGTGGACCAACCCTGCCGCGACGACACTCCTCCTCGTGGCGGCCGCCGCCAGCATGCTGGCCGTCAAGTCTGGCACGGACGCCCACGGCCCCGCCGAGCGGGTCCCCGGCGCCCGCGAAACGGTGGAAGAGCACGAGGAACTTGGTGAGCGCGCCCGCAATCTCTTCCTGCTGGTGGCGGCGCTCGAGCTGGCGGCGATTGCCTTCAAGCATCGTGAACGCATGCAACGCGGATTCCGTGTTGCGTCCGGTATCGGCGGCATCGCGGCAGCCGTCGTCCTTTACCAGGCCAGCGAGGCGGGCGGCAAGCTCGTCTATTCCTATGCTGGTGGTGTCGGTCTCCGCAGCGGCGATCCCGCCGACGTGCAACGCCTCCTGGTGGCGGGTCTCTATCACCAGGCCCGCGCCGCCCGGGCGGCCGGCAACCATGCCGAGGCCGCGCGACTCATCGACGAGCTGGCCCTGCAGCGCCCCGGTGATCCGTCAATTCCGTTCCTCACGATCGAGTCCATGATCCGCGACCGCCACGACTTCAGCGGTGCGCTGGTCGTACTCGCCACCCAGTCGCCGGCTCCCGACAACGTGCGGCTCAACATCCAGAAGGGCATGCTCAGCGCGGAGGCCTTCGACTCCCTGGGTCAGCCCGATTCTGCCCGCGTCACGCTCAAGGCACTGGCTGAGAAGTTCCCCAAGAACCGCGCCATCGCGGAGGCCGTCGCGAAGCACCGGTGAGCGATGCGCCCTGACGCGCGGACGGAGCGAGGACGGGGTGCCCTCCGAAAAGGTCTGGCTGCCGGGTGGACCTGAGCATGACACTCAGAAACCCGGCCCCGAGGACCTTTGAGGAGGGCGCCCCGTCCTCGTGATGTCAGCGCTCGTGCCCTCCCGCCAAAGCCCGCCCTCCTTACTTTACTCTCTTCTCCTGACCCAAAGACCCGAATGACCACAGCACCAGCCAGCTGGCGAGAGAACCTGCGCGCGGACCTGCCCGCGTCCCTCGTCGTGTTCCTGGTAGCGCTCCCCCTCTGCCTCGGCGTGGCGTTGGCATCGGGTGCACCGCTCGTGGCGGGACTCATCGCCGGCATCATCGGCGGCCTCGTCGTGGCGCCGTTGAGCGGTTCCAATCTCATGGTCAGCGGTCCCGCGGCGGGCCTCACGGCCGTCGTACTTTCCGCCATCGGCAAGCTCGGTGGCTTCGACCTCTTCCTCACGGCCCTCGTCCTCGCCGGCGCCATGCAGCTCGGCTTCGGCCTCGCGCGCGCCGGCTTCATCGCCAAGTACTTCCCGTCGTCGGTCATCAAGGGAATGCTCGCCGCCATCGGGATCACCCTCGTGCTCAAGCAGATCCCCCACGCCATGGGGTACGATGCCGAGGCGATGGGACTGGAGCAGTTCCAGGCGGTGGGCAACGAGAACACCTTCACTACCCTCACGCATCTTGCCGGGCGCATCAATCCTACCGCGGTGGTGATGTCGGCATGCGCGCTCCTGGTCCTGTTCCTGTGGGACAGTCCCCGGCTCGGTGCGCTCAAGCGCATTCCGGCGGCGCTCATCGTGGTGGTGGCGGGCACGGTGGCCAACGAGATCCTCGTCCGCCGCTGGCCGGCGCTGCAGCTGGCGGGAGACGAACTGGTGCAGGTGCCGTTGGGCGGAGTAGCGGGGCTCCTGGGCCAGGTCAGCAGCCCGCGATGGGATGCCCTCCTGCAGCCAAAGGTCTGGGTCGTCGCCATCACCATCGCGCTGGTGGCGAGCCTCGAGACGCTCCTCTCGCTCGAGGCGACCGACAAGCTCGACCCCCTGAAGCGCCACTCATCCGCTGACCGCGAGCTGCGGGCGCAGGGCATCGGCAACCTCCTGTCGGGTCTGGGAGGCGGGCTGCCGCTCACTGGTGTCATCGTCCGGAGCGCCGCCAATGTCGAATCGGGTGGCCGCACTCGCACCAGCGCCCTCCTGCATTCGGTGTGGCTGTTGCTGGCGCTGCTGCTGATCCCCGGCGTGCTCAACCGCGTGCCGCTCGCCGCCCTCGCCGCCATCCTCATTCATGTCGGCTGGAAGCTGGCCCATCCGGTGCACCTGCTCCAGGCCTGGCGCATCGGGCGTGACCAGTTCGCCCCTTTTACCGTCACGATCCTGGCGATCTTGCTCACGGATCTCCTCACCGGAGTAATAGCCGGACTTCTGGTAGGAGGGTTCTTCATCCTGAAGGAACAGGCAGATGCGCCTGGCCTCACCGTCCTGAGCCCGCCCGGCGCCGTGCTCACCCGCTATGCGCTGGGCCAGCAGGCGACGTTCCTGACAAAAGTCCGCATCGAGAAGACCCTCAACGAACTTGCGCCAGGATCGCGGATAGAGATCGACGCGCGCGCTTGTCGCCGCATCGATCCCGATGTACTGCAGCTGCTGCACGACTTCCGTGATACCGCGGCTGAACGAGGCATCGACTACCGTCTCGTCGCCGTGCCCGACCTTGCCGTGGCCGGCGCCACCTCACACTGATCGGAGCGCCCATGGACGACCTCCACCGCCTCCTCGACAACAACCGTCAGTGGGTGCGCGAGCGCCTCGATGCCGATCCCGAGTACTTCATGCGCAACGCGAAGTCGCAGACGCCGGAATTTCTCTTCATCGGCTGTTCCGACAGCCGCGTCCCGGCCAATGAGATCACCGGTACGCACCCGGGCGAGATGTTCGTGCACCGCAACATCGCGAATCAGGTGTTCCCCAACGACATCAACATGCTCTCGGTGCTGCAGTACGCCATCGAGGTGCTCGATGTGAAGCATGTGATCGTGTGCGGGCACTACGAGTGCGGCGGCGTGAAGGCGGCGGCGCAGAAGGAAGTTCACTACGGCCTGGTGGACAACTGGCTCTCCGAGATCCGCACCATCGAGCGACTCCACGGCCGCGAGCTCGACGGCATGAGCGATCACAAGGCCCGCCTCAACCGGCTCGGGGAACTCAGCGTCATCCACCAGGTGTGGAACCTCACCTTGACCCCGGTGGTGCGGCAGGCCTGGGAGCGCGGCCGGCGTCCGCAACTGCACGGCCTGATCTACTCGCTGGAGAACGGGTTGCTGAAGGAACTGGTGCGTGCGATAGACACGCCGGAAGCGGCGGATCGCCTGGTGCCGATGCTGTAAGCGGCGAAGCGGGGGAAGCGGCAAGCGGCAAGCGGCAAGCGATGATAACGAGCGGTGGGCTGGGTCCTGCGCGCCGAGGCAGCGTTCGAGCGCGGGTGCGGCTGTTGCAATGGCGGCATCGGGAGCGCGAGCGGCTGCCAGAGGCACGCAGCGCCCAGTGAACCCCCGCCCAATCAGGACGCCGGTGGCACGGAACAAGGGGCGCCGCTATTTTCCCCTTGTCCAACCCAATGACCAAGGAACACGGATGAGCCCGGAGACCGCCGAGCAGGAAACCACGGCGACCAAGTCGATTGACTGGAACGCCATGCTCGCCCCATACCGCCGCCCGGTCATGTGGAAGAGCCTGTTCCAGCTCGTCACCACCGCGGCGCTTCTCGCCGCCTTCTGGTTTGCGATGCTGTGGAGCCTCGACGTGGGCTACTGGCTCACACTGCTCCTGGCCGTCCCCGCGGCATTCATGGTCGTCCGCCTCTTCATGCTCCAGCACGACTGCGGCCACGGCTCCTTCTTCCGGTCACAGAAGCTCAACAACCTCGTCGGCACCGTGCTCGGCGTCTTCACGCTTGTTCCGTACGACTACTGGCGGAAGACACACGCGATCCATCACGCCACCTCCGGCAACCTCGATCTCCGGAGCCTGGGTGACATCGACACGCTCACGGTCAAGGAGTACCTGAGTCGCTCGAAGGCGAAGCGGATCATGTACCGCCTCTATCGTCATCCCACGGTCATGCTCCTCATCGGGCCAGCATGGCAGTTCATCCTCAAGCACCGCCTCCCGCTCGACATCCCGCGCAACTGGAAGCGCGAGGCGATCAGTGTGCAGGTCACCAACCTCATGCTCGCCGGCCTCCTGGTGGCGATGTGCATGGTGGTGGGCGTGAAGGAGTTCTTCCTGCTGCAGCTGCCGATCACCCTCATCGCGGGCTCGATCGGCGTCTACCTCTTCTATGTGCAGCACCAGTACGAAGACACCTACTGGCGCTACCGCGAGAGCTGGAATTACTTCGCCGCTGGCCTCGAGGGCGCCTCGCACCTCATCATGCCGCGGCCGCTCCAGTGGCTCACTGCCAATATCGGCCTGCACCACATCCACCATGTGTCGAGCCGCATACCCAACTACAACCTCCAGCGCTGCTACGACTCGCACCCGGAACTCCGGGACGTGACGAAGCTGACGCTCTGGCAGAGCGTCAAGACGCTGCGACTGACCTTGTGGGATGAAGACGACCGGAAGCTGGTGGGTTTCCGGGAGTTGCGCTCGATTCGCCAGCGCCTCAGCTCCCCGGTAGCCCCCACGAAGCCGGAGGCCATCCCGGCGACCTGGCGGTAACCGCGCCGCTAAGGCATTGTTACCCAAAATCTTAACTGCATCGGCAACGCGGCCATTCGTGGCCGCGTTCTTGCTTTCTGCTAGTCCGGATATGCGCTAACCCCGCAAGCCGTTGCGGTCTGCAACTCCTGGAGCCGGATGACCACGTTGCGCCACGAAGACGCGCTGCCCCCTGCCGTCCGGACCCGGTCAAACCAGGTCGGGATCGTTACTGCGCTCGCCGCGGCCTATGGTCTCGCCTACCTGGTTTTCGAGCGGGCCGGGATCGGCAGCCAGGACCTGCGCGACCTCCTGGGCAACGTCGCCTTCATGCCGCTCAACCTCACCGTCGCGGCTCTCAACTGGTTCGCTTCCAACCAGACAGTCCTCGATGCCGGCGTCCGCCGCGCCCTCCGCGTCCTGTCGCTGGCGGCGCTGTCGGTCTTCATCGGCAACTGCATCTCCGTCTGGTACCTGCTCGTGCTCGAGGCCAAGCCCACCGCCTCGCCGGCCGATTTCTTCTACCTCTCCGACAGCCTGCTCCTGCTGATCGGCCTCCTCATGTTCCCGCTCAGCCGGCGCATCCGGGTCGAGCGCTGGAAGTTGGTCCTCGATGCCGCCATGGTCCTCGCCGGCGGCGCCGTGCTCGTCTGGTACTTCGCGATCCGGCCGACCCATGGTGCCCACGGCGACAGCGCCACCCTGACGCTGCTCACCTACGCGTTCCCGCTCGCCAGTTTCGTGCTCCTGCTCGGCATTACCACCGTGCTGCTGCGGGGCCCGCTCGACCGCAACCGCGAAGCCTTCGCCTGCCTTGTGGGCGGCATCCTGGTCAGCATCGTGAGCGACCTCGCCTTCGACCTGGTTCTCCTCGAGACCGGCGAACGCAGTGCCAGCTGGACCGACGCCGTCTACATGCTCTCGTACCTGCTGCTCATCGCGAGTGCCGAGCTCTACTGGCGCCGCCCGGTGGCAAAGGGATGGACTCCCGCCGACCAGGAGCCCCGGCCGCAGGTACTGAGCCCGCTGCCGTACCTCGCCGCCACCGCGGTGTTCTGGCTGCTCGTCGCGAACGGGGTGCGTCCCTGGACCGACCCGGTGAGCGGTCTCGTCGTGGGCGCCACGTTGGTGACGCTGGTGATGGTGATCCGCCAGGTGGTGGCCGTCCGGCAGAATGTCCGCCTGCTCGAGGAGACGGCCGCACGGCAGGGCGAAGCGCGCTTCCGCTCCCTGGTACAGAACTCTTCCGACGTGATCATCCTGGTGGACATCGAGGCAAAGGTCACCTTCGTGAGTCCGTCGGCGTGGCGGGTGCTCCGCTACGACCCGGTCACGCTCGTCGATGCCTCGCTGTTCAGCCTCATCGATCCCGATGATCGCCCGCGCGCCGAGGCGTTCTTCCGCGAGGCGGCCATGTCGCGGGGCGTGAGCGCCCCGGCCGAGTGGCGTTTCCAGCAGCCCGATGGCGCGCCGCTCCACGCCGAGGTCATCGCCACCAACCTGCTGGGCGATCCCATCGTGCGCGGCATCGTGCTCAACACCCGCGATGTCTCCGAGCGGAAGCGCTTCGAGCAGCAGTTGCTGCACCAGGCCTTCCACGACCCGCTCACCGGCCTCGCCAATCGCGCCCTCTTCCGCGATCGCGTGGATCACGCGCTCAAGCTCGCCAAGCGCCAGCGCCACACCATCACCGTGCTCTTCCTCGACCTCGATGACTTCAAGAAGGTCAACGACAGCTTTGGTCACGGCGAGGGCGACAAGCTATTGGTGCTCGCCGCCGAGCGATTCCGCTCCTGTGCCCGCGCCGCCGATACCGTCGCCCGGCTGGGCGGCGACGAGTTCGCCATCCTGATCGAGGATTCCACCGGTCCGGAGGAACAGCAGGCCCTGATCGAGCGCCTCACCAACTCCATGGCGCAGCCCTTCATGCTGAGCGGCAATGAGGTGTTCGTCACCGCCAGCGTCGGCATCGCCGCCGCCGTGGCCGGTGAGAGCGTGAGTGAGGTGCTCCGCAATGCCGACACCGCCATGTACGCCGCCAAGCGGGCCGGCAAGGGACGTTTCGAGGCCTATGCCTCGCAGATGTCGTCCGACGTCCGCCACCGCCTCGAGCTCGAGCGCGCCCTCCGCCGTGCGCTCGAGAAGGGCGAGCTCGTGCTGCACTACCAGCCCATCGTATCGCTCCGCACCGGCGCCATGACCGGCGTCGAGGCGCTGGTGCGCTGGGAGCATCCACAGTTCGGGCACCTCCTGCCCCAGCACTTCATTCCGCTCGCGGAAGAGACCGGCCTCATCACCCGCGTCGGCAGCTGGGTGCTCCACGAGGCGTGCCGCCAGGTCGCGCGCTGGCGCCGCGAACATCCGGCGCTCAATCTCACCGTCGCGGTGAACCTGTCCGGCCGGGAACTGCACGAGCACAACATCGTGGAAGACGTGCGCGTGGCGCTCGAGGAGACCCGCATCGATCCCGAGGCGCTGGTACTGGAGATCACCGAGAGCGTGCTCATGCAGGAAACGCCGACGGTGCTCGAGCGCCTGCGGCAGCTCAAGGCGCTCGGCGTGCAGCTGGCCATCGACGACTTCGGCACCGGGTACTCGTCGCTGAGCTATCTCCAGCGCTTCCCCATCGACATCCTCAAGATCGCCAAGCCGTTCATCGAGGAAGTGGGTGCCGGTCCCGACAAGTCGGCCCTCGCCCGCGCCATCATCGGCCTGGGTGACACGCTCAAGCTGCGCACCATCGCGGAGGGCATCGAGACACCCGCGCAGGTGGCCGCGCTCCTCGAGCTCGGCTGCAGCATGGGCCAGGGCTATCACTTCTCCACGGCACTGACGGCCACGCAGCTCGAGCACATGCTCGCCGATAAAGCCTTCCCCAGCCCGCCCTCCAGTCTGCTGGTCTAGCTCGCTCAGGTGGCAGCCCGGCGCTATTCTTGAGCGCCATGAACCGACCCGTTCCAGAACTGTTGTCCCCTGCCGGCACCCTCGACGCCGCCCGTGCCGCCGTCGCCAATGGGGCCAACGCCGTGTATCTGGGCGCCGAACGCTTCAACGCCCGCGATGACGGCGCCCAGCTCACCATGGACGAGCTGGAGCAGGCCTGCCTCCTGGCCCATGCCCGCGGCGCCCGCGTGTATCTCACCTTCAACGTGCTCATGAAGCCCGCGGAGCTGCGCGAGGCGCTGCTCCACCTGGGCGACTGCATCGACCGCGGCATCGATGCCGCCATCGTGCAGGATATCGGCGCGGTGCGCCTGATCCAGCAGGTCTATCCGGAGCTGGAGATCCACGGGTCGACCCAGATGACCGTGCATGATCCCGCCGGAGCCCGGGTCATGCGGGAACTCGGCATCGATCGCGTCGTGCTCGCCCGGGAGAACACGCTGGAGGACATTCGCGCCATCCGGCAGGCGGTGCCGGGACTCGGGCTCGAGAGCTTCATTCATGGTGCGCTCTGTATCGCGTACTCCGGACAGTGCTACATGTCCGGCATGATCTCCGAGCGGAGCGCCAACCGCGGCGCCTGCGCCCAGTCGTGCCGCAAGGATTACGTCCTCACCGATAGCGCCGATGGCGCCGAACTCGACCGCGGCTACCTCATCTCGGCGAAGGACCTCTCCGCGGCGGAGCACCTCGAGGGGATCGCTGACGCCGGCATCGCCTGCATCAAGATCGAGGGGCGGAAGAAGAAGCCGGAGTACGTCGCGACCGTAACGCACACCTATCGCAACTTCCTCGATCGCCTGGCCGAGGGGCACTGGGCCCCGCCGACCGCGGTCGAGACCCAGCCACTGGTGCAGATCTTCTCCCGCGGATTCACCGGTGGCATGTATGGCGGTCGCGCCGGGCGCGACTATATCACGCGTAACCAGCCGGACAACCGCGGTGCCCAGCTTGGCCGCGTGACCGGAATTGAGGGCGGCGAGCTGATCATCTCGGTCACCGAGCCGGTAGGCGTCGGCGACGGCCTCGGATTCGAGCATCCCGACGGCGCGGCGCGTGGCAACACCGGCTTCGCCGTGAGTCGCGTGCGAACTATCGCGACGCGCGATGGCCGCGTGACCCAGGCCATTCCAGCCGATGAAAACATCGCCGTCGGCTGGATCGTGGTGCGCTCGTCGCAGGCGTCGCTGAACACCGAGGCCCGCGCCTCGTTCGCCGGCGTCGAGAAGCACGCCGACGCGCCGCGCGTGCGGCTGGACGCGGTGGTGAGAGGCATCGCCGGGCAGCCGCTGACGATCACCTGCACCGTGGGAGACGACAGCGTCACCCTCCAGAGCGCGATGGATCTCGGGCTCGCCGAGAAGCGTCCCCTCGATGCCGCTCGCCTCCGCGAGCAGCTCGGCCGCCTCGGCGAGACACCCTTCGCGCTCGGCGCGCTGGATATCTCCGGCCTCGCGGAGAACGTGTTCCTGCCGGTCAGCGAGCTCAACGAGCTCCGCCAGCTCGCGGTGAAGGAGTTGCTCTCCCGCCGTGCTGCCGCGGAACAGGCCCGTCTCGAGCGTCGCGCGACAGCGATCGACAGCTCTCTTGCCGCCTTGCCGCCATGCCGCCCTGCCGCGTCTGACTTCCTGCCGCCTGCCGCCTGCCGCCTGGTCGCCGAGGTCTTCACCCTCGACGATGCCCGCGCCGCGGCCGCAGCCGGCGCCGGCGAAATCTCCCTCGACCTCTTCCTCCGTCATCCCACGCCGCCGATCACCCGGGTGCGCGCCCTCATCGGCGAGCTCGCGGCCGAAGGCAAGACCCTGCGGCTTCGCACGCCCACCATCGTGCGCCCGGAGGAGCGGAAGACCGTCGACAAGTGGATCACCCTCGGCACGCCTGTGGTGAGCGGCCACCTGGGTCTCGTGGCTGAGCTCGCGCGCGAGGGTCGTGATGTCGTCGCCGACTACGCCGTCAACTGCTTCAACCAGCACACCGCGGCGGAGCTGTTCCGGATGGGGGCGCGTCGCATCGTGCCGTCCATCGAGCTCACGGTGGAGGAGATGGCACAGGTCACGGCGCCATGGGAGGGAGCCGGCTTCGAGGTGTTCGTCTACGGGCGGCCCGAGGGCATGACCCTGGAGCATTGCGTGCTGTCAGCAGCCTTCGATCGCGTCGTCACCACCTGCCGCGACCTTTGCGTGCAGAAGCACCCGAATGTCCATCTCACCGATCCCGCGGGCTACGTCTTTCCGGTGGCCACCGACTCGGCCTGCCGCAATCGCCTGCTGCACTCGCGGCCGGTCGATGCATCGGAGTACCTGCCGGCACTGTGGCGACACGGCTTCCGCGCCTTCCGCCTCGTGTTCAACGTCCCCGGTGATCCGGTCGCCGGGATCACGGCTGCCTATCGTGCGGCGCTCGATGCGGTGGCGGCGGGCGGCCGGCCCGACGCCCGCGCCATCCGGGCGCTCAGCGGTGGCGCATTCACCCGCGGGCACTTCGCGCGGGCCGTGTAGCCATGGCCCGGCTCGAGGTCGATCGCGTCTACGTGATTCATGTGAGCACCGGCGCGGAAGACCGCGGCGCTTCCATCGAGCGACAGCTCGCCCGCCTTGGCATCGAGTTCGAGTATGTGCTCGAGGGAGACATGAAAGACCTCACGCCCGAGTGGCTCGACCACTGGTTCGATGGGCCGATGAAGTGCGTGCAGCCGCGCACCTCCTGCTGCAGCAAGCACCTCATTGCCTACCAGCGCATGCTCCGCGATGGCTGGAACGACGCCCTCGTGCTCGAGGACGACATCTTCCTGGCGAATGATTTCGTCGAGGCAGTGAATGCCAGCCTGCGGGAATTGCGTGCGCGCCCCGACACCCGGGCGGGCGAGGCGTTCATCTCGCTCGAGAACTCAGGGCTGGTCCGGATCGAAAGGCGGGGGAAGGTCGAGCCTGGGCGGACGCTCTATCGCAGCGAACACGGGCGGGAAACCGGGGCGTACTGGCTTTCGCGGGTGGCGGCCGGGCGCTTCCTGGCGAAGGCGGAGACGGCGAAGGTGAGCCTCGCCACGCCGTTTTTTCACAACACGCTCTTTCAGTCGGGCGAAGTGGAACTCTGGTGGCGTCATCCCGCGATTGCCGAACAGGGCAGCATCAACGGGAAATTCGATTCGATGCTGTCGCAAAAGCGTACCGGTCTCGCGCGCCGCCCCCGCTGGCTGGCCCGCAAGGCGTTCCAGCTCTACCTGCGCCCTATCATCGACCGCCTGCGAGGCGCAACGAGGTAGGCCCTCTCGTCGTTCACACGTACAGCCTTCTCAGCATGTCCGCCGCCGACTCGTCGAGCATTTCCATGCTCCGCAACTGGTCGAAGATCGCCAGCAGGTTCTCCACCCGCAGTTGCTGCTTCTCCCGCCCGCGGATCTCCCGCACGATCCGGCCCCGGTGCATCATCAGCACGCGGTCGCCCAGCCGCACCGCCTGGTGCATCGAGTGCGTCACCATCAGCGTCGTGAGCTGCTGGCTCGACACCACCCGCTCCGTCAGCTTCACGACCTGCTCCACGCTCCGCGGGTCGAGGGCCGCCGTGTGTTCGTCGAGCAGCAGCAGTTTGGGCTTCACCAGCGTCGCCATCAGGAGCGTCAGTGCCTGCCGCTCGCCTCCCGACAGCGTGCCGATCTTCGCGTCGAGCCGGTCCTCGAGTCCCAGGTGCAACGCACGCACCCGCTCCTTCAGCTCCGTCCGCCGGGCTCCGGTGAGTGCCCACCGGAAGGCAAAGGGGCTGTGCCCGCGATCGAGCGCCAGTGAGAGGTTCTCCGCCACCGTGAGGTTGGGTGCCGTGCCCTTGAGCGGGTCCTGGAACACGCGGCCGATGTGATGCGCCCGCCGGTGCTCGCTCTGTCGGGTCACCTCGTCGCTATCGAGGTAGATGCGCCCCGAATCGGGCAGGAACGCGCCCGCCACGGCGTTGAGCAGCGTCGACTTGCCCGACCCGTTCATCCCCACCACGGTCACAAAGTCGCCCGACGCGAGCGTCAGGTTCACGTCCGCCAGTGCCTGGATCTCGTTCGCCGTGTCGCGTTCGAAGGTGTGGCTCAGGTCACGCACTTCGAGCGTCGACACCGGCGTCGCCTTCTCCACGCCATGCTGGAAGTCGCGACTCATGTCGCGCACCCTCGGTGCTGGCTCAGCCATTGCCAGCCTCCGGTGCGAGCCGGCGGCGCCGCACCAGGTCGGGCAGGATCAGCACCACCAGCACCAGGAGCGCCGTCACCAGCTTGAGCGTGTTGGCCGGGAGCCCGGCGGCCAGGGCCAGCGCTACCAGCAGTCGCAACAGGATCGAACCGCCTACCACCCCGGCGATGCGCGCGCCCAGCGAGCGGTCCCGCCACAGGCTCTCGGCGATCGCCACGGCGGCGAGGCCCATGACCAGCATGCCTATGCTCATCTGGATGGTGACGAATCCCTGGTACTGCGCGAACAGCGCGCCGCTCAGGCCGACGAGCCCGTTGGACACCGCGAGACCCGCGATGAATACCGTTGCGTCGTCGATCCCGACCGACCGCGCCATCTGCGCGTTGTCGCCCGTGGCCCGCATGGCGAGGCCGAGCGACGTGCGGAAGAACCGGTCCACCAGGAATACCGCCGTGCCCACGGCCGGCAGCATCGCGAGGAAGGTGGCCAGAGTGCGGGCGCTCACCTCGATGCCGAAGATCCGGGTGCCCGACTCCGCACCGCCGAACCGCTGCCATAGCTCAAACGCCTGGGTCGGGAGGGTGCGGGTGGACGCGAGCGAGATGTCGCCACCACCCATGATCATGAGGTCGAGCGAATAGAGCGCCGTCGCTACCAGCAGTCCCGACAGCAGCCGGCTCACGCCCAGCCGGCGGTGGATCAGCGCCGATGCCGCGCCCGCCACCATGCCCGCGACGAATCCTGCGGCGGAGGCCCAGAACGAGGCCATCCCGCGGCTCAGCAGTACCCCGGCGATGACGGCGCCGAACGCGAACGAGCCGTCGACCGTGAGGTCGAAGGTGTCGAGGATGCGATACGAGATGTAGACCCCGAGACCGAGCAGGGCCAGCACCAGGCCTACCGAGAGCGCACCGAAAAAAAGGTTCATGCGCCGGCCTCGATCGTGTTGATCGGCGAGACCCAGCAGATGCCCCGGTGGAAGGCGCTTTCGCCGGCACCCATGGCTCCACGATCATCGTGCAGCAGGTGCATGACGGTGCGGAGTGGCTGCTGTGAGAAGTACTTCGTCATGAGTGGACGGAGCGCGACCGTGCGGAGCGGCACCGGCCGGAACTCGAAGACCGCAGCGTGGAAGTGCCCCACGAGATCGCTCGACAAGCCGACCGGCCGGAGTAGTGGCGCCAGCCGGGGGTCGGGCTGCCGCGAAACCACGCCGACCACCAGCGCCACCGCTCCTTCGTGGACCCGCTCGGGGGTGATGCTGAACCAGTCGCGCACCTCGGGCATGTTGAACTGAACCTGGCGCGCCGCATCGGTCGGCGCGCGGCGAAGCCGTGCACCCACCAGCCCCGCCACCTCAACCAGCATCACCAGGCCGGCCGTCGGCGACGACGAGTGATCGAGGCACACTCTGGCCAGTTCCGAGAGCGGCACCGGCTGTCCCGCCGGTCGCTTGCTGAAGCGGCTCAGTGTTTCGAATCCACCCTCGCAGGTGAGCCCGCTGCCCAGCACCGCCGACGCCGGCCGCTCGGTGGTGCCGATCAGATAGTCGGGAACACTGGCACCTTCGGTGGGCTGGTACGCGACCACGCCCGCGGCGGCAATGAGCTCGCCCATTCGCGGGCCAGCCTCGGCAAACTGCTGCCCGATGGCGCCGATGCCGAGACCGAACGCCTGCTCGCCGACCCGGACTGAGCTTGCTGCCTCCGGCCTGACGCCGCCATGCTCGAGCCATGCGGGGTCGCCGTGCACTCGGCAGGTGAGGCTCGCCCCGGGGTTCCGCGCCGCACTCTCGTACAGGCCGTGCAGCAAAACCAGCTTGCCAGCCACTCGCCACTCGCTGGTGCCGCGCAGAGAATTGAGCCCGCCCGACGAGTGCCGCCCCATCGTGGGCTTCGGCACCTCCGCGCCCAGTACCAGTGACCGGGTCAGGTCGGCCGCATCGAGCTGCCGGAGGATCTCCTCGTTGGCCCCGGCAACCTTGAACGTGCCCTTCACCGTCGCGAACTCGTGCCCGCCGCGCGCCATCACCTGCAGCGCCGGCGTGCTCACGTACGAAATCCGACTCAGGTCGATGGTGGCGTTTCGCACCCCCTCGCGCAGGAACTGCGCGAGGATGTCCTCGAGCTCGAGCGCCCCCTCCGCGTCGAGGCGACCCTCCAAACGAACGACGGCGCCACCGGCGCCGTCGTAGGAAGGAACAGCGCGCACTGGGTTACTGGGCTGGCGCGGGCGCCGGGGCAGGCGTCTCGCCGGCGATGGTCGTCTTCGTCGTTTCGAGCTTGAAGAACGGCACCGACGCGAGACTCTCGCCCTTGAGCGCCTTCGCGACCATCCCGCCAGCCACGGCACCACCTTCCTGGAAGTCGGGGAAGAACGCGGCCGTGGCACCCTTCATCACCTCGAACGGCGAGGGCGAGAAGACCGGCACCTTGTTCTCCTTGGCCACCTTGATGATGCTCTCGAACGCCGCGTGGGCCGAGTTGCCGTAGATCTCGATGGCACCGACCTTCTTCGCGATCAGCGCCGTCGTGGCCTCCGAGCCCTCCGTCGGGCTGCCGATTGGCACTGCCACCACCGCGAGGCCGGCTGCCTTCGCGGACGCAGTCATCCGGTCCTTCATGCTCACCGCGAGCGGCTCGAGCGGACTGAAGAGGATGCCGATGCGCTTGGCATTGGGCGCCACCTTCTGGATCAATGCCACCCGGCGCGCCTGCTCCGGATCGCCCAGGCCCGGCGAGTAGACGCCGGTGATGTTGGGCAGGTGCGATGAGTCGCTGGTGCCGGCGCCGGCCGCGAACGGGTCGGACAGCACGTTGAACACCACCGGCGTGCTCTTGACCCGCTCCACCGCCGCCTTGAGCGTCTCGTCCTGCAGTGCCACGATCACGTCCGCCTTGGCGTCGAGCGCCGCGTCGATCAGGCTCGGCAGGGTGGCAAGATCGCCCTGCGCGCTGGAGATCGTGAAGACGAAATCACGATCGGGCTCGAGTCCCGCCTCCTGCAGCCCCACCTTGATCGCGTCCTCACTCCACTCGCTGCCCATCCAGTCGGCGGCCCGGATGATCACCACTTTCTTCGGCGCCGGGGCGGCGGCCGCCATCGCCGCACTGTCCGCCAGTGGCCTTCCCGGCCTCACCCTTCCCGCAGGCACTGAGCCCGGTGACGAAAATCAGGGCCGACGCCGCCAGCGCGCGCGCCGGGAGGAAGCGTGAACCAGGCCGCTCGAGCATTGGAAAACCCCCGGAAAAAACGTGGCGAAATCGCGAATCGGCGAAATCTCGCCACAAAACCCGATTTCGCCAGACCTCAAGCCTTCGTGTCCCTCACGTCCTGCGCGCCCCCACGGCCTATTCCTTCAACATCGCCTCGAACCGCGGGCTCCCCTTCAGCAAGGTGAAGTCCGGATCCACCGCCAGGTACTGCGGTGTGAGGAATCCGCCCGCCTTCCGTATCTGTGCGAGGACGTCCAGTGCTCGCTCCTTGTTACCCAGCACCAGTTCCATACGGGCGATGTTCAGCAGGATGTAGCTGCTCTGCACCGTCTCCCGCGGCTCCAGCTTCAGCGCTTTCTCCCCGGCGGTGCGGGCCTCGGCCGCTTTCCCCACAAAGGCGAGCATCAGTCCATAGAGCACCTGAAGCTGCGCGTCTCTCGGTGCCAGCTCCGCCTGGACCCGGGAGGGGACGAGCGCCGAATCGGCGTAGGCCCGTGCCCGGCCCCGGTCTCCGAGCTGCCAGTAGGCGGTGGCGAGCGATTGTCCCCACCACCCCCTGTCATTATCGAAGGCGGACGGCGTCAGCCGGAGCACTAGTTGCTGCTCCCGTTCCTCCAGCATCCAGGAGGTCTCCTGGTAGCCCGCGAAGTGCGCCGCAATGGTGGGTGCGGGCACGCCCGCCTGGATCGAGGCACGGATCGCGGCTCGCGCCCCTTCCAGATTCCCCAGCGCTACCCGCGAGATGGCCAGCCACTGGACCGCATTGAGGTCTCCGGGCCGGACCAGCAGCGCGGTCGCGGCGGTTGCCTCAGCGTCAGCAAAGCGATTGAGATAGGTGTAGGCCCGGGCGAGACTATACAGGGTGTTGTACGACCGGGGGTCGAGTTCCCGGGCTCGCTCGAGCTTGGCCAGCGCCGAGCCGAGGTCGCCGTTGTTCTGGTCTTCGAGACCCGCGGCCGAGAGCACCTCGGCATCCGTGGGGGCCGCGCGCAGTGCCAGGTCGAGCTCTGCCCGGGCAAGCTCCGTATTCTTTGCGATCAGCGAATAGTAGCGGGCGGCCGCTATGTGAGTCCTTGCCGCATTCGGTTCCAGAACCACCGTCCGGGCCAGCGCCTCCTTCGCCCGGCGGGCCAGCTCTTCACTCGCGAAGCCGTTGGAATAGAGGCGGCTCAGCGACATGCACAAGCTGGCCCAGGCGGCGGCGAACGCCGAATCGAGTGCGACCGCCTGCTCGAGGTACGAGGCCGCAACGCGAAGACTGGCTGGGTCAGCGCTTTCGATCGAGCGAGCCTTGAGGTAGAGCTGGTAGGCTTCGACGTTGTCGGTCGGTTGCCGGGTCAACTGCTGCTGCTCGCTGCCCCCGAGCGCCACGCCAAGCGCGCCCGCGACCCTGGTCGCGATCTGGGACTGCACCTCGAACACGTCCGTAATGTCGGTGTCGAAGCTCTGTTGCCACTTAACGTCGCCCGAACGCGCATCGATCAGTTCCGGCACCACCTGTACCCGGCGCTTGCCGCCCTCGCCGGTTGCCCACCGCACCGTCCCCAGAAGCAGGTAATCCGCGCCCAGCTCCGCGGCGATTTCCTGCGGCCGCTTCGTGGTGCCCTTGTACTGGCCGGCACTCGAGGATGCGATCACCGCAAGACCGCTGACGCGCGACAGCTTCCCTCGCACCTCGTCGGCAAGCCCGTCGGCAACGTATTCGTCGCTCGATGCACCCTGGTTCTGGAACGGCAGCACCGCAATGCGGTTTCCGGCTTTGCCCGCCTGCGTCCCTGCCTTGCTGCCGCGCGACGCGAGCACGGTCGCCGTCACTGCCCACACCACCAGCACCGCGGCGCCAGCCAAGGCGAGGTTCCGCACCGAGAACCACCGTTTCGGCATGGCATCCATTACCGCCGAAGCCGCCTTCGTCGTAGCGGGCACCACTTCGGTGGCCGGAGCTGTCACGGCGGGTGACGATCCCGAACTCATGCCGATCTGCCGTATGGAGTCGAGCGCCACCACCAGCGCCTCGCCGGTGGCATACCGGTCCACCGGGTTCTTGGCCAGCGCCTTCTGCACCACGCCGTCGACGGCTGGCGCGAGACCCTGGCGCGCTCCGGTGAGTGCACGCGGAGCTTCGGTGAGGCTCCGAGTCAGGATCACCCGCGCACTCGGGCCGGTGAATGGCGGTTCGCCCGCGAGCATCTCGTAGAGCACCGCCCCCGTCGCATATACGTCCGCCCGGCCGTCCACTTCCTTCTCGCCCGTGGCCTGTTCCGGCGCCATGTACTGCGGCGTTCCCACCGCGAGGCCGGTCTTGGTCAGCGCCTCGCCGCCGCTGTCACCCACCGCGCGGGCGATGCCGAAGTCGGCCACCAGCGCATGCCCTTCGCTCAGCAGGATGTTGGCCGGCTTGATGTCGCGATGGACGATTCCCTGCCGGTGGGCGTACGCCAGCGCCTCCGCCACTTCACGGGCGAGGCGCAGGGCCTCTTCCATCGGCAGTGCGCCCTCCCGCTGCAGCTTTTCCCGCAGGGTCTCGCCCGGCACGTACGGCATCACGTAGTAGAGGAGGCCATCCGACTCGCCCGAGTCGTACATCGGCAGGATGTGCGGATGACTCAGCTGTCCCGCGATCTCCACCTCGCGCAGGAACCGGTCGGCGCCCAGGGTGGCTGCCAGCTCCGGCCGCATCACCTTCACCGCCACCTTCCGCCGGTGCTTCTGGTCGAGCGCGAGGTACACCGTCGCCATGCCGCCCTCGCCGATCACCTTCTCCACCTTGTAGCGGCCGGCGAGGGCCTCCGTCACCTTGGCCACCTCGAACGCGCCGGTGGTGGCAATGCGCGGCGGCACCCCCGGGTCGGTGGGCGTGGCGACACCACAGTGCATGCAGAACTGTGCTTCGAGCGGCAGGGGCGTGCTACAGGCCGGGCACGAGCGATCGCTGGTGGTCAGGATGCTTCCGTCGCGTGGGGGAGTGGTCCTTCTGGAGTGTGAAATAACGTGCAAATGCACCGCGCCCGCAACCGGGCACTGGTGGGTGCCCTTGCGCATCCGGAATGCCCGCCGAAAAGGTCTGGCTGCCGGGTGGACCGGAGCGCGACATCCATGAACCCGGCCCCGAGGACCTTTGAGGCGGGCATTCCGGATGCGCGGGGGGACACCCCTGGTGCCTTGGCCCTCACCCCGGGCCCCGATCCGGGGTAAGATGTGGGTGGGAGGATGAGCCATGACCAGTATCGATCACGAACCCGCCGCCACGGCCCTCGACGCCGATCAGGCCGCCATGCGCAAACCCCTCGACTCCGAGATCGACGTGTACGGGCTTACCCACCAGGGTAAGGTCCGCAAGACCAACCAGGACAACTTCCTCGTCGCGACCCTCCACAAGCGCGTCGACGTGAAATACAGCAGCCTGGCCGAGGGTGACGACAATATCTCCGGCGAGGAACGCCTCGCCTTCATCATGATGGTCGCGGACGGCGTCGGTGGCACGGAGCATGGCGAGGCCGCCAGTCGGCTCGCGGTCGAGTCCGTTTCCAACTACGTCAGCGAGGCGATGCGCTGTTATTACGGCGTGGGTGGCACCGAGACGTCGCTCACCGACGTGCTCGAGCAGGCGGCGCGGCAGTGCCATGAGAACGTCTGCAAGCACGCCGAGGAACAGACCATCCGCAGCATGGCCACCACCCTCACCCTGTTTCTCGGCGTCTGGCCCTGGATCTACCTGCTGCAGGTGGGTGACTCCCGCTGTTACCGGCTGCGAGAGGGCAAGCTTGCGCAAGTCACCCGCGACCAGACCATGGCACAGGAGCTCATGGACCTGGGCGTCATGGCACCCGCCGAAGCGACCAACTCCCGGCTTTCCCACGTGCTCTCGAGCGCCATCGGCGGGCAGAGCTCCATGCCGATCGTCACCCGCATTGCCGCCGAGTGGAACAACGTTCACCTGCTCTGCAGCGACGGCCTGACCCGGCACGTACCCGACGAACGGATCCAGGAGGTCCTTGGCAGCATGACCTCCGCCCAGCAGGCCTGCGAAACGCTCTTGCAGGAAGCGCTCGACGGCGGCGGCACCGACAACATTACCATCGTCATCGGACGAGCCCTTCCCGAACAGGAGATGCCGGCCGGCAATGCCTAGGGCTGATGCCCCTGAAGCCCCCGATGTCGATCGTGTGTATGTGATCCATGTGCGGAGCGGCGCTGAAGATCGCGGCGCTTCCATCGAGCGGCAGTTCACGGCGCATGGCATCCCATTCGAGTACGTCCTCGACGGCGACCGCGACCGGCTCACACCAGATCGCCTCGCCCGGTGGTTCCGCGGCGCCATGGCCTCTCCCACCGCCGATACGTCCTGCTCCTTCAAGCACCTCACCGCCTGCGAACGCATGCTCCGTGACGGCCATCATGACGCCCTCGTGTTCGAGGACGACATCATCCTGTCGCCGGAATTCGTGGCCCACCTCAACCGGAGCCTCGCCGAGATACGGGGGCGCCGGGACGCGAATGCCGGCGTGGCGCTCATATCGCTGGAGAACACCGGGCTGGAAGTGGTGACGCCCCCGGCAGCGGGGCTGACTCTCGTGCGTGCCGATCACGGCCGCGCGGCCGGTGCCTACTGGCTTTCGCGCGGAGTGGCGGCCCGACTGCTCGAGCGGGCCGGGGCAGAACGGCTCGATGTGCCCTTCGACCATTTCCTGAACCGGCTGGCGCGGGACGGCGAGCTGGAGCTCTGGTGGCGGCACCCCGCGATCGCCGAACAGGGAAGCCACAACGGCATGTTTGAATCCCTCCTCGCCCCGGATCGGGGCGGGCCGCTCCGACGGATGAAGTGGCTCGCGAGGAAGACGTGGCAGCAGCAGCTCCGGCCGATGTTGAAGCGGCTCGGGCAACGGAACTAGCACCGCTCTGAACGAACGCTACTGCGCTGTCGCAACCATCGGCCAGGCCAGTACGTACAAGAGAACGAGCACTTTCATCGGGAACCTCCATGCATCATCGTATCGTTGCTCTATTGGTTGCGTCCGCCGCCGCGTTCGGCCCCGCTTCCCGACCCACATCGGCATGACGGCCTCGGCTCGCTGGCGGAGGCTCGACCTTCCGGGCATGGACGCGGCCTCCCTGTTCCCGGCACCCGACGGCCACATCATGGTCGGCTCGGCCCGATACCAGGATCACGCCGGGCCCGTGGCGCTCGACTATGAAATTCATGTCGACACCGGCTGGATGACACATTTCGCAAGCATCAGTGGCACCACGCCCGATGGACCGCTCAGTTTCGAGGTGCGCGCCAATGAAGACCGCACCTGGACCTTCAATGACCAGGCGGTAGCGGCCGTATCAGGCTGCATCGACATCGACCTCGGATTCACCCCCGCCACCAATCTCCTCTCGATCCGCCGGCTGGCGCTGCCGGTTGGGGAATGGGCGGAGGTGACGGTCGCGTGGATTCCATCGCTCGCGGGGAGCCTGGCGCCGTTGCGGCAGATCTACCGTCGGATAGCCGAAGACCGGTTCCAGTATTCCTGTCCTGACATTCCATTCGAGACCACCTTGAGGGTGGCCGCCTCCGGATTCGTTCGCGACTACCCGCCCCTGTGGGAGGAACGTCGTGTCACTGAGCTGTACCGGGGGAGCGCGCCGCCTCATGTTCTATGACGAACTCGCCGAATGGTGGCCGCTCATTTCGGCACCTGAAGATTACGCCGAGGAAGCCGCCTTCTATCAGCGCCAGCTCCTGGCGCATTGTGACGGACCTTGCGACACCATGCTCGAGCTGGGCAGCGGTGGCGGCAACAATGCGTCGCACCTCAAGGCGCGGTTCCGTAATACGCTGGTCGAGCCTTCGTCCGGCATGCTTGCCGTGAGCCGCGCGCTCAACCCGGAGCTCGAGCACGTTCAGGGTGACATGCGGACCCTGCGCCTGGGTCGCACGTTCGATTGCGTCTTCGTTCACGACGCGGTGTGCTACATGGTCACGGAGTCGGACTTGCGCCAGGCGATGGCCACGGCCTGCATGCATTGCCGGCCAGGCGGTGCGGTGCTCTTCGCGCCAGACTACGTGCGCGAAACGTTCCGCCCCGGCACCGATCACGGCGGCCATGACGGACCAGCGCGCAGTGCGCGGTACCTGGAATGGACCTGGGATCCCGATCCGGCCGATTCTACGTACACTGTCGATTACGCCTTCATGCTGCGCACTGCCGGCGGCAGTGCCCGGGTGGAGCACGACCGCCACCTGGAGGGCCTCTTCGGCAGAGACGAATGGCTGCGCTTGCTCCGCGAGGCCGGCTTCGACGCCGAGACCGTGCCGCTCGAGCATTCGGAAGTCGAACCTGGGGTACATGAGGTCTTTGCAGGCCGAAGGACTCGTTGAGCGTGAAGCTTTCGCACACCGCACCGGTCTTCGCCACAGCCGATGTCGAGTCATCGCTCAGTTTCTGCGAGCAGAAGCTCGGTTTTCCCCGCGCATGGTCCGAGGGTACGCCACCCACCGACGCCGGCGTCCGCCGCGACGGTGTGGGACTCATCTTCAGTCTCGGCGCCGAGCTGGCCGAGCGTGCCCGCGGCTCCACGGTGCTGGTTTTTCTTTCGGGGGTTGAGGAGCTCTACGCCGAGCACCAGGCACGCGGCGCGCCTGTCCTCGAGCCGATCCATGATGCTGATGGGTTGCGGTCCTACGTCGTCTTGCTGCCGCCCGGCTACCGTCTTCGCTTCGCCGAAGGTCTCGAGTTGATCCGCGAGCGAGGCGGCAACGCGTGAGGTACACCGAGCACCACGTCACCGGTGCCACTGCCCGCTTCGTGCAGTGCATCTGGAGTCTCTCTGGCGATGCGCACGAAGCCGGCGCCGCCGCCCCGATCCTGCCGGACGGCTGCGTCGAACTGCTGCTCAATGCCGGCGATCCAGTCGACCGCCACACGCCGGCCGGGCCCGAGAGACAGCCCGCACGCCATGTCGCCGGCCAACTCACCACCGCCGTGCGCATCACCCCGAGCGGCCGGCTCGACATCATCGGCATTCGGCTGCACCCCTGGGCTGCCGGCGCATTCCTCCGCGTGCCCATGCATGAGTTGCGCGACCGAATGCTCTCCGCCGACGACCTCCCGGTAGCGAAGCGATTGCTGCGCGACGCCAGTTCCGAAGAGGACGCGGACGAACGCCTTGGCCTTCTACGCGATGCAATCGAGCGTCACGCGCTCGCCGCCGAGATGCCCTCGCCGGCTGCCATGCGCCTGGCCTGCCAGTTGATGGGCGACAACCCGGGGCTCACCGTTCGTGCCCTGGCCGACGGTATCGGTCTCACCAGTCGACGGGTGCAGGCCATCTTCGCCGGCCAGGTGGGACTCGCACCCAGGGCCCTCTTCCGTATCGCCCGGCTGCAGCGTGCGCTCAACAAGGCCAGGCGCGGACCGGACCGCAGCCTGAGCGCCGTGGCGCACGACTGTGGCTATTACGACCACTCCCATTTCGTCCGCGATTGTCAGGACATCGCGGGCGAGGCGCCCGGACAGGTACTCGGCCGCACCGGCGAGATCACCACCGCCTTCCTCGACGGGGCGCGCTAGCTCTCTTCGCAGGCGACCCGGTGATACACAAACGGGATGCGCCGCTGATCCGATCCCTCCATTCCCTCGATCCACGCACTCAGTGAATCCCGGCTCACCAGCTCATAACCCACGGTGGTGGGGAAGTCATTGGTCGGATTGCTCACCGTGAACGCATGTGCGCCCAGTCATGCTGCCCCGGAAGGTCGTGCGCTGCTGGCCGATCGGCGAGGCGATGTACTCCACCGAGTCTCCCTGAATCCGCAGCTCGGTGAACTCGATCGAGCGCACCGCCTCACCGGCCGACACCCGGGCACTGCCCAGCATGACGCCGTTCCGAGACCGCATCCACGATTCCTCGATGACGCGATTGCCTGAGCCTCCCTGCCAGCAGCCGGCCAGCCACGGAAGCCCGGCGGCAGGCACCGGCGCCCTGCCGGTCAAGGCCACCAGCGGCAGGGCGCCGCACGCAAGCAGGAGAGCGAGGGCCGGAAGTCGTGTAGGCTGAGACATGGGCTCCAGGAGTTGGAGGTCGGGTGAAGTGACGCCGATGGTCGCCAATCTGGATCACCGCACCAGGCAACGCTTGGACAAAGGCGAACTGCCACCCGACCGGCCGAAAACGGGTTAGAATCCGGGCACACGGATCGGAGCGCGGATTTCCTTGAGTGAACGCCAATACAACGACGAAGAGGTGGCTGCGATCTTCGAGCGGGCAGCGGAGACGGAGCATGCCTCTTTGCGTGTGCCTGCCGAGGGCAAGGGCCTGACGCTGGCGGCGTTGCAGGACATTGGGCGGGAGGTCGGTATCTCGCCCGAGTCGATCGCGCTCGCGGCCCGATCGCTCGACCAGGCCGGACGTCCAGCCTCGCGGACTTTCATGGGCCTGCCGATCGGCGTCGGCCGAACAGTCGAGTTCGACCGACCACTCTCCGATGCGGATTGGGAAGGCCTGGTTGCCGACTTGCGCGACACGTTCGAGGCGCGGGGCGTGGTGAGGTATGACGGCCCATTCCGGCAGTGGACCAACGGCAATCTGCAGGCTCTGCTCGAGCCCACCCCGGGCGGTCACCGACTCCGGCTCCAGACCCTGAAGGGAGACTCGCGTGCCCTGATGATTGCGGGGATCGCAGTGCTGGGATGGGCCACGGCGACATTGATTGCGACCGCACTGACTGGCAACTTCGGCACCACCGCGTCGTTTACGGGCATAGCATTCATGGCGGTGATGGGAGTCGGCATGTTTGCCGCCGGAGCGCTGCGCATCCCCGGTTGGGCTCGCCGTCGGAGCGCTCAGATCGAGGAAGTCACCACGCGGCTCGCCATTGCGTCGCAGGCAAGACTGCCCGGCGATTCGAACCCCGCAAGCGACACGCCATGAGCGTGAAGGCGCGGCTACGGCGTCTTGCTTACCAGCTCGTTCCGCTCGCCACCCCCCTTCGGAGTGATCTCGAGAGCCAGCCCCACCCCGGCGCAGTAGAACTTGTGCGCCCGATTGCCCGGTTCTAACGGCGTCCACTCCATGGTCTCCACGCATCCCTCAGCCTCGGCATACGGAACCGAAACCGATTTCTTCAGGCTGACCACCTTGGCAAAGTCCTCGGCCACGCCGGGGTAGGTCTGCCCGATGACCGGGTGGGCGAGCATGATGATACCGGGCGCGCCCGCGCGCGGTGCCGAGGAGAACGCAGTCCTCGAACTCCTTCGAGTCTTCGCCGAAGTACCAGACGGTGCTCTCGTTATCGGGCGCGAGCCAGTCGAAAGTCTCCTCGATGAGCTCGGAGGTGAAGCCTGGATCGGCGCCGCAGGACGTGCCATCGGCCACGCCGTTCTGGTTCGCGTCCAGGTAGACGCGATCGTGAACGACGATGGTGGAGACGCCAAGAATGGTCTTGGTTTCGGTGGTCACGGCGACTTCGTTCAGTTCTGCGCCGTCCTCGGTCTTGTAACGGAAAGTGGTTCCCGGTACGAGCGGGAAATACGGATTGGCGGTGCCTGGGACAAAGTCTGCCGGAACGATCTGGGGCGCATACGGTTGGTTCGGGGTCACCGGCGTCACCGCATGAGCCACCGTCGGCTCGAGGGTACCCGGCTGCTTGTCACAGCGGGTCAGGCCAAGCACGAAACCCATGGCCAGGGCAAGTCGCCCGGCTTTGATGATTGATAGCATGGCTGGAGATCCTTTCCCGGCCACGGCCGAGGCCGATGGGTGGCCGGCGCTCCGTGATCCCGACTTCGGGGCGGCCTCCTACCGCTCATCTACCCCGGCCGGCCTTACTTGGGGGCGCGACTGCCGGGGCACTTGCTCATACTGGCGACTGCCGGTTCAGCGCGATAAGCTATTCCTGAGGTGGTTGCGCTCGGCGACATGCAGGGAGCAACAGGTGCAAGCCTGGATTCTTCGCGATTTCTTCCTTGGTACGGCGGCGGCGGACGCGCTGGCCGCAGACATCGCCAGTGCCATGCAACGGACCGGCGCGGACACCTATCGCTTGCGGATGCAGGACCTCGGGGAAGACTTCCAGGTTACCAGCGCTCATCTCGTGCGGCTTTGCGATGCCGCGCTCTCCGGCCTTCTATCCGGGGCAGCATTGACGGACCTCGCATTCGCCATGATTGCCAGCGATCATTTTCATTGGAGTACCGACACCACCGACGGCGACCGCGTGTCGGAGACGCTCTACGACTGGTCGACGCCCGAGATCAACTTTCCGCTGAACCCGTCGACAATTGGCAAGTTCCGCCATCGTCTGTTGACCGGGGAGGACACGTTTACGCCCGAGGATGGCCGCATCCGGCCCAGGCCGCGCCAGCTGGTGTGGGAACCGAAGAGAGATGTCTGGTAATTTTCCGCGCTCCATCGCCTCGGCGCCAATTCCCTTCGTCTCCTCCATCTGTTGCACAAGACAACTCAGACCCACGTGAAGACCTTCTGGCCCTGGCTCCGCCTCCTCCTCGTCACCGCGCTCCTCCTTGCCGCTGTCTGGTTCGGCATCAAGGAGGGGTTCGGCGGATTCGCTGGCGCCCAGACGCCGGGCCAGCGAACCGCGGCGATGTTCCAGATCCTCTACGGCGTCGCCGCGCTGGTCTCCCTCGCCGCGCTTTTCCTGCGCCGCGCCTGGCTCCGTCCCGCTCTTGCCGTGTGGCTCCTGTCCGTCACCACCACGGGAACAATGGCCCCCGTGGTCTGGGGTGGCACCGGCCTCGCCAGCGGGTTGCTCGCCGGAGTAGTTACGGCGGTCGTGGCGACCCTCGTTTGCTGGGGAGCGCTGGCTCACGCCAGAGCGAAGGCCACCACCATGGGCTGATCACTGCCCGGGAGAGCATTCATGCGCAAAGTCACCTTCGGCGGCGCCAGCAGCCTCGACAATTTCATCGCGCGCATCGACAACTCCGTGGACTGGCTCAAGTGGGGACCGGAAGCTGCGGCGGTGATGAAGGAGTACTGGGAGTCCATCGATACCATGGTGATGGGCCGGAAGACCTGGGATGTGGCCATGGCAGCAAATCCAGGTGGAGTTTCCCATCCTGGCATCCGCACCTATCTCTGCTCCCGGACCCTCACCGTCACGCCCGATCCATCCGTTGAGCTCAGTGCTGATGCGGTGATGCTCCTCCGCCAGCTCCGAAAGGAGAAAGGCAAGGACATCTGTGTCATGGGGGGTGGAGAACTGGCGGCGCCGCTGCTGGAGGCCGGCCTCATCGATGAAATCGGCCTGAACGTGCACCCCGTCCTGCTCGGAGGCGGCGTGCCGCTGTTTCACCACATGGCCCACCAGCTCGATCTCGAGCTGCTGGAAGCGCGGCCATTCAAGAATGGCTGCGTGCTGGTGCGCTATCGGGTGAAGCGCCGGCGGTGATCCGTTTCCCCTGCTGTTAATTGCCGGTGATGCGACGCATTGCATCCTTCACTGCGACATCGGGTATCACGCAGCACCTAACGACCGGGAGCGTCCGGACCATGTCACGTCATCCAGGTCGCCGCCTGGCGATCAGCGGCTACGCCCTCGCAGTCGGCATCGGCGGCTGTGAAACGTCCGACGCGCAGAAGACGCAGTACACCATGGGGTCACTCGACTCCGTGAACATTTCGGTCTACGCCAAGGGCCTCGAGGCGCCCTGGGGTCTCGTCTTTCTTCCCGATGGCCGCGCCCTCGTCACCGAGCGGCCCGGCCGCCTGCGCCTGGTGTCGCCCACCGGCGCCCTGTCCGAGCCCATCAATGGCGTGCCGGAAGTGGTGTCGAAGGGACAGGGTGGCCTGCTCGACGTCGCCATCGATCCCCAGTTCGTCACCAACCAACTGGTCTATCTCTCCTACGCCGAGGCGGGGCCGGGCGGTGCGGGCACCGCCGTGGCACGCGGCAAGCTCACGAGCGCCGGCCTTGAGAACGTACAGGTGATCTGGCGCCAGGTGCCGAAGGTCGGCGGCAACAATCATTTCGGGTCGCGGCTCGTGTTTGCCCACGATGGCACCCTGTTCATCACCACCGGTGAGCGCTTCGAGTACCGCGACAGCGCTCAGACCCTCACCAATACGCTCGGGAAGGTCATCCGCATCAACGCCGACGGCACCATTCCCTCCGACAATCCCTTCGTGAAGCAGAAAGGGGCCTTGGCTGAGATCTGGTCCTACGGCCATCGCAACATGCAGGGCGCCACGCTCCACCCCGAGACCGGCCAGCTCTGGACCATCGAGCACGGCGCCCAGGGCGGCGATGAGCTCAATCATCCCGAGGCGGGCAAGAACTACGGCTGGCCCGTGATCACCTGGGGCAAGGACTACTCCGGAGAGAAGATCGGCGAGGGCACTGCGAAGGCGGGGATGGAACAGCCCGACTACTACTGGGTGCCTTCCATCGCGCCATCGGGGCTGCTGTTCTATACCGGCGACGCCTTTCCCCAGTGGCGCGGGAGCTTCTTCACCGGGGCGCTCAAGTGGCAGGGCCTGGCGCGCGTCCAGCTCGGTCCCGAGGGCGCGCGCGAGGAACGCTTCCAGGACGGCATCAAGCACCGCATCCGGGATGTGCGGCAGGGCCCTGACGGCGCGATCTACCTCCTGGTTGACTCGAGTGACGGGCAGATCCTGCGCCTCTCACCCAAGCCGGCGGGGTAAGTCCACCCGCCGCCAACTCGCTATCTTTTCTGCATGACCAGCACCGGCGTCTCCAACAGCTACTCTGACGGCGCCGCGGAGCCACCAATCTGGGCCCCACCCGATCCGGCACTCGCCGCTGCCGGTATCGAGGGCGAATTCGTCGTCGCGCGCGTACGGTTGTTCGCGATGGCGCTCCTGCTCATCGCCCCCACCTGGAACATCCTCCACCACCCTGAAGAGCCGATCTACGTCACCGGGTTTGCGGTGACGGTGACGGCCGCCATCGCGGCCTTTCTGATCTGGATTGCTCTGCGCCGGGGGCGCTGGCGCCCGTGGATCGGGTTCGCGTCCAGTGCGCTCGACGTATCGCTGGTCAGTACCGCCCTGGTCACCTTCCTCATCGTCGGCTCGCCGATGATCGCGCTCAACTCGAAGGTGACCTTCGAGATGTATTTCCTCGCCATCGTCGCGACCAGCCTGCGGTACGACGCGCGGATCTGCATCGTGGTGGGCACGCTGGCGCTCTGCGAGTACGCTGCGCTCTGGGCCTATGCCGCGAGGAGCTACAACCTCTACGATCCCGGCCTACGTGGGCGCCGCGGGGCCCTATTCACCGTGTCGACCTTTCGACCCGGCTCATCCTGCTCGGGGTCGCCGTGCTGCTGTCGGTCACCATCGTGCGCCGGGCGCAGCGGCTCCTCTACCTCGCCGCGCGCGACCGGCTCACCGGCCTCTACAACCGGGGCCACTTCGACCGCGCGCTCGCCGCCGCCATGGAAGCCTCGGCGCGCGACGGGCAGCCGCTCTCACTCGCCATCGTCGACGTCGACCACTTCAAGCAGATCAACGACATCTACGGACATGCGCTCGGCGATCGGGCCCTCATCGAGGTGGCCAACCTCCTCGCACGGGCCATGCGGCGCACCGACATGGTGGCCCGGTACGGCGGCGAGGAGTTCGTCATCCTCATGCCCGGCACGCCGAGGGAGGCCGCCCTGCTTCGGGTGGAGGCGCTTCGGCAGGAAGTGGCGGCATCCCCGATCGATCTCGGCGAGAACCGGAAACTCACCATCGACTTCAGTGCGGGCGTCGCCGGATCCCCCGCCGATCTCACGGCGATTACCCCCAAGTCCCTCCTTTCCTGTGCCGACGCACGGTTACTCGCCGCCAAGCGCGCCGGCCGTGCCCGCTGCATCGGCACTGATGCCTTCTCTGAGGATCCGCTCATCCTGGCGAGTTAGGTCTCTCGCTCTTCCCCACTTTACCGACCTGCCAAGATCGAGCGCACAGGAGAGCTAACGCTCGCTGTCGAGCATCTGCATCTGCCGTTCGTCGTATCGTGTGCCCGCGACGGCATCGGACGGTACCGCCGCCTCGATTCGCGCCATGGCGTCGGCCGAAAGCCGAACGTCGAGGGCACCCAATGATTCCGCGAGCTGCTTGCGGGTCCGCGCGCCGATCACGGGGACGATACCCGGGCCCCGGGCCAGCACCCACGCGATCGCAAGCTGCGAGGCGGTGCAGCCCATTTCAGCGGCGACCCGCCGCAAGGCTTCCACCACGCCCTGATTGCGCGCGAGGTTATCGCCTGCAAACCGCGGAAGATGACCCCGGAAGTCATCGGGTCCCGTCGGCCGGGAGCCCGATAGGAGGCCCCGCGACAGCACGCCGTACGCGGTGACGCCGACGCCGAGCTCCGCCAGCGCCGGGAAGATCCTCACTTCCGGTGCGCGGCTGATCAGAGAGTACTCGATCTGAAGGTCGGCCAGTGGATGCACCTTCTGCGCCCGCCGCACGGTATCCACGCCCACCTCCGACAGCCCGATGGCGCGCACGTATCCGGCCGTGATCAACTCCCCAATGGCTCCGACGGTCTCTTCGATGGGGACCGCCGGATCCAACCGGCCCGGGCGATAGATGTCGATGTGATCCACGCCGAGCCTCTGGAGGCTGTAGGCCAGCGCGTTCCTGACCGCGACGGGCCGAAGGTCCATTCCCAGCCAGGCACCATCCGGGCCACGCAGCGCACCGAACTTGACCGACAGCAGCGCCTTCCCTCGCCGGTCTTTCAGCGCGCGCGCGATGAGCAACTCGTTGTGGCCGGCGCTGTAGTAGTCGCCGGTGTCCAGGAGCGTAACGCCGGCGTCGAGCGCCGCGTTGATGGTCGCGATGCTCTCGCGTTCGTCGGCCGGGCCGTACATGCCGGACATGCCCATACAGCCAAGCGCGAGCGGAAAGACCTCCGGACCGGCGCCGAGCCGGCGGTGCGCGGCACGTGCTGGTGTCGTCATGCTCGAAGGTATGTTCTGCCGTTTCCGTTGGGAAGAAGTCCGCGGAGGTGCGGCGCACTGCCGCTAGCGAACGCGCTCGAAGACCCGGAACGATCCCAGGGGCAGCGCCGCGAGCGCGAACACGATCATCCGCCGCCCGGAGTCAGCTCCCACAGCACGTTGAGAATGACCCAGCGCCCGTCCACGCGCACCAGCTGGAGATAGTCGACCCAGTCGGACATGGTGAGCTTCGCCACTGCGGCGTTGCCCGTGATGTCGTAGATGACCACGTCCTTCTGGCGGCGTGCCTCCGGCGTCTTCTTCCCGCCACCCCGGGCCGTGTTGTTCACCAGGGCGCTCTTTCCCATTCCGTTCACCACCGCCCGCCGTGTCGTGGTATCGACGATCAGTATCCGCTTGACGAGCTCGGGATGGAGCGCCCGCGACATGCGCTCGACGCTGGCCTCGTACCATCCCTCGCCGTAGTCGAGCGCCGCGGCGCGAATGCCCGCCGAGTCGGCGGCGGTCTGCGCGTGCGCCCTGCTACCGGTGAGCAGGATTCCGGCAATGATGACGGCGGACAGACGGTGCATAACGCCTCCGGGCTGGTGGTCGCGCCAATGGTGTGATGCGGCGCCGACCGGCGCCAGACGGTTCGGGACAGTGCGGCACTGCCATGGGGCGATTTGTCCGCACTCGGGCGACTCGACGCGCAGGAAGTCCGGGTCGTCCCTCGAGTCACGCGCATTGCCGTGCGGCGCGCTATCGTTCCTGAGACATGGCTGCGTCCTCCATCCTTGACCGCCCCGCGATGCGTTGGATCCTGGGATTCGGCGCGTGGACGGCTCTTGCCCTGCTCTCAGCGATCCATGCGCTTCTCCTTTTTGACCGCATGGGGAGCACACTCCCGCGGGGCCAGCTCATCACCGACCGGACGCTCGACTGGTACACCTGCGCGATCTTCACCCCCTTCTTCTTCTGGATGGTGCGGCGCTGGCCGCTGGTGCAGGAGCGCGTCGCGAAAAGCATCGTCGTCTTCGGCGTCGGCATCGCGCTCGCGACCGTCGCGAAGTACGCCATCTACGTCCCCCTCGGCCAGTGGCTCACGCCGGCGCTTGCGCAGCGATCGCTGGGCGAGACGATTCTCCGGAACGGCATTCCCGAAGCCATGGCATTCACCGCCGTGTTGGGGGTGGTGCTTGCCGTCGAGTACGCGCGCGTCGTCCGGGAGCGGGACGCACGCGAAGCCCGCCTGGCCGGAGAACTTGCCACGGCGCAGCTCGAGGCGCTCACTGCCCAGCTGCAGCCGCACTTCCTCTTCAACACCCTGCACGGCGTGACCGCGCTGATGCGGCGCGACCCCGACGCGGCGGAGACGATGCTGGTCCGGTTGGGCGACCTCCTGCGGCGCACCCTCGATCGCGGCGACGCACCCGAGATCCCTCTTCGGGCCGAGCTGGAGCTGCTGCAGCACTACGTGGATATCCAGCAGGTCCGCTTCGGTGATCGCCTGACGGTGACGGTCGATACTGATCCGGCGATGCGGGATGCGCTGGTGCCCCGCTTTCTCCTCCAGCCGCTGGTGGAGAACGCGCTGCAGCATGGCGTCGGCAGGCGGGCAGGTCCGGGGCGAGTGGTGATCCAGGCACGCGAGCGGACCAATGGCGCGGGCCGCGCGCTGGAGCTGAATGTGACGGACGACGGTCCCGGCCTCGACAACGGGGGGTTGCGCGAGGGCGTCGGGCTGGGGAACACGCGTCGGCGCCTGGCGGTCCTCTACGGAGTGGCGGCGGGTCTGGAACTGGTGCGGGATGGGGACCGCACGGGGCTTACCGCACGCGTCACGCTCCCGCTCAGGCGCGTAGCCGGCACGGCCCCCTGATGACACCCATCAGTATTCTGGTCGCCGACGATGAACCGTTGGCGCGGGAGCGGCTTACGACGCTGCTTGCTGGACGCCCCGAACTGAGCGTCATCGCCGAATGCGGCGACGGCGAGGAGGCCGCTGCCCGGATGGCGAGGGACCGACCGGACCTCGCGTTTCTGGACGTGCAGATGCCGGAGCTGGACGGGTTCGGGGCGCTCGAGGCCGCGGCACCCTGGCACGTGCCCGAGGTGGTGTTCGTGACGGCGTATGACGAATATGCGCTCCGCGCGTTCGAGGCGGGCGCCATCGACTATCTGTTGAAGCCCTTCGACCGCCCGCGCTTTGAGCGTGCGCTGACCAGGGCGCTGGCGCGACTCGCCACACCGGGGCGCGAAGTGGAGATACGGGCGCTGCTCGCCCGGGTGGCCGCTGATCGGGGTACGCCAGAGCGGCTGGCGATCCGGGTCGGCCGGCGCATCCGGTTCGTCGAGGTGAGCACCATCGAGTGGATCGAAGCGGCAGGCAACTATGCGCGGCTCCGGGAAGGGGGTGCGACGCACTTGCTGCGGGAGCGGATGCGCGAACTGGAGCGTCGGCTCGATCCGAGGCATTTCGTCCGCATCCATCGCTCCTTCATCGTGAATGTCGCTGCCATTGCGGCGCTCGAGCCGACCTCGCATGGGGAGTATCGGGTGAGCCTCAAGGATGGAACGGTCCTCACGAGCAGCAGGACATTCAGTGATCGGCTGCGCCAATTGGGAACAGGTGGTTCAGACCGCTCCGACCGCGCTTGACGACGTGGATCTTCGACGTTGCCCATGAGGCCCAGCCCGCTCGACCCGTTCATCCCGAGCCCCGACGCGCGCGAGCGCTACGCCATCACGGTCCGCGCTCGCCGCCCCGCGCGTGTACCAGGTGGCGCGGAACTTCGACATGCAATCGGTGCCGCTCATCCGGGCGATCTTCCGCCTGCGCGAGCGCATCATGGGCTCCCGCCCTGCACCCCGGGTTCCTCGCGGTTTCTTCGATGAAATGCAGGCGCTGGGCTGGGAGTGCCTCCTCGAACGCCCAGGCGAGCTTGTCGTTGGCGGGGCCGCTTGCCAACCCTGGCTGGCTGACGTGGTGTTCCGTCCGATACCCCCCGAACGATTTGCCACCTTCGCCGAGCCGGACCAGGTCCGGATCGCCTGGACCCTGGAGACCCGCGCGCTCGGCTCCTCCCTCACCGAGCTTGTTTCCGAAACCCGCGTTGCCGCGACGGATGAGGCCGCCCGTCGCCGATTCCTGGCCTACTGGCGCTGGGCGCGGGTCGGCATCTACACGATCCGCTGGCTGTTGCTACCCGCCATCCGCCGCCAGGCCGAAGCCGCAACACGGCGCTGACGGCCCGACTAACTCTTTGTCGCAAGGTCAGTTATCCGCCTCACTCCTTACGCAGTCGCTGTACCTCCTCTACGCAGTCGCTGTTCCTTCCTTACGCAGTCGCGGTTCCTCCCTCACGCGCTTCCAGCCCTGCCAAAACGGCGCTTTTTCTGGGTACGAGCGTTGCTCATGCTGTCCACGGATTCGTAACTCCCGGCAACACAACAACCTGCCGGCGTCACCCGGGAACCCCAGAGCGGCCCCGAGGGCGTTTTTTCGGTCCAAAGAGGATTTAACTCATGGCATCCAGCAAGATCATCGGCATCGACCTCGGCACCACCAACTCGGTCGTCGCAGTCATGGAAGGCGGCGACCCGGTCGTCATCCCGAACGCCGAAGGCGGCCGTACCACGCCGTCCGTCGTGGCGTTCACCAAGGACGGTGAGCGACTCGTCGGCCAGGTGGCCAAGCGGCAGGCGGTCACCAACCCCAAGCAGACCATCTTCTCCATCAAGCGCTTCATGGGACGGCGCCTGGAGGAGATTCCCGAAGAGGCGAAGCGCGTTCCCTACAAGGTCGAGGCGGGCAACAACGGCCTGGCCGTGGTCGAGATCGCCGGCAAGAAGTACACGCCGCCCGAGATCTCCGCGATGATCCTGCAGAAGATGAAGCAGACCGCCGAGGACTACCTCGGTCACGCGGTCGAGAAGGCGGTCATCACCGTGCCCGCGTACTTCAACGACGCCCAGCGGCAGGCCACCAAGGACGCCGGCAAGATCGCCGGCCTCGACGTCGTGCGCATCATCAACGAGCCCACGGCGGCGGCGCTCGCGTACGGGCTCGAGAAGAAGAAGGACGAGAAGATCGCGGTGTTCGACCTGGGAGGCGGCACCTACGACATCTCGGTGCTCGAGCTGGCCGAGGGCGTCTTCGAGGTGAAGAGCACCAACGGCGACACCCACCTGGGCGGCGACGACTTCGACCAGCGGCTCATCGACTGGCTCGTGGCCGAGTTCAAGAAGGACCAGGGCATCGACCTGTCCAAGGACGCGATGGCGCTCCAGCGGCTCAAGGAAGCCGCCGAGAAGGCCAAGATGGAGCTGTCGAGCACCACGCAGACCGACATCAACCTGCCGTTCATCACGGCCGACCAGTCGGGCCCGAAGCACCTCAACCTGACCCTGACCCGGGCCAAGTTCGAGCAGCTGGTGGATGACCTGATCAAGCGGACGATTCCACCGATGCAGCAGGCGCTCAAGGACGCGGGACTCAAGCCGTCGGAGATCGACGAGATCATTCTCGTCGGCGGCTCGACGCGTATCCCGAAGATCCAGGAGATCGTGAAGGAGTTCTTCGGCAAGGACCCGAACCGGTCGGTCAACCCCGACGAGGTCGTGGCCATCGGCGCAGCGATCCAGGGCGGTGTCCTGGGCGGCGAAGTGAAGGACGTGCTCCTGCTCGATGTCACTCCGCTCTCGCTTGGCATCGAGACGCTCGGCGGCGTTACCACCGTGCTGATCCCGCGGAATACCACCATCCCGACCAAGAAGTCGGAGGTGTTCTCCACCGCGGAAGACAACCAGACCACGGTTGAGATCCACGTGCTCCAGGGTGAGCGGCAGATGGCCGTCGACAACCGGACCATCGGCAAGTTCCAGCTCACCGGGATACCACCCGCTCCGCGGGGTATGCCGCAGGTCGAGGTCACGTTCGACATCGACGCCAACGGCATCCTGCACGTGTCGGCCAAGGACAAGGCCACCGGCAAGGAACAGAAGATTCGCATCGAGGCGTCGTCGGGCCTGTCCGATGCCGACATCGACAAGATGGTGAAGCAGGCCGAGTCGCACGCGTCCGAAGACAAGGCGCGGCGCGAGGAGATCGAGGCCAGGAACCAGCTCGACGCTCTCGTGTACCGTGTGGAGAAGGACAGCAAGGAGTGGGTCGACAAGCTCCCCACCGAAACCAGGGCGACGCTCGACGCCGCACTGGAGAAGGGCAAGGAGTCGCTCCGTACCGGCGATGCCAAGGGCATCAAGTCGGCGCTCGACGCGCTCAACACCGCCTACTCGGCGGCCGGGGCCGCGATGTACCAGAACCAGCAGGCCTCCGCCGAAGCAGGCGCGCCGGAAACCGCTGGCGCAGAACAGCCGTCCGGGACCAAGCAGGATGATGTGGTCGAGGCCGACTACGAAATCGTCGACGACAAGAAGTAGGTAATATTCCGGATGTTTCACGATGCGACGGATAGCTATCCTCATGCATCGTACTAGGGTTAGGCTAACAGGCCGGTCCGCGGGTGCGGGCCGGCCTCGGGTCACCCCACTACCCAGCAAGGAAGACTGATGTCCGCGCGTTCACTGAATTGGCTCAAGTTTGGAGGCCTGGTGGGTCTCGCCTTCGGCCTCGGATTGCTCTTCGCAGGCCTCCTGGACCTGCCTCGTAATTCATCGGCTCAGCAGACTGGTGGCTCCACGGCCACGGCCACCAAAGCCGTCATTTCCCCGACTCAGGCGCCCACGATTCCGGCCGCCAAGTCGTTGCAGGACTTGAGCGATGCGTTCGCCGGCGTCGCCGAGGCGGTGCGGCCCAGCGTCGTCTTTATCAAGGCATCGCACTCCGAGAAGTCCAACCCGCAGGCGCAGCGCGACCCGCGCATCCCGCAGGGCATGGAACCGTTCTTCCAGCCCCGCCGGCGGCCAGAGTTCGAGCAGGGCAGCGGCACCGGCTTCATTGTATCGCAGGACGGGTACATCCTCACCAACAACCACGTGGTTGAAGGCTCCGACAAGGTGATCGTGCGGCTGCTCGATCGCCGCGAGTTCACCGCCAAGGTGGTGGGTTCCGATCCCAACACCGATGTCGCGGTGCTCAAGATCGACGCGACCGGCCTCGCGCCCGCCGCGCTCGGCGACAGCGACCGGGAGCGGGTGGGCGAGTGGGTGCTGGCGGTCGGCAACCCGCTGGGCGACGGCCTGACCTTCACGGTCACGTCGGGCATCATCAGCGCCAAGGGCCGCACGCTGAACGGCCTGCAGCGCACCAATGCCAGCATCTCCGACTTCATCCAGACCGACGCGGCCATCAACCCCGGCAATTCCGGCGGCCCGCTGGTCAACGTGCAGGGTGAGGTCATCGGCATCAATTCCGCCATCGCCAGCGAGACCGGCTACTACTCCGGCTATGGCTTCGCCATTCCGATCAATCTGGCCCGCCAGGTGATGACGCAGCTGATTCAGACCGGCAAGGTGCAGCGCGCGGCGCTGGGCATCACCATCGCCGAGGCGTCTCCCGAGGATGCCAAGTACGTCGGCCTCAACGAGCCCTACGGCGTGAAAGTGGCCGACTTCCCACCGAACTCTCCGGCAGAAAAGGCCGGCCTCGAGGTGGGCGACATCATCGTCTCCATCGATGGCAAGAAGGTGGAGCGCGTCGGGCAGCTGCAGCAGGAAGTGGGCTTCAAGGCGCCGGGCGACGTGGTGAACGTCGAGGTGGCGCGGAAGGGCGGCACCCGGAAGACCTACAAGGTCAAGCTGCAGTCGCTCACGGAAACGCAGCAGCTTGCGGCGGCCGGTGATGCCCAGGACGACTCGGACAACGCCGGCGGTGGCAGCTCGAAGGACGATGCCCTCAATGCGGTCGTGCCGCAGCGGCTCGGCATCCAGGCCGAACCCCTCGAGCCGGCCGACGTGAAGGCCCTCGGCCTTCCCGCCAGCACCGCGGGGCTCGTGGTTACGGAAGTGGTTCCCGGCGGCCCGGCGTACGAGGTGCTCCGCCCCGCCCGGAACGGTGCGGCCGATATCCTCGTGTCGGTCGAGGGACAACCGGTGAAGTCGCTGGCCGACCTGCGCAACGTGCTCAATGCGCAGAAGCCCGGCTCCATCGTGACGCTCCGGATCCTCACGATCCAGGGCGGTCAGAGCCAGCGCCGCGTGGAGCGGGTGCAGTTGGCGAATACGCCCTGAAGACGTGATGGCGTGAGGTCTTGAAGTGACAGAAGGACGGAATCGATGATTCCGTCCTTCTGTTTTTCCCGGTGCCTGGGCGAGTCAGGGCGAAAGTCCGAAATTGAAGTAGAACCTCGCCGAGCCGGCGCCGCCGGCCATCGACACCGTGGCCCTGGTGCGTCCATTGAGGAACGCGAGCCAGATTCCCCCGCCATAGGCGGGGTGCCAGGTGTCGGATGATTCCCCTTCCACGAAGACACGGCCGACGTCGACCAGCCCCATGACGCCGAGGTCGCTCGCAAGCAGCGCGGAGATGTGCGCGACTCGGAGGCGGAGCTCGGCGCCACCATACAGCGAGGCGTCACCGGCATACCGGTTGTAGACCAGGCTGCGAACGGTGGCGCCGCCGCCGATGAAGGCGGCGTTCATGAACGGATAATCGCCCCAGACCCGGGCGCCGCCTGCCTTGAACGCCAGTGTCGGCTTGGGACCCTTGGCGTAGAGGTTCCAGGCCCAGTTCACCACGCCATGGACCTCGCCGAAGGTGCTCGGTACGCTCCACACCGGGGCATAGACCGAGCCGCCCGCGGTCGCCTCGAAGCTGGACGCCGTCATCGCGGGCGGTGTCTTCCCGGTCCAGGCGAACTCCGCGGCCGCTCCGATCTGGCCGAAGTCGCCGGTCCCCAGCACCGTCTGGCTCCCGATATAGCGGTCCTCGTCGTCGAACGTCACCGAGTACATGCCCCTGGCCGCCAGCGTCAGCGTGGCGCGCTGGCTCAGGCCAAATGTCACCCCCGGCACCAGGGTGAACTGGTTCTGTCGGACCCGATAGTACGTTGACGACTCGGTCTGCGGTGTGTTGTTGCCGAAGCCGTAGAAGTTGAGCGTGGCGATCCCGGAGCCGCGCGCGAGGATGGTGAATTGCGTCGCCGAGTTGTCCAGGCGGATGTCGCCCAGCACGTCGCCATTCAGCGTCTGCGCCCCGGTGGCGTAACCGAGCCTGACGCGCCACTTGCTGGAGTAGGGAACCTTGCGGAAGCCGTAGCGGAAAAACGTCGCGCTGGCGCCGAACAGGATGCCGACATCGGGTGCGCCGGCTACGAGGCCGGCATAGGTATTCAGCGAACCCCAGTCTTGCGGCCCGGGGACGCCAGGTTCCGGGTTGGGCCAGGGCTTCTTGTTGACACCGTGCCCGATCGCGGTACTGGCTTCGTTCTCATCGTAGAAGTGGACCTTGCCGTTCTTTCCGGGGTCGTCGAACACGTCCTCCCCGTGACCGCCGATGGCGCGTACCGTGATCGGCAGGGATCCCTTGCCCTCGAAGACGGCGCGGTCGTTACCGCCATGCAGGTAGAGCCGCACATCGCTCGTTTCGTCGGTCGAGAACGTGCGGTCGATGTAGGGTGGGGCACCCGACGCGCGCGCTGCCTCGCTGAACACCTTCACCCGCACATGCTCGCCGTCGATCCGGATCACCGCGGCGCTGTCGGCGTGGTCGGTGGCATGGAGATCCACCTGGCCGGAGAGGAGCCGGTAGTACCGAACTGCTTCATGCGGCAGTCCGTCGCGGCGCTGCACCAGGGCCGCGCGCAGCGCCGGGCCGTTGATCGCCAGATATGCCGCGGGCATGAGGGCCACGGCCGAATCGATCACCGCGTCCGTGAGAAGCGCGACGAGTTCCGCCGCCATCGAATCCCAGGCGGGCCTGGAGAGCGGGGTGAGAAAGCGGCGGTCGAGGTCGCGGCCGCTCCAGGTTGCGCCTTCGGGGAGGCCGTACTTCGGTCCGAACTTGAGCAGGTGTGGATAGGTCTGCCGGGCGATCCCCGGAAACAGGCCGTCGAACAGAATGAACGCCTGGTCGCGATCGCGGGGGATCGGCACCCAGCGGAAGCCGTCGCCTTCCTTCACCTTGGCCCAGCGCCACTGGTCGGCATGGCGGTCCCAGTCGCCAAGGAAGACATCCAGCAGCCGCGCGCGGAGGAACTGCTCCGAGTCCACCTGGTTGCCCGGCTCCTTCTCGGTGCGCTTGATGACGTCGACGGTGCTTGCGATCTCGAGCGCGCCCGCAAAGGCCCGCGTCGGGTAATCGTTCTCGTCCGGCCGCTCTTCGATGAGGCCGAGTGTGCCGGCAAACGCAGTGCGGAACTCACCCAGTCCCGGGTCGTCGGGGAGGTAGACGAGTTGCGGAACGCTGTGCAGGACGCCGGCGGCATTCGCGAGCGGGGCGACCACGACCGCGGCCGCCGGATGGAGGGCGCTGATCTGGTCCTGCGCGACTTTCGCGGCGATCGTCGCCTTGAGGTCGGGAGGCACCCCCCTGGAGGCGTCCTTGTTGACCGACCGGAAGGCGTACTCTAGTCCGTTGGCACCCCTGAACCGGAGCGACAGGGTCTGCCGCCCACCGCCCTCCTTCACCGGGCTCAGGCCGCCGGCGAAGCTGCCGAGATCGAGGACCTCGACCCGGATCGGCGTGGTCCACAGGGTGCGATAGTGTTTCCCGAAAAGCCACTCATGCAGGCCACCGGCCGCGTACTCCGGACCGGCCACCACGGTGATGCTCTCGGGAACGGCAGCGACGCTTGAGCCCAGAGCCTCCTGGCCTCGCGCCGATTCCAAGGCGAGGAGCGGGCCGAGTAGGACGACGATCGCAGCAACCGACGGCTTCCGCGGAGGCCAGAGTCTGGACATCGCCGTCCTCCGGTGTGCCGGGAACCTCGAGCCCAAATAGTGGGCAGTACCGGAGAGCGCGACGCCCTATCGTCCTGCCGCTGGTCATGACAGGCGCGGCAACTCGACGGGATCTCGCGGATATCGTAGCGCGGGCCAACAATCCCGGCTAGAGCCGAGTGCCAGGGATGTCAGCGGCAACACCCTCGCGTCCCCCCATGTGCTCCTCCCCGGACAACAGACGTTCCCATAGGAAAGCCACAAGAAATCGCCCAACCGGAGACGGCCATGCCCGTGGTGGGAACACCGAGAGGCCCGCGACGGTGCGGCTTCCTCACAGCGGCCTTGCTCGCCGCCTGCGGCGGCAATGACGGGCCGAGCGACCCGTCATCGGCCACGGACGTGAGTTCGCCTTCTGCGGCGGCGAGCTTTGCCCCCGAGCTGGGTGGCCGTACAGGATGGTGCCGAGCCTGGACGCGACTCGAGCCGGTCGCCGGGCGTACTACGAGACCACATTCACCAGCGGACGTGGGCGGTCTCGCATACGTCGACGGCGACGGGCACAATCTCGTCGTCAACTACGGTCTCGCCCACGAACTGGCGACTTCGTGCGCCACGGGCTCGAAGCACGTGAGCGGCACGACGGTCAACGTCGGCGCGAGCGGCCTGGCGTCGCTGGCGCTCGGCAGCGTGCGGTCATCCGATGCCGGGAATAACCCCGGCACGTTCGACCTCTGGGATGTTCCCGATGGCCCGCAGGATCTCTTCGCCGCGCGCTTTCCGAGTGGTTCGCTGCAGTTCCCTGCCGACCGATTGATCATCCGGCGGGCCCAGGACATACCGCCTGAGGGTGAGCTGGCCACCCTGGACTTTGGCGCCGCGGAAGCCTTCGAACCCGTCGCGGCCAGCGTGTCCGCCACGGGGCTCAACAGCCCGCTGGACGCCGAGGTCACGTCGTGGTGGTACGGGACGCAGGGTCGGGCCATCGCGATGGTGATGTGGAGTGGCGCGATCCTGCAGGGCGCGACGAGCTATTCCGTTGTGCCGGAGGAACGACTCGAAGGGGATGAGTTGTCCTCCCTGCATGTGACGACGTACGACGCCGCCGGCCGCTACCGGTCGGTGGTCACCTTCCTGCGCACACCTGCAGACCGGGTTGTTGACATGGGGCCGGACTTGAACCGGCCCGAGCTGACCCGCGTCGCGGAGTCGCCGTATCTCCGGCCGCGCGTGCTCCTCGCTGCGCAGCCCAGTTATGGACGCGTCGCATCCGCCAGGTTCTATCAGGTCGGCTTGGCCGTCACCGTCACGATGAGCTCCGGCTACCCGGGCGGCACGCCGGCCAGGTGGAACCTCGAGCTCCCCGACTTCTCCGCGGTTGACGGCTGGACTGCCGCGTGGGGACTGAATCCAGGGCTGGGCATGCAGTGGGACATCATCGCGGAGGGTGGGCCAAACCCGGGACTGGGAGATCCGGTGCGCAACGGTGACCAGTCGATGTATGCCAGCTTCGCGGGAGGAGACCCGCTGGTCGGCGCCACACTGAAACGCAACAGTCCACCCGAGCCGCACCTGTGGGGCTTTCCGCGGCCCGCGCCCCGATAGCGGTCATCCTACTTCGCCTGCTTGTCCGGATTCCCCGACGCGACTGTCGCCGTTCGATCGGCCACGATGTAGTTGCAGTCGGCGCCGCTGTACCGCAGTCCGCTCTTGGTGAGAACAAAGGTCTGCTTCACGCCCCAGGACTGGGGTCGCGCCGAGCCGTAGTCGAGCACCTGGTACCCCAGCTTACGAGCCTGGCTCGCGCACGCGTTCTTGGCGTCCGCATAGATGTTCCCGCTCCCGCCGCCGCCACTTCCCGCCTCGCTCTGTTCGGTCATCACCACCGACCCGTTCGACTGGCGATAGACGCAGGTCAGGTTCCAGGGACGGTTCTGGTTCCGCGCCGTCATCGCGACCGTCACCGTCGAGCCACTCTGCCGGGCGTTGGTGACGTTGACGCTCTGGTAACCCATCGTGCTCGCCTTGTTGGAGCACGCGTCACGTCCTCGCTGCACCACCGCACTTCCGCCACCGCCGCCACCACTCACCGGATCTTCTGTGGTGATCTGCGCGCGGTTGGTGTTGGCGGCGTACTGGCACCCGACGCTGTACTCGCGTGAGTTCCGGTAGGCGCGCAGGTACACGTAGACGATGCTGCCGTTCTGGTTGGAATTGTCGACGCTGACATTCTGGTAGCCGCGACCCTGGACTTCGTTCGTGCAACCCATCCTCGCGCGCTGCTCCACGCTGCCGCCGCCCGGGCCGCCGGGGCCCGGCCAGGTGCCGGGATACTCACCCCATCCCGACCCGGGACCGCCACGGCCCACCACGAACTGGCCACGGCAGCCATTGTCGACCCAGATGCCGTTCTGGTCGTATCCCCACGTTCGCTGCAGCACGCACGGCTGGCTCGACAGCTGCTTCTTGAGGCTCACCTGGCCTTCCGTGCGGGTGAAGCAGCGGCTGTACCGGCCGTCGGTACTGGAACAGGTCACCACGCGCGCGTCGCCATCCCACGTGGCATCTCCACGGCCGATCTCGAACTCTGCGCGGCAGCCGTTGCCGACCCAGATCTGGTTCTCCTGGTAGCCCCAGGTGCGGCCAGCGACACAAGGCGACTGCGAGATCTGCTGCACCATCCTCACGTATCCGTAGGTCGCGACGTTGCAGATCTTGAAGGAGCCGTTCTGGCTCTCGCACTTCACCCGCTGCCCGTAGTTGCCCGATTCCCAACCGCTGCCCGAGCCGTTCACCACGAACTTGCCCCGGCACCCGCGGTCCACCCAGATGCTGTTCCAGTCGAATCCCCACGTGCGGCCATACTCGCAGCGCGCGTTGGAGATGTTCTGCTGCAGGCGCACCCGGCCCCCGGTCGCTATCGGGCAATCACGGAACTTGTTGTTCTGGCTTTCGCAGGTGATGGTCGCCTTGGGCAGCGGCAGGGCGGGCAGCAACAGCCGAGGTCGCCATACACAGCCCAGCCGCCAGGAACAGGGTCCGGAGATTCAGCATGATGGCTCCTCGAATATGCGGGATGTCGCTGTGAAGATATCCTGCGCCGATTAGGGGCGACATTCCCCTCTTCCGACTGCTACCCCCGATCTGCACTGAGTGCCACACTCCCCTCTTCCGACCTGGCTGCCGGGGCCGGTATCTTCTCGAAACCGGCGAGCGTGGCGGAATTGGTAGACGCGCAGGACTTAGGATCCTGTGGGGAAACCCGTGGGGGTTCGAGTCCCTCCGTTCGCACTGAGCCCGCGTGATGAGTTCATCGCGCGGGCTCGTTCTTGTCACCTCACGTCCTCACGTCTTCACGTCCTACTCGAACGTCGCCCCCACCAGCCCGCTCGGACCGATCGGCACCTGGATGCTGTCCTTGAGCGCGAACGTGTCTCCGTCATACACGAAGTAGTACGCCGGATCGGATGCGGCGGCGTTGCCGAAGTACGCCTGGTAAATGTCGCCGTTCGGTGCCGTCGTCGCGTCGGCCGCGCCACGGCACGCGCCACCGCTCGAGGGCACGCAGAGCGGCACCGCCGGGCTCTTCAGGAACTCCCCGGAAATGGTGTTGTACACCGCCGTGCCGTAGTTGAAGCTGGAGATGAGGGCATGGCCCTCGCCGTCGATGTTGATCGGTCCCGGGAAGTCGCCGAATCCCTCGAGTGGCGGCAGCACCGCGTTGGTGCCCAGGTTGATCACGCTCAATGTGCCGTTGTTCATCGCGAAATCACCGCTGTTCACCACGTAGAGCTTGCCGCCGTAGGCCGCGGCGTACTGCGGGTTCGTGCCGACCTCCCAGGTGCGCACGATCTCCATCGTGGCGGCGTTGAGCTCCGTCACCACGCCCGGTCCCGCCACCATGTAGCTGTCGTCCAGGTTGCTGGAGACCACGAATACCCGCCCGCTGCTCACCACCACATTGGTCGGGAACTGGGTCACCGACACCGTTGCCGTGATCTCGTCGGCCGCCTGTGCCGGGTCGAACCGGCCACAGATGTCGGTGGTCTGGTTGCAGACGATCACCGTGTTCGCGTTCACGAACGCCGAGCCGGTGGCGTTGCCGGAGGGAAAGGTGAAGTGCCGGTCTATGGTTTCGGTCGCGAGGTTCACGTAGGCCACACTGCCGGTATTGCCCAGCGGCACGACTGCGTAGTTGCCCAGCACCGAGAGTCCCACTGGCGTCACTGTCGAGCTGGCCCCCAGTGGGATGCTCACGCGCTGGTCGGGTGCGCCGGTCTGCAGCATGAAGAGGGCCTTGTCGAGATTGACCGCGAGGAGAATCCCCGGATCGGCGGCGGTACCCTCGAGGAAAGTGCGCTGGGGTGGCGTGTCGTCGCCGCACGCGGCAAGGGTGAACATGGCCGCGAGGGCCAGCAGGGCGGCATGACATCGGTTCATCGGGTCAGGATCCGTAGCGGAAGGAGATGTCGAACCGGAGCATGCGCCCCGGGAGGGGAAAGTCGACCAGCATGCCGGTGCGCGTACCGGTCAGGTTGTCGATCGCGAAGCGTGCCCGGACGGCCATTCCACCAATCGGGATGGTGCGCGACACGCGGAAGTCGAGCAGGTGGACAGGAGAAAGCGAGTTGAGGTTGGTGCCCATCGAGGTGCGACGCGAGCCGGCATAGCGATACGCCAGCCCGCCGTCGAATCCGAAGAAGCTGGCGTCGGCGCTCGCTGTGGCGCTCCAGAGCGGCCGGTAGATCACCTGGCCCGAGAGTACCGGACCGTCATAGGTGACGCTGGCCAGGGCGACGCCGCCCGCAAGAGTCACATGGCTGCCGCTCGGCGCGAGATGCAGGTTGAGCTCGCCACCGCGGCGGCTCACGTTGAAATTGTTCGGGCTCCAGATGTACCTGAAGTCGGGCGACCAGAGGATCATCCCGTCGATGTCGGCATCGAACAGGTTGAGCCCCACGCTTGCGTTGAGCGACGACGGCCCTGCTTCGCGCGCCTCCAGGTAGAGTGACCACTCGCTCTTCACCCGCTCCGGCGCGAGCAGCGGATTGGGCTCGACCTGCACGCCCTCCTGGAAGTACATGTCGCCCAGTGTCGGCGGGTTGTAGGCCTGTGCCCATCGCAGCTCGGCACTCCACCAGTCGTGCCGCAGCAGCGCGCCCACCTGCGGTGACGCGAACCACTGTCCCGTCAGCGAACTGCCGTCCACCCTGAGGGCCGCGTTCGCGTCGAGAGCCCAGGCGCCGCTGATGAGCGGCGCCCGAGCGGCGATCCGCCCTCCGCCATACAGCGTCGCATCGGGTGCGCCGGCCGCGAGGGCGGTACCGCTGATGCCCATTCGCTGGAACTGTGCCCCCGCGCTCAGCTGCCACCTGCCCACATCGCGCGTCACGCCGGCCTCGGCCAGGAACACGTCCGCCTGGTTGCGGTCGTGGTATGGCGCGGAGAAGGGCGGCGCACTGTCCGCAAACGTCGCTTCCTGCCGCTGCAGCGACACACTCGCCGTGCCGGTCGCGGCACCGAGTTTCATCGTTCCATCGAGCCCAACCCCGATTCGCTGCTGCGTCTGGTGCCCCGTGAGCGAGGGCTGCACCACGGTGCCGGGCATGCCCCGGTCCACGTCGAAGTACTCGCCCCGGAGTCGCGCCTCGGCGTTGCCACCGGTCCACGCCATTGCCCCGTTGAGTGACAGGTCGCGTGCCGCGGAATTGAGCCGCACGCCCGTGCCTCCGCCGCGCTCGGGCGGGATGTCGTACAGGAAGTCGCCGGCAAAGTCGTTCCACGCGCCGCTGAGCGAGGCGGCAATCCCGCCCGCGCTACTTCGGCCCATGCCAACGCGTCCGGCGATCGACCGGCCGCCATAGCTGCCGGCTCCTACCTCCGCCTGGGCCTCGACCCCCATCGGCCGGCGCGTCTCCACCACGATGGCTCCGCCCAGCGCCTGCTGGCCGTAGCGCGCCGACTGTGCGCCACGCACCACCGAGATCTTCTCCACGTTGTCGAGTCGCACCAGCGAGAGATCCGCGCTCCCGCTCACCGCCTGGTTCTGCGGCACGCCATCCACCAGCACCAGCACCTGGTTGGCGCTCGAGCCACGGATCGACGCGGTGGCCGGGGATCCCGGGCCGCCGCTCCGGGTCACCACCACGCCGCCCTGCTGCTGCAGGATGTCGCCGAGATCGCCGGCACCACTCTGCTCGATCGTGGTCCGATCGATGGAGGTCACGCCGCCGGCCGTGGGCTCCGCCGTGGCCGTGAGTTCGGCGAGCTGCACCGGTGCCGCGGAAAGCATGAACGTGAAGGACGTGCTGCCGCCGTTGATGAGCTCGACGTCGCGCGTGAGCGGGGCAAAGCCCACCCGCCGCACGGTGACTTGTGCCTGCCCCGGACGAAGCGCGCGCAGCACGAACGAACCGTCGGCTCCGGTCACGGTGCGCGCGCCATCGCTGAGCAGTACCTCCGCATCCTGGATCGGGCTTGACGTCGCCGCGTCGAGCACCCGCCCACGCACCTCCGGCGGGTGCTGGGCGTGGAGCGCCACCGCGTGCGCCGCCGCCATGGCGACGACCAGGCCGAGCACCCTCAGGCGCATCACGCGCCACGCTCCGTTGCCGGCAGCACCAGCCTCGGCAGCACAAGAGGACGGCCCGTCTCGTCGCCTGGACCGGGATGGGCCAGCACGTCGATGGGCCAGCCATACACCTTCGAGAGCAGGCGATCCGTCAGTACCGCGCGCGTGTCGCCCTGCGCCGCGAGCGTGCCCTCGGAGAACAGCAGGATCCGGTCGGCCAGCCTCGACGCGAGTGACAGGTTGTGCGTCACCAGCACCACGGTGCGGCCATGGGCCGAGAGCGCTCGCAGCAGCGCGAACAGCTCGATCTCGTGCCGCACGTCGAGTCCGGCGGTCGGCTCGTCGAGCACGATTGCCGAACCATGTTGTGCCAGCGCCCGCGCGATGCGGACCCGCTGCTGTTCACCGCCGCTGAGCGTGGCGAACAGCCGGTCCGCGAACGGGAAGGCGTCGACGTCCTCGAGGGCGTGCCGCACCAGCCGGCGGTCTTCCTCGCCTTCCGCGCGCCACGGACCGAGGTGCGGGTAGCGGCCCATCGCCACCACTTCGCGCACCGTGATCGGAAAGACCGATTCCTCGCCCTGCGGCACGAAGCCGATCTCCCGCGCGATCGCGCCGCGCGCCCAGCTCACCAGGCTGCGGTTGCGGAAGCGGACGATGCCCCTGGTCGGCACCGTGAGGCCGATGAGCAACCGCACGAAGGTGGATTTGCCCGCGCCATTGGGGCCGAGAATCGCCGTCACGCCGCCGGCGGCGAGCTCGCAGCTCACGTCGTGCAGCGCATCCCGCGATGCGCCGGGGTGCCGGAAGCTCACCCGCTCCACTTCCCAGGCGACGTCAGTCATCGCGACGCCTCAGCAGCACGACGAACACCGGCACGCCCACCAGCGCCGTGAGCACGCCGATCGGCAACTCGGTGGGTGCCGCGATCGTGCGCGCGGCCGCGTCCGCGGCCACGAGGAAGATCGCGCCCAGCAGCGCGGCGCTCGGCAACAGTTGCCGGTAGTTGCTGCCCCACATGAGGCGCACGGCGTGCGGAATGATCAGGCCCACGAACCCGATTACGCCGCTCACGGCCACCGCGGCCGCCGCCAGCACCGACGCCAGGGCGAAGCAGAGGTACTTCACTCGCTCCACCGGCACGCCCAGCGCCGCCGCCGTTGGTTCCCCCACCGCGAGCAGGTTGAGTGAGCGCGCCAGGCCGAACAGCACTACACCGGCGACCACGAGCGGCACCGCGAGCAGCAGCACATGCTGCCAGGTGGCCCCGCCCAGGCTCCCCATCATCCAGAACACCGCCGAGCGGAACGATTCCGCATCGGCGAAGGTGAGGAAGAGCAGCACTGCGGCATTGCAGAAGGCCCCCACCACCACGCCCGCGAGCAGCAGCGTGCGCCGGTCGAGGACCCGCCCCGCCACCAGCGCCACGCGCAGCACCAGCACGATCGCCACCAGTGCGCCGGCGAAGGCGAACGCCGGGATGATCCAGGCGCTCAGTCGGTCGAGGCCAAGTACCGTCGCGGCGACGGCGCCGAGCGCGGCGCCGCTCGACACGCCGAGGATGTACGGCTCCGCGAGAGTATTGCGGAGCAGAGCCTGGTACGTGGCGCCGCTCACGGCGAGCGCGGCCCCGCAGAGTGCGGCGAGCACCACCCGCGGAATGCGCAGCCCGACCACGATGGTCCGCGTCGCGTTGTCGGCGGTGCCGCGGACGGCGGCGATGATGTCACTGAGCGACAGGCCCACGGCGCCCACGCGTACCGCCAGCATGCCCGCGAGCCCGAGCAGCACGAGCAGGATGAAGTAGCGGCGGGCGCTGTCGGCGATGGTCGTCACGGTACGGGACAGGTTTCGTCGTGCAGCAGCACTTCTAGCCGCCGCGCGGCGATCGCCACGTTGGTGCCGGGCCGGTTCACCAGGTCGGCGTCCACCAGGGCGAGGCAGCCGTTCTTCACGGCGCGGAGGTCGCGCCATCCGGCCGTGCTGCGCAGCCGTTCGCCCACCTGGACCGACATCTCACCTACCGGCAGCACCACGATGTCGGGATCACGCTTCACCACTTCCTCGAGCGACACCGTGGGCCACTTCGAGGCAGCATCATCGAACACGTTGTCCGCACCCGCGATATCGAGCAGCTGGTTGATGAACGTGCCCGGGCCCGCGGTCATCGGCGGGTCGTTGTACACCACGTAGAAGACCCGGCGGCGCGAGCGCTGCTTCGCGATGGATTCGGTCTCTTTCAAGGAGGCCCGCAAAGAGTCCAACAGCCTGTCGCCTGCCGCCTGCCGCCCCAGCGCCTGCCCCATCACCGTCACGACGCGATATGCGTCGGTCGTGTCCTGCACCTCGAACGCGATGACGGGGATGCGCGCCCGTTCCAGCTGCCCGCGCAGGTCACCTCGTTTGTCGCTGGCCCACACCACCACCAGGTCGGGGCGGAGTTCGATGATGGCCTCGACGCTCGGACTGAGTCCGCGACCGATCAACGGAACGGCGGCGAGCGAGCTGTCGCGGTCGTATTCGGTGCGACCTACGATGCGATCAGCGGTACCAAGTGCGATGATGGTTTCGGTGACGCTGGGGACGAGGGAGACGACGCGCCGGGCGGGGGCGGCAAGGTGCACGGTGTGCCCGGCATCATCGGTCAACGCGATCGACGCGCTGCCGGCGGGAACGTTTCTATCGCCGCCCTGGCAGGCGGCGAGAAGCAGCAACAGCCCTGAAAACAAAACACCCACTCGTTCCGGCTCCTGGAACGAAGGGGTGCAGCAACGGCGCTCATCTCCTGCGCGGAGAAGTCGCCCACCCCCGCGTCCCTCCCTGGAGAGACATGATGCGGGCGCAGGCGGGCCAGTCTCCTGGCTCGAGGCAGTGGCGCCAGCCTTCCCAGGGAGCAGACCGTCCCCAGTGGCAGTTACGTTGGCGACACCGGACCGCGGGTGATCTCGCGGGCCTCATACAGTGGCGGGGCCGCGCCGGCTTGGTACCGGCTTCCTTACAGCAGCGCCGCCTGCGTCTATGTAAACTCGAAGGTCAACGTACCGGCCGAAACGGTCGAATGCAATCCAGCGCGTTATGTGAAAAGATTCACAAGAGGATTCAAAATGTTCGGACCCTTGGACAGTCGGCACCTCCCCGCGACTCAGGCTGCCCTGCGCATTGTGGCGGGCGCCGCGTTCTTCTCCCATGGCGCCCAGAAGCTCTTCGGCTGGTTCGGCGGGATGGGACCCGACGGCGGCACGGTGGAACTCATGAGCAAGTTCGGCGCGGCCGGGGTCATCGAGGTAGCATGCGGCGCGTGCCTGGTGCTTGGGTGCGGGACACGCCTCATGGCGTTCATCGCGTCCGGGGAAATGGCGGTCGCGTACTGGTGGATGCACGTCGGTGGAAGCGGCAAGATCTTCTGGTGGGAGAACCGTGGCGAGCTGGTGATGCTCTTCTGCTTCATCTGGCTGGTGTACGCCGCCTGGGGGGCGGGACCGTTCAGCGTGGATCGCTGGCTCGAATCCCGGCGGCGCCCAACCTGAGCCACCTCGACGCGAGTCGGTGCTAGTCCGTTGGCACCGGCCCGCCTGTGATTTCGCATGGGCACACGCTACCGGCCCCCAGTGACCCCAGTGTGACCCCGTTGGCCGGACCTTACATCGCGGTTTCCTGCCGCCGTGCCGGCCTGACTTCTTGCCGCCTGCAGCCTGCCGCCGTGCCGGCTTGCCCCTGTTATCTTTGTCGCCATGTCCAACATCACCATCGAAAAGAAGTCCGAGGACGCCGCTTCCCGCTCCCTCCAGGTCACCGTGGCCGTGGAACGGGTCAAGCAGGCCGAGGACAAGGCGGTCGCCATGTACGCGAGCCGCGCCCGCCTCCCCGGGTTCCGCCCCGGCAAGGCGCCCGTCGCCATCGTCCGGAAGCGGTTCGACCAGGCCATCAAGCAGGCCGTGCTGGAAGACGTGATCCGTGAGAGCTGGGAAACCGCGCAGTCGGAGCAGGGCCTCAAGCCCATTTCCGACCCCTCGGTGCGGAACCTCAAGTTCGAGCAGGGTGGGCCGGTCGAGTTTGAGCTCGTGGTGGAGGTTCGCCCCGAGATCACCCTGGCCCGCACCGGCGGCTTCAGCTTCACCCGCGCCGTGCCCCGGGTCGATGACGCCGCGATCACCGAGCAGCTGGATCGGATGCGTGAGCGGAAGGCCAACTGGCTGCCGGTCGAGGGCGGCAAGCCCGCCCCGGGCCAGATGGTCCGCATCGAGGTGGCCCCGATTGACGGCGACAAGGTGGGGGAGTCCAACCCCCACAACATCGTGCTGGGCCAGAACCAGGCGGTGCCCGACCTCGAGGAGAAGGTCATGGGTCTCGAGCCCGGGCAGACGGTCGACGCCGACGTCCGCTTCCCCGATGATCATCCCGACGAGGCCCGGCGTGGTCAGACCCGCCGCGTGCGCGTCACCCTGCATGAGATCAAGACCCAGGAACTGCCGCCCCTCGACGATGCCTTTGCGAGCGAGGTGGGCAACTTCGACACGCTGGCTGCACTGAAGGATGCGATCCGCACCGACCTGGCCCGCGACGCTGAGCGCAACGCCGACGCGCAGGTCCGCTCGGCGCTCATCAACGAGCTCGTGTCGGCCAACAATGTGCCGGCCCCGCACTCGCTGGTGCACCGGTGGCTCCATGCCTACGCGCACCAGTTCGGCATTCCCCACGAGCCGCACGAGGCGCTGGAGAAGTTCGAGGCCCAGTTCCACGACATCGCCGAGGCGCAGGTGCGGCGCGACCTGATCATCGGGGCAGTAGTGGAGAAGGAAAAGCTGCAGGCCACGGAAGCCGAGATCGACGAACGCATCGGCGCGCTTGCCACCGCGCGCAACGTCCCGGCCGGCGACCTCTATGCCCAGCTCCAGAAGGCGGGCCGCCTGGCGGAGCTCGAGCACAGCATCACGGAAGACAAGGCGTTCACCTGGCTGCTCGCGCAGTCCACCGTAGTGGAGGCGAAGTCCTGACGATGGCCCTGTATCCGCCCTATATCATCGAGCGTTCCAGCCGCGGCGAGCGGACATACGACATTTTCTCCCGCCTGCTGATGGATCGCATCGTGTTCCTCGGCGCGCCGATCAACGATGACGTGTCCAACATCATCATCGCCCAGCTGCTCTTCCTCGAGGCCGACAACCCGGAGAAGGACATCTACTTGTACCTGAACTCGCCCGGCGGCGTGGTCTCCTCCGGCTTGGCGATCTACGACACCATGCAGCACCTCAAGGCGCCGGTGAACACCATCTGCATGGGTATGGCAGCCTCGATGGGGTCGTTCCTGCTGGCGGCGGGCACCAAGGGCAAGCGGAGCGCGCTGCCGCACTCCCGGATCATGATCCACCAGCCGTCCGGCGGCGCGCAGGGCACCGCGGCCGACATCGAGATCCAGGCGCGCGAGATCCTGTATCTCCGAACCAAGCTCAACTCGCTCTACAGCCTCCATACCGGCCAGCCGGTGGAGACGATCGAGCGCGACATGGACCGGGATCGCTTCATGAGCGCCGAGGAAGCCATGGCGTATGGCCTCATTGACAAGGTCTTCGAGCCTCGCAAGGCCATCGAGACCCTTGCAGCCGTCGCGGCGGGTTAGCCCTTGACGCCCCCCGTGGGGCGGGCAAGCTTTCGGCTCGCCCCAAACCACATCCCGGAAACGGCCTGAATGTCGAACGACAAGCACCTGCGCTGCTCGTTTTGCGGAAAGTCGAAGGACTCGGTCCGGAAGTTCATTTCGGGCCCGTCCGTCTATATCTGCAACGAGTGCATCACCCTCTGCAACGAGATCCTGGCAGAGGATGAGGAGCGCGAGGTTGCTGACAGCATTACCCAGGTACCGCTTCCGCAGGAGATCAAGGACGTCCTCGATCAGTACGTAATCGGCCAGGAGCGCGCCAAGCGGACCCTGGCCGTTGCCGTGTACAACCACTACAAGCGCATCAACTCGCAGTCGGGCCGCGACGGCGACGTCGAGCTGGACAAGTCCAACATCCTGCTCATCGGGCCCACCGGCGTCGGCAAGACGCTCCTGGCCCAGACGCTCGCCCGCATCCTCGACGTGCCGTTCACCATCGCCGACGCCACCACCCTCACCGAGGCCGGCTACGTCGGCGAGGACGTGGAGAACATCCTGGTCCGCCTGCTGCAGGCGGGGGAGTTCAACGTCTCCGAATGCGAGCGCGGCATCGTTTACATCGACGAAATCGACAAGATCGCGCGCAAATCGGAGAACCCGAGCATTACCCGCGACGTGTCGGGTGAGGGCGTGCAGCAGGCCCTGCTCAAGATTCTCGAAGGCACCGTGGCCTCGGTGCCACCGCAGGGCGGCCGGAAGCATCCGCAGCAGGAATACATCCAGATCAATACCAAGGACATCCTGTTCATTTGCGGCGGCGCCTTCGACGGGCTGGAAAAGATCATCGAGACCCGTACCGGGCGTCAGCTCATCGGCTTCAATGGCCAGGAGCGCGCCGGCATCAAGGGTTCTGATCCGCGGAATCCCTTCGCCGAGGTGGAACCGGACGACCTGCTGCGGTTCGGGCTCATCCCCGAGCTGGTGGGACGCCTGCCCGTCACCGTCTCGCTCGAGAACCTGGACGAGGAGTCCCTCATGCGGATCCTCGTCGAGCCCAAGAACGCGCTGACCAAGCAGTACAAGAAGCTGTTCGAGCTCGAGAGCGTGGGCCTCACGTTCGACCCGGAAGCGCTCCGCGCCGTGGCCGCCAAGGCGCTCAAGCGCGGCACCGGCGCCCGCGGTCTCCGATCCATCCTCGAGACCATGATGACCGACCTCATGTTCGACCTCCCTGCGCGGGAGGACGTGCGCGAGGTGGTGATCACGAAGGAGGCGGTGAACGACGGTGTCACTCCGCTGATCGTGACGGAGCGGGTCAAGCAGAAGAAGGAGGCGTAAGGCGTTCCCCGCTCCGTTCGCCGAGATTCCCGTTGAATTCGTCGGCTCCTTCCCAGATCCACTCACGAATCTCGATCCGGTCCTGCCTGAGATCGCCTTCATCGGGCGGTCGAATGTGGGCAAGTCCAGTCTTCTCAACTCCCTCACCGGCCGGAAGGGCCTCGCCCGGGTCAGCGGCACCCCCGGCAAGACCCAGCACATGAACATGTTCCGGCTCCCCACCTTTTACATGGTGGATCTGCCGGGTTACGGGTTTGCCCATGCCAACAAGGGCATGCGCGCCGGGTACCGGAAACTGGTCGAGGGTTATCTCACAAAGCGGAGTCAATTACGAGGGGTGGTCTGGCTGCTGGATATCCGGCACGAGCCTTCCAGGGACGATCTCACGTTCCAGGACCTCCTGGCCGAGAGTGGCCGCCCGGCCCTGGTAGTGCTTACCAAGGCTGACAAGCTGGGGCGCCAGCAGCAGCGGCTTCAGGCCAAGGCTATCGCCAAGGCCCTCGGACTGACGGAGGAATCGTTGCAGCCGGTGAGCAGTGTCGAAGGCATGGGAATCGCCGAACTGGGCGAGAGCATCAAGTCAGCGGTGGCGGCGGACTGAATACCGCTCCCCAGCAGAGCCTGTAGATTGCGTGTGGGCGGTACAGGCGGTGAGAACCTTCCGGAGGGTCCGATGAGACGATCTGCCTGGCTCCTGCTTCTGCTCGTGGTTCCGGCGGTTTGGCACCCGCGCCATTCCCACGCCCAGAACCTGCCCAGCTCCGAACAGGTAGTTGCCCCGGGATTCGGCACGCTCAAGCAGGAAGACCTGCAGATTGCCCTCGCCACCACGGCGATCGAGATCCGGTTCACGCCGCTCGATCCCCGGGTCATCAACCTGCTGGCCCCAGATGCCTATCAGGCGATGGCGGCGCTGGTCGCCAGTAACCGCCCGCGCATCGACTCAGCGGCCCGCTACAACGCCGTATCGCGCCCCGGCATTGCCTACGTCCAGTTCTATGGACTGCAGCCTGGTGCCAACTTCGACGCCCAGTCACTGGTGCTGGTGTTCCGTGGCCGCCTCCTGCGCCCGATCGCGATCCTCCCCTACTCGCCCAACTTCAACGATGGGCGGCTCGAGCCTCGCCAGCAGGTGACGGCATTCTACCTGTTCGAGGAACAGATCCCCGTACTGGAACCGTTCTCGCTCCAGTACTACCAGCAGTACAACACCGAGTGGACCAGTAACCGCGTCTCGAAGATCAACACCGAGCGCCAGCTGGCACTGTTGCGTTCGTCCAAGGGCACGACCTCCACCTCCCCGGTCACCACCGCGCCTTCGCGCTGACCTGACAGCACCTGGCGGCGCAGGCGCCCTCACGCCTGCGCTTCTGCATTTTCCGCCTTCTGAGATTCCCGCCTTCGCGTTACTCCACCGTGACCCTACTGCGGTGACTTGCACCACACTCGCGGCTCTGTGACACATCCGTAGCAATCCGGTGTGATCCCCGATACGCGCAAAGGGGAGTTTTGGGCCGTTCCAGCAGGGGCGGTATTGCCGGACATCGCCGGCCGCCGCCGGGTCACGCACTCGGGCCAGAGAGATTCATGCCGCGCATTCGATCGTTCGCACGCCTCGTTTTCCTCGTCACGTTGATGCTCGTGCCCGCCGCACTTGCCGCACAGGAAACCGGACGGATCGTCGGTCGCGTCGTCGAAAGCAGACAGGGTGCACCGATTGCCGGCGCGCAGGTGCAGCTCACCGGTACCGACATTCACACGGTGTCGGCGATCGATGGCCGCTACACGCTGCAGAACGTGCCAGTGGGGCCCGTCTCGATCACGGCACGCATGCTGGGCTATGCGCCCAAGACGGTGACGGGGCTGGTGGTTACCTCGAAGGACGTGGTCGAGCAGAACATCTCGCTGGCGCCCTCGGTGGTGCAGCTGGAGGAGGTGGCGGTCACGGCCGAGGCGGAGCAGGGTTCGCTCAACGCCGCGCTCGACAACCAGAAGAACTCCAATAGCGTCATCAACACCATCAGCGCCGAGCAGATCGAGAAATCGCCCGACAGCGACGCCGGCCAGGCGGTGCAGCGGGTGAGCGGCGTGTCGGTGCAGGACGGGAAGTACGTGATCGTGCGCGGCCTGGGTGAGCGGTACACCACCACCGCACTCAATGGCGCCACGCTCCCCAGCGCCGAGACCGACCGGAAGGTCGTGCCGCTGGACCTCTACCCCACCAACCTGCTCGACGGCATCACCACTTCCAAGACCTTCACACCCGACCAGCCCGGCGACTTCAGCGGCGCTCGCGTCGACCTGAAGACCAAGGAGTTCCCCGCGGGGCGGCAGATCAACATCGGGGTCTCGGCCGCCTTCAACTCCGCGGTCACCGGCCAGAACATCGCGAAGCCGCCGACGGTGAGCGGTGACTGGTTCGCCAACGGCGCCGGCGGGCGCGCCATTCCGTCCGACGTGGCAGCCGCCGGCGAGCTCACCGGCCTCAACCAGTCGCAGCTGAACGGGCTCATCGCATCGTTTCGCAACGTGTGGAATTCCACTCCAGGCGACGGCAATGGCGCCGGCGGCTTCAACGCCTCCATCGGCGGTGAGGACCCGGTGTTCCATCACCTGTTCGGCTATATCGCGTCCTTCACCTACGCCTACGCCCAGGAGGTCAAGCAGGACCAGGTGAAGGGCATCACCAAGGTGGGGTCGGAGGACGACACCGCCCTGCCGCTCAACCAGTACACCGGCCAGAGTTCCATCGGAAGCGTGCTCTGGGGCGGGCTGCTCAACCTGTCCACCCGCATCGGCTCGGGCACCAAGCTCGAGTTCAACAACACCTATACCCGGGGCGGCGACAACTCGGCTGAGGACCTGGGCGGATTCAACGAGGAATTCGCCAGCGAGTTCCTCTTCTCCCGGATCACGTACATCCAGCGCAGCATCCGCACCAACCAGCTGGTCGGCAACCATCTCATTGGCCAGCGCAACTACGTCACCTGGCAGGTCGCGACCAGCGGGATCAACCGGGACGAGCCGGACCGCACGGACATCGGCTATCTGGCGCAGCCCGATGCCAATGGGCAGCTCGTGCCAACCCAGTGGTACGGCCAGACCCGGTTCGCGACCCGCACCTGGAGCGACCTCGCTCAGACCAACTGGGACCTGGGCGCCAACTGGCAGCACAGCTTCGGCGCGCTCAACCGGCCATGGAATGTGAAGGCCGGCGCGGCCTGGCGCACCGCCAGCCGGGACGTCGATGTCCGGGCGTATGACATCATCAACATTGGCCTGCCCGAGACGTCACTGCAGGTGCCGCCGGAGCAGATCTTCACCCAGACGAACATCGACGCCAGCAACTTCTTCATGCAGGCGAACTCGAACGGCGGCCGGTACACCGCCGACGAGGACATCTACGCCGGCTACGCCCAGGTGGAGTTCCCCCTGACGCAGCGCCTGCAGCTGGTCGGCGGCGCCCGCCTCGAGTCGTGGAACCTCAACGTGGTTGCGGTGAAGCCGGATGGCACCGAAGTGCCGGCAACCCCGAGCAAGACCGACATCCTGCCGTCACTGGCGCTCAACTACGCCCTCACGCCCGACCAGAACCTCCGCTTTGCGGCCACCCAGACGGTGTCGCGCCCGGAGTACCGCGAGGTCGCCGACGTCAACTACTTCGAGCAGGTCGGCTTTGCCATTACCCAGGGGAACCCGGCGCTGAACCGGGCCCTCATCCAGAACGTGGACTTCCGCTGGGAATGGTTCCCCCGCTCCGGCGAGATCATCAGCGCCGGCGTGTTCTACAAGCACTTCGACTCGCCCATCGAGAAGGTCTACATCGCAGCCGCCGGCGCCAGCGTGCTGAGCTACGTGAACGCGGACGCCGCCGACAACTACGGCCTGGAGCTCGAGGCCCGGAAGAGTCTCGACTTCATCGGCGGTGCGATGCGCCCCTTCACCGCCTTCGCCAACGTCACCTTCATGAAGAGCTCGATCACCGTCGGCAACGACAGCATCTCCGCGGCAACCAACCCGGAGCGCCCGATGGTGGGCCAGTCGCCCTACATCGTCAATGCCGGTCTCCTCTTCGCGAAGAACGCCTGGGCGGCCTCGCTCCTCTACAACGTGCAGGGCCAGCGCATCCTCGAGGCCGGCGTCGGCGGCATCCCCGACGCCTACGAGAAGCCCCGCAGCATGCTCGACGCCACGGTGCAGATCCCCATCCTGCACAACCTGATGGCCAAGGTCGAGGCGCGGAACCTCCTCAACGCGCAGTACCTCTTCGAGCAGGGCGGTGTGATACGGCAGGCGTATTTCTCGGGCCGGATCTTCGGCGTGAGCTTCAAGTGGGAGATCTAGGTCTCGTTGACACAATTGTGACGCCGCCGTCATCGAGACGGAACGCGGAGCGCGGTTTCGTGCTCCCCGAATCCGCGGTGTTGTGCCGGCGTGTTGCGTGCAAGAATCACTTCTTCGAGGGGATGACGATGACGCGGTTACCCAGGAAACTTGTGCTCGCTGGCCTCGCCGGCCTGACGGCGATGGTCACACTCGCGGCCTGCAGCAGCGACAGCAGCGGACCGTCGATCCCGGCAGTGCCCACCGGGCTCACGGTCGAGCCGGTGAACACCACGACGGCGCACGATCAGCTGGAACGCCGTCGTCGGGAGCCACGCAGCTACAGCCTGCAGCGCGCGCTCCAGTCTGCCCCGACCGTCTACACCGATCTCGGCGGCGCGATCACCGGCACGACGTACGATGACGCCACGCCTGACCCTGCCCGTCACCGACTATGCCTACCGTGTGGCGGCCACCAACTCCGCCGGCACCAGCGCCTATCAGCGCCGCCGTGAGCTTCGCTGCCGGGGTTATCACCGGCAACATCACCGCCAGCCGCACGCTCTACTCCGACACGCTCTACACCCTGTCCGGCTACGTGAAGGTGCAGAGCGGCGCCACGCTGACCATCCAGCCCGGCACCCGAGATCATCGGCGACACGACGGTGGCTCGGCAGCTCCCTCTGGATCCTCCGCGGCGCGAAGATCGAGGCCAACGGCACCGCGGCCGACGCCGATCGTCTTCACCTCGGGCCGGCTCCCGGGCAACCGCAAGCCGGGCGACTGGGGCGGCATCATCATCATCGGCAACGGCATTATCAACCGACCGGCGCCACGATCCAGACCGAGGGCGGCGCGGCGGGTGTGGCCGAGAACTATGCCGGCGGCACCGACAACGCCGACAACAGCGGCACGCTTCGGTACGTCCGCATCGAGTTCGCCGGCTACGACATCTCCAACGGCGCGGGCCAGGAGCTGAACACGCTGTCCAGCTACGCGGTCGGTCGCGGCACCACGTACGAGTACATCCAGACGCATGACCGGTCTCGACGACTCGTTCGAGTGGTGGGGCGGCGCGGTGGATGGCCGCTACCTCGTCTCCTACGAGTCGGGCGACGATCACTTCGACTGGACCGAGGGCTACCAGGGCCGCAACCAGTTCCTGATCGCCTTCCAGAGCACCCGCCTCACGCCCGCAGCCGGGCACGGGCACGCTGTCGAGCCGACCCGCGCGGCTTCGAGGGCGACGGCTGCGATCCCGCTGTCAGCGGCTGCACCTGACGCGCGACCGGCGCCAGCACCCCGTACTCGATGCCGGTGTTGGCCAACTTCACCATGATCGGCGCGGGCACGCTGGTCGCCGGCGTTCCCGGCGACGGCAACGGTGGCGTGTGGCGCCGCGGCACCGGCAGCACGGTGTTCAACGGCGTGCCTGTCGCGCTACACCGGCATCGCCATCAACATCCGCGACGCCTGGACCGACTCGCTCTGGATCGGGTCGGGCGGGCAAGGACTCGCTCTGGATCTCGAACACGCTGCTGGCGCAGAACGGCTTCAACTACGACACCACCGGCGCCGGCTATTCCCAGACCACGAACTGGAACGCCGGTCGCCTCGGCCACGATGCTGGCCTACGCCACCGACGTGCAGGTGGACACTCTCCTCGGCTACACGCTGACGCCGCCGATCGCTCAACTTCAAGCCGAAGGCCGGCTCGCCCGCCACCACGGGCGGCCTGACCACGCCAGCGCCGACGCTGGTGACCAACCGCACCGACGAACTACTTCGGTGGCAGCTGGGTCAACACGTCGTACATCGGCGCCGTGGATCCCGGCAGCGGCGACGCCCTGGTACTCGGGCTGGACCGTCTACCAGACCAACTGAGCTGAACGTAGAATTCGCCCGACCGGCGGCAGGCCCGCGCCGGTCGGGCGCTTTCTTGCCCCCGTACCGATTGTCACGAGGCATCGCATGAACCGCTCGACCCTGATCATCCTGGGCCTCGCTGCAACCGTTGCTGGTTGCGGACGCGAGCAGGCTCCTGCCGCGGCCTCCACCGGATCCACGGCCGCCACAACGTCGATGCCGCAACACATCGACAGCGTCGTCCCGCGCGACGTGGCGATCGAGCGGTTCCGGCAGGGCACCACGCAGGTGGACCGGTTCACCGGCGGCAAGCCCTCGCGCGATGCGCTGGTAAAGGCCTGGGTCAAGGCGATCGAGACCAGCGACACGGCGGCCCTCAGCACGCATGCTCGTCAACCGCGACGAGTTCGCGTGGCTCTACTATCCCACGTCGAAGCAGGGGCTGCCGCCCTACGACCTGAGCCCGGCGCTGATGTGGTTCATGCTGGAAGGGGGGAGCCGGAAGGACCTGTCGCGGCTGCTACAGGAGCGGGGCGGCAAGCCGCTGCACGTGGTCGGCTACACCTGCGATCCCCAGTCGAACACCGAGGGCGAGAACACCCTCTGGGGACCCTGCGTCCTCAAGCGCGTGCCGGCGCCCCGCGACACGGTCGAGGAACGGCTCTTCGGCCTGGTCGTGGAACGCGGCGGCGAGTGGAAATTCCTGAGCTACAAGGGAAGGTACGACTAGGCGGGTAGGCGGGTACGGGTAGGGCGCCGTCGGCCAGGCGGATATTGGGGTAGGCGGCTAAGGACGATGCGGTTTGGCGTGGCGAATGGGGATGGCTCCGAAGGCTCTGTTGCTCGGCGCGGCGCGATCGACCTCTTCTGAGTGCACCCACGATCATTGAGCGCGCGCGAATCGCGACTCAGCCGCGCCGGCACGAGAGCCGAAGGAGCCACCCCGGAGCCACGCAGCTTCCGACCTGGCCATTCTCACCAGTATCCAGCAAGATCTAGTATCCTACCGCGCTCGCCCCCTGCCACGGCGCCAGCACCACGTTCCCCGACACCTTCTCGCCGGTCGCTTCCTCCGACCCGCTGTCCCAGTAGTTCCCGCCGGCGTTGAGCTCCGGGGCGATCACGTAGAACCGCCCCGGCCGGAGGAAGATGTTCCCCTGCACCACCGCGTCCTTCGCTGATGCATCGGCGACCAGTGCTTCCCGGTCGTCGTCGAACACGTTCCCCCGGATCCGCAGCTGCGTCGTGCCCTGCAGCACCAGCCCGCGCCCCAGGCGCGCCAGCATGTTGTCATTCACCCGGTAGCCCCGGCTCGACGGCCCGCTCGGCGCCGACGTGAAGAGCTTGATCCCGTCCTTGCCTCCGATCACCGTGTTGCCCGCGATCTCGTTGTCGCTCCCATGCTCGATCGCTATGGCCACCTCGCCGCTGCCGATGATGGTGTTGCCCCGCACCGTGGCCCCCGTCGAATAGCCGAGCCAGAAGCCGTAGGCCGAGCTGTCGGCGCGGTTCTCGATGAACATCGTGCCCCAGCTCCAGGTGGCCTCGAACGCGTTGTGGTACGCATGGCTCGCGTCGTTCCGGATCACCAGGTTCCCCACCGACGGCTCGAGCCCGGGCTGGTGGCCGCTCAGGAAGAATCCGTCGCCCGACCAGCGCAGGTCATTGTCGGCAATGACGTTCGAGTCGCTCCGCTGCCGGATCAGCAGCGCCGCCGAGTCGCAACCCCTGCTGTAGCTCTCGCTCTCGCAGCGCACGTTGTGCGTGGCGTGGTTCCGCAGCAGCGCATTCCGCGACGAGCGCCAGAGGCTCATCCCCCAGCCGGAATTGTCCGACACGTCGTTGTCGAGCAGCTGGCTTCGGCGCACGCTCGACAGCATGATGCCGTTCTGCGCGTCCCGCGCCGTCACCCCCTGTACGGTGATCCCCTCGGCGTTCTTGAGGTAGAGCCCGGCGCCGTAGGTCTCGAACGTGTCGGGATGGAAGATGTCGAGCCAGTCGGCTTCCGAATACCGGTCGGGAGTCGAGCGCAGCGCCTGCGTCCGCGACCCCGACAGCGTCATCGCGGTGACCGAGTGACCCGAGCCACCCTCCAGCATCACCCCGATGCGAAAGCCGCGGATCGTCCCGCCCGTGATCGCGACACTGTCCACGTTGCGCAGCATGATCCCGTAGCCGGAAAACCGGCTCGGCACCGAGTCGCCGCTCTCGATGATGACCCCGTGGAGGTCGAGGTGCAGCCCGGACGCTGCCACAATCAGCACGCCCTTCTGCCCCGGATCCGCGATGCGGTAACGCCCGGGGCAGATCTTCGTGTCACCACGCAGTTCAGTGCCCGCGCGGCTGATGCGGGTGCACGGCGCTCCCGCTGTGACGATGGAGAGCGCGGCAAGCACGGAGTACGCAGGGAGGAGCGGGAAGATCATGGTCGCACCGGATAACCACGTGATTTGAGGTACGCGCGTGCCTCCGGGAGCGAGGAGCCGCGGAAGTGAAAGATGGACGCCGCCAGCACGCCGTGAGCGCCGGCCGCCAGCGCGTCGGCCAGGTCTTCGAGCTTGCCGGCGCCGCCGGAGGCGATCACCGGGATTCGCACCGCCGAGGAGACCGACGACGTGAGCGCGAGGTCGTAGCCGGCCTGAGTGCCATCGCGGTCCATCGACGTCAGCAGGATCTCGCCGGCGCCCCGCGCCTCGAGTTCCACCGCCCACTCCACGGCCTCACGGTCGGTCGGGTCACGGCCGCCGGTGACCATCACCACGTCGCGTCCCTCGACGCGGCGACTGTCCAATGCGACCACCACGCACTGGCTCCCGAAGCTGTCGGCGAGGCGGCGCACCAGCTCGGGATCGCGCACCGCCGCCGTGTTGACGGCGACCTTGTCGGCGCCCGCGCGCAGCGCGCGGCCGGCATCCTCCACCGTTCGTATGCCGCCGCCAACGGTGAAGGGGATGAACAGGCGATCGGCCACGCGACTCACCATGTCGAGCGTCGTCGAGCGCGATTCATAGCTCGCCGCGATGTCGAGGAACACCAGCTCGTCCGCCCCCTCGGCGTCATAGTGCGCGCCCTGTTCCACCGGGTCGCCCGCGTCCCGCAGCGACTCGAAGTGAATTCCTTTCACCACCCGGCCGTTCGCGACGTCGAGGCACGGGATGATCCGCCGCGCTAGCATACCCGCAGCACGTCCTCGAGCGCGCCCGCGTCGCCTCTCCCGATGAGGTGCACGGCGTCCTCGAGACAACGCACTTCGCGGGGCCATGCAAATCGGCGCTTCGCTTCCGCCACGGACAGCCAGGTGAACTCATCATGCTCCGGACCGAGCCGGGCGGCACCCGCGTCCACGAACGCCGCGAACATGCCCACCTGCATCACGACATCTCGCCGGTGCAGGTAGAAGCTTTCCACCCGGCTCAGGTTGTACAGGCTCCGTGGTTCGAGTCCCGTCTCCTCCCTGAGCTCACGCAGCGCGGCATCGGCCGGCAGCTCACCCGGTTCCACGTGCCCATGCACCATCTCCCACGATCCCGGGCACCGGCCGCCGGTAGCGCGACGCAGCAGCAGGCACTCCAGGCTGGCGCCGGAACCGCGAAGCACCACGACGTCCACCAGCGTGATCGCGCCGCTCATGACGGAACCCACCGCGCGAATGCGTCGAGCAGGGCCAGGCCGGCTCGCTGCGACTTCTCGGGGTGGAATTGCGCGCCCAGCACGTTGTCATGACCCACCAGCGTCGGGAACAACTCGCCGTAGTCGGCGGTTCCCAGCACCTGGCCTGCGGGCACGTGGTGGGGGTGATAGCTGTGAACGTGATAGAAGAACGGAGGCTCACCCTCGAAGAGGGCACTGACACCCCCATGCCGCTGTCCTGCCGCGGTAGCGTCCACCCGGGCCCAGCCCACGTGCGGCACGGGCAAGCCGGGCCGGAACTTCACGACGTCGCCCTCGAGCAGTCCCAGGCCCGGCGTGTCCGGCGCCTCCTCGCTCCGGTTGAAGAAGAGCTGGAGACCAAGACAAATGCCCAGCACGGGGCGCCCGGCAGCCTTCACCTCGCGCACCGCATCGCCCAGGCCGCTCTGCCGAAGGTTCTCGGCCGCGCGCGCGAAGTGCCCCACACCGGGCATCACGACCCGTGATCCCCGGCTCACCACCGCGGGATCGGACGAAAGCGTCACCTGGTGGCCCGTGGCCTCGAATGCGCGCACGACGCTCGCCAGGTTGTTCACTCCATAATCCACCACGACGATCACAGCAGGCCCTTGGTCGACGGCACGCCCCGCACGCGAGGATCGATGGTGGTGGCCCCATCCAGGGCCCGCGCAAACGCCTTGACCGTCGCCTCGACGATATGGTGCGGGTTGTCCCCCCGGATCAAGTCGAGGTGTGCCGTCAGGTCGGCATTTGTCACCAGGGCACGGAAGAATTCCGGTGTGAGAAACACGTCGTAGTCGCCCAGCAGTTGCCACTTGGGAATCTCGACCTGGTACGACAGGTACGGACGGCCGGACACGTCCACTACCGCGCGTACCAGCGCTTCGTCCAGCGGCACCATCGCGTCGGCATATCGCCGGATTCCCGACCGGTCGCCCAGCGCCTGCGCGATGGCCTGCCCCAGCGCGATGCCGGTGTCCTCCACCGTGTGATGCCCGTCCACGTGCAGATCGCCCTTCGCCTCCACGGCGAGGTCGAACAGGCCGTGGCGCGCAAAGGCATCGAGCATGTGGTCGAAGAAGCCAATGCCCGTACTGACGCTGGCTGCTCCCGACCCATCGAGGTCGATGCGCACGTGGATCTGTGTTTCTTTCGTCTCTCGAACAATCTCGCCGATTCGCGCCATCCCGTTCACCGTTGACCGTTCACCTTCACGCCTCTCGCGCCTCACCCAGAATCTCTGCTAGCGCCCGCTCCACCGCCACCATGTCGTTGTCGGTTCCGACGGAGATCCGCAGGCATTGCTCCAGGCCCGGCACTCCTGAAACGTCCCGCACCAGGATGTCGTGATCCTGCAGCAGCCGGCGGTACACCTCGCCCGCCGCCACCGAATGGAAGCGCATCAGGAAGAAGTTCGCGGCACTGGGGTAGACCGTGATGCCCGGCAGGGCACTGAGTCGCGGGAATGTCCGCTCCCGGGTCGCGATGACCCGCGACACCAGGTCCTGGCGGACATCCATGTGTTCCAGCGCCACTTCAGCCGCCGTCAGCGTGAAGAGATTGACGTTGTAGGGCAGCTTGGCCTTGGCGATCTCGCGCGCGACGGCCGGGTGCGCCAGGGCTACGCCGAAGCGAAGACCCGCCATGCCCAGCGCCTTGGAAAATGTGCGCAGCACCACCACACGGTCGGACGCCGTCAGCGCATTCATCGCGTCGGGCCCGCCGAAATCGACGTAGGCCTCGTCGCAGAGTACCAGCGCATCGGTCTCCGCCAGCACCCGCTCCACCGCGCCCGGGGGGAGCACGGAGCCGGTCGGGTTGTTGGGCGAGTTGAGCACCACCACCTTCGCCCGCTCCCGCACCGCGACCTCGACCAGCCGGTCCATGTCATACTGGAACGCGTCATCGAGGGGCACCGGCAGGTAGCGCCCTCCCGACACCGACGTCAGTACCCGGTAGAGTGAAAAAGTGGGCGACGGCGCCACGACGGCATCACCGGGCTCCACGGTCACGGCGAGCGTGGCCTGGATCAGCTCGTTGGAGCCGTTCCCCGCCAGGATGCCGTCTGCCGGCCAGCGAAACCATTCCGACAACCGATCCAGGAGCGTCGCCGGCACGAAATCCGGATAACGCGGCCAGAACGCTCGGGCCACGCGGTCGACGATTTCCCGCTTCAGTGCGTCGGGAAGGTCGTACGGACTTTCGTTCTGGTTGAGTTTGCGTCCCGCGTCGAGCGCCGCGAGGGTGTACCCGGGCTGCGCTCTGACCGATGCCTTGATCAGGTCGAGCGCATTGGGGTCGTGGCTCAGACCCGGCGGCGGCCCAGCACCGCCTCGAGCCGCGCCGAGAGGGCGCGCGCGCGGAAGGGCTTGGTCAGGAAGTCGTCGGCACCCAGCTGGAAGACCCGCACTTCGTTGTCCTCGTCACCCTTCGCCGTCAGCACGATCACCGGGATCTGGCTGGTGGATGGCCGCGACCGCAGCCGCTGCAATACACCGTACCCGTCGAGGATGCCCGGCAGGTTGAGGTCGAGCATGATCAGGTCGGGCGCGCTCCGGTCCACTTCATCCAGTGCCTGCGCGCCGTCCCGTGCCTCGACCACCTTGTAACCCTCGCGCTCCAGGAGGTCCTTCATCACCCGGCGAAGCTGGTCCTCGTCCTCAACCAGCAGTACGCAACGGTTCTTGCCCGGTCGCCCCGCAGGATCGTCGAGGACCGGGGTGAGCACTTCTTCGAGCAGCTCGAAGGAAAGATCCACGCCGGGCATCGCGCCCATCGATCCGGGCACCAGCGTCGCGGCACCGTTGCCCGAGTGATCGCCGGACGGCATCGCCGGTTGCTGCCCCGACACCCGGAATGGCGCGGGAGTCGGCACGCGCCCGATACCACCAGCCCGGTCCTCATGCGGCACGTCGGTGACACGAAGCAGTTCTTCGAGCGTCGTCTCGCCGTTGAGCACGTGCACCAGCCCGCTCTCCCAGAGCGACTTCATTCCCGTGTGTCGTGCCGCCTCGGCGATGCGGTCGGCCGTGGCACCGGCGCCGATGCGCCGCTCGAGCTCGGGGTTCATCGTCAGCACCTCGACGATGCTGAACCGGCCACGGTAGCCCGTCATGGCGCAGTCGGGACACCCCACCGCGCGATACAGCGCCGAACCGTCGGGGATATAGCGCTTGATCCGGGTCGGCACCGCATCGCGGTGCTCCTGCCGGCAGAGCGGGCAGAGGCGCCGCATGAGGCGCTGCGCGATGACGCCACGGAGCGCGGTCGCGATCTTGTACGTCTCCATGCCCATGTCCACGAGGCGCGTCACCGCGTTCGGCGCGTCGTTGGTGTGGAGCGTGGAGAGCACCAGGTGACCCGTGAGCGAGGCCTGCACGGCGATCTGCGCCGTCTCGTGGTCGCGGATTTCGCCCACCAGCACGACGTCGGGATCCTGCCGCAGGATCGAGCGGAGCGCCGTGGCGAACGTCAGGCCTGCCTTCTCGTTCACCTGCACCTGCACGATGTTCTCGCCCAGCCGGTACTCGACCGGGTCCTCCACCGTGACGATGTTAACGCCCTCGCTCTGCACCATCCGCAGCGCCGAGTACAGCGTCGTCGTCTTGCCCGAACCCGTGGGGCCGGTGACGAGGATGATCCCTTCCTTGTTGGTCAGCAGCTTCCCGATCTGGTCGCGCTCGTCCTCCGACATGCCGAGGGAGTCGAGCGAGAGCACGGTCGACTTGGCGTTCAGGACCCGGATCACGACCTTCTCGCCGTGCGTGGCGGGGAGTGTCGAGATGCGGAGATCGACCGGCGAACCGTTCACCGATACCCGTGCGCGCCCGTCCTGCGGCCGGCGCCGGTCGGCGATGTCGAGGCCCGACATGATCTTGATGCGGGAGATGAGCGGTACGCCGGCGCTGCGCGGGATCTTCATCACCTGCCGGAGCACGCCGTCGATGCGGTAGCGCACCACGACGCCACCCTCCACCGGCTCCACGTGCACGTCGCTCGCCCGGCTCGAGATGCCGTCGGCCAGCATCATGTCCACCAGCCGCACGATCGGCGCGGTGCTCGCCTCTTCCGCCGAGGCCGCGATGTCGCCCGACTCGTCCTCGAGCGTGCTGCACGTCCGCATCCTCGAGGCCGCCCAGGATCTTGTGCACGGCCTCCTCGGCGCCGCCATACAGCTGGTCCACCCGCTCCCGGATCTTCGAGGGCGAGCCCAGCAGCATGCGCACTTCGCGTCCCGTCGCGAACGCCAGCATCTTCTCGGCGTCGATGTCGAACGGGTTGGCGGTGGCGACTTCGAGGAAGGAGTCGGTCATCCGGAGCGGCAGCACGTTGAAGCGCCGCACCAGGTTTTCGGGGAGATTCTCGCGTGTGCGGGTGTCGAGCAGTCCCATCTCTGCTACTGGCAACCGGAACCGCTTGGCAATGGCGACGAGGATCTGTTCGTCCGTCGTCAGCCGCCGCTGGACGAGCTGTTCCCACAGCGAAACCGACGCCGTTCCGGTTTCCTGCCGGACGACCTCGATCGCACCCTCAGGCAAAAGGACCTGAACCGTGGCAACCAGCCACTCATCGTTGAACGACATGAACTCCCGACTGGAGGATGAAGCCCGCAATCCTGACTGAAGCTAACTATACCTCTTGCAAGGCCATAGCGGCACACGGGGTGCCCGGCAGGGCGCCTGCGGCTTGCTGCCCGGGCGCGCCCGCCGGTACTTTCCCGCCCTCCCCACAGCCACTTCAAGCCACTTCATGACACGACTCCGCGGACATCTTAGCAGGACGCGTTCCAGTGCCCGCCCGGGGGCGTCCCTCGGGCTGGCTCTCGCACTGGTTGTGGCCTGTGGGGGGCGGCAGAACGCCAGCACCGCGTCCCAGCCCAGGGCCACGGAAGAGCGTACCCTGCCCCAGACCGACGTCTGGGTCCTCGAGGCCGGTGGCACCCCACCCAACGACACCACCCTGACCCTTTCCGCGGGCCACGCCCGGGTCGTGGTCCTGCGGAACGGTGCACCGGACCTGGCCACCTTTGCCGTCCTGATCTTCCCGGACAGCTCGCTCAAGGCGCCGGAGGGGACCCCGGTCGAGCTCACCGTGCATGTCCGTCCCGGCGTCTACGGGGTCGACGTCCAGTGCGGGGCCGAGGCCACCGGTGCCAGCATCATCTTCAAGTTTGCCCGGCATTTCGAAGCCCCCACCGCCGCGATCAAGAAGTATGGCAGTGCCGCCGCCTTCGAGCGTGAGCTCGCCATCGGGCGGCTCAACGACGACGGGTCGATTCTCCTCCTCGCCACGCGCCGGCCCAACGAGGACAACCTGAGCGCGCCGCTTAAGGGCAACGGCAGCTACGTCGTGGCGGGGCCGCGTTGATGGACCGGTTCGACGATTTTGTCCGCCGGGCCGAACACGGCGGCATTGTTCCCGTCATTCGCGAAGTCGTGCTCGATGGCGACACGCCGGTGTCGGCCTTCCTGAAGCTTCATCGCGGCCGATATGGATTTCTCCTCGAGTCCCTGGAGGGCGGCGAGCGGTGGGCGCGCTACACCTTCCTCGCCACCGATCCGCGAGAGGTGCTGTCATATCGCGACCGCGAGTGCCGCCGCTGGACGCCGTCCGAAGGTTGGCGCCACGAGGCCAGCGACGTGGCGCCGCTCGACCACCTGGCCGCGCTCATGCGAGCACACCCACCCGCGCCCGTGCCGGGCTTGCCGCGCTTCACCGGTGGTGCCGTCGGTTTCCTGGGCTACGACGTGGCGCGCACGCTCGAGCGGCTGCCCGATCCGCCGCCTGATGATCGCGACCTTCCCGACGCCCTCTTCATGGTGGTGGACACGCTGCTGGTGCTCGACAACATCTACAATCGCGCTACCGTCATCGCGTCGGTCGAGGTGCCCGCCGGCGCGGCGGGTGCGGCGCTGCAAAGCGCCTTCAATGAAGCCGAAGCCCGCATCGACCTCTGGCTCAGCCGCCTCGAGGCGCCCAGCCGCGTCCGCCCGCTCGCCATGGAGCCGGTGGCGATCGCTCCGTCGTCGTCCCCCTACCCCGATGATACCTTCCGCGCCGACGTCGAGCGCATCCGGGAGTACATCGCCGCCGGCGACATCTTTCAGGCGGTCCTCTCCCGGCGCATCGATCTCCCGGCGCCTCCGCCATTCCTCACCTATCGCTATCTCCGCGCACTCAACCCGGCGCCGTACCTTTACTACCTGCAGTTCGACGACATCTGCGTCGTGGGAAGCTCGCCCGAGGTGCTGGTCCGGGTGGAGGACGGTGAGGTCGTGGTGCGGCCGATCGCCGGAACCCGGCCGCGGGGCAGCTCGCCCGAACACGACGTGGCCATGGAAGCCGAGCTGGTGGCCGATCCGAAGGAGCGCGCCGAGCACCTGATGCTGGTCGACCTCGGCCGCAACGACGTGGGCCGGGTGGCGGACTACGGCACCGTACGCCTTACCACTTTCATGACCGTGGAGCGATACTCTCACGTCATGCACCTCGTCAGTGAGGTACGCGGAAGGCTCCGTCCAGGGGTCGACGCCCTCGCCGCGCTTGGCGCCTGCTTCCCGGCGGGCACCGTGAGTGGCGCCCCCAAGGTGCGGGCGATGGAGATCATCGATGAGCTCGAGCCTACCCGGCGCGGACCCTATGCCGGCGCGGTGGGCTACGTCAGCTGGGGAGCGCACACCCTGGATACCGCCATCGCCATCCGAACCTGTGTGATGAAGGACGGCCGCGCCTGGGTGCAGGCCGGGGCCGGCATTGTCGCCGACTCGGACCCGATGGCCGAGTGGCGGGAGACGGAAGCCAAGGCCCGCGCGGTGCTGACGGCGCTGGCACTCGCGGCCCGGGGAGCGGAATGAGCGAGCTCGCTTTCCGGCTGATCCGCACCAACGGCCCCGAGTCGTTCGACATCGTGGCCGGCACGTCGTATGTCCTGGGACGTGGCCCCTCGAGCGACCTGCCGGTGCCCGACCCCACCATCTCCCGTCGCCACGCCGAGCTCCGCGCGGAGAACGAGGTGCTGGAGGTGACCGATCTCGGCAGCAGCAACGGGACCCAGGTCAACGGCAACCGGGTGTCCCGCGGGCGCGCCGCCGCGTTCGACACGCTGACGTTCGGCCGCGCCACCTTCCGGGTCGAGCCGCTGGAGACCAGCGCCCGTCCCGCCGGCGGCACCATCGTGCGCCAGGTGCCGGTGGACTACGCGCGCGATGCCTACGCCCACCTCGACGCGCAGTCCGAACAAAGCTTCATCAAGCTCGGTGACGCCGATGCCGCCGCGCGGCAATCGCGCAAGCTCGAGCTGCTGCTCGACCTGTCGCAGCGGCTCTCCGGTGAACTCGACCACGAGCGCCTGCTCGAGACCATCGTGCATACCGCGTTCGAGGTGCTGGCGGTGGATCGCGTCGCGATTCTCCTGCTCGACGTGGCGAGCGGCAAGCTCGTGCCCCGGATGAGCCGGAGTCGCGTCGGCGGCCTGCCGGCCGAGGCGGTGCCCCGCTCCATCGTGGACACGGTCGTGGCGGGGCGCGTCGCGGTCCTCTCCGACAATGCCGTCGCCGACAGCCGCTTCATCGGCCAGTCGATCCTCCGCCAGAGCGTGCGCAGCGCCATGTGCACCCCGCTCATGGCCACCGCCGAGCAGGTGCTCGGCATCCTGTACGTGGACAGCGTCACGGCCACCAATTCATTCAGCGACGAAGACCTGCAGTTCCTCATCGCCTTCGGCGGCATCGCGGCCGCCGGCATCCGCGCCAGCATGCAGGCCGACGAGCTCCAGGAGCAGGCCATCGTGCGCGGCAGCTTCGAGCGCTATTTCGCGCCCGGGGTCGCCGCGGAGATCGCGCGGAATGCCGGCGCGACGCGACTGGGCGGGGAACGGCGGAAGATCGCCGTGCTCTTCAGCGACGTGCGCGGCTTCACCCGCCTGGCGGAAGGCATGACCCCGGAGGCACTCGCGAAACTGCTGTCCGAGTACTTCACCGAGATGGTCGAGGTGGTCTTCGAGCATGGCGGCACGCTCGACAAGTTCGTGGGCGACGCCATCATGGCGCTCTGGGGCGCGCCCCAGGCGCAGGATGACGCACCCGATCGCGCCGTGCGCGCCGCGCTGTCCATGCAGGAGGCGCTGGCGCATCTCAACGCAGCGCTGGCTTGCCGCCGGGCGCCCCGCGCTCGGTGTCGGCATCGGCATCAATTTCGGTGAGGCCTTCGTGGGCAACATCGGAAGCCACCGCCGGCTGGAGTACACCGTCCTGGGCGACGTGGTGAACGTCGCTGCGCGCCTCTGCGCCGAGGCCGGCGCGGGGGAGATCCTGGTGGCGGACGGAGTGCGATCTGCCACGTACGGCCCGTGGCACTACGAGGCGCTGGAACCCATGGAGTTGCGGGGGAGGGAGGAGAAGGTGGATGTGTTCCGGGTGAAGCCTGAGGCGGAAGAAGGAACAGCAACTGCGTAAGGGGGAACAGCAACGGCGGGATGCGCTCCCCTCCTCAACCTCACGCTGTTTCAGTTCCTCCTTACGCTGTTGCCGTTCCTCCTTACGCTGTTTCAGTTCCTCCTTACGCTGTCGCCGTTCCTCCTTACGCCTTTTCAGTTCCTCGCCACGTTGTTGAACTCGTAGCTGAACCCAGCCTCCTCCAGCAGGTCCAGCACCAGCCTCACCGGCAATCCCATCACGCTGAAGAAGTCGCCCTCCACGCGCTCCACCAGCGCCGCGCCATACCCCTGGATGCCGTAGGCACCCGCCTTGTCCATCGGTTCACCGGTAGCGATGTAGGCACGCAGGAACTCGTCGCTCATCCGGCGGAACGTCACCTTGGTCACGTCGGTCCGGAGCCGAACTACCCGCCGATGCGAGAGCGCCACCGCCGTGACCACCTGGTGCGAATGTCCCCGAAGCCGTGCGAGCATCTGGAACGCGTCGGCCTCGTCGGCGGGCTTTTCCAGGACGTGATGGCCCGAGATGACGATCGTGTCGGCGGCGAGCACCAGGTCGCCCTCCACGCTCAGCGCCTTCGACTGCGCCAGCCGCTCCGCGTAGGGAATGGCCTTTTCGTCCGCGACGCGCACTTCGGGCACGCGCGATGGCGTCACGATGCAGGGAATGCCGAGCATCTCGAGGAGCTGCCGCCGCCGGGGCGAGGCGGACGCGAGGACCAGGGGCGGGATCATGCGACGCTCCGTTCGAGGATCAGGGTGACGGGACCGTCGTTCACCAGCTCCACCTGCATGTCGGCGCCGAATCGCCCGGTCGCAACCGTGAGGCCGCGGTTTCGAAGCTCCGTCATGAAGTGCTCGTGCAGCGGGATGGCAACATCCGGGCGGGCCGCACCGATGAACGAGGGACGCCGGCCCTTCGACGCATCACCGTACAGCGTGAACTGCGAAATGACCAGCAGTGCACCGCCCACGTCGCTCAGCCCGAGGTTCATCTTGCCTTCGGCGTCACTGAAGAGCCGTAGCCCGGCCACCTTCTCGGCCATCCACGCCACGACGGCGGCGGTGTCGTCGGGAGCATACCCGGCGAGCAGGCAGAACCCCTGCCCGATCGCGCCGGTGACTGCACCATCGATAGTGACTGAAGCGCGGGAAACCCGCTGGAGGACGAGGCGCATGCGGCTCCCTGTTGAAGGCGCCGCGGGAAGATAATGACTGCTATGCCGCCCACGCCCAGCAGCCGGTCGAACTCGTAGGCGTTCGCGAGCGACGGAAAGAAACGCCGCAGATCGTCGCCCACGGCGCCACCTCTCAGTTCATCGGGGGAAGCCTTAGCCTAGGGCGCGGTCCGGTGTCGCGCAAGCCTGCCGGGCATCGGCACTTGGGTCTCAGCGAAGAGATCTTCACGCTGATCTCACTACTGCCTGGGCAGAGCGGATCCTAGATTGACGCATGGGTCAGCGCAGGGTGGTTGCGTCGCTTCTCTTGCTGTTGGCGGTGCAGTACGCCGCGATCGGCGCGGGAGTCGATTGCGCCAGCGCCGCCTCTCATGCGGCGAGCGTCCTCGCTGAGGCAACTGCAGCCCCTGGCCACGCCGCGCACAATTCCGGTGATCACTGCGCACCCGCGCATCGTGGGTCCCCGCCGCAACACTCGCCCGTCGGCTGCCTGGTCATGACGGGATGCGCTGCGGCGGGAATTGCTGCGCTGGACGCTCCGCATCTCATTACGCCCGGAATCACCACTGAGCGGGCCCTGTCTCCCGTGGTATTGCTCGTATCCGTCTCGACTACTCCGGAAACCCCTCCTCCCATAGCCTGATCCTCGTGTAGTGGACCGCTGGGTGTGCCTACGAGCGCACGCAGCCTCACACGAACAAGGATCAGATTGATGAAGCGATCGCCCTCATGGGGGCATCGCGTCAGCTGGCTGACCAGCGCCGGAAGACGCCTGCTCCTGACCTTTCTCGCCACGCCGTTGATGACGGCACCGGTGGCCGGTCAGGCCGTGCCCGCGCGACTGGCTGGCGTTCCCGGCCCCCTCACCATCGGCGCCCTCTACCGCGCCGTGGACAGCGCCAGTCCCGCCATCCGCGCGGCGCAGGCATCCGCCCTGGCTGCGGCAGCCCGCGTCCCAGGCACCAAGCGCCTTCCCGATCCCCGGATCCAGGTTGCCACCATGAACCGGCAACTCCCCGGCTTCGCGCTTCAGGTCCCGTTGGGCATGAACCAGGTCGAGTTGACCCAGATGCTTCCGATCCCGGGCACCGGCAAGCTTGGACTGGCTGGGGACGTCGCGCAGGCACGCGCCGACGCGGAAGAGGCCAGGGTGAGCGAGTCGGTCTGGGAACAGCGGAGCCGCGCGGCGATGGCGTTCTACGACCTGTACCGCGCCGATGCCACGCTGGGCGTGATGGGCGAATCGCTGCAACTACTCGAGAGCGTGTCGCGCACGGTGACGGGCATGTATGCCACCGGCGAGGCCAGGCAGGCGGACGTCCTGCGCGCGCAGCTGGAAATCGGCCGCATGACCGCCCAGATCGCGGACATGACGTCCATGCGGCGCCGGATGGCCGCCCGGCTCAATGCGGTGCTCGACCGGCCCGCGGACGAACTGACCGGCGTCCCCGAACTCCCGGCATTTCCCGATTCATTGCCCGCCACCGATTCGCTGACAGCACTGGCCTTCGCGTCCCGCGGAATGATCCAGGCCGGCGCCGATCAGGTGCGCGCGGCAACCGCCGCCGAGCAGCTCGCGCGCCGCGAGCTCTGGCCCGACCTCGAAATCGGCGTGATCTACGGCCAGCAACCGATGCCGGGTGGCGGCACCGATCGCATGCTGAGCCTGATGCTCGGCGCCAGTCTGCCCATCTGGGCCGGCAGCCGGCAACTGAAGATGCGGGACGAGACGGTTGCGATGCGCCAGATGGCCCAGGCCGACCTCGACGCGATGCGCGCCGAAACGCGGGGCCGCGTGGCGGAGCTGGTCGCCGACCTGCAACGCGCCCGCCAGCTGTACGCCCTCTATCAGCGCACGCTCCTGCCCCAGACCGAGGCGACGGTCGCCTCGGCGCGCGCCGGCTACCAGGCCGGAAGCGTCGACTTCATGACCTACCTCGACGCACTCATGACCGCGAACGGTTATCGCACCGAGATCCCCCGCCTGGAGGCGGAACAGGGTCAATCGCTCGCCGAGCTCGAGATGCTCACTGGACACCCACTCGTCGCCGCCACGCTCGAGGCCGGCATCCCCGCGCCCGGAGGCGCCCATGAGTAATTCCCCCTTCGACGCCCGCCCGCGCAGCTCCGGGACGCGGAACCTGCGCGCTGGCCTGCTGGCGGCCGCACTGCTCGGCACAGTGGTGTTCGTGTACTTCATGACGCGCCGCCGTCCGGAGACGCGAACCGCTGCCGCGGGTCATCGTGCCCGAGGGTGCATCGGCCGACAGCGCCCAGCCCGTGATGCTCACGGACCGGGACCGGAATCGCATCGGCGTCACCTTCGCCGAGGCGACCATGGGCCCGCTGCAGCGGGAAGTGCGCACCGTGGCACAGGTCACCTACGACGAGACACGCGGGTCGCCACCGTCGCGCTCAAGGTGGACGGATGGGTGGAGCGGCTGCTGGTGAACGAGACCGGCCAGCCCGTCCGCCGGGGAGAACCGCTGCTCGAGCTCTACTCCCCGATGCTGGTGAGCGCCGAGCAGGAACTGCTCGTCGCCCGCCGGCTCACCGCCGACCTCGCCGGGGGCACCGGTTCGGCACAGGCCGGAGCTGGCGACTTGCTCGAATCGGCACGGCGCCGGCTCGGGTACTGGGACGTTCCGGAGAGTGAAGTTGCGCGCCTGGAGCGGACCGGAGTGGTAGGCCGCACGGTGGCCTTTGCCGCTCCGGTGAGCGGGGTCGTGGTGGAGAAGCTCGTTCTCCCCGGTCAGCGCGTCATGGCCGGTGAACCGCTGTACAAGATCGCCGACCTCGGGCGGGTGTGGCTGGAAGGCGAGGTCTTCGAGCCCGACCTCCCGGCGGCACGCACCGGGCTCGCCGTGACGGCCGAGTTCGCGGCGATGCCGGGAACGAGTCGCACCGGCCACATCACCTACGTCTATCCGACGCTCAATCCCGAAACACGCACCGGCCGGATTCGCGTGGAGCTGACCAACGCCGACCATGCGCTCAAGCCCGGCATGTACGCGACCATCCGCTTCAAGGCACCCACCCGAACGGTGCTGAGCGTGCCCCGGTCCGCCGTGCTCGCCACCGGTGAGCGCAACATCGTCTTCGTGGAAGACACCAGCGGCATGTTCACGCCGCGCGAGGTCCGGCTCGGTGCGAGCACCGATGATCGCGTCGAGATCATCAGCGGGATCGCCGCGGGGGAACGGGTCGTCGCCTCAGGAACGTTCCTGTTGGATGCCGAATCGAACCTGGGGACGGCGCTGGGTGGCATGGGCAACATGCCGGGGATGGACATGACAGCACCCGACACCGGGCCGGAGGGACAGGGCGATGCTCACCAGAATCATTGACTGGTCGCTGCGCAACCGGCTGATCGTTGCGCTCTTCACGACGGCGGCGGTCATCGGTGGCATCTTCGCCGTGCGGGCGACGCCGCTCGAGGCGCTGCCCGACCTGAGCGACGTGCAGGTCATCGTCCAGGCCGAGTTCAACGAGCAGGCGCCCCGAATCGTCGAAGACCAGGTCACCTACCCGATCGCCGCCGAGATGCTCAAGGTGCCGGGCGCGCGGGTCGTGCGCGGCTACTCGTTCTTCGGGATCTCGTTCGTGTACGTGATCTTCGATGACGGCACCGATCTCTACTGGGCCAGGTCACGGGTGCTGGAGTACCTCAACGGGATCAAGGACAAGCTCCCCACGACTGTGACACCCACCCTTGGCCCTGACGCCACCGGGCTGGGCTGGGTGTTCCAGTACAGCCTCGAGGACACCACCGGCACGAAGACGCTTGCGGAGCTTCGCAGCATCCAGGACTGGTACCTCCGCTACGCGCTCACGTCCGTGCCGGGAGTGTCCGAGGTCGCCTCCATCGGCGGATTCGAGAAGCAGTACCAGATCGACCTCGACCCCGCGCGCCTGCTCGCATACCGGGTGCCCATCACGTCGGTCATGGCGGCCATCCAGAACGCGAACGCTGACGTGGGCGCGATGGTGCTGGAGCTGACCGAGCGCGAGTACATGGTGCGCGGCCTTGGCTACCTCAAGAGCCTCGGTGACATCGAAAACGTCGTGGTTGGCGCCACGCAAAGCGGCACCCCCATCCGCGTCGCGGAACTGGGACGGGTCAGCGTCGGGCCCGCCGTGCGCCGCGGCATCGCCGATCTCGACGGCCGCGGCGATGCCGTGGGCGGCATCGTCGTCATGCGGTTCGGGCAGAACGCCCTCACGACGATCCAGCGCATCAAGACCAGGTTGACCGAGGTGCAGGCCGGCCTTCCTCCTGGCGTCATCGTGCGCCCGGTGTACGACCGCAGCGACCTGATCGAGCGGGCTATCGCGACCCTGCGCGGAAAGCTGCTCGAGGAAAGCGCGATCGTGGCGCTGGTATGCATCGTGTTCCTGCTGCATGCCCGGTCGGCCCTGGTCGCGATACTCACCCTGCCGATCGGCATCCTGATGGCGTTCATCGCCATGCGCCAGGTGGGTGTCGGTGCCGACATCATGTCACTCGGCGGCATTGCCATCGCCATCGGCGCCATGATCGACGCGGCGATCGTGATGATCGAGAACATGCACAAGCACCTCGAGCGTGCCGTGGACGCGAAGCTCCGCGCGGCGGGCCAGCCGATACCCGGCGCGTCCTACACCACCAGTGTGCTTACCACCACGGAACGGTGGCGGATCGTCGGCGACTCGGCCCGGGAGGTTGGACCGGCGCTCTTCTTCTCGCTGCTGATCATCACGGTGTCGTTCATTCCGGTCTTCACCCTCGAAGGTCAGGAGGGTCGGCTCTTCCACCCGCTGGCCTACACCAAGACGTTCTCGATGGCGGCGGCCAGCCTGCTCGCCCTGTTTCTCGTTCCCGTCACCATGGGGCTCTTCGTCCGGGGTCGCCTGTTCCGGGAGACCGCCAATCCCGTCAACCGGATCCTCATCCGCCTCTATCGGCCGATGATCACCTTCGTATTGCGGCATCGATGGGGTGTGGTCACCGCAGCGGTGATGGCGGTGGTGTTGAGCTGGATCCCCTGGACGCGGCTGGGAAGCGAGTTCATGCCGCCCCTGGATGAAGGCACGATCCTGTACATGCCCACCACGCTTCCCGGCATCAGCGTGGCCCGGGCGCGGGAGATGCTCCGGATCCAGGACGGCATCCTCAAGGCCTTCCCCGAGGTCGAGCACGTGTGGGGAAAGGCCGGCCGCGCGAACACCGCCACCGATCCCGCCGGACTCGACATGGTCGAGACCACGATCACGCTCAAGCCCGAGTCGGCGTGGCGTCCCGGGATGACTCAGGAGCGCCTCATCGCGGAGATGGACTCCGCGGTACGCCTGCCGGGCACCACCAACGCGTGGACCATGCCGATCAAGGGGCGCAACGACATGCTCGCCACGGGCATCCGTACGCCGGTCGGCGTGAAGATCTTCGGGCCCGACCTCGGCGAACTCGAGCGGCTGGGGCGGGAGATCGAGGATGTCGTCCGGCAGGTGCCCGGCACGCGCAGCGCCTTCGCCGAGCGGGCGGTGTCAGGCTACTACCTCGACATCGACATCGATCGCTCGGCCGCCGCGCGCCACGGCCTCAACGTCGGTGACGTGCAGACCGTCATCGCCACCGCCGTCGGCGGGATGACCGTGACACGGACGGTCGAGGGACGCGAACGCTACGGCGTGCGCATCCGCTACCCGCAGGAACTCCGGGACAACCCGGAACGCCTCGCCTCGGTGCTCATCCCGGTGAGTCACGCGGTGGGTGGCGGCGCGGCATCGGCGATGGGTGGCCCGATGGGCGGTGCGCAGCAGGGCAGCACGCCACGCGCCACCGAGACCTATGTGCCCCTGGGCCAGGTTGCCACGATCCGCCAGGTCGCCGGGCCGATGGTCGTCCGTACCGAGGGGGCCCTGCCCACCGCCTGGGTCTACGTGGACGTGGCGGGCCGGGACATCGGCAGCTACGTCGCGGAAGCGCGGCGCGAGGTCGAGCGCCGGGTCACGCTGCCCCCGGGCTACACAGTGGTCTGGAGCGGCCAGTATGAGTACATGCAGCGGGCGGCGAAGAAGCTCACGATCGTGGTCCCCGCCACGCTCGCCATCATCTTCATCCTGCTCTACCTCAACTTCGGCAGCCTTGGCGAGACCGCGATCGTGATGCTCTCGCTCCCGTTCGCGCTCGTGGGCGGGCTCTGGTTCATCTGGCTGCTGGACTACAACTGGTCGGTGGCGGTCGCGATCGGGTTCGTCGCCCTGGCCGGCGTGGCGGCCGAAACCGGCGTCATCATGCTCATCTACCTCGATCACGCGTGGCAGGCGAAACGGGCCGCGGGTCGGACCCCGACACTGCACGATCTCTACGATGCCGTCATGACAGGTGCTGTCGAGCGTGTGCGTCCCAAGCTGATGACCGTCACGGCGATCATGGCCGGCCTGTTGCCGATACTCTGGGGCACCGGAGCCGGTGCCAGCGTCATGAAACGGATCGCCGCACCGATGGTGGGAGGCATGGTGAGCAGTACGCTGCTGACGCTGCTCGTGATCCCCGCGGTCTACTCGCTATGGAAGGAGCGGGAACTCGCGCGAGCGCACATTCCGCACGCGTTCAAGCCCAGGCCGTACCGGAGGCCTCATAATGACCACGTCGTGTTCTACCGGCCGCTTGGCTGGTCACTGCGGCCGGAGGTGTCGGCACTCCTCATGTCGCTGTCGTCGATCATCGTCGCGCTGAACGCGGTGTGACTGCGGCGGGCGAGAATCTGACCCTGAGGAGTGACGTCTCACGTAGGAGTGAAGTCGCACTGAGGAAGGAATACCGAGATGAACCCGAAACTCACGATCCTGAGCGCCGAGACACGGCGCCTCGGTACGATCGCGTTGGTGCTGCTGGCCGCGGCTGTCAACGTCGGCCAGGCGCAGGAGCCCCAGATGCCGAATCCGCCAACGGCCGTCAAGGGGATGAAACCGTACGAGGTGGTGGACAAGATGCTGAGCCACAAGCACGACCTGCTCCTCACGAACAACCAGACGCAGAACCTGACCAAGCTTCGCGACCAGTTGAAGAAGGGAGAGCCGATCACGGAACCGACGGGCCGGGGCAAGCCACCATACGACAGCGTGGTGAAGATCACGACCCCGCAACAGGCCTATGCCAGGGCGACCGGTTATCTCGACGGCAAGCAGCAGCACCAGTGCCTGATGCTGTTCGAAAAGGAGGGCGCGACCGCCACTCCACCCAAGCAATGATCGGTGCCACGGGGCGCGCCCGGTACTGCTCCGGGCGCGTCCACGGCGCCTTGGTCGAATCAGGCGGTCGTGAAGGTGAACATCATGCCGTAGCTGCCGTTGGATCCCTGCCAGCCCTGCCCCATCGTGTTCATCGGCTGGCCGGCGTGCATCCCACCCATCATCCCCGGCATCAGCCATGCGCCACCCATCGTGTTCACCATCGCGTCCATATCGATGGGATGACCATTGGCATCCATCATCCCGCCGCCGACGTGGATGGTGTACGTCGAGCCAGCGGCAAAGGGCGCCGCGTGGGTGCACGTAAGCGTGGTGCGATCCGCCGACCAGGTACAGGTCATCGGCATGATGGCGTCGGCTGTCGTGCCCGCGTGGACGTCCATGTAGTTCTCCATGCCCTGGGCCATGGGGCCGCTGAACGTCAGGCTGATGGCGGCCGTAGGGGCGACGTTCGTCGCGCCGCCGGCGGGCGATACCAGGGCCAGCGTCGTGGTGGCCTGGCCGGTCGTGAAGGTGAACATCATCCCGTAGCTGCCGTTGGATCCCTGCCAGCCCTGCCCCATCGTGTTCATCGGCTGGCCTGCGTGCATCCCACCCATCATCCCCGGCATCAGCCATGCGCCGCCCATCGTGGTCACCATGGCGTCCATGTCGATGGGATGACCATTGGCATCCATCATCCCGCCGCCGACATGAATGGTGTACGGCGAGCCAGCGGCAAAGGGCGTCGCGTGGGTGCACGTAAGCGTGGTTCGATCCGCCGACCACACACAGGTCATTGGCATGGTCGCGTCGGCTGCCGTGCCCTGGTGGAGGTCAACATAGTTCTCCATTCCCTGCGCCATGGGACCACTGAACGTGAGCCGCACCGGGGCCGCGGGGTCGACGTTCGTCGCGCCGCCAGCCGGCGACACCAGGGTCAGGGTCGTGGTGGTCTGATTGGGTGCATTGTCACTGCTGCTGCAGCCGATGGCGACCAGGAACGCGCTGCACGCCACTAGCCTGGAAAACTGCGATCGCCCTGACATTTTCTTCACCTCGCTACACGCTGCCATTCTGCACGGACGTCACGGAGAGCGAACTTCCCCCGGCTGATGGAATTCTCCGGGTAACCCGCTGAAGCGACCGTGAGCTGTTCGTGAAGGTCCGCCCACACGCGACAAGGCGCCCCAGGCAGATGCCGGGAGCGCCTTGCCATGGAACTATGCGTTATCAGGTCGCCTGTCGACTAGCGATGGGCACGCAAGGCTGATCGCTGTAGGTTCCGTGATGAAGTCGCGGGATCGGGCGCTCCGTCAGAAGGATTCATTGCATGATTGCCGCATCGGTCGTTACGGTAGACGCCATTCGGCTTCAGCTTGTCCGGCGAGGCACCCGCCTCGGGGTACTGACGGTGGGCTACAACTGTCTCGAAGCGCTGATCGCGATCGCTGCGGGGGTCTCTGCGGGAAGCGTGGCGCTTGTCGGCTTCGGGGCGGACAGCATGATCGAGGTCACGGCCGGCGTCACCGGACTATGGCGGCTCCGAAGGGATCTTGACCTGGTCAAGCGGCGACACGCAGAGCAAATCGCGCTGCGTATCGTCGGCTCCTGCTTCATCGCGCTCGCGCTCTACGTGACGTGGGATTCGCTGAAAGCTCTGGCCACGCATGAGGAACCGCGGGAGAGCATCACCGGAATTGCCCTGGCCACGGCCTCCCTGGTCATAATGCCCTTGTTGGCCCGTGCCAAGCGAAGGGTGGCGTTGGGCATGCAGAGTGGGGCTCTTGTCGCCGAAGCGAAACAGACCGCGTTGTGCACTTGGCTTTCCGCGATTCTGTTGGGCGGGCTGCTCCTTAACGCGGTGCTCGGCTGGTGGTGGGCGGATCCGGTCGCGGCGCTGGCGATGGTGCCGGTCATCGCGCGTGAGGGCTGGGAGGGCCTGCGTGGCCGATCGGCGTGTGATGCCGACTGCTGCTGACGTCAAGGAAGACGTTGCTCCGGCCGCAGCGTCATCGCTGCCCCGAAAAGGCGCAGGGCGCTCCCGGCTCGCGCCGAAAACGCCCTGGTGATGGAGTGTGGCGTTATCAGTTCGCCCGCTACTCCACCGTCACCGACTTCGCGAGGTTCCGCGGCTGGTCCACGTTGCAGCCCCGCCGCACCGCCACGTAGTACGAGAACAGCTGCAGCGGGATGATCGTCAGCAGCGGCGTCAGCACGTTGAGCGTCGTGGGGATGACGAAGCAGAAGTCCGTCAGCCGGTTCATCTCGGCATCGCGCTCGTTCACGATCGCGATCACCCGGCCGCCGCGCGCCTTCACCTCCTCGATGTTCGACACGATCTTGCCGTACACCGTGTCCTTGGGCGCGATGAACACCACCGGCATGTTCTCGTCGATCAGCGCGATCGGGCCGTGCTTCATCTCCGCCGCCGGGATATCCCTCGGCGTGGATGTAGGAGATCTCCTTGAGCTTGAGCGCGCCCTCGAGCGCCACCGGGAAGTTCACCCCGCGGCCCAGGTAGAGCGCGTTGTTCGACTGCCAGAACTGCTCCGCCAGCGCCTCGATCTCGGGCGCGCGATCCAGGATCTCCCTGATCTGCGCCGGGATCTTCCGCAGCGCCTCGATGATCGCGCGGCCCTGCATGATCCCGAGGTTCCGGAGCCGCGCCAGCCTGAGCGTCACCAGCGTGAGCGCCGCCACCTGGCTCGTGAATGCCTTGGTGCGACGCGACGCCCACCTCCGGGCCCGCCCGCAGGTAGAGCCCGCCATCCACCTCGCGCGCGATCGTCGAGCCCACCACGTTCACCAGGCCGAGCGTCCGCGCGCCGCGCAGCTTCGCCTCGTGGATCGCCGCCAGCGTGTCGGCCGTCTCGCCCGACTGCGAGATCGCGATGACCAGCGTCCTCTCGTCCACCACCGGGTTGCGATAGCGGAATTCCGACGCGTACTCCACCTCGACCGGGATGCGCGCCAGCTCTTCCAGCATGTACTCGCCGATCAGTCCCGCGTGCCACGACGTGCCGCACGCGGTGATCACGATCCGGTTGATCTGCTTGAGTTCCTCGTCCGTCATGTTGAGCCCGTGCACCCGCGCCGACCCCTCGTCGTCCAGCAGGTGGCCACGCAGCGTGTTCTCCAGGCTCTCCGGCTGCTCGAAGATTTCCTTCAGCATGAAGTGGTCGAACCCACCCCGTTCGATGGTCGCCAGGTCCCACTCGATCTGGTTGACCGGCTTGTCGATGAAATCCGTCTCGAGGTTGCGGATGCGGTAGCCGTCACGGCTCAGCACCGCGAGCTCGCCGTCGTCGAGATACACCACCGATCGGGTGTGCTCCAGCAGCGCCGAGGCATCCGACGCCACGAAGAACTCCCCGTCGCCCACGCCCACCAGCAGCGGCGAGCCCTTCCGCGCCGCCACCAGCACGCCCGGCTCGTCGGCCGACACGAAGGCCAGGCCATAGGCGCCGTCGACGTCGCGCAGTGCCGCCGCGACCGCGTCCTCGAGGTTGCCTGCATAGAGCTCGCCCACCAGGTGCGCGAGCACCTCGGTGTCGGTCTCCGACTTGAACACGTGACCCCGGCCCTCCAGCGCCTTCCGGAGTGCGCCCGCGTTCTCGATGATGCCGTTATGGATGACTGCGATCCGGCCCGACTGGTCGGTGTGCGGATGGGCATTCGTGGTGGTCGGCGCGCCATGCGTCGCCCAGCGGGTGTGGCCGATGCCCAGCGTACCGTTGGGCGTGGCGCCCTGCAGCCGCTGTTCGAGGTTGTCCAGCTTGCCCGCGGCCTTCACCACTTCGACCCCGTGGCCATTGACGATCGCCAGGCCGGCCGAGTCGTAGCCGCGATACTCCATGCGGCGCAGGCCGTCGATCAACAGGCCCGCCGCCTGGCGGGGCCCGATGTACCCTACGATGCCACACATCGCTTACTCCTCTTGAACCAGATCCTGCGCAGCTCCCACCAGTGACTTCGGCGTCGACCGCCGTCGGGGCTTCTGCGATGTAGCGGATGATCGGCTCGGTGCCGGACGGCCGCACGTGCAACCATCGGTCGTGCCACGAAAGCCGGAGTCCATCCCGTTCATCTGCTTCCGCATCCGGAAAACGGCGCCGGAGCGCGTCGTACAGCGGGCGCAGTTCCGCCCCCCTGGGACCCTTCGCCTTCACGATCGTATAGCGCGGGTGCTGAGCGACGAGCTGGGACAGCGGAACCCCAGACCCGGCCAGCATTTGCAAGATAAGGGCCACCCCCAGTGGGGCATCCCGGCCGATATGCAGCGCCGGCAGCATCACCCCGCCGTTGCCCTCGCCGCCGATCAGCGCCCCCTCCTCCCTCATGGCACGAGCAACGTTAGCCTCCCCCACCGGCGCCCGGATGAACCGGGCCTCATAATCCCGCGCCGCGTCCTCGACCACCAGGCTGGTGGACAGGTTCACCACTACTGTGGCCGGTTTACCCATCTGTCCCGCCTTGCCCGCCCGGTGCGCCTCCAGCACCGTCCTCACCGCGAACGCCAGCGTATAGTCCTCGCCCGGGGGCGTTCCTGTCTCATCCACCAGGGCCAGTCTGTCCACGTCCGGGTCGACCGCCATCCCGATGTCGGCCTTCGTTTCCCGCACCAGCCGTCCCAGCTCTACCAGGTTTTCGGGAATCGGTTCCGGTGCCCGCGGAAAGCGGCCGTCGGTCTCGAGGTTGATACCGTGCACCTCACACCCGAGTTGCTCGAGCAGCGCCGGAATCGACCGCCCGCCGGCACCGCGCACGCAATCGAGCGCCACCCGGAATCGCCGCGCCCGGATCTTCTCGACGTCGATCATCGGGAGACGGAGGATGTGCGCGAAGTGCCGCTGCAGCGCCGAGGCATCCTCCCGCACCACGCCGAGTCCCTCCCAGCCGTTCCGCACCGGGCCCTTCTCGGCCAGCGCGCGCACCGCGGCACCGGCATCGCCATCGAGGAAGATCCCGTCCGGGCCCACGAACTTGAGCGCGTTCCATTCGATCGGGTTGTGGCTCGCCGTGAGGATGAGCCCGGCGCCGGCGTGGTGCTCCTCCACCGCCATCTGCACCGTCGGCGTCGGCACGATGCCGAGGTCGATCACGTCCACGCCCACCGACATGAGCCCCGCCGTCGCGGCGTGCGCGAACATCGGTCCGCTGGTCCGCGAGTCGCGCCCCAGCACCACCACCGGCTTCCCCTGGCTCCGGGCCCACGAACCCAGCGCCGCCGCGTGACGGGTGACGAGTTCGGGCGTGAGGTCGGTTCCCACATGTCCGCGCATCCCGGACACGCTGATCATGAGCGTCGCTGACATTGTCACTCAGGGTTGAGTCGGGCTGGAAGATAGAGGGAAGGCGCGAATTGTTCCTCTGGCCACCCTGCCGCCCTGTCCGCGTTCCTGCTACGCTTCCCCTCCCCATGCCAACCCGCCCATGACCCAGATCCGCGACCACGACCTGACACTCGGCTTTGCCACGCGAGCCGTCCACGCCGGCCAGCATCCCGACCCGATGTCGGGCGCCGTCATGACGCCGATCTACCAGACCTCGACCTACGCGCAGGAAGGCATCGGCCGGCACAAGGGCTACGAGTACGCCCGCACCCAGAATCCCACCCGCGAGGCGCTCGAGCGCAACATCGCGAGCCTCGAGGGCGGCCGCTTCGGCTTCGCGTTCGGCTCCGGTCTCGCGTCGCTCGATGCGATCCTCAAGCTCCTCAAGGCGGGCGACCACGTCATCTGCGGCGCCAACGTCTACGGCGGCTCGCATCGCCTGATGGAGCGCATCTACACCAACTTCGGCCTCACGTTCTCCTTCGCCGACATGCGCGACATCAGGAATGTCGAGCGCGCCATCACGCCCGCCACGCGCCTCATCTTCGGCGAGACGCCCACCAATCCGATGATGCACCTCTCGGATCTCTCGGCGCTCGGCGACTGGCGCAGGCCCACGGCTACCTCTTCGCGGTGGACAACACCTTCGCGACGCCCGTCTTCCAGCAGCCGCTGGCGCTCGGCGCCGACATCGTGCTCCACTCCACCACGAAGTACCTCAATGGCCACAGCGACATGATCGGCGGCATGCTCGTCGTGAATCGCGAGGATCTCGCCGAGCGGCTCGGCTTCATCCAGAACGCCTCGGGCGCGGTGCCCGGGCCGATGGATTGCTGGCTCTGCCTCCGCGGCACGAAGACGCTGCCGCTTCGCATGGCGCGTCACGATGCCAGCGGCCGCCAGATCGCGCAGTGGCTCACCGAACGGAAGGACATCAGCGCGGTCTACTATCCCGGCCTGCCCGTCCAATCCGCAGTTCGAGCTGGCGAAGCGGCAGATGAAGGGCTTCGGCGGCATGATCTCGTTCGACGTGAAGGACCCCGCCCGCGCCCGTCGCGTCGCCGAGGCGGTGAAGATCTTCGCGCTGGCCGAGTCGCTCGGCGGCGTGGAGAGCCTCATCGGGCACCCGGCGTCGATGACCCATGCCGCGGTGCCCCAGGCCCAGCGGCTGGAGATGGGACTCACCGACAGCCTGCTGCGCCTGAGCGTCGGGGTGGAGGAGGTCGAGGATCTGCTGAAGGACCTGGACCAGGCCCTGAGGACGTGCCTACGCCGCACGCCTGTATCATTTTGAAACATCAGATACTCGATTAACGTACAGTGCAGCACCCCTGAATCGAGGCCTCACAATGTCGTCGTCCATCCCCGCCGCCCGCTCGCGCCGCACCTTCCCCGGCATCGGCGCCGTCACCTGGGAGCACCCCGCCGACCGCGCGGCGCTCCAGACCCTGCGCAGCGTCCCCGGCGCAGAGGAAGTCATCAAGAAGATCCTCGCCATGATCGGTGGCGAGCGCGGCATCCGCCTCCTCTTCCAGGGCAATGCCGTCCGCGTCGGGCCCGAGCAGTATCCCCGCCTCTGGACGCTGCACACCGAGGTCTGCACCACCTTCGACTGGGAGAAGGTGCCCGAGCTCTACGTGTCGCAGACGCCGTTCGTGAATGCCGGCGCCTACGGCATCGACGAGCCGTTCATCGTGCTCAACTCGTCGGCCATCGAGCTGCTCAACGACGACGAGATGCGCGTGCTCATCTCCCACGAGATGGGCCACGTCATCAGCGGCCACTCGCTCTATCGCACCATCGCCGCGATTCTCGCCCTCATCAGCCTCGGGCGCACTTCCGGCGCTCGCCGGCATCGCGCTGCTGCCGGTGCGGCTCGCGTTCCTCGAGTGGTCCCGCAAGTCGGAGCTCTCCAGCGACCGCGCCGGCCTGCTCGGCAGCCAGGACATCCTCTCCACCCAGCGCGCTCTTCATGAAGCTCGCCGGTGGCGGTCGCGGCGAGCAGTTCGTGGGCCAGCTCAACGTCGACGCCTTCATCGCGCAGGCGAACGAGTACGCCACCACCAACGAGGGGCTCGACATCGTCTACAAGGTGCTGGCCACGCTCGGCCTCACGCACCCGATGAGCACCGTGCGCGCCGGCGAGCTGCAGGCCTGGGTCGCCTCGGGCGACTACGAGCGCATCGTGCGGGGCGAGTACATCCATCGCGGCGCCGAGACACGTGAGCGCCCGCTCAAGGACGATCTCGCCGCCGCGGGTCGTCACTACGCCGCCGGTGCGCGCGATGTCGCGTCGCAGGTGGCCGACGCCGCCAAGGGCGTCGCCGAACGGGTGGGAGACGCGTTCCGGCAGGCCCAGAAGTCGTGAGGCTGCTTGTCGTAGGCGGTGGAGGGCGCGAACACGCACTATGCTGGGCCCTCCACCGCGAAAACCCGGACGCGATCATCTGCTGCGCGCCCGGGAACCCCGGTACCGCCGAACTCGCCACCAACCTCGCCATCGCCGCTGACGACATCGATCGCATCGCCGATGCGACCGACATGTACGGCATCGACCTCGTCATCATCGGGCCCGAAGTGCCGCTCGCACTCGGTCTCGCCGACCGGCTGCGCGCCGAGGGACGGCTCGTCGCCGGTCCCGGTGCGGCGGCGGCGCGCATCGAGGCCTCGAAGGCGTTCTCCAAGGATGTCATGGCGGCAGCCGGTATTCCGACGGCGGCGAGCGAGACCTTCACCGATCTCCCGGCCGCGCTCGCCTACGTGGCGAAGCATCCCGAGCCGCTCGTGGTGAAGGCATCCGGTCTCGCAGCGGGCAAGGGCGCGATCGTCTGCGCCACGCGCGCGGAGGCAACGGCCGCCGTGCAGTCGATGCTCGGGGAGCACCAGTTCGGCGACGCCGGGAGCGTGGTGGTCATCGAGGCGTTCCTGGTGGGGGAGGAAGTGTCGCTCCTCGGGATCACCGACGGGCGCACCGTTGAGCTGCTCCCCGCGGCACAGGATCACAAGCGGCTGCTCGAGGACGACAAGGGACCCAACACCGGTGGCATGGGCGCGTACGCACCGGTCTCCATCGCCACGCCGGCGCTGCTCGAGCGGGCGCGGAACGAAGTGTTCACGCCCTGCCTGCAGGAACTCGCCCGGCGCGGCGCCCCCTTCAGCGGCGTGCTCTACGCCGGCCTCATGGTGGCTCCCGATGGCACGCCCAACGTCGTCGAGTTCAACTGCCGGCTGGGTGATCCCGAGACCGAGGTGGTGTTGCCCCTGGTGACCGGTGGCCTGCTCCGCGGCGTTCGAGGCCATTGCCCGCGGCGAGGCACCTCCTCCGCTCGAGATCGCCGGGACAGCTTCGCCGTGACGACCGTGCTCGCGTCCGAGGGCTATCCCGACAAGCCGCTCAAGGGCCAGCCG
>CAWGJN010000016.1:0-143928 GCA_963822925.1 uncultured Gemmatimonadales bacterium
TGGCGACATGGCAGAGGTCCCACTGCTGGGGCGCCCGAAACGGAATCTGCTGCGCGGTAGCATCTTCCGCCATGACAGCGGAGTAGGCATCTGTGTGATAGCCCACCCGAGGTAATCGCACCTGTGGGACTTGTGTAGCAATCCTCGGTCCCCTGCGACACATTCCAGTTATCTCCCGTCACGCAGATTCATGACGACAGTCAGCTCGCCACTCGCCGATGCTCTGCGCGACCGTTACCTGCTCGAGCGCGAGCTCGGCCAGGGCGGGATGGCCACCGTCTACCTCGCCCACGATCTCAAGCATGATCGTCAGGTGGCGATCAAGGTCCTCCACCCTGAACTCGCCCACTCGCTCGGCCCCGAGCGGTTCCTCCGCGAGATCCGGCTCACCGCCCGGCTCACCCACCCCAACATCCTGGTTGTGTTCGACTCCGGCGAGGCCGCCGGCCGCCTGTGGTACACGGTTCCCTATGTGGCGGGCGGCTCGCTGCGTCAGCGGCTTGGCAAGGAAGCGCAGCTGGGCATCCCGGAGACGCTCGCATCGCGGGCCAGGTGGCGGCCGCGCTGGCCCACGCGCATGGCCAGGGCATCGTGCACCGGGACATCAAGCCGGAGAACATCCTGCTGGCGGGAGAGCAGGCGCTGGTGGCCGACTTCGGGTTGGCGAAGGCGCTGGATGCGTCGAGCGCCGAGAAGCTGACCGAGACCGGGCTGTCGATGGGGACCCCGGCGTACATGAGCCCGGAGCAGGCGGCTGGAGGCGTGGTCGATGCCCGGAGCGATCTCTACGCGCTGGGCTGTGTGGTCTACGAGATGCTGGCCGGCGTGCCACCGTTCACCGGGCCCACGGCGCAGGCGATCCTGGCGCGTCACGCGGTGGATCGGGTCCCGCCGCTTCGAACGGTACGGACCACGATTCCCGAGGCCATCGAGCAGGCGGTGGAGCGGGCGCTCGCCAAGGTGCCATCCGACCGATTCGACTCCGCGGCGGAGTTCGCTGCGGCACTCACCGAGCTCCCGCCACCCAAGCAGGCATCCCACCGTCAGTCGCCCCGGATTCGGCGCAGCACCGTGCTGGCCGCGCTGGCTGCGGCCGTCGCGCTAGTGGCAGGCGGGTTCCGATTTATGAAAGCGAAGGAACCGCGGATCCTCCCTTCGGCTGCGTCGATCGCTGTCCTCCCCTTCGAGCCTGCAGGGGGCGACACAGCGCTGGCTCGCCTCGGGAAGGATCTCGCGGTCACCGTAAGCGCGAGCCTGGACGGAGTCGGTGGGGTGCAGACGACCGACCGGCTCAGCATAGCTGGCGTAATCGCGGGAAAGCAGAACCTCTCGATCACCGAAGGGGCCAAGCTGGCTCGCGAGCTCGGCGCGAGCAGCATCCTGCGGGGCACCCTGGTCGGCTCGGGAGACCACGTCCGCCTCGACCTGGGACTGTATGACACGAAGAGCCTCTCTCCGTTGGCAACCGCAATTACCATCAGCGGCTACCGCGACAGCCTCGGCGCGCTCACCGACTCGGTGACCTGGGCCCTTCTCCGGCAGATATGGCAGCGAGGTGAGCCTCCGTCACCGAGCCTCTCGGCAGTGACCACGAAATCGCTGCCCGCCCTTCGCGACTTCCTGGAAGGCGAGCGCGATTTCGTCGCCGGCGATGTGGACGGGGCAGCACTCGCTTACCGGAGCGCCATGGCAGCGGACTCCACCTTCTGGCTCGCCTACTTCGGCTATATCTGGGCTCAGTCCTGGAGTCTGGATGGCGAGCCGATAGAGCCGGCCGTGATCCAGACTCTGGAGCGGCAGCGTGAGGCCCTGCCGGAGCGCGAACGACTACTGGTGGACGGGTTCCTGGTAACCGACCGCACTCCAAGGCTCAAGATCGAGGCGTATCGGCGGGTGACCCAGCAGTTCCCCCAGTACTGGCCGGGATGGTGGCTGTACGCGGACATGCTTTTTCACCAAGGGCCCCGTCGTCGGCTATGACTGGTCCGAAGCCCTCGATGCCTTTCGGCGGGTGGTCGCGATGAATCCCAAACTGGTGCCGGCATGGGAGCATATCTGGAACCTGGCCACCGGGCGGGATCGGGCCGAGGCCTCGCGCGCCCTCGCGCGCCTCTTCGAACTCGGTTATCCGCCGCCCGGGCATCCTGGGTACGGGCGGTTCGCGCGTCTGCTGGACGGCATCGACGGCGCAGGAGGGACCGATTCCGGCGGCGTTGGACGCCTTGGCCGATACGATGATGCGATTCTGGTCCTCCTCCGGCGATCTCGGCGCCCAGATCGGTTTCCTGCAAAGGGGCTTTCCCGCAGCGCAACTCGCGCTGAACCGGCGGACGCTCGCGTTGAGCGGTCTCCGGGTGCCGGTGGTGGCGGCCTCTTTGGCAGGCAGTGCCTGGTCCTGGGCGGCTCGCGGTCAGTGGGACTCGGCACTCGTCCTCATGGATCAGGCTGTGGCGACATACCAGGGAGCGTTCGGGTGGCGGTCGCTCCCGGTGGAGAACTATGCCATGGCGGTGCTCGGCGCCTGGCTCGGCACAGTTGATCCTGCGGAAGCCGACCGGCGGCGGAGTCGCAGCGATCGCCGCCGTTGGACAGCTACAGGAGGAAGGGAGCGGCCCTAGAAGCATGCTCCGGGATACGCGCGGCTGGGTCGCATGGCTCGACGGGCTGCTCGGATTCGCTCGGCGCGACCGGCGGGCGATCCAGGCAGCGCGTGAGGAGGCCGGGCGGAGCGGATATTTCCGGACCGACCTCGTCGACCGCTCACTCGCGGCCTTTGACCGGGCGCTCGCCGGCGACCGGCGTGGGGCCGGCCGGGCACTGGTCGAGCTGGAGGAGACCTGCATCGGAAACGAGAACTGCTTTAGTGGCGTGCCGCACATCGCGGTGCAGCGCATGATGGCGGCGGAATGGCTGCGGGAGGAGGGTGATCTCGAGACGGCTCGTCGTCTGCTGCGATGGCACGATCAGCTCTGGCAAGGATGGGGCTGGGTGTTCAACGACGCGGTCAGCGGTCCTTCTTTTCTGATGCGGGCGCAGATCGAAGTGGCCCTGGGAGATTCCAGTCGGGCCCGGGAGTATTACCGCCAGTTTCTCCGCCGGTATGACCGCCCGATGCCGGAACAGGTCCATCTCGTCAATGAGGCTCGAGCTGCGTTCGCCGGGCTTTCCGGCGTTTCTGACAAACCGGCTCCTTCATCCCCGAGTCAGTGAGCTCCGGGTGGACCACGTCACCATGGCCGGACGCGATCCCTGCGGGTACCTCACCCGTGTCGCCCTCTCCCTCGCGGGAGAGGGGTAACCGCGAAACATTTTCCGCGCTTACGTCGTTCTAGCCCAGACGGCGCCATTGTGGACAGCGGGGCCGTGCGGTCCCCGCCGCAGCGGTTGCCACAAATCCGCCATGGGAATTTCCTCGGCCGTCTGAGTCGGCTGGTGTGACCCAGTTGTGACCGGGGTGGCGCGGGTGTGAGCGGAATGATGCGGCTTGCAGCGGTGCTTCACACAGGGGGCGCGGCGGTGCTCGACTGGGGGTGCTCGACTTAAAATCCGTTGAGGAGCAATCCTCGTGCAGGTTCGAGTCCTGCTCCGGGCACTGGGCACCTCCGTCCCAGATGGCTTCTCTTGACACATCAATTTGTTTTGATGTATATTCGACCATGGCTCAATCCACGGTCGACCTCACCCGCACCGTACAGCGCCTCCGGGCCCTGTCCGATCCGACCCGGCTCGAGATCATCGCCCTGCTCAAGCCGGGCGAGCAGTGCGTGTGTGAACTCACGAGCGCCCTGGACGCCGCACAATCGCGTCTGTCGTTCCACTTGAAGGTCTTGAAGGAGGCGGGGCTCGTCACCGATCGGCGCGACGGCCGCTGGGTGTACTACACGCTCGTCGACGAGGCGGTCGAGGAGGTCGCGACGTTCCTCGCCAGGGCGCCGTCCAGTGGCTGGAGGAAGGCGGCGCGCTGCTGTGGCTGATTTTTCTCGGACCTAATGCATCAACCATTCTTGATGAGGGGCATATGAAGCAGTCGGAGACGCGGGAAGCGGTGCGCCAGGCCTACGCCGGCGCGGCCCTTCGAGTTGTGCAGGGCCAGTCGAACAGCTGTTGCGGCGGGTCATGCGGGACGGGTGCGGCTGACCCCATCACGGCCGACCTGTACAGCGCGGAGCAGACGGCCACGCTCCCCGAGACGGCGGTGCTCGCTTCGCTCGGCTGCGGCAATCCCACGGCGCTCGCTGAACTGCATGCCGGCGAGGTGGTCCTCGACCTCGGGAGCGGCGGCGGCATCGATGTGCTGCTCTCGGCCCAGCGGGTGGGGCCGGCTGGCAAGGCGTATGGGCTCGACATGACCGACGAGATGCTGGCGCTGGCGGAATCGAACAGGGCGAAGGCTGGCGCCACGAATGTGGAATTTCTGAAGGGAACCATCGAAGACATTCCACTGCCGGACGGCTCGGTTGACGTGATCATCTCGAACTGCGTGATCAACCTTTCCGTCGACAAGCGCCAGGTTTTTGCGGAGGCGTTTCGCGTGCTGAAGCCCGGCGGCCGGCTTGCGGTGTCCGATGTGGTCGTCCGCGGGGATGTGCCGGCGGCGGTTCGGCATAGCATGGAATTGTGGGTCGGCTGCGTCGCGGGGGCCCTGGAGGAGCGGGAGTTCGTATCGCTGCTGGAACAGAACGGCTTCACGGAGATCTCGATCGAACCGACACGCATCTATCAGTTCGAGGACGCTGCGGCCTTTCTCGGCGGTTCAGGGCTTGACGCCGAGGTACTGGCGCGCGAGGTAGGCGGACGGGTGATGGGCGCCTTCGTACGCGCGCAGAAGCCGGTGTCCCCGCCATGAGCGCGGCCATTCGCAGCGCCACGGCTGCCGACTATGGCACGGTATGCGAACTCCTTCGGGCGGCACAACTGCCGCTCGATGGACTCCCCGCTGAACTGGAGAACTTCGTGGTGGCCGAGGATGGAACGCAGGTGGTAGCGGCAGCGGGGCTCGAGTTGTACGACCGGGCAGCGTTGTTGCGTTCCGTCGTGGTGGCACCAACGCATCGTGGCGCGGGCCTGGGCGGGCGTCTGGCCGATCAGGCCCTGTCGCTTGCGAGGAAGCTGGGCGTCAGTGACGTCTACCTGTTGACCGACACGGCCGAAGCGTTCTTCGGTCGCCGCGGATTCACCGTGGTCAGCCGGAATGCAGTACCGGTCGCGGTGCGAACATCGGTCGAGTTCACCAAGTCGTGCCCGGAGTCGGCTACTGTCATGCACCGGGAGGCGGGGCGGGTCTGATGCCCCAGCCGCTGCGAGTCCTCTTCCTGTGTACCGGCAACTCGGCACGGAGCCAGATGGCCGAGGCACTGCTGAACCATGAGGGGAAGGGCCGGTTTCACGCGGAAAGCGCCGGATCACGACCGGTCGCACGGGTCAATCCGCATGCGATCAGAGCACTCGCGGACGTGGGAATCAGCTGGGAGGGACACGCCCCGCGGGGAATGGACGGTCTGGAGCGGGAGATGTGGGACATCGTGATTACGGTCTGCGACAGCGCAAGGGACGCCTGCCCGGTGTTCGCCGGCCGGACCTTGCGCACGCACTGGGATATGGAGGATCCCGCGGCGGTAGACGGTACTGCCGGGGAGCGCCAGCACGCGTTTGACGTGGCGCGCGATCTTCTCGCGCGACGTATCCGGTATCTGACTTCGTTGCCGGTGGATCAGCTGGGGCCCGCCGCCCTTGCCGACAAGCTGGCGGCGGCGGGCCGGTTACAGTAGTTGTCGACGGCCTATGCCACGCGCTGCCGGCAGTTCTCGCGGTCCCACTGGGAGTGCTTGGCTTCGATGACGATTTCCGCGTGGCGCCACACGCGTCCTTCGATCACCGTGGCGTTGCTGGTCAGCCAGGTACGACTCTCCTTCAGCAGCAGTGACTTGCACGTCGCATAGTCAGCCGGGCTTTCCAGTTTGCGTGGCGTCACATACTCGAGCAACGACATAGGGCAACCTTTTGTTGAGGTTGCCCTTATAAACACCGGAGTCGTGCCATTCGCTCCGCCTCTTTTTGTCATCGCCTAAGCGGCACGACACCAATGCGATAACCCCTGGAGTGCAACGCCCTGCATCCGCATCATCAGGGGCGCCCGAGCCGTCCGCCGGTCATTGTTGTGTCATGCCGGCGACAGAACCGTCTCCTGGTCGCTTCGATCCTGCCTGCATGCAGTCGCCTGCGCAGTGTCGCGTGCCAAGACAATTTGCGAACCCGCCGCCGCCGGCGGCACGACGCTGGTTATCGTTCGGTCATGACACGTCTTGAAGGCCAGCATGTCGCGCCCCTGCCTCTCGGAGCGTTCTGGGACGGTGCGGCCACCACTTTCAGGGTCTTTTCCTCACACGCCACTTCGCTGGAACTCGTACTGGACACCGCGGGAACCTCGCACCGCGTGCCGATGGCGCGGGAGACCAACGGGATCTGGCACCTCAGGAGTAGCACAGCCCATCCAGGCACGCGCTACGGCTTTCGCGCCTATGGACCCTGGAATCCTGATGCCGGCCACCTGTTCAATCCTGCCAAGCTGCTGCTGGATCCCTATGCGCGCCTCATCGATGGGCCCGTGCGCTGGCATGAATCCCTTCGGGTGGCACGGCATGCGGGACCGCATGGAAGACTCACGCCCGATCCAGATGATTCGGCGTCGCACCTCCCTCGCTGTGTTGTCGTGGGCGATCACGGCGATCACTTCGACTGGCGGGACGATCGTCGCCCGCTCGTACCCTGGTCGGATACCGTCATCTACGAGTGCCACGTGAAAGGAATGACGGCGCTGCACCCGCTCCTGCCACCGGCGCTCCGGGGCACCTGGCTCGGCCTTTCAAGCGACCCGGTCGTCGATCACTTCCGGGGCCTGGGCGTCACGGCGCTCGAACTCCTGCCGGTGCAGCCGGCCGCCGACAGTGCACTGCTCGTGCGGAACGGGCTCACCAATTACTGGGGCTACGCCACGATCGGGTTCTTCGCTCCCGACCGGCGGTTCGCGCGTGAGCCGGGTCGGGAACGCGACGAATTCCGCGAAATGGTGCGTCGGCTGCATGCGGCTGGTATCGAGGTGCTCCTCGACGTGGTCTATAACCACAGCGGGGAGGGTGGGATCGACGGGCCGACGGTGAACTTTCGCGGCCTCGATAACTGGGCGTACTATCGCCTGCAACATGATGGACAGGGTGCGTACGAGGACTTCACCGGTTGCGGCAATACCCTTGATGTGCGTCACCCGATGGTGCGCCGACTCGTGCTCGACAGCCTCAGGTTCTGGGTGACGGAAATGCGGGTTGACGGCTTCCGGTTTGACCTCGCGCCGGTGCTGGGGCGCGATCCGTCGGCGTTCGACGCGAACGCCGCCCTCTTTGCCGAGCTGGCGGCGGATCCGGATTTCCAGTCGGTCAAATTGATCGCCGAACCCTGGGATCTTGGCCCTGGCGGCTATCAGCAGGGAGCTTTTCCGCCGCGATTCGCGGAGTGGAATGGCCGATTCCGGGACACCATGCGGCAGTTCTGGCGAGCCCAGGGCCGAGTGAGCGATCTCGCTACCCGCCTCAGCGGTTCCAGCGACCTCTTTTCGCGCGGGCGATCGCCTCAGTCCAGCATCAACTTCATCACCTGCCACGACGGGTTTACGCTGCAGGACCTCGTCTCCTATGAGCGCAAGCACAACCTCGCCAACGGCGAGCGCAATCGCGACGGGGCCGACTGGAATGAGAGCAGCAACTGGGGCATCGAGGGCCCCAGCGCGGATCCGAAGGTGCTCGAAGTTCGTGAACGGGTGATGTGCGGCCTGGTGGCGACTCTCGCCTTCTCCCTTGGCGTGCCGATGCTGAACCAGGGGGACGAGTTCGGGCGTACGCAGCAGGGCAACAACAATCCGTGGTGCCAGGATTCGGCCCTCACCTGGCTTCCGTGGCTCCGATCACCCGCCGCCGAGCGGATGCTGGCCATCACCCGTCGCGTGCTGGAGCTGAGGCGCCGGTACACAGTGTTCTGTCGGCCCGAGTTCCTTCCGGAACACGAGTCACACGGTGCGATCGCGCAATGGTTTGACGGTGCGGGAGTGGAGTTGACGGCGGAAGACTGGCAGGATCGGACGCGGCGCTCCCTGGCAGTGCTGCTCCACACGAGCGTGGATGGCGAGAGCGAGACGGACCCCGGCGCGCCTGAGACCCGACTGCTGCTGGTGCTCAACGGGGGCCCAACCGGTGGACAGCAGCGCCTCCCGGCCGGACAATGGCGCGTGATGCTGGATACGGCGCGCCCCGGCACCGGGGAAAGTCCGGTTACCGGGGCGCTGGAGGTCCTCGGCCACTCTCTCGTGTTGCTGGAGAGCGCGTCTACATCGAAATCCCCGGCGCCTTGATGATGTACATGACGTCGCTGCCGTACGGCACGTAGGGGCTCCCGTACACCAGCCGCTGCACGAGCTTCTGGGCCAGACCCGGCCGGCTGCCGCGCACGATCACTCCGATGAGCTCGTCCCCCTGATTCACCCACTCCAGCGTGTAATTCGGAGTGGTGAACTGGGTGCCGCCGGAGAGGAGAGGCACCAGTTCCGCCGGAGTCACTCCGGTGGACGCGGGTGCGGGCCAGGCTTCGTGCTCGGTGAAGTAGTTGATGCTCGCCAGGCGGATCTCCTGCATTTCGGAGCCGACCTTTGCGGCAAGTCCGTCATTCTCGAGTGAGAGGTACCGCATCGTAGCAATGCCCGCGAGCAGGCCCAGAATCGTGACTACGGTCATCAGCTCAATGAGGGTGAATCCCCGCCGGTCGCGCGCGCTCACGGCTACTTCCCCCTGCGCTGCACGAGGCGCGCGAGGCTGGGACTCAGAAAGTCACTCAACGAATCGTTCGACGTGAGGGTGAGCCGGTCGGGACCGCGGGACAACTTGAGGATGTAGCCGCCATCGGGCGTCTTCACGTAGGCCAGGCCAGGTGTGACCGCTCCCAGTTCCGCCAGCCGGTCGGGATAGACGCCACGCTGCTTCTTGTAGGCGGCCAGCTGCTGCCCGGCGACGTACAGAGTGAGGCGAACGTTCGCGTCGCGCTCGCCGGAGGTTTCGACAGCCTGCTCGAGGTTGAACCACTCCGGGTGAAGGGCCACGAGGGCCGCGCAGCCGGCAATGAACACCCAGGCCGAACCCAGCAGCATCGCCCGCATCCGGAACCGCTTCCGCTGGACGATGAGACTCTGAGCCCGTTTCTCAGCCTCCGACTTGACGGCCCTTTCATAGGCGTCCGCAAGCGCGCTGCGCGAGGACTGCGGTCGGCCGGCTGATCCAGTCATGCGATCTCACTGGTGACGAAGGGATGGTACCGGGGATCCGGGTTCCAGCCAGCCCACCGCGGAGCAAGCCTCGGGCCCCGGATCGCTCGACTAGCCGTAACGAGTGCGCCGGCCAAGTGCGTTGTGCCCGCAACTATCGATAGGTACAATGCTTCCGGTCCGCCGGCAACTGGCGCACGGAGCATCCGGCAGCGATCTCAAACACGCCTGACCCCGGGATTTTTGCCATCCTTCCCGAATCGATCGGCATCATCGGACTGGGCGCCATCGGCGGTTCGCTCGCATGGCGCGCCACACAGGCCGGAGTGAAGCGCGTGGTGGCGTATTCCCGGTCGAGCGGGGATGTCATCGAGGCGCTGAAGCGCGGCGCCATCACGGAGGCTGCCGACTCGCCAGAGGGGGCGGCTCGAAACGCGTCATTTGTGGTGTTGGCGACACCGCCGTCGGCAACGCTGGACCTGCTCGACAAGGCAGCTTCCTGGCTCGCCTCAGGGGCAATCCTGTCAGACGTCGCAAGCATCAAGGTGCCCATCATGGCGCGCGCACGCCAAGCGGGGCTCGAGCGACGATTCGCCGGCGCGCACCCTCTCGCCGGAACTCACGGGAGCGGTTTCGGGGCCGCGCGACCCGACCTCTTCCGCAATGCGATCGTCTATGTCTGCTCCACGGGCACCGTGGAGGGCGATACGGTGGCCCGCGCGGTGGCCAGCTTCTGGGAGCAGGTCGGTGAGTCCCAACCCGTGATAATCGAGGCCGGCGCGCACGATGTCCAGCTGGCCTGGACCAGCCACCTGCCGCAGGCAGTCGCATCGGCGCTCGCCGTGTCCCTCAACGACCGGGCACTGGGCGGCGTCTCGTTCGGTCCGGGCGGCCGCGATACCACCCGGCTGGCGGCCAGTGATCCCGATCTCTGGGCGGAGATCTTCCTCGCGAATGCCGGTCCCGTGACTGACGCCCTGAACCAGGCCGGTGGCTCCCTGCAACAATTGCAGGCGCTCATCACCGCCCGCGACGCGGCCGGCCTCCGGGCATTCCTGGCCCGGGCCGCCGCGTTCCGGAAGGGCCTTGATCGATGATGGTCCGTGGCGACGTGCGGGTTCCCGGCGACAAGAGCATTACCCATCGGGCCCTGCTCCTCGGCTCGCTCGCGAAGGGCCGCAGTCACATCGGCGGCGCCCTCACGTCGCTGGACGCGAGGTCGAGCGCACGCGTGCTTCGCCAGCTGGGCGCGGCGATCACCCCCCTGCGCGCGGGGAGCGTGATCGAGATCGTGGGACGCGGCAGGCTGCGGCGCCCTGAGGACGTGCTCGACTGTGGTAACTCCGGCACGACGACTCGACTGCTCCTGGGGATGCTGGCGGGCCATCGCTTCGCGGCCACGCTGACGGGTGATCGCTCGCTGCGACGTCGTCCCATGCGGCGGGTCAGCATTCCGCTCACCGAAATGGGCGCACGTTTCCAGATGACGAACGGGGACGGCCTGCCGCTCACGATTCGCGGCGGTGCGCTGCGCCCGCTGCGCTACGAGCAGCCGGTGTCGAGCGCCCAGATCAAGAGCTCTCTGCTGCTTGCCGGCGTCACCGGTCATGTCGACGTCGCTATCCGTGAACCATTCGGTCGATCGCGTGACCACACCGAACGCCTGCTGCGGGCCTTCGGTTACCGGGTGGACGAGAGCCCGGACGGCTGGATCGAGATGTCCCCCACGGGGCGTATCGAGCCGTTTGACCTGCAGGTCCCCGGTGATCCGTCCTCCGCCGCATTCCTGGTCGGTGCGGCACTGCTGGCGGAGGGTGGGGAATTGCGGATCTCGACCGTCGGCATCAATCCGACGCGTATCGGCTTCCTGGCTGTCCTGCAGCGCATGGGTGCGACGGTACGCACCGAGTCACCGGCGAGCGAATTCGGCGAGCCCGTGGCCGACCTTGTGGTGACCCCGGCGTTGCTTCGCGCCACCGAGGTACGGGCTGCGGAGATACCCGGCCTCATCGACGAGATTCCCATTCTCGCCGTACTGGCCTCGCGCGCGGCGGGCACGACGGTCTTTCGCGACGTCGGCGAGCTCCGGGTGAAGGAAAGTGACCGGCTGGGGCTGATGGCGGCCAACCTCCGGGCGGTGGGCGCCGAGGCAGAGGTGCATGGCGACGACCTGCACGTGCACGGTTCCGGGCGGGTTCCAGCGGGCCGGGTGCGAACGGAGGGGGATCACCGCCTGGCCATGGCCTTTGCGGTGCTGGGCACGGTTCCCGGCGCGCGCGTGAGAATTGACGACATGCGTTGCGCCGATGTGAGCTTCCCGCGATTCAGGGAGACGCTTGCCGGCATCAAGGTGCCGGGGCGATGATGCGCCGCGGCATTGTGGCGATCGATGGGCCGGCGGCCTCCGGCAAGTCGAGCACGGCGCGCGCCGTGGCGGAGGCACTGGGCTTCGGGCACCTCGATTCGGGTTCCCTGTATCGTGCCATCACGCATGTCGCGCTGGACGAGGCGGCGCGCGCCGGGGTGGAGAATCCGCTGGCCCTCCCGCTCGACGCGGTGCTGCGCAGCGCCGAAGACCGTGGGCTCATGCTCCAGCCGGACGGCGCTGGGTTCGCCTGCTACCTGGACGGCGCGCCCGCCGATGCGGACCTGCGCACGGCGGCGGTGACTTCGCACGTGTCGGCGGTGTCGGCGGTGCCGGTGGTGCGTGAGTGGGTCAACGCGAAGCTGCGGGAACTCGCGCGTGCCGGCGTCGGCGTGGTCGTCGATGGTCGCGACATCGGCACGGTGGTGTTTCCCGACGCCGACCTCAAGGTGTTCCTCACGGCCACGCCCGAGGCACGGGCGCGGCGCCGGCTGGAACAGCGCGGTGACGCGGTGGATGCCGGGGAGCTGGCCCGTGAAGCGGAGCGCCTTGCACTGCGCGACCGGGCCGATGCGTCGCGCGCGGTTGCACCGCTGCGTCGGGCGCCACGATGCGGTCGAGGTGGATACCACCAGGATGTCGTTCGCGGAGCAGGTGCGACCGGATCGTCGCCGCATCCCGGCGCGCGCTGGCCGACTAGCGCGGATATCCCTTGGAGTACATTCTGCACAGCGAGCGGCGCCGTGACGGCGCGTGTCCACGGCGGACCAGCCGGATATCGAACCAAGGTTATCAATGCGTGTGATGCGCCTGTTTCTGGCACTCACCGGTGCGGCACTGCTGCCTGCTGCACTCATGGCGCAAGAAGAGAAGCCGGTCAATGTCGGCGACCTGGCCAAGGCGGCCCAGAACCCGGTCGCCAGCCTGATATCGATACCTTTCCAGTTCAACTTCAACAGCGGTGGCGGCCTCGGCGCGGGCACGCTCTTCAACCTGAACGTGCAACCGGTCATCCCGATCAAAGTCACCCAAGACTGGAATGTCATCTTCCGGACCATCGTTCCCTTCCTGAGCAGCCCGACAGCCAGCGGCGATCAGGTCAGCGGCATCGGTGATATCCAGCTCCAGTTTTTTGCATCGCCGGCACATCCTGGCAAGATCATCTGGGGTCTCGGTCCCATCTTTTCGGTACCGGCCGCTACCAACCCGCTGTTCCGCACCGGCTCCTGGGCTGTGGGTCCAACAGCGGTCGTCCTTACCACGCCTGGGCACTGGGTGCTCGGCATCCTGGCCAACCAGTTGTGGACGTTCGCCGAATCCGGCGATGCCCCGGACGTGAACCAGCTGCTGATCCAGCCGTTCGTCAACTACAACTTCGGGAAGGGTTGGGCCATCTCAACCGCTCCGATCATCACGGCGAACTGGAGCGGATCGGGGGAGCAGTGGACCGTTCCGCTCGGCGGGGGTCATTTCCAAGACGACGGTCTTCAACCGGCGCCCCATGACGATTGCCGGGCAGTACTACTACAACGTGTCCCATCCTGCCTCCGGTCCTTCGAGCCAGTTCCGCCTGTTCATCTCGCTCCTGTACCCGGCGGGCCCCAAGCCGGGGGAGAAGAAGTAGCGGTGCCGGCGCCCGGCAGCTCGGACCCCTTCGGCACGGGCCCGTTCCAGGCACTGCTTCATGCGCTGCATTTGCGATCCGGAGACGAGGCTGCGCTCGGGCGGCGGGCGATCATTGCGGTGCTGGTGGCCTGGGTTCCGCTGGTCGTCCTGGCGCAGCTACAGGGACTCGCCATTGGTACCGGTCACGTGGCCGTGCTGATGGATTTCGCTGCGTACGCGCGATTCCTGGTGGCAGTTCCGCTGCTGGTGCTGGCGGAGGGCCAGACCCGAACCTGGCTGCAGCGCGTGCTGGCCCACTTCATGGACACGCGGCTGATTCCGCCCAGCGAGGATGCGCGCTTCACCGAACTGCTCGAATCGACCCGCCGGCTCCTGTCCTCGCCGCTCGCGCTTCTGGCAATCGTTGCCCTGGCGTTTGCGCTGACGCTCGCGTCGGGCGCGGCGTGGAGGGCGCAAGGTGCGGTGCTCTGGACGGTCGTGGAACGCGATGGCCAGCAGGTTGTTTCGTACGCGGGCTGGTGGCGCCTGCTGGTGAGCCAGCCGCTGTTCCTGTCGTTGCTGCTCACCTGGTTCTGGCGGCTCTTCCTCTGGGCGCGCTGCATACGGCGCATCGCACGCATGGATGTGCGGATTATCGCCTCCCATCCGGATCACGCCGGCGGACTGGGCTTCCTCGGGCAGTCGCTGAGGGGGTTCCCGATTCTGGCGTTCGCGTTCGGCAGTGCGGTGGCCGGGACGCTGGCCAACCTGGTGATCCACGAGAACCACTCGCCGACGACGCTCACGCCGGTGATCATCGCCACCGTCGCCTTCATCCTGCTGATCAGCGCCGGTCCGCTCCTGGCCTTCATTCGGCCGATGCGCGAGGCCCAGGATGACGCCGAACTGAGCTATGGTGCCCTGGCGACGTCGTGGGCCAGCGTTTCGAGGAGCGCTGGCTCCCCCAGGCGAACGATGTTTCCCCGGACGCACTCGGGGTGACCGACTTCTCGGCGACCACCGACCTCTTCAGCGTGGCGGCCAATGTCACGGACATGCGGCCGATCCCCATCGAGATCAAGGACTTTGTGCCCCTCCTCGTGGCGACGGTGCTGCCATTCCTGCCCATCATCCTGCGGCAGGTTTCGTTTGCGGACCTGCTGACGGTCGCCAAGCGCATGCTCATGTAGGCGGGACGAGACTTGAGGCTTCCGTAAGGGCCAGCTTTCGGGTACTGTTTAGGGCTCCGGGCGCACTTCGGCGACCGGAGCCTTTTTCACCCCAGCCCGTGACCGCCCGCTGCACCAGGGGCGGCACGGACGACAGCAAGGAAGTGACTCCGCAATGATTGATCAGGACACCCCCACCGAGCTCAAGCAGTTCGCCACGCCGACCGGACTTCGCGTCCGCCAGGACCTCTACGACGAGGAGTATTCCGACTCCGACTATGAGACCATGCTGTCCCTGTACGAGGGGACCATGGCATCCATCGTCGAGGGCGAGATCGTCAAGTCGAAGGTCCTCCGCGTCACCGACAATGCCGTCATCCTCGACGTCGGCTTCAAGTCGGAAGGCTCGGTGCCGCTGGACGAGTTCAACAATCCGCAGGACCTGAAGGAAGGCGATGAAGTCGAAGTGTTCCTCGAGCACCTCGAGGACCAGGAGGGCGCGGTCGTGCTCTCCAAGAAGAAGGCCGACTTCATGCGCGTGTGGGAGAAGATCCGCGTGGCCTACGAGAGCGACCAGCCGGTGCAGGGCGCGCTCAAGAAGAAGATCAAGGGCGGCGTGGTGGTCGACCTCATGGGCGTCGACGCGTTCCTCCCCGGCAGCCAGATCGCGCTCCGCCGGGTGCCGAACATCGACGACCTGCTCGGGCAGTCGTTCGAGTTCAAGATCATCAAGCTCAACAAGCGCCGGCGGAACATCGTGGTCAGCCGCCGCGTGATCCTCGAGAACGAGCGGGCGCACAAGCGCGAGTTCCTGATGAAGGAGCTGGCGGTGGCGCAGGTGCGGAAGGGCATCGTCAAGAACATCACCGATTTCGGTGCGTTCATCGATCTCGGCGGCGTCGACGGCCTGCTCCACATCACCGACATGTCATACGGCCGCGTGTCGCACCCGACCGAGATGGTGCAGATCGGCCACGAGGTCGAGGTCAAGGTGCTCGACATCGACTGGCAGCGTGAGCGCATCTCGCTCGGCATGAAGCAGCTGCAGAACTACCCGTGGCAGAACGTGGCGGCCAAGTACCCGGTCGGCACGCGGGTACAGGGCAAGGTGGTCTCGATCACCAACTACGGCGCGTTCGTGGAGCTCGAGCCGGGCATCGAGGGCCTGGTGCACATCTCCGAGATGAGCTGGACCCGCAACGTGCGCCACCCGTCGAAGATCGTCAGCATCGGCGAGACGATCGAGGCAGTGGTGCTCAAGGTCGACGAGACCGAGGAGAAGATCTCGCTCGGCATGAAGCAGACGGAGCAGGATCCGTGGATGGTGCTGCCGCTCAAGTACCCGGTGGGCACGCGCATCGCGGGCAAGGTGCGGAACCTCACCAGCTTCGGCGCCTTCGTCGAGATCGAGCCGGGCATCGACGGCCTGATCCACATCTCCGACATGTCCTGGACCAAGCGAGTCCAGCACCCGTCCGAGGTGGTGAAGAAGGGCGATGCGGTCGACGTCGTGATCCTGAACATCGACGCCGACAACAAGCGGATCTCCCTCGGCCTCAAGCAGGCGGAAGAGGATCCGTGGCTCAAGATCGGCGAGACGTACCCCATCGGCATGGAGCTCAAGGGTCACGTCGTCCGCCTGATGGACAAGGGCGTCGTCGTCGATTGCGGCAACGACATCGAGGGCTTCGTCCCGATCTCGCAGCTCGGCGTGGCCGACATCGAGAACCCGGGCGATGCGGTGAAGGAGGGCCAGCCGGTCGACCTCAAGGTGCTCGAGGTGGACCCGATTCATCACCGCATCGTGCTCGCGGCCATCGGGTACCCCGAGGGCGAGTGGATCACGGTGCCGAAGCTCGAGATCCCGCCCGACGAGATGTGATACCGCGGTGAACGGTGAGCAGTAAACAGTGAACGGGGGGCTCGGTGAGCCTCCCGCTTTCACTTTCCGGGGGTAAGTTCCGTTCCGTTTACCGTTCACCGTTCACCGTTCACTACCGAAGGCCGATGCCCTCACCCCGCGACCTTCTCGACGACCTGCATCATCGCCGCGCCGCCGCCGAGGAAGGTGGCGGAGCCGCCCGCGTGGCGCAGCAGCACAAGAAGGGAAAGCTCACGGCCCGCGAACGGCTCGACCTGCTGCTCGATCCCGGCACGTTCACCGAGCTTGACCGGTTCGTCACCCACCGCGCCACCGATTTCGGGCTTGGCGACCAGGTATACCTCGGCGACGGGGTGGTTACGGGGTCGGGCCGCATCGGTGACCGTCTGGTCTACGTGTACTCCCAGGACTTCACGGTTTTCGGCGGATCGCTGTCTGAGGCCCACGCGGAGAAGATCTGCAAGGTGATGGACCTCGCCGTGCGGAACGGGGCCCCGATCATCGGGCTCAGCGACTCGGGCGGCGCCCGCATTCAGGAGGGGGTTGTTTCGCTGGGAGGCTACGCCGAGATCTTCCTGCGCAACACGCTGGCCTCCGGAGTCGTCCCGCAGATCTCGGTCATCCTGGGTCCCTGTGCCGGGGGTGCCGTCTACAGTCCCGCCATCACCGACTTCGTCTTCATGGTCCGCGACGTGAGCTACATGTTCGTCACGGGCCCGAACGTGGTGAAGACGGTGACGCACGAGGATGTGACCTTCAACGACCTGGGTGGGGCCGACGTGCACGGCATGGTGTCGGGAGTGTCGCACTTCAGCTTCGATTCCGAACCCGCGTGCCTGAACGCTGTGCGCGAGCTGGTGGGGTATCTCCCATCCAACAACCTGGACGAGCCGCCCAGCCGAACGACCGAAGACCCCGACGACCGGGCCGACGAGGCGCTGCTCGACGTAGTGCCTGACAGCGCCAACCGGCCGTACGACATGCTGGACGTGCTGCACCGGGTGGCCGACGAAGGAATCTTCCTCGAGGTCCACAGGGGATTCGCCGACAACATCGTGGTCGGGTTTGCCCGGCTGGGTGGCCGCCCGGTGGGCATGGTGGCCAACCAGCCGGCCGTGCTCGCCGGTGTGCTCGACATCAATGCGAGTGCCAAGGCCGCGCGCTTCATCCGGTTCTGCGACTGCTTCAACATTCCGCTCGTAACGTTCGTGGACGTACCGGGGTTCCTGCCGGGCGTCGCCCAGGAGCATGGCGGCATCATCCGGCACGGCGCCAAGCTGCTCTACGCCTATTGCGAGGCAACGGTACCCAAGCTGACCGTGATCACGCGGAAGGCATATGGCGGGGCCTACGACGTGATGAGCTCGAAGCACATTCGGGGCGACCTGAACCTCGCGTGGCCAACCGCCGAAATTGCCGTGATGGGGGCCAAGGGCGCCGTGGAGATTCTGTTCCGGGACGAGATTGCCAAGGCGGCGGATCCTGCCGCCGCGCTGGCGCGGTTCACCGAGGAGTACCAGGCGCGGTTTGCCCATCCGTACGCCGCGGCCGCCCGGGGTTATGTCGATGATGTCATCGATCCACGGGAGACCCGCGCCCGCCTGATCGAGGCCGTCAGAACCCTGCGGACAAAGCGGGACCGGAACCCGCCGCGCAAGCATGGGAACATCCCGCTGTAGCCTTGACCGGGGCCAGGGTTCTTCAGCCGGGGGGCCCCGCTTGCCCCCCGGAGCCCCGGAAGCCATCTTCAAGCCATGCCTCGACTTGTGACGAACCGGCTCCTGCTCGGTCTCTGGCTGTCGGGTGTACCTACGCTGCTTGCTGCACAGGGCGCCATCGATCCGCGCATGCCGGTCCGCGCGGCCGAGCTGGTGCGTCAGGGCGAGCGCAGCGTAGCCACCGACATGCTGGGTCGCTACCTCGCGGTGGCGCCCGACGATGGTCACGCCTGGCTGCAACTCGGCCGCCTCTACCTCATCGAGATCCGTGAATGGCATGCGAGGCATCAGGGCGAACCGGACGGCGCCCTGTTGCTCGACTTCGCGCAGGCAGCGTTCGACCAGGCCGAGCGGCTCGTGCCCGATTCGAGTTCGGTGCTCCATACCGAGGTGGAGATCGACCGGGCGCTCGTCGTCTTCGAGACGCTGGGCTGGACCGCGGCCCGCACCCAGTGGCAGCGGATGTCGCGCTCACAGCTTCCGCCGGAAGTCGCCGAACTGGGTGAAAACCTGCTGCGCTCGTGTCCGGCAGGTGGCGTGCTGGTGACGGGGGGCGACATCGAGGCGCTGGCGGTGTGGCAGGCGGCGCTCGCGTCGCGCGATCGCAGCGACGTCATTCCCCTCAGGCCCGACCTCTATGTCTCCGATGCGGTCTATCGTCAGCGCGCCGCCGAAATCCTGCAGGTCGATCCGGCCGCCTCGCTGCGGAATGCGCTCACCGAGGCGGCGAGTCGCCGGCCCATCTGTATCGCGCCGGCGACGGACGCTGCGGCCGTACCCGACATGCAGTGGCATGCAAGTCGTCTCGTGCGGGTAAATCGTGGCGAGGCACCACCATCCGACGTGCTGGCCTTCACGGCCCTGATCGAAGCCAGCAGGGGTGAGGCGTCCGCGTGGGTCGAGGATGTCCGTGCCGTTTATGACGGTGCCGCGCGCTACAACGTGCTCCTGTGTCCTGTACTCCAGCCTGTCTTCGGCAACACCCCACCCGCTGCCTGTCGCCCCTGACGCCGCCTAACCCATCGTGAAAAGAGTCCTGGTAGCGAACCGCGGGGAGATCGCCCTGCGGATCGTGCGTGCCTGTCATGAAGACGGCATCGACGCGGTAGCGGTGTACTCCGATGCGGATCGCACCAGTCCGCACGTGCAGGCCGCCGATCGCGCCGTGCATATCGGGCCCGCGCCGGCCGCGGAGAGCTATCTCAGTATCCCGCGCCTGCTCGAGGCGGCGGCCGCAAGCGGCGCCGATGCGATACATCCCGGTTACGGCTTTCTCGCGGAGCGGGCGGCGTTCGCCGACGCGGTGACCGATGCCGGACTGGTGTGGATCGGACCACCGCCGTCAGCCATCCGCGCCATGGGCGACAAGACCGAGGCCCGCCGCCGGATGCAGCACGCCGGGGTTCCGGTCGTGCCCGGTGCGGTGACGGCGGTGGCTGACCTCAAGAGCGCGCGACTTGTGGCAGAGGAAATCGGGTTTCCGCTCATGGTGAAGGCATCCGCCGGTGGCGGTGGCCGCGGCATGCGGGTGGTGCACGCGCCCGGCGAGCTGCGATCCGCACTGGAAACCGCCGCCTCCGAGGCGGAAAAGGCCTTTGGCGATGCGCGCGTCTATCTCGAGAAGTACATCGAACGCCCGCGCCACATCGAGATCCAGGTGCTGGCCGACCACACACGGACGGTGCACCTGGGCGAACGCGAGTGCTCGATCCAGCGACGGCACCAGAAGCTCGTGGAGGAAGCGCCGTCGGTCGCCGTCACGTCGGAGTTGCGCGAATGGATGGGCCAGGCCGCCATCGCTGCCGCCGAGGCCGTGGGCTATCGCGGGGCGGGAACGTGCGAGTTCCTGCTGTCGCAGGGCGGGTCGTTCTACTTCCTCGAGATGAATACCCGGATCCAGGTAGAGCACCCGGTCACGGAGCTCGTGTTCGGGGTGGACCTCGTGCGGGAGCAGTTGCGCATTGCGCAGGGACTGCCCATGGGCGTGCCGAGCACGTACCTGCATCCGCGTGGATGGTCGATCGAGTGCCGCATTACCAGCGAGGATCCCGCCGCGGGATTCCTGCCGTCCACCGGGCGGATCACGGCCCTCCGGGCACCGGGAGGCCCGGGAGTCCGCTGGGACTGTGGTGTCGAGGTCGGCAACGAGATCACGCTGTACTATGACTCGCTGCTGGCCAAGCTCATCGTGTGGGCCCCGAACCGGGCCGACGCGATCGCACGAATGGGCCGGGCACTCGACGAGTTGGTGATTGCGGGCGTCGCCACCAACCAGTCGTTTCATCGACGATTGATGGCGGACGAGGCTTTTCGCGAGGGCGAGTTCGACATTCAGCTCCTGGAGCGCCGCCCCGAACTGCTCTCGGATATCGTTGGCGGTGACCTCGCGGCCGACCTGGCGGTCGTGATCGCCGTGGTGGAGGACGAGGCGCGCGAACGCCGTGCGCCGCCTGCCGCGGAGACCGCGGCGCAAGGCAGCGCGTGGCTCGACGCCGCCCGACGCGACCAGCTTCGCTGACTCGCCCGGCGGAGCCGGCCGGTGATTCCATCGAAACGGTGCGCATCGAGCGAATCGCGGCCGGTGGCGACGGTATCGGGCACCTCGCCGATGGCCGGGCCGTTTTTGTGCCACGCAGTGCGCCAGGCGACCTTCTGGAACTCGCGCGCGTGGTGCGACAGCGATCCTTTGCGCGAGCCGAGGCCGGTCGCCTCCTGGAGGCGGGACCGGGCCGCGTCGTCCCTCCGTGCCCGCACTATGAGCGCGACCGTTGCGGCGGCTGCCAGTTGCAGCACCTCTCGCCCGGGGCACAGCGCGAGGCCCGACGGGCCATCGTGGGCGACGCGCTCCGGCGCGTGGGGCGGCGTGACATCGCTGACCCGGAGCTGCAACCGGCAGACGAAGAATGGGCCTACCGGACGCGGATCACGCTGCACCAGAGTTCCGACGGCCGGCGCATCGGCTACCATCGGCTCGGCCGGCCGGGCGAGATCTTCGATCTGGAGCGCTGCCTCCTCGCGGTGCCGGCGGTGCAGGAACTGTGGGATGTCCTGCGGCTGCAGCGACGCTTCCTGCCGAAGCGTGTCGAGTCCGTCACGCTGCGCCTCGAGCGCGGCAGCGCCCGTCACATCCTCGTGCGTGGCGCGGAGGCGGCGTGGCCGGATGCGGGCCGGCTCGTCGATGTCATTCGCGCGCGGCTGCCGGACGTGTCGGTGTGGTGGCACCCTCCCGACGGGGCGCCCCGCGTCATTGGCGAGAGTCTCGCGTTCCCGGTGACTGTGTTCGAGCAGGTGAATCCGGTGATGGGGGACCGGGCTCGCGACTGGGCAGTTGCTGCGCTGGGCGACGTATCGGGCCGCGTCGGCTGGGATTTGTATGCGGGCATCGGCGAGACCAGCCGCATGCTGGTGCAGCGCGGCGCGCGGATCGAGAGTGTCGAGTCGGATGCGCGGGCCGTGCGGCTCGCCCAGTCGCAGGCTGGCGGAGCGCAAACATTCCTCGCGCACGCGGGGCGGGTCGAGGACGTCATCGGCACGCTGTCGCCTGCTGCATTCGTGATCACCAACCCGCCGCGTACCGGGATGGGCGCTCCCGTCGTCGAGTGCATCGCCGCGTCCCCCGCCCGGCGCCTGGTGTACATCTCCTGCGATCCCGCCACGCTGGCTCGTGACCTCCTCGGGCTTGGTGAGGGCTGGCGCCTGTCGGCCCTCAAGGCCTTCGATCTCTTCCCGCAGACCGCGCACGTGGAAACCGTCGCGGTCCTGGAGCGCGAATGAAGTACTTCGTCACACTGGGCGGCCGGGAGATCGAGGTCGTCATCGACGGCGAGCGCGTGACGGTCGAAGGCCGGACAGCCGTGGTGCATCAGACGACGATTCCGGGCACGCCGCTCCATCAGGTGGTGATCGACGGCCGGGTCCTGCTGCTGCCACTCGAGCGGTTGTCGGCCGGCCGCTGGGCGGTGACCTCATGGGGCGAGCGACGTGAGGCCACGGTGCTGGACGAGCGCGCCCGCCACATCCAGAGCCTGGTCCGGCAGGCCGAGCCGCAGGCGCAGGGAGGTGTGATCCGGGCCCCGATGCCGGGCCTGGTCCTCCGGATACCGGTGTCGGTGGGTGACGCCGTGTCACCCGGGCAAGGCATCCTGGTCCTCGAGGCGATGAAGATGGAGAACGAGATCAAGGCCGTGGCGTCGGGGGTCGTGGCCTCGATTCCGGTCCAGGCGGGCCAGGCGGTGGAAAAGGGCCAGGTCCTCCTGCATCTGGGACCTGTTGGCGGGGCTTGACCCGTCCGCCGATAGTGAGGTATCTTGTGAGTCTGTCTTGATTTGGCTCGATTACCAGACTCTCAAGAGTTAGTGGACATGAAGACCTTTTCCGCCACGCCGAACGACATCTCGCACGACTGGCACGTGGTCGACGCCGCGGGGATTCCCCTGGGCCGCCTCGCGAGCGCCGTGGCGCAGCTGATTCGCGGCAAGCACAAGCCGACCTTCACGCCGCACATGGACGGTGGCGATTTCGTCATCGTGCTCAATGCGTCCAAGGTGAAGTTCACCGGCCGCAAGCTGACCCAGAAGACCTACTTCAAGCACACCGGCTACATGGGTCACGAGAGCCATACGGTGGCGCGCGACATGATGGACAGCCATCCGGATCGCGTCATCGAGAAGGCCGTGTTCGGCATGCTGCCGAAGAACTCCCTCGCGAAGCAGCACATGCGGGGCAAGCTCAAGGTCTACGCCGGCGCGGAGCATCCCCACGCCGCGCAAATGCCGAAACCCTATACCGTGACGACGCCCAAGAAGGTGACCGCATGAGCGCGACGCTCGATCAGTTCCGCTGGCAGGCTGTTGGCCGACGCAAGACGAGCGTGGCCCGGGTCTATCTCACGCCGGGCACCGGCAAGTGGGACGTGAACGGCCGCACGCTGGGCGACTACTTCCCGCGTCCGTCGCTGGTGCAGCACATCCAGCAGTCGTTCACCACCACCGATACGCTGGGTGCGTTCGATGTGCGCGCCATCGTGAATGGTGGTGGTCAGACCGGGCAGGCGGGCGCCCTGCGCCACGCCATCGCGCGGGCGCTGGTGGCGGCCGACGGTCAGCACCGCACCAAGCTGCGGGCGGCGGGCCTGATGACGCGCGATCCGCGCGCCGTCGAGCGCAAGAAGCCGGGCCGTGCCGGCGCCCGGAAGCGGTTCCAGTTCAGCAAGCGTTAGTCGACGGGGCGGCCGGCAACGGCCGCCCGCCGCGCGGAAATGGTTTCCGCGCATCACGCACATCGCTGGAGGCAGGCCGGGGTGTCCCGAGCTCGAGTTGCGACCCGCGAGGTCGCCCGGGCGAGGGATCCAGCCGCCGATGAACGCGATGGACGATCAACCCCAACGAAGGAAGGACGCACCACTCCGCATGTCGCAGCCTCAGCTCCAGGACCTGCTCGAAGCCGGTGTCCATTTCGGACACCAGACCCGCCGCTGGAACCCGAAGATGCGCCGGTTCATCTTCGCCGAACGTTCCGGCATCTACATCATCGACCTCCAGAAGACGCTCCGCCAGATCGCCAAGGCGCAGGAGCTCCTGCGTGGCGTGGTGCAGAAGGGCGAGAACGTGCTCTTCGTCTGCACCAAGAAGCAGCTGAAGGGCGTCCTCCAGATGGATGCCGCCAACTGCGGCGCGTTCTATGTTACCGAGCGGTGGCTCGGCGGCACGCTCACCAACTTCGCGACGATCAAGAAGCAGATCCGCCGGTTGCGCGAGCTCGAGCAGGGCGCCTCGGATGGCGATTTCGAGAACTATACCAAGAAGGAAAAGCTGCTCTTCGAGCGCGAGCGCGTGAAGCTGTCGCGCAACCTCGAGGGCATCAAGCACATGAGCCGGTTGCCGGGGGCGCTCTTCGTGGTGGATGCGAAGAAGGAGCGGATCGCGGTGAGCGAGGCCAACAAGCTGGGGATCCCGGTGGTTGCCATTGTGGATACCAACGCTGATCCCGATGTCATCACCGTGCCGGTGCCGGGCAACGACGACGCGATCCGGTCGGTCGGCCTGATCACCCAGGCACTGTGCGACGAGATCCGCGAGGCTCGCGCGAGCGCGCCGACGCGGGAAGCGGGCGAGGACGTCGAGGCGGAGACGTACAGCAGCGACACCGGTGGTGAGGGCGACACCGACGCCGAGCGTCGCCGTCGCCGGCCGCGCCGCAAGCGCCGGCCCAAGCCGGAAGCGATTGCGGCACGGCTCAAGACCGACGGTACGCCCGAGGCGGCCGAGGCAGTTGCGGGCGAGACGGGCGCGTAAGCGAGGCCGGTAGCTCCGAGACTTGAGCCGCCGCTTCGGGCCCGTGCGGGCGCGGAACGGCGGCTTTCGCATACACAACAGGGAACTGGAAAAATGACGGGAATGACGATTTCGACGAAGGATATCAGCGAGCTCCGCGCCCGCACCGGCGCCGGCATCGGCGACTGCAAGAAGGCCCTCGAAGAAGCCGGTGGCGACATGGCCAGGGCGGCCGAGCTGCTGCGCGCCAAGGGGATCGCCAAGGCCGAGAAGCGCGCCGGGCGTAGCGCTTCCCAGGGCCTCATCGGCATTGAAATGCTGGGCGGTGGCACGGCGGCGGGCATGATCGAGCTCGACTGCGAGACTGACTTCGTGGCGCGCACCGAGGAGTATCATGCCGTGCTCAACGACCTTACCAGCTTCGTCGCGACGTCGGCGCCCACCGGTGTCACCGAGGTCGGCGCTGAAGGCGAATTTCTCAAGACCCCGTACGCGGGCTCGACCGTGGACGAAGTGGTGAAGGCGACCAGCGCCAAGACCGGCGAAGCGGTGCAGCTCCGCCGCATCGCCCGCTTCGCGCCGGCCAACGGCGTGGTTGGCCACTACCTGCATCACAACGAGCAGGTCGGCACGCTGGTCGAAATCGAGGGTGCTACCGGCGAGGCGGCCCTGGCCCTCGCGAAGGACCTGGCGCTGCACGTGGCGTCGGCTGACCCCTTGGCGGTAGCGGCCGCCGACATCGACCGGGAGCTGCTCGAGCGCGAGCGCCGGATCGCGGAGCAGCAGGTGGCGGCTGAGGGCAAGCCGGAGAACATCCGGGCCAAGATCGTAGAGGGCAAGCTCAAGAAGTTCGCGAGCGAGCGGGCCCTGCTCGAGCAGCTCTTCATCAAGGACGACTCCAAGGTCGTCGGCCAGCTCGTCGCGGCCGTGTCGGGCGCCCGGGTGGTGCGGTTCGCGCGGTTCAAGGTGGGCGAGGCCTGATGGCGCTGAAGTACTCGAGCGCACTCCTCAAGCTCTCCGGCGAGGCACTCGCCGGGGAGCGCGGCTTCGGACTCGACTCGCAGGTGCTGGAGAGCCTGGCCGAGGAAATCCGGTCGGTGCATGCACTCGGGGCCCGGCTGTCGCTGGTCATCGGCGGCGGCAACATCATCCGCGGCGCCACGGCGAGCCGTGAGGGACTCGACCGCGTCTCCGCGGATTACATGGGCATGCTTGGCACGGTCATCAACGCGCTGGCGTTGCAGGGAGTGCTGGAGCAGTTTGGAATGCAGACGCGCGTGATGACGGCGATCCGGATGGAATCGGTGGCGGAGCCTTACATCCGCCGCCGCGCCATGCGCCATCTCGAGAAGGGCCGCATCGTCATTTTCGCCGCGGGCACCGGCAACCCGTTCTTCTCCACCGACACGGCCGGCGTGCTTCGCGCGCTCGAGATGGAGGCCGAGGTGGTGCTCAAGGGGACCAACGTCGACGGGGTCTATACCGCCGACCCGAAGACGGATGCCAAGGCAGAGTTCCTCCCGCGCCTGTCCTTCCAGGAAGCCATCGTCAAGAACTACGCGGTCATGGATGCGAACGCGTTCGGCTTGTGCAAGGCCAACCAGCTGCCCATCATCGTCTTCAATATCAACCGGCCCGGCGCCCTGGCCCGCGTCATGCGCGGCGACACCGAGGGAACCATCGTCCAATGAAGACCATCCCCGAGATTGCGAAGCACGGGCGTGAGCTGATGCAGAAGGCTGTCGATGCCACCCGCCGCGAGTTGAGCACGATCCGCAGCGGCAAGGCCAGCACCAGCCTGCTCGACCTGGTGCGGGTCGAGGCCTATGGGTCGCATGTGCCGCTCAATCAGGTGGCCATGGTCGCCGCGCCCGAACCGCGACTCCTCACCGTGCAGCCGTTCGACAAGGGCCTCACCCAGGCCATCGACAAGGCGATCCGCGAGGGTGACCTCGGGCTCAATCCGTCCACGCAGGGCAATCTGATCCGCATCCCGTTGCCGCCGCTCTCCGAAGAGCGCCGCCGGGACCTGGTCAAGATCGTCCACAAGCTGGCTGAGGAAGGGCGGGTCGCGGTGCGCCACGGCCGCACCGACACCCTGTCGAAGATCAAGAAGCTCGAGCACATCTCGGAAGACGACAAGACGCGCGCCGAGAAGGATGTCCAGAAGCTCACCGACGAGCATATCCGCCAGATCGACGAGCTCATCAAGTCGAAGGAAGCGGAGATCATGGAAGTGTGACGTGAGCGATGACGCGCTGCTGCAGCGCATCCGCCTGAACGGAGCCATCCCGACTCACGTCGCCGTCATCATGGATGGCAACGGGCGGTGGGCGCGGGGCCGGTCGCTGCCGCGTCCCCTGGGCCACGCGGCGGGAATGGCGGCGGTGCGCGAGGCGGTCGAGGCCTGTCTCGCCACGGGTGTCGAGGTGCTGACGCTGTTCGCCTTCAGCCAGGAAAACTGGCAGCGCCCGGCGGATGAGATCGCGGCGCTGATGAGCCTGCTCGAGGAATACATCGAGAAGGAGATGTCCGACCTGAGGGAGCGCCGGGTCGCGGTTCGGTTCCTCGGCGAACTGGACCGGCTGGTGCCCTCGGCGCGCGAGGCGGTGGACCGCATCGTCGCCACCACGGCGGGCGGTGACGCGCTGGCACTCAACATCTGCGTCTCCTACGGGTCACGCGCCGAGATCACGCGGGCGGCGAGGCTGCTCGCCGAAGACGCGGTAGCCGGCCGGATCCGGACGGACCAGGTGGACGAGGAAGCGCTCGCCCGCCGCCTCTATACTGCCGAGTGGCCGGATCCCGACCTCCTCATCCGCACGTCCGGCGAGCAGCGGATCTCGAACTTCCTCCTCTGGCAACTGGCGTACGCCGAGTTCCACGTGTCGCCCGTCCTGTGGCCCGACTTCACCCGCCAGCACTTCTTCGAGGCCATCCTCGACTTTCAACGGCGCGATCGCCGCTTCGGCCGCGTTCCGGTCTGATGGATTCCAACATGGTGCGACGGGTGGCATTTGCCGCCGTCGCCATTCCGCTCGCCCTTGGCATCGTCTGGTTCGGCGGATGGCCGCTTGCGCTCACGGTGGGCGCGGTCAGTGCGCTGGGCACGCGCGAGTTCTACGATCTTGCCCTGCACCAGGGCATCGATGCCGCGCGCCGGTTCGGCATCGCGACGGCGGCGCTGCTGGGGCCGCTGGCCCTGCTCGCGGCCCCGCGCGGGCCCCTGGCGGGCGTGGCGTCCATCGCCACCTTCATCGACTGGTGGCCCTACCTCGGCGCGCTCTGGGTGCTGGCGCTGCTGGTGTGGGCGCTGGCGCGACGGTCGCCGGCCGCACGGCCGCTTGAAGCGGTGGCCGTGACCGCGTTCGGCGTCCTGTATGCGGGTGCGCTGCCCGCGTTCCTCATCGGCATCAGGCATGGGGTGTTTGGCGCGCGGTCGTGGTCGGGCACGTGGCTCGTGTTCTTCCCGATGGTGGTCATCTGGGTGTGTGACAGTGCTGCGATGTCGGGCGGCCGAGCCATCGGCGGGGCCAAGCTGGCGCCGACGATCAGCCCAGGCAAGACGCGCTCGGGCTCCACGGTGGGCGTGCTGGGCGGGCTGCTGGTGGCGCCGATCTTCGCCTACCTGGTCTTTCCCCGCGTCGGCATCAGCGCGAGCGCGCTGGCGCTGCTCGTCATTGCCGCGCTGATCTCGGTGCTGGGGCAGCTGGGCGACCTCGCGGAGTCGCTGTTCAAGCGGGAGGTGGGCGTCAAGGACTCGAGCCACCTGATCCCGGGACATGGCGGCGTGCTCGACCGCTTTGACTCGCTCTACTTCGCGCTGCCGATCGCCGCCTTCTGCTACACCCTCTTCGGTATTCCATGACGGAGACCCGGACGAACAGGCGCACGCGCGGCGTCGCGGTGCTGGGATCGACCGGGTCGATCGGCGAGAGCGCGCTGCGCGTGCTCGATCGCCAGCGGGACCACTTCCGGGTCGTGGCGCTCACCGCCGGGCGGCAACGGGAACGGCTGCTGGCTCAGGTGGCCAGCTGGAAACCCGACTTCGCGGGCATCGTGGAGGGTGTGGGCGGAGACGGTCTTGCCTCGGGCGTCGAGGTACTGCTTGAGGCCGCCCTGCATCCCGACGTGGACATCGTGCTGAACGCACTGGTGGGTGCGGCCGGGCTCGATGCGACGCTCGCCGCCCTGCGCGCCGGCAAGCGGGTGGCCCTGGCCAACAAGGAATCACTGGTCATGGCCGGCGAGCTCGTAGCGGAGGCGGCGCGGCAGGGCGGGGGCGAGGTGATCCCCGTCGACTCGGAACACAGCGCGGTGCTGCAGTGTGTCACCGGGCACAATGGACGGCTCGCCCGTCTCATCCTCACGGCCTCGGGCGGCCCCTTCCGGGGCTGGGACTTCGAGCGGGTGGCGCAAGCGACCGTGGAGCAGGCGCTCAACCATCCGACCTGGCGCATGGGCAGCAAGATCACAGTGGACAGCGCCACACTCGCCAACAAGGCCCTCGAAGTCATCGAGGCGCACTTCCTCTTCGGGCTGTCGTACGACCAGGTCGACGTCGTGGTTCATCCCCAGAGCATCGTGCACGCCTTCGCCGAGTTCTGCGATGGCAATGTGATGGCACAGGTGGGGTTCCCGACGATGGAGCTTCCGATTCTCTACGCGCTCACCCATCCTGATCGTCTGCCCGACTCGGGAACCCGGCGCTTCGACCCGGTGGCCGCGGGTCACCTCACGTTCGAACCGGTCCGGTCCGACGTCTTCCGTGCGTTTCCGCTCGGGGTCGCCGCCGGGCGCGCCGGCGGAACCTCGCCGGCGGTATTCAATGCAGCGAACGAAGAGGCGGTGGCCGCGTTCCTCGCGGGCGCACTGCCGTTCGGTCGCATCAGCGACGTCATCGCCTCAGTGCTCGACCGGCATGTCTCCGAGCCGGTGCGCGATGTCGAGACCGTGCGCGCCGCCGATCGCCGGGCCCGGGACCAGGCCCGCTCACTGGTAGGACAGCCATGCTAGTCACACTGATTGCTTTCGCCGTCACACTCGGCGTGCTCATTTTCGTCCACGAGTTCGGTCACTTCGCCGCCGCCAAGTGGGCGGGCATCTGGGTGCACCGCTTCTCGATCGGGATCGGCTCGCCGATACCCGGCCTCACGTTCAAGCGAGGCGAAACCGAATATTCCCTGTCCTGGCTGCCGCTCGGCGGCTACGTGAAGATGGCGAGCGAGGAGGAAGAGGCCTCGAGTGCCGCACTCGAGGGCAGCACGCCGGAGGCGCAGGTGCCGCCCGATCGAATGTTCGAGGCGAAGCCCGTATGGAAGCGCATGATCGTGATCCTGGCCGGCGTCACCATGAACACGCTCTTCGCGTGGGCGATTTTCAGCGGGCTCGCGCTCAAGAACGGCAAGGCCGTCAATCCGGTCACCGTGGTGGGCGCCGTCGATTCGGCAGCACTTCCGGCTGGGGCGGAGGCGTTCCGCACCCTGCAGCGTGGCGACCGCATCACGGCCGTCAACGGGCGGCCGGTGGATTCGTGGAATGCCGTCTTCGACCAGCTGCAACACACGTCGGGCAACACGGTGGCGCTGACCCTCGCGGACGGTCGCTCGATCACGGCGGACGTGCCGGCCGACGCGGTCGAGCGCCGCATGGCGCTCGCCGTGTCCCTCGGGCCATTCACGCCCGCCGTGGCCGGGCGAATCGTCCCGGGACGGCCGGCGGAGAGGGCCGGCATGCTGAAGGGCGACACGGTGGTGTCGGTCAATGGGCAGCCCATCGCGCAGTGGGCCGATTTGCTGGCCGTCATCGAGCGTTCTCCCGGTAGCGAGCTGCGCGTGGGCCTGGGCCGTGTCCCCGGCCGAACGGAAGTCACGGTAACCCCGGAGTCGACCACGGTCAGCGACTCGACCGGACCCCGGGTCGTCGGCAAGATCGGGGTCGAGGTGTATACCGGCTTCCGGCGCGAACCCTATTCCGTCCTGGGGGCGCTCGGCGCCGGCGTGACCGAAACCATCAATGCCTCGACCGTCGTGGTGCGGATGCTCCGGGGACTGGTAAGCGGGAACGTCGCGCGCAGCTCGCTGGGGGGCCCCATCGCCATCGGGCAGATGGCGGGCCAGAGCGCCCGGATGGGCATGGAGCCGTTCCTGACCTTCATGGCCATCATCTCGATGAACCTGGCGGTGCTCAACCTGCTGCCCATCCCGGTCCTGGATGGAGGCCAGTTTGTATTCCTGGTAGGGGAGGCGATCCGGCGAAAGCCACTGCCGCTGAAGCTCCGGGAGCGGCTCACCCTGGCCGGGCTGGCGATCGTCGGCGCTCTCATGGTGTTCGCCCTGTGGAACGACCTGACACGGCTGGTCCGTCAGATCACCGGCTGAGCCCCGGGGTTGCGGCAGGCTCCAGCGGGGGGTAAATTACCAAGCTGCTAAAGTTCACACACTCAAGCGTTTGCGCACCCTTTGGTGCCAAGGAAAAAGCAGGCAATGACGTTCGACAAGACGACGGTGGTCACCAAGCATCGCGCCCACGAGACCGACACCGGATCCACCAAGGTGCAGGTCGCGCTCCTCACCGAGCGGATCAACTCGCTCACCGAGCACTTCAAGACCCACGCAAAGGACCATCATGGCCGGCGTGGACTGCTCAAGATGGTGGGCAATCGGCGGCGCCTCCTCACCTACCTCAAGCGGACCGACGTGGTGAACTACCGGTCGCTGATCGAGGAGCTGGGGCTCCGTCACTAGGATGAAGACAATCAGGCGGGCGTCCCGTGCATGCAGCTCGGGACGCCCGTTCGCTTTAAAGACCCGATGGCACATTGCGTAGACCAGAAAACCATCAAAGACGAGAGAAGGCAGAGAGAGTGACTGTTCAACGGATCGAAACGGAATTTGCAGGACGCGCCTTGACCCTCGAGACCGGGCGCCTTGCCAAGCAGGCAGCAGGTTCAGCCCTCGTGCGATTTGGCGACACCGTGGTACTGGCGGCAATTACCGTGTCCCCCAACATCTCCTCGCTGCCGTTCTTCCCGCTCACGGTCGAGTATCGCGAAAAGACGTACGCAGCCGGCAAGATTCCCGGCGGGTTCCTGAAGCGTGAGGGCCGTCCGTCGGACAAGGAGATTCTTGCCTGCCGGCTGATCGACCGCAGCATCCGCCCACTGTTTCCCGAGGGCTTCAAGAACGAAGTCCAGGTGTTCGTCACCGTCCTGTCGGCCGACCAGGAAAACGATGCCGATGTGCTCGCCGCCCTGGCCACCTCGGCGGCGCTGGCCCTGTCGCCGGTGCCGTGGAACGGACCGCTGGCGGCCGTGCGTGTCGGCCGGGTCGACGGGCAGTGGATCCTGAATCCCACGTTCCCGCAGCTCGAGTTCTCGACGATCGACCTCGTGGTGAGCGGGTCGCAGGACGCGATCTACATGGTGGAGGGCGGCGCGCTCGAGATCTCCGAGCAAGAACTGCTCGACGCCCTCAAGGTGGCGCAGAAGGGCATCCGCGACCTGGTCGCGCTGCAGAAGAAGGTCATCGACAAGGCCGCCGCGCCGAAGATGAAGTGGACCAGGCCCGAGCCCGATGCGGTCATTCTCGCACGCGTCCGCGCGCTGGCCGAGGCCTCGATGGCGAAGATGATCAACGCCAAGGACAAGGCGGGCCGTTCTTCCGCGGTGAAGGAGCTGCGCCGCAGCGTGGCCGAGCAGCTGGTCGCCGAGTTCCCGGACAAGGCCAGGGACATTGCCGCGGAGCTGGACGAGATCGAGTATCGCACCATGCGCAACCAGGTACTGACGAAGGGCGAGCGGGTCGATGGCCGTGACACCGACACGATCCGTCCCATCAGCATCGAGGCCGGCCTCCTGCCGCGAGTGCATGGGTCCGCGCTCTTCCAGCGGGGCGAGACGCAGGCCCTGGTCGCCGCGACCCTCGGCACGTCCGACGACGAGCAGCGCATCGACAGCATCGACTCGAACGTCGAGACCAAGAAGTCGTTCATGCTGCACTACAACTTCCCGCCATTCTCCACCGGCGAAGTGAAGATGATGCGCGGCACCAGCCGGCGCGAAGTCGGCCACGGCGCCCTGGCCGAGCGCGCCCTGCAGGCGCTGTTGCCGGCGCATGCCGACTTCCCTTACACGCTCCGGATCGTGTCCGAGATCCTCGAGTCGAACGGGTCGTCGTCCATGGCGTCGGTGTGCGGCGGCTCCCTGGCTCTCATGGATGCAGGCGTGCCGATGAAGGCGGCCTGTGCCGGCGTGGCGATGGGCCTGATCAAGGAAGGCGACAAGGTGGCGGTGCTCACCGACATCCTCGGCTCCGAGGACGCCCTCGGCGACATGGACTTCAAGGTGGCCGGTACGGAGCAGGGCATCACCGCGATCCAGATGGACATCAAGATCGAGGGCCTGACCATCGAGATCATGACGGATGCGCTCGAGCGCGCTCGCAAGGGCCGGCTGCACATCCTGAAGGAGATGGCAAAAGTCCTGGCCGCGCCGCGCGCCGAGCTGTCGAAGTACGCGCCGCGCATCTTTACGCTGCAGATCAAGCCGGACAAGATCGGCGACCTGATCGGGCCGAAGGGCAAGACGATCCGCGGCATTCAGGAAGCCACGGGCGCCAAGATCTCCGTGGAAGACACGGGTATCGTCACCATCGCGGCTGTCGGCGGCGAGGCGGGCGACCGGGCGAAGGAGATGGTCATGGCCATCACGGCGGAGCCCGAGGTCGGCAAGATCTACGAGGGGCCGGTCAAGAGTACCACGCCGTTCGGTGCCTTCGTCGAGATCATCCCGGGCGTCGAGGGACTGCTCCATATCAGCGAGCTGCAGCACGGTCGCGTGGAAAAGACGGAGGACGTGGTCAAGAAGGGTGACATGGTCAAGGTCAAGCTGCTGGAAGTCGATGACCGGGGCCGCATGAAGCTTTCCCGGAAGGCGTTGATCCCGAAGGAGTAGTCCCGTGCGCACCGAGCAGCTCGACGCCGGGCTCTTCCGCTCTACTGCGTCGAACGGGCTCGTGGTGCTGTCGGAAACCCTGCCCGGCGTCCGCTCTGCGGCCGTCGGGCTTTGGGTGCGAACCGCCAGTGGTCACGAGCCCGTCGGCCAGATGGGCATTTCCCACCTGCTGGAACACATGGTGTTCAAGGGCACGGAACGCCGGGGCGCGCGCGAGCTCGCCCTGGCGCTGGAGGAGCGTGGTGGCAGCCTGGATGCCTTCACCGGCCGCGACACCACCAGCTTCCAGGCCCATGTACTCGATCGCGACCTCCCGCTCGCGGTGGACGTGCTTACTGACCTGGTACGCCGTCCGCTCCTGCGCCAGTCCGACCTCGACCTCGAGCGCAAGGTCATCCTCGAGGAGATCAGCGGCGTGGACGACACGCCCGACGATCTGGTGTTCGAGCTCCACGCCCGCGCCCTGTGGCCCGAGCATCCCTACGGTTACTCCATTCTCGGTACCCGCGAGACAGTGAGCGCGCTGACTGCCGTCGACCTCCGGCGGCTGCACGATGAAGCATATTTCCCGGCCAACTGCGTGATCGCCGCAGCGGGGAACGTGGAGCATGAGGTGCTCCTCGCGGCACTGGACCACGAGGGCTGGTTCGCCGGCGCGGCGCGCCAACCCCGCTCTGCCGTTTCTGCCGAACCGGCACAGCGCGGCATCGTGCGCAGCGCCGAGCGTGACACCACGCAGTCGCACATTGTGCTCGGTACCGACACCTTCAACATCGGGGATCCGCGGCGCTTCGCCATGTCGATCCTGGTCAACGCGCTCGGCGGCGGCATGTCCAGCCGCCTGTTCCAGCGCGTCAGGGAGGAACTGGGACTCGCGTACGCGGTGTACGCTTACAACCAGTTTCATCAGGGCACCGGGCAGCTGGGCATCTACGTCGGCACCCAGCCCGAGACTGCCGATGCGGCCCTGGCTGCGATCCAGCAGGAGCTGCGGCATCTGGCCGACACCGGCCTTGACGCCCACGAGCTGGTCGCCGGGAAGCGGCAGCTGCAGGGGCAGTTGATGCTGGCGCTGGAGAGTCCCGGCGCCCGCATGAGCCGGCTGGCGACCTTCACGCTGCATCGTGAGCCGTATCGCACCCTGGACACGATCATCCAGGAGATCGAGGCGGTGCCGGCTTCACAGGTTGCCGCGGTGGCATCGGAGTTCCTCGATCCCGACCGGCAGACAGTGCAGAGGCTGGGACCGGAAAAGGCCGTGAACAGTTGACGGTGAACAGTGAACGGGTCGTCATGTCCCGTTTACCGTTTACCGTTCACCGTTCACCAATCAGGGCAAACTCAACGCACGGACAGGGCCATGCTCATCGGCGTACCGAAGGAAATCAAGACGAACGAGAATCGCGTCGCTCTCGCACCCGCGGGCGCCGAGGCGCTCATCAGCCAGGGACACGCGGTGCTGCTCGAACAGGGCGCCGGCATCGGCAGCGGGTTCGCCGATGAGACGTACGTCGCCGCCGGCGCACAGATCCTGGCCACGGCCGACGAGGTGTGGCAGCGCGCCGAGATGATCATGAAGGTGAAGGAGCCGATCGAGGTGGAATGGCCCCGCATGCGGGCGGGCCAGCTGATCTACACGTACTTCCACTTCGCTGCCGCCGAGGCACTGACGAAGGCGGTCATCAAGTCGGGCGCGATCGCGGTGGCGTACGAAACCGTGCAGCTGCCCTCCGGCGAGCTGCCGCTGCTGACGCCGATGTCCGAAGTGGCGGGGCGCATGGCGGTGCAGCAGGGCGCCAAGTACCTGGAGAAGGTGTTCGGTGGCACCGGGGTGCTGCTGGGCGGCGTGCCGGGCGTGGCGCCAGGCGCGGTGGTGATCCTCGGCGGCGGCGTGGTGGGCATCAACGCGGCGAAGATGGCCGCGGGTCTGGGCGCGCACGTCACCATCCTCGACATCTCGCTCGACCGGCTTCGCTATCTGGATGACGTGCTGCCGGCCAACGTCGATACGCTCTATTCAAACCGCTTTAACATCCTCGAAGCCATCAAGCGTGCCGACCTGGTGATTGGTGCGGTGTTGCTGCCGGGCGCCAAGGCGCCTCACCTGGTGAAGCGGCCCGACCTCAAGCTGATGCGTCCAGGCGCTGTTATCGTGGACGTGGCGGTGGACCAGGGCGGATGCGTTGAGACGATCAAGCCGACCACGCACGAAAACCCGACGTATTTCGTCGACGGGATCCTGCACTATGGCGTGGCCAACATGCCGGGCGGCGTGCCGCGCACCTCCACCCTGGCCCTGACCAATGCGACGCTGCCCTATGGGATGAAGCTGGCGCGCATGGGGTGGAAGGAAGCCTGCCGGTCGGACGGAGCCCTGCGGTTGGGGCTCAACGTGGTTCAGGGGAAGGTGGTATATCCGGGCGTCGCCGAGGCATTCGGCCTGCCGCTGGCGGATGTTGCGGCGGTGCTGGCCTAGGATGATCGACGTCGAGATCGTCAGGCTGCCCCATGGGGAGGGACTCCCTGAGCCCGCCGCCGCCACCCCCGGGGCGGCGGGGTACGACATCGCGAGTGCGGACGACGTGTATCTGCCGCCGGGAGCACGCCACTTGGTCCGCACGGGGTTCGCCATCGCGATCCCGGCGGGATTCGAATGCCAGATCCGCCCCCGGTCGGGCCTGGCTCTAAAGCACGGCGTGACGCTGCCCAACACCCCGGCGACCATCGATAGCGACTATCGGGGCGAACTCAAGGTGGCGCTGATCAACCTCGGCGCCGATCCTTTCCGTGTCACCCGCGGCATGCGCATTGCCCAGTTGGTGTTCGCCCGGGTGGAGTCAGTGACCTTCCGCCGGGCCGAGGTGCTGGGAGCCACCGGCCGGGGGGAGGGGGGCTTTGGCAGCACCGGGCACTGACGAGAACTGCTTTGGTGTGTTGATTGGCAACACCCCCTGCCGTAAGTTTCGATCTCACTTGATTTAAAGTGTTCCCCCGGGCGGTGAAAATGTCACGGTTCAATCTCGGTTCATTCCTCCCTGCAAACGAAATTGCGGTGGATCTCGGTACCGCCAACACCCTCATCTATGTGAAGGGTGAAGGGATCGTGCTCAACGAACCCTCCGTGGTGGCCATCGAGAAAGCCACCGGCAAGATCAAGGGCATCGGACTCGAGGCGAAGCGAATGCTTGGGCGCACGCCCGACGGCATCCTCGCCGTGCGGCCGCTGAAGGATGGCGTGATCGCCGACTTCGACGTGACCGAGAAGATGCTGCGCTACTTCCTCAAGACGATCATCGACAAACACATCTTCCGCGTGAAGCCGAAGGTCATCGTCTGCGTGCCATCCGGCATCACCGAGGTGGAGCGCCGCGCGGTGCGCGACTCGGCGGAGACAGCGGGGGCGAAGCAGGTGCTGATGGTGGCCGAGCCGATGGCGGCCGCGATCGGCGTCGGCCTTCCCGTGGAAACGCCGACTGGCAACATGGTGATCGACATCGGTGGCGGTACCACCGAAATCGCAGTCATCGCGCTCTCCGGCATCGTATCGGACACGTCGATCCGCACCGGGGGCGATGAGCTCGACCAGGCCATCGTGCAGTTCATGCGCAAGAATTACAACCTGCTCGTGGGTGAGCCGACGGCGGAGATGATCAAGATCAAGATCGGCTCGGCAGCCCCGGTGGGCGAAGAGCGCGAGATGGAAGTGAAAGGTCGCGACCTGGTTTCTGGTATCCCGAAGACGGTGCGGGTGCACTCGAGTGAAATTCGCGAGGCGGTACAGGAGCCCATCCAGCAGATCGTCGATGCCGTGCGTCGCGCGCTCGAGATTACGCCCCCCGAGCTGGCCAGCGATATCGTCGACCGCGGCATCGTCATGACCGGCGGTGGGGCCCTCATTCGTGGGCTCGATGTGCTGCTGCAGCAGGAGACGGGGCTGCCGATCCATGTGGACGAGGATCCACTCACCTGCGTCGTTCGCGGCACCGGCCGTATTCTCGACGACTTCGAGAAATTCCGCAGCGTCCTCTCCGCCTGATCCATGGCGCGGGTCACGGAGCGCTGGGAGTCCCGCCGAGATACGTGGACGTTTGCCGGATGCATGCTGCTCTCCGCCCTGGCGTTGCTGATGCCGGCCAGCTGGGGCATGGCGGTCGCGTCCTCGCTGCGCACGACGGCGCTGGCACCCTTCGTGTGGCTTCAGGAACGCGCGGCCGAAGGCCGAACCAGCCGCACCCGTTTCCGCGCCGTTGCATCCGAACGTGACTCCCTTGCCGAACTGAGCCGTGCCTTGTCCGGGCTGGTCCAGGAGAACGCGCAGTTGCGCAGCCTCCTCGACCTCACGGTGCGCACCGGGCCAGGGTTCATACCCGCGGAAGTGCTGCACCAGACGCTGCCGACGGACGGCCGAACGCTGCTGCTCGATGCCGGCAAGGCTGACGGAGTCGAAGCGCTCGACCCGGTGGTCACTCCCGAGGGGCTCATCGGGGCCATTCGCGAAGTCGACCAGCACACCAGCATTGCCATGACGTGGGCCCATCCGGAATTCCGCGTGAGCGCGGTGTCGGCCAACGGCCAGGTGGCCGGCATCGTGGGCCCGACCTCCACCGGCGATGCAAGCCGCACCGGCCTCGAGTTCCGGGCAATTACCTATCGCGATACGCTGGCAGATGGGGCCGTCATCATCGCGTCCGGGCTCGGTGGGGTCTATCCGCGTGGGGTGCCGGTCGGCACCGTGGTTGGCGTCGAGCGGGAACAGCTCGGTTGGGAGCGGGTCTACCGGATACGGCCGTCAGCCCAGCCGAGTGTCGCAGGACACGTCCTGATTTTGCACGGTGCCACACCCCTCCGTATTCCAGCCGCATTTGCGGTGCGCCCGGACACCACGGATTCGGTCGCCACAAGGCCGCCTGAGGCCTTCGTGGCCCCGCAGGCGGTCCCGGTCGACTCGGCGGCACGGGCGCGGCGCAGGCGCCTCAGGGCCGATTCTGTGGCCTCTGCCGCAGCAGGGGGAGCCTCGGTGCCGGGGACCGCGCCGGAGCCAGTCACTCAAGCCCCGCCGGCCCCAGCCGCCGCCGACACCGGCCCGGGCACACGATGACGAGTGCCAAGGCAGCCAACCGGGTCCAGCTCACGGTGGCGCTCGGCCTGCTGCTCTTCCTCCAGTTCTACGTGCGCCCGCGACTGTTCGAGGGGCGCTATGCCCCTGATTTCGTCATGATTGGCCTCGTACTTCTCGCGTTGCGCAGCGGCCCCGGAGTAGGCGCCCTGGCGGGGTTCCTGGTTGGCCTTGCCAGTGATGCACTGAGCCCTGCCCGGTTCGGTGCGGCCGCCCTCGCCAACACGCTGGTTGGTTATCTGGCGGCACAGACCCGCGCCTTCTTCTTCGCCGACAACATCCTGGTCAACGCCGGCTTCCTGTTCGGCGCGGTGTGGCTGCGCGACCTGATTGTCCTCGTGGCCAGCGGCTCGGGCGACCAGGGCCTCGCTACCTCACTGCTGATCGACGCCCCGCTTCAGGCGCTCACCACCGCGCTCGCGGGCACAGTGCTGCTGGTGCTGTTCGGGGGCTGGTTCCGGATCAGGCTGGATCAGCAATGAACCATCTGGATCCCACCGAGCTGCAGCGGCGCGCGAGCGGCGCGCGCTGGATCATCGCGGTCGCGTTCGCGGTGCTCGCGGGTGCCTTCTTCCGCGCGCAGATCCTCCAGCACGAGAAGTATCAGCTGCGGGCGGAGTCCAATCGCCTGCGCCCAGTGCCGTTGCCGCCTCCGCGGGGCGCGATCCTCGACCGGAAGGGCGAGGTCATCGCCGAGAACCTTCCCGGCTACACCGTCAAGCTCATTGCCACCAATGCCGACTCCCTGCGGTCGGTACTCAACCGTCTGGCCACCGTCGTCCCGCTCGACAGCGCCGGGATCAGTGAGATCGTGCGACGCTGGCGCGGCGCGCGGTACCAGCCGGCGGTCGTGTTCGGTGAGGCATCGTTCGAGACGGCGAGTCGCCTGGAGGAGCACCGGGCGCTCCTCCCCGGACTCGTGCTCCAGTCGGAACCCCGCCGGCTCTACCCGGCGGGCAAGGCGGTGGCGCACGTCGTCGGCTACGTGTCGGAGGTGACGGACGCGGAGCTCACGTCGAACCGGTTTCCGGGGGCACAGTCCGGTTCGATCGTCGGTCGCGCCGGCATTGAGCGCGAGTACGACGATACCCTGCGAGGCCGCGAGGGCGTGCGCTACATCGAGGTGAATGCGCGCGGGGGCCTGGTGCGGAACGAGGCGAGCGCCGCATCGCTGGCGCCGGTGGCGGGCCGGGTGCTGCACACCACCATCGACCTCGACCTGCAGCGGTACATCGACAGCATCTGGCCGGCCGGCGTCCGGGGAGCCATGGTGGCGATGACTCCCCAGGGCGAGATCCGCGCACTCTACTCCGCGCCGTCGTACGACCCGAACCTTTTCGCCAGCGGCATTTCCAGCGCCGACTACAAGAACCTCGTCACCGACGAAGCCAATCCGCTCATCAATCGCGCGATCAACGGCCGGTACCCGCCGGCGTCGCCATTCAAGCTGGCCATCGCGGCCATGGCGCTGCGACGTGGCGTCGTCGGCTTCGAGAGCCACATGCCGGTGTCGTGCACCGGCGGTTACCGCCTCGGTAACCGGGTATTCAAGTGCTGGAAGAAGGAGGGCCATGGCTCACTCGACCTGATTGGTGCCGTGGCGAAGAGTTGCGACGTGTACTTCTACCAGCTCGGGCAGCGCCTCGGGCTGGACGCGATCATCCAGGACGGCGTGCTGATGGGCTTCCGCGACCGGAGTGGTGTGGACCTGCCCAGCGAGCAGGAGCCGATCTTCCCCGCGGACCAGACCTACTTCGACAAGCGCTACGGTGCCCGCAACTGGAGTGCGCCCGCCACGGTGCTCAACTTCTCCATCGGCCAGGGCGAGAACACCCAGACGCTGATCAACATGGTGAAGTTCTATGCCGCGCTCGCCGGTGACGGGAAGATCCGCACGCCGTACGTGGTACGCGAGTCGAGCGAGCCTACGCACGACCTTGGGCTCGCCGCCGACAAGCTGGCGGGCCTGCGTACGGCGCTCATCGCGGTGGTAGAGCAGGGGACCGCGCGCGGAAGCCGCAGTATCAACCTTGCGGTGGCGGGCAAGACCGGCACCGCGCAGAACTCGCATGGCAAGGACCACGGCTGGTTCATCGGGTTCGCGCCGGCGGACAACCCGACGCTGGTCGTGGGTGCCATCATGGAAGCGGCCGAGCACGGAACGAACGTCGCGCCCTACGTGGTGAAGGCGCTGAGCCGGTACGTGCTGGGTCCGGCGGCGCCGCCACCGACCCCGGCCGAGCTGCAATTGCCGGTGGACAGCGCGCCACGCGACGTGCCGGCCCCGGATTCCGCTGCACCGACGCCGGTGGCGTCGCTCCGCTCCGTGGGACTCACGCCATGAGGGCGGGTTCTCTTGATCGCACGCTGGCCGTCACGACGCTGCTGCTGGTCGGATTCGGCCTCATCATCCTCTATTCGGCCGGGCAGACGGATGTGCCGACCAGAGCGGCCGGCGTGTGGTTCCGCCAGCTGGTGTGGAGCGGCATCGGCCTGATCGCGGCACTGCTGGTATATCAGATTTCGCCTCGCATCCTGGAATGGATTGCACCGGCACTCTACGGCTTCGGCATCCTGTTGCTCCTCATCGTGCTCGCGGTCGGCACCGGTGCGGGTACGGCCGAGTCGAGCCACAGCTGGCTCTCCATCGGGGGCCGCCAGATCGGCCAGCCATCCGAATTCGCAAAGATCGCGACGGTGCTCATGCTGGCCCGGCACCTGTCCGGCCTGCGTGAGCCGCCGCGATCACTGCGCGACTTGCTGGTGCCCGGGCTCATCGTGGGTGTTCCGTTCCTGCTCGTGCTGAAGCAACCGGACCTGGGCAGCGCGCTGGTGTTCGTCGGGATCCTGTTCGCGATGCTTTTCTGGGCCGGTGCCCGGCCCCTGCTGCTGTTCCTCATCGCCTCACCAGGTTTCAGCCTGCTCCTCGGCTTCAGCACGCTGGGATGGACACTGTGGATGATCGCGCTGTTCGCGGTCCTCGCTTTCTATCGCCCCTATATCCTGGATTCGGTGCTGGTCTACCTGGCCAACGTGGTCATGGGTGCCATCGCCATTCCGATCTGGAGCCGCCTCCACCCTTACCAGCAGAACCGGCTGCTCACCTTCCTTAATCCCGAAGTCGATCCGCAGAAGGCGGGTTACCATGCCATCCAGTCGAAGGTGGCGATCGGATCGGGTGGGTGGTTCGGCACCGGCTACACCCAGGGTCCGCAGAAGCGGCTCGCCTTCCTTCCGGAGCAGCACACCGACTTCGTCTTCTCGGTGGTGGGAGAGGAACTGGGATTCATCGGCGTCATGACGGCCCTCATCCTGTTCGGCGTCCTGTTCCTCTCGCTCGTTCGGATCGCGCGTCGCGCCTCGGACCCCTTTTCCGGACTCGTGGTGTTCGGCATTCTCGGCCTGCTGTTCACGCACGTGTTCGAGAACGTCGGGATGACGGTCAACGTGATGCCGATCACCGGGATTCCTCTGCCGTTCTTCTCGTACGGCGGGTCGTTCTTCCTGATCTGTTGCGCCTGCATCGGCATGGCGTTCCGGGTGGCAGCGGAGTCGGATCGCTCAGCGTATCATGAGTTTTGACAACAACTTAGGCTGAAGGGTCTGGCGCGGAGCGGACCACCGTGCAAGATTCTACCGGTTCCTGGGAGCCGGTGAACCGTGCCGTTCGACCCCCAAGCAAACACTCATCTATGGCTGTGATGGCCTGGTTCAAGAAGGAACGAAAGCCCCGTGCTTCGAAACGCGAACGCCTGGAGATCCCGGCGGATGCGTGGGAGAAGTGCGAGAACTGCGGCCACCTCGATCTTCGCGAGAAGTTCGAGCGTGCCTTCAGTGTCTGTCCGGAGTGCGGCCGGCACCGGCGGATATCGGCGGAGGAGTACATCGAGATCCTCACCGACGAGGGCACCTGGAAAGAGCTGTACTCCAACCTTCGCTCCACCGATCCCCTGCAATTCGAGCATTATGCCGATCGATTGGCTGCCGCGCGCCGCAAGGCGGGCGACGCCGATGCGATGTACTCGGGATGGGGCAAGATTGACGGACTGCCGTTCCATCTCGGCGTGATGAACTTTGCCTTCATGGGCGGCTCGATGGGCTCGGTGGTCGGCGAGAAGATCGCGCGGCTCGCCCGCCGCTCGACGGACAAGAAGGTGCCGCTGGTGCTGGTGAGTACGTCCGGTGGAGCCCGGATGCAGGAAGGGGTGCTCTCGCTCATGCAGATGGCGAAGACGTCGGCGGCCATCGCACAGATGCGGGAGGCCTGCCTGCCATACATCAGCATTCTCACCGATCCCACAACCGGCGGTGTGTCGGCCTCGTATGCCATGCAGGGCGACGTCATCCTGGCGGAGCCCGGCGCAGTGATCGGGTTTGCCGGCCAGCGCGTCATCAAGCAGACGATCGGGCAGGACCTGCCCGAGGGATTCCAGACTGCGGAGTTCCTGCTGGAGCATGGCCAGATCGATGATGTGGTGCCCCGGGGCTCGCTCAAGGAGACGACGGCCCGGCTGCTGCGGCACATGCAGGGTCAGCGACCGCATCCGGAGAGTGAAGTCCACTAGCGCACGGTACCGGATACCGGGTGGCGCCCCAGCGCCCCGCCTGCTCACCGGGTGGGGCGCTTTCGCTTTCTGGACGTGACACGGCCCCTCAGCCAGGGATTCATGGCCACCGCCACTGCATACGCCGACGCGCTGGAATTCCTGTTTCCGCGAGTCACCACGATCAAGTTCGGCCTCGATACCACCCGGACGCTGCTTGGGGCCGTCGGCAACCCGCACCTGATGATCCCCGCGATCCACGTGGGCGGGACCAACGGCAAGGGCAGCGTCGCCAGCCTCATCGCGTCGGCACTGGGTGAGATGGGATGGAAGGTCGGCCTGTACACCTCCCCGCACGTGGTGTCGTTCCGGGAGCGCATGCGGGTGGACGGAGTCCCGATCCCGGAGGAAGCGGTGGCGATGTGGACCGCGAAGCTGCGGCCGCTTATCGAGGAACATGGGGCCACTTTCTTCGAAGCTACCACGGCCATGGCCTTCGCCGATTTCGCTTCGCGGGGGGCAGAAGTAGCCGTGGTGGAGGTGGGCCTCGGCGGTCGCCTCGACAGTACCAATGTCCTGGAGCCGCTGGTCAGCGTTGTCACCAAGATCGAGATCGACCATGTGCGATACCTCGGAGACACCCTGGAACTGATCGCGGGGGAAAAGGCGGGCATCGCGAAGCCGGATGCACCGTTCGTGATCGGCGAGGCCAGACCAGAACTGGTGGCGGTGCTCTGCCGTGAAGGCCAGCGATACGTGAGCGCGCTCGAGCCGACGGCACTGCTCGACGCCAGGCCGGTACCGCCCGAAGCCGCATGGACCGGCCGGCTGCGGCTGCAGGGGCCGCACCAGCGCCGCAACGCTGCCGTGGCCCTGGCTGCGCTCGAGGCCCTTCCCGCCACCTATCGCCCTGATCCCGACGCGGTGGAACGTGGCTTCGCCGACGCGTTCATCGCCGGGCGCCTGGATCGCCGGGGTCGCTATCTCTTTGACGTGGCGCATAATCCCGATGGGGTGCGCACCCTGGTGACTGCGCTCGATGCCCTACGGCCGCCGGGGCCGATTCATGCGATCGTCGCGATCCTGGGTGACAAGGACTGGCCGGAGATGTTGCGAACACTCGATGGGACGGTCGCCCGCGGCGTCCTGACAATGGCGCCCACCGCTGTCGGCCGCACGTGGAACCTGGAGGCACTGGAAGCGTGGATCCGCCGCCGGCCCGCGGGCGCTGGACTGGTGGAGTGGACGATAGATCCCGATCTCGGGCGGGCGGTTGAGCTTGCCCGGAGCGGGGCGGGGACTGTGCTGGTGACGGGTTCGTTTCATACGGTGGGCGACGTGATGCACCTGCTGGGACTCGACCCCTGAGCAAGCCGGCTCGGGCATGCAGGAGCGACCCCTCACTCCTGACCCCCCACGCTGATATCTTGTCGCCCATGCAACTCCAAGCCCTGCCGGGCTTTCGCGATTTCTTTCCGGCCGATCATGCCGTCCGGTCGCACATTTTCGCCGCCTGGCGGAAGGTGGCAAGCCGGTATGGCTTCGAGGAATACGACGGGCCACCACTCGAACCCCTGGAGCTGTACACGGCGAAGAGCGGTGACGAGATCGTCGGGCAGCTCTACAGCTTCGAGGACAAGGGCGGGCGGCAGGTCTCGCTGCGGCCGGAGATGACGCCGACATTGGCCCGCATGGTCGCGGCTCGCGCCAACGGGCTCCGGAAACCGATTCGCTGGTTCTCGATCCCGCAGCTGTTCCGCTACGAGCGACAGCAGCGCGGCCGGCTGCGCGAGCACTTTCAGCTCAACTGCGACCTGATCGGCGAACCGGGCCCTGGGGCGGACGCCGAAATCATCGCGCTGGCGATCGACGTGATGCGCGCACTGGGCCTCGCGTCGAGCGACTTCAAGGTGCGGCTGTCCGACCGGCGCATCCTCGACGCCTTGCTGCGACAGCGGAACCAGACCGACGCGCAGATCACCGTGTGGCAGCAGGTGCTGGACAAGTTCGGCCGCACGCCAGAAACCGTGTCGCGGCAGAAGCTGCACGACGCCGGAGTGTCGGATGCCGCCGCCGAGGCGATCATCGGGCTGGCGCAGGCGAAGAGCTGGGAGCCGCTGTCCGATCCCGCCCTCGCCGCTGCAAGCGCCTCGCTGCTCGAGGTGGTCCGACTGCTCGACGCGATGGGACTGGGCGAGTACGTGGAACCCGACTTCACCATCGTGCGCGGTCTGGCCTACTACACCGGCACGGTGTTCGAGCTGTTCGACATGAAGGGCGAGCTGCGCGCGATCTGCGGTGGCGGCCGCTACGACAACCTCGTGGGGGCCGTCGGCGGCGTCGACCTGCCGTGTGTCGGATTTGGCATGGGTGATGTGGTCCTGGCTGAGCTGCTGAAGGAGCGGGACCTGCTCCCGTCCAACGCATCCCGACTGGATGTGTTCGTAGCCTCGGTCTCGGAGGCCGACCGGCCTGACGTGCTGGCGCTCGCGCACGAGCTGCGCGGCGCCGGGATCAGCGTGGAGTACGCCCTCGCGCCGCAGGCACTGGGCAAGCAGCTCAAGCAGGCGGATGCGCGCGGTGCGCGCTGTGCCGTCGTCATCGGCCCCGACGACCGCGCGCGTGGTGAAGTGCAGCTCAAGGACCTGGCGAGCCACGACCAGCTGGCCGCGAAGCGTTCGGACATAGTGGGTGCGGTCGCCGCGCTGCTGGCGCGATGAATCCCGGAATTCTCTCTGGAGCACGGATGGCTGACAACAAGGCACTGACCCCGCGCGCGACTGACTTCAGCGCGTGGTACAACGAACTGATCATGAAAGCACAGCTGGCCGACTACAGCCCGGTGCGCGGCTGCATGGTCATTCGGCCCAACGGCTACGCTATCTGGGAACAGATGCAGTCTGCCCTGGACCGGATGTTCAAGGATACCGGGCACCAGAACGCCTATTTCCCATTGTTCATCCCGCAGAGCTTCCTGTCCCGAGAGGCGGCGCACGTCGAGGGCTTTGCACCCGAGACCGCCGTGGTGACCCATGGCGGAGGCAAGCTGCTGGACGAGCCGCTGGTCGTCCGCCCGACGTCCGAGACGATCATCTACGCGATGTACGCGAAGTGGATCCAGAGCTACCGCGACCTGCCGGTGCTGATCAACCAGTGGGCCAACGTGGTGCGGTGGGAGCTGCGCACCCGCCTGTTCCTGCGCACCACCGAATTCCTCTGGCAGGAAGGCCATACCGCGCACGCAACCGAGGCGGAGGCCGAAACCGAGACGCTGATGATCCTCGGCCTCTACCGCACCTTCATGGAGCAGTGGATGGCGATGCCGGTGCTGACCGGCCGCAAGACCGACAGTGAGCGGTTTGCCGGCGCGCTCCGCACGTATGCCTGCGAGGCCCTGATGCAGGACAACAAGGCGCTCCAGGCGGGCACCAGCCACAACCTGGGGCAGAACTTCGCCCGGGCTTTCGAGGTGATGTACCAGAGCCAGGAGGGGAAACAGGAGTACGTCTGGAACACCTCGTGGGGCGTATCGACCCGGTTGGTGGGCGGCCTCATCATGACGCACGGTGACGACACCGGGCTCATCTGTCCGCCGCGGCTGGCCCAGTACCAGGTCGTGATCGTCCCGATCTACAAGGCCGATGCGGAGCGCGCCGCCATGCTGGAAGCAGCTGAAAAGGTGAAGGCGGAACTCCAGAAGGCGGGCATCAGGGTGCACGTTGACGGGCGGGAAGGCATCAAACCCGGCGCCAAGTACTACGAATGGGAGACGCGCGGCGCCCCCTTCCGCTTCGAGCTCGGTCCACGCGACGTGAGCGCCGGCACGGTCATGCTGGCCCGGCGCACGGGTGGCAGCAAGGAGGCCTTGCCGCTCGAAGGCATCGGTCCGCGCATGGTCCAGGAGGTGGAGCGGATGCAGCACGACCTCCTCAACGCAGCCACGCTTCGGCGGGAGCACAACAGTTTCCGCCATCCGGAGAGCAAGCAGGCGTTCATCGACTATCTGGAGAACGGCGGCGGCTTCGTGTATGCCGGATGGTGTGGGGACCCGGCAGTCGAGGCCGAGATCAAGGAGCAGACGAAGGCGACGATCCGCGTCATTCCCGACGGCGAGTTCCGTTCCTCGGAGGCACCCACGAAGTGCATATGGACCGGGCGGCCGGCCGTTGCGGAGGTGGTGTGGGCGAGGGCGTACTGACGGTGGCTGCGGGCCAGGCGCTGGGTGCGGTGCCGGATCCGGCGCTCCTGCTCGAGGACGCGGGGCTGGTGCGGCGCGAGGGCACGCTGCTCGCTGGCGGCGTGTCGCTGGCGCAGGTGGCGAGCGAGTTCGGGACGCCGGCCTACGTCTACAACGCGGATGTCATCCGGCGGCAGTTCCGGGACCTGGATGAGGCGCTTGCAGCCGTGCCGCACCGCATCTGCTTTGCGGTGAAGGCGAACAGCAATCTGGGTGTGCTTCGGGTGCTTCGTGATCTTGGCGCCGGGGCCGACATCGTTTCCGAGGGCGAAATGGCCCGGGCGCTGGCGGCCGGTTTCCCGAGCGACCGCATCGTCTTCAGCGGCGTTGGCAAACGGGAAGAGGAGCTTCGCGCGGCGATCGCCGCCGGCATCGGCCATGTCAACGTGGAATCGATGGCGGAGCTCGAGCTGCTCTCCCGGCTCGCCGAAGGCGCGAGGACGCCGGTGCCGCTCGGCATCCGGGTCAATCCTGATGTCACTGCCGAGACCCATCCCTACATCTCGACCGGCAAGCGCGGGATCAAGTTCGGGATTCCGCTCGATCAGGTGCGGCCGGCGGCGAAGGCGATCCGGTTGCATCCCGGCCTGGAGCTGGTGGCGCTCGCCATGCACATCGGGAGCCAGCTGACCGATACCCAGCCGTTCGCGGAAGGGGCTGGAAGGCTGGTGGACCTCGTGGACGCCGTGCGGGCCGACGGCACCACCACGCTGCGCGAACTCGACGTCGGCGGCGGGCTCGGCATCCGGTATCACGAGGAGGTGCCGATCCCGCCGCGGGATTTCGCGGCGGCACTCATACCGCTGGTGACGCCGACGGGCCTCACGCTCTACCTCGAACCGGGACGCTTCCTCGTCGGGGGCTCGGGCGTCCTCCTCACGCGGGTGCTTTTCCGGAAGCACTCGGGCGGGAAGGAATTCGTCATTGTCGATGCCGGCATGAACGATCTCGAGCGCCCGAGCCGGTATCAGGCGTACCACGCGATTCTTCCAGTCGAGCGGCGGGACGGTGCGCCGATTGTGGCCGACGTCGTGGGGCCGGTGTGCGAGACGGGCGACTTTTTCGCCCTCGACCGCGACGTGGCGCCCATGGAGCCCGGCGACCTGGCCGCGATCCTCTGCGCCGGCGCGTACGGCTTCGTGATGGCCTCCAACTACAACACCCGGCCCCTTCCACCCGAGGTTATCATCGATGACGGCCGCGCCTGGCTGTCGCGTCCGCGACAGCAGGTGGCCGAGCTGTTCAGCAGTGAACGCGTTACGAGCGAGGAGCGGTGAGCGACCAGCACGACAGAATCCTGATACTCGACTTCGGTTCGCAGGTTACGCAATTGATCGCGCGGCGCGTGCGCGAGGCGCATGTCTACTGCGAGATCCATCCCAACGACGTGAGTGACCAGTTCATCCGGGACTTCAAGCCCCGGGGCATCATTCTCTCCGGCAGCCACGCCAGCACCTACGAAGACCGCGACCTTCGCGCGCCACAGGCGGTGTGGGACGCGGGCGTGCCGGTGCTGGGCATCTGCTACGGCATGTTCACCATGGCGGTGCAGCAGGGCGGTGAGGTGGAGCCCAGCACCTACCGGGAATTCGGCTATGCCGAAGTGCGGGCGCACGGGCACACCCGCCTGCTGAACGGCATCGAGGACTTCAGCACCCGGGAGGGCCATGGGATGCTGAAGGTGTGGATGAGCCACGGTGACAAGGTGACGCGGCTGCCCGACGGGTTCAAGCTGATGGCGTCGACACCGAGTTGCCCGATTGCCGGGATGGCCGACGAGGCGCGAGGCTACTACGGCGTGCAGTTCCATCCCGAAGTAACCCACACGGTGCAGGGCAGGGCACTGATCAACCGGTTCGTGCTGGACATCGCCGGGGCACGGCCCGACTGGGTGATGGGCAACTACATCGACGAAGCGGTGAAGCGGATCCGGGAGCAGGTCGGCACCGAGGAGGTGCTGCTGGGGTTGAGCGGTGGCGTCGATTCCAGTGTCGCGGCGGCACTGATTCACCGCGCCATAGGCGACCAGCTCACATGCGTCTTTGTGGATCACGGGCTCCTCCGCCTGAGCGAAGCGCAAATGGTGATGGACATGTTCGCCGGGCAGCTCAAGGCCCGGGTGGTACACGTCGATGCGAGCGACCAGTTCCTCGGTCACCTGGCCGGGGTCATCGATCCCGAACAGAAGCGCAAGATCATCGGCCGCGAATTCATCGAGGTATTCCAGGCCGAGGCGAAGAAACTCAAAAACGTGCGCTGGCTGGCCCAGGGCACGATCTATCCCGACGTGATCGAGTCGGGCAGCGCCGGGAAGAAGGCGATCACGATCAAGAGCCATCACAACGTGGGCGGACTGCCCGCCACGCTGGGCCTCAAGCTGCTGGAGCCCCTGCGCGAGCTGTTCAAGGACGAGGTACGCGAGCTCGGCGTGGCCCTCGGGCTGCCGCATGACATGGTGTACCGGCATCCGTTCCCTGGACCGGGACTGGGCGTGCGCATTCTGGGCGAGGTGAAGCGCGAATACGCCGATCTCCTTCGCCGCGCCGATGCCATCTTCATCGAGGAATTGCGGCTGGCACGCGACGAGGCGACCGGGAAGAGCTGGTACGACCTGACGAGCCAGGCGTTCGCGGTGTTCCTGCCGGTGCGGAGCGTGGGCGTGATGGGCGATGGTCGCACGTACGAGTTCGTGGTGGCGCTGCGCGCGGTGCAGACCAGCGACTTCATGACCGCGGACTGGGCGCCGCTGCCGTACAGCCTGCTCAAGAAGGTCTCGTCGAGGATCATCAACGAGGTGCGCGGCATCAACCGCGTCACCTACGACGTGTCGAGCAAGCCTCCAGCAACAATCGAGTGGGAGTAGCCTGGGTGCTCAAGCAACAGAGAAGGCGTCGCGACCGAGGAGGACGAGGCTCGCGGGTCGACTGGCCCGGCAAGCGGGACGTGATCCTCCGATCGGAGAAGACTGGCGCCAAGGCGGTAGGGACCCTCGCCATTGGGTCATTGGCGGTTGGCGCACTGGCCTTCGGCGCTCTCGCCATCGGTGCGCTGGCTATCGGCAAGCTCGCTATCTATCGGGTGCGGATACGGCGCCTGGAGGTGGATGACCTTGTGGTGCGCCGGCTGGAGATCCGCAAGACAATGCAGGACGAGTCTGATTCGTGATCGACAGCATACTCATCACGCCACACTGATGTCGCGTGTCCATCAGGGTACGATCAGCGCGACAACGAGTCCACCAGTTCCCGCGCCGCTCGCGTCCATCCGTTTTCACTGCCGTACCCGTGATCGAGGGCCGCCACCGCTCGCTCCGCCGCCCTGCGCGCTTCCACCAGTTCGCGGCTGACGGCAAGGGCCCGCGCCCGCAGCAACTCGGCGCGCCCAACCAGCGCACTCCGTGTAAGCGCGAGGGAGTCAATCGCGGCCGCTGCCCGGGCGAGCCGAGCGATCGAATCGGCGCCGTGCGGATCGGCGCGAGCCAGCCGCCAGTCTCCAGCCGTCACCAGGGGCAGGACAAAAAGCGCCAGCTTCGGCAGGGTGTCGCCCTCCAGCTTCGCGAGTTCCTGTTCCAGTAGTCTCGACGCCCCCTCGGCATCACCCTGAGCCCGTCGGACTCGCGCCTGCAGCATGGCCGCGGTGGCGCGCTGGCCACGCGCCCGTGTTGGCAACTTGCTCACTTGCACGCGCGCATCAGCCAGGCGTCCCTGGTCGAGTCGCAGTTGCGACAGCACCGAGGGGAGCTGGGCTTCGAAGAGACCGGCCCGCCCGGTGGTGTCGTTCAGCGCCTTGGTGATCCACCATTCGGCCGAGTCGAGCGCGCCCAGCCGGAGGAAGCTGACGCCGTAGAGCAGGGACAACCGCGATGCGATCGGTGAGCCCGAACCTCCCTGACGGGTACGCACGTATTCCTGGAGCGAACTGTTCAGCTCGGCCAGTTCACCCAGTTCCTCCAGCGACGCCGCGAGGAAGGCGACGACATTGGGCCAGGCGTCGGTGTCACCATAGCCATTCGCTTCCAGCTCGGTGAGGATGTGACGGAAGTGGGGCACCGCCTCTCGCGTGCGCCCGGAGAGGCGCAGCACCTCGGCGAGCGAATTCTCGACCGAGAGCTGGCGGCCGCCATTCGGCTCCGCCTGCTCGATGGCCAGCGCCTGTTCCAGCAGCGCCACCCCCTGGTCGGTCTCACCCGACGACTGGAGGAGCTTGCCCTCCGCTTCGAGACAGACGGATTTCACGGAGAGATCCGAATCAGGATCACGCGCCAGCGCCGCGTTGGCTTCTGCGATATCGGCACGCGCCGAGTCGAGGATGTCCAGCAGCCAGAAATTGATGGCGCGGGTGCAGTCCGCCAGGGCCAGCGGGGTGCCGAGGTTGGCCTGCTTGGCGACCGCGCGGGCGCGCTCGAGCATGTCGCGCTGAGCCGTGAGATCGCCCACCTCGAAGTGACGGCCCGACAGGTCCACCATCACCGTGGCGACGAGCCAGGGATCGTTGCGGTATCGCCGGGCCAGCACCTCTTCGGCCTTCGCGATGCGGCCACCCATCGAGAGGGACTTGCCGTCGGGGCCGGGCAGATCAGCGGCGAGAATCCCCTGCAGCTCACTGAGCGCCCCCTCGCGCTGGCTGGAACGGATCGCGGCATTGCGCTGCGTGCGGGCCGCGGTCATCTGCCGAAACGAGAAGATCGCCATGCCGATGAGGGCAGCGGCGACCGCGATACTGACGATGACCAGATCGCGATGCCGTCGGAGGAACTTCCTCATCCGGTAGGTGGCGGAATCGGGTCGGGCGCGCACGGGCCGTTGCGCGAGATACCGGCGCAGGTCGTCGGCGAACTCCGGTGCGGTCTGGTAGCGGTCGCCAGGCGAGCGGCTCAGTGCCTTGAGCAGCACGCTGTCGAGGTCGCCCAACCCGATGCGCGCCGGCTCGATGTCGCTCAATGCGGGGATCGAGCCGAGTGCCTGTCCCGGCTCGGCCATCGGGTGGTGCCCCGCCACCAGCAGGTAGACCAATACGCCCACTGAGTAGACGTCGGTCGCCATGGTGATGGGCCCGCCCAGTACCTGCTCGGGCGCCGCGAAGGCCGGTGTGAAGGCGCGACCGCCGGCGGCAGTGAGCAGGCTGTCAGCTCCTCCCTCGTCCTGGCCGAGGAGCTTTCCGATCCCGAAGTCCAGCAGCTTGACCGTCCCGTCGGCGGTGACAAGGATGTTGGTCGGCTTGATGTCGCGGTGAACGACAAAGTTGGTGTGCGCGTGGCTCAGGGCGTCGAGCACCTGCAGCACCAGGCTGAGACGGTCCGGTACCGACAATGTCTTGAGGTCGGCGTACTGGTCGATTGGTAATCCATCGATGTACTCGATGACGAGGTAAGGCTGGCGGGTGGCAGCCACGCCGGCGTCGAGCAGTCGCGCGATGCCGGGGTGGGTGAGCCGGGCGAGGAGCGAGCCCTCGCGCCGAAAACGCTCCACGGCGAGTGACTCGACCAGGGCCAGGTTCATCAGCTTGACGGCCACACGCCCCTCGAAGCGACCGTCGGTGCGGTGGGCGAGCCAGACCGAGCCCATCCCTCCGTGACCGAGGGGACGTTCCAGGGTGTATGCGCCGACTTCCAGGCCGTCGAGCTCGTCGTGAGGCATCAGACCTCAGGCACATGAAAGGTCGAACGTGAAAACTAGCCGGCATGGCACGGTCCGGACTCTTCTCCCGGTCCTGATGCTCGCCGTTGTCGCACCCGCACCGCCTCGCAAGGCAGTGCCGGGTGAGGGGTTCGATGTCACGCGCTGCGACGAGGTGTTCTGGCGGGGACTGCGGAGCTACACCGTGGAGCAAGCCGGCGGCGTGGTGACGAGCGCCGAGCTGACGCACGCCATGGAGACGGCGAGCGGCAAGGACCTTTCGGCCGCGTTCACGAAGTGGGTCCATGGCCCTGCGCCCGAGGACGTGTGAGGTGAGATGCCCATAGCCGCCGGACCTCAACGCCCCTGGGACTATCCGCGGCTGATCCTGACGGGCGTACTGGCGTTGTACGGCTGGTTCCTGGCCACGCACCCGGGTCACTTCGGCTTCATCGACAACATCGACCTCGCCATCCACGAAACGGGCCATCTGGTCTTCGCCCCGTTCGGCGAGTTCATGGGCGTTCTCGGCGGGACCCTCTTCCAGCTCCTCGTCCCGCTCACCTTCGCCGGCTACTTCGCGGTGCAGCGCGACTGGCACGCGGCCACGGTGCCGCTCTGGTGGGCGGGGCAGAACTGCTGGAACATCGCGCGCTATATAAGCGATGCACGGGCGCAGGACCTGCCGCTGGTGGGCGGCGGCGAGCACGACTGGCTCTGGATACTGGATGAACTCGACGTGCTGCACCGGGACCTCGCGATCGGTCGCGCGGTGCATGGGGTGGGGATCCTGCTCTACCTGGTGAGCGTGATCGTCGGGGTGATCCTCGCCCGCAAGGCGTCAGCGCCGCCCGAGGCCTAGGCGACGACGTCGGTGTCCTGCTGGCCGGTGTTCCGCCGCTTCACGCTCGACCAGGAAAGCCCGAGCCCAAGGATCCAGGCAACGGAAATCAAGGTGAGGTGCGCGATCGCGGTGCTGCGGCCCGGCGTGAAGATGTGCCAGTAGCTGAGCGCCCAGAAAAACGTCGCGAAGAGGGCGAGAATGAAGATCGCGCTGGTCATTGCGTTACTCCCATGACCGGGTTCACCCGCCCCTCGCCTCGAGCAGTGCGAAGAAATCCGCTGGCGTCGTGATCGCTGCCAGCCGCTCGGGGATGTCCGCATCCTTGGCGAACTGGGCGATGCGACCCAGAACCGGGAGGTACTGGTTCGACACTTCGAGCGGCGGGGCGACGATCAGGAAGAGATAGTGCACCGGCCGCCGGTCGATCGCGTCCCACTCCACCCCGGACGTGTGCCGGCCGAAGGCCACCCGCAGGCGGTTCGATACCAGGGTGCGACAGTGGGGAATGGCAATCCCGCGGCCGACACCGGTGGAACCGAGTTGCTCGCGGCGGCGAAGGATGCGCAGCAGCGTCGCGGTGGCCCGGTCGTCTGCGTGAAGCAGCAGCGCCATCTCCTCGAGAACGTCGTCCTTCGACGTCCCGGCGAGGTCGAGTCGCACTGCATCGTCGCTGATGAAGTTTCGCAGCAGCATGGGCCGCCAAGATAATCCGAGTGGGCCGCCCGCCGTAACCCTCCCAACCGACGGGCTGGCGGCCGACGATGATCGCCAAGTATTTTCCGCGCATGCGTTTGCCCTATCCATCCGCGCACGAGTTCGCGCTGATCCTGGCGCCCATGGCCGGCGTCTCGGAGGCGCCGTTCCGGCAGGTGTGCCGGGCGGCGGGTGCCGACGTGGTGATCTCCGAATTCCTCTCGTCCGAGGCGATCCGGCGGCGTATCCGCGCTACGCTCGAGGGCGCGGAGTTCGAGGAACACGAGCGACCGATCGGCATCCAGATCTACGGGTCCGATCCCGGCGCCATGGCCGAGGCGGCGGCGCTGGTCACGGAGCACTACGCCCCCGAGTTCATCGACATCAACTTCGGCTGCCCGGTCAAGAAGGTGGTGCAGCGCAACGGCGGGTCCGGCTGCCTGCGCGAACCCGAGCTCGTCACCAGGATCATCCGTGCCGTCATCGGAGCCACCCACCTTCCGGTGACGGTGAAGACGCGCAGCGGATGGGACGAGGAAAGCCGGGATCCAGTGACGATCGCACTCCGCATGCAGGACGCCGGCGCGCGTGCGTTCACCTTGCACGCACGGACCCGCACGCAGATGTTCAGCGGACGGGCCAGCTGGGACGAGATTGCGCGCGTCGTCGAGGCCCTCGATATCCCGGTGATCGGAAACGGCGATGTGCTGCATGCGGCGGACGTGGTGAAGATGAAGGCCCATACCGGCTGCGCGGGCGTGATGGTGGGCCGCGGCGCCTTCGGCAATCCCTGGCTCTTCCGGGATGCGCAGGCCCTTCTGGCAGGACAGCCCCTTCCTGCCCCTCCCGATGCCGCCGAACGCTTCAGGGTCGCGCTGGCGCACGCCAGGCTGGCGATCCGGCTCCAGGGCGACACGCGCAAGACGGTGATGGAGTTCCGCAAGCACCTCGGGTGGTATACCAAGGGCCTGCACGGCGCGAGCGACTTGCGGCAGCGCCTCTTCCAGGTGGAGTCGATCGCGGAGGCAGAGTCGATCTTCGTGTCGTACCTCCAGCCGCTAGAGCAGGTGGCGTGAGCGGCGCCTTCTGGCGCACGCCCGGATGATCCGCACCGTCATCGACGGCACCCAGGGACTGACCTGGGTCGACGTGGTCGAACCGACGTCCCGAGAACTGGCGGAGGTGGCACAGCGTTACGGCCTGCATCCCACTTCTGTGCGCGACTGTCTCGATCCCGAGCACCTCCCCAAGTTCGAGAAGTTTCCCAATCGCATCTTCATCATCATCCGCGTCTATGACACCGAATCGGCACGAGACTGCGCTACCGTCCACGAGATGACGCGGAAGGTGGCGATTTTCTCGGGACCCGATTTCGTGATCTCGATTCACCGGAAGCCACTTCCGTTCCTCACCGCGCTGCAGGAGCAGTGGGAGGTGGCGGAGTCCGGCGAGGCGACCGGCGAGCCGCCGACTCACCGGCTGATCCTGGATATCATCGATCGTGGCCTGGCAACGTTCGAGCCTCCGCTGGAGCGCATCGAGGAGGGACTCGACGAGGTTGAAGCGGCGCTCTTCCAGAACCGGCACGAGGCGCACGACCTGCTCGACCTGTATGTGCTCCGCCGGCGCACGACCCTGAGCAAGCGAATGCTGTGGCGCAGCCTGGAGGTGCTGAAGATATTCTCGCCCCCGGTCGATGCATCGCAGCCGCATTACCAGGATGTGCGGGAAGCGGTCGAAGCGATGCACTTCTACGCCGACGACCTGCTGGAAGAGGTCACGAACCTCACCAACCTCCAGCTCTCCCTGGCCTCGCAGAAGACCAGCCAGGTCATGCGCATCCTCACGGTCTTCTCGGCCTTCTTCCTCCCCCTCACGTTCCTCGTGGGAGTTTACGGAATGAACTTCCAGTTCATGCCCGAACTCTCGCAGCGCTGGGGCTACCCCGCGGTCTGGGCGGTGATGGTTATCATCACGGTCAGCATCTACACGTGGTTCCGGAAGCGGGGCTGGCTCAAGCCGTGATCGCCATCCTGCTCGGGGTTCTGGCGGGCGTCGTGATCGGCTGGTACGTGCGTGCCGGCCGCTCGGCCCCCGAGTCCGAACTGGCCGACGCCGTGGGGCCGCACCTGCTTCCCGATCCCGCCCTCGAGTGGCTGCGCGCGTCACTGGGTGCCATGGCCATCTGGGCGGTCGAGGCGGAACGGGGAGACCTGCCGCGCGAACTGACCCGCCGGCTCTCCGTGCCTCCGCCATCGGGTGACGACCTCTTCACCGCCGAAGTGCGGCTCGACCGGGCGCGAACCGAGGAACGCCCGCTGGTGGAGCGCCTCGAGGCCGGTGTTCTCGTGGTGCGAAGCGCGGCTGGTTTTGCCACGGCGGCCCTGATGCCGCCCGGAACACCGTCGCACGCCGTGGCCCAGCTGGAGGACGAGCTCGACCGCCTGCTCGAGGGGCTCAAGCGCCGGCCGCGGGTGACCACGCTAGCCCCGGCGGATGCGCGCGACGCGAGCATCGAGTCGATCGAGAGCGTGGGTCGGCATCTGGCGCTGCTGCTCGAGAAGCTCACCGGCGCCGACGTGATCGTCGCGATCCGGATCCGTGATGAGCTCACGATCATGGGCCTCGCCGGCGAGGCTGACGACCGGCTCCTCGGCACCGTGGCGCCGCACGACAGTCCGCTCGCCACCATGCTCCGCGCCGGCGGTTCCTTCGAGGAAACGGACGAACCGCCACTGGGGGTGGCCTCGGGTGACCGGCGACGGCCGCTCGGTCCCGCCATCCTCATCCCTATGGAAGTCTCGGGCGAGCGCATCGGCGTCGTGGCGATCTGGCCCTCCGGCCGACAGAACTTCCCGCACCAGATCCAGCAGCGGGTGCGCGACTTGATCCGCCGCGCCGCGCCCCATGCCTGGCGCGCCCGCGAATACCGGCTCCGTGAAGAAGAGGCTACGCGGGACCGCCTCACGGGACTGGCGAATCGGCGCGCGCTTGAGGGGGCCATGCACCGCGTGGGCCTGCTCCGCGGGGCATACGTCCTGAGCGACGTGGATCGCTTCAAGGTCCTCAATGACACCCTGGGGCACGCCGCCGGCGATGCCGCCTTGCTGCACGTCGCCGGGCTGCTCCGGCGCCAGCTCAGGGGACGCGACCTGGCGGCCCGCATCGGTGGCGAGGAGTTCGTGCTCTGGTTGCCCGATGTGAGCTACGGCGAGGCCCTCGCGGTGGCCGAGCGAGTGCGGGACGCGCTCGAGACGTCGGAGTGGAACTGGAAGGGCACGCCGTGGCTCCTCACGGCATCCTTCGGCGTGGCCCACTGGCCGGAGACGAGCCGCCACGTGGACAACCTCTTTGCCCAGGCGGACGCGTCGCTCTATGACGCCAAACGGCGGGGACGGAACCGGGTCACCGGATCGCGATCGGAACAGATCCACCGCTGACCTCTCGCGCGCAACGGCAGACTGGCCTATAATGGACCGTATCGTCTCGCAACGTGGCGTCGCCTATTTCTAACGGGACAGATTCGACTGACACATCACCGCCAGCTCCCCGCCGGCGGGGACGGCCCCGCAACGAAGGGTTGCGGCGCACGATTCTGCGTGCGGCTGCCTCGCTGCTGGAAGAGCGTGGCGTCGATGGTGTCACCATCGAGGCGATCGCCGAGCGCGCGGGCGTGGGCAAGCAGACGATCTACCGCCGATGGTCATCCCGTGCCGCCGTTCTCGTCGAGGCGTTCCTTTCGCAGGACGATGTCACGGCCCCCATTCCTGACGGCGGCTCCCTCCGGCGCGACCTCGCGACGTTTGCCGGCGTGGTATCCGCCTCGGCGAGCGACGAGTCACTGCGTCGGAGTGTGGCGGGACTCGTGGCGGCGAGCCATGCCGATCCGGAGGTCGGGCGCCTCTTCCGCGAGCGGTTCGTGGCGCCGGCGCGGGCCGCCGTGCGGGAGCTCCTCGAGCGCGGCGTGGGACGGGGAGAGGTGCATCCCGACGTCGACCTCGAGGTGGTCATCGATGAACTGCTCGGCGCCATCTGGTACCGCGCGCTCATCTCGGGGGGGCGGCTCGACCACACCTACGCCGAGAGTCTGGCGGCGGCCGTGGGGCAGGGGATCTCGTCGCGCGACCGTGCCACCGACCCGCGGAAGCGCGCCGGGCGTCCGGGCATGGTGGCCGAGCCGACTATCGACCTCTTCGGTGGCGACGAGCCGCTCGACGCGCCCTAGTGAGTGACGCGAAGGGCGGGAGCGGCGCCGGGGATGCCATCGGCCTCCTTGGCGCGTTGTCCATCGGCATTGGTGGCATCGTGGGTGGCGGCATCTTCGCCACGCTCGGGCTCGCGGTGTCAGACGCGCGCGGCTCGGCATGGCTGTCGTTCCTCGTGGCCGGCGTCGTCGCCCTCCTCACCGCGTACTCCTACAGCAAGCTCTCGATTGCCTTCCCGAGCACGGGCGGCACCATCGCCTTCCTGAACCGCGGATTCGGTACCGGCTTCCTGAGCGAGCGCCTGAGCACGCTCCTGGTGTTGAGCTACATCGTCATCATGGCGCTCTACGCCAGCGCCTTCGCGACGTATGCCGCCCTGCTGCTGCCCGGCGGCTCGTCGCACCTGCAGCCGTGGCTCGCCGCGGGGGTGCTGATCCTGCTGGGCGTCGCGAATGGAGTGCTCCCGGCGGCGATGGACCGCTGGGAAGGGGCGCTCAACGTGGGGAAGCTGGTCGTGCTGGGCAGCTTCATCGTGCTGGGATTCTTCAGCGGCGGGCTGTCGCTCGAGCGGCTGGGACCTGCGAGCTGGGTCGGGCCGGTGGACATCTTCGTCACCGGGATGCTGATCTTCCTGAGTTACGAGGGTTTCGAGCTGATCGCGAACGCGTCACCCAGGGTGACGAACCGGGCGAAGACACTGCCGGTGGCGTTCTACGGCAGCGTGGCAGTGGCGATGCTGCTCTACATCTCGATCGTGGTCGTCTCGGTGGGACACCTGCCGTTCGAGCAGCTCGAAGCGCAGAAAGACCACGCGATCTCGGCGGTGGCCGAGACGTTCATGGGCCGCTTCGGCTTCGGCTTCATGGCGGTCGGAGCGGTGGTGGCGGCGGTATCCGCGATCAATGCGGACATCTTCGGCTCCACGCGGCTCATGGGAATGCTGTCGGAGGAGGGACCGCACCGGTGGAAGCGGGTGGGGACGGTGTTCGGCGGGCACCCGTGGAAGCTGGTGCTACTCACTGGCGCAGGGGTGATCGCCACCACCACGATGAACCTGCATGCGCTGTCGGCGGTGTCGAGCGCGGGGTTCCTGATGGTGTTCGCGGCGGTGAATGCGGCAAACGCGCGACTCGCCATGGAAACGAAGAGCACGCGCTGGGTGTCGCTGGTGGGCGCCATGACCTGCCTCGCCGCCCTGGGGGCGATGCTGGTGCAGCTCGGCGGGCGGGCCGCCCACCGCCACGAAGCGTTCATCATCGTGGGGATGGCGCTGCTGCCGTTCCTCCTCCGGCCGCTTGACGCCGCCGTACGCTCGGCGGCATCGAAGCTTCGCTCCAGGTAGGCGCCGCCAGCCTTACTGCTTCTGGTCCTTCATCGCCTGCTGCATCTGCTGCCAGCCGCTGTACTGCTCACCCGTCAGCACGCCCTTGAGCCCCGTGTCCCAGTCGTCCATGGCGCTCTTGAGGCTCTTGTCCTCCTTCAGCTTCCTGCCGCCCTTCGCCTTGATCTCGGAGATGGTCGTCAGGGCCGACGTATTGATCTGGCTCACCTGGGGCACCTGGGCGGGAGTCAACTTGAGCTGAGCCGTCATCTTCTGGGTAAGCGCTTCGGCCTGTTGCTGCGGGGTCGGGGGTGTGGCCGGCGCCGCCTGGGCGTGGCCCGTTGCGGCGACGGTGCCGGCAAGGACGAGCGTGGTCACAATCGAGGTCAGGCGCGACATGTGCAGGAGCCTCCAAAGGGGGAGAAACACGCGGCAGCAGCAAGATCCAGGGGGTCATTATCTTTCTGCCAGCCCGGGGGCGATCGGCTTCGACGGGTCAGATGAAGGAATGGCAGCGTGCCCAGGTCCAAGATCCTGGCTAAACCACTTGGAACGATTCAAACGCCAATTCTGATCTGGCGCTGGCTGCGTAAGCTGAGCTAACGCTCGCTTGACGCACCTTCGGCAACGAAGCCCGTCCGGGGCGTCGTTGTCGAATCGAAAATCCGGGCTGGCTGGCTCCGGGGTCCCGACGGAGTCGGCGAGAACTCTCGGGAATAGACGCTCAGAGGGCTGGTCAGTCACCAGCTGAGCGCGACGGCACGAAGGCTGGCCTACGCACGTAGACGCTGTTTTGGAGCCTGTCTCGGACCAGGGTTCGATTCCCTGCGCCTCCACTGAACGAAAGAGGGCCAACCATCATGGTTGGCCCTCTTTTGCTTTTCCACAACCGGCGGCATCTTGAGCGCGGACGGGGCAGGGCGAGGGCCTTCAAGTGGTTTCTCACCTCGTTCTCAAATGCATTCGGGGAGATATGCGAGCCCGAAGGCGATCAAGTCTGGCGTTCTCAAGTGAATTGTAAGTGGTTGTAATGCTGGTCGTTATGATCTTCAAGCTAATGTAATCTCTCGGGGTGACCATGACGGTGGATCTGCTCGCGGAACAGGTGCAGTCGGTCGAGGTTATTCGGCAATCATTCCCGGCCCTGGCTCGCCGGCATGCGGGCCAACCGGTCGCGTACTTCGATGGGCCGGGCGGCACCCAGGTGCCCCAGCGGGTCATCGACGCCGTGGCCGACTATCTGGCGCACCACAACGCGAACACTCACTGGGCCTACCCGACTAGCGCCGAGACGGACGCCATCATTGCGGCGGCCCGCGGGTCCCTGGCTGACTTTCTCCACGCGGATCCCGACGAGGTGGCGTTCGGGGCAAACATGACCACCCTGACCTTCCACCTCGCCCGGGCTCTGGGCCGGCGGTGGGGTCCGGGCGACGAGATCGTGATCACGGAGCTCGACCACCACGCCAACGTGGGTCCATGGCAGGCGGTGGCCCGGGAGCGTGGGGTGACCCTCAAGGTGGTCCCCTTCCGCCCTGAAACGGGCGAGCTGGACTGGGAGGCCCTGGGACGGGCGATCGGCCCCAAGACCCGGCTGGTGGCCATCGGGGCAGCATCCAACGCCCTTGGCACCATCACGGACGTGGCAAGGGCCAGGGAAATGGCTCGGGGGGTGGGGGCGCTGGTTTTCGTGGACGCGGTCCATTTCGCCCCCCACCGGCTGGTGGACGTCCGGGCGCTGGGCTGCGACTTCCTTGCCTGCTCCGCCTACAAGTTCTACGGACCTCATGTGGGCGTCCTGTACGGCCGGCGGGACCGCATGAAGTCACTCGACGTTCCCAAGCTCGAGCCGGCACCCGAGACAGTGCCGGAGCGGCTGGAGACGGGCACGCTCAATCACGAGGGCATTGCCGGCGCTGGCGCAGCGGTGGAATGGCTCGCGTCGCTGGCCGAGGGCGGCACCCGCCGCGAGCGGCTGGCTCGTCTTTACGCCACGCAGCATGAGCGCGAGGTGTCACTCTTCTGCCCGGCTGTGGGATGGGCTCGGCTCGATCAAGGGCGTGACGCGCTACGGCCCTCCCCCCACGCGTCCACGGACTGGTACCGTGTCAGTGAGCATCACCGGGGTATCGTCGCATGACGCAGCCGTGGCGCTGGCGACGGAGGGAGTCTTCGCCTCGAACGGCGACTTCTATGCGACGACAGTGGTGGAGCGCCTGGGCTTCGCGCGGGAGGGGCTTCTCAGGATCGGGCTCTCGATCTACTCGACGGCGGGTGAGGTCGATCGGGCCCTGGCGGGCGTGGAGCGGATCGCCGCGGGGCGCCGATAGACAAATGGGGCGGCAGAACACTGCCGCCCCACCCGTTCGCGCCGACCGCATTGCTACTTGAGCGGAATCGCCACTCGTGTCGTCTGCCACTCGAGCACCAGCTGCTTGGTCTTCTCTGCGTTTGGCTCCGCCGAGAACGTGAGCTTCTCCACCGGCGCCTTGAGGGTCTCCGCCTTCACCTTCCCGCGCCCGACCTCCTGCTTCTGCACTTCAGGGGTGTATGTGCTCTCGTGGCCCCACTGCGTGATGGAGCGGTTCACGATGACCTCCCATTCCTTCTCGCCCGGCACGGTATAGAGCGAGTACGTCCCGGCCGGAACCTTGACTCCCGCAATCTCGAGCGGCCCGTCAGTGTGAATCATCGTCGGCTCGTTCGACCCCGTGCGCCAGATCTTCCCATAGGGCACCGCTTCGCCCCCGATCATCGTGCGGCCCTTCAGCGACGGCCGGCCATAGCAGAGCTTGACGTTGCTCTTCTCCACCACGAACGAAATGGAATCGAGCGGGCTTACCCGCTTGTTGAGGGGAAGCTTCTCGGTGTTCATCGTGATACAGGGGCCCACGGGGGACGCCGGGGCCGGCAGCGGCGCAAGCAGCGAGGCGAGCGTGGCGATCAACAGCATGTCCATTTCCTCCAGGAGTGGTGGTAGCTCACGCCGCCGACAGCGATGCGTGAGCCGCGGTAGCGAGTATCAAGGCGTCGTCAGCCGTGCCGGCAAGGCAAGTGAGGTGTCCCATCTTCCTTCCCGCGCGAGGTTCAGTCTTGCCATACAGGTGCAACCGCACACCCGGCAATTCCAGCGCGCGCTGCCATCGGGGCGTGCCGTGCGCCCAGGAGTCGCCCAGAATGTTCACCATGCAGCAGGCGCTGAGAAGTTGCGGCTTCCCGAGCGGCAATCCGGCCAGCGTGCGAACCTGCTGCTCGAACTGATCGACGCTGCACGCATCGAGCGTGTAATGACCGCTGTTGTGGGGGCGGGGCGCGAGTTCATTCACATAGAGTTTCCCGCCGCCGGCCACAAACATCTCCACGGCCAGTACGCCCACATACTGCAGCGCCGCGGCCACCTCGATGGCCAGCGCCATGGCCTCTTCGTCCAGGCCCGGAGCGATCCGCGCCGGCACCGTCGAAGTGTGCAGAATGCCGTGCCGGTGCACGTTTTCGGCGGGCGGGAAGGCGGCCACCTCGCCATCGCGGCCACGAGCAAGCACGACGGAAATCTCCCGCTCAAGGTCGAGTTTCCGTTCCAGGATGCATGGCACGCCACCCAGGTGCCGGAACGCCTCCTGGGCGTCCTCGATCGCGCCTACCAGCGCCTGTCCCTTCCCGTCATACCCCATTCGACTCGTCTTGAGCAGCGCGGGCACGCCGATTGCTTTAATGGCCTCGGTGAGCTCAGCGGCGTTTGGTACCCGGACAAAGGGGGCCGTCTGGAAGCCCGCGCCGGCGAGGAAGCCCTTCTCGGTCGTGCGGTCCTGGGCAACCGCCACGGACGCCGGCGCCGGGCTGACCGGCAGCCGGGCTGCCAGTCGCTCCAGTGCCGGGGCGGGAACGTTCTCGAATTCCGTAGTGACCGCGGCGCATTGGTCGGCGAGTTGATCCAGGGCACTCGGGTCGTCGTACGCCGCGACAATCTGGTGATCGGCGACCTGGCCTGCGGGGCTGCGGGGATCCGGCTCCAGCACCACGACGCGGTAACCCAGTACGCGAGCGCGCAGCGCGAACATGCGCCCGAGCTGCCCGCCGCCCAGCACCCCGAGCGTGGCGCCAGGCAGGATCAAGTGGGATCCGGCAGTGAAAGGCCGAGCACGCGCTGAGTCTGCGCGTCGCGGAGGGCGCTGAGCCGCTTCGCGAGCACCGCATCGCCCAGGGCCAGGATCGCGGCGGCATAAAGCGCGGCGTTGGTGGCACCGGCTTCACCGATTGCAAACGTGGCCACCGGGATGCCCGCGGGCATCTGCACGATGGACAGCAGGGAGTCGAGTCCCTTGAGCTGCCGGGAGCTGACCGGCACCCCGAGGATCGGCAGGGCCGTCTTGCTGGCGAGCATGCCGGGCAGGTGGGCTGCCCCGCCGGCACCCGCAATGATGCACTTGAGGCCGCGCCCGGCCGCGGAGCTCGCATACTCGAAGAGCAGGTCGGGCGTGCGGTGCGCGGATACGACGCGTGATTCCCACGGCACCTCGAGCTGGGTCAGCTGGCGGGCGGCCGCCTGCATGGTTTCCCAGTCGGAATCACTGCCCATGACAATGCCGACGAGCGGTTGCGGCATGAGGTCCTCAGCAACGCGTGAGGGTGACGAACAGCCGAGCGCGGAGAAATAAGGGGAGGCAACGGGAGCACGCAATGCCAGCCAAAACCATGGAAACGGCGCCCGAAGCGGCGCCGGGCGGTGACGCCGTGTTCGAGCGAGACCTGTACATGCTCGCGCCGATCAAGCTGCCCCGGGGCCAGCAGTACGCCGTGAGTTCCTCCGACGGCCAGATGCTGCTGCTCGTAAAGCGCCATCAGAGTGGACGTCGGGCGTTGTCCTTGATGGCAAGTCTGGCTGCCGGGCTGATCATTCTCGGTTTCACAAGCTCGTTCGGCGACAGCCTCGGCGGTCCGGTGATCAAGTGGCTGGCGGTGGTGGCAGGTGCCGTACTGGGTTTCCTGGCGTCGGTCGCGGTGTACCCGGCGATGCTGGGCCGCCGCGTCGCGACCTTCAGCAGGCGGGAGCGGCTCGAAAAGGTGCTGGAGGTGAAGCAGGCCGACCGCTCACATGCCTTCGAGGTGTCTTGCGCCATCACCGGCACCAAGGGACGACTGCTCGGCACGGTGCGGCGGAACTACCTCTCGTCGCTGCTGCGCACCCAGTGGATGCTGTACGGGGCTGGCGGTGAACCGATCGCGAAAGCGCGGGAAGCTTCGATCCCGCGGGCCATCGGCGCGCGGCTGCTTGGCTGGGCCGTGCCGACGTTGCGCTCGAACTTCACCATCATGTCCCAGGGTGGATCGCCGCTGGGGCTGCTGGAGCGACTGGAACTGGTGCAGGGCCGGGTGATGTTCGACCTGCGGCAGGGCGGGCGCGCGGCACTGGATCCGCAGCTCGGCCTCGCTCTCGCCGTGTTGATCGACCTCGACGAGCGGTAGCCGTTCGCGTCAGGCCACCGCCATGATGGTGGTGACGTCTGGCGGCACGCGCAGGGTCTGCAGCACTACGCAGTAGCGTTCCGTCAGCTTGAGCAGCGTCCCCAACTGCTCCCGGGTCGCATCAGTATCGAGCAGGAAGCGGAGCCTGATGGCGCGGAAGCCCACCGGCGCCTCCTTGCTCACTCCCAGGGTTCCCCGCACATCGAGGTCGCCCTCCGCCTCGATGCGACCACCACGCACGGTGATGTCGAGTGCCGTCGCGACCGCGCGCAGCGTCACACCGGCGCATGCGACCAGCGCCTCCAGCAGCATGTCTCCTGAACAGACCTGAAGCCCGGAACCGCCGGTGGCGGGATGCAGTCCCGCTTCCACCAGCGCGCGGCCGGTGTCGACTCTGCACGCGATCCCAGCGGCATCGAGCGACGCGCCGGCCGTGAGCACGATCAGCGCGGTCACGGCGTCCTCGCGATAGCGCTCCTTGAGGTGCGCCTGCCGCGAACGAAGTTCCTCGCTGGTGTCGGACATTACACGGTCGCCTCCACTCCATGACTCATCTCGCGTGCCCGGCGCTCCGCGCGGGCGCGGTGCCCCAATTCCCACACCGAATGCCAGCCGATGGACTCGAGCCAGCCGGCCGCCTCGCGACTGCGGCCCTGCTGGTGCAGCAGCTCGGCCCGGAGCAGGCGACCCTCCACGCCGGCGAAAACGGGCGAGGCCATCGCGTACTGGAACCAGACCTCGGTCCGTGCACCCTCGAGCGCACGCAGTCCGCCGGCCGCATCGCCCTGTCCCGAGCGCAGCGTCGCCTCGAGGGTGCGGAGCATGTTCTCGGTGAGGACCTCGGCCCCGTCGGGCACCACCAGCTCAGCGAGTTCCTCGGTCCAGCGCGCCGTGGCGGGGAAATCGCCACGGCGGGCGGCGACGAGGCCTGCCACGTGGGCGCGGATATGGCCGTAGAGGCCATCGTGCAGCATCAGTGGCAGGCTGACGCGCGGCAGCTCGGCGCCCGGATTCCACCGTGCCAGTTCCTCCTGCAGCGACTCGAGCTGTGCCGCGGTGCAGGGAAGTGCCCCGGTGGCGGCGCGCAATGCGCGCACGGTAAGTGCCCACGCGGGGTCGAGCTCGCCGGCGATCTCGTAATCCTTGCGCGCGTCGTCGGGGCGATCCTGGGCCAGTGCAGCCTCGGCGAGGAACAGGTGACCGAGCGCGCGCAGCTCACTGGAGGGCACCCGGGGAATGAGTTCTCGCGCGATGGACTCGACAGCATCGAGCCGTCCGGCGAAGAGTGCGGCATCGGCGAGGACGACGCCAACGGCAAACATGCGCGCGGAGCGAAGGTCGCTGCCGAGGCGCATGAGCTCGACCACGTCACCGCGGCGAAATGCGCGCAACGCCCGCAGCGTCAGCGCCTGTTCGCTCGCGGGCGTGAGTTCGACGACGCGATCGACGTAGAGGTCGAGCGCTTCGTCCTGGCCTTCCATCGCGGCGATGCGCGCGAGCTTGCCGAGCGCGCCGACGTGCGTGCCGTCGAGCGACAGGGCGCGCTGCAGGGCGGTGCGTGCCTCCGCGCAGCTCCGGCCGCGACAGGGATTGCCGTGAAAGAGCACATCGCCGAGGAGGTACCAGGCCTCGACGTTGTCGGGATGCTCGGCGACCACGGCGCCGTAGCGCTGTTCCGCCAGGGCGAGACGGCCATGCAGCCACGCGTCCTGCGCCTCGAGCATGCGCTGCGCGCTGGCGGCGAGCGAGCCGCTCAGGGCATTGGCGGCTCGACAGGCCAGCCGGGCGGGTGCGAGCATGGCCGCGGCAGCGCGCGTGCCGGCGAGGCGATAGTGCGCGAGCGCGAAGCCGGCATCGAGTCTTACCGCCTGCTCGAACGCGGCCATGGCGCGAGTATGCCGGCCGAGGCGGAAATCGTGCTCGCCCTGCAGGAACGCCTTGAGCGCGGGCCACGAGCCGCTGGTGCGCGCGGCGAGTTGCGCGGGATAGGTGCCGGGCGCCTGGCTCAGGAGGGTGACAAGGCCTCGCGCGAGTTCATCGACAACGCCGAAGAGTCCGTCCTCACTCGCCGCCTGGGCCTCCACCCGCCCCACCTTGCCGTGACCAGTGCGATGGAGCGCGGCGCTCACCCGGATGCGGTCGCCCGCCCTGATTACGGTGCCACTCACCAGTAAACCGGCACCCACCGCATACGCATCGGTGTCGCCGCCGCCGGAGGCGTCGAGATCGGGTAGAGGCGCGGCGAGGATGGCGCGGGGATCCACCGTGCGGAGGTCACCCGCACCGTCGAGCGCGTTGCTGAGCAGGTCGATCATTCCCTCGCGCAGGTACTCGAGGTCGCGCGCGCCACGCACGACAAAGGGGTAGACGGCAAGCACGTTGCCGACGACCGGTGGCGCGGCGGGTGCCGGGCCCCGTGCAGCGGATGTGGCGCCGGGGGCACTACGGCGGTCGCGGAGTGGCGCCCGTCCCCCTGACGCCCGGGCACGGATGCCAGCTGCCAGCGCCGCCGTCTCCGGCGACGGCTCGAAGTCGAGGTCGCGCGCGAGCCGCGCGGCGTAGTCGTCGTACGCCCGGATCGCGCCCGCCGCGTCGCCGCTCCGGTCGAGGAGCACGATGAGTCGGCGCACGCCGCGATCCTCATCGGGCGCGAGATCGACCGCCTTCCGGGCCCAGGCGATCCCCGCACCGTTCGATCCGGCGGCGTCCGCGACAGCCCATGCGGCCTTCGCCGCGCCGGCGCGCAGCCGGGTTCGCTCCATGTCCAGCCAGTGCTCCATCGCCGGTGCTCCGGCGACATAGAACCCCTCCAGCAGGTCGCCGGCATAAAGCTCGAGCGCCTCGGCGTGCCGACCGGCCGCGAGGGCCGCCTCGAACGCCGCCACATCGCACCAGAGCGCGTCGGGCCTGATGCCGACGTCGTCTTCCCCGCGCGAAATGATCACGTCATCCCCGCAGGCCCGCCGCAGGAAGTAGAGCGAGCGGCGGAGCGCGCCGCGTGCGTGCTCGCCATCCAGGTCAGGCCAGAAGAGGCCGACGAGCGAATCACGGCGACGGAAGCCGCCTGATGGCGTGAGGGCGAGATAGGCAAGAAGGGCGAGACGCTTGGGCTGCTGCAGGACGGGGCGGATCTCCGCACCGGAAGGATCACGAAGGTCGAGGGAGCCCAGGAGCCTCAGTTCGAGCAATCGGCGTCCTGAACGTGCCGGCGTGACCTGACCGCCGCGGGGCGAGTCACGGCGCGGCCCACAAGCAGGGTACGGGTGCTCTGCATCGTCCAAACGTACCCGGCGGTCCGCCGGGGAGCAAACGGCTGCAGTGCGCCGCTTGAGGCGAGCGTGACTCGCCGATCGCACCATGCCGGCGTCGCCAGGACGGACCCGGCGCTCGTCCACCCCGACACGGAGTTCACCATGCACGCAACAACTGCGGCACTCGTCGGCCTGGGTGTGGGACTGCACGCCGCCACCTGGGGAGTGTTCAAGGATTCACCCCACGAGGGATTTCATTGGTCGCGGTTCGTCCGGAGTCCTGTGATCGGCATCGCTGCCGCGCTCGCGCTCCGTGCGCTTCTGCCGTGGCCCGGTGGCGTGGACGGCGCGGTGCTTCTGTTCGGTGCGGCCTACGCCGTGGAGCGATTCATCATCGAGACGTGGAAGACCTTCTTCCGCGCCGAGGATCAGTCGAAGTATACGATCCCCATGCAGCTCGCGGTGCTGGGCCGGCCAGTGCGCAGCGCCGTCCTGCGGGGTGTGCTGGGCACGCTCTACTTCGCAGGTGGGTTCGGCGTGCTCGCCGCCCTCCGTTGGCTGGGCTTTCACTCGCCAGGGGATGCGTGGCCGGTCCTGGTGCTCGCGGCAAGCGCCGGCGGGTGGATCAGCGCTCTCGGCGGCGCCTGGAAGGATGCGCCCATCGAGGGGTTCGAGACCTTCAAGTTCTTCCGCAGTCCGCTCGTCGCCCTCAGCTACGCCGTGCTGCTGTCGCGGCTCACGCCCGACCTGGGCATCGTGATGCTGGCGGCGACGGGCCTCACGATCGCCACGCTGGAGACCTGGAAGAAATTCAGTCGACCCAATGAGCCGGGCGGCAAGTTTGCCGGCAAGCCGGTGCACTTCCCCCTGATGCTGCACTACCGGTTCCGGCTCGTGCCGCTGTATGCGCTGATCTGCGGCACCGTCGCACTCTCGGTCCTGGCTTCTGCATATGCGTCGGTGGCGGGACCATGCGTGCTCTGCGCCTCCGGCGCGGTGCAGGTTGCCGGGAGCCCGCCATGATCGACACGACGGAGCGCCAGCCATGGGATGCCATCGTGATCGGCAGTGGGTTCGGCGGCGCGATGGCTGCGCACGTCCTGGTGCACGCGGGCTGGCGCGTGCTGATGCTCGAGCGCGGCGACTGGGTGCCGCGAGGCCCGGCAAGCTGGCGGCCGAGCCATGCCGGCCTGGTTTCGCCGTTCTACTCGACCGAGTCGAGCTACCTGGTCCAGGAAGGCCGACGCGAGAGCAAGAGCGGGGGGCTGTTCTGCGTTGGCGGCCAGTCGGTGTTCTACGGCGGCGCATCGCTGCGCTACCGCGAAGGTGACTTCACACCAGATCCGTGCATCCACGCGTCGTCCGGTGCCCGGTGGCCGTTCGCCTATGGCGAGCTCGAGCCCTTCTATACCCGCGCAGAGCAGATGCTCGGCGTCGTCGGCACGACCGGGGAAGATCCGCTGGAGCCGGGGCGGAGCGCGCCGTATCCCGCCGGTCCGGCACCCCTCGCCCCATTGTCGCTGCGGCTGTCCGATGCGGCACGACGGCTCGGGCTGCACCCCAGCCGCGTACCGGTTGCCATCGACCAGCGGGGGCGCTGCGTCGCGTGCAGCGCCTGCGACGGCTTCGCGTGCGCCGTCGGCGCGAAGAACGACGTCGCCACACAACTGATCGCGCCGCTGCTGCGCGAGGGCCTGGTGCTGCGCGCGAACACCGTCGTGACGCGGTTGGTCGAGTGGAACGGGCGCATCGGGGCGGTCGAAGTGGTGGACCGGGACGGCGGCCCGATCCGCCGGCTCCGTGCCCGGCACGTGATCCTGGCGGCCGGCGCGCTGGCCACGCCGCACCTCCTGCTGACCTCCGGCCTCGAGACCCAGAGCCCCGCAGGTCACGCGGTGGGTCGCTACCTCACGCGGCACTACAACCGGATTGTGTTCGGTCTCTTCCGGTCACGCCCTGATCGTGGGCACCGGTTCGTGAAGCAGGTCGCGATCACCGATTTCTATTTCGGTCACCGGTGGACGGGTCCGGGCAAGCTCGGGGTCCTCCAGCAGATGGCGATGCCGCCCCTGTCGGTGGTGGCGCAGCAGATCCCGCACTGGCTGGTGCCCGCAGCGGGCCAGGTACTTGGTCGATCGGCGGCGCTGCTGGGCATCGTTGAGGATGAACCGCAGTTGCGCAATGGCGTCACGATCGACCGTTCCGAGCGAGATCGCTTCGGCCTGCCACGCCTTACGGTGCAGCACGGGTACACGACGCGTGATCGGCAGGCCGGCGCGGCGCTCGCGTACTGCGCCCGCCGCATCCTGCGCGAGGCGGGCGCGCTCACCTGCTACTCCCGTACCATCAGCACGTTTTCGCACGCGCTCGGCACCGTTCGCATGGGTGACGATCCCTCGACGGCGCCGCTCGACGCCACGGGCCGCTACCGCGGGCTGGACAACCTGTACGTCATGGATGGCAGCGCGCTGCCCACCTCGGGCGGCGTCAATCCGAGCCTCACGATCGCCGCGAACGCACTGCGCTGTGCCTCGCTCCTCGCCGCCGGCACGTCCCGCATTCACCACCCACAGGAGACGCCCCATGAACGCCTCGCTCGGTATCGCGATGCTGGGTTGCGGCCATATCGCGAGACAGCATAGCCGCATGCTCCGCTCGATTGATCCGTCGGTCCGCCGGTACGGCGCGAGCCGGTTCCCCGCGCGTGCCGAGGACTTTGCACGGGACACGCGGGCCGACGGCTGGTTCGCCAGCTACGACGCTGCGCTCTCGGCTCGCGCACGTCGACGCCGTGCTGGTGGCGACACCACCGCTCCATCACCTCGCGCTGACGCTGAGCGCGCTGGCGGCCGGAAAGCACGTCATCGTCGAGAAGCCGGCGTTCGTCTCGCCGGGGGACTGCCGCACCGTGGCCCGGGCCGCGGCGGAAGCGGGACGCCTGGTCCTGGTGGCCGAGAACTACGCCTACAAGCCGCTGGCCGAGGGTGCTGCAGGATGTCATCGGCAGCGGCGAGATCGGCGACGTCCGGTTCGTGCTGCTCAACGCGCTCAAGTACCGCCGGGCAAGTGACTGGCGAGACGACGCCGAGCTGGCAGGCGGTGGGGCGCTTTTCGAGGGCGGCGTGCACTGGATCGACTTACTCGCCAACCTCGGACTCACGGTGGAGAGCGTGCAGGGCTTCTGGCCCGGCAACCAGCGCGGCGACGAGCGCAGCATGGCGGTGGTGGCGCAGTACGAGGAGGGAGGCGTGGGGGTGTTGCTGCATTCCTGGGAAACACCTTCGCTGCTGCGTGGGCTTCGCCTGTCGAAGGTGACCGGGGTACTCGCGGCAGCATCACGTTCGAGTCGAACGGAGCGTTCGCGCTCATCCGCGGCCGTCGGTCGCGCCTGGTGGTCCCGTCGCTGCGCGATGCCGGGGGCTACCGCGCCATGCTGCGCGACTTCGTGCGGGTGCTCACCGAGGGCGGCGAGCCGCTCATGACGCTCGCCCGCGCCGAACAATCACTGTCGCTGATCCGCGAGGCGTACGTAACGGGCGGCGTGACCCCAGCTGCGAGCCTGGTTGTGAACGGCCAGCCGGACCGGGCCGCATGAACGCCGTGGCCCATGTGCTCATTCGTCCCCATGGCGACCGTCACTGGGACGGCATCATTCGCGGCACCGGGGCGATGGCGGCCCTGGGCATCCCCGTGGTGATTCTCGCTCCGGAGACTGCACCGCTGCTGTTGTTCGTGGTCGCCACCCTGTGGACGCACGGGCCGCTCGCCGTGTTCATGCCCGCGGCCTACGAACCAATCCTGGCGCACTTCGGCGGGCTGTACCCTCCTGCCGAGGTTGCGGCGCTCGGCACGCTCGCCGACCTGATGGTGGAGTATGTCGACTATCACGTCTTCCGCGCCCTCTGTGGCGGAGCACGTGCGCGACAGGCCCTGCAGCATCCGATGGTGCAGCGTGCGATCCGCTGGTTCAACCGCGCGCCATTCCTCACGACCTTCATTTTCGCACTGACGCCGCTTCCGGACTGGGCCCTGCGCCTGGTGGCACCGGCCGCAGGGTACGCCGTCCCGCGCTACCTGCTGGCGATGGGACTGGGGCGCTTCCCGAACTTTCTCGTCTTTGCCGCAGCCGGTGCGGTCTGGCATCCCGATGCACGGGTCCTGGTCCTGCTGCTCTGCCTGTCACTGACCATCGGCATCACGCTGGTTCGCCGCCAAGGGAGGACAACATGAATGCGCTCGTGCTCGCACTGGCGCTCGGGCAATTGCCCGAGACGCGCCCGGTGGTCGTGGCGCCCGCCGAAACCCTCACCGTCGAATTGTGGGGCGATTCCACGGCACGAGCGGTGGTCCTTATCGCCGACTTCCTGGGTTCGACCTACACCTTCCGGCACGTCGCGCCCCTGGTCGCGGAGAGGGGATACCGGGTCGTCGTCATCGAGCCACTGGCCATCGGCACCTCCTCGCGACCGAAGCGGGCGGACTACTCGCTCACAGCCCAGGCACTGCGAGTTGCCGCCGTGCTCGATTCGTGTGGTGTCCGACTGGCCATCGTCGCGGGGCAGGGCACGAATGCCGCCGTGGCGGTCCGTCTCGCAGCTTCCCGCCCGGACCAGGTCGCCCGCCTGGTCCTGCTTGAAGGCGGTGGCAGCGAGCGCGCGGCTGGACCGGGGTTCCGGCGCGCGATGCAGAACTCGGCGGGGCTTCAGTTCTTCCCCGGGCTCATACGTGCGGCGATCAGGAAGGGGTTGATCTCGGCGTCGGGCGATGCCTCGTGGGTGACCAACGAGGTCGTGCTCGAGTATACGCGCGGCGCAGCCAGCGACCTCTCCGCCACCCTGGACGCCTTTCGAGCCGTGGCGAAGGCAAAGGAGCCAAGCGCGATCGCGGACCAGGTGCGGAAGGTGAGCGTGCCGGTGCACCTGCTGCTCGGCGGAGCGAAGCATTCGGCCGGGCCGCCAACTGAAGAGATCCGCATGCTGACGGTGGGGCTCCCGGGAATGACCATCGACACGGTGACCGGGGCAGGCCACCACCTCGCCGAGGAGCGTCCGGACCGGGTTGTGGAAGCGCTGACAGGAACTCCGATGCCTGATGCCAGTGCTATCCCCACCGTGCTCCTGACACAGACGCGGAGCACCACTGAGCCACCTTCACTGCGGATTTCCCAATGACGCCGACTTGATCCCAGGCGCTCAGCCTCAGGTCACGGACAGGGTACGGGGGCTGAACATCTTGCCCCCGTGCCCTTTTGAGTTCTCAGGAGCGGGAACCCTGACTGGAGAGTCCATTCTGCCTTACCCCCGTACCTCCTCGAATCCCTGGTCTGTCGCCGTCATGCTGGCGGCAGTCCTCCTCAACGGCTGTGTGATGAACTGGCAGGCCCAGTCGGCGCCGCCAGCGCAGGTCATTCAATCATCGGGCGAAACCGAAATCCGGGTGACGCTGAATGCCGGCAGCAGCGCGGTCATCCGGGATCCGTGGGTCGAGCGGGATAGCCTGGTCGGCTGGCAGCAGCCCCCTGGTGACCCAGGTGAGGTGGCCGTAGTGAGACGCGCATATGCACTCTCCGACGTGCGGACCGTGTCGGTGAAGAAGAGCAATACCGGTGCGAACATCGCGATCGGCGCCGCGATCGGCGCTGCCTTGTTCGTCGCATCCGTCGCTGGATCGTTCCTGATCATCTGTGGAGGGGGCGGATGCGACTGAACGGCAGCTGGAGCTGGGTCCTGATCGCCGCGGCTTGGCTGCTCAACGGGTGCGGCGCCGGCTGGAGCCTGGTGCCGGTCGCGCCTGCGGCGCTGGAAACTGAGCACGCCGAAGTGCGTGCCACGCTGGCTGACGGCAGCCGCGTCATAGTCTCCTCCCCGCGGATCGAGCGCGATTCGCTCTTCGGCGAGGTCGACGGCATTCCCCGGGCAATAGCCCTGGCCGACGTGCGTCGTCTCGCACTGCCCGTGGCGTCCAAGAGCAAGCGCAGCGCCGGTACGGTGGCTGTCGCCACCGCGCTTGCGGTGTTCGCTGCCGGGTGGGCCTACCTCGCGCTGCGGGAATAGCGTGCGTGCGAGCCTCCTGCTCCTGGCCTGCCTCACTGGCTGCATCACCCACTGGCAGCCGCAGGCCGGGCCGCCGGCGCTCGTCGTCAATCGGAGTACGGCAACGCAGTTCCGGGTGACGCGCATGGACGGAAGCCGGGTGAATGTCGAGCGGCCACGCGTCGAGGGCGACAGCCTGATCGCCTCGCTGGAGCCGACCGCACCGTGGCCGGACAAGCCCGCGCGGATCGCGATTCCCCTCTCGGACATTCAAGCCATCGCAGAACGGGAAGCCGACCTTCCTGCGAGCGTCGCCGTCGGAACGCTCGTCACGCTGACCATTATCCTCGTCCTGTTTCGCGACATCGGCCAATGACTGCCCGGCGCTGCTGCGATTGCCTGTTGCTGGCTCTGCTGCTGTCAGGCTGTGCCATGAAATGGGAGGTGCAGAAGGCGCCGGCGGCCGACGTGATCAAGTTCAGCGAGGGGGAAGACTACCTCGTGACGAGGACGAACGGCGCACAGGTTGAGTTGCATAAGGTCGTCGTGGAGCACGATAGCCTGATCGGAGTGGAGAAGGATGATCCAACCGGTCCGGCGCTGAACGCGCGGCAGGCGATCGCGCTGACCGAGATTCGGTCGATTGCGGTCCGGAAGCCCGATGGCGTAGCGACGACGTTCTGGGTTTCCCTCGCCGGCGTCGTCGCAGTAGTCCTTGCCTTCGGAGCGCTGATGGCCGCGACGTACAGCACATGAAGCGGGAAGGCTGCCTGATGTTCCTGTGCGCCATCTTGAGCAGTGGCTGTGCCTCGAGCTGGCACACGATACAAGCCAGCCCGGCGGCCGCCATGGAGGCTCACAGTCGTGGGGATGTCCGGGTGACCCGGCGGGACGGTTCGATGGTGACGTTGCACCAGCCGGTGATGAGCGGGGATTCGATTGTCGGCTACGAGGACCTGCCCTGGGATCAGGGGGGCAAGGCGACCCGGCAGGCCGTTCCGCTCGATACCGTGCGGAGCGTCAGCGTGTGGGAGCGAGACAAGACGGCGAACACCGTTCTGTGGGTCATCGGGGCGAGCTTTGGCGCGCTGTTCATTCTCGGTGTTACCGCCATGCCGAATGGCGGGCTCGGCGGCACCTGACGGCTAGACCGTGGCGCGGGTGCGGTCCACCTCACCGCGCTCGGCGAGCGCCGCCTGGGCGGCAGCCAACCGCGCGATGGGCACCCGGAAGGGTGAGCAGCTGACATAGTTCATGCCAAGCTTATCACAAAACGCGACGGACGCCGGCTCGCCGCCGTGTTCACCGCAGATTCCGAGCTTGAGGTCCGGCCTCGTTCTTCGCCCCAACTCGCACGCCATCTGGATGAGCTTGCCCACGCCCGGCACGTCGAGGACCTGGAACGGGTCATTGTCGATGATGTTCTTGTCGATATAGTCGGGCAGGAAGCGCCCGGCATCGTCGCGCGAGAGACCCCACGTGGTCTGGGTGAGGTCGTTGGTGCCGAAGGAGAAGAACTGCGCCTCGCGGGCGATCTCGTCGGCGGTAAGCGCCGCGCGCGGCAGCTCGATCATGGTGCCGAGAAGAAACGGCACGGAGATCTGCATCTCGCTGAATACCTCGTGCGCCGCCTGACGCACGATGAGCGCCTGCTTGCGGAACTCGACCACGCTCGCCACGAGCGGTACCATGATCTCCGGCTGTACTCGCCCCTTGCGCAGGGCGATGGAGCAGGCCGCCTCGAGGATGGCACGGGCCTGCATGTGGGTGATCTCGGGGTACATGATCCCGAGTCGGCACCCGCGCAGGCCCAGCATGGGGTTCACCTCGCGCAGGTTGTGCACGATGGTGCGCAGCCGGTCGGCGGGCATGCCCAGCTGCACCGCCAGACTTTCGATCTCGTCTTCACTGTGTGGAAGGAATTCGTGAAGCGGCGGGTCGAGCAACCGGATGCAGACCGGATAACCCTCCATCGCACGGAAGATCGCCTCGAAGTCGCCCCGTTGCATCGGCAGCAGCTTCGCGAGGGCCTTGCGCCGGCCGGCCTCGTCCTGGGCCACGATCATCTCGCGCATGGCGGTGAGCCGGTCGCCCTCGAAGAACATGTGCTCCGTCCGGCACAGGCCGATACCCTCGGCGCCGAAGTCGCGACCGCGATGCGCGTCGGCCGGCGTGTCGGCGTTGACCCGCACGCGGATGTGGCGCAGGCCGTCGGACCATTCCATCAGGCGCATGAAGTCGCCTGACATCTCGGGTGCGATGAGCGCAGCCTGGCCGGCGTACACCCGGCCTGCGCTGCCGTCCACCGTGATCCAGTCGCCTTCCTTCAGGGTCCGGTCGCCGACGCGCAGGATCTTGAGGCCCTCGAGCACCTCGAGATGCTGGGCCGCGGCGACGCACGGCGTGCCCATGCCGCGCGCCACCACGGCCGCGTGGCTCGTCATCCCGCCGCGCGCAGTCAGGATCGCCTTGGCCAGCACCATCCCGTGGAAATCCTCGGGGGAGGTTTCGCTCCGCACGAGAATCACCGACTGGCCCGCCCGGCCCATCTGCTCTGCACGATCCGCGTCGAACACGGCCGTGCCGCACGCGGCGCCCGGCGAGGCGGGCAGTCCGGTCGTCAGCAGGTCGAGCGCGCTGTGCGGGTCGATGGTAGGGTGCAGCAGCTGGTTCAGGTCGTTGGGCGGGATGCGGCTCACCGCCTCCTCGCGGGAGATGAGCCCCTCGTCCACCATCTCGCACGCGATCCGCACGGCGGCGTGGCCGGAGCGCTGCCCGCGCCGCGTCTGCAGCATGTAGAGCTGGCCGCGCTCGATGGTGAACTCCATATCCTGCAGGTCGCGGAAATGCCGCTCGAGCAGACGCGCGGTACGCTCCAGTTCCCGGTACGAGGCCGGCAGGCGCGTGGCGAGCGTATCGATGGGCTCGGGCGTGCGCATGCCCGACACCACGTCCTCGCCCTGCGCATTGATGAGGTATTCGCCGTACAGGCGGTGCTCGCCGGTGGAGGGATCGCGGGTGAACGCGACGCCCGTGCCGGAGTCCTCTCCGATGTTGCCGAACACCATGGCCACCACGTTGACCGCCGTGCCCATGGTGTCGGGAATGTCGTGCAGGCGGCGGTAATCAATGGCACGCTGCGTGTTCCAGCTCTCGAACACCGCGGCGACCGCGCCCCACAGCTGCTCGACCGGCGACTCGGGGAAGGTGTGACCGGTCTCCTCCTTGACTCGCGCCTTGAGCGCGCGCACCAGCTCCTTGAGCACGGGCACGGGAAGGTCGATGTCGCGCGTCACGCCCGCGGCCTTGCGCCGCTCATTCAGGACATGCTCGAAGGTCTTCTTCGGCAGGTCGAAAACGACGCTGGCGTACATCTGCACGAAGCGCCGATAGCTGTCCCACGCAAACGTGGCGTTACCGCTCTGCTGGGCCAGGCCCTCGACCGTCTCCTCGTTGAGGCCGAGGTTGAGGATGGTCTCCATCATGCCGGGCATCGACACCGGCGCGCCGGAGCGCACCGACACGAGCAGGGGATTGGTGCGGTCGCCAAAGGACCGGCTGGTGGAGTTCTCCAGCCGCTGCAGCGCCTGTTCCACCTGGGACTTGAGGCGGGGGCTGAATTGCTTTGCTTCGAGATATTGCAGGCAGATGGTGGTGGTGATGGTGAACCCGGGCGGAACTGGAATGCCCAGCGTCGTCATCTCGGCCAGGCCGGCACCCTTGCCGCCCAGCACCTCCTTCATGGCGGCAGTGCCGTCCGCTCGCCCCTGACCGAAGAAATAGACCAGGGGCGGCGTGAAGGTGCCGGTCATACGAGGGTGGCGGCGAGCGGAGCTGCGTGGCGAAGCTGCACCAGTTCCTCCGGTGATCGCCGTGGGATACTGTCCCGAGAAGCAGGCGTGGCAGAAGCCGGTGCCTCGCCCCGCCGCGTCGAGCATGCCATCGAGCGACAAATACCCGAGCGAATCCACGCCGAGGAACTCGCGGATCTCTTCCACCGAATGGGTGGCGCCGATCAACTCCTCGCGGGTGGGCGTATCGATGCCGTAGTGACACGGTCCGGTGATCGGCGGGGAGCCAAGTCGAAGGTGCACCTCGCGCGCTCCGGCGGCGCGCACCATCTGGACCAGGCCCTTGCTGGTGGTGCCGCGCACCAGGCTGTCATCCACGATCACCACCGACCGACCTTCGATGACTTCGCGAACCGGATTGAACTTGATCTTCACCTTCGCCACGCGCAGCGCCTGCGTGGGGTTGATGAAGGTGCGGCCGACATAGTGGTTGCGGATGAGGCCGTACTCCAGCTTGGTGCCCGAGACCTCGCTGAAGCCGAGCGCCATCGCGTTGGAGCTGTCGGGCACCGCAAACACCACCTGCGCGCCCGGCGCGGGATGCTCGACGGCGAGCTGCCGGCCGATTTCGCGCCGCACGGCGTCGACCGAGCGGCCGAAGATGGTGCTGTCCGGCCGGGAGAAGTAGACGAGCTCGAACACGCAGCGGCTGATCGGCCGGCGGGGCAGGGGTGTCAGGGACTCGACCTGCCCCTCCACGATGCGCACGAACTCGCCCGGCTGCAGTTCGCGGATGAGTGTTGCCCCCATGAGGTCGAAGGCGCAGGTCTCGGATGCGACCACGATGCCGTCACCCAGCCGGGCGAGCATCAGCGGGCGGAACCCGCGGGCGTCTACGACCGCGTAAATCTCCCGTCCGCAGCTGATGACCAGGCTGTAGGCTCCTTCCGCCCGGCCGAGTGCTTCGCGGATCTGGCCTTCCATGGTCGGCGCACTGGAGCGGGCGATGAGGTGCACCAGGCATTCCGTGTCCGACGACGACGTGAAGATCGCGCCCTGTTCGACAAGTTCGCGTCGCAATTCGGGCGCGTTGGTGAGATTCCCGTTGTGTGCCACGGACAGTGCACCGCAGCGGGTGTTGGCGAAACAAGGCTGTGCGTTGGCGAGCACCGTACTGCCGGCCGTGGAATAGCGGGTGTGCCCGACCGCCACGTCACCCGTCAGGTGCTTCATGACCGGCTCGGGGAAGGTCTCCGACACCAGCCCCATGCCCCGATGCACCCGCGCCTGGCCCTCGCGATCCACGGCAACGATGCCGGCGCTCTCCTGGCCGCGGTGCTGCAGCGCATAGAGACCCAGGTAGGCCAGGCGCCCCGCCTCGGGAACCTTCGATACGCCGATCACACCGCACATGGGTCAGTCCTCCAGGGCCGCATCTGTGACGACATGCTGCAGTCGCCGCGGAATCGCGTCAAAAAAGATCCGGCGAAGCTCATCCACGGGCCACTGCCAGCTGTCTTCGCCAGCACGGATGATCAGGAGCCCGTGCCGTTCGCCCACCGTACCCACGGACGCCGCGCTCACACCGTGCTCACCGGCCAGCGCGAGCACGCGGTCGGCGTGGACACGGGAGCAGGTGATGACCACCCGGCCGTGATCCTCGCCAAAGAGCCATTGATGTGGAGTCAGGCTTCCGGCCAGCGGCGTCAGGTCCACGGTAGCTCCGATTCCGGACGGTGCGTAGGGGCCGCCGATGGCGCACTCTGCGAGGGTAACGGCCAGGCCGCCCTCACTGCAATCGTGAGCCGACCGAAGGAGCCGCTCGCGGGCCCCGGCCACCAGGAAGCGCTGCAGTTGCCGCTCCGCCTGCAGGTCGACCGGAGCCGGCGCGCCGCCGACAAACTGGTCGAGCTCGGCCCAAAGAGCCGAGCCGCCGAGGACGCCGTCCGTACGCCCGAGGACGATGATCGTGTCGCCCATGTTGCGGAAGAAGCTGCCCACGCGGTGATCGAGCGACTCGAGCAGGCCGACCATGCCAACGGTGGGGGTCGGGTCGATCGCGCCACTGGGGTTCTCGTTATAGAACGACACGTTCCCCCCAGTGACCGGGGTGCCAAACGCGACACATGCGTCCGCGATACCGCGGCAGGCTTCGCGGAACTGGAAGAAGACCTCGGGTTTCTCCGGATTGCCGAAGTTGAGGCAGTCGGTGATGCCCAGCGGCACCGCGCCGGTGCAGGCAATGTTACGCGCCGCCTCCGCGACCGTCGCCTTGCCGCCCTCGTAGGGATCGAGCGCCACGAGCCGGCTGTTGCAGTCTACCGTCACCGCGATGCCGAACGTCGTACCCGGCACCTGTGCCACGCCGGCGTCAGACCCGGGCCCGGACGCGGTCGAGGCCTGCACGGTGGAGTCGTACTGTTCATACACCCAGCGCTTGCTGGCGATGGTCGGCGTATCCAGCAGGGCCCGCAGGTCTCCTTCGATCGTCGCGTTCGCCCGTACGGGCGGCGCCGCCGACCGGCGAGCCACAGCGGCATCGGCTTCGCGCGCTTCCGGATAGTAGACCGGTGCATCATCGACCAGTCGCTGTCCCGGGATCGCCACCACCGTGAGACCGTCGTGGGTGACCCGAAAGACACCGTCGTCGGTGACATGGCCGATCGGTGTGGCCCCGAGCTCCCATCGCGCACACACCGCCTGGACTTCAGCCACGCGTGACGGCTCCGCAACCACGAGCATGCGCTCCTGCGACTCGGACAGCAGGATCTCGTACGGGGTCATGCCCGGCTCGCGGGTGGGAACGAGCGACGTGTCGATCTGCACGCCGACTCCGCCACGTGCCGCCATTTCCGCCGAGGAACTGGTGAGGCCGGCCGCGCCCATGTCCTGGATGGCCACGATGTAGCCGCCGTGGATCAGCTCGAGGCTGGCCTCGAGCAGGAGCTTCTCGCAGAACGGATCGCCCACCTGGACCTGGGGACGCCGGGCCTCGCTCTTCGCCGAGAGTTCCTCCGACGCGAAGCTCGCCCCGTGAATCCCGTCACGGCCGGTGCGCGCCCCGACGACCAGCAGGACATTGCCGACCCCATGTGCCCGTGCCGTGATCAGTTGCTCCTCGCGCAGCAACCCGACGCACATCGCATTGACCAGCGGGTTCCCGGTGTAGCCGTCAGCGAAATTGACCTCGCCGCCGAGGGTGGGGATGCCGACACAGTTGCCGTAGTCGCCCACGCCCCGCACCACGCCGGCGAAGAGGTAGCGGTTGCGCGCGGAATCGAGCGAGCCGAAGCGAAGGCTGTTGAGCATCGCGATCGGCCGGGCGCCCATGGTGAACACGTCCCGCAGGATGCCACCCACGCCCGTCGCGGCACCCTGGTAGGGTTCGACCGCCGACGGATGATTGTGGGACTCGATCTTGAACGCGACCGCCCAGCCGTCCTTGAGCCTGAGCACCCCGGCGTTCTCGCCCGGTCCCTGCACGACGGCCGGGCCGGTGGTGGGGAACTTCTTGAGGATCGGCTTCGAATGCTTGTACGAGCAGTGCTCCGACCAGAGCGCCGAGAATACGCCGAGCTCGGTGAGCGTTGGCGCACGACCCAGCAGGCCGAGGATCTTGTCGTACTCGAAGGCGTTGAGGTTGTGCTCGCGGACCACTTCGGATGTCACGAGGCGTTCGCCCGGAAAGGCGCACGCGGCGAGCAGGGCAGGGTCGATGATGTCTGCGGTCGTCATGGCTTGCCGCCGGAAGGCGCCGGGGCGGGTGAAGCCGGTGTGGTGACGCCGGCGGAATCGGTGAATCCGGGCGCCTTGCCGCTGAGACTCGAGGGCCCCTCGTACGGATGGTTGCTCGAGCGCGCGATGGCATCGACGACCTTGCCGCCCTGCAGGATCACCACATCCTGGGTGCCGCACGCCGGCATGCAGGATGACGGATAGTTCATGTAGGTGTACTCACCCCGCGTACGGGTGGCGGATGGCGCGCCCCAGGCGGCTGTCACCTCCGCGGCGGTCATGCCGGGGCGCACCGGCGTCTGGGCGCATGTTTCCTTCGCAGTGCCGGCGAGGAGCGTCGCGATCAGCAGGATGGGGAATCGGGTCATCGGGTGGCTCCGGCCAGGGCGCGTACACCGGCGAGCGAACGCATGAACAGCAATCCGTCAGCGGAACCGAGGTAGGGATCGACGACCCGTTCCGGGTGCGGCATGATCCCCACGATGGTACCGGTCGCGTTGCAGATCCCGGCGATGTCGTTGCTCGAACCGTTGGGATTGCCCTCGGCGGACGGCGAGGGCTTGTGGTAGCGCAGCACGACCTGGCCTTCACCCTCGAGGCGCGCGAGCGTATCGGCGTCGGCAACGTACCGGCCCTCGCCGTGCGCGACCGGCAGCCGCACCGCGGTCTTCCGGTCGAATGCCCAGGTGAAGATGGTGTCGGTGCGCTCGACGATCACATCGACCGGCTTGGACACAAACGACAGACCCGCGTTCCGCATCAACGCGCCAGGCAACAGGTGGGCTTCGCAGAGAATCTGGAAGCCGTTGCAGATGCCCACGATGCCTCCCCCTGCTGCGGCGTGGGCCTGCACCGCCTGCATGATCGGGCTGAAGCGGGCGATTGCTCCCGAGCGGAGATAGTCGCCGTAGCTGAACCCGCCGGGAAGGACGACCACGTCGGCGCCTTGCAGCGAGGTGTCGCGATGCCACACGAAGTACGCATCGGCGCCGCTCTGTTCGGCGCCACGGCGGGCATCCTCATCACAGTTGCTGCCGGGAAACCGGACTACTGCGACACGCACCATCAGTCGGCCTCCACGTCTACCTGGTAATCCTCGGTGACCGGATTCGCGAGCAGCCGGTCGCACATCAGGCGTGCACGGGCCTCGGCCTCATCACGCGACCTGGCATCGACCTCGATCTCCACCGCACGCCCCACGTGCACCGTGCGGGTCTCCGCGAAGCCCAGGGCGCTGAGCGCGTGTTCCACCGCCTGGCCCTGCGGATCCAGCAGCCCGGCGCGGGGCATGACGCGGACGTGGACCCGGTACGTCATTCCATCTCCTTGCGGCGCTCGCGGCGCTCGCGGCTGAGGGAGGTGATGTCGCCGCCGTCGGCTTCCACGGGGGCGGCCACTTCAGGTTCATGCCGCTCCATGAGGCCAAGCAGCGCACCGCGGACGATGCCGAACAACGCGTAGGCCAGTCCCAGCGGGAACAGGACCGCATCGGGCTTGATGAAAGCGGCCACCATGCAGCTCAGGACCAGGAGCGTGATCATGGTCTGCCGGCCGGTGCGAAAACTGAAGCCCGGCATCTTCGGGTACTTCACGTTGCTCACCATCAGCACGCCCAGCACGAGCATCAGGAGCACGAGGCCCTGGTGCTGCAGGTCGAGGTAGGCGAGCGAGGCGCGGTACCACGGCGTCTGGGTGAACGGGTAGTAGCACGCCAGGGTCATCCCGGCCGCCGGCGACGGAATGCCGGTGAACCAGGCCGAGGGTTTGCCCGCCGCCACCACGTTGAAGCGGGCGAGCCGGATCGCGGCGGCGACCACGTAGATCCAGCAGAGGACCCAGGCAAACTTCCCGGCGGTGTTGAACTCGAGGAAGTACATGATGAGCGCCGGGGCGACCCCGAAAGAGACCAGGTCGATGAGCGAATCGAGCTCCTCACCGAACCGGCTGCTGGTCTTCGCCAGCCGGGCGATCCGCCCGTCCAGCACATCGAGGATGCCGGCAAATACGATGAACCAGCCGGCCCACCGGAAGTTGCCGTTGTAGGCCGAGATGATGGCCCAGAAGCCGAAGAAGAGGTTGCCGAGGGTAAAGGCACTCGGCATGACCACGACCACCCGACGCATCGGCCGCTGCAGGCCGGTCCCGCGAGGTCTCAGTTCCATCGTGCCACCACGGTGAGGCCGCACTTCGTGCGCATGCCGCGCTGTACCAGCACGCGCGCGTCGGTCGGCAGGAATAGGTCGACTCGGGAGCCGAAGCGGATCATGCCCAGCCGCTCCCCCTGCTGGACGGTTGTGCCAACCGCGTGATCGGTGATGATGCGGCGGGCAATGAGTCCCGCGATTTGCCGGACAAGAACACGCCCTTGTGGTGTTTCGAGGCCGATGGAACACTGCTCGTTTTCCAGGCTCGACTTCTCGTCGGCCGCGTTGAGGAACTTGCCCGGGTTGTAGTGACGATGCGCCACGTTTCCACCCAGCGGATATCGGTTTACGTGGCAGTCGAACACGTTCATGAAGATGCACACCCGCTGTGCCCGTCCGCCAATGAACGAGGGCTCGTCGAGCTCCCGAACGTCCACCACCAGTCCGTCCGCCGGCGCGATGGCGAGGTCGGGCCCGCGTTCCCCGTCGCGTGGCGGGTCGCGGAAGAACGCAACGACCCAGACCGCGACGGGCAGCCAGAGCAGCGCCCACCAGTGGGTGAAAATGAGCAGCAGTCCAAGGATGACGAATGCGCCGGCAATGAACGGCTTTCCCTCCGGAGCCACACGGATCATGCGGCCGGACCCAGTTCCCGGCCGGTGAGCAGCCGGTACGCCTCGAGGTAGCGCGCGCTCGTCGCGTCGATGACTTCCGCCGGCAATGATGGTGGCGGGGCCTCGCCATTCCACTTGCCGGCCTGCTTGAGCGCGGCCAGGTAGTCGCGCAGCGGCTGCTTGTCGAAGCTTGGCTGCGTGCCCCCAGGGGCATAGCGGTCCGCTGGCCAGAAGCGTGAGGAATCGGGCGTGAGCACCTCATCGATGAGCAGCAGGCTGCCATCGGGCGCATGGCCGAACTCGAACTTGGTATCCGCGATGATGATCCCGCGGCCGGCGGCGTAGTCGCGACCTGCGGTGTAGACGGCGAAGCTCAGCGACCGCAGACGGCGCGCCACTTCCTGCCCGAGGGCATCCTCAACGGCGGCGAACGGCACGTTCACATCATGCCCTGATTCGGCCTTGGTGGCGGGAGAGAACAGGGCGGGCTCGAGCCGGGCGCTCTCCCGGAGTCCCGGGGGAAGCGGCTCGCCTGCCAGGGTGCCATGTGCGCGGTATTCCTGCCAGGCCGAGCCGCTCAGGTAGCCACGCACGACGCACTCGAACGGAACGGGCTCAGTGCGTCGCACCAGCATCGCGCGGCCGGCGACCTGGTCGCGGTGGTTCGCGAGTACCGGCAGGCGCGCGATGATCTCGTCCTTGCACGCCGTGATGAAGTGCGACGGCGCGGCTGCCTCGAGGTGGCGGAACCAGAACGCGGACAATTGCGTCAATACCGCGCCCTTGAACGGCACTGCCTCATTCATGACGACATCGAAGGCGCTTATCCGGTCACTCGCCACCAGCAGCAGTGCATCGGGACCTGCGTCGTAGACTTCGCGCACCTTGCCGCGCCGCACGAGCGGCAACGGCAGGGTGGAGGCATGCAGTGCCGCCGTCATACTCGCACCTCGGCACTGCCGGCCTCGGCGGCGAGGGCTCGCGCGCGGGCGAGCAGCGGCGGGAGATAGTCCTGCGTGAACTCCCGTACCTGCTGCACCGAGCGGCCGGTGTACAGCTGCGGTTCGAGCTCGGCTTGCAGCGATCCCGACGGCACTCGCGCGAACGCGGGGTCCTTCCCGAGCCGGTCCAGCAGGTCATTCGGCGCCCCCGCACTCACCGCCTCAGCGACGGCGAGGCTGTGCTTCCGGATGACCTCGTGCAGTTCCTGCCGGTCGCCGCCCTGGCCTACGCCCAGCATCAGCCACCGCTCCGTGGCCATGAACGGCATCTGTTCGTCCACGTGCCTCCGGACGACGGCTTCCCGCACCTCGAGCCCGGCCGCGACGTTGGTCGCCAGTACGAGGATCGCGTCCGTAGCCAGGAAGGCCTCGGGCAGGGTGAGCCGGCGGTTGGCACTGTCGTCCAGCGTGCGCTCCAGCCACTGGTTTGCGGCGGTGTGGGCACCGTTCGCCTGCAGGGAGATGACGAACCGTGCGAGGCTGCAGATCCGCTCGGCGCGCATGGGATTCCGCTTGTAGGCCATGGCGCTGGAACCGATCTGTTCCGACTCGAAGGGTTCCAGCAACTCGCCTTCATGCTGCAACAGCCGAAGGTCATATCCCATCTTGGCAGTGGACTGTGCGATCCCGCTCAGCACGTCGAGCACCTGTGAGTCGACCTTGCGGGGATACGTCTGCCCGGAGACGGCGAAGGTCTCGTCGAATCCCATCTTCGCGGCGATCCGCCGGTCCAGGTCGCGGACCTTGTCGTGGTCACCATTGAACAGCTCAAGGAACGATGCCTGGGTGCCGGTGGTGCCCTTGCATCCGTGGAAACGAAGCGTTTCCAGCCGATGGCAGGTCTCCTCCACGTCCAGCGCGAGGTCCTGCATCCACAGCGTCGCCCGCTTGCCGACCGTGGTCAGCTGGGCCGGCTGGAAGTGGGTATAGGCCAGGCAGGGCACGGCGGCGTAGCGCTTCGCGAAGGTGTCCAGCGCGCCGAGGAGCGCCACGAGGCGGCCGAGCACCAGTCGCAAGCCGTCCCGTATCACGACCAGATCGGCGTTGTCGGTGACGAAGGCGCTGGTGGCCCCGAGGTGAATGAACGGCCTCGCCGACACGGCCTGGTCGCCGAACGCGTGCACGTGTGCCATCACGTCATGCCGGAAGCGCCGTTCGTACTTCGCGGCCACTTCGAGGTCGGCATCATCCAGGTGTGCCCGCATGGCGGCGATGGCATCCTCCGGGATCGCGAGGCCGAGCTCCCGCTCGGACTCAGCGAGCGCCAGCCAGAGTCGGCGCCACAGGGACACGCGATGGCGATCGCCCCAGAGCGTCTGCATGGCGGCCGAGGCGTAGCGGGTGCCGAGCGGAGAGCGATAGCGGTCGTCGGTCATGTGGAAAAGGAGAGGTCAGTGAACCGGATGCGCCGATCGCGCTCGAAGAAGATGCGGAATCCTCGCGCGGGCCGCAGCCGCTCGATCGTGGTGCCCACCGCGGCCGCGTCCTCGACCCGTGAGTTGTTGATCGCCAGGATGACATCTCCGTTCTGCAGACCGGTGAGCCGTGCCGCATCGGGGGAAATGCTGAAGATCAGGGCACCCTGCTGCGCGGCGATCCGGCGCTCCGCGCGTATGGCCGGCGTCACGGTGACAAGCTGCATGTCCTGCAGCGCGGGGACCTTCTCCGCCGTGACGCTGGGCAGCTCGCCCGTCCGGAGGCGGCGGCGTACCGCCGGTGACGCGCCGCTCTTCACCTCGACCAGCACGGTGTCACCCACGGCGACATCGAGCTTCACCGCCTCCCAATCGAGCCATGTGCGCATTCTCTGGCCGTTCGCCAGCACCAGGATGTCGCCCGCCTTGAGGCCGGCGACGGCGGCAGGGCTCCCGGTGGCCACGGCTTCGATGCGCAATCCATCCGGCGAGCGGGTCAGCTGCATCTGCCGCGCGCCGGACACCTCGATGCCCGTCCATGCGCGGTGCATCTCCCCGCGGCGGAGGATCTCCTCGGTAACCCGCATCGCGCGCTCGATCGGGATCGCGAACCCCAAGCCGATGGAGCCACCGCTGCTCGAGAAGATGGAGGCGTTGACGCCTACCACCTGGCCGAGGGCATTCGCGAGCGGGCCGCCCGAGTTGCCCGGGTTGATGGCTGCATCGGTCTGGATCATGTCCAGGTAGAGGCCGGGCTGGTCGCCCGTCGGCAGGATGTTCCGGCCCAGCGCGCTCACCACGCCGGCAGTGACCGTCGGCTCCACATTGCTCAGCAGGAACCGGTAGGGATTGCCCAGCGCCACCACCCATTCGCCGATCATCAGGTCGGCGCTGGTACCGAGAGGCGCCACGGCGAGCCCGGTGCGGGGGACGCGGAGCACCGCAATGTCGGTCGTGGCGTCTTCGCCTACCAGCGTTGCCGGCACGTCTGCGCCATCGGCGAGCGTCACAGTGATCTGGTCAGCGGCATCGACGACGTGCTGGTTGGTGATGATCACGCCATCGGCGCGCACCACGAATCCGGTGCCGAAGCTCTGCACCTGCTGCTCGTTGCCCTCGGGTGCGAAGAACATGTCGAAAGGCGACTGTTGCACGCGCCGCCGGCCCTGGACTCCCACCGAGACCACCGAGGGCGACACCCTGGCGGCCGAGGTCACGATGGCAGTGCGGCGCGACTGATCGACGGATTCCTGCGCGCGCGGCTTTGCCTGCAGGGCGCCGAATGTCGCCAGCCTAAGCGGCGACTCCCGGTCAGTACGGGTACACGCGGCAAGCAGGAGCGCGGCCGCCACAACGCGCGTCGCGCTCATGCGGTCGCCGCGGCCCCGGTCGCCGCGATGTCGATGCGGAACAATTCCGCAGGATAGGAAGCGCGCACAAAGTAGAGTCCCTGCGGCGGCGCCGGCGGGCTCGTGTCGCTGTTGTCGGTGCGCGCCAGCAGCCGCGGCATGTCCTCGAGCGGCCGGCGCCCGAGCGCGATGTCCGCCATGGTGCCGACCAGCATGCGGACCATGTGCTGCAGGAAACGGTCAGCCTCGACGTGAAAAGACCAGCCATGACCGTGTGGCCGCGCTTCCCAGCGCGCCTCCCGGACAGTGCAGTCGTAGTGTGGCTTCGGTTCGGTGCGGGCCGAGAAGGCGCGAAAGTCGTGCTCGCCGGCGATCACGGCCGCGGCTTGCGCAAGCAGGGAGGGCTCGAGCGCACGACCAAGCGCCCACTCGTACTTCCGGCGGAACGGGCTGCTGGCGGCATCATCGCAGCCGATGTCGTAGCGATAGCAGCGGCCCTGCGCCTGCTTGCGCGCGTGGAAGCCAGCGCGCATCTCGGAGAGCGCGGCGACCCATATGTCGCGGGGGAGGAGGGCGTTGAGGGCCCGGCGGAGTGCGCCGGGCGTCCATGATTCAGGCATTGCGAAGCTGACCCCCAGGCCCAGCGCATGCACGCCCGCGTCGGTGCGTCCCGCCCCATGGGCAGCAACGTGACGATTCGCGAGGCGCGCCAGGACCCGTTCGACTTCGCCCTGCACAGTCCGGCCCGTTGCCTGTCGCTGCCACCCGAGGAACTCGGTGCCGTCGAAGTGGATCAGCGCGAGGAAGGACCGACTCATGACCCGCGGAATCTAGCCGCCGCAGCCCCCCGGAACAAGCGTCGCAACTCTTTGTCTTGATTGACAAAAGGCCGCGCCACCCCCTACGCTTTCCCGGCCTTCTTCCATCACCTCCGGTCGCCCTTTGCCCGACGCCATTTCATCCCCGATCCTTCAAGCGCTCGACCGCCTGGCGGCCGGGCAATCGCTGACCGGCGAGGAGGCTGGCGCGGCGTTTGACGTGGTCATGCAGGGGGCAGCCACGCCGGCCCAGATCGCGGCGTTGCTTCTCGGCCTCGGCCGCAAGGGCGAGACCGCGCAGGAGGTCGCCGGGGCGACACTGGCCCTGCGGCGCGCGATGACTTCCCTCGCGCTCGATGATCCCGACACGCTCGTGGATACCTGCGGTACGGGTGGGGGTCGCACGGGAACGTTCAACATCTCCACCGGTGCAGCGTTCATCGTGGCGGGGGCTGGCGTGCCCGTGGCGAAGCACGGCAACCGAAGCTTCACCAGCCGGTCTGGCTCCGCCGACGTGCTCGAAGCGCTGGGCGTGCGGGTACCGACGCCGCCCGACGAGGTGCCACGGGTACTCCGCGAGGCGGGCATCGTGTTCCTGTTCGCTCCCACGTTTCACCCGGCCATGCGTCACGCCGCGCCGGTGCGGCGGGAGCTTGGGGTCGCGACGATCATGAACCTGCTTGGCCCGCTGGCGAACCCGGCCGGGGTGGCTCGTCAGGTGCTGGGTGTCGCCGAGCCGGATCGAGCTACCCTGCTGGCGCAGGCGCTGGTCGCGCTAAGCTCTCGCCACGCGCTGGTGGTGCACGGCTCGGATGGAATGGACGAGGTTTCGCCGCGGGCGCCCACCCTGGTGTGGGAAGTTCACAAGGGGCTGATAACGGAGTGGATGATCGAGCCGTCGGCGTTCGGGATCACGCCCGGCAACCTCGATGAGCTGACAGGGGGCGAACCGGCGGAGAACGCGGCACGGATCGAATCGGTGCTGAGCGGGAGGATGCGTGGTAGTGCCCGCGACGCACTGCGGCTCAATGCGGCGGCGGCGCTCTACGTGGCGGGACGGGGCTGGTCATTCGCTGAGTCGCTCGCGCGGGCGACGGATGCGCTGGATGCGGGAAAGGGGATGAAAGCCCTGCAACGCCTCCGACAGGCCACATCTGAACTGCGTGAACGGTGAACGGTGAACGGCAAACGGGAGCGCCCGTTTCACAGTTCACTGTCCACCGTTTACGCAGCTCAGTATTTCCGGATGATCCCGACCACGACGCCCTGGATCAGCACATCGCGCTCCTGGTACCGCATCGGGGTCATGGTCGTGTTGGCGGGTTGCAAGCGGATCCAGCCGCCCGTTTCGCGATAGAATTTCTTGACCGTGGCTTCGGAACCGTTGACAAGTGCGATGACCATTTCGCCATTCTCGGCCGCTTCGCGCCCGTGGACCACCACATAGTCGCCGTCGATGATGTGCTCGTCGATCATCGAGTTGCCCGCGACCTTCAGGGCGTAATTGGGCCCACGACGCGGGAGGATCTCGTCGGGCACGGCGATGGTTTCGTCGTGCATGAGGGATTCGATGGGGAGGCCGGCTGCCACCTTGCCAAGCAACGGGATCTCGGTGGCCTTCGCAGTGCCCCGAGGTGGCAGTACCTCGATGGACCGGCTCTCATTGTACTGGCGGCGGATATATCCCTTCCGCTCCAGGTTGGTGAGATGCTCGTGCACCGTGGCAAGGGACGCGAAGGTGAACTGCTCGGCGATCTCCTCGAAGCTCGGCGCATAGCCATGTTCAGCAATGTGCGCGCGCAGGTACGCAAGGATTTCGTTCTGGCGCTTGGTGAGGGTCATTCGACACGCTCCGGCTGATGGCTGACCGAACAGAGGCCGAATTACATTACCCGAATACGCGCCGAAGGGCAAGATGCCGGTTTCCCTGGGACAAATCCTCGCCTCGACCGAGCGCACGTTGCCCGGGCTGCGGGCGCGCCGGAAGGAGCTCGAGCGGCTCGCGGCCAGCACGCCGGCCGGCGCGTCGTTCCCCGCGGCACTCGAGCGCCCGACCGTGGCGCTGATTGCCGAAGTGAAGCGGCGGTCGCCGTCGGCCGGGAGCATACGGGAGGATCTCGACCCGGCGTCGAGGGCGGCTGGCTACGCTCTCGGGGGAGCGGCGGCGATCTCGGTGCTGACGGATGGTCCGTTCTTCGGTGGTTCGCTCGCCGACCTGCGATCGGTGGTGGCGCGGGTAGAGGTGCCAGCGCTGCGGAAGGACTTCATCCTCTCCGAGGAACAGATCTTGGAGGCGCGGGCCGCCGGCGCTTCGGCGGTGCTGCTGATCGTGCGGGCGCTCACACCGAGCCGGCTGGCAGCACTGCGCCAGTTTGCGGCTGACCTCGAGCTCGCGGCGCTGGTGGAAGCGCACACGGCCGCCGAGGTCGCGCATGGCACTGGACGCGGGGGCCGAAATAGTCGGCATCAACAGCCGTGATCTCGATACCTTCCGGGTCGACATCCAGGGGGCGTGGAAACTGTTCGACTCGGTGCCGTCGAACGTCCTCGCGGTGGCCGAGAGTGGCATGGCAAGCGTGAACGACGTGGTGCGAGCGGCCGAGGCAGGGGCCGATGCGGTGCTGATCGGCACTGCGCTGAGTGCCGCGGACGATCCTGAAGCGCTGGCGCGGCAGATCAGTGGAGTGCGACGCATTGGCCGTTGACGCGAAGATCTGCGGACTGACCAGTCCCGGCGATGCCGCCCTGGCGGCCCGGCTGGGGGCGGCCTATCTCGGCGTCGTCTTCGCCGAGAGCACCAGGCAGGTCAACGCGGCCAGGGCACGCGAAATTGCAGATGCGGCGGGCGGCGTACCCGTGGTGGGTGTCTTCGTCTCGCATTCGATCGACGAAATCCTGCGCCTGAGAGACGCCACCGGCTTCAGTGCAGCGCAGTTGCACGGGGGATACGATGCCGCCGGCCACTCGCGGCTTCGGCAGGATTCGCTGCCAGTGTGGGTCGTGCATCACCTCGGCGACCCCGGGGATCTCGAGCAACTGGAGGAGGAAGTCGCGGGGGCGGACGTCGTCATGATCGAGCCTCGCATCCCCGGAGCGGTGGGGGGAACGGGCGTGGCACTCGACCTCTCCCTGGCCCGATCGGCCAGAGCACGTCTGGCGCGGTCGCGCCTGGCTCTGGCCGGCGGTCTTCGCCCCGATACGCTGGCCCGCGCGATCACCCTCGTATGTCCCGACATCGTTGATGTAAGTTCAGGAGTGGAATCTGCTCCCGGTATCAAGGATGCCAACCGCCTCGCCCGGTTTCTGGAGGTAGCTCGTGACGCTTAGCGTGTCGCCGGAGCGTGCCAGCGACGGGCGCTTTGGCCCGTACGGCGGGCGCTACGTCCCCGAGACGCTCGTGGCTGCGCTCGACGACCTGGCGACACTCTATGACGCCGCCCGCCAGGACGCTTCCTTCTGGGCTGAATATGAAGGGTATCTGGCCGACATCGTCGGCCGGCCGTCCGTGCTGACACCGGCGCCACGCTTGTCGCAGCATGTCGGGGTGCCGGTGTGGCTCAAGCGCGAAGACCTCAACCACACCGGCGCGCACAAGATCAACAACACCATCGGACAGGCGCTGCTTGCCCTTCGCATGGGCAAGCGTCGCATCATCGCCGAGACCGGGGCAGGCCAGCACGGGGTGGCCACCGCCACGGTCTGCGCCCGCTTCGGACTCGAGTGCGTCGTCTACATGGGCGCGGAAGACGTGTCACGGCAGGCGCTCAACGTGTACCGCATGCAGCTCCTCGGGGCCACGGTCGTTCCGGTCGAGTCGGGCACGCGCACACTCAAGGATGCAACCAATGAGGCGCTGCGCGACTGGGTCACCAACGTGCCGACCACCCATTACATCATCGGCTCGGTCGTCGGCCCGGACCCCTATCCGCGGATGGTCCGTGACTTCCAGGCCGTCATCGGACGTGAGGCGCGCGCGCAGATGCTCGCGCGCACGGGCCGCCTCCCCGCCACCGTCGTCGCGTGCGTGGGCGGCGGCTCGAACGCGATGGGGATCTTTGCGGGATTTCTGGACGACGCGTCGGTCGAGCTCGTGGGCGTCGAGGCTGCCGGCGAGGGGCTGGGCGGCAATCGTCACAGTGCCACGCTCACGGCCGGCGCCCCGGGCGTGCTGCATGGCAGCCTGAGCTACCTCCTGCAGGACGCCGATGGCCAGGTCGCACCGGCTCACTCCGTGTCGGCCGGACTCGACTATCCGGGCGTCGGCCCCGAGCACAGCTGGCTGCATGACACCGGTCGCGTCCGGTACGAGACCGCAGACGACTTTGAGGCCCTCGCGGCATTTCAGTCGGTCTGCCGCCTGGAGGGCATCATTCCGGCGCTCGAGACGGCGCATGCCTTTGCCTGGCTGCTGCGCCAGCGCGGGCAGCGGCCCGCGGACGCCTCTGTGCTCGTGTGCCTGAGCGGACGCGGGGACAAGGACGTCGCGCACGTGGCGGCGATCCTCGGGGAGAAGGCGTGACCGCCGGCCCGAACGAAATGATCCTGCCGACCTCACAGGTCTCGGAGCTCATCCAGAGCCTCGTGAAGGCCCTGCGCGCCTTCCAGATGTACCTCCCCAACAATCCGATGTATCAGCGCGCCAGCCAGAACGTCCGGTCGGGCTTCGCGCCGATCTGGTCGGTACTCGACGATCTGGTGCTCCAGGTGGCTGAGACCGACTTCGTCTGGGAGGAGCAGGTGGTCTACCACCAGCTCACCAAGAACGAAAGCCTGGCCTGGACGCTCTACAAGGATGGCATGCGGGTGCTCAGCCTGAAGAAGGGCGTGGAGGACTCCGAGATCATCCGCTTCCTCGAGGTGGTGAACCGTGCCCGGTTCATGCAGCAGGACGCGAGCGACGACCTGCTGACGCTGCTCTGGGAGCAGGAGTTCAATCACATCACGTACAGCTTCGTGGAGGGGTTCGGGGACGAGGCTGTTCCCGAGGCCACCGGGGTCATGGGCGGCGACGCGACCACAACTGCCCAGGTACAGCAGCAGGTGCGTGAGGAAACATCGCCGCGACAGGCAGGCATCGTCGACCTCGAGGAGTTCGACTCGACGCTCTATTTCCTCGACGAGAATGAGATTGCGATCGTCGCCGATCAGTTGCGCCAGGAATACACGCGGGACGCCCGGGCCAGCGCGCTCGCGGCAGTGTACGACATCTTCGAGATGGAACCGGAGCGGGCCATCCGCGATGAGATCATCACGGTGCTCGAGATGCTGCTCCCGAACCTGCTCAATGCCGGCGAGTTCCGCGCGGTGGCGTCGGTCATGCGCGACGTGCGTGCCCTCGTGCAGAAGGCACCGCACCTGTCCACCGAACTGCGTGACCGGCTGCTGGCGTTCGAGGCGAAGCTGAGCGAGCCGGAGATCGTGCGCCAGCTCATAGTGTCGCTCGATGGGGCCGCGGCGCTGGCGGGAGACGAGGACGTCACCGACGTACTGCGTGAACTGCACCCGTCGGCGCTCGGCGCCATCGTCACCTGGCTGCCGACGCTGAGCAATGCGCACGTACGCGAGCTGCTGGAACAGGCGGCCGACCGCATCGCGGCGAGCTCGCCTGCCGAGGTGCTGAAGCTGCTGCGCGACCCGAACAGCACGTCGGTCAAGGAAGTCGTTGAAATGTGCGGGCGACTCAAGCTGCAGGGGGCGGTGCCGGGTCTCGGCGAGACCGTCCGTTCCACGGACCCCGCGGTGCGGCTGGCGTCGGTGCAGGCGCTCGCCGAGGTGGCGTCGCCCGGCGCGCTCACCGCGATGGAGCTCGCGATTGACGATGACGACCGTGCTGTCCGCCTGGCAGCGGTACGCGCCATGGGCGCCCGCGGCATCCGGAACGCCCTCAAGCGGATCGAGCCCGTCATTCTCGGCAAGTCGGAGCGTCGCGACCTCGACCTCACTGAGAAGATGGCGTTCTTCGAGGCCTACGGCGCGATCGCCGGGGCCACGGCGATTCCCACGCTCCAGAGCATGCTCCTGAGCCGCGGCCTGCTCGGGTACAAGGCGGGGCCTGAGACGCGCGCGTGCGCCGCGGTGGCGCTGGGCCGCATCCGCACGCCGGAGGCCCGGGCAGTGCTGCAGAAGGTGGCCGATGACAAGGACCTGGTCGTGCGCCAGGCGGTGAGCCGCGCGCTGCGGGGCCAGCCAGCGTGAGTACCGGCCTGCCGAGCCCCCGCCAGAGCGAGCCCCCTTCGCAGGACGGCGCGCTGCGCACGGCCGGACGCGGGCTCCTGCTCGACCTGTACGCGGCGCTTCGCAGCCTGAAGCTGTATCCGGTCGAGAACGCCACGGTGCAAAAGGCTCTCGACGACCTGCAGGCGACGGGCCTCGGCATCCTGCGCACCGAATCGGAAGTAGAGATCCGGCTGGCCGGCGATTTCATCTTCATCAACCAGACCCGCCTGCGGCTCGAACTCGACAACTACGCGTCGTTCAGCCAGATCCTGGCGCAGTTTCGCGCCTATGATATCGGGGTCGTGCGCGTGCATCCCGGGATCGAGCGGCGCGAGTGGCAGGCGTTCCTGAGCATGCTGCTGAGCCTGCAGGCCCGCGCTGCGACCGAAGGGGTGTACGAGGAGGTGCGGAACCGGCTCGACGGGGCCGGGGTGACGCACCTCGAGATCGAGCCGGTCCAGCCCAGCGAGGAGAATCTCGAGGACCAGGAGCGGCTCAAGGAGCTTGCCAAGCGTACCTACGCCCAGGGCGTGGCGGTGACGCGCGAGGTGATCACCAGCATCCGGATGGGTCGCGCCAGCGGTGCGAAGAAGGTGAAGCGCGCCGTGCAGATGATCGTCGACCAGGTGCTGAACAACGAGACCTCTATCGTCGGCCTCACGACCATTCGCGACTACGACGAATACACCTTCACGCACTCGGTGAACGTCTGCATTTTCGCGGTGGCGCTCGGCAAGAAGCTCAGCCTGAGCCGGCTGCAGCTCTACGACCTCGGCATGACGGCCCTCATGCACGACCTCGGCAAGGCGCGCGTGTCCCACGAGATCCTCAACAAGACCACGAGCCTCGACGAGAACGAGTGGCGCGCCATGCAGGCCCATCCCTGGCTGGGCGCGCTCACGCTCTTCGGGCTGCGCGGCTACGACGAGATCCCGTACCGGGCCATTCTCGTCGCCCACGAGCACCACATGAAGACCGATCTCTCAGGATATCCCCGCCCGATCCGCCCCCGCCAACTGGGGTTCTATTCCCGGATCGTGGCGGTCGCGGACGGCTTCGACGCCGCCACCACGCGCCGCAGCTACCAGACGATTCCGATCGAGCCCGACCAGGTGCTGCGGGAGATGTGGGAGAACCCGAAGCGCGGGTACGACCTCATCCTCGTCAAGGCCCTCATCAACCTCATCGGCATCTACCCGGTGGGAACGTGCGTCATCCTGGACACCCTGGAGGTGGCCATCGTGTACGCGCCGAATCCCGACCCCACGCTGCTCAACCGGCCACTCGTCCGCATCGCGATCGACGTGAATGGCGGCGCGGTGCCCACGCCCGGCACCCTCGTGAACCTTGCCGACCAGGATGGACCGGGTCACTTCGTGCGGTCGATCGTGAAGGTGACCAACCCGACGCGTTATGGCCTCACGGTCGGGAACTACTTTGTCTGATGCGCCCATCGCGGCCGCGTGGGCGCACTTGCGGGCGGCACGACGCCCCGGTCTCGTTGCCTACCTCACTGCGGGGTTCCCCAATCTCGACGTGAGCCGGGAGGCGCTGCAGGTGGCCGACGAGCTCGCGGACATCATCGAGGTGGGGGTGCCCTTCAGCGACCCACTCGCTGACGGACCGACCATCCAGCGCAGCACCTTCACCGCGCTCAAGGGCGGCATGACTCTTCCTCGCACCCTTGAGCTGGTGAAGGCGGCGCGGTTGTCGCGTCCGGTGGTGATCTTCAGCTACTTGAATCCGATCCTGCGGTACGGCCTCGACCGCTTCCTGAAGGACGCCGCGAGCCTCGGCGTGGCCGGCCTGCTCCTGACCGATCTTCCGTCGGGGAGCGATCCCGGTATCGAGGGGCAGGTGCAGCGCAGCCAGCTCGACCTCATCCGTCTCGTGGCGCCGACCACGCGTCCCGAGCGGCTGGCGCGGTCGGTGGCTGGCGCGCAGGGCTTTCTCTACCTCGTGTCCCGCCTCGGGGTTACCGGCGCGAGCGCCACGCTCGCCGACGATCTCGAGGCATCCGTCGCCCGTGTCCGGTCCGCGTCGCCGCTGCCGATCGCCGTTGGCTTCGGGATCTCGACGGCCGAGCAGGCGATGCGGGTGGGTCGACTCGCCGACGGCGTCGTGGTGGGCAGTGCTCTGGTCGATCGCCTGTCCGCCAGCGGCGTGGCGGGAGTTCGCGAGCTGTTGTCGAGCCTGCGCGGTGCCGTGGACCGCACGGAGGCCGCCGCGTGAGCCAGAGCCTCAATCGCGTCATCGACGTCTACGCCCGGTTCCTCGCCATCGGCGGGATCGCGCTGGCCGCCGCAGTGCTCATCACCGACCAGCGCTTCATCAATGCGCCGATCTCCAGCCTAGTCCTGATCGCCTCGGTCACGTTCCTGCGCGCGTACCCGGTGCGGCTCAGCAAGTACTCCTATCTCACGCAGGTGGCGGTGCCCGTGCTGGTGGGCGCCCTCGCGGTGGGACCGGCGGCAGTGGTGCTGGCCCTGCTGGTGGGGGTCATTTCCGCCGATACGATCTGGCTGCGGAAATCGCAGCGTGTCGCCCTCATCAATGCGGGGCGGGAAATCATTGCGTTCGTCTGCGCCTTCGGGGTGTACGCCGCCGTCATGCAGGCCAGTGGCAACCCGAGCCTGTCGCTCGATTTCCTGCCTGGCGGGTTCAGCCTGGTGGCGATGTACTTCTTGGCATCGCGGGCGCTCTTCTACTTCACCCTGCTGGTGCGCGACAAGCTGGAGCAGGTGGAACAACTTCTGATTCTGCGCTGGGAAGTAGTGTCGATGCTCCTGACGCTCGGGGCGTGCGTCGTTGTGATTGCAGCGCTCCAGTCGCTCTCGCCGGCGGGTTGGGTGGCGGTCGCGGGCGTGCTCAGCGCCATTGGCATGCTCACGAAGCGGATCCTCGAGGAGGCAATCGCCGCCGAGGACCTGAACAAGATCCACCTCATGGAGTCGGCCATCACCGGAACTGCCGGACTGCACGGGTCGTTCGAGCAGATCGAACGGCTGGGCTACCGGTTGCTCGACTGGGGTGACTATCGCATCTGCCGCTGGAATGGCGCCGAGGTGACGCTGGCCTATCGCGGGCGGATCGGCCGGCCCAACCGGGAACGGCTCATTCCCGAGCTGGCGACCTTTCGGCGCGAGGTGGTCGCGACCGCCCGGCCCGTGATGATCCGCGACGCTGGCCGCGATCCGCGCATCAGCGCGGCCGATCCGGACGTGCAGAGCATCCTGATCTACCCGGTGCGCTTCGGTGACGACCTCCTCGGCACGTTCGAGATCGACCACTTCAAGCGAAATGCGTACGGCCCGAAAGACCTCTCGGCCGTGAGCACGATCGCCGCACAGGTGGCGACGGCGATCCACATTGCCGAACTGCGCCGGCCACTGGTGAGCACGGTCGAGCAGATCAGCCAGCAGGTTGCGGCGCTCGCGCGGGCCACCGAATCACTGCGCACCTCCGCAGCCGCGCTGACCCAGGCCTCGGGTGCGATGCAGCGCACTGTGACGGAGCAGGATGCGTTCGTGCGCGGCGGGCTCGATGCGACCGCCACTCTCGCGCGCGACTCACAGACCATGACCGAACAGGGTGCGGCGGCGGCCAAGACCAGCCGGGACGCGGCTGAGGTGGCCATGCAGAAACGCATCGTGATCGGCGATGCCATTGCCCGCCTGGTCAACCTCAAGGAGTTTGTGGCCGACAGCTCGCAACAGGTCGCGGCGCTGGGTGAGGTGACCCGTCGCATCACCGGCTTCATCGGCACCATTCGTGAAATTGCGGATGCCACGAACCTCATCGCGCTCAACGCGGCGATCGAGGCGGCCCGCGCCGGACGCGAGGGCCGCGGCTTCGCCATCGTCGCCGAAGAGGTGCGCAACCTCGCCGCGCAGAGCCTCCACGCCGCGCGCGAGGCCGGCGCACTGGTGAGCGAGATCGGGGCACAGGTCGAGAGCGTCACCAGCCAGATGCATCGGGGCGAGGAGATCGTGGGGGGCGTCGAGGACCTGAGTACGGATGCCGCGACGGCACTGGACGCCATCAGCCGCGCCACCAGCGAGGCGGGCGAGCATGCGAGCCGGATCGCGGAAACGGCGGCCCAGCAGCGGCGCCAGGTCGACGCGCTTTCGGGCCAGATCGAGCGGGTGGCTGTCGTGGCCCGGCGCGCGCGCGAAGAAGCGAACGCACTGTCGGAACAGTCGACCAGTGCCGCACGGGGCCAGGCCGATCTCGAGGGCGCGATTCGTGAACTGGGCGAGGTCGCCAGCGAACTGCAGCGCATCGCCCGCCATTTTGCCGTGGACCATTGAGCGCCCCCGGCACGGCACGCGTCTACGTCGCGCTCGGCAGCAATCTCGGCGACCGGGCCGGCTACCTCAGTGCGGCGCGTGCGGCACTGGACACACTGCCGGACACGCGAGTGGTGGCAGCGTCATCGATCGAGGAAACGACACCCCTGGGCGACATGGACCAGCCGGCCTACCTGAACCAGATGCTCCTCCTCGAGAGCCGGATGGCGCCGCGCGACCTGATGCACGCTGGTCAGGCGATCGAGGAGGCCAACGGGCGTGTGCGTCTCGCGCATTGGGGTTCCCGCACCCTCGATATCGACATCGTCCGCTACGGCGACCTCGTCATGGTGGAAGCGGACCTCGTTTTGCCCCATCCGGGCCTCGCCATGCGAGACTTCTGGCAGCGGGAAATAGCGGAGATCGAGAGCCATGACCGCTGAGAACCGACCGCGCAGCGTGCCCGACCTGGTGGCCCTCAAGCGTGCCGCCCGGCCGATCGTGATGGTCACCTGTTACGACGCGACTTTCGCACGGCTGCTCGATGCTGCCGGGGTGGATGTGCTCCTCGTGGGTGATTCGGTCAACACGGTCGTGGCGGGTCATGCCACTACACTGAGCGCCACCCTGCCGCAGCTCCTTTACCACGCCGCGGCGGTCCGTCGCGGCGCGGCCACGATTCCCATGATCGTGGACCTCCCGTTCCTCACCTACCAGGTGAGCATCGAGGAGGCGATCCGGAATGCCGGCCGGGTGCTGGCCGAAACGGGCGCGAATGCCGTGAAGCTCGAGGGAGGAGCAGCGATGGCCCCCACCATCCGCGCACTCGTCGAGCGCGGTATCCCGGTGGTGGGGCACCTCGGGCTGCTGCCGCAGTCCGTGCAGGCGTCAGGAGGCTACAAGGTCCAGGGACGCGAGGCGAAGGCCGCCGAGCAGCTGGTGCGCGATGCCCGGACGCTGGCGGAAGCTGGGGCCAGCATGCTGGTGCTGGAATTGGTGCCGGCGGCCCTGGCGCAGCGGGTCACGAAGTCCATCGGCATCCCGACCATCGGCATCGGTGCCGGAGTCGGATGCGATGGCCAGGTCCTGGTCCTGTATGACTTGCTCGGACTCGATGAACGATTCAACCCGCGCTTCCTGCGGAAGTATGCCGACCTGTCGAGTGCGGTCCGCTCGGCCGTGGAGGCTTTCGGCAGGGAAGTGCGGGCTCGGAAGTATCCGGGCAGGGAACACAGCTTCGAGTGACCTGCAGGATTCCTCTCAGCCGCTCATGATCGAACTCTCCACCATACCGGAACTCAGGGCCTGGGTCCGCGCCACCAAGTCGCGCGGCCGGCGGATCGGCCTGGTACCCACCATGGGTGCATTGCACGAGGGCCACCTGGCGCTCGTAGACGCCGCCCGCTCCGGCAGCGACGAGGTGGTGATGAGCATCTTCGTGAACCCGACGCAATTCGGTCCGCAGGAGGATCTCAGCCGCTATCCGCGCGACCTGGGCCGCGATCGCGCGCTCGCCGAGAACCGGGGCGTCGCCGTGCTGTTCGTGCCGACCGTCGAGGCGATGTATCCCGCGGGCGCGGAAGTGCGCGTGGTGCCGGGCAGGGCCGCCGCCCGGTGGGAAGGTGAATTCAGGCCGGGGCATTTCGCCGGCGTGCTGACGATCGTCGCCAAGCTCTTCCACCTTGCGGAACCGGATAACGCGTGGTTCGGACGGAAGGACTTCCAGCAGGCGACACTCATCCAGCAGATGGTGCGCGACCTCGATTTTCCCGTTGGTGTCGAGGTAGTTCGCACCGTGCGCGAGCGCGACGGACTTGCCCTCAGCAGCCGTAACACCTTCCTGTCGCTGCCCGACCGGGCGCAGGCCCTGGGGCTGAGCCGGGCGCTCGCCGCCGCCGCGTCGGCGTTCCAGAGCGGGGAACGGCGGAGTGCTGCACTGGACCACGTCATCCGGGGCGGCCTCGCGGTCCATCCGGGAGTGGAGGTCGAGTATATTGCGATAGCGGATCCCCAGACCCTTGAACCGGTATCGAGTGCCGATGAGGACACGGTAGTCCTCCTTGCCGCCCGGGTTGGATCCACGCGACTAATCGACAACGTGACCCTGAGCGAGGGGCTCTGACATGCAACGGCATCTCATGAAGTCGAAGATCCACCGCGCCACCATCACCTCGGCGGATCTGCACTACGAGGGATCCCTGACCGTGGACGAGGAGCTGCTGGACGCGGCTGACCTGGTGACCTACGAGGAGATCCAGGTGGTGAACGTGAACAATGGTTCCCGGTTCTCTACGTACGTCATCCCCGGTCCGCGAGGATCGGGCGTCATCCAGCTGAACGGGGCGGCGGCCCGCCTCGGCATGCCCGGCGACCTCGTCATTCTCATCTCGTACGGCGTGTTCGACGCGAAGGAAGCGGAGCGGCACAATCCGCGGGTCGTGTTCGTCGACGCCCAGAACCGCATCGTCCGTCCGCCGCTCCGCGCCCAGGGCTGATTCCGCCACCGGTGTCCCGCCCATCGCGCCCGACGCCGCCGTCGCTCCGGCCCACGATCCCAATGTGGGCCGCGATGTCGCCCGAGCGACTCGACCACACCATCCGCGTCGCCGAGCTGGTTTCCGCCTGGGCTGACGCCATGCTCATCCATGACAGTGAGCGGAACCGGTGGTTGCGCGCCACCTGGCTGCACGACGCTCTGCGCGACGCGCCGGAGTCCGAGCTCGCGAACTGGGCCTCGTCCACACCCGGGCCGGTGGAACTGCGGCATGGACCTGCCAGTGCTGCGCGCGCCAAGGCGGAGGGGGAAATCGACCGCGGCGTGCTCGACGCCGTGCGATATCATTCGCTGGGGCTCGCGGAGTGGGACATGGTAGGGCGGGTGCTGTACTGCGCCGACTATCTCGAGCCGGGTCGCGAGTTCCTGAAAGACGAGCGGGCCGAACTCGCCGCACGTCTCCCAACCGACATGAGCGGCGTGCTGCGTGAGGTGGCCCGCGCTCGCATTGCCCACTCCATCCGTTCTGGCTGGACCCTTCCTGAGCCTACCGTACGATTCTGGAACAGCCTGGTCGCATCACGCCCCGCGTCCTGAAAGCCGCTGGCGCGCTCCTGATTGCCGCGGGTGTGGCCGCCGCGGTCTATTATCTGACCACCCGGCCCGAACTGGTCGAGGGCCATGCGTTCGCTGTTCCCTCAAGTACCGACCGCGTGGTGATCGAGGTGCTGAACGGCACCGAAACATCGGGACTCGCCCGGGTGGGTGCGCGGGTGCTGCGGAAAGCAGGCTTTGACGTGGTGTATACGGCGACGGCACCGGCGGTGGATTCGACGACCTTGCTGGTGCGCCGCGGCGACACGAAAGCTGCTGAACGCGTGCGAAAGGCGCTCGGCACGGGCATTGTGAGGTCGATGAGGGATTCCACCCGGCATGTCGACGTGACGGTGATCCTCGGTCCTGATTTCAGGGGTCCGCCCGACATCCACCCCTGATCGTCAGCGACCTCGAACGGTTATCCGAGCAGGGCCATGCAGGTGAGGGCGGCATTGTAAAACATGTGCGCTCCGATACTCGGCACAATGCTTCCCGTGCGCATCCGCAGGGCCGTGACGAGCAGGGTCATCGCCCCAACGCCCAGGGCCGCGGGCCAGTAGTGAATCCACTCCGTCGCATGCAGCATCCAGAACGCGATACCGGACAGGGCCGCGGCGCCTGACGGACCAATGGCAGGCAACAGCGTGCCTAACAGGACCCCCCGGAAGACGTATTCCTCCACCGGTGGCGCAATCAGCACGGCCGTCAGCGCAAACACGATCCGGCCGAGGGGCCCACTGGCGAGCGCCTGGGCCAGGAGACTCTGCTCGTGAGGGTCCGGTGCCGGCACAACCATGGAGACAATCCCGAGCAAGGTCGCGAGCAGGGCGCCCGCGCCGGCGGCGAGCAGAAGCCAGCGGCGGCTTACGCCCCGAAGCCCGAACGCGAGTCGTGCCGGTTGGGCTCCGGCACGACGCGAGAATCGCCGGGCCAGGAGCAGCACGGAGAGGGCACTCGCTATCATGCTGACGGGCAGCGCCACGGGAAAGACACGGAGGATCCCCGCGGTCACCGCAACACCAGGGTCGCCCGGTTCGAGTGGCAGGACCGCAAACAGCACCGCCACGACCCAGACCGCGAGCTGGGCGGTGAGAAACGCGGCCAGGACTTTCACCCCGTCACGAAGGCGAAGCGGCGGCGACGGGTTTGCGAACTCGGGTGGCTGGATGGGAGGAGGTAACTCGGACGGCGCGTGCGGCTCGCCGCTTTCCGGCCGCGCCGCATTACCGAACCACGAGGCGAGCCACGCGGACATCAGTTCATAAGTGCCGGCCATTGTGCCGAAGATTGCGGCCGCTACGAGGATGGAGACGGCATAATCACCTTCGTCGCGTCCGAGATACCATCCGGCCGCAAAGGAGGTCACGCCGACAACCCCCGCCTTTGCCGCGATGAGCTGCTGCCGCGTGTAACCTGCCAAGAAGCAACCTCGATTCAGGAGAGCGCTTCGGCCCTCAGCGACGGTTGATGAGCAGCACGCCCGCTATGACGAGCACTCCGCCAAAGAGACGGGCGGGAGTAAGGGGCTGCTGGGGAAAGCCGGCCCATCCCCGGGTATCGAGAAGCAACGAAGTGATCATCTGTCCGGCCACGATGGCCGCTATCAGCGTCGCAGCGCCGAGACGCGGGGCAAGGACCACGGCGGCGGCGATGTAGATGGCACCGAGCAGCCCACCGGTCCAATGCCACCAGGGAATGGCCGCGATCGGGGTCGCCGACAGGCGGGCGCGGGCGGCAACGGACACCAGGAAGAGCGCCACGGTGCCGACCGCAAACGAGGCCAGCGCGGCGAGCAGTGGGTGCCCCAGCCCGGTGCGCAGCTGCGCGTTCACGCCGGCCTGTATGGGGAGCATCATGCCGATGACAAAGGCGATGCACACGAGGATCAGCATGCCTAGCCGCACATCTGGCGGGTGGTGCGCCATGCCGCGTTGAATCCGCCAGCGACCGTCGACCCATCAGAGAATTGCAGGGTCGCCACACCGGTCACCGTCGTGTCCGTCCCGATGGGACGAAACTGCAGGGCAACGCTGCGTGCCTCCACGCAGGCGCCGCCGGCATCGCAGCGGCGTACGGTTCCTTCGCTGGAGGCCCCGGTCCACTCGAATCTCCGGCCCGAGAGGGAATGCACGCCCTGCCAGATCGCGACCTCGACGAAGGGTGCAGGCGGTGGCAGCGCCTCGGCGGGTTCGGCCGCGAGATACAGCTGCATCGCCGGTCCGTCGCCCGGACCACAAGCCGACGTCGCGTAAGCCGTAGGAAAACCGGGCGGTGGGGCTGGTAACGACAGATCATTGTCACTGGTGCAGCTCAGCGCCAGTGACAGGACGGCCACTCGAAAGATCCGGCTCATGCTGATTCCTCCCAGGAGGCGGCACTGCCGACCGCAATGGTGCCGCCGGTCAGGATCTCGCCGAAAACGCCGCCCCGCCACCCGGGCGTCATTGCGTCGCGCAGGCCGGCACAGGCCTCCTCCATCCGCTCGCACGGGCGCGTTTCGCCGGCGATCCTGATGCGGCAATCGCCGAGGCGTAGCACGCGTCCCCGGCTGTCAGCCAGCCGGATACCGTTGAGAAGCACGTTGGCTCGGCGGGCGACGGGCGGGACGTCGGCCGAAAGCTCCCCCATCATCGCGTCCCACGCCTCGCGCTCGATCAGCGTCACCTGCCGTGTTCCGCGCTGGTCGGCGCTTCCAACCACGCCCTGTCCCGGGTCGAGCTGCGCCGTGGACACCTCGTCCATCACGCCACGGTGCGCCCGCTTGATCCAGATCGCCTCGATGCTGCCCTGTTCCTTGCTCATGCGCGCCTACCGGCCGGGAACCGCGACGATCGCCTCAACCTCCACCATGAACTCGTCCCGAAAGAGTCGCCGCACCTCGACGGTGGTGCTCGCGGGCGGCGCGTCGGCGTTCACATACTTGTCGCGCACTTCACGAAACGACTGCGACTGGCCCATGCTGGTCAGGTAGGTATTGAGCTTCACTACGTCTTTGAAGGTGGCGCCCACTGCCGCCAGCGCGACCTTCAGGTTCTCGAACACCTGGGTGGCCTGGGCGGTCATGCTGCCGGCACCGACGACCTTCCCGGCGCTGTCGAGTGCCACCTGGCCCGAGATGACAACCAGCCGCGTGCCCGCGGGCACATCAACCTCGTGAGTATATCCCCTGGGTGCGGACAATCCCGGCGGATTGATGAAGCGCGGGGCCGACTGAGCGACCAGGGGCGCGGCAGCGACCCAGAGGCTCGTGAGCGCGGTCAGGGCAAGGCGCAGGTTCATCGACTGATCCGGTTGCATGGTGAGACAATAATGCTGTCAGCCAGGTGCTAGGCGAATTTCGACTGGACGGTTTTCAGGATGGCGGCCTCGCGGTCGGCGGCAGACCGCTCGAGTGCCGCTCCGGCGGCGAGGATCGGATCGATCGCCCCCTTGTCCTTCACGCCGCCGGCATTGGTCTGGACATTGAGCCAGGCGCCGCGTACCGCGGCGCGGGTGCAGATGGCACCGACGCCGGCATCCGATGCCGACGCGGGATTTCCCTGCGTAGCCATGGTGTCGAGGAGATCGAACGCCTCGAAGGCAGTTCGCATCACCTGCCACGGCACCTGGAGCGCCCCGAGGTTGGCCGCCGCCAGTGCAGCGGAGCGGGCGGCCTTTTCTTCCGGGCTGGTCCTGGGCATTCCAATCGCCGCCATGACACGCTCGAATGCGATGGTGTCCTCATCCACCAGCCGCAGCAGTTCCTCCTTCAGTCGCTGTCCGCGCTCCGCCCACTGGGAAAATTCCTCCCAGCGCTCGTCCCAGCCGCGCTTGTGCGAGGAGAGGTTGGCCACCATAGTGCCGAGTGCGGCACCGAGCGCGCCAAGCAGGGCCGCGACGGAACCACCGCCGGGTGCCGCGGACTCGGAAGCCGTTTCGTCAGCGAAGCCACGGACCGTCATGCGAACCAGGCGCCCCGCGTCCCGGTCGCGCAGCCGATACTCGATGATGCGCTCCTGCGGGTTGAACGGCGCGAGTTCATTGAGCCCGAGTGAACGGATGGCCGTGCGTACCAGCTCTTCCTCGGACACGCCGAGCGAGCGCTGCTGCCGCCGAAGAAAGTGACGCCCCGCGTCGAGCATTGTCTGCAGCGGGACCAGGCCGACGAGCTCCGACCCCGTCACTCGGACACCTCTGGCCTCGGCCGCCCGGCATACCTCCTCGAAGGCGGTGTGCAAGGGCGTTACCGCGAGATCCGTGAGGTTCATCGATACCTGGGTGGTAGCGTATTCAGCGATATACCAGCCGATCGCCTTCACTGCCTTCAGTGTCCCGGGCACCATGACCGGCCTGCCCTCGGCGTCGGTGATCGGCTTCCCAGTGACCGGGTGGCCTTCGCGCGCCGGCCGCCCCGCCTCGCGCACATCGAAGGCAATGGCGTTCGCCCGCCGCGTGGATGTCGTGTTGAGGTTGACGTTGTACGCGACAAGAAAGTCGCGCGCGCCAATGACCGTGGCACCGCTCTTCGGATTGAATGCCGCCGGGCCGAAGTCGGGTTTCCATGCAGGGTCCCCCAGCTTGGCTGGCAGGGCTTCGTACTCACCGGCACGGATGACGGCCAGATTCTTCCGCGCCGGGTCGGATTGTGCCGCTTCGTACAGGTAGACGGGGATCCCGAGTTGGGTTCCGACACGCCGGGCGAGTCCCCGCGCGAGGGCGGCCGTCTCCTCCATGGTGATGCCGGAGATGGGCACAAGAGGGCAGACGTCAGTCGCACCCATGCGGGGATGCTCGCCGGAGTGCTGCCGCATGTCGATCAGCTCGGTGGCTCGCGCGATCGCGCGGAACGCCGCCTCCACCACGGCGTCGGGCGGGCCAGCGATGGTCACGACGGTACGGTTCGTGGCCTTGCCGGGGTCGACGTGAAGCAGGGTGGCGCCCTCGACGCCCTCGATGGCGGCGCAAATCTGTCGGATGGTCTCGGGGTTACGCCCCTCGCTGAAATTGGGGACGCATTCGATGAGTGCTGTCATTGGATCCGGGGTAGACGATTGGGAGAAACTTACCGCCGGCGACTGGTTTTAGCGGAGGCTCAAATGGAATTGATCTTGTGGCGGCACGCAGAAGCCCGGGACGGGGCGCCCGACGTCTCGCGTGAACTGACGGGGAAGGGCCTGAAGCAGGCGAAGAACATGGCGGAATGGCTCAAACCACGGCTCCCCAGGGGAACACGCATCCTGGCCAGCCCGGCCGCGCGATGTCAGCAGACCGCGGAGGCCCTTGGCAAGTTTGAGGAGGTCCCGTCCCTCGGCACCGCGAGTTCGGCCCGTGACGTGCTCGAGGCGGCGGGCTGGCCAGACGCGACCACCGCCGTGGTGGTGGTAGGTCACCAACCTACGCTCGGCGAGGTCGCGGCGCTGCTCATGAGCGGCGCGGAGCACGAATGGAGCGTGAAGAAGGGCGGGATCTGGTGGTTTTCCAGCCGGGAGCGCGGTACCGAACTCGAGGTAGCGTTGCGAGCTGTATTATCGCCGGACATGGCCTGAAACGGTCCCGTGCGACTCCTCGCCTGTCAGTCCGGTGGCAGTCGTTCGGTATGCGCGGTGGACAACTTTCCGCGCGTGGATGCCATGTGGATCGAGGTGGCGAGGATGCCGCTGCCGGTCGCGCTGATGATGCCGAGCCCGAGGAGTGGCAGGTAAGCGGCGGCGGGAGCACCGAAGAGGAGAGCGAGCGCGGTGAAAAGGATAGCGGGCGCCATGCCACCAAGCACGCTCCAGAGCGCAATGCGGCGCGGCGTGATGTTCTCGGCACGTCGTCCTCGTTCGATCTGTGCGAGCAGTAGTCCCATATAGAGACCGGAGATCGACCCCAGGGCTCCATAGGCCACTGCGTGATTCAGGATCCAGCTGCCAAGCCCGCTACTGGTGAAAGAGAGTTCCGGGCTCGCTGCCCAGCGGACCATCGCAATGGCCGCCCCAAGTAGCGCCCACGAAACTGCCCAAAAACCGGCGAACTTGAGCAAGGCGCGGAACTGCTGCGAAAAGGCCATCGCCTTACCTCCGGATCCACGCGACGCCGATCACCAGGTCCATGACGTTGGTGCCAGTCAGCCCCGGGCGGAAGAGTGCGCCCGCTGAATGAAGAGCGGGGTAGGCGTCATGACGAGCCAGGTCTCTGGCAGGAGCCCGCCCGGCCGCAGCCTCACCGCCAGAATCACGCAACGCGTGCGCAGGCAGTCATGTCACCGCGCCTTACGTAACGTCGCAGCCATCCGAGCCTGAGTTACTACTCCGACTCCACGCTCACTGGCTCGTCGGTGTGTGGCCGCAAGTGCCCGTCTCGTGCCAGGATGCGCGCACAGGTGTTCCAGCGAAGTATCGCTTCATCGTTGCCGGTCGGACGCTGCAATTCCGCCTTCTCATACCAGCTCATCGCCTCGCGCAGCCACTCGTATGCCATCTCTTCGGAGCCGGGCGTCCCTGAATGGAGCTGGGCCTTGGCGCATCGCTCGCATATGATCCCGGCGTAATACGCCTGCATATAGGGATCGCTCAGTCGGGGCAATACCTCGCGCGCCCGATGAACGCCAGCGGTCGGTGCCTCGGCGAACTGATCGGTGATGGCCAGCAACAGTGTCACCAGGGCCCGCTGGTTCTCCGGGTCCACCGTCAGCACGTCGAGGCAGATGCTCTCCGCCGACGACGGGTCGGCGATGATCCGGTACCGCTCGGCCTTCTGCAGCGCCAGTGGTACGCTCTCCCTCGAAATCGGCTTGGGCTCGAAGGTCATGAATCGCCCCTCCTTCCTCTGAACGTGCGGAGCAGCCATCGGAGCGGATCGAAGTGCCGGTCCGCTACGCGCTCCTTGAGCGGAATGATCGCGTTATCGGTGATGACAATGTGCTCGGGGCAAACCCTGGTGCAGCACTTGGTGATGTTGCAGTAGCCGATACCGTGGGCCTGGCGGAGCTCGTCGACCCGGTCTTCCGCATCGAGCGGGTGCATCTCCAGCGCCGCCACGTGCACCAGGAAGCGCGGTCCGATGAATTCCTCGTGCAGCTGATGGTCGCGCAAGACATGACAGACATCCTGGCACAGGAAACACTCGATGCACTTGCGAAACTCCTGTACCCGGTCCACGTCCGCCTGTGACATGCGCCAGCTGCCGTCGGGCGCGTCGGGCGCGCGTGGCTTGAAGGGTCGGATTCGCTGCTTGACGGCGAAGTTCCAGGAAACGTCAGTTACCAGGTCCTTGACCCGCGGGAACGCACGCATCGGCTCGATGGTCACCGGTTTGTCGACGGGAAGCTCGTTCAGACGGGTCATGCACATGAGCTTCGGCATGCCGTTTACCTCGGCGGAGCAGGAGCCGCACTTGCCGGCCTTGCAGTTCCAGCGCACGGCGAGATCGTTGGCCTGATCCGCCTGGATCTGATGGACCGCGTCGAGGACGACCATACCGGCCGACACCGGGGTCGTGTAGTCCACCAGATTCCCGCCGTGGGCGTCACCCCGCCAGATGCGGAACGTCGCTACACCCGGCGGCCCGGCGGTGGCCGGTTCCGCCTCGACTGGGTTCCGTGCGAGTCTGTCGGTCGACATGAATCCTCTCTACTTCTGCTCCTGGATGATGCGCTCGAGATCCGCGGGCATCGGGGGAATCGGCGCGCGCTCCAGTGCCATAGTGCCATCCGCCCCCTTTTGAATGACGATGCTGTATTGCGCTGCAGCCGGGTCCTTCTCGGGATAGTCGTCACGAAAGTGCCCGCCGCGACTCTCGCGCCGATTGATCGCGGCGCGGGCGACCGCCTCCGACACGATAAGCAGGTTGGCCAGGTCGAGGGCGGTGTGCCAGCCGGGATTGTATTCCCGGTTCCCCGCGACCCCGACCTGCCGGGCGCGTTCCTTCAGCTCGGCGATTTCATCCAGCGCGCGGAGCATCTCGGGCTCCGTCCGCACAATGCCGACAAGGTCCTGCATCACCGTCTGCAGTTGCTGTTGGAGCTGATACGGTCCGGTGCCGGCGCTGTTGGCGCCGCGCTCAAACGGTTCGAGTGCCGACCGCGCCGCGTCGTCCACCTGGGCGCGGCTGATCTCCACCGTCCTCTGTTCTCGGCCGAATGCCGCAGCGCATTCTCCCGCCCGCTTCCCGAAAACCAGGAGGTCCGAAAGCGAGTTGCCCCCCAGCCGGTTGGCGCCGTGGAGCCCGGCTGCGCACTCGCCGGCGGCAAAGAGACCAGGCAGTGTGGACATCTGGGTGTCCCCGTCCACCCGGATCCCGCCCATGATGTAGTGGGTGGTCGGCCCGACCTCCATCGGGGTCGTGGTGATGTCGATGTCAGCCAGTTGTTTGAACTGGTGGTACATGCTCGGCAGCTTCCGGATGATGTACTGCTGCGCATCCGGCAGCCTCCGCCGGATCCATGCGATGTCGAGAAACACGCCGCCGTGCGGGCTCCCGCGCCCCTCGCGCACCTCGCGCAGGATGCAGCGCGCGACATGGTCCCGGGTGAGCAACTCGGGCGGCCGGCGGGCACTCTTGTCCCCCTGGGTGTAACGCCAGCCCTCCTCTTCCGTGTCCGCGGTCTGGCCCCGGTAGTTCTCCGGGATGTCATCGAACATGAAGCGCTTGCCCTCGCGATTGACGAGGATCCCGCCCTCACCCCGCACACCTTCAGTGACCAGGATCCCGCGCACGCTCGGCGGCCAGACCATGCCGGTGGGATGGAACTGCACGAACTCCATGTCCTGCAGCGCCGCGCCGGCGTTGTACGCCAGCGCGTGACCATCGCCGGTGTACTCCCAGCTGTTGCTGGTGATCGAGTATGCCCGGCCGATGCCACCGGTCGCGAGCACGATCGCCTTGCACCGGAACACCCGAAACCGCCCGCGCTCGCGATCATAGGCGAATGCCCCCGCCAGCCGGCCGGAATCGGTGAACAGGCGGAGCACCGTGCATTCCATATGCACGTCGATACCCTGGTGAATGCTGTGGTCCTGCAGGGTCCGGATCATCTCGAGCCCTGTCCGGTCCCCTACGTGCGCCAGGCGCGGATACTTGTGTCCGCCAAAGTTGCGCTGGAGGATTCGGCCGTCCGGCGTCCGGTCGAAGAGCGCGCCCCATGCTTCCAGTTCCCGGACACGATCGGGGGCTTCCCTGGCGTGCAACTCGGCCATGCGCCAGTTGTTCACGTACTGGCCGCCGCGCATGGTGTCGGCAAAGTGGACCTGCCAGTTGTCACGCGCGTCCACGTTCGCGAGGGCCGCCGCGACGCCGCCTTCGGCCATCACAGTGTGCGCCTTGCCGAGCAGCGACTTGCAGACGAGCCCCACCGAGGAACCTGCAGCGGCCGCAGCGATAGCGGCCCGGAGCCCGGCTCCGCCCGCTCCGATCACCAGCACATCGTGCGTGTAGGTCTCGTAGTCGGGCATCAGCGACCGGTGGTCAGATGTGGGGTCATATGATTCGCCAATCCGTCCATACGCCCATCGAGCATAGCCGGACATAGATGTCGGCAAACGCGACCGAGAAGAGGCTCGCCCACGCCCAGCGCATATGCACGCGGTTGAAGCAGCTGGAGCAGTCGTAGACTCGCCGGCGCACGGGATGCTGGGAGAGCACGTCGAGAGAGCCGCCCACGAGATGGCGCAGGGAATGACAGCCCAGGGTATAGCCACCGAGCAGGATTACGTTCGCCGCGAGGACGAGGGTTCCAAGTCCGATGCCAAGGGTGGTCCGGCCCGTGACCGGGTCAGTGAACCAGAGGGCCTTGTACACGTCCGAGGCCAGGACCACAAGGAAGCAGAGCCCGATGTACAGGAAGTAGCGGTGGATGTTCTGAAGTATGAGCGGGAGGGAGGCCTCACCCCGATAGGTTGCCCGCGGCTCTCCAACAGAACAGGCAGGTGGGTCCGCCCAAAACGCCTTGTAGTACGCTCCACGGTAGTAGTAACAGCTCACCCGGAAGAGCCCGGGGAATGGCAGAATCAATAGCGCCGGTGAGAATACGAGCCACCCCGGCCACCATGCCGGCTTGGGGCCAAACCAGGCGTGGGGGGAAGCGCCGAACAATTCAGGGGAATAGAAGGGAGAGAGGTACGGCCCGTACGCATAGTGCTTGCCCTGGAACGCGGCCCAGGTGGCGTAGACAATGAAGGCGGAGAGGATCAACACGACCACTGCCGGCTGCACCCACCACCAGTCGGGGCGCATGGTTTCGCCGAAGCGGCGCTGAAAAATGGGAAGCTGCGCATGGGCCACTGCGAATACCCTCCGCTGTTGGTGACCTTCGAGTGGCTGCGAAGTGATCCTGTCGGCGAGTCCGGTAGGCGAGCCAGAGCTGGTGGCTCTCAACCACCAGGGTTGGCTCTGACGCGCGGACGTCGATTGGAGGCGGATCAGACCAGACACTCAGCATCGCAATTGCTCTGGTTGAGCCGCCGCACTGGCGCGGGTGCGAACGCTCAGTCCTGCAACACGAACGTGACTTTCATCAGCACCCGGTACTCCGTGATCTTCCCCTTCTCGATCACCAGCTTTTCGCTCTTGATCCATGCTCCGGTGAGATTCCGGAGTGTCTTCTCGGCCCGGGCTATGCCGGCCCGCATCGCGTCATCGAAGCTTTTGGTAGAGGAGGAGTGAATCTCCGTGATCTTGGCGACGGCCATATGGCGCTCCAGGTAGGAGACGGTGCGGAGTTGCCCCGGGATTGGCTGTTGACCAACCTAGGCCGAGCGGAACGCCTCGGAAAGGGCGCTGGAGCGCCACCTGGACTTGCGGACCTTACCTGCCGGTTGCAGCGCCCCCGGGCCGCAACGCCTACCCCACCCCGATCACCACGTCCATTACGTTCGTGCCAGTGAGTCCCGGCCGGAAGAGTGCCCCTGCCGCATCCAGGGCGGGGTAGGCATCGTGCCGGCTCAGGTCTACGGCCGGATCCCGCCCCGTCGCAGCGATTGCGGCCCAGGTAGACCCATCCACGATTGCCCCCGCTGCATCGGTGGGCCCGTCCCGACCGTCCGTCCCAGCTGCCAGGACAGTGATCCCGGTCGTGCCCGCCAGTCCACGCGCCGCTGCAAGCGCCAGTTCCTGACTCCGTCCGCCTAAGCCGTGATGCTCGCCCAGGGTCACCGTAGTCTCACCGCCAAGAATCACGCAACGCCTTGCGGCCCCTTGCGTTCGAGGCGCTTGTGAATAATTTCTCAAAGTCGCGGCTACACTGGTTCCGGCCCGACTCGCCTCGCCACTGAGCGGCGTCGGGTCGATTTGCGCAACCAGGCCCAACTCTGCCGCCCGAAGGCCCGCAGCCTCGATCGCGCGCCGATTACTCGACACAATCTCCGTAAGCACCGAGGCGAACGCCGGATGATCCGGCTTCGGTGTTTCCGGGCGCGTGCCGTCTTCCGTCGCCGTGACCAGCGTGCGCAGGGAGACTGGCAGTTGTTTCCACAAGCCGGACGTCTCCAGGGCGCGACGAACCTCGGTGGCGGTGGAGGGATCGGGAACACAAGGCCCGGATCCGATGGATGGCAGGTCGTCACCGATCACGTCGGAAACGATGAACTGCCGCACTGAGGCACCGGTCAACGCAGCGGCTAGCTTGCCGCCGCCCCAGCGGGTAAACCGCTTGCGGACCTGGTTCATGGCGCTGATGTCGAGACCGGAGCCGAGCAGGAGCCGATAGAGTTCGCGGAGGTCGGTCTGGGGTACGCCTTCGAGCGGGGCACCAACGAGGCTGGTGGTGCCACCCGAGAGCAGCACCCAGACATGGTCACCCGGTTGCACGCGTGCGGCGAGCGATTCCAGCGCGGCGGCGGCGGCCAGAGATCCCTGTGCCGGCTCGGGATGATCCCCGACGGCGACGGTCATCGCCGGGTGCGGCGAGGACGCGTCGGCAGGCGCCACGATGAGACCGCCTGCCACAGCGAGGTTCTTCGCTGTCGCCGAGCGGATCGCGGCCTCAGCCATGGGCACCGCAGCCTTGCCCAGGCCGACGATCCACAGCGGATGATCGCGCGCCGCGAGCAAATGCCCGCCGGCATCCAGCGCGGTCGTCACCGCGGGACCGGGATCCACCGCGGCCACGGCCGCGCGATAGAGGTCCTCCAGCAACGCGCGGTCAGGCGTGCCGGCGGGCAAGTTCTCGCTCATGAAGTATTGCAGGCTGGTGTTGGGTCGCTGAGCGGTGGAATATACCAGTAGCTGCCTGTCGCGCTGCTCGGGGTGAACCGTGGCCCGGTGAGGCCACGGAGCTGGTTTCCTACTTCCCGTGAGGTTTGGCAATGTCGGGTCGCAATCTTCTCTTCGTGCCGGGGCCCACCAACTCCCCCGACAGGATCCTCCGGGCGATGCATGTCCCCATGGAGGATCACCGCTCATCCTCGTTCCCGGCGCTTGCGGGCCCGATCCTCAGTGACCTCAAGAAGGTCTTCAAGACGGAATCGGGCCAGGCCATCGTCTTTCCCGGCACCGGCACCGGTGGCTGGGAATCGGCGCTGGTGAACACGCTGTCACCCGGCGACAAGGTCCTGTCGTTCCGCTACGGACAGTTCAGCCACCTCTGGATCGACATGATGCAGCGGCTCGGCCTGGACGTCACGGCGGTGGACGTCGAATGGGGAGAGGGCGCGCCGCCCGAGACGATCCACGAAATGCTGAGCAAGGACACGAGGCACGAGTACAAAGCGGTCTGTGTAGTGCACAACGAAACCGCAACAGGCGTAACGAGTGACATCGGCGCCGTGCGCAAGGCAATCGATGCCGCGAAGCATCCGGCGCTGCTCTTCGTCGACAGCGTCTCGGGCCTCGCGAGCCTCGACTTCCGCATGGACGAGTGGAAGGTCGACATCTGCGTCACCGGATCACAGAAGGGCTTCATGCTGCCGGCCGGCGCCGCAATCGTGTGCGCCAGCCCCCGTGCCATCGAGCAGGGCAAGACGGCAAGGTTGCCGCGCTGTTACTGGAGTTATGAGGACATGCTCAAGGCGAACGCCACCGGCTACTTCCCATATACGCCATCGATCCCGATGCTGTACGGCCTGCGCGAGGCGCTCAACATGCTGTTCGAGGAGGGGCTCGAGAACGTGTTCGCGCGGCACCACCGGCTGGCAGAGGGTTGCCGCCGCGCCGTGACGACCTGGGGACTTTCGCTCTGCGCCAGGGCTCCGAAGTGGCACTCCGATACCGTGAGCGCGATCATGGTGCCCTCGGGGTTCAATGGCGGCGACGTCATCGACGTCGCGTACCGGCGATACAACTTTGCGCTGGGGGCCGGACTCAACAAGGTGGCGGGCAAGCTGTTCCGCATCGGTCACCTGGGCGACCTGAACGAGATCACCCTGCTGGCGGGTATCGGCGGTGCCGAAATGGCCATGACGGACGTCGGCATCAAGGTGGACCTCGGTAGCGGCGTTGCCGCGGCGCAGAAGTACTGGCTGGAGACCTCCACGCCGCTCCCGGCGAAAAAGGTGGCGGGACCGGCCGAGTCGGCGGCGCCGGCACGGCAGCCGGCGGGGGTCGCGTGAGCTTCACGCGGTTCGAGCCGGCCCGCACGCGCCTGCAGCGGAGCACGCTGGCGGTTCCCGGCTCCCAGCCGCAAATGTTCACCAAGGCACTCGAGAGCGAGGCAGACACCGTCTTCCTCGACCTCGAGGATGCGGTGGCCCCGGCGGACAAGGAGCAGGCGCGGCTCAACGTCATCGCGTCCCTGCTGGAGCACGACTGGAGGGCCGGCGGGAAGACGATCATGGTGCGGGTCAACGGCATCGACACGCACTACTTCTATCGCGATATCGTGGATGTCATCGAGCAGGCGGGGCATCGGCTCGACCTGGTGCTCATCCCGAAGGTCGGGGTGCCGGCCGACGTCTATCTCACGGACGCACTGCTGACACAGATCGAGGCGGCCAAGGGTATCTCCCATCGCATCGGGCTCGAAGTGCTGATCGAGACCTCTCTCGGCATGGCCAACGTCGAAGCCATCGCGCAGGCGAGCCGGCGGCTCGAAGCGATGCATTTCGGGGTCGCTGACTATGCGGCGAGCGTGCGTGCACGCACCGTGAATATCGGTGGCCTCAATCCCGACTACCCGGGCGACCAGTGGCACTTCGCTCTTTCACGCATGACGGTCGCGTGCCGCGCGTACGGCCTGCGCGCCATTGACGGCCCGTTCGGGGACATCAAGGACGCTGAGGGGTACGTGCATGCGGCCCGGCGTGATGCGGCGCTTGGCATCGAGGGCAAGTGGGCGATTCATCCTTCGCAGGTGGCGCTGGCCAACGGCGTCTTTTCGCCGCCGCCGGCCGAGGTGGACCGGGCTCGTCGCATTCTCGGGGCGCTCGATGAGGCGGCCAGGGCCGGCAAGGGCGCGGCGCAGCTGGATGGCCGGATGATCGACGCCGCGAGCGCGCGACAGGCGCAGGTGATTGTCGAGATCGGGGAGAAGGTGGCGGCCCGGACAGGAACTGCGCAAACGGTGAACGGTCAACGGTAAACGAGAGCTCCCGTTCACCGGTCACTGTTTACCGTTCACGCTTTCGCTTTATAGGGAGACTTCTGTGGACATCCACGAATATCAGGCCAAGGAACTTCTCGCCGGCTTCGGCGTTGCCATCCCGCGGGGCGGGGTGGCGTACAGCCCGGAGCAGGCGGTGTATCGCGCCTCCGAGATCGGCGGCAATCGCTGGGCGGTGAAGGCGCAGATCCATTCGGGCGCCCGCGGCAAGGCGGGCGGGGTGAAGATCTGCAGCACCGAAGATGATGTACGCCAGGCGGCTAAGGCCCTGCTCGGGAAACGGCTGATCACGCACCAGACCGGTCCTGAGGGCCGCGTCGTTCATCGACTCTATATCGAACAGGCGGTTCCGATCGAGCGGGAGCTGTACATCGGTCTCGTGCTCGACCGGAAGAGCGAGCGCATCATGGTGGTGGCCGCACCGCAAGGCGGCGTGGAGATCGAGGAGATCGCCAGGTCATCACCCGACACCATCCTGCGCGAAGTGGTGGAGCCGGCCATCGGCATGACGGCGTTCCAGGCACGTGAACTCGCCTTCGGGCTGGGCCTCGGGCCGGCGCAAGTCAGCCGCGCCGTGACAACGCTGCTCGGCGCATATCGCGCGTTCCGCGACCTCGATGCAACCATGGTGGAGATCAACCCGCTGGTGGTAACCAAGGACGGGTCGCTCCTGGCGCTCGACGCCAAGATGACGTTCGACGACAATGCGCTGTTCCGCCGGCCCAACGTCTCGGAGCTGCGTGACTATGCCGAGGAGGATCCGCGCGAGGCCCAGGCAGGTGAGCACGGCCTCAACTACGTGGCCCTCGACGGCAACATCGGCTGCATCATCAACGGCGCCGGCCTGGCCATGGCGACAATGGACATGATCAAGCACGCGGGCGGGGAGCCGGCAAACTTTCTCGACGTGGGCGGCGGTGCGAGCCCCGAACGGGTTGCCGCCGCCTTCCGACTGGTGCTTGCCGACCCCAAGATCGAGGCGATGCTCGTCAACATCTTCGCAGGCATCAACCGCTGCGACTGGGTGGCGCAGGGCGTGGTCCAGGCCACGCGCGAGACCCAGCTCAAGATCCCGCTGGTGGTGCGACTGGCGGGCACGAACGTCGTGGAAGGCCAGAAGATCCTCAAAGACAGTGGCCTGCCGATCATCACCGCCGACTCACTTGCCGAGGCGGCCGAGCGGGTGGTGAAGGCGATGAACGATGCGAAGGGGCGGACTACCGCGGCGGGGAGGGCCTGAGCCATGAGTATCCTGATCGACGAAACCACCCGCGTCATCATCCAGGGCTTCACGGGCGACAAGGCGACCTTCCACGCCAAGGAGATGATCGCCTACGGCACCAACGTGGTGGGCGGTGTGACGCCGGGAAAGGGTGGCGCGAAGCACCTCGACCGTCCGGTGTTCAACACGGTGAAGGAAGCGGTCCAGAAGGCCGGCGCCACGGCGAGCCTCGTGTTCGTGCCGGCGGCCTTTTGCGCCGACAGCATCATGGAAGCGGCCGCGGCGGGCATCAAGTTCGTGGTCGCGATCACCGACGGCATTCCCGCGCAGGACATGATGATGGTGAAGCGGTACATGCTGCGCTTTCCCAGGGAAAAGCGCACCATGCTCGTGGGGCCCAACTGCGCCGGTGTCATTTCCCCCGGCAAGGCAATGATGGGCATCATGCCGGGCCACATCTACATCCAGGGCAATGTCGGGGTGGTAACGCGCTCGGGCACGCTGGGATACGAGGCGGCCTCACAGATGAAGGCCGTGGGCATCGGTATCACTACCAGCGTCGGCATCGGTGGCGATCCCATCAACGGCAGCTCCTTCCTCGACGTGCTGAAGCGGTTCGAGGAAGATCCTGATACCCACGCGGTGATGATGATCGGCGAGATCGGCGGCCCGCAGGAGGCCGAGGCGGCGCAGTTCGTCAAGGAGAACATGACCAAGCCGGTAATCGGCTACGTCGCCGGGTTGACCGCCCCCAAGGGCCGCCGCATGGGGCACGCGGGTGCGATCATCTCTGTGTTTGGCGATACCGCGGCTGAGAAAGCGGAAATCATGCGCTCACTCGGTCTCACCGTCGCGCCGAGTCCTGCCGAGCTCGGTACCACCGTGGCGAAGGCGCTGGCCGCGCACAAGAAGAAGACCACGGTGAAGGTGTGAGCCGTCCGGCGGTGGTGGTGACGCGCAAGCTCCCGGCAGAAGTGGAGGCAGAGCTGCAGAAGGACTTCGACGTCCGGCTCAACCCGGACGACACGCCGTTTACGCCCGGGCAGTTGCAGGAGGCCTTGCGCACGGCTGACGCCATTCTTCCCACGGTCACGGACAAGTTCACGGCCGAGATCCTGGCCACGGAGCCGTTGCGGGCGAAGCTCCTGGCCAATTTCGGCGTCGGATTCAATCACATTGACGTGAACGCGGCGAAGGCTCGCGGGTTGTCGGTGTCGAATACTCCCGATGTGCTCACCGACGCGACGGCGGACATCGCGATGATCCTGCTACTCACGGTGGCGCGGCGCACCGGAGAAGGCGAGCGGCATGTGCGGGCGGGACAGTGGACCGGCTGGCGCCCGACGCACATGATGGGCACGCAGGTCAGCGGCAAGACCCTCGGACTCATCGGAATGGGTCGCATCGCCCGGGCCGTGGCCCGGCGCGCGCACCACGGCTTCGGCATGAAGGTGCTCTTTCACGATCCCTTTCCCCCGTCACCGCAGGAAGCCGCGGCGCTCGGCGCGGAAGGACTCGGGTCACTGGAAGAAGTGCTGGAGCGCAGTGACTTCGTGTCGCTCCATTGTCCAGCGACACCAGAAACCCGCCACCTCATGAACGCCGATCGTTTCGGGCGCATGCGGAAGTCCGCATTCCTGATCAACACGGCCCGGGGCGACGTGGTGGACGAGGCCGCGCTGGTGGCGGCGCTCCAGTCGGGGCAGATCGCGGGCGCCGGTCTCGACGTCTTCGAACGCGAACCGGTGGTGACGCCGGCTCTCCTCGCCATGGAAAACGTCGTGCTGCTGCCGCACCTGGGCAGCGCGACCCGGGAAACCCGCGCCGCGATGGGCATGCGGGCGCTCGAGAACCTCCGCCTCTTCTTTTCCGGCAAGCCGCTCCGCGACCGCGTGGTCTAGATGTCCGACCTGCTGCATCCCTTCGCGGCGGCGGACCTACCCACCTCGGCCGACCCCGTCTCCGCGAGCGCGGCGGCCTACGCCACCGAAGTCGCCGAACTTCTCTACACATTGCTGGTCGACGTGGTCCGCATGCGGGCCCCGGACATCGAGCCGGTGGTGCGCGGCGACGCCTCCGGGTTCGACCTGCCGATCGACCGCTGCGTTCGCGCCCTGCAGGCTCAGGGGATCTGGTTCCAGCTCCTCAGCATCGCCGAACAGAACGCCGCCATGCGCCGCCGCCGACAGGTGGAGATCGCCCGCGGCCTGGAAGGGGTCAAGGGCACGTTCGCCAGCGTCTTCGCGGAGGCAGTCTCGGCCGGCACACCGCCGGAGGCGATCGAGGCACTGCTCGAGCGGCTGCGCATCCGGCCGGTCATCACGGCGCATCCCACTGAAGCCAAGCGAGTCACGGTCCTGGAAAAGCACCGGCGCATCTATCGCAGGCTCGTGGATCTCGAATCGCCGCGCTGGACGCCACGGGAGCGGCAGGCGCTCACAAACCAGCTCCGGGACGAGATCGATTTGCTGTGGATGACGGGCGAGCTGCGGCTGGAAAAGCCCACCGTGCCGCAGGAGGTCTACTGGGGCCTGCACTTCTTCCAGGAAACGCTTTTCGATGCCGTGCCCGAGACCCTGGAACGCCTGGAGCTCGCGCTGGCGCAGTTCTATCCTGGTGTCGCGTTCAACGTGTCGTCGTTCTTCCAATTCGGCTCGTGGGTCGGCGGCGATCGCGACGGGAACCCGTTCGTCACCAACGAGGTGACCCGCAACACTCTGAACGAGAACCGCATCGCCTCGCTCCGGCGGTACCGCCAGCGGCTCACGGATCTGGTACGCCGGCTCAGCATCTCGGATCGTGCGGTGCCGGTGTCGGCGACTTTCCGCACCGCGCTCGACCGCGCCCTGGCGGCGAGCCGCGACGGCGACGACATCGTGAACCGCAATCCTGGCGAGGTGTTCCGACAGTTCCTGGCGTGCATGACGCTCCGGCTCGACGAGACAATGCGCGCGGCGGAGCAGGGCAGCATCGCCGGGGAGGAAGGCTATCGCAGCGCGGACCTGCTCCTCGCTGACCTGCGCCTGCTGGAGCAGGCTCTCGCGGAAACCATGGGCGGCGGTCTCGAGCATCGCGTCGTCACGCCCCTTAGGCGCGAGGTCGAGGCCTTCCGCTTCAGCACCACTCGACTGGATCTGCGCGAAAACTCCACCAAGCTGACTACGGCGCTGCATGCCCTGTGGCGGGCCCGACAGCCGGCCGCCAGTGAACCGCCGGATGTGACCAGCGATGCGTGGCGAGAATGGCTGGTGTCCGAACTCGGGCGGCCGCACCGACCCGATGAAGCGCCCGCGATGCTTCCACCGGAAGAGGACGAGACGCTGGGCATGTTCCGGCTGGTTGCCGAGCAGCGGGACCAGGTGGACCGAGAGGCCTTCGGGAGTTTCGTGCTCAGCATGACGCGCTCGGTGAATGACGTGCTCGGTGCCTACCTGCTGGCCAAGGAGGGCGGACTTTTCGCCGACCTGGCGGCCGTCGAGCACTGCACGCTCCCGATCGTCCCGCTCTTCGAGACGATCGATGACCTCCAGCGCGCACCGGCCATCATGCGGGACCTGCTGGCGATCCCGGTCGTCCGCCGCAGCGTGCGGAGCCAGGGAGGGACGCAGGAGGTGATGATCGGTTATTCCGACTCGAACAAGGACGGGGGTTTTCTCACGTCCAACTGGGAACTGAGCAAGGCGCAGCGAAAGCTCACGAGAGTAGGCGAGGAATCGGGCGTGCCACTCGTGTTCTTTCACGGCCGCGGCGGGTCGGTAAGTCGCGGGGGAGCGCCGCTGGGCCGCGCCATCGCTGCGCAACCGGCGGGCTCGGTGCAGGGCCGGATGCGCATCACCGAGCAGGGGGAGGTTGTGTCATACAAGTACGCCAATCGCGGTACTGCGCAGTACCAGTGCGAACTGCTCGCTTCGAGCGTGATGGTGCACACCCTCAAGTCGGAACGGGAGGAAGCGCTCGCGCCGGTGGGTGAGTTCGACGAGGCGATGGAAGCGTTGTCGGGCGCGGCGCAGGCCGCCTACCGCCGGTTCGTGGAGCATCCTCAGCTGTTTTCGTACTATCAGGCCGCCAGTCCGCTCGATGAACTGGCATTGCTCAACCTCGGGTCTCGGCCCGCACGGCGTTTTGGCGCCCGCTCACTCTCCGACCTGCGCGCCATTCCCTGGGTGTTCGCCTGGTCGCAGAACCGCCATTTCGTGCCGGGATGGTTCGGCGTCGGGAGCGGGCTCGCCACCTTCCTCGAGGTGCGGGGGGCGCGGGGCGAGGCATTGATCGGCCGGATGTACCGCGACTCTCGCCTTTTCCGCCTGATCATGGACGAAGTGGAGAAGACGCTCACATACGTCGACCTCGACATCGCACGGGAGTTCGCATCCCTGGTGCCCGAGCCGGAGCCCAGGGATGAGATCTACGGGCTGATCGTGGACGAGTATGAGCGCACGCGCGAGATGGTGTTGCGGGTCACCGGAGGCACGACGCCCGCAGGACAGTTTCCCCGTTTCCTGCGGCGCCTGGGACGCCGGCTCCCGGTGCTGAACCAGGTGAGCCGGCAACAGGTACAGTTCATCCGGCAGTTCCGTGGGGCCAGCGACGAAGCGGAGCGAAAGGAAGTGCTCTCCGCGCTGCTGCTCTCGATCAGTACGATCGCGGCAGGGTTCGGGGCCACGGGGTAGTTGGTTCCGCCGGATCCGCCGCTCCCTTGGTATTTTGCGGCAACGACGGGAGCGGTGCATCGAGTGGAAAGACTGCTGGCAGACATCAGTGAGGCCCTGGCCGGGCGCTACCAGGTCGAACATGAGCTCGGCCGCGGCGGCATGGCCACGGTATATCTGGCGCAGGACCTCCGCCACGAACGCCCTGTCGCACTCAAGGTCATGCGGCCCGAACTCGCCAGTTCACCGGGCCCCGAGCGCTTCTTCCGCGAGATTCGCCTTGCAGCGCGGCTGCAGCATCCCCACATCATGCCGGTCTTCGATTCTGGCAATTCCGGTGGCCATCTCTGGTACGCGATGCCATTGGTGGAGGGCGAGTCACTCCGCCGGCGACTCGACCGGGCCGGTCCGCTCCCGGTCGAGGAGGCGATTGCGCTGGCTCGCAGCGTGGCGGCCGCCCTCGACTACGCGCATCGCCACGGCGTCGTCCACCGGGACGTAAAGCCGGAAAACCTCCTCCTGCACGAGGGCGGCCCTCTGCTGGCCGATTTCGGGATCGGGCGTTTCCTCGATTCAACCAGCGGCCCCCACCTGACCGAGACCGGCCTCGCCGTAGGGACCGTCGCGTACATGAGCCCGGAACAGGCCGCGGGCGACTCGGCGGTGGACGGCCGCGCCGACATCTACAGCCTGGGATGCGTGCTCTACGAAATGCTCGGTGGAACGGCCCCGTTCAGCGGGCTCAACGCGCGCGCGGCGCTGGCGCGGCGAATCACCCAGGCGGCGCCGCCGCTCAAGGCGCTGCGACCGGAAGTGCCCGAACCCGTGGCGCAGGCCGTGGCGCGCGCACTGTCGCCGTCGCCCGACGAGCGGTTCGGAACAGCGGCCGAGTTCGCGTCACGCGCTCTGCCCAGACGAGCGACCTGGCGGGCGAGTTCGCGGCCGGGTTCGGTGGCTGTCCTCCCCTTCGTGAACCTGAGCCCCGATGCCGACGACGATCACTTCAGCGACGGTATGACCGACGAGCTGATCAACGCGCTGGCGAAGGTCGAAGGCCTGCGGGTTGTCTCCCGAACGTCCGTATTCGCGTTCAAGGGACTGTCACAGGACATCCGTGCGATCGGCGCACGGCTCAGCGTAGGCGCGGTGGTAGAAGGGAGCGTGCGCCGTGCCGGGGCGCGGCTGAGGGTGTCGGCCCAGCTCGATCGACGTCACCGACGGCTACCAGCTCTGGTCCGCCTCCTTCGACCGGCAGATGGACGACGTCTTCGCCATTCAGGAAGAAATCGCCCGTGCGATCGTTGGAACGCTGCGCGTGAAGCTGCTCGGGCCGTTGATGCGCCGCGTGCCGACGCGCCCACCCACCCGCGACATGGCGGCCTACACCTGCTATCTCCGCGGTCGGCAGCTCTGGAACCGGCGCACGGTCGAGGCGCTGCGACTCGGACTCACCCAGTTCGAGCGCGCCCTGGAGCGCGATCCCGACTTCGCGATGGCGCACGTCGGACTCGCTGATTCATACGTCATTCTGGGCTTCTATGAGGCGATGGTTCCCCGGGAGGCCTTTCCCCGCGCGCGCGCCGCGGCGGAGCGCGCTCTGGCCCTGGAGCCCGGACTCGCCGACGCGTATCCGGCGCTCGCCTATGTTCGCATGTATCACGACTGGGACTGGGCCGCTGCCGGAGCGGAATTTCAGCGGGTGCTTCGGGGCAATCCCGGGCACTCCACGGCACTTGCAGTGGCACGGGAATTATCTCACGCTCATGGGCCGCTTCGATGAGGGGATTGCCTCCTTCGCGCAAGCTGTCGAGCTGGATCCGCTTTCCGCCGTCAAGACGGCGGCACTTGGCTGGGGGTGCTACTTTGCGCGGCGATACGAGGAAGCCGAGACGCATGCGCGCCGGGCCCTGGAGATCGAACCCGACAGCGTCGTAGGTCACTTGTGGCTGGGCCAGGCGCTCCTGGGACAGCAGCACCACGACGAAGCAGCACGCAGCTTCGCCGAGGCGGCGAGATTGACGCAACGAAACGCGCTGAGCCTGGCCGGGCTTGCCGTGGCGGAGGCCGCCGCGGGGCGGAAAGATGCGGCCCGTGCCATTCTGGCGGAGATCCAGGCACTGGCGACGAAACAATTTGTTTCTTCGTTCGACCTGGCGGTCGTGCATGCGGCACTCGGTGAGCAGGAGCTTGCCATCGACGCGCTGGAGCGCGGGTACGCGGAGCGGACGCACTGGATGGCGTTGCTGCAGGTCGAGCCACGCGTCGACGCGTTGCGAGGTCACCCCCGCTTCGAGGCACTCCTGAAGCGGATGGCCTTTCCGTGACTCCCGACGACCAGGCTGTCGTGCCCTCGACGCTCGAGCGACTCAACCGGGCATTGGTGGGTCGCTATCATGTTGAGCGCGAGCTCGGCCGGGGCGGGATGGCCACCGTCTACGTCGCGCACGACGTGCGCCTGGACCGTGCGGTCGCGATCAAAGTGTTCTCCGGGGCGCGCCCGATGCACCTCGAGGCCAGCCGCTTCGAGCGGGAAATCCGCATCGCTGCCCGTCTTACACACCCGCAGATCGTGCCGGTACATGACTCGGGCGAAGCGGACGGGCTGCTCTATTACGTCATGCCGCTGATCGAGGGCGAATCCCTTCGGGACCGGCTGAAACGCGAAGGCCGGTTGCCCATCGCGGACGCGGTTCAGATTGCGGTCATGGTTGCCCGGGCGCTCGCCTACGCCCATCGGCAGGGCTACGTCCATCGCGACATCAAGCCGGAGAACATCCTGCTGCACGAGGGCGGCGCCCTTGTCGCCGATTTCGGTGTCGCCATGGCACTGCGCGAGGCGTGCACCACCGATGACAACTCGACCGCCCCGGGGCTGGCCGTGGGCACGCCGGCATACATGAGTCCGGAGCAGGCCGCGGGCGAGCGGGAGCTCGACGGTCGCACCGACCAGTACGCCGCCGCGTGCGTGCTCTTCGAGATGCTCGCGGGCCACCCGCCATTCAGCGGAAGCGCGCGACAGATCATGCTCCGCCACGTGGTCGAACCGCCGCCATCGGTACGCGTCGTCCGTCCGGACGTGCCGTGGCCGGTGGACATTGCGCTCCTCCGGGCCATGGCGAAGGAACCGGCGGAACGGTTCGAGAGCACGGCCGACTGGGCCGACGCACTGCATGCCCGGTCGGGCGAGGTGGAAGCGACGGTCGGGGCGTCCGCACGCCGCCGCGCCCTTGCCGTACTCCCCTTCGTCAACGCAACCAGTGACGCGGAAAATGAATACCTGAGCGACGGAATCACCGATGAGCTGATCAGCGCGCTTGCCAACGTTTCGGGACTGCGGGTGGCGTCGCGCACGTCGGTGTTCGCCCTCAAGGGCCGGAAGGAGGATGTCCGCAGCCTCGGTGCGCTGCTCGGCGTAGGCACCGTGCTTGAAGGCACAGTGAGAAAGGCGGGCAACCGGATCCGGCTTACTGCACAACTGAGCGACGCGGCGGACGGACGGTTGCTGTGGTCCGAGCGCTTCGATCGCGATGATGAGGACATCTTCGCCATCCAGGACGAGATCACGGCGACGATCGTCCGTACACTGCGTTCCCGCCTGCTGGGTGACGTGGGTGAGCCGGTGCCCAAGCGTTACACCGCGAATCCACAGGCCTACAACCTCTACCTGCGCGGCCGGTTCGCCTGGAACCTTCGGAGTGCAGAGGGCATGCGGCAGGCCATCTCGTTCTTCGAGGCGGCGATTGCCGAGGATGCCAGTTACGCCCTCGCCTGGAGTGGGCTCGCCGATGCCTACGCCATCGGCGTGGACTATCGCAATGGACCCGTCCACGAGGGGTTCGAGCGCGCCAAGGAGCTGGCGCGGCGCGCCATCGCCCTGGATGATGATCTCGCCGAGGCTCATACCTCTCTCGCCTGGGTCACCTTCATTCACGACTGGGACTGGGTCACCGCCGAGCGCGAGTTCCGCCGCGCCATCCTCGCCAACCCGAACTACGCCTCGGCGCACCAGTGGTATGCCTGGCTGCTGGCATCGCAGGGGCGGCTGGGCGAGGCCATTCGCTCCGGTGAACGCGCCGCCGAGCTGGATCCGGCGTCGGTTTCGGTCCGGCGCGGACTGGGCTGGCTGCACCTCTACGCTCACGACCTGCCGCAGGCGCTCGAGCAGGTGCGCCGCGCGCTGGCCATGAATCCCACGGCGCTCGAGACGATCCTGGTGCTCGCGATGACGTTCAATCAACTGGGTCGTCCCGCCGAAGCCGAGGCGACCCTTCGCGATGGACTCGCCCTTGCACCAGACGACACGGCGCTCCTTGCGGTGCTGGCGCGATCGTATGTGTTGCAGGGCCGCCGAGAGGAGGCAGAGGCACTCAGGGAGCGGTTCATCGACATGAGTGCCACGCGATACGTGTCCCCAACCGATCGCGCCAAGCTTGCGCTCGCGCTGAACCTCTGGGACGAGGCGTTCGCCTTTGCCGAGCAGAGCCGGCTCGAGCGAAGGGGGTGGATCGTCTACCTGAAGGTGGACCCGCTGTGGGACTCGCTGCGCGATGATCCGCGGTATCGCGCGCTCCTCAGCGCGATGGCGATTCCCGGAAACTGATCGGTTGGGACATCCGGATCCGGCGGAAAATCAGGGCAGTTCGAACCCGCTTATCTCGACGTCCTTGCCGCGCTTGACCAGCTTCACTTCGACCGGCTGGCCCCCCTGCCGTTCTACATCGAGCGTTGCCAGCGTCTTCACGAACCCCCTGGCGTCGGTGGAATAGTACCGCCTCCCCTTGGGCAGGCAGGACACGACAATGCCGTTGGCTTTGGCTGTGTCCGCCAGCAACTGGATCCGGTAGGCGCCGGGACATCCGTTCGGCCAGGTACGAGCCGGGATGCGCACGGTCAGGGAATCCGCCGCGTTGCGCGACTGGCTCAGGCGATTCGAGCCTTCGCGAAGACCGAATGCGATACGGTCTGCCGAATCGCCGGTCAGCCCCCCGCAGCCGGTGGCGAAGAGCATGGCGACTGCAAGGGTCAGGGCCCTGGAACACAGGGGCATCCCGCCGTCTGTCGGATACGCAGAGATTGGCACGCGAGAAAGTTCTTTGGACCGGCGCGGCAACGGAAGTGCCTCGGGCCAATCTCCCGCTACACCCGGGTGGTTCGCATGGCTAAATTGAGGCACACTTTCCCGGAGCCGCCACTGTCATCGATGATCGTCCTCCGTCAGGCCGAGTTGTATGCTCCTGAGCGCCTCGGGCGCCAGGATTTGCTCGTCGCCGGCGGCACGATCGTCGCCATGGCTCCCGCGCTTCCTGATCTGCCGGCGGGATTGCGAGCGGTCGAGGTGGACCTGACCGGCCGCCGTGTCATTCCCGGTCTCATCGACGGGCATGTGCACCTCACAGGCGGGGGTGGCGAAGCAGGGCCGCACACCCGGGTCCCGCCACTCAAGGTCACGGCGCTCACCGCGGGCGGCATTACCTCCGCGATCGGGGTGCTCGGTACCGACGACGCCGTGCGCACCACGGCCGAACTCGTGACGGCGACACGCGGGTTGCGGCAACTCGGAATCTCCGCCTGGTGCCACTGCGGCGGATATCACCTTCCGCCCGCAACCCTGACCGGCACCGTCCGCGGTGACATCGCCCTCATCGACGAAATCATTGGTGTCGGCGAGGTGGCCATCAGCGATCACCGTTCCAGCCAGCCCACCCTGGATGAGCTGCTCCGCCTGGCGTCCGAGGCACATGTCGGCGGCCTGATGAGCGGCAAGGCTGGTATCGTGCACCTGCACGTCGGAGACGGCACGCGCGGACTGGACCTCGTGCGGCAGGCCCTCGACACGAGCGAGCTGCCTGCCCGGGTGTTCAACCCGACGCACGTGAACCGTCGCCGTGCGCTTTTTGACGAAGCGATGGAGCTCGTGGCGCGGGGCCCCACCATCGATATCACCGCATTCCCGGTGGAGGACGACGAGGACGCGTGGACCGCCGAGGATGCGCTCGAGCGCTACTGGGACGCGGGGCTTGGCCCGTCCCAGGTGACCGTAAGTTCGGATGGAGGCGGTTGTCTGCCGCGCTTCGATGCCGACGGGCGCGTATCAGGCATGGAGGTGGGAGCGCCGGGCGCCCTGATGACCGTCCTGCGCGCGCTCCTTGCACGGGGTCGATCGCTCGAGCAGGCGCTACCGCCCTTCACCAGCAACGTGGCCGAACTCCTGCGCTTGCCGGGAAAGGGGCGACTCGCCGTGGGCGCCGCCGCGGACCTGGTGGTACTGACGACCGAAAATGCGGTCGAGCATGTGATGGCGCGCGGGCGCTGGCACCGGTTCGATGGACAGGCCCGTATTCAGGGACCCTTTGAGAAAGAGGATTCGTGAGCCCGGCAAAGTCAGCGGAGGGCGATGTGCGCGGTTTCATCATCCCGGTCGGCGGCGCCGAATCCAAGCTCGGCAGCCCCCTCATCCTGAAACGGTTCGTGCGGCTCTGCGGTGGGCGCGATGCGCGCATCGTCGTGATACCGACCGCCTCGAGCCTCGCCGATACCGGGGAACGCTACGAGGCGCTCTTCCGGGAACTCGGTTCCAAGCGGGTGGACATCCTCGATTTCGAAACCCGCGCCGACTGCGAAGACGCCGACCGGCTGGGCATCCTGGAGAACGCGCGCGGAGTGTTCCTTACCGGGGGCAACCAGCTGCGGCTCGCCACCACGCTCGGGGGCACATCGGCCGCTCGGACACTGAGGCGCCTGAATGCCGCCGGTGTGCACGTCGCGGGTACCTCGGCCGGGGCGGCCTTCCTTTCCGAGCACATGATCGCCAGCGGTGAGGAGGGGTCGACACCCCACTCCGGTGACGTGACCCTTTCGCCGGGCCTGGGTCTTACCAACCGGGTCGTTATCGACCAACATTTCCGGCAGCGCGACCGGCTGGGCCGCCTTCTGACCGCGCTGGCCTACAATCCCTTCGCGATCGGTCTTGGGCTGGACGAGGACACGGCGGCGTTCATCGGGCCCGATGACGCGCTCGAGGTGGTGGGCAGCAACGCCATTACCGTCATCGATCCGGCCGACGTGGAGTACTCCTCCATGGACCAGGCGGAGAAGGGCGATCCGATCTGCCTGATCGGGGTGCGGCTTCACGTGCTCGTGCGTGGGGCCGGCTACGATCTTCACCGACGAAAGGCGCACGCTCCGCCGGCTGCCACCGGCCGGGGCTGACGCCGAGGGGTCTGCCCAATGCGTATCCTCGATCGCTCGGTCTATGTGGGGCCGAGCGTGTATGCGCTCTTCCCCGTCATCCGCCTCGAAGTCGACCTCGGCAAGCTCGAGGAGTGGCCCTCCAGCCGTCTCGGCACTCCGTTCATTGAAGGTCTCCTGGCGCTGCTGCCGGGACTCCGGGAGCACGGCTGCTCTTATGGGGAAGCCGGCGGGTTCGTGCGGCGGCTCACTGAGGATGAGGGCACCTGGATGGGGCACATCCTGGAGCACGTCGCCATCGAGCTGCAGGCGCTGGCCGGCCAGCATGTGTCGTTCGGCAAGACGCGTGGCGCCGACCTGCCGGGCCTGTATCACGTGGTCTTCGAGTACGAGCAGCAGACGGTGGGCCTCGAGGCTGCGGCCTTCGCGATGCGCCTGCTGCGGAGCCTCCTTCCGCCCGAGCTCGCCGCCGACATGGTGGTCGAGACGCCCGACGAGCCGTTCAATCTTCGCCGAGGAGCGCGACAGCTTCATCCGCTTCGCCCAGCGGCGCAACCTCGGGCCCAGCACCATGTCCCTGGTGCGCGCCGCCGAGGAGCGCGGCATCCCATGGATCAGGCTCAACGACCAGAGCCTGATCCAGTTCGGGCACGGCCGGTACCAGCAGCGCATCCAGGCCACGGTCACCGGCCGCACCTCCAACATCGCGGTCGAGCTCGCCTCCGATAAGGAGGAGACCAACAAGATCCTCGGCAACCTCGGCCTGCCGGTGCCGCAGCAGCGCCTGGTGCAGCGTGAAGCGCGACGCTATCTCGGCCGCCTCGCGCATCGGGTACCCGGTGGTGGTGAAGCCGTACAACGGCAACCATGGCCGCGGCGTCTCGATCAACCTCACCGATGCCGACCAGGTCATCGCCGCCTTCCACGTGGCGCAGGCGATCAGCCGCAGCGTTATCGTCGAGAAGTTCATCGTCGGGCACGACCACCGCATGCTCGTGGTCAACGGCCAGCTGATCGCCGTCTCGAAGCGGATGCCGGGTCACGTCGTGGGCGACGGCCAGCACACCATTGCCGAGCTGGTGGACGAGGTGAACCGCGACCCGCGGCGCGGCGTCGGGCACGAGAAGGTGCTCACCCGGATCGATTTCGACTACCAGGCGGAGCGGCTGCTCGAGGAGCACGGCCTGAGTCGCGATTCGGTGCCGGCGGCGGGACAGATCGTCTACCTGCGCACCACGGCCAACCTGTCCACCGGCGGCACGGCGGAGGACGTCACGGACATCGTGCACCCGGACAACGTGGAGATGGCGGTGCGCGCCATCAGTGCGATCGGGCTGGACGTGGGCGGCGTGGACTTCCTGAGCCCGGACATTTCCGAGAGCTACAAGGATATCGGCGGCGCCATCTGCGAGGTGAATGCGGCGCCAGGTTTCCGGATGCACATGGCGCCATCGAGCGGCCGCCCGCGGGACGTCGCGGGCCCGGTCCTCGACATGCTCTTCGCGCCCGGCAGCCCGAGCCGGATCCCGATCGCGGCGCTCACCGGCACCAACGGCAAGACCACCACGGCGCGCATGCTGGCGCACATCATGAAGCTGGCGGGACATCGTCGTCGGGCTGACGACCACGGACGGCGTCTACGTCGACGGCCAGCGCACCGTCGAGGGCGACATGACGGGACCGGTGGCGACGCGCATGGTGCTGAGCGACCCGTTCGTGGACGTGGCCGTGCTGGAGACGGCGCGCGGCGGGCCTGCTGCGCGCCGGCATGGGCGTGCGTCACTGCGACGTGGGGGCCGTGCTCAACGTCAAGTCGGATCACCTCGGCATGAAGGGCATCGACACGCTCGAGGACCTGGCACGGGTCAAGCGCATCATCGTCGAGACCGCCCGCGACACCGCAGTGCTCAACGCCGACGATCCGCTCTGCCTCAAGATGGCCGACTACACCGAGGCGAAGTACCTCTGCTACGTGACGATGAACCCGGCGCATCCCCTGGTGCGAGAGCACATCTCGGCGGGCGGACGGGGCGTGGTGCTGGAGACGGCCATGAAGGGCCAGATGATCACGATCTACGATCACGGTACCCACATCCCACTGCTCTGGACGCACCTCATCCCGGCTACGCTCGAGGGCCGGGCGGTGCACAACGTCCAGAACGCGATGTTCGCCGCCGCCATGGCGTTCTCGATGGGCGAGAAACTCGAGAACATCCGGCATGGACTCCGTACCTTCGACACCTCGTTCTTCCAGGCCCCCGGTCGGATGAACGTGTTCGACGAACATCCCTTCCGCGTGATCCTCGACTACGGCCACAATGCCCATGCCGTGCAGATGCTGGTGGAGCTGGTGCAGCGCCTCGAGGTCAAGGGCCGGCGCATCGTCGTGCTGGCGGCGCCCGGTGACCGCCGCGATGTCGACATCATGGAGATCGGGCACGCCGCCGCCGGCCATTTCGATCTCTACATCTGCCGGCGTGATGACCACCGCCGCGGCCGTGATTCCGCCGAGGTGCCGCAGCTGCTCCGCCGCGCGCTGATGGAGACGCGGCGTGCCAGACGCGAGCATCGTTGTCATACCCGACGAGGTGGAGGCGGTGGACTACGCCCTGCAGGCCGGGCGCGAAGGCGACCTCGTGCTGATCTTCGCCGACGCGCTGACGCGCACATGGAAACAGATCCTGCACTTCGTGCCCGAGGCGCCTGGATCGGGCCCCAGGGTGTCGGCGGCCAGCGCCACTCCAGCGGCCGCCCGTGGGGGCAATGGCGCAGTCCCCGAGGCTCGCGACGAGGCGCCGCCGGCGCCGGCAGCCTTCGACGCGCCGACATTCGACGGCGACCTGCTGGTGCGCGACGAACGCGGAGTGCGGCTCGCGCGCGAGTCGGATGATTGAGCAGGCCACCGTTCTCGATTCGCGCCGGCTGCTGGGACCGAGCCGGCTCATGGACGAGGCGGGTGCAGTGCTCGAGGTCGAGTTCGACGCGTCGCCAGTCGGAACAGCTGATCTCGCGCTGGGCCGACGCGCTTGCGCCTCCTGCTCGACGACCTGGGCTGGGCTCCTGTCACACCGCACGTGCTGCCGCGCCGCGGAGGCGCCAGCCTCGGATTCGAGGCACCAGCCGACCTTCTCCTCACCGCCACCGAAGTCAACGAATGGGCCTGGGCGCACGCCGTCGAACGGGCGGGCGGTCCGGCGGCCGAGCAGCGTGACGTCGCGCGTGCGCGTATCACCCAGCTCGCCCGCGACGAGCGAAAGCCGCGGTTGATCGCGCTGATGGACGCTGCTCGTGCGCGGGGAGTGGCGCTCTACGGCGACGACGACTCGGCGACAATCGGCATGGGCAACGGGTCGCAAACATTCGCGCTCGATGCGTTGCCCGACGCGGCAACGGTCGACTGGAGCGCGGTACATGACGTGCCGCTGGCGCTGGTGACGGGTTCCAACGGCAAGACGACGACGGTGCGGCTGCTCGCAGCGATGCTGCGTGCGGAGGGACGGCACCCGGGATGGAGCAGCACCGATGGGGTGCTGATCGACGGGGAGCGCATCGCCGAGGGGGACTACTCCGGTCCGGAAGGAGCACGGCTGGTGCTTCGGGACCATCGGATCGATGCCGCGGTGCTGGAGACGGCGCGGGGCGGGATCCTGCGTCGGGGCCTGGCCGTAAGCCGCGCTGACGTGGCGGTGGTCACCAACATCGCGGCCGATCACTTCGGCGAGTACGGCATCACCGACCTGGCGGGACTCGCGGCGACCAAGCTGGTGGTGGCGAAGGTTATCGGGAACTCCGGGCGGCTGGTGCTCAACGCCGAAGACGCGGTGCTGCACCAGGCGGGTCGCGCGCTTGGCGTGCCGGTGGCGTGGTTCGGGATCGACGCCGAGGCGGTCGCGGAGGCGGCGCACGCATCGGGGCACGAGTGGGCGACGGTATTCGACGGCCGGTTCGTGCTGCAGCGTGGCCTGGAACGAATCGAGCTGCTGCGGGTGGAGGAGGCACCGCTGACGCTCGGCGGCTCCGCGGTGCACAACGTAGCGAACGCACTGGCAGCGTCGCTCGCGGGGTGGTGCCTCGGATGCTCCGCCGATGCGATACGCTCGGCGCTTGCGACGTTCGGGCAGCGCAACACCGACAATCCCGGGCGCGCGAGCCTGTTCGACGTGGGCGGGGTTCGCGTCGTCCTCGACTATGCGCACAACCCGCACGGCATGCAGGCGCTGGCCGCGATCGCGCACGCGCTCCCGGGCGGCCGGCGAGGGCTGGTGGTGGGGCAGGCAGGCAACCGTGACGACGAATCGATCCGAGGGCTGGCGCGGAGTGCGTGGCCGATCGGCATCGACCACGTCGTGGTGAAGGAAATGGAGGCCTACCGTCGCGGGCGGCCGATCGGGGAGATCCCCGGATTGCTGGCCGACGAGTTCCGCCGGCTGGGATTGCCGGCGCATGCGATCGAGTATGGCGACAGCGAAGTGGACGCCGTGGGGAAGGCACTCGACTGGTCGCGCCCCGGCGACCTGCTGGTGCTGACGGTACACAGCAGCCGCGCGGCAGTGCTGGAGCTCCTCGCGGCCCGTGGCGCGAAGGAGCTGCGGGGTGGGGACTACCGTTTAGCGCCTGCCCTGGTTACACTTATCGCCAGTGAACATAGCCCTTCGGGGCCCCGGGGCAGACCGGGTGATCAATCTGCCAGAACCATCGTCCCGGCCGATGCCCAGAGCATCGCCGGGTCGTTGTGTTTTTGGGAGGTGGGTGGGATGCAAGTCCTGCTGTACGACGGGCTCTGCGGGTTCTGCGACCGGACCGTGCAGTTCATCCTGGCCCGGGACGCGGGCGGCTCCATGAAATTTGCGCCGCTTCAAGGCGAATTCGCCGCCGCCGTGCTTGCGCAGCAACCGGACCTGCAGCAGATCGACTCGCTCATCCTGGTCGAGGCTGCCGGCAACGGAGACGCGGTGATTGCCTTGATACGCTCGGACGCAGTGGTCGCCATCGCCCGGTATCTCGGCGGGCCCTGGATGGCTGCGTCCCTCCTGAAGGTGATTCCGCGAGCGCTCCGCGACTGGGTCTACGACCTGTTCGCCCGTCACCGCTACCGCCTGTTCGGGCACTACGACTCCTGCCCGATACCCACACTCGAGCAGCGAGCGCGCTTTATCGCCTGAGCGCACTCAGGACAAATCCGCCACCGAACAATCCCGCTCGGCTCCATCGATGATTCGCCGCCCCAGCTCGCAGCACCCCGCAACCGCCGCATCCTCGGTTGGATAGGTGGTGGCGCGGCTGAAGGCGCGCAGCGCCTCCCTGCGGCTGATCAGCAGGTCGAGCGTCCAGCGTCCGGTGCCGCGAACCTGGTAGGTTCGCGCCGTGATCGCAAAGCCCTTATAGGCGAGTGATTTCATTGGAGACTCCCGCATGGTTGCTACCGCAGTATACCGGATTGCTTCCCGGGATGCGGTGGCCGGCCCCGCCAGCGCCCGGCGACGACCGTGAGTGGCCAGCGTACGCCTCAGGGACTGTTCATCCGGCCAGGATGCGAGCAGCTCACCTTCGAGCTCCGGGATCGGGTCCAGGCCGGTCGCGGCGCGATAGCGGCCGACCGCCGACCAGCTGCCGAGATAGCCCAGCAATGCGGCACGCGTGAGCATCGCCTCCATTGCAAACACCGGGGTCTCGACGCGCTCATACGGGAACGACAGCGTGCGATACTCCGCGTCCACATGACGCCGCTCGGGAGGCCAGTAGGCCCCGACCCGCTCGTGCTCGAAGCGTGCGAGTATCGTATCGACCTGTTCGTTGATGGACAGCACGCCGTAGCACCACATTGCCAGCAGTCCGCCGGGCTTGAGCACCCGATCGACTTCCCGATAGAACGCGTCGAGATCGAACCAGTGCGCCGCCTGCGCCACCGTGACGAGCGATGCTGCGCCGTCGGCGAGACCTGAATGGCCTTCCCGCGCCATGCGGTACGTGACTCGCGGGTGTGAAGGCGCCTGGGCCAGCTGCGCGGCGCTCGCATCGGTCGCCACCACTGTATCGAAGCGCTCGGCCAGTGGCAGGGCCGCGATGCCGGTGCCAGTGCCACAGTCCCATGCCAGGCCCGTATCAGGCGAATGACCAGCAAGGAAATCGAAAAGGGCAGGCGGATAGCGCGGACGAAAGCGGGCATACTGTTCTGCCACGCTCGCAAAGTGATCCGTGAACGCCGCATCACCGCTCATCATCGTCGCGCGTCAGCGGGGACCGGCTGGCAGGAGCCCCAGACCGAGTGCAAGCGCGAAGAGGGCCACGGCGAGCATTACCAGGGCGATACGCCGCCGCAGATGCTGCCGGCTGGCCCACGCGTGCTGATCGAGATACCAGGTGCCCGGGTCCCCCGGCTTGATCACTCCATGGCGCCGCAGCCGCTCGAAATGGCGTGATTCCTCGAGGCCCAGCGCGCCGAGGGGCTTGGCAGCCACGGCGCTGGTGGCCGCGGCCGCCTCGAAGGCCTTCACGATGTCCTTCTCGTGCCGGACCATGACCGCAACGGCGGTGGCGCCCATCGATCTACCAGACCTTCCTCGCGCGACCCATGACCAGCGGCGCGAACAATGTTGTCACCAGCACCAAAATCCAGATCCTTCCATGCCGCGATGTTGTAGTCCGCAAGGAGCTCGCGCCATGGCTTTCGCGCGACAAAGTGACCGAAGCCGAACTCGAAGGCCAGGGTGAGTGCCAACCAGAAGACGCCGACCTGCACGGCATCACGACCTGTAGTGGGAGCGATCCAGCCAATGACCAGCCAGCTGAGAAGCAGGATCAGGGCACAGAGCATCGCGGAGCTGATGATGTGCCCAGTGCGCTCGCCCAGCCGCGGGTTGAGAATCGCAACACGAAAGGTTCCGTTGAGGATGGCGGCGAGCATGAGCATGCACCAGGCGAGCAGGGCGCGTACCATCATGGCGCGCAGCGGTGTCACCCCGGGGCGGGTTCGGGTTCATAGTTGAGGAATGCCGGCGTCCACTCGGGCACCGAGCTGTCGGCATGGTGAAAGCCGTGGATCAGCTCCACCGCATCGCCGACGCGCCGCACTCGCGACTCGAAGAGCGGACCCCGGCTTTCGCCCCATCCCATGGCGTTCAGTCGCTCCGCTTCGAAGTGACAGATGGCTCCCGGGGTGGGGCAGGGACGCGGATAGGCCTGCTCGTGATGGGCCACCAGCGCCTGCCAGTGCGCGGCACCGGCCCGTTCGATGGATGCGCGGACATCGGCGGCGGTGAGCATTGGCACGCCCAGCCTCAGCGGCGCCGCCGCCGACGGGCTGGCGCCGGAGGATCGGCCACAAACTGGATGTTGATCGAGAGCAGCTCGCCCTCGAACCAGCCGATGAGACGGCCGATGAACTTCTCGGTGAGGTAGAACTGGTCGCTCGGCGTCTTCGGCTTGATGTGAGCTACCAGCACACCACCGGCGCTGCTGACCTCGATATGGCCACCCTTCGGCCTCGCGACGTGCTTGAGCCGTGTCCGGGCCTTGTTGCTCCATGACCACGTGCTCGCTTCCCGAATTCGCGCGCGCAGGAGCTTGAAGGCGTTGAGCTTTCCGGCGGGAACGGCTTGGAGGACCAGCATGGGCACTCTCCGGCTCGAGGGTGATACCGACGCGAGCGGCCTGCCTGAAGGGTAGGGGTACCGGCGCGTTCGCGCGAGCTATGGCCTTGGTCAGGTTGGTGTCCTGCGCTCCTTCTTCTCCATCTGGACCCGCAACTGCCCGCACGCCGCGTTGATGTCCAGCCCGCGGCTCCTCCGGACCGGGGCTTCGATGCCCTGGTTGCGCAACCGGTCGGCGAACTGCCGGATGCGCGTGGGTGAGGTTGGCGTCAGGCCCCCCTCACCGCCCGGGTGGAGCGGCAGCAGGTTCACCAGGGCACCGAGCCGTCTCGCGAGCTTCGCGAGCTTGTCCGCATCCGCGTCGCTGTCGTTCTTGCCGGCGATCAGCACGTACTCGAAGGTGACCCGCTTGCGGAACTGTGCGGCGGCCTTGAGCACGGCCTCCAGGTCATACTTCTTCTCGATCGGCATCAGCGCCAGCCGCCGCGCCGGCCGTGGGTGCGTGCAGCGAGATGGCCAGCCGGAACTGCTCCGGCCGCGCGGCGAACTTCTCCATGCCGGGAAGGATGCCGACGGTCGACACGGTGATGTGCCGAGCCCCGATGCCGAATCCCTTCCTCGTCGTTCAGGATGCTGAGCGATACGTCGACTGCAGGCCAGTTGAGCAGCGGCTCGCCCATCCCCATGTAGACGACATTGGTCGGCTTGTCGTCGGCGTTGCGCAGCACCACCTCGCGCACCTGGCAGGCAATCTCTGCGGCGGTGAGATTCCGGCGGAAGCCCATCGTGCCCGTGGCGCAGAAGACGCAGCCCAGCGCACACCCGGCTTGCGACGAGATGCAGAGCGTGCGGCGCGAACCGCTCGGGATCAGCACCGACTCGATCATCTCGCCGTCGTGGAGCCGCCAGAGATACTTCGTGGTGCCATCCTGCGATTGCTGGATGGTGACGGGGTCAAGGCGGAGCAGCGGAAACGCGGCGTCGAGATCGTTGCGCAAGGCCTGCGGCAACTCGGTCGCGCTCGACCAGGCCTCGATCGGCGCCACCCACAGCCTCCGCACCAGCTGCTCCAGGCGGTAGGCAGGAAGTCCGCGCTCAGTGACCCACGCCGCGAGGCGCGCGCGCGCGTCCGCAGGTGTCAGGGCAAGAATCGAGGTTTCGGGCGGTGCGACCATGCCCCAAAGATACACGAGCCGCTTGCAACCGTTCGACGCTGGTGCGCATCCTTGCTGCCATGACCCGACCACTCGTCGTTCTTATCGCGGCTTCGCTCCTCGCGACGCCACCCCTTGCCGCGCAGGCCGCAGGGCCGCTCACTCAGGAACAGCTCGTCGACCGCCTGGGCAAGACGCTCGATTCACTCGCGGCGCTGGGGGAGTTCTCTGGTGCCGTTGGGATCAGGCGCGGCGGCGCGACGGTGTTCGAGCGGGCATACGGTATGGCCGACCGCGCCACGAAGCGTCCCAACACGGTAACGACCGAATTCAACATCGGGTCGATCAACAAGGTCTTCACCGCGACGGCGATCCGGCAGCTGGCCTTCGCGGGCAAGCTCGACCTCGACTCTACCCTCGGGCACTATTGGCCGGACTATCCCAACGAGGCCGTAAGGAAGGCGACGATCCGCCAGCTGATGACCCACCAGGCGGGGCTGGGCGGCAACATCTTCGATCCGCCAGCCGGGCGGTACGCGGAACGACATCAAGCACAACAACGATTACCTCGTGCTTTTCGCCGCCGCGCCGCCGGCGTTTGCGCCGGGGACGAGCCGCCGGTACTGCAATGCCTGCTACGTCGTGCTGGGCATGCTGATCGAGAAGGTCTCGGGCGAGGATTACTACGCCTACATCCAGCGCCACATCTATGAGCCAGCGGGGATGACGCACACCGGCTCATACAGAGTGGACTCGTTGCCGCCCAACACCGCGATCGGTTACACCACGGGACAGGAGGACGCACCGCCGGGCACGCCATTGCATCCCAACAGCGCGGAGCTTCCCGGGCGGGGCAGTGCGGCGGGGGGAGGTTACTCGACGATCGGGGACCTGCTGCAGTTCGTGGCGGCGCTCAGGGCGCGGTCGATACCACAGGGACCGCCGGCCGGCATCGGCATCGCAGGGGGATCGGGCGGGCTCAATGCGGTGCTGGAGGGAGACCTGCCTGGGGGGTACGATCTCGCCGTGACGGCGAACCTCGACCCGCCGGCCGCCGAGCGTGTCGCCCAGACGGTGCGGAAGTGGCTCGGCGCGACGGACGGACCGGGGCCAGGCCCCGGTCCAGGGGCCCCGGCTGCCGGTACGCCCTGACCTTCCTGCCGTCACAACCGGGCACGGCCAAGCGCGCCAGACCGCCGTTTCTGCCGGACATCTTCGAAGCGTGACCAGCCAAGTCCCACTTGAGGGACACCTATCAAGGTTGCTACCCGCCTCGACGAAAAATTCGTCCTCTTTCAGCCCTTGCATGAACTGCGATGTACACGTGCCAATTCCATTGCATCGGAAGTCAGTCCAAACATCACGAATCAGTATCGCCCTGATTGTGGACGACAGGTTGGAGTATCGCTGACTGCGGCCGCTCAGCCTGACTGTCGAACTTGAGACGTATCGGGTCGTTCACCGTGCTGAGCCTACAGGTCTCAGCCGTAGCGGGTGTTGCTGACGCGGCTTCGTCCAGTCGATAGCGGGGGCGCGGGGCAGGGCCCGTGGTAGTGTCGTCGGACAACCTTCCACGGAGTGATCAGGCTATGCGAATTCGTATCTGCGGCCGTGCTTATCGGAGTAGCGGCTGCCATGTGTGTGACGGCGGCACCGGCGACGGGCCAGGCGGCCAAGAAGCCAAACATTCTTTTCATCATGGGTGATGACATCGGCTTTATGCAGCCGAGCATCTACCATCGCGGACTGGCGGTGGGTGAGACGCCCAACATCGATCGCATCGGGCAGGAAGGCGCGATCTTCATGCACTACTACGCCGAGCAGAGCTGCACCGCCGGGCGTAACGCCTTCTTCACGGGAATGCATCCGCTGCGTACCGGCATGATCCCGCCGCAGCTGCCGGGCAGTCCGTCGTACCTACGCCCGGGCACGCCCGCAATCGCCAAGTTCCTGTATGACCTCGGCTACACCACTGGCGAGTTCGGCAAGAACCACCTGGGTGACCACACCGACGCGCTGCCGACCGCACACGGGTTCCAGGAGTACTGGGGTTACCTGTACCACCTGGACGCGATGCAGGGGGTGAGCTTCCCCGATATCAACAAGACTCCGACACAGCAGACGGTGGCGCCGCCGTGCAAGAACACGCCGATCCCCGGCCTCGCCGAGGTTCCGGGCGCTGTGGATCCAAAGACGATGATCTGTCTCACGCCGCCTCGGCCCGTGATCTGGTGCACCTCGAGCGATGGGACATCGAAGAACCAGACGTGCAAGGACGAGGGTCCGCTGACGCTCGAACGCTCCAAGGGAGTGGACGAGGAGATATCGGCGAAGGTCATCGAGTTCCTCACTCGGAACGACCCGAAGAAGACCAACAAGCCGTTCTTCGTGTGGTACAACCCGGCACGCATGCACATCACAACCGTCCTCAACGAGAAGTACATGGCGATGGTGGGTGAGCCAGGCGGGAAGGATTGGGGCGTCAACGAGGCCGGCATGAAGCAGATGGACGACAACATCGGCCTGGTGATGAAGAAGCTCGAAGAGATGGGCCAACTCGACAATACGATCATCGTCTTCACCACCGACAACGGCGCCGAGACGATCACCTTTCCCGACGGCGGCACGACGCCGTTCAAGGGCGGCAAGCTGAGCACCTGGGAAGGTGGCATGCGCGCCCCCATGGTCGTTCGCTGGCCGGGCGTCATCAAGCCTGGCACGGTGAAGACCGAGATCTTCGCCTCGCTCGACTGGTTGCCGACGTTTGTCGATATCGCGGGTGGACCGACTGGTGACGGCCTCAAGAAGCAGATCGAGGCCGGGCAGTACCCTGGCATCGTGAAGACGACGCTCGACGGCGTGGACCAGCGAGCCTACCTGGAAGGCAAGTCGGATACGTCGGCGCGCAATACGTTCTTCTACTACTCGGGCGCAGATCCGTCGGCAGTGCGCTACAAGAACTGGAAGATCTACTTCACCATGGTGTCGGACGCCCCGGCGGGGTTCATCATGGGCGCATTGCCATTTCATTGGGCCCAGGTTGTCAACATCAAGCGCGATCCATTCGAGACCTCGATCGGCGAGCAGGTGAAGACGCTGACCGGACTGGGTGGCGCACTGGCTGGACCGGTCACGGCGTACGTGTACGACTGGAATATGCTGCCGATCGGTCAGGCGCTCTGGCTCAAGGAGCTCGAGACCTACCAGCTGTATCCGCCGATGCAGGATCCGGCGAGCTACAACCTCACCCAGGTCATGGATCAGTTGAAGAAGTCGAAGGGGAATGCGAGCCAGTGAGTTAGAGCCCGGTTCCGGCGAGCGCCCCACGGTGGGGCGCTCGTTTTTTCCCGGAAGGAGGATTGTGATGACCTGCACATGGGTGCGCTCGCGCCCGTGGCTCGTTGGTGCCGCGGCGCTCGTTGTCGCCACACAGGCCCGGGCCCAGTCGGATCCCTTGCCGTCCTGGCACGATAAGGAGGCGAAGAAAGCGATCGTCGAGTTCGTGAAGGCCACCACGACACCAGGGAACCCGAAGTTCGTCCCGGTGCCGGAACGCATCGCCACATTCGACCAGGACGGCACGCTCTGGGTGGAGCATCCGCTCTACTCGCAGGTGATGTACATCCTCGAGCGCGTACCTGCCGTCGTGAAGGCCAAGCCCGAGCTGGCGAATCAAGAGCCCTTCAAGACGGTGATGTCGGGCGACCGGGCGGCGATGGCGAAGCTGACCGAGAGGGATCTCGAGATGCTCGCCGTGGCCACGCTCACCGGCATGCCGGTGGATCAGTTCCAGTCCGAAGTGACGACCTGGATGGCGAAGGCCCGCGACCCGCGCTGGAAGAAGCCGTACAACGAGCTCACCTACCTGCCGATGCAGGAAGTGCTGAAGTACCTCCGGGCGAATGGCTACAAGACGTACATCGTGACGGGTGGCGGGCAGGACTTCGTGCGGGTGTACGCCGAGCAGACCTACGGCATTCCGCCGGAGCAGGTCGTCGGCACGGCCGGCGCCACGAGCTACAGCTACGGCAAGGACGGGAAGCCGGTGCTCACGAAGGAAGCCAAGCTGGTCCTGAACGACAACAACGCGGGAAAGGCCGAGGGGATCCACCTCATGATCGGCCGGCGCCCGCACATCGCCTTCGGCAACACGGCCGGTGACCAGCAGATGCTGGAGTACACCGCCGGCGGTGACTGGCGCCCGGCTCTCGCTGCTGGTGCTGCACGACGACGCGAAGCGCGAGTATGCCTACGGGCCGGCGAAGGGATTGCCGGACACGAAGGTGGGCGCCTTCTCGCAGGCGCTCTATGACGAGGCAAAGAAGGACGGGTGGGTCGTCATCAGCATGAAGGACGACTGGAAGCGCATTTTCGCGTTCGACAAGTGAGTTCACCCACCCCCAACCAACCGGTTCCGCCTAGCGCAGGGCTCCAGCAGCGGTGGCCGTAGCCGTAACTCGTGATCTGAGTTACGTTTGGGCCATGACAGATGTGACTGATTCGATGGTGGCAGACCCGTCGGCGGCGACGGCTATGCGCACGCATCGCTGCGGCGAGCTGGGCCGCGACCAGGTGGGCGAGAC